>CP187540.1:0-1545598 GCA_049852185.2 Methanocaldococcus abyssi
ATTTATTTTGAGCTTCAGCGTGTTCATTATCTACAACAAAAATTATTGGAATGTTTAGACCAAAAGCAACTCTTGGTAATTCAACAGAGTGTTTAGCTATAGCCACCTTTGGTTTTGCATTTGATATTAACTCAGCTAAGCCAATAACTCTCTCAGCATAAAAAATTAATTTATCTTTTAGTGTTTTTCCATGCTTTCCAATGCATTTTCCAACAAAATTGTAAATTTCTATTAATTTAGCCAAATTTTTTGAATCTCTAAAAGTTAATAAATACTCAATCCCTTCCTTTTCAAATTTTTTTATTAGTTGGCAAAAATAATGCACATGGGGGGCGTTTGTTAAATCAATCCATACATCCAAAACAATCACCTCTTTTAAAATAAATACACATCTACAAGCTCTCCTTTTTCATAACCTTCAACATTCTCTGGAATTAAGATATAACCGTCACTCTTTGTTAATGAGGAAATAACACCGCTGCCTGTTATTCTTATTGGCTCTACTTCTTTATCTACCTTAACTCTAACAAAATCTACTCTGCCAAGTTCAGAAGCTATATTTCTCTTTAAGGGCATGGTTATTTTCTTTCTATTTACAAAAAATCTTTGAACAAATAACTCAAATTGAACCGCTGATGCTACTGGATAACCAGACAGCATAAAGATAAGTTTATCATTAACTTTTCCTAATCCAAAAGGTTTTCCTGGCCTTATATTTACTCCATGTAATATAACATCTCCCATTTCTTTAACTGTTTCAATTGTAATATCTCTTTCACTTACAGAAGTACCTCCAGTGATTAACAAGATATCATTTTCATTTAGAGCTTTTTTAATGGCTTTTTTTACCTTTTCTTTATTATCTTCAACAGCATCATAAATTTTTGCTTCAAACCCAAGATTTTTTACTAAACCATATAGCATATATGAATTAGAATTTATAATTTTCCCTTTTAGTTTGTTAATATCTTTTTTAATATCTCTAATTTCATCTAAACTAACGAGCTCATCTCCTGTTGCAATTATTCCAAAACTTAAATCATAAACCTTAATTTTTTTAATTCCTAAAGATGCAAGCATATTTAAATGATAAGGATTAATTACATCTCCTTTTTTTAAAACAACATCTCCTTTTTTAACATCTTCTCCAATTCTTGAAACATTTTCATTTGGATGAACACCTTTATAAACCTCAACAAAGTCATCAACTTCATTGCAAAATTCTTTCATAACGACAGCATCTGCATTTTTTGGCAATTCATCTCCAGTAAATATTTTCTTAGCCTCTCCTGAAAATATCTCATCCCCATCAACGAGATTTAATATTATTGGGTTTGTTTCAGATGCTCCAAAGGTGTCTTCAGCTATAACAGCATATCCATCCATCGCAGCTTTATTAAAATATGGCAAATCTATTGGAGCTGTTATATTTTCAGCAGATATTTTGTTTAACGCTTCAATAATGTCAATTTCTTTAATTTTTTTATTTTTGTTTAAATAATTTAATAATTGCCCAAAAACAGTTTTTTCAGCATTTTTTAATGGCATTAATTTTCTTATTAGTTTCATATTTTCACCAATAGATGGTATTTTTAAAGAAATTATATAAAGTTTGAAATATAAAAAATTAAATTATAGGAAAATAAGTTAGTAGATGGTGATTTAAATGTTATTCTTAAAGGTAAGAATTTTAGATATAGATTTGGAAAACTTAGTTTTAATTAACTCTGAAGATTTAAAAAATTCCCAATATTTCCCTCAAGATAGAGTAGTTGTTGAATTTAAAGGAAAAGAGGTTATTGGAGTTTTGTATTCATCAATCACATTAATAAATAGGGGGGAAATTGGACTACCTCAAAAGTTGGTTAAAGATTTAGGTGTTAAAGAAGGAGATACAGTTACAATAAAACATGCTGAAAAGCCAAAATCTCTCCCATATATAAGAAAAAAGATGGAGGGAAATAAATTAAAAAAAGAAGAAATTTTTGCAATAATTGATGAGATGGTTGAAGGAAAATTAACAAACATTGAAATCTCTGCCTTTGTTACCTCCTTATACATAAATGGAATGGACATGGATGAAATTGAAGCAATGACCATTAGAATGGCTGAAACTGGAGATATGGTTAATTGGGAAGGGCAGATATTTGATGTGCATTCAATTGGAGGAGTTCCTGGAAACAAATATGCTTTATTAGTTGTGCCAATTGTTGCTTCTGCTGGATTAAAAATTCCAAAAACTTCATCAAGGGCAATAACTTCAGCAGCAGGAACAGCAGATGTTGTTGAGGTTTTAACGAGAGTAGATTTAACAGTTGAAGAAATAAAAAGAGTTGTTAAAGAAACTAATGGCTGTATGGTATGGGGAGGGGCTTTAGATTTAGCTCCTGCAGATGATATAACAATAAACGTTGAAAGACCTCTTGGTATAGACCCTGAACCTCTATTATTATCAAGTGTCATGGCAAAAAAATTAGCTATGGGTGTTAATAAACTATTGATTGACATTCCAACAGGTTATGGAGCAAAGGTTAAATCTATAAAAGAAGCTTCAAGATTAGCAAGGAATTTTATTGAACTGAGTGATAGATTAAGAATAGCTACTGAGTGTGCTATCACCTATGGAGGACAGCCAATTGGTAGAGCTATTGGTCCTGCTTTGGAAGCAAAAGAGGCATTATTAGCTTTAGAAGATTACAATCAAGCTCCAACAAGTTTAGTAGAAAAATCTATATCACTTGCAGGAATCTTATTAGAGATGGGAGGAGTAGCTCCTTCTGGAGAAGGGAAGTATTTAGCTGAAGATTTATTAGCAAAAGGAAAGGCACATGACAAATTTATGGAGATTATTGTAGCTCAAGGAGGGAAAGAGATAAGCTCTGATGAAGTAGATGTTGGAAAATATTTTGCTGATATACATTCTCCAATAGATGGGTATGTTACAAGAATATCAAATGCTGGAATTACAAAAATTGCTAAAGAAGCAGGAGCTCCAAATGATAAAAAAGCTGGAATTTATTTGAATGTAAAAGTCGGAAATAAAGTTGAAAGAGGTGATGTTTTATATACAATATATTCAAGTTCAGAGGAGAGATTAAAATCTGCTGTAAAATTGGCAAGAATATTATATCCTGTAAAAGTTGAAGGTATGTTACTTCAAAAAATTTCAAGATTTTAAGTTTTAAGTGAATGTTAATTTTGGGGCATCTGACAATCTTCTAAGCAGTATGTTAGATTCAAGTTCTGATATAAAAGATGAAACACTCACACCAAAAGATGATGGTGGATATGTAGATAATAATAGTAATATCTTATCTGACCCAGAAACTTGGCTTTTAATTAATTCAAAGACAGGGAACCCATATATTCAAAAATCTATAAAATATGCTTTTGTTAGTATTACATTAGCTTTAATAATTACTGACAGTGTGAATTAACGAAAAGAATCTTAAAAGCAAAAAACAGAAATAGGATGAGGTTAAATAGTTTTTAAAAAAAGGTGATACCTGTATGTTAGCAGCATTTAATGATATACTGGTTGATTCTATAAATAGTTTGAGGATATGTTCTTAGTATGGGGTAGTGAGGACATTAACGCCGATAAAGACGATTAAAGGGATATCTATTGCTTGTATAATCACTTATCTAACCTTTCCAATATTTTATATGACGATAGATACAAATTTATGGCAATAGTTGATTCAATGTGAGTAATTATCTAACTTCAAAAAGTAATATCGGTTTTGTTAAATTTGTAGCGATTATTCACAATTGTATAAAATATTTAAGCAATATTCTATAAAATTCTATAAAGTAATTAAATAATTAAAAAGTGTAGTAGTGTTGTAAAGAACTAAATAAAAAAAGGACTATCATAATTCACCATCAGTAAAATAAAACCAAAATTTATTGATTACTTTAAGGTGAGATAATGATGATTGATGCCCATACACATTTAGATGTTAGGAGTTTTGAGGATTTAGAGAAAATGGCATTATGTGGAATTGAAACAATTATAACCTGTGCTCATGACCCATATAAAATGAGCTCTCCTGAAGTCTATTTAGACCATTGGGATAGATTGATTAATTTAGAAGTAAAAAGAGGAAAAATGGCTGGTGTTAATGTTAAAGTAGCTGTAGGAGTTCATCCTATGGGATATCCAAAGAATTGGATGCCTTTAATAAAAAAACTTCCTGAATTTTTAGAGAATGAGAATGTCGTTGCTATTGGAGAGACCGGATTACATTATTTAACAGAGGATGAGAAAAACCTTTTAAGAGAGCAGTTGATTTTGGCAAAAGATTACAACATGCCTATAATTATTCACACACCAGAGAAAAATAAAAAAGAGGCGTTAATTGAAATTTTAAAGATTTTAGATGAAGTTAAAATAAAGGATGATTTGGTTATGATTGACCACATAAACAAAGAAACTGTAGATTTTATAGATAAGGATGTTTATGTTGGTTTAACCGTCCAACCATCAATGAAAATAAGCCATGAAGAAGCGGCAGAGATAATAAAGAATTATGATAAAAAATTTATTTTAAGCAGTGATTTGGGAAGTTTAAAAGCCGATATCTACGCTTTACCAAGAACTAAGCTATATATGAAAAAAATTGGTGTTAAAGAAGAGAAGATAATTGATTCAACTTACAAGAACGCAAAGAAATTTTATAGATTGTAAATACTATTAATTCATAATATTTTAAATATTTAGGTGAATTGATATGAAAGCTATATTTATTTACCACAAAGGAAACAAAAGAATGGAAAAATTCTATAAAAATCTATTAAATGAGCCAAATTTTTGTAGAATTTGTGATGACTGCTATAACTGTAGAGGGACTTGGAGCTTCAAAAATAATGTAAAAAATATTATCATTGATGAAGTTTATGAAGAATTTATAGACAACCCTTACGATTATCTTCCAGAGCTCCCAGAAGGAGATGTTTGTATAGCTCAATTGCATGAAGATTTGTTGTATGAGCTTCCTTTATTATTAAAAGAGAAAAATTACAAAGCTTTAATTGTTCCTTCTGAAACTCCACAAGATTTGTCTCCAGCATTAAGAAGAGATTTAAGTAGAGTCTGTAAAGAGTATAATATAGAATTCGAAAACCCGAAACCATTCTGTTCATTAGAGAAAAAAGAAGATACTGAGTTCATAAACAAATTTATTGACTATTTCAAAATAGGAAAACCAAAATTGGAGATAGAAGTTGAAAATAATGTTATTAAAGATGTTAAAGTTAAAATCTCTGCCCCATGTGGAGAGACATACTACATAGCTAAAAGATTGAAAGGAAAATCTATAAACGATTTGAGAGAAGAGATTGCAAATGCCCATCATAATTATCCATGTTTAGCAAGTATGGAGATGGATAAAGAGTTAAGAGACACTATTTTGCATAAAGCTGGATATATTGCAATTGAAAGCGTTGAAAAAGCTATAAAAAATAAATAAATTTTTATTTTTATATTTATTTTTATAATTGTGTATAAGTTTTCCACAACTTAGTAAATTTTATATACTTTGTTTTATTATTATATATGTAGTAAAAAAGATATATATACTACAACAATACTACAGGTGAAAGAATGAAGAAACTATTATTAGCAATATTGGGAATTACATTAATGGGAGTAGTTTTTGCCTTTCCACCATGGATGAACATGCAAACTACTGAAAATATAGATATAAATCCAGAAGACATTTTAAAAACTGCAAATATAGTTAATTATACAACACCATTTGGCTACAACATTTCCCACTTAGAAATAGATGGACAGATAGTTGGAGTTTTATGGAAAGATGTTGATTTGAGCAAATTAGAGATTGGAGAACCATTTAATACACCATTTGGTGAGAAGTATCCTTTATACTATGATGGAGAGTTAGTTGGATTTGTATTTACCAACTATCCAAGTTACTATTATGGGCATGGAATGATGAGAAGATACGGATACCATAACTGTCCTTGTGGATGTTATTGTGGATGTTGTGGACAATAATAAAAGTGATATGAAAATATAAATAATAATGGTAAATCAAATATCTTTCATTTCTTTTTATTATTGAAACTCTATGAAAAACAGTTATCTATTCCTTTTGGAGTTAAATGAATATTAGCAAAAATCAAACGTTAAATTTAAATAATTGTAATATAATATATTACTTTAGAGGTGATAACATGTGGAAAAAATTAATATTACTATTGCTAATTGCAATTCCAATGGTTTCTGCAACAGATGTGATTTTAGTAAGTGACAATTGTGCAGACCAATGTACAGCTTTAGAGGTAGCAAAGGCGTTAAATGCAACAGTAATAACAACCGAGTGGGGGATTTACAACGAAAGCTTAGTTAATGAAATATTAGCTTTAAAACCTGATAAAGTAATAATTATTGGAGGTCCTTTAGCAGTAGCTGAAAATTATACAACTGCATTAGAAAATGCAGGATTAACTGTTGAGAGAATTGGTGGACAAACAAGGTATGAAACTAATGCAAACGTTACATTAAGATTCCAAAATCAATTCAGATATGCTTATGGATCTAACATAACCGCATATGTATGTCACGGATTTGATGATATAGCATTAAATGAAACAATGGAAAGAATAAGAAATGGAACAGGTTTAGTTTTATTAACTAATGGCGTAAATTTAACTGTTGAACCCGAAAGGTTACAATTAAGAATAAACAAAATAGAAGTTATTGAAAACCCAATTTGTCCATTCTGTAACTACTCAGCGTTAGTTATGAAATTACAAAGAAAAGGTTTAAATGTTGAAATTCAGAAAATTCCAGAAGACAGAGTTAAATTAATGTTGCAAAATAGAATAAAAATAATGGAAAAAAGAATCTATATGTTAAAAAGAATGGGAATCAATGTTAGCGACTTAGAAGAAAAATTGAAAGAAGTTGAAGAATTAATGAACCAAAATAGATACCAAGATGCATATAGAATAATGATTCAATTGAATGGAGAACAGATGGCTATGGTTAAATTGCACTTACATCCAATGGGACATGGAAAAGAAAATGCAATGGGGAGAAATGCACCTCATGTCTATAATCAAAATGTCAATACCTCACAAATGGGGATGAGAAAAGGAAGGATAGTAGGAGATAATGGTAATATAAATGTTAGTCTAATGTATAAAGATATTAATGCTTTACCAAAACAGCCAATAAGTGAAGAAGAAAAAGAAGGATTAATTGAGATGAGAGAAGAAGAAAAATTAGCAAGGGATGTTTACTTAACCTTATATCACAAGTGGGGACTACAAATATTCAAAAATATTGCTGAAAGTGAGCAAACTCATATGGATTCAATTAAATATCTCTTAGATAGATACAATATTACAGACCCTGTTAAAAGTGAAGAAGTTGGTAAATTCTCAAATCCAAAATTTGAGGAGCTTTATAATAAGTTAGTTGAGCAGGGTAGCAAATCTGTTGTTGATGCGTTAAAAGTTGGAGCTACTATTGAGGATATGGATATTGCTGATTTAGAATATTGGATAAACAAAACAGATAATGAAGATATAAAATTTGTTTATGAAAACTTAATGAAAGGTTCAAGAAACCATATGAGGGCTTTTGTTAGTATGTTAGAAAGATATGGGGCAAATTACACTCCTCAATATATAAGTAAGGAAGAATATGAGCAAATAATAAGCAGTTCAATAGAGAGAGGAAATAGGTGAAGAGTATGAGAAAATTATTTACTATTTTTTTACTTTTATCTTTTTTAACTTTATCTTTTGCATGGGATGATTGTCCTTTTGGAATAGTAAATGACCCCTATCCTGGAAAATGTGGAAGGTATATTGATACAAATCATGATGGTATTTGCGACCATAGTGAGCCTGCACCAACATCTTTAGATAACTCAAATAATATTAATAGCAACATAAATAACACAAATATAGAATTAACTGAGAAGTTAATTGATGAATATGTCAATATATCTGGGAAAGAATTAAAATTATACACCATAAAAGAAATTTGCGATAAATATGGGATAAATCCAAATTGTTTAAAAGAAAAATTAAAAATTAATGTCTCTGACGATACAACATTTGATGAGATAAAAAAGATCTATGGAATTTCACCAAGTGTTGTTAAAAAAGCAATTGTTGAGTGTATGATTGAAGAAGGGAAAATTAAAATAAATGTTACCCAAAACATATCAAATAATAATTTAAAAACAAATGAAGAATATAAGAATGAGTCAATTATTGATAAAATAATATCCTTCCTATTCTCAACAATAAATTTAAGAGACCTATTATTTAGGTGAATATAAATGGATAAAATACAGAAATTAAGAAAAATTTCCCAAATATTCTTTTTTGTTTATTTTGTTTTCTTAACTAGTTTTTGTTTATGCTTCTTTGGAATTATTGAGAAATTTATTTTAAAAGGAACTGTTGGGCAGTTAATTGTTAAGTTAATTGTTATTATTGCTTTAACTTTAATATTTGGAAGAATATTTTGTGGCTGGATGTGTCCATTGGGTTTTTTATTTGAATTATCTTACAAGTTGAGAGTAAAGTTGTTTAAAACAAAAAAACTACCTACAGTTAATGAAAACATCCACAATAAATTAATTTATCTAAGATATGTAGTGTTAATTGTTTCTCTAATTTTAACATATTATCTTTCAACTTATGCATTTTGTAAAGTATGTCCAATTGGATTCTTAACAAATCTTTATGGAACAGTTATATCTTTTATAATACTAATTATTTTCTTAATTATTTCTTTCTTTATTCCTATGGCATTTTGTAGATACTTTTGCCCATTAGGTGCATTTTTATCAATATTTTCTATAAAGCCAATATTTCAACTAAAAACAAATAATAACTGTGTTAAATGTAAGTTATGCGAGTTCAAATGCCCTATGCAAATAAAAATAACTGAAAATCTTGACCAGAAGGAGTGTATGAGGTGTTTTGAATGTAAAAGTGCTTGTAAAAAAGGAGGTTTATCATTTTCGCACATCTTCAAAAAGAAAGATTAATAAAAATCTTTTTATTTTTATAGACTCTGGAGAGTTAAAAGATAGAGCTGATTATAGTTTTGTGCAAAATAATATAAACTTTTATAAGGACACTAACTCCTTATTTTATTTAAGATAGTTTTGCACACAACGGATAATGAGATAAAACTCTCTAATAAAGAAAAAAAGTTAATTTATTCTTATATTGGAGGAAAACCAAAACTTATTGTAAAGTGATGAACAAATTAGATACTAAAAATTTAATGAATATTTTAGAATATATACTTAAAGATGAAACCTCTAAATTAAAAAAGTTGTTGGTTAGAATAAAGAGTTATAAATTTGAAAGTATTAATTATGAAAAAATTATTGAAGCATTAAAATTATTTAAAGATGATTATGTAATTAATGAATATCTAAATTAAAATAATATACTATTCTTAAATCCAATTGAAGGAATTTTAAAGCCACAATTATTTTTAATTTAGAATGCTATAAAAAAGTGCTATAAGACATTGGTTATGAATAACAAAAATAGCATAGAGGGATAATAATGAAGATAGAAATAAATGAAAATTTCTGTAAAGGATGTGATATATGTATTGTAGTATGCCCAAGAGGGGTATTTGAAAAATCAAAAAAGTTGAATAAAAAAGGTATATATCCTCCAATCCCAGTAAATGCTGAAAAATGCACAAAATGCAATCTCTGTATATTACAATGTCCAGACCAGGCAATCTCAATAGAACTTACGCAGGAATAAATTTTTTAATTAAATATAGAGACCTAATGGTGTCAAAGCTCCTTATTAATAATATAAAGCTGCGAAAGTCCTATTAAACTAAAAACTACATTTGTTAGACATTTATAAAGTATTTGAAGAGATGAGAGGATGATTCAAATAACGGTAATTCAGATAGATAATTACGGACCTTGGACAGTTACTCCAAATCCACGAAGAGAGAGTGATTTACAAGCTCTGCAGAGCAGATTATATGCTGATTTAAATCTCATGTTTGGAGCTCATAAGGGATTAGTGTTCTATACAAGATTTGATAATTTAATAGCTATAACAAATGGTATTGATTTAATTACACACAAAAGAATTCAAGAGAGCATAAGAAACAGATATCCATTTACAGTTAGTATGGCTATTGCTTCAGCAGAAACACCTTATGAAGCTCAAAAACTTGCTACAAAAACACTACAGGAGCATGGAAGTGCTCAAGATGAAAATAGAAAAGAGGTTTTAGATGTAGCCAATGAGTTGGTTGTTGATGGTTATGTCCAAATTGCCCACATTGATATAAACAACATTACGGGAACGTTTACAGATATTGTAAGTGCCTATGACACCTATATAAATGTAAATAAGGTTAAATTAGTATTGATGGAGGAGCTTTTAAAACATAACGCTTTGTTGTTTTTCATAGGAGGAGATAACTTCATGGCTCCATCAAATGGAATGAGTGAGGAAGATTTCTTAGATATTTTCAACAGAATCAATAAAAATTATAATATAGAGTTGAAAGCAGGAATTGGGATAGGGAGAACTGCAGAAGATGCCTCAAACTTGGCTGATGAGGGATTAGAGAAAATTAGAAAAAAGATAGTTAATAAAAATGTATGCACTTTAAAGCAAGATAATGTATTAGAGCAAAATATAACAACTGGAAGATTATGTGGATTACAAAGGTGATTATAGAGATGAACAAAAAAATAGAAAGATTAAAGGAGTTGAATAAAAAAATTGTCTTAGCTCCTATGGCAGGCATTACTGATGGAGATTTCTGTAAAAAATTTATTGATTTGTTTGCCATTGTTACTATTGGTGGCTACAACTTAGATACTGCAACATATAAAGCAAGTAAAGACATAGAGAAAAGAGGAAGAAAAGAATTTTCTATAAATTTGAGAGAATTTAATAATTATATAATTGAACAAATAAAAAAAGCAAGAGAAACCAATGCTTTAGTTTCAGTTAATGTTAGATTTGTTGATATAGATGAAGCTTATGATAAATTATTAACTATTTCTAAATATGCCGATATTATAGAACTTAACTGCCATTGTAGGCAGAAGGAAATAACTTCATTGGGCATTGGACAAGAGTTAATGGGAAATAAAAAGCTCTTAGAAGAATTTTTAAATAGAATGAAAGAGTTAAATAAACCAATTTTTTTAAAGATAAGATTAAATTACATCCCACTAAAAGAGCTAATGAATAATTTAAACTATGTGAGGGATTATTTTGATGGATTGCATGTTGATTGTTTTTATCCAGGAAAACCTTATGCAGATATAGATTCATTAAAAATCTTAGCAGAAGCTTTTAGTGATAAAATAATAATTGGAAATAACTCAATTGATTCCATAGAAAAAGCTAAAGAAATGTTAAAATACTCTGATTTTGTGTCTGTTGCAAGAGCTGTTTTGAAAGGTAATGTTGAGTGGATAAAAGAGTTAAATAAAGAATAATATTTAATTAGGAATAAAATGTCTTGTTAATTTTTGTTTTTATTGCCAAGTTTTTTAAACTCTTCTGCTAAATACTCAAAAACCTCTTTATCTTCCACATTCTCAAATATTTTTATTATATCGTAAATTATCCTTTTACACAAAGCTTTTGAAAAATCTTCTAAAACTTCCTCAATTGGCTTATTTTTATTCTTTAATATTTTTTTCGCTTTTTCTAATTCTTTCTTTCTAACATTCTCAATATACTGCCCAAGTTCTTTTATTGCTGTTTCAAATTTCATTTTATTAAGAAGCTCTTTTAATTGCTCCAATTCCTCACAAATAATCCTCTCAACCTTAGGAATCTCCTCTTTCCTTTTCTTTAAATTCTCTTCAGCAACCAACTTCAAATCATCGATAGTGAATAAAAAAACATCTGGCAGTTCTCTAATATCGTCGGTTGTATCTCTTGGATTTGCTATATCTATAATAACTGTCTTTCCAGCGTCTTTTAATCTCTCCTTATTTAAAATCGGATGTGGAGCACCTGTAGCTGAGATAACTATATCTGCATACCTCAAAGCTTCTTCTAATTTGTCAAACTTTATGGCAATTCCACCAAGTTCTTTAGCTAATTTTTCAGCTTTTTCATAAGTTCTATTTGCTACTATAATAGCTTTAATGTTTTTTTCCTTCAACGCTTTTATAACTAAATTTGCCATCTCTCCAGCTCCAATTAATAAGACATTTTTCCCTTCTAATCCAAAAATCTTCTCTGCTAATTCAACTGCCGCACTACCTATTGAAACTCCTCCTTCATTTATCTTTGTCTCTAATCTCGCTCTCTGTCCAGTATGTATTGCCTTTAAAATAATTTTTTCCAATTTCTTAGAAATTTTTCCTTTCTCTTTTGCTTTTAGATAGGCATTTTTCAACTGCCCAAGTATTTGGTCTTCCCCAACAATCATTGACTCTAAACCACATGCTACTCTAAAAAGATGTTCAATAGCCTCATCTCCATATAGAATATCAAATTTATCTAAATCTATGTAGTTGATGTTTTTAATCTCCTCTAAATTATTTGCATCAAATATAATCTCTACCCTATTGCATGTTTGTAATAATACTGCATTATCAAACATCTCATAAAATTTTTCTTCATCCATTCTAAGCTTTTCTAATTCAGAGACATTGTATTTTTTATAATCAGCTTTTAATATTATTATCATTTTCCCACTTCTCTATTAATCTTTTTAGTTCTTCTCTAAATTTTTCATTTTCAAAAATCTTTTTTAATATTTTTTTTCTATCTTTCTGTTTTGGATAATTTTCTTTTAAAAATTCTCTCATATATGCTATCATATTTATGTCAGTTGATTTTAGATAGTTTTCTACAAAAATTCTTATATGCTTAGCTATTAAAGGGCTTTTTCCTTTTGTGTATATGCTAAATATTACTTCATCAACCTCGGTATAGGCAGGGATAATAAAATTAATCTCTTTTTCATTTGTTGAAGAATTTACAAACTTATTTAAATCCCTTGATAATTTAACGATTCTTTTATTAATTTCCTCATTGATAGCTGCTACTATAAAATCATACTTCATTATAATATTTTTTAGCTCTTCATCACTCAATTGGTTAATATCAGTTTTAATTAGATTTAGGTTTTTGTTATTTTCTTTTAATTTTTTTATCTCATCATCAAATTCTTTAGAATAGATATCAACAATTCCACCATTTTTTAATATTTTCTTAGCCCTTCTCTTTCCTACATTACCACAACCAAATATTGCCACTTTTTTTCCATCAAAAGATAACAAAACAGGAAGCAAATTAATCCCCCCATAATCTTCCTTCTAAATACTTTTCATAAGCTTTAGTTATTTTAACTTTCTTTATTTTTCCAATAAATTTAGCTCCATCTTTAACAACAACCATCAATCCACTATTTAGTAGATAGCCAATAGCATCTCTTTTATTTTTAAAGTGTTTCTCTGATACTATAACCTTTAAAGTTTTTCCAATATATTTTTTCTTTATCTCTAAATTTATTTTATTGGCTGTTTCTCTAATTAGTAAAGAATATTTTGTAATATTTGGTTTAAAATTTTGAAATGCAGACATGGGTAGAGGTCTAAATTTATAGACAGTTATTTTATCAATATAATTTTTAATTTTATGCATAAATGCAACAGTATTTTTTACAGTTTTTTCATTTTCTCCTGGTAATCCATATATAAAATAAACTTGAGCCTTTAAATTATATTTTTTTGCTATTTTAACGGCTTTTAAAATGTCATTTGGAGTTGTTGGTCTTCCCAATAATCTGCAATGCTCTTTATCACCACTCTCACAGCCAATGTATATTGGGGTTTTTAGATATTTACTAAATATCTCTGCCACTTTTTCATTAAATAAATTAGCCTTTATATTCTCGATTAATATATTTGCATTATATTTATCGGCTAAATCTTTGCAATTTGATAATAAAGATTCAATTGCTTCATAATTTGGTTCTGGGAAGTAAGGATTTATCAATCTATTTCCTCTTTTATAATCTAAAAAATCTGGAGCTGAAAGAACTATTCTTCTAACACCTTCTTCCAATAATTCCTCAACTTCTTTTAGTATATCTTCTTCATCCCTACTTCTTGCATATCCAAATACTGAAGGAACAGAGCAGAAACCACATCCAGGATTTATGTTTAGAGGGCATTTTAATGTTCCATTTTCACATAAGTTACATTTTTTGTTAGTGCATAATAATAAAGGTCTTTTAAAATTACTACAACCTCTAACAACTTCAACATAAACTCTTGCAGAGAAGTAATTTTTATAATCTTTAATTTCAGTTGATGGAGTTATTAATTTTAAATCAGTTAAAATTTCTCTTAGAGGGTTTATTTTTAATTTATCCTCGTTGTAATCCCAATATGTTGTTCCTTTAACATCTTCAGCATCAAAATCCTTTTTTATTAATTCTCTTATTGTTAACTCTCCCTCTCCAACTATGCTTATATCTGCCTCTATTTTTTGTAAAAGATATAAATCATTAGCTATAGGACCTCCAACAATTATTTTACTATTACTTTTTAATCTAATTCTTTCAACTAACTTTTTAACACATTTAAAGTCAGAAGTCATTGCACTAACAAAAATTAGGTCATATTTTTTAGTATCTTTAATATCCAAATCCTCTACTGGATATATTTTTGCTTCAATTCCTTCATTTTGCAAAATACCTTTAACTGTTCTTGGTCCAGCTCCAATAACGTCTCTTGCTAAAGTTCTTTTCCCATCACCAGATGCTAAGCAATCAATAATTAATGCTTTCATTTTCTCACACATAACTTTAATAATAAAATATAGTTGTGTGCAAAAGTTTTTTAATTAAAATAAGGAATTAGTGAATGCCTTCCTTAAAGAAGGCATTCAAATTGTCCTTATAAAAGTTTATTTTATTTTGCACACAACTATAATCAAAAATTAAATAAGTAGAGTAAATGTTAGGTGAAGTATTATGGAAATAATACATCTAAGTGAAATTGATTCTACAAATGACTATGCTAAAGAGTTAGCAAAAAAAGGAAAGAGAACCTTTATTGTTTTGGCGGATAAACAAAATAATGGGAAAGGAAGATGGGGAAGAGTTTGGTATTCTGATGAAGGGGGGTTGTATTTTTCAATAGTTTTAGATTCTAAGGAATACAATCCAAAAGTCGTGAATCTACTTATACCTATTTGTATCATTGAGAGCTTAGAGAATTATGTAGATAAAGAGCTTGGAATAAAGTTTCCAAATGATATAATGATTAAAGTAAATGACAATTATAAAAAGCTTGGGGGAATATTGACTGAGCTAACTGATGATTACATGATTATAGGAATAGGAATAAATATAAATAACAAAATAAGGGATGAGATTAGAGAGATTGCAGTTTCATTAAAAGAAATTACTGGAAAAGAGCTTGATAAGGTAAAAATATTTAATGATTTCCTGAAAAAATTTGAATATTACTTAGAAAAACTCAAAAATAAAGAGATAGATGACTATGAAATCTTAAAAAAATATAAGAAATATTCAATAACTATTGGAAAACTTGTAAAAATATTCCTATCAAATAATGAAGTTATTACAGGAAAAGTTTATGATATTGACTTTGATGGCATTATTTTAGGAACTGAAAATGGCATTGAAAAAATACCTTCTGGAATCTGTATTCACGTAAGATAATTTTTATTTTATTCTTATTCCAAAAGCAAATAAAAACATCCATATAATCATTAATATTAATATCAATATAGAAAGCATCATTAAACCTGGAGAATTTCCAAATACTATTGGTATTGGACCTATCATTATAATTCCAGAGTATTCTACATTACTTTCTTCAGTTTTTTCTGTTTTTACTTTTTTATAATCTTCCTGAGAGCTTGGCAAAATCATTCCTAAAGTTATTATAAAAAATCCAATAAACATTAAAATAATCCCTAAAAATATTAATGTTGGCTTCATAATCATCCCTTTTTTAAAATATAATTTATAGAATTTTAATTATTTTCCTAAAGGATAGTTTGGAGCTTCATTAGTTATAATAATATTGTGAGGATGGCTTTCTATTTGCCCACTTGGTGTTATAATTACAAATCTTGCCTTTTCTTGCATTTCTTTTATGTTTTTAGCTCCACAGTATCCCATTGAAGCTCTCAAACCACCAATTAGTTGGAATATTACTTCACTTACAGGCCCTTTATATGGGACAGCCCCTTCAACTCCTTCTGGAACTAATTTTACATGTTTCATGTGGCTTTTTGATGATTGGAAGTATCTGTCAGCTCCAGCTCCTACTCCTCCAGTCATAGCTCCTAATGAACCCATTCCTCTATACTGCTTATACTTCCTTCCATTGATAACCATTAATTGTCCAGGGGCTTCATCAGTTCCAGCAAGCAAAGAACCGAGCATAACTGCATCTGCCCCAGCTGCTATAGCTTTAGCAATATCTCCACTATATCTTATTCCACCATCTGCTATAACAGGAACACCATGTTCTTTAGCAACATCAGCTACTTCAGCAACGGCTGTTAATTGAGGTACTCCAACTCCAGCAACTACTCTTGTTGTACAAATTGAACCAGGTCCTATCCCAACTTTTAAAACATCTGCTCCAGATTTAATTAAATCCTCTGCCGCTTCTTTAGTTGCTATGTTTCCAACAATCAATTTTATGCCACTTCCTTCTAACATTTCTTTAAATTTCTTTACATTTTCAACAACTCTCATATTGTGGGCGTGAGCACAATCAATGGCAATAGCATCAACCTCTGCTTCAATCAATGCTTTAGCCCTCTCAAAATCATGAGGACCACAAGCAGCAGCTACTAACAACCTACCTTTTTTATCTCTTGCAGCTTGAATATATTTCTTTCTCTTTAAAATATCTCTTAATGTTATAATACCTATTAATCTCTTCTCATCATCAACTATAGGTAATCTTTCAACCCTATTTGCATACATCAATTCTAAGGCATCATCTTCCCCAATCTCTTCTTTAGCACAAACAACATTTTTGGTCATTACATCCTTAACTTTCTTAGATTTATCTTCAATTGCCTTAACATCTCTATGAGTTATAATTCCAACCAATTTATCTTCATTATCAACTACTGGCAAACCACTAACCGAGTAAGTTTCCATTAAATTTATGGCCTCTCCAACAGTATCTTCTGGTGAGACAGTAATAACATCTTTAATAACTACTTCATCAGCTTTTTTAACGGCTTGAACTTGATGGACTTGGTTTTCAATTGTCATGTTTCTATGTATAACTCCTAAACCTCCCAATCTTGCCAATGCAATAGCCATATCTTTTTCTGTTACTGTATCCATTGCTGCAGAAACTATAGGAATATTTAACTTTAAACCTGCTAAATCTGTAGAAACATCAGTATCTTTTGGCTCAACCCATGATGCATTTGGAACTAATAAAACATCATCAAATGTATATGCCATCTTAGCTTCCATTAATTTCTTTAAAAACAAACTCTCACCTTAGTAACCTTTTTTACTATATTTTAGAAGAGGAGTATTTATTATTTATAATTTATTTGAGATTTTAATATTAATTTTGAATACTTAAATAAACCATAATGCTATCAGTCATACTAAGATTATATTAGGAATAAATTAGGATGTAGAAGTCATAAAAATAATAACTGAAATATACACTTAAGTTAAAAAAAAGCAAGTTTTATTTCTCATAACAGTTTTTAGCATTTAAGTTGAAGTGCAAAATGAGATAAACTTTTATAAGGACAATTTGAATATATTTTTTTATAAGGCATTCTTTAATACCTTATTTTAATTAAAAAACTTTTGCACACAACTATATTTAGTATTGCATGTAATAGATAAATTTATATGCCTTTTTTCATTATTATTTATTGGTCATTACTTTTATTATTTTTACTCAAATGAGGGAAAATGGGTGATATTATGGTAGAATGTGATGGAAAGTGTGAATCATGCCAATTAAAAAATACCTGTCCAGACACAAAAAAGCTCATAGCCCAGCAAGATGCAAAAATTAGAGAGAATATGTCAAAAATAAAACATAAAATAGTTATTTTGAGTGGTAAAGGAGGTGTGGGTAAATCAACAGTAACAGTTAATTTAGCAGCAGCCCTAAATTTAATGGGTAAGAAGGTAGGAGTTTTAGATGCTGATATTCACGGCCCTAACATCCCAAAGATGCTTGGAGTTGAGAATGTTCAACCAATGGTAGGTCCTGCAGGAATATTTCCAGTAACTACAAAAGAAGGAATAAAAACTATGTCAATTGGATATTTACTTCCAGATGATAAGACACCTGTTATCTGGAGAGGTCCAAAGGTTAGTGGGGCTATTAGACAGTTTTTAGCAGATGTTGCTTGGGGAGAACTTGATTATTTGTTGATAGACACTCCTCCAGGAACTGGGGATGAGCAATTAACAATTATGCAATCAATTCCTGATATTGATGGGGCTATAATAGTTACAACACCTGAAGAAGTTTCTTTATTAGATGTTAAGAAATCAATTACAATGGCTAAGATGTTAAATATTCCAATTATTGGAATCATTGAAAACATGAGTGGGTTTGTTTGTCCACATTGTAATAAAGTTGTAGATATATTTGGTAGAGGAGGAGGAGAAAAAGCTGCTAAAGAGTTCGGCATTGAGTTTTTAGGAAGAATTCCTTTAGATATTAAAGCAAGAGAAGCGAGTGATAAAGGTATTCCAATGGTTTTACTTGACTGTAAAGCAAGTGAAGAGTTTAAAAAGATTGTTAAAAGAATTGTTGAAAAAGTTGAAGGTAAAAAAGATTAATCTTTAATTTTTTATTTAATATGATTCAAACATTCTGGAAAATACTTTTTAATATAATCCCTATCCCTATCTATGTAGATATGCATGCTAACAGAATGATGCACATATTCCTTTAATTGAGTATTTGTTTTTTCAGCTACAAACTCTCCTAAAGTTATTAATCCTAAAGCATTTGCTACAAAAGCTAATAAGGCATCATTACTCCTAAAAACTACAGTCATGTAAAGATTATTTTCCCTAATCAAAAATTCTATAAATTGCAAACAAGGCACAGAACCTCTTTCATCTTTACTAACTTCAATATCTATCTTTGGGTTCCATGTTATTGCTATGGCTCTTCTACTATTCTTTTGTTGATTTAATTTTTCAATGATATACTCTATTTGATTAATTTTTTCATCAGCATAAGGATATTTAAAAAGCCTCTCATGGTAATCGTAACTGAAAGTATTCTTTGAGCCATAAAGCAAATTCTTAGTATATTCCTCAACAGCCATTTTTCCAAGAGGATATTTATCTGGAACTTTTTTTAATTTTGGATTAGTAATTTGTATGACAGTATTCCTAATCTCTTTAGTTCTCTCTCCAAACTCTGTCTCAACTATATCTCCTTCTTTTAAAATCTTTGCGATTAACTCGTCAAATGCTGAAGCTACAGAAGGTTTTCTTATACATAACATATTATCTCTCCAAAATTTTAATTTATCATTATAGTTGTGTGCAAAACTATCTTAAATAAAATAAGGAATTAGTAATTGTCCTTATAAAAGTTTATTTTATTTTGCACACAACTATAAAAACCAAAAGTTATAATTTAAATAAAACAAATCCATAAATAATTTTTTTATTCTGAGGGAATTAATTATTAAAATAAACCTTAGATATCCTCTATTTCAGTTATTATATAATTCCCTTCTTTTCCTTCAAATCCTCTAACTAAGAATGTCTTTCCATTCAATTTAAAGCAGATTTCTCTTATTGTATCCTCTATTCCATATTCTTCAAGCATGTCTAAAATTCCTGGCATAAATTGCTCTAATGTTGCTGGTGGAATATAGCATCTTTTTGAAGAAGTTCCAAAGTGTATTTTTCCAAACACCTTAATTTTTACATCTACATCTTCTGGGTCTATCTCTCCACAGTTTCTACAAATATAAACTAATCCTCTTGGTTTAATCTTTGTCTCTACAATTCCCCTACATATTTTGCAGTAGTAATTTACAAATATTGTAGATTGAGAAACTTCCAATATAGCTGGCACCTTTACATCTAAAACTTCTCCTCTATTGTATAGTTGCTCTTTAGGGATTTCTGGAATTTCTCTTGGGTATTTTACACCTTTAATAACTTTTTCAATTATTCTAACGCTCTTTTCTTCTGTTATTCTACCAAATATCTCATAACACTTTCCCTTTTCTAAGGGAATTGTTGTTATAAAATTCGCTACTCCATCTTTATCAACCATTGTCCCAATGTAAAATACAGCTCCTTCTTCACTCTCTTTCTTTCTAATATCTAAAATCTTAACTTTCGTCAAAATTTGTGAATTTGGTAATAGGGAAGATATCTTTCCTAATACCATAAATATCACCTAATAAAAATTGATAAATTAATTGCTTAGTATAGTTGTGTGCAAAACTATCTTAAATAAAATAAGGAATTATTAATTGTCATTATAATACAAGTTTATTTTATTTTGCACTCAACTATATATCTTCCTCTTCATCATCATATTCTTTTTCTTCTTCAATCAATTCTGGAGAAACTCTTGGCAAAACTACTTCATCTATAAACTTTTTATGGACAATGTATTCCTTAGGTTGGACAATTACAGGCATGTCGTTTAATGTTAGAGATATTGCCTTTTTTATTTCTCCTTCTTCAGTTCTAAATTCAACAGCTCCAAATCTTACAAATCCTCTAATAAACATTCCAGTAAATACTTCTGGATTTGCTTTAATTCCAAATAACCTTAATCTTCCCCATCCATATCCATCAAATACTCTAAATATTGTATAATCTTTACCTGTTGAAGTTTTTCTATGTTGAAGTCCTACAACAATCCCTACAATGATTCCCCTTTGAATAGGGACACCATTAATATCAATATATGTAATTCTTTCATCATCTTCGTCAATTCTTTTTAAATATTTAGCTTTACATAAGGACAATGGAATTGGAACTGCAGTTCTCATTTCTTGTCCTTTCACAACTTTTAAATCATCTAAATTTCCAATGAATCTTACATCCTTTTTTGGATATGGCTCGTATCTTCCTAATATACTTTCATAATCATCAGCTCTAATTTGTAAGTAAGTTTCTTCTAACTCTTCAACACCCTCATCAGTATAGATAGTTGAGTATCTTACAATCTCTACCTTATCATCCTCGATTTTTATCCCATATTTAACCATCATCATCACCTAATAATAATTGATACTAATCATTAATAATCATTTATGTAATTATGTTATCATCTGAATTTCTATATATACTCACATATATACTTTTCGGTTAAATAAGGATATTCTATCCAAAAAGAGAAATTCCAGTAGATTTAGCAAAAAATAACCCATATGTATCTAAATTCTAACAACAAATATTCAAACTGCGAAAGTCCTATTAAAAATAGGACTTATCATTTCTTTTCCCACATCTTTATAGCATTAACAGGACATACTTCTACACATCTTCCGCATAGTATACATACATTTTTATTAATATTAACTTTATCTCCATCTTGTTCAATTGCACTAACTGGACATACTTCAACACAAACCAAACATCCAACGCATAAATCTCTATTAACTTCAATATCTTTTGTTTTTATCACATCTCCAATTTCACTTTCAACCTTTATACATTTTTTTGGACATACTTCTGCACAAGCCCCACAACCCATACATAAGTCTAAATTAACATCAATACTCTTCCTTATAACTACTTTTATAGCATTTGTTGGACAATACCTGGCACAAATTCCACATTTTATACATTTATCCTTATCAAGCTCATAGTTTTTTAACCTAATCTTTCTATGTGGTATAGTTTTTTCTTTTATTGTATAATGAACTTCATTACTTTTAATCTCTGCTTCTCCTTTTATAACATATATTGCTCCAACAGGGCATGTTTGAGCACAAATTTCACATTTTACACACTTATCATGTATTATCTTTACTGGTTTCTTAATTTTTGCCTTTTCAATGGCTTCTACAGGACATTCTTTATAGCAGAGATTACATCTAACGCATTTAGTTTCATTAACATACAACAATTTATAATTTATAGGAGTTATCTTTTGAGCTACTTCACTAATATACTTTTTATCCCCATCTATCTTCGATAATATTTCATCTAATGACTTTTTTATCTCAATCAATGTAATCACCTTGAATATCACAAAAATTTATATTATCTATATTATTGTCTTTATATTATCTTAGTATTATTGCATCTAAAGGACATAGCTCTTCACATCTTCCACATAGTTCACATTTATGTATATCAATTCTAATCTTATTTCCATATTCTTCAATGGCATTAAATGGACAGTTTTTTAAACAAACTAAGCAAGATGCACATTTTTCACTTATATATTCAATAAATTCATACTTATCTACTTCAATTATCTTTGCATCCTCATTAATCTCACATCTTAACCTCAATATTAAGATAGCGTTTGTTGGGCAAACTTCTTTACACTTTCCACAAAATACACATTTCTCTTTATCTATTGTTATAAATAAGCCACTCCCATCATATGATATTGCATTAACTGGGCAAACTTCAATACATTTTCCACAATTAATACATTTATCTTCCTTAACAATAATTTCTCTTTTATTTAAAATGATATTGAATTTAGGGAATATTTGGATGTTTTTATTGTCTAAATTGAAATGTTTAGCTATTATTTCCTTTATCATACAACTCCCTCTTCATTTCCTTTATTCTTCTGTTTTCTTCATAAACTCTTCTTTTTAATTCTTCCTTCAACTTTTTGAGGGATAACTTCTCAATCTCTTCCTTAACTCTTCCATACTTCTCTGTGTATAGTATTAAATCTGATTCTATGATTTTAATTATCTTATCTTCTATTATTCTGACTTTAATAGCTTCTTTTGCCTCTTCAGGTTTAACAACCTTTATAGCTCCAACAGGACACTCTCTTTCACATACTCCACAACTAACACACAATTCTGGCACAATATATGGGAGTTTTGTTTCTCTGCTAATGTTAATTGCATTAACTCCACACACTTTCTGACAAATTCTACATCCTATACATAAATCTTCATCAATAACGTAGCAAATGTCTCTCTTCTTAGGAATAACTGGAACATAAACTCTTATAGCAGTTGTTGGGCAAACTTCTATACAAAGACCACATTTTACACACTTAACAACTTTTTTCTCATTTAAATCAATCTCCCCTACACATACATCTTTACAAGCTCCACAAGTTATACACAAACTTTTAACTATATGAGGGATATCTTCAATAACATTCTCCTCTAATTCCAATTTTCCAGCTATTTTTTTGTTTTTAATTTCAAAAGCTTTGTCTATTTTTTCTTTTAAGGTTTTTTCATCAACTACAACTATGGCATTTTCTATTGGGCAAGCTTTAACACACTCCTTACATGAGATACATGAGGCTATATCTATTACATACTTCCCTTCTTTACGCTCAATTACATTAACTGGACAAGCTCTTTCACAATTTCCACATCTGACACATACTTCTTCATCAATTATAAGATTATTATATTTGGGAATATTAAAAAATAATCCTTCTGTCTCAACTCTATGCTTATCTATTTCTAAAACTCCTGTAGGGCAGGTTTCAATACAGTTAGCACAAGCAATACAGGAACCATCGTCAATCATTGGAAGTTTTTTATTATACTCCTTACTATATACCATTTCAATTGCAAAAGCAGGACAACTCCCTTTACAAGCTTCACAGCTTATACATTTTTCAGGAAATTTAATAATTGGAGGGATTTTTCTATACCTTTCTGGTGGAATATAAGAACTTTTGTCTGATTTTGAATCAATAAATCTCTTAATCCATTTTTTCCTTGCAAATTCATAAAGATACCAAAGAGCAGATGCCATAACAATCACCTAATATTATAGTTGTGTGCAAAACTATCTTATAATAAAATAAGGAATTAGTGAATGCCTTCCTTAAAGAAAGGCATTCAAATTATCCTTATAAAAGTTTATTTCATTTTGCACACAACTATAAATCCAAATTTTAATGGAATTTCCTTGCCATCTTTTATAGCAACAATACTTCTCTCTGTACATGAAATACAGGGGTCGATACTTGCATAAGCCGATAAAGCATCAGCTACTGTTGGGCAGGTTTTCAGCATATATTTATAAGCTTCCAAGTTCATTACTGTTGGAGTTCTAATCATTATTCTTTTTATTATCCCTCCATCTGTAACCTCTATTCTATATGTTACCTCCCCTCTATGTGCTTCATTTCTCCACTCTCCTTCTCCTCCTTTAATGTCTGCTTTAACTCTTATATCTCCTGAACATTCCTCATAGAGTTCTAAAGCTTTTCTAATTAGCCTAATACTTTCAATAATCTCTTCATGTCTTACCATCATTCTTGCAAAATTATCTCCTTCTTCCCTCCACACTGGTTTAAAATTTAACTCTTGATATGTTGGATGTCTCAATCTCCAATCACTCTCTGGGAGTCCAGAACCTCTACATACAGGACCTACTGCCCTTGTTCTCATAATTTCGTGATAAGGTAATATACCAATTCCTTTACTTCTCAAAGCGATTAATGGTCCAGTTTCAAATACTTCAATAATATTTTTTATTTCATCTTCAAAGATATCAAGTTTTTTGTAAATTTCGTCAATCATCTCTCTATTTATATCTCTTCTAACTCCTCCAATGACATTATAACCCATATTAACTCTATTTCCACTTATCATTTCTAATAAATCCATAATTATTTCTCTAACATTCAAAAGCCACATACCAAGTGTTTCATGTTCAATAGAAAAATTATATACTGCAGAAGCTATTAAATGACTATGTATTCTTTCTAACTCACAAGTTATTACTCTCAAATATCTCGCTTTGTCTGGAACCTCTATATTTGATATATGCTCAATACATTCAGCAAATGTCATTGTATGAATGTAAGAACAGATTCCACAAACTCTTTCAGCTAAATGTATACATTTATGACAGTGTTTTCCTTCCATAATTTTTTCTATACCTCTATGCACATAACCCATCTCAATTTCAACATCAACAGGTTTTTCTCCATCTAAAACAAGTTTAATTCTCAATGGCTCTTTTAATATTGGATGAATTGGTCCTATAGGAATTGTTGCCATAATAATCACATTTATTAATTTATAAAGCTTTTTTTAGTTTTTTTTCTCTCATTGCTATGGCTTTAGGAGCTACTTTTAATATTGCTTCAATAATCTCAGAAGGTCTTGGAGGACAGCCTGGAATTTTTGCATCTACTGGAATTATTTTGTGAACCCCTCCAACAACATGTCCTTCTTTAAAAATTCCTCCACTTAAAGCACATGCCCCTACAGCAACGACAACTTTAGGTTCTGGTGTCTTTTCATAAATTTCTTTTAGCTTTTCAGCCCATTGTAAAGTTACAGGCCCTGTAATAAGCAGAACATCAGCCTCTCTTGGGTTGTTATGGACATAAATCCCATACTGCTCTATATCATATCTTGGAGCTAAGCAAGAGACAATTTCAATATCACATCCATTACAACCCCCAGTGTTAACAATACATACATGTATTGACCTTTTTCTAATTAGTTCTTTTATCATGATTATTCCTCCTTCAACAATTTAATAATCATCTCTCTTCCCTCTTCCAAAGCTTCCTTATATGGTTTTTTATACAACAAATGGCTCTCAACAACCTTTTTTCTAATTAAATCAGCCTCTTCCTTTTTTATTAATCCAAAGAAATCACTAAGCCAACACAACCCTAAATCAATATCTACCTTCCTACCCAAACAACCCATCTTTGCTTGTTCTGCATAGGCATGAAGCTCATAACAAGAAGCAAAATCCAATTTTTTGGCAAATATTTCAATAACTTCATCAACATCAATTTTTAATGCCTTAGCTATTGGAATAAATACATCATCCATTAAAAATCTATTATCTTTAAGAACGTTTATTTTTTGTTTTAGAGCATTTTCAACATATTTTTTGTCAGTATCTACAATATCAGTCATAAGTTACCACCTCAAAATATGGAGCAATAAAGCTATAATCAATCCAACAATAAACTCAATCCTTCCATATCCTGGCCTCATTCCTAAAGGAAATCCAATTAATAAGCATCCAAGCATATACAATGGAGAATTTACTAAAATTCCACCAAGTATTGATAAAGCTAAGGCAATTTTATCAATATTTTTTTCCACATAAGGGGAGGAATATTTTCTATAACTGTATTCCAATCCAATAAAATTTCCAACAATAAACAAAATTATTGCTAAATTTAACTCAAATAATCCCATAATTCCACCTATGCAGGAATATATAGCTTATATAATGTATATGAAAATATAGCTAAAACCACTAACATAAAGATAATTTCAAGAGTTTCCATTTTATGAGCCATTTTTTTGTTTGTAATTGAAATAGTCAATATTAAGATTAATCCAAATATCAAAACTACTGAAATAACATTAAATTGCATTAATGTTACAAGTATTCCATAAATCAATGCAATAATACAAGCAATTGCAAATAAATAGACATAATTTTTCATTTTTATCCCCCTGCTATTACTGTATAGAACCCATAAAGAAGCGTCGCCCCTTTATTGAGATACTCTCCACCCTGGGGTATACCAATAGGGGCGAAGCCCCTATGGATACAACATAATTTTTCATTTTTATCCCCCTATTAGTAATCTATATAATACATCACACAATACGAGCCCTGCAATTGTCATTTGAAGCATAACTGAGTGGTGAGGTGCTAATAAAGGAGTTAATCCATTAACAAATGCCAAAATTACTGTCATTATTATCATTGCTGTCAATGTCAATATAGGGCTGTTTATTACTGAAGGTCCAATAAATACAGCTATAAACAGCCAAAGCAATACAAAGTAAGCTATTGCATCAGCAATATAAATTATAGAGCCCAACAAACCATAATGTTCTGTCATATATCCACTAACAATATCTTTACCCTTAACAATTCCAAATGGACTGTTAGGAGACTTTGAAACAAGCAATATAAAGAATGCAAATGCACAAATTGGCATTTTAAACAATAAACTTCCGTTTATTTCTTGAAATTTTAATATATCTGAAATTAAAACTGAGTGTGTAGTTAAATAGATAGCAGCAACAACAGCAAATAATGGAACTTCTGCAGCTGCTGAGAAGACACTTCTAACTCCACCAAGTTTTCCATAAGGAGAACCAGAAGACAAACCACAACCATGCTCAACAATCTTTTGCAATACATAGATTCCAATTATTATGAGTAAAGAGGACTTGAAATCAATAGCTATAATTAACGCTGCCAACCATATAGCTACATCCAATAAAGCAACAAATATATAGAGTGGATTTCCAGCAGTTATTGGGAAAGTTACTTCTTTTACATAGAATTTTAGAGTATGTAATAAATATTGGATGATTGGAGGGCCAGGTCTGCCTTGAATTCTTGCCATTATCTTTCTATGTAATCCAAGTAATAGAGAACCTACAAGAAATGCGTGAATTGTTAAGTTTATTGTATTAATTATTGATGTATCCATAAAACCACCCAAATTTTTATTTAGTATCCTCTAAATGGCAATTTTCCAATATCTTTTCTTCTTGTTTTTGGAATTACAAATGCTCCAATTCCATACAACAAAGTAGGAACTGCAATAACATACAATATATAGCATATCAACCCACTAAACAAGATAATTCCAATAACACACAACAAACCTACAATTAATGAATACAGTCCAAATTTTCTCTCTTCATCCATATTTTCACCTTAAATTGTCAATAAAATCTCAACGGTTCTAACAATCAATAATAGTGAGGAAAGGTGTATCATCAATATGTATGGTGAGCCAGGAGCTCTAAACATCTCCGCCTTAGCAGCATAGAAAGGAGCTATTCCAGTTTCTCCAGCCATTCCTGCTGCAAAAATAATTTTTTCAAATAATAAAGATGCAGAAGTTTTTGGTAATTCAAATAGTGATAATGTTCCAGTTTTAGCTAATATTAATCCAGCAGAGCCAAACAATGGAAGAGTTGATATCATTGCTATAAGCCCATATTGATAGCTTGCATTTAAAACCCATTCCTTTTTTACAGCAGAAACTATTCCAATATTTGCAATTCCAACTAATGTTAAGAATAAAGCATAATCAAACAAATCATAAGTAAGCATGGCTCCAGCAGTGGCTATTCCACAAACTATAGCCATCATTCTCCTAATTTTTAATTCTTTTAGTGTAACAACTTCTAATTTATCTTCAACTTTAAATTTTTGAGCTTCTAATTGCTTTTCAGGTTTTGTCAAATATACAATGATTGTGAATATCACTGCAGTAATAAATCCAATAATTGAAAACTCTGAAAACCCAAATACAATATCTCCAAAAGGGACTATCCCCATTAGAAATCCAGATATTGTTTCAATCATTTTACTTCACCTATATACCCAATAAGCCCTAATTTTGAACCTACTTTTATAACCAAACCTAAACCTGCCATTAATAGAAATAAAAGCCACTTATCTGGAAATAGAAAGAACCCTAAAAATCCTATAACCCATAAAGCCCATGCGATTCCTGATAGCCCAGATATTCCTTCCCACATAGTCATTAACTCTTTTGAAATATTTAGTCCAAGAACTCTTTGAGATAATGCATAAAACAACAATCCAGTAGCTATAACTGCTCCTCCTGTAAATCCGCTCAATATAGCACCATAAATAATTAAAACTATTGATAAAAACTTAGGTGAAGTTTTTAAAACCTCCATTTGAACATTATATTTTAATTCTCCAGTATGTAGTGGAAGCTTAAATTCTTCAAACAATCTATAACTTCTTGACTTAGGTCTTTTTGATTTTAGATATTTTCTTGTTATTAAAACCTCTGAAACAGCCATAAGTTCAGCTAAACTAACAACTAATCCAGGGAGAATTAATGCCTCAGCTAAATCCGTATCAACTCCTGCTATAATTATGAGCATAGCACATTCAATAATATCAGTCAATATTAAAGCATGTAAATCATCTTTTTGAAATCCAATAGCCAATAACGATAAAATTCCAATGGCAAACCCAACTAATATAGTTGAATGATAGAAATAAGTTATATCCATGTTTCTCACCTAATCCTTGTTGAAGAACATCCAACTGAATATCATGAAAGAGATTAGCAAGATAGAGCTTTCAAGCACGGTATCCATACCTCTTGTGTAGTAGAGAATTTCGTCCAATATTCCCCCAGGTGTTGAAACTATCGTTGTACCAAAGTAGTAGGTTTTATCTTTAATCCACTCAGCTATTGGTGTTAAATAAGCAGTAATTTTCCCAAGATTTGGAGAATATTGGGGATATTGAGCTTTTAATATTGCTGGCTCTTTTAGAGGAATTCCTCCTCTATCATAAGGAGCTAATGGTGTTTTTAATGTCTGAGAGTGAGGAATTGGTTTAGGATAGAGTTGATTAGGATTTAAATAATGAGGCATTAATAATCCAAATATAAAGACCAAAGCTAAGAATACAGAGAATATTCTTGGAACAATCTCAGGTTTTGATAGGTAGTTCCATATTTTCCCCAATTGTTTCATTCTTTCCCTCTATTATTCATTTTCTTCAAATCCTGCATTTAATATCACAACTCTAACCAAAATCAAACTTAAAATTGCATTAACTGCAATAAATGTCATTAATGCCAAAGTTTCGTCATATGCTAAGAATATTAAAGAGACCCCTATTGTTGGCACTTCAACATTCAGCATTCTAATAAATGGATTATCAACTTTTGGCCCAATAACGGCCCCAAGAGTCCCAATAATCAGTAATGTATATCCAATATAGAGAAGATATTCTACAAGTTCCATAAACCTCCCCCAAACATCTTTCATTATTTAGGCAATATTGGAAGATTTCTCCCATATTTTTTCTTTTTCTTTATAGTTGTTACATATTTTAGATATCCAAGCAATAAGATTATAGTGCAAATTGGTTCACAGATTGAAGAGATTATGGCTATATCCAAGTAATAACTTGATACAATTAAACCAAGCATCCCAATTTCCAATAACGCAAACATAATAATTTTGTTTATTGGATTTGTATGCAAGATAACTCCAATTCCTCCTAATATACAACATATTCCTGATATTAATAGTAGAATCTCCAAAATTTCACCTATTCAATATGTTTTGTCTGTTCTATTGTATAAGCGATTGCATTAGATGACAACGTCGAGCATATAAAGTAAATTATAGCTACAATTCCCCCCATTGGACTATTGACATATAAAGCAATCAATGCAGAGATACAAAAGCTTAAACAGCAAAGATACAGCAATTTCCTTGCCCTACTTCTCTCTAAGAATATCCTTACTATCATTAACAATGCAATAAATCCAATAATTATTTCAACTATATCCATCATTCCCCTCTATTCATCTTTTTAGCTATCTTTCCAAGCAATATTGAAGCCCATTTATGTTCAAATCCTTGTATTGTGAATATTGCCAAAACCATTCCTGCGATGAAATACTTTGCCTCAATTATTGGATTTAAGATGTAGATGATGAAAGTTATTGTTAAAGCTCCAATGGTTCCAGCATAACCAGGGTCTGCACATAAACGATTGCCAATCCAAACTAATAAAGCCGCTATTAGCCCACCTTCAACTCCCATTAAATAGCTCATTATTGAAGCTAACAATGTCCCTGCTGAAGCGTCTGGAGAGCAAACAATATTTCCCATAAAATAGCCACCATGAATATTTCCACCAATGTCTCTAATTTTCTCCCCTATTGTCTTAGCACCTAAAACACCTGGCTTTTCTGGCAATCCAAAATATGTATCAATGAGAACAAAGTTAAGCCAACATATAATTCCTGCTACAATAACTTTTATAATCTCAAAAGCTTCCATTATGGCTCACCAAACAACTTATCTGCATATTTTGATAACAAAGCTCCAAATATGCCAGCAAGGATTGCTAAGCTTATATAATCTCCAAATAGATTTCTAAATATTGCCTCAATGCCTAAAGCCAATATTGGTGTTGGAAACATAATAGATGTCTCAAAGCTAAACCTTATTGGCTTTTCTTTTGGAAGTAACGGAAGTTTTAAGATTAAAGCAACGATAATTGATGTTATTAAAGCTATTAAATATAAAATAATTATGTTTATCACCTTCTCACCAACAATGAATTATAATACAATCTTTATTTGTTGAATAAATTGGTGGAACCTCATCTTTTGGGAATACTTGAATAATAACTTTTTTACCTGTTTTTTTCATAAATTTTTTTTCTAATCTTCTAACATCTGAACAATCTAATAATATCTCAACATATTTATTATCAAGATGTTTTCCTATAACTCTTATCTTCCCTCTTGATAATTCTATACTTTCAATATTCATTACTTCCAATCTATTTTTCATCTCATTTAGCAGATTTTCTTTACTTATTATTAATACGGGATAACTTTCAATTGTTCTCAAGTATTTCCTATCACCTTTTTCAATAATCTCAGAAACAAAATCGGCGAAGGAGTCCTCAAATTTTAATAAAGATAGAGTATCTAAAAGTTCAATTATTGGGTCTTCAACATTGTTTAATGAGAAGCATTTTAATAAACCAAGAGTTATTGCAGTTGCTATGAGTTTAGTAGCCTGTCTTTTACCTTTCTCTAACATACTAAGATGTGATTGGCTAATCCCACTTTCCTTAGCTAATTTTGATTGAGTAATTTTTAATTTTTCTCTAAACGCTTGAATGTATTGTGGATTTAGCAATATTGCTCTTTCAATAATTTCTAATTTTTTATACATGCTCTCACGGAATAGTTAATTCAACAAGTATATGTAGGAAAGTATATTCCGATATTTTTCATAATCAATCATTATATTATCGCTATGGAATAATTTTATCCCATGAGAAATATATAAAAGTTACCCAAAAAAAAGAAGACGAAAAGTTTAAATATTAGATTGATTAAAAGTTCCCTTAGGTGATAAAATGGAAAATATACAAAGATTGGACTGTCCAGTATGTGGTGGAAAAGGAACTTTTGTAATAACTTCTCATCAAATAGACATTCCTTACTTTGGCCCTGTATTGGAAACAACAATGATTTGTGAGAAATGTAATTTTAGAAGAAGTGATGTATTCCCATTAGAGGTTAGAGAGCCAAAAAAGTATATGTTAAAAATTAAAAGTGAAAGAGATTTAAATAAGAGAGTTGTTAGAAGTTCTTCTGCTTATATACAAATTCCTGAGCTTGGTGTAGAGATTAAACCTGGGCCATTAGCTGAAGGATTTGTTAGCAATGTTGAAGGAGTTTTAAATAGAGTTGATAATATATTACAAACTTTAATTAGATGGGCTGAGACAGAAGAGCAAAAAAAGAAAGCTGAAGAGCTTAGGGAAAGGATAAAAAAATTAAAAGAAGGTAAAGATGAGGCAACTTTAATATTGATAGACCCATTAGGGCATAGTGCTATTATTGGAGATGGTGTTGAAGAAGAGATATTGAGCGAAGAAGAAGTTGAAAAATTAAAAGAAGGTATTGTAATCATGGACTTAGATAAGAAAAAATAGCGGCTCAGTTCGGGTAAGTATCATCACAGTTCAGCTAACCCTCTTTTCATCATTGCCATATTTACATATTGTTTTTTAAAGTTTTTAATAGTTTTCACAGTTTATATATTCATTATATTTTCATTATATTAAATATTTATTCTTGCAAAGTTATATTATAGTTGTGTGCAAAAATAAACTTTATAATGGACAATTTAAATGCTTTCCTTTTGAAAAGATATTCATTAATATCATTATTAATTATAAATACTTTTATATACACTTATAACATCTTTGTAAGTAAAAAGGTTTTTATTCTATTACTCTAAATTATTATGTATAAAAGTATTAAGAAAGCAAAAATGGTGAAACCTTGTACAAAAAAATAGTCATTCCAACTGACGGCTCAGAAGTTTCATTAGAAGCTGCAAAGCATGCAGTTAATATAGCTAAAGAATTTGATGCTGAGGTTTACGCAATATATGTTGTTGATGTCTCTCCATTTGTTGGGCTACCTGCAGAAGGAAGCTGGGAATTGATAAGTGAATTACTAAAAGAGGAGGGGCATGAGGCTTTAAAAAAGGTTAAAAAATTAGCCGAAGAGTTTGGTGTAGAAGTTCATACAGAAATGCTGGAGGGTGTTCCTGCAAAAGAAATCGTTGAATTTGCTGAAAAGAAAAAAGCAGATTTAATTGTTATTGGAACTACAGGAAAAACTGGATTGGAGAGAATATTACTTGGTAGTGTTGCTGAAAGAGTTATTAAAAATTCTCACTGTCCGGTTTTAGTTGTCAAAAAGCCAAAAAAATAAACTTATAATAAATCTTTGAAGTATTTTAAAAGGATGGGTTTTTTAGTTATTATTATTTTAACAAATTTTTTTAAATCTATACCCTCTAAACTCTCTCCTAAAGCTTCTGCTAAAGCATCCAACTCCTCATCACTCATTTTCTCTAAGATTTTTCTATATTTTAAATGATTCATTAAATACTCATAATGCTTTTCTTTCCATCTTCTTTCATATTCTTTTAATGTTTTTTCAGTCCAGTCATTTGCTTTTATTGCTTTACTTGCCACTTCTCCAGCAATTAATCCACAATCCATAGCCAAATAAATTCCTCCACCAGTTAATGGGCTTATTTGCCCAGCAGCATCTCCAACAACTAAAAGACCATCAGTATAGGTTTTTTCTATAGGGCCAGAAACTGGAGCTCCTCCAACTTTAAATTCTATTGGTGTTGCATTTTTTAATCTATCTTTAGCTAAGCCATTTTCTATAAATTCTTCTAAATAATCAATTGCCTTCTTTTTCTTATCTCTAACTCCTAAGCCAACATTTGCCGTATCTCCTTTAGGGAATATCCAAACATAACCTCCTGGAGCAACTTCATTCCCAAAATAGAATTCCATCATATTTTTATCCAACAATTCAACATTTGTCATTTCATATTCTACACAGGAACAAACTTCTAATGGTTTTTTCTTTGCTTTTAGTCCTGCATATTCAGCAATATTGCTTTCTACACCATCGGCAGCTATAACCACTTTAGTTTTTATAACATACTCTTCCCCTAAGAACTCAACTATAACATTCCAATAATCCCCTTCCCTTTCTAAACCAACAACCATTGATTTTACTGCCACTTTAGCTCCAGCTTTAGCTGCTCTTATCGCTAAATATTTATCAAAAATCTTTCTTTCAACTATATATCCTTGAGCTTTATCTTGAGTTATTGTAATCTTTTTTCCAGATGGAGAGAAGAGAATTCCTCCTCTAATTGTATTTCTAACAAACTCTGGTTCTGGTTTTAATCCAAATTCCTCTATTGATGGAATTGCCTCAGCACACCTAACTGGTTCTCCAATCTCCTGAGATTTCTCAATTAATAGTGTTTTGGCTCCATTCTTTGCTGATGCATAACTTGCCATGCTTCCTCCTGGTCCAGCTCCAACAACCACTACATCATATACATCATTTAACTCTCTCATTATTCTCCCTCTAATGCATTTAATGGGCATACTATTGTGCATAATTTACAATTATTACATTTTTTTTCATCAATAACTATAATATATTCCATTAAATTAATTGCTAAGTTTTCACAAACTCCAACACATGCTCCACAATAACCACATTTTTTATGATTTATTTTTACCATAATTTCCCTCAATTTCTGCTATTGGTTAAATTATAACTTATAAGAACTATAAAATATAGGTTGTTATTGTTTATTATCACATTGACTATAAAACCTTTATGTTACAAATTTAAGTAGTTTAAGTTGTTTTTAGTAAAAATTAAATTAAAATTAACTTAGATTAGATACTCTTTAATAATATTTTTAACATTTTCGACCATTGATTTGATTTTATTATTATAAATATCTACGCCATCTCCTACACTATCTAACACATTTTCAGCATTAACATAACCTTCAAAAAATGCTGGTGGAGCATACTTTAAACCTATTCCATAACCTCCTTCCAAAACTGATACAACACCATATCTGCTTAGCTTAGCCCCTACAAACCTATAAAAAGTTTCAGTTAAGCCCATGCTTGCTAAACCATCATTCATAAAAGCATCAAAACCAGCTGAAACTAAAACAATACTTGGCTTAAAATAATCCAATATTGGTTCAACAATTTCATTCCATGCAAATATATAATCAAAATCTGTTGAATGTGCTGAGAAAGGAAGATTTATTTTAGTTCCCTCTGCTTCTTTGCCACCAATATCAAACACATCTCCTGTTCCAGGATAGATACCATTTTGATGAAAGTCGATATGTATAACATTCTTATCATTCCAAAAAATTTCTTGAGTTCCATTTCCATGATGTACATCAAAATCAATTATTATAACTTTTTTCATATACTTTTTAGCCAATTCTGCTGCTCCTGCTATATTATTAAAGATGCAAAAACCATTTGACATTGCTCCTAAAGCCTTACCAGAGATACCTGCATGATGTCCAGGAGGCCTTGTTAGAGCAAAGTATAAATCTTTATATTCTATAGCTAATTTTATAGCTTCTTTTGCTAACTTAAAGGCAGATAATGAAGCGTATAAAGTTCCTTTAGAGATGTAAGTATCAGAGTCATAATAGTTAAATAAATCGTTACAAAGCTTTACTATTGAATCCACATACTCTTTACTATGAATTTCTAAAATTTCATCAATAGAAGATTTTCCTTCAATTAAAATGATATCTTCAAATCCTTTTAATTTTAAACTATTTAAAATAATCTCAACTCTCTTTGGATTTTCAACATGGTAAAATTTTGGTTTGTGGTTTAAAACCTCTGGATTGTATAAAATTTTTGGCATTATAGACACCTAAAATAGCTGATTTAATATATTTTACAAAAAAAGAATTTATAATTTTCCAGCAAATTCATAACCTTTATTAAATGCTAATAAATTTTTCTCCATCCATAGGGCAGTTTCCTTAAATAGAACATACAAATCTATACTTTACACCATCCAAAAATTTTAAATAATACTTTTAACAATACTTTTAACGATATATTATAGCGTGGCAGTCCCGATATGTGGGGGAAACTAAGCCCGAATGGGACTGCTATTAAGATGAAGATGTGGGGAGTTTCCGTTCCCCCCGATTGCCAGCCGATGAAGTTGGGAGGCTGGAAGGTTATCCGCTACGATTCGTTCGATATGTTCCATTTGTAGCGGAGAACCAGAACGGAAACCCTATTGGGATACCCCGATGCATTGCCTCGCTTCGCTCGGCAATGCCTCTTTTTTATAATTTCTCTGCGAATTCGTAGCCTTTATTAAATGCTAATAAATTCTTTTCTTCAGTTCCCTTTGGAACGCTATCTAAAATTGCTTTTTCCATACTCTCTTTTGAGACAATATTTGTTAATTTAGTTAAAGCTCCTAACATAACTATATTTGCAACAATAGGCAATTTTATTTCTTCTGATGCAATTCTTGTAAATGGAATTTTATACATTGTTATATTAACATTAGGCATTTCTTCTGTAGAAACTAAATCCTCATCAACTAATATAATTCCTCCCTCTTTAATATCATCCTTATATTTATCATAAGCCTGCTGTGATAAACAAACCAAGATATCTGGCTTTATGACTTTTGGGAAATCTATTGGCTCATCACTAATAACAACCTCTGATTTACTTGCTCCTCCTCTTGCCTCAGGTCCATAAGATTGTGTTTGAACAGCCTCTTTTTTGTCATATAAAGCTGCTGCTCTTCCCAAGATAACCCCAGCTAAAATAATCCCTTGCCCACCAAAACCAGATAATCTTATTTCTTTTCTCATTTTAGCTCTCCTCTTTTAATTTTTGAAATTTTATAAATAATGGTAATGTTAAAAAATATTTATTTTTTATTCTTTCATTTTCTCAATTAACTTATGCAATTCATCAACAAACTCTGGTTTCTCTATATCTAAAAACTCTCCAACAACTATTTTTCCTTCTAATTCTTTATCAATTAAATTTTTTGCTTTATTTAAATGAATAGAGTTTTCTTTTAAGAATTTAATCATATCAGCTGGTTTTCTTGAGATGTTGAATCTTCCATAGTATGTTGGGCATTGAGAAACAACTTCAATAAACGCAAAGCCCTTCTTTTGAATACCTTTTTTAATTGATTTAACAAGCTGAATTGGATGAGCTGTTGTCCATCTTGCTACATAAGTAGCTCCTGCTGCTATTGCCAAATTAACTAAATCCATAGTATTTTCTATACAACCATAAGGAGCTGTTGTAGCCTTTTTACCATAAGGTGTTGTTGGTGAAACCTGTCCTCCAGTCATTCCATAGATATTGTTGTTTATACAGATGACAGTTAAATCTATATTCCTTCTACATCCATGGATAAAGTGATTCCCTCCTATAGCCGCTAAATCTCCATCCCCAGTAAATACAACAACATGTTTGTCTGGTCTTGCTATCTTAATTCCAGTTGCAAATGCTATCGGTCTTCCATGGGTTGTGTGTAAAGAATCACAATATAAATAACCTGGAATTCTTGAAGAACATCCAATTCCTGAAACTGCAATATAATCTTCTGGCTTTATGTTTAGCTCCTCAATTGCCTTTAAAAAGCAATTTATAACAATTCCATTTCCACATCCAGAACAAAAAATGTGTGGCAACCTATCTTTCCTCATGTATTTTAATGCAGGATGCAAACTACCACCTCAAAAAATTTCTAATCAACTTCTAGTAAATCTTCCAAAGGATGTTGTAAAAGCCTCTTAGATTTTTCTCATAATAACTGCATGACTAAGCTCAAATATTACTCCCAACCTTTTAGTAAAAGGTTGATCAAAACGGATGCATTTACCTCTTTTAGAGGCAAATGCCTCTTATATTATAGTGGGGATGAAAGATGTGAAACCCGCTCGGGGTATAGCAATAGGGGCTTTGTCCCTATGCTCTCATAATAACTGCATGACTAAGCTCGAACATCGCTCCAGACAGCTCATTACCAATATCTTGAATATCAGATAAGCTTAGTTCAATCTCGTCTATTTGAACTGATATAGCTACTGGTAAATATTTATATGCTATTTCAAAGAGTTCAAAAGGTTTTGTAAGTAAATCAACGGCAATTAAGCCATTGAAACTTTTATCTTCATTGAAATTTTGAGTTATAATCTTATTAATAATAATCTCATCTCTTTCTAAAGATGTTAGAAGATGTTTAATAACTTCTTCTTCATTTTTTCCAATTCCTTCAAACACAGCTTTAACTCTTATAAAACCTTCTTCTTCAAAATCAACTATTTCCTCTTCATCATATTTACCTTTTTTATATTTCTCTATATCAATATCTTTTTTCTTTTTAACATATACGTTAAATCCAATCTTATAAGTATCAACAAATGATTTAAATACACTTATAACTAAAGCTAAAACCTCGTTTATTTCATTAGCCTTAAGTTTTAATTTTTTTGGTTTTATAACTTCAATATCAGCCCCATATTTTAAACAGAAGTTTATATAATCCTTGAAGTTATTAAAATTTATCTCAAATTCTCCAATTTTTGTATAAAACTTTAAATTTCCATCTTCTTCTATATCTTCATCCACATATCTAAGTTTAGCATTATATTTTTCTTTCAATTCATTAGCTAAGTTTTCAAATTCTTTTTCAACAATTTCTTTATAATTTCCTTTAACTTCTTCTAATGCATGTATTTTTATCATCTTACCACCAAAAAAGTAAAAATTATTAATAAAACTTAATTTATTATTATAATATTCTTATAATTATAACAAAATCTTTCCCCAGAGCCATAGGGCTCCGCTCTATTGGATACTCGGAGATGCACTACCTCGCTTCGCTCGGTAGTGCCTTTTAATTATTTAAATAATGAATATCTTCTTATAACAAAATCCTTTCCAAGAGTTGCTAAGAAAGCACCTAACTTTGGACCGTATTTTTTACCCAATAATATCATATACGATGCTTGAAATGCATCTCTTGGATTTAAGCCAAGGTCCTTTGCAGTTTGATAAATCAACTCATGCAAGTTTAATGCATCAAACTCAACTGTTTTTAATTTTTCAGCGAAGTATTTAATCCACTCTTTTTGTTTATCCTTCAATTTTTCATATATTTCTTTTGCTTCATTTTCATCAATTATAACTAACTTCTCTCCATATTTTAAAGCCCAGTTTCTTGCCATTAATAATCTGTCTTTCAATTTTTGCAAGCTGAAATCATCAATATTATCTATGTTATAGTTGTTTCTTCTTAATATCTCAAATACTCTTTCCATATCTACATCGTTTTTTTCTTCATTATAAGTTAGCTGGGCAATTATTGAGCAGAATCTATAATGAATAACAAAAGGCTTACTTTCAGGAATTTTTGGTGTAGATAATTCATAAATTCTTATTTTTTCCTTTTCTTCTTCACTTAATTCATCTTTATCTTTATTATTAAAGTAGAATTCCTCTAATCTATCATATTCATCCACTAAGTCAGGAATTTTCTTTAAATCAAAGTCTATATGCTTAGTTGGCTTACTTCTCAATAATAAAAATCTTAAAATTTCTGGATGAGCGATATGTGTCCAATCTTTTACAGCAAACACAACACCTTTTGAAGAACTCATTGGAATTGCTTTATCTCCAACTTTTAATTGAATCCACTCATAAACAACCTTTTTTGGAGGTATATAGCTATAGATTTCTTTTGCAATTAAAACTCCAGTATCATAAGAGCCCCCAGCAGCTGCATGGTCTTTACCCATTGGCTCAATAGTTACATTAAATATACTCCACCTTGCAGGCCAATCTACTCTCCATGGAAGCTTAGCTCTCCCTTTATATGGTTTTACCTCTCCAGAGTATCCACATGCCTCACATCTATAAGTTACTTCCTCCTTCTCACTATCATATTTTACAACCTTTGTCTTTAACTTTCCACATTTTTCACAAACTATATTTATTGGCCACCAATCATCTGGTAATGGTGAAGCCCTAAATTTATTTAAAATTTCCATGATTTTTTCTCTATTCTCTAAAGCAATCTTTATCTTTTCATCATAAAGTCCTTTTTTGTAGTTTTCATCAGCTCTATATGTTGTTAGCTCTACTCCTAAATCATCTAAACTCTCTAAATATGGGTTTAAAAAGTGTTCAGCATAGCTTTTACAACAACCTTCTGGACATGGAATCTCACTTAATGGCATTCCTATATACTGCTCAAACTCTTTTGGTAAAAATGGATAGAGCTTTCTTAATGGGTCGTAAGTGTCTGCTATAAAGATTAACTCTGCCTCAACACCTTTATTTATCAAACCTTTATAGATTGCATCTGCTGTCAATGTTTCTCTTGCATTTCCTACGTGGATATGTCCTGAAGGAGTTATTCCACTCGCAACGATATATTTATCTGCCTTTCTCTCCTCAATCAGTTTTTCGGCAATTACATCAGCCCAATGCATAATTTCCCTCAAAATTTTTGTTTCTTCTTATATTATTTAGAATATAAAATCAAAAAATTTAAATTCTTTTAAATTGGCGATAATTTGCTAAAATAATAACTACTAAAAATAGTATAAATAACTTAGTTTTGAATAAAAAAAGCTATATTAAATTAATCATCCAAGGTTTTTTAAATAGGACTTTCGCAGCTTTATATTAATTTGGAATTTAGACACAATAAATGTGTCAATGTTCAATAAAAAATGTTTATTCCTGCAAAAGTCCTATTATAGTTATAAATTCACTAATTAATAAAACCTTAACACAATTCTCTTATCTTCTCTGGTGTGAGCCAACTCTAACAAATCATCTAATATCTTTTCAATCTCGACCTCTATAATACCATACTTGTCATGAACTAATCTTATCAACCCCTCATTGTAGTGCATTAGTTTTCCTTCAACATGAACTCTTCCAAAATATATTTCAATATACTCCCCACTATCTACATTTTCAAGATATTCCATAACTTCTTTTGGATTTTTTATATCAATTATTTCTTCAATCATAGTAAATAACCTCCATTTTTGTTATTAATTATAATAATTTTATTATTATCTATAATTTATCTGTTTGAGCTAATTTTTTTAGTCTTTCTATACCTTTTATTTCTTTAATAACCTCAACAACTGCCCCAGGAACCAAATGCTCCCATTTCTCCCCATTTAACATTCTTCTTCTAATTTCAGTTCCTGAATATTCTTTTCTGTTAAACATCTCTGGCTTTTTTACCTTATAACCACTCTCCTCAAATAAAACTCTAACTAATGGATTTCCACTATATACAATATCAAATGGAGGAGTTAATGATTCAACATAAGAAACCCAAATAGAGTTAAATTCAATGTCTTTTATAGGTATTGGATAATATGTTAAGTTATAATCCTTAAGTGATTGAGATATCATTAAAATTCTCTCACCAGCTGTAAATGGATTTTCTAAGGTATGGCTTTTTTGGGCACTGCCTATTCCAATTATTATCTCATCAACCTCCTCAGCTATCTTTTTTATAACTTCTAAATGTCCCTTGTGGAATGGCTGAAACCTACCAATTATAATCCCTCTCAATGTATCACCAAAAAATAGTATAGGACTTTTGCAGAAATAAAATTTATGATAAAACAGCTATAAAAACAAAAATTTAAGAAGATTTATTCCTTCTCGAGGTATGAATTTCTTATGTAGTTCAATATTACTTTCTGCTCAGTTCTTGCCACTACTCTTCTTATTGTTTCTACAGCATCAATGTTTGCTGACACACTATCTATTCCCCACTCAACCAACTTCTCAACTATGTGTGGTCTGCTTCCTGCTTGCCCACAAATTGATGTTTTTATACCATGTTTTTTGCAAGTTTTAATTACATGCTCAACCAATTTTAACACTGCTGGGTGGTCTTCTTTGTAATACTTTGAAACCAATTCGTTGTTTCTATCTATTGCTATTGTGTATTGAGTTAAATCATTAGTTCCTAAGCTAACAAAGTTTATTCCTTCTTTTATAAAGTCTTCAATGATTAACGCTGCAGCAGGAGTTTCAACCATAATACCAAATGGAATATCCTTTCCTAACTCTAAACCAATTTCTCTTGCAATTTCTTTAACCTTTCTAACTTCATCTGGATGGGTTACAAGAGGAACCATTATTTCTATATTTTTGTATCCTTCTTCTCTTAATCTTTTAATTGCCTTTAACTCACATTTTAAGATATCAACTTCATCTAAACCTCTCCTAATTCCTCTCCAACCTAACATTGGGTTGTGTTCTATTGGCTCATTTTCTCCTCCTTCTAATCCCCTAAATTCATCTGTTGGAGCATCTAATGTTCTATAAGTTACAGGTCTTGGATAGAAGGCATCTGCTACCTTTCTAATTCCTTCCATTAACGCCTCTATTAATGCCTCTTCTCCCTCTTCTTCTAAAATTTTCCTTGGATGTTTGCCCAATCCTAATATCATGTGCTCTGCTCTCAATAAACCAACTCCATCAGCCCCTGTCGCTGCAGCTCTTTCAGCCACTTCTGGCATACTGACATTAACTTTAACCTCTGTAGCTGTAATAATTGGAGCTTGCTGCTGTATAACAACCTCTGGCTTTTTCTCTTCAATTTTTTTAATCTCTCCTTCATATACAATTCCTTTCTCTCCATCAACTGTAACAACCATACCATCTTTTAAAATCTCTGTTGCCTTTTTTGTTCCTACAACACAGGGTGTTCCGAGCTCTCTTGAAACAATTGCCGCGTGACAGGTCAATCCTCCCTCATCTGTTATTATAGCCGCTGCTTTTTTCATTGCTGGAACCATATCAGGAGTAGTCATTTGTGTAACTAAGATATCTCCTTCTTTAACTTTGTCTATCTCGCTAACGTCTTTAATTATTTTAACAGTTCCAGTGGCAATGCCTGGAGAAGCTCCAATACCCTTTAATAATATTTTTGCTTCAATTTCCTCTTCTTTTACTTTTTTCTCTTTTTTACCTTTCTTCAATGTGGTTATAGGTCTTGCTTGAAGCATGTAGAATTTACCTTTTTCATAAGCCCATTCAACATCCATAGGTTTTCCATAGTGTTTTTCTATATTTATCCCAACTTTTGCAAGTTCTTTAATCTCATCATCCGTTAAAACTTGCTTTTCCTTCATATCATCAGGAACTTCTACAACTTTTGTCTCTCCCCTCTCATCTTTAACAAACATTGTCTCCTTTCTTGCTATATGTTTATCAACAATCTCTAATGTTTTTTTATTAACTATATATGTGTCTGGAGAAACAGAACCGCTAACAACTCCCTCTCCTAATCCCCAAGCAGCTTCAATAACTAACTCATCATAATTTTCAGTTATGGGATTAACTGTAAACATAACCCCTGCCTTTTCAGCATTAACCAACTTCTGAACAACAGCTGCTAAGGCAACTTTAAAGTGGTCAAATCCTTTTTCTTCCCTATAGAAAATAGCCCTTGGAGTAAATAAAGATGAGAAACATTTTTGAACATATTTAACTACATTTTCAGCTCCTTTAACATTTAAATAGGTATCCTGCTGTCCAGCAAAACTTGCTTCAGGCAAATCTTCAGCAGTTGCAGAACTTCTAACAGCTACTGTTACTTCCTCTTCATTACACATCTCTGATAATTTGTTATATGCCTCAATGATAGCCAATCTCAAATCTTCTGGCATCTCTGCCTCTTCAATTAATTTTCTAATTTTTTTTGAAGCCTCTATTAAAGCATCTGTATCGTTAATATCCAAACCGCTTAAAATTTCTTTTATTTTATCCATTAGACCAGTATCTTTTATAAAATATCTATAAGCATCGGCAGTAACAACAAATGCAGGTGGAACTGGCAATCCAGCGTTCCACATCTCACCTAATGAAGCTCCTTTACCTCCAGCAATATTAACATCTTTATTTGATAATTCATCCAACCATGCAATCAGTTTCATTGTTATCCCCTTTTATGTTTTAGACAATTATTAATAGTATATTGAAGATTATATAAACTTTTATGTTTACATAGATTTAAATATATGGATAAATTTGTTAATGATAAAATAGCAATAGAGCTTGAAGATATAGTTTTGTGCAAAAGGATTTAAAACTTAGTTTATTTTGTACAAAACTATAATTATTTAAAAATAGAAAAAATGAATTAAGGTTTTTACTGCTTAATTAATTCTTTTCCTTGCTCAATGACTATTCTACATGGAATAGGCAGTTTCATTGCTGCTCTTCTTAAAGCCTCTTTAGCATCTTGGAATTTGTCAGGGTTAACCCATACTGTTAAGATTGCTTGTCCTTCTTTAACTCTCGCTGCTGTTCCAATTGGTTTTCCAAATGCTAATCTCATACCATCTGAAATTCTATCTGCCCCAGCTCCTGTAGCCATTTTGTGCTCTCTCAATATTTGGTGTGGATAAACTCTAATTTGGAATTTATATCCTAATCTTCCGCATTTTTTTGTTAAATATTTGTTTGCAGCAACTCTTGCAGCTTCTAATGCATTGTGTCTTATTTGAATTGGTTTTGTAGCAACTAAATTAACTTTAACTGGGAATTCAGCTGATAAGTTGCCCATAATGTAGTGAACTACTTTTGGTTGTGGAACTCCTTTAACATACTCTTTTCTTGTGTATGGTGGCTTATCAACATCCCTATAGCATCTGTTTGGTCTTAAAGAAGCCATTATCATCACCTATTTTTTGTATCTGTTTCGTATAGATAAAGATAAGATTTTAGTGTTTGTAGTTCCTAATATATATAAAATTTATCATTCTTGCATATTCCTAACTTACTATTTAAAGCTTACTGTTATTTTTATAGAACTTTTGCAGGGATATAATAATTTCGTATGAAAAATTAATGTTAATAGAGCATCTAAATTCAGAGAATATACAAACTGCAAAAGTTTTACATTATTACTCTAAAAAAATGAACTTTATAATCTGCTTAGCAACTTCTAAGATTTTCTTTGTAGTTATGTAAGAAATTGCCTCATCATGATACTCAACACTCACATATTCTTCAACAATCTTAGCTCCTTTTTTTGCTAATTGCAAAGCAATAAAATGTTCTACTGCATAACCTTCTCCAAATTTTATATCTTTCAAGAACTCTGCCTTTATTATCCTAAATCCACACTGAACATCTCTAAAGAAATAAAACCTTTTTGAATATACAAACACAGCCAACGATGTTAAAATTGAAGCAAGGAAATTAGAAACTTGCCTATGCAATGGAATATGCTTATATTTTCTAACACCAAAAACAGCATCTGCATTAGTGTCTTTTAATTTTTTTAATAATTTTGGAATGTCCATAGGCTTATGCTGATAATCTCCATCAATATATACAATATATTTGTATTTATCTAAAGACAAAGCAAATCTTGTTCCTTTTTCTATTGCTTTTGCTTTACCTTGATTTTTTTCATTTTTTATTAAATAAACATTAATCTTAGAATTTTTTGCAAATTCTTCAACTACTTTTGAAGTGTTATCTTTAGAGCCATCATCAACTACTACAGCATCAACACTCAACTTTTCCAAATCTCTTAAAACCTTTAAAATATTTCTCTCTTCATTGAATGCTGGAATTATCGCAATCATAAGCTATCACAATAAGAGTCTATGTATAGAACTTTTGTAGGGAATAAACATTAAAAGGCTCTTCAGGCATCTAAATTTTCAAAAGTCCTATATAGTAAATTTAAAGTTAAAAACCATAAAAAAGTAACGTAAATTAAAAAATTTTGCTAAAATAGAATAATATTTAGAGTTTAATTAAATACATTGCAATAAATCCAAATATTACCCCTAAAATTAATCCAAAAATCCCATAAATTAACCAACTACCATTATTTGTAGATTGTACATTTTCTGTTGATGTTTCATTATTGGTATAGTTTGTTGTATATAATTTTGATGACCCATTATTTATTGTTTGAGTTGAATTTTTTATATTATTGTTAGATATATTTGTTTTATTTGAGCTAATATTAATATTTTTTATTGATATATTGGATACAATTTTTTTATTTATTATATTATTTTTGGAAATATTTCCAGAAATATTTTTTAGAATTGTTATATTATAATTTATTTCTTCTGATATATTTTCAATTACATTTTTAGATGTAATCTTAAACAGTGGTAATATTGTAATATTGAATAAAAACTTTCTTTTTACTGTTATCCCATTTACAAAATATTCCATCTGAATTTTAATTGTATGGTTTCCAGATTTTATAGCTTTACCTTCAAAGATATGCAATATTTTAGCATCTTCAACAACTCCCGCATAGTATAATGTTGAGTTATTAAATTCTACAGCATCTGAAGAAACCGTAACATTAAAATCTTCAACAGTATATGGTGCTCTCCATTGAAATATAACATACACGGAATTATTGACTAGACATTTTTCTGGAGTTATTAAAATTTCTGGATTTGAAGCATAAATTGGTAAAATAAAAAATAATAATAAGAGAGAGATGATAATCTTTTTCATCTTACCCCCCAATTTTCAATTTTCTTAACCTTTCATTTAGTTTATCAACCTCCTCTTTTGTTAATCTTGTAGCTTTTTTAACTTCTTCTAATTCTTTTTGGAGAGTCATTACTTTAATACCAAGTATTACGTTTAGAGCTAAGCTAATACCTACAATAATGTATAATATTATTATATCCATATTTATCTCCTCCCAAACAACCCCTTAATAAATTTAGATATAAATGACTCTTTCTGTTTCTTAAGTTGTGCTTCATACTTAACACCACATAACTTAGCTGCAATTTCCATAATTGCTTGAGCGGCTGGAGAATCTGGATACATGATAACAAGAGGAGTTCCAAATGCAGCTGCTTTTCTAACGTGAGGGTCTTCTGGAACAACACCTATAACAGGAACTTCTAATATGGTTTCTATTGCTTTAACTCCCAACTCTGTACTTTCATTAGAAACTCTATTGACAATAGCTCCAATAATCTCAGTACCTAATCTTTTTGTTAGAGCTATAATTTTTAGTGCATCAGATATTGAAGAAATTTCTGGATTTACAACAACAATTAAACCATCTGCTGATGATATTGCTATCAATGTCTCTTTTCCAATACCTGCAGGACAGTCAATAATTAAAATATCTACTAAATCATGTATTGCTTTTAAAACTTCTTCAAGTTTTTCTGGCTTAGCCCTTCTAAATTTTTCCAATGAAACTCCAGCAGGTATAACTAAAACTCCTTCTGGCCCTTCATAGATTGCATCTTTTATATCTGCTTTGCCGGCCAATACATCATTCAAAGTTATTGGCTTTCCTTCTAACCCCATAATAAGTTCTAAGTTTGCCATTGCTATGTCAGCATCTAAAACAGCTACTTTTTTTCCAAATTTTGCCAATGCTACAGCAAGATTTGCAGATATTGTTGTCTTTCCAGTCCCCCCTTTTCCAGAAGCTATTGCGATAGCTATTGCCATTAATGTCACCTTCAAAATATTTCCTCAAACAATTAATATGAATGGTAGGTAATATATAAAGATTTAGGTTTTTCTTCGTTATTTATGGCAAATTATATATTTAGTAATTACTCTCTCGTTTGTCCCTTTTATTTTCATATCTCCATTTTCAATAACTACAATATCTCCATCTTTAAAGTTGCCTTCTATCTCCACAACCTTAAATATCTTTGGATTTGGGTCAATTTTATCAATAGCTATGTATTCGTCATATAGATGAAGTTTTTTGTCTTTAATAATTCCAATTTCTCCATTTTTTACAATTTTATTAACTATAGTCATAACTTTTCCAAAATTAATAAGCTGTTTTTTTAAATTTTCTCTATATTTAAATAGGTTCTCAATATCTTTTTTAACTACCTCCTCAAAATTTTTCTCATATTTATTTACTTTGTAGATATCATACTCCTTACTTAGACTTGGATTCCATTTTAATTTTTCAAAAATATTCCTTATTGTAATTTCTATTTGTTCTAAAGGCATCATTGGGAATAATTTTGCAGTATTTTTTAATTCTTCTTCAGCTTTCTTTTTTAAAAATCTATTTCCAAGAACTATAAGTCCAAAACCTTCCTTTATTGTTTGATTAGTAACCATGTCGTTTAGAATTTCCACAATAGCACATTTTCCTTTTGTTGCATAAACTCTCCTTCTCTTTGCATCAATACCTAAGCTTCTAACTTCTCCAACTACTACCGAATCAGATATTTTTCTAACCTTTTCTCTACTGTCCTCAATTATAATCTTAATATTTAATTTTTCAGCTAATTTATAAAGCTCCTCTTCTGATTTTATTTCTCCATTATATAATTTTTCTTCTAAAATTTTTCTATTTTCTTCCTTACCTCTAAAAAACATCTGCCTTCTATCTCCTCCTATTACTGCTCCATTTTTACCATAATAGCAAATAATTAAGCTCATTCTATTTCACCTTAAACAATTATAAAACAATTATAAATAAGTATTATTAATATAGTTAATCTTATATATTAGTTATTAAATAGTAATATTTATAGGTTCAAAAATAAATGGGGGGTATCATGACAGAGATGGATAGGATTAGCATTTCCTTACCTTCAAAACTCTTAAAAGAGTTTGATGAAATAATTGCTGAAAGGGGATATGCAAGTAGAAGTGAAGCAATAAGAGATGCTATTAGGGATTATATAATAAAACACAAGTGGATACACAGCTTAGAAGGAGAAAGAGCAGGGAGTATAAGCGTAATCTACAATCATCACGCATCAGACGTTATGGAAAAGATTACTGAGATTCAGCATAATTATACAGATATTATTGTTGCTACTTTGCATTTACACTTAGACCACGACCACTGCTTAGAAACGATATTAGTTAAAGGGGATGCTAAGAAAATTAGAGAATTAACAGATAAATTAACAGCTTTAAAAGGAGTTAAACAAGTGAGATTAAGTGTTATGGTTCCAGGAGGTCATATTCCAGAATAATTTTATTATTTTTTTATTTTATTACTGGAGTGATATTTGAATTATTTCAAGATGGGAATATAAATTGAAAGAGGAATTAAAGGATTTCAATTTTGATGATAAGATTGAAGTAATCTCAAATCTAATTAATAAACAACTAACTGCAAAAAATTTATTACAAATAACAAATTTAGGCCAAACTAAACTGTATCAAATCTAAACAAATTAGAAAATGAAGGAATTATAAAATTTATAGGTGGAAAGCTAAAATTATATTATATCGACAATATACAATATAAAAGAAAGTTTACAAAAAACTCATGAAAGGATAGAACATGAAAATATGGTTAAAAATATTAAAAGAGAAAAATTATTGAGAATGCTCTAAAACAATCTCTTATTTACATAGGAAAATAAACTCTCTATATCTCTAATTCCACTATTTGTGTAAATAAATATTTCTTGCCTGATTTTTGTATTCACTTTAATTCCTCTATGTCTAAACTCTTCTACTATTGCCTTAGCTAACATCCTGCCTCTTCTATCAAAGTCAGTTAGTAAAATAACCTCTTTAATCCCTTTTCTTACGAGTTCATCAGCTATTAAATAAACTGGTATCTTAGCTATTATAATAAAAGTTCCTTCAACACCTAATTTTTCTAAGCTTTCAACATCTCTTTTACCTTCAACAATAATTGGTTTCTCTTCTGCTTCAATTTTTAATTCTTCAATAACTTCTAACAATTTTTCAAAATATTCATCCCTCCTCATATTCATCTTCCAAAAATTTTTATTATTTATTTTTAAAAATTATAGCTTACCAACAATAGGCTCTAAAATAGATTTTTGCTCTTCTTTACAAATATTTTTCAAAATCTTCTTTATTAATTTTTTATCCTCTTCCTCTGCAGAACTATACATTGAAGCAAGTAAATACATATAATCCTCTAAAAGCTCAGGCTTTCTTTCACTAACTTTGAGCGTTATCTTTAAGCAAGTTCTCCTTTTATCAGTATTTAATAAATCTCTAATATTATGTATGCTATTCGGATATTTAAATATAGCGTTTGCAATAACCTCTATCATTATTTTTTCTTCTCCCCTATAAGTTCCAATTTCGTTAATTAGTATTGGAATAACAAGCTTATTAGGATACTCTTTAAAAAACTCTAAAGCCATTAACCTTAATTTTTTTGTTTCATATATCATTTCAGCAATTTTTGGAATTAGTAAGTTTATTATTTCTTCATCTAAAAGATTTTCACTAATAAATTTTTTAACTGCGTTGATAAAAGCTAATTTTGAATAATAACCAACAGCCATATTCATAATTTCTCCAATTTTATCTACTCTATTTAAAGAAGCATAGATTATGATTTTGTTTGCATATAACAAATCAGTATCTTCTATAAATATATTTTCAATGACTTCTAAGATTTCTTTAGCTAAATCATCGTTTATTTTATTTTTATTATTACTTACAATTCCTGCTAAATGAACTATAAGTTCCCCATGTCTTCTAACATCCTCTAAAAACTCATGTATATTTATTAAATCTAAATTTTTAGCTCCTATTAACTCTATCGTTTTATAAAATTCATAACCGAGTTTTTCAGAAATTCTTAAACTACTATAGTGTATATCATATTTTAAACAAATCTCAGCAGTAATTTCTTCTATTAATCTCATAGCTACTCTACACTTTCTTATTTCCTCTTCCATCATTAACATATGTCTAAATCCGCCCATATACTTCTCTTCATCTAATTTATAAATTAGCTCTTTTAATCTTTTATGCTCATTAATTAAAAACATTAAATATTCTCTCTTAGCAAATTCCTTTAATATTCTTAGAGATGAAATCTTTAAACTCAAATTCATTTTTTTTGCGTACATCAACGCTTTATTTTCAATATAGTCTCTTAAATCATCATTATTTTGCGCTATTTTTTTAAGTTCTCTTATTGCAGATGTTTTTGCTTTTCCATATCCATAATTTAAAAATTTAAATAATAAATCAACTTTATTTTTTGAATCACTCTTTAAAGATATTAATTTAACACCAATAAACTGATTTTCTTCATCTCCAGTATATAAAAACGCTCTTAAAAACTCTTTATCATAAAAATTAGAAGGGATTTTAATATTTTCTCTTAAAATTATATTTAAAGCAGTTTTTCCATGTGATTGTAATAGAGATTTTATATCTTCATTTGACAATTTTATTTGAATATTTAATTTCTCAAATAATTGTTTAAATTTTTTGTATAGTTTTTTGCTTTCATCTCCTAACAAAGTTAGATTTAAACAACGCTTTAAGATATCTTTTTGTTTATCATCTAAGGAATCAACTATACTTAACAATATATCTAAGACAAGCTCTTTCTCATACTTTTTTTGAGAATATAACTTATTAGCCAGGATTTTTAATATCTCGTCTGAATTATAATTATTATAATTTTTTAATAAAACATTTATTCCTTCATTTATATCTTTAGTTTTTGTATATTCAAGAATTGCCCTAAAAAATACATTATCATATTCCATATATTTTATAAATAGGTAAAGAATCTTTTCATCCAAATGTTTTTTTGTAATTTCAATTATTGCCTCTTCAACATTCTCTTTATTACTTATCTTTTTTAATATTTCTTCAGCTTTTTTAGATATAGATTTTTTTTCATTTAGAGCTGAGATTATATAAAATAAATATCTTTCAATAAGTTTGTTATTTAACCTTTTTAAAACTAATAAGGCCCTCCTAATATCATCTTTTTCGTTGCTAATAAATAATTCATCTAAAAAACTTAAAATATCAGGATTATTATTAATTAACTTAGATAATTTGTCATACTTACCTTCTCTTAAATATCCTAAAAACTCCTCCTTTTTCATGTTATCACAAAATATTTTTTATTAATTATTTATTTAACTATAAAATAAAAAAACTTTTCTGGTGAAATTATGAAGAGTGAAATGACTAATGTTGATGTATGTTGTGTCGTAAATGAATTACAGAACTTGGTTAATGGTAGGTTGGATAAGGCGTTTTTAATTGATAATGAGCAGAATAGAGAGTTGATATTAAAAATCCATATTCCCGAAGGTGGGAGTAGGGAGCTTGTTATAAGCATTGGTAAATACAAATATACAACTTTAACAAATTATGAAAGAGAAAAGCCAAAACTTCCACCATCTTTTGCCATGCTATTAAGAAAATATTTAAAGAATGCCAAATTAATCAAAATTGAGCAAGTAAATTTTGATAGAATAATTATAATGTATTTTGAAACAAAAGAGGGAATTTATAAATTAGTTGCTGAGCTATTTGGTGAAGGGAATGTTATATTTTTGAATAGTGAAGATACAATTATTGCTCCGCTTAGAGTGGAGAGATGGAGCACAAGAAATATAGTTCCTAAGGAAAAGTATAAGTTCCCTCCACAAAAGCCATTAAATCCATATAATTTAGATTTTTCTATAGCTTATGAGGTATTTAAAGATTATTTCTTAAATAATAAAGGTGTAGAATGTGTTAGATTAGTATCAAGAGTTTTTGGTATTGGAGGGCTTTATGCTGAAGAGATTTGTGAAAGGGCTGGAATAGATAAGAAAAAGAAAGATTTAAATGAAGAAGAGATTAAAACGTTGTTTGAAACATCTAAAAATCTATTTAATGAAATATTTAACAATAGAAAGCCACAAATTGTTTTAAAAGATAACGAATACTTTGATGTTGTGCCTATTGATTTAAAAAAATATCAAGATTTAGAGAAAAAGTATTATAATAGTTTTTTAGAAGCGGTTGATGACTACTTTGCCAAATTTTTAACAAACGTTGTAGTTAAAAAAGAAAAATCAAAATTAGAGAGAGAAATTGAAAAGCAGGAAAACATATTAAAAAGGCAGTTAGAAACTTTGAAGAAGTATAAAGAAGATGCAGAGAAAAACCAAATTAAAGGGGATTTAATTTATGCCAACTATCAAATTGTTGAAGAGCTATTAAATGCTATAAAGCAGGCAAGAGAAAAAATGGATTGGGCAAAAATTAAAAAAATAATTAGAGATAATAAAGAGCATCCAATCTTAGGATTGATTGAAAATATAAATGAGAATGTTGGGGAAATAATTATTAGATTAAAAGCAGAGGTTGATGATAATGTTATAGAGGAGAGAGTTTCTTTGGATATAAGGAAAAATGCCTTTGAAAATGCTGAAAGCTATTATGAAAAAGCTAAGAAGCTTAGAGGCAAAATTGAAGGAATAGAAAATGCTATAAAATTAACCAAGAAGAAAATAGAAGAGCTTAAAAAGAAAGGAGAAAAAGAGTTAAAAGAAAAAGAAGCTATACAGATGAAGAAAAAAGTAAAGAAAGAGAGAAAATGGTATGAGAAGTTTAAATGGACTGTTATCAATGGATTTTTAGTAATTGCAGGAAAAGATGCAATAACAAACGAGATTATTATTAAAAAATACACTGACAAAGATGATATTGTATTCCACGCAAATATTCAAGGAGCTCCATTCACAGTCATAAAAACAAATGGTAGAGAGGTTGATGAAGAAACGTTAGAGGAGGTTGCTAAATTTTCTGTTTCCCATTCAAGGGCTTGGAAGCTTGGATATGGGGCTATAGACACTTACTGGGTTAAACCTGAACAGATATCAAAAACAGCTGAAAGTGGGGAATATTTAAAAAGAGGGGCGTTCGTAATTAGAGGAGAGAGACATTATTATAGGAACACACCATTAGAGTTGGGTATTGGAATTATTGAATATGATGGCTCATTAAAAATTACAACAGCTCCACCAAAAACTTTACAAAAGAGCTTTATTAAGTGGGTTCTATTAAAACCTGGTAATAAAGAGAAAGGAAAAGTAGTTAAAGAACTTAAAGAGATATTTAAGGATTATGATGTTGATGATGAAGACATTTTAAGAGTTCTTCCTCCAGGAGGATGTGAGATAGTTAAAAAATAACTATAATTACATTTAAAAGTAGTTATCGGTTTCGTTTTTAGTAGGTCTTTAATATATAAATATAATAGTAAAGGACATGCAGAATATAAAAATTGGAGGGAGGTTGTCGAAAAATTGAATTAGGAAGAGTATGAAGTATTATGTATTAATACTGATAATCTCATTAATATTAATATATTATGTACTATTGCAGCAGCGATAGTGCTGTTTCGTCTAATATTTAGCAATCTATCGTTTAATTTTAGACGGTTTTTAGTTTCCAGCCCACCAAAAATGGATTCCACGACTCCACGGTATCTATATAAATTTTGATTAAACATACCTTTGATTCGTTTTCTAACCTTATTGGTTTTATAATCCCATTTAAACTCTTTAGTTTTAACTATGGGGGAGATGTTGTGATTTAGTGAGTATTCGAACAGTTCACAGCAATCGTATCCACTATCAGCCAATAGATATTCAATATCTAAAAAATCGATTTGTTTAAGCATTTCTAATAAGTTTGCACTATCGGAACTATAATTAGTGCCCCAACGGGCAGCAACTACTGGAATATAGCCATAGTTAGGATAATAGCATGCTAAAATATGCAATTTACCAAACACTCGTCGTTTAGTCCGTTTTCCTCGATAAATACATTCACTATATAATCTATTTATGGAAACACCCGCGGAGTCAGCGATATATATTTTATTGGTGGGCTGTTTCAGTAAATTGTCTATAATTACATACGTAAAGGTAAGTAAGGCTGACAAAGAGGTATAATCTATTCGTTTGAATGCTTTACTGGTAGGATATTCGATATGGTCTCTAAGTCTCTCAAACTAAGTGTGTAGATATGTTTTAATATTTGAACAGCCATATATTCATTATGGGATATAGCTAGAGCTCGACCTACCCTTCGTCTTTCTATCGAGGGGCGATTTAACTTATTTATAATACGTAAAATAAATATATATGTCTCCACTATGTCGTATTTCTTATATCTAAGGTCGTAAGCTTTCCAATAATCCTTCCGCTTCTTGAAACTTTTCTTTTTCTCTCTTGTTTTCTTATTTTCTTCCCGCTTCATATTTCGTATTATCTACTATCAGTTAGTTTAATATTTTTCGACAACCTCAAAGATTGTGCAAACTCTTTATAAATAAAACGCACAACCATAAAGAAAAATAAGTACAATAAGAAGAGATTTTATATAAAATAACTCTTATCAAATTTTAAAACATACAAAATAAAAACAAACATCTAAAATCCCTAAAAAATAAAAATTTTCCATTGGAAAAATCAGTATTACTTTTTATCAATTTTCTAATACCAAATTCCAATAAGTAGTATATAAAAGCAAGAAAGTAAAATTAAAAAATCTAATTTGCATATTAAAAATTCTAATAAAATCTAAAGAAGCATAACTTATTTATATTTTAATTATATCAATTTGTCATTAACAATAATGATAGATTATTGGTGGCATTATGATTAAAAAAATGGCAAGAAAAAAATGCATTCATGTTATGCTTGTTTATACTGGTGGATGTAATGCATGTGATATTGAGGTTGTTAATGCTATCTTTTCTCCATTTTATGATGCCGAGCAGTATAATGTTTTTTTAACATTTAATCCAAGAGAGGCGGATATTTTAGTTGTTACTGGATGTGTTACTAAAGTTGTTGCTGAATCTTTAAGAAAGATTTATGAAAAGATTCCAGAGCCAAAAGCCGTTGTTGCTGTTGGAGCATGTGCGTTAATGGGAGGTGTTTATAAAAACATAGGTGGAGACTTAGGAACTTCAGATTTTATAGCAGGACCAGTTGAAAATATAATCCCAGTAGATGTTAAAGTGCCTGGCTGTGCTCCAAGACCTGAAGATATTATAGCTGGGATAGTTAAAGCTCTACCTAAAGTTATTGAAGGTAGATAAATAACGTTAAAATCTTTCTGAGGGATATGTTATGATTGACAAAATAATTTCAATAATTGGCATTCCAGCATTAGCTTTTGCTATCTCCACATACATTCCAGGAATTCAGAGAAAAATAGAGGCAAGAATACAACAAAGAATAGGACCAAGTATATTAGCCCCTGGATTTTGGGCATTGTTTAAGTTTTTATTTAAAGAAACAAAAACGCCAGATGCAAACTTACCAAAATTATATAATTTGTTGCCTCTCCTTTCTATAGCTGTTTTATGGGCTATATTGGCTATAACATCAATCACATCTTTTTATATTTTATCTAATGTAATTGGTATTGTTGGTCTGCTAAAATTAGAAGAGATGATGTATATAATTTTAGGTTCTTTGGCATTTTCAATTATGGGTTGGAGAATGCCTTATATAGATGAGTGTAAAGGAACTAATTTTTTAGGAACTTTAAAGCTTTCATTGGAGCAGTTGGGAGCTATAAGAAGTTTTAAAATGATAACAATTGGTTCATTTCCATTTTATTTGGCAATTTTTCTTCCATTTGTTCAAAAGCAGAGTATATTCTTAAAAGATATTGTTGGAGAGCCATTTTTATTCTCATTAGCTGGAATATTTGGAGCTATATGCTATTTCATTGGCTATGTTATAATGATTAAAGAATATCCATTTTCAATAACTCACACAAAGGCGGATGTTATTGAAGGACCTACAATGGAGTTGATGGCTAAGTATAGAGCTTTATATTTAGCAAGTAAAGAGCTTTTATTAATTACTTTGGGTAGTTTATTTGCAACCTTATATTTGGGAATAGCTCCTGACATAAATAATCCGATAACAATCATTGAAAACTTTGCTATAGCTGTAATATTTCCAATATTAGCCACATTTGTTAGGGCATTCTCTCCAGTGCTTTTATTTAAACAAATATATCCTATCTCATTTGTAGCAACACTAATTGGAGTTGTTGGATTTATCTTTGCTTTGCTTGGGTGGTAAATACTCCTCTTTCATCTTAACAACTACTACTGGTGTATGCTCTAACTTTTCTAAAATTTCTTCAGTTATTATATAGGAGTTATATTTTTCTAAAACTTCATTAATGTTTTTTATTGTTTTATGAACCCTATCACAGATAAAAGCTATTCTAACAAGCTGACCTATTGTATATTTTTTATAAATTTCATTTCCAGCTATTGCTAATGGTGTGCATCCAGCAAACCCCCCAATCTTTAAAACATCAGCCAACCTCCCAAGAATAAAACCAAAAACACCAATTCCGCTTATTATTCCATCTATTGCATAGGGAAGAGCAGTAACATAAAAATTTAAAACTTTATATGTGGCATCAGTGTCTGCAACCATAACAACTATATCAACACCCAATTCCTTTTTTATCTCTTTATATAATATTTCAGCCCATTTTTTTGGATTTTTTGGTAAAGGGCAGGCATAAGTTCCAGGAACGTTTGTTAAATCTATACCTCCCTCAGCATAAGGTTTTAAAGCATATCTTAACCCAACAGTTTCTATAATTGTTTGTTTATGCCTTAAAGTTTCTTCTTTTGGCATATTTCTTAAATTTTTTATTTTATCTTCTTTAATTTTAAATAATTTTCCAAGTACATAGCCCCAAAGATATTTTGACCAATAGTAACAAAAATAAGCTAAAACTCCAGATTTAAATTTGCTTTCATCAACAAAATTTCCCTCAGCAGTTGAAACCATCTTTTCACTTAATACAACAAAATCACCATCCTCTAATTTAATTCCACTATTTTTTAATGCCTCTATAACAATTGGAATAAAATTTTCCCCTTTTTTTATATATTTTGTTCTAATAGGATAAGCTCTCATGTTACCACTTTTATCAATGTATAAATACCACGTAATGAATATTAATAATGAAATATTAAATATAATTGTAATAAAAAATATAAAATATAAAAATTAGGTGAAAGCATGAAAAGATTAAAGACTGGAATTCCTGGAATGGATGATATATTACATGGAGGAATTCCTGAAAGAAACGTTGTTCTATTATCTGGAGGTCCTGGAACTGGAAAATCTATATTCTGCCAGCAATTTTTATACAAAGGGACTGTAGAATACAATGAACCAAGTGTTTTAGTAGCTTTAGAAGAACATCCAGTTCAAATTAGAGAGAATATGAAACAATTTGGATGGGATGTTAGAAAGTTAGAGGAAGAAGGAAAATTTGCCATAGTTGATGCCTTCACTTATGGAATTGGTAGTGCTGCAAAAAGAGAGAAGTATGTTGTAAATGACCCAAATGATGAGAGGGAATTAATAGATGTTTTAAAAACTGCAATAAATGACATTGGAGCTAAAAGAATAGGGATTGATTCAGTAACAACATTATATATAAACAAGCCAATGATGGCAAGGAAAACAGTATTTTTATTAAAGAGGGTTATCTCTGGCTTAGGATGCACTGCCATCTTTACATCTCAAATATCTGTTGGAGAGAGAGGATTTGGAGGGCCAGGAGTTGAGCATGCAGTAGATGGGATTATAAGATTAGATTTAGATGAAATTAATGGAGAGTTAAAGAGAAGCTTAATTGTGTGGAAGATGAGAGGAACAAGCCATTCATTGAAGAGGCATCCATTTGATATAACTGATGAAGGAATCATTGTATATTCAGATAAAGTGTTAAAGCTTAGATAAAATTTTTGATAATTATAGTTGTGTGCAAAATGAAATAAACTTTAAAAAGGATAATTTGAAAGCCTTCCTTAAAGAAGGCATTCATTAATACCTTATTTTATTTAAGATAGTTTTGCACACAACTAATAAACACTATGTAGTAAATTATTAAAATAAGGAATAATAAAAATAATTAACATAGGATAAAAATAAAAATATGTGTGGGGGATGAGTATGATACCATTAGTTCCTACATCAAAGACAGAAATAGACAAATTAGAGCATATCTTAATCTTAGGAACATTATTCAGACCAGAAATATTAGAGTTAATAAAAGACCCTGTTGAGAAAGTTACATGGGTAGATTCATTGGCTATTGCAGCAGGAGCGTTGGCAAGAGAAAAAGCTGGATATACAATAAGAGAAATTGCCGATGAATTGGGAAGAACTGAACAAACAATTAGAAAGCACTTAAAAGGAGAAACAAAAGCAGGAAAGCTCGTTATAGAAACATATGAGATGATAAAGAAAGGAGAATTAAATATTGAAGAGGTAGAAAAATTCTTAGAAGCTGTTGTTAGAAAAGAAGACTTAGAGAAAAAGTTGGCTGATATTAAGAAGTTAGAGGAAGAAATTGAAAAACTTAAGAAAGAAAACGAACAATTAGCTAACAAGTTAGAAAAAGTTAAAGAGAAATTAAAAGAATTATTAAGTGATTTAGAATAATAGATAAACTTTCTATTTTATCTTCATTTTGTCATTTTTATATATTTTTTTTGGTGGTTAAAATGAGAAAGGTCGTGGCTGAGGTCTCTATAATTCCCTTAGGAAAAGGAGCAAGCGTTTCAAAATATGTTAAAAAAGCAATTGATGTTTTTAAAAAATACAACTTAAAAGTTGAGACAAATGCTATGGGAACTGTATTGGAAGGAGATTTAGATGAAATTCTAAAAGCTTTTAAAGAAGCTCACTCAACAGTTTTAAATGATGTTGATAGAGTTGTAAGTCAATTAAAAATTGATGAAAGGAAAGATAAAGAAAATACAATTGAAAGAAAATTAAAGGCAATTGGAGAGCTATAAATATGTATTTGGTGTTTATATGATTTTGGGTATTTGTGATGGACATAATGCAAGCTCCTCATTAGTGGATAAAGATAAAATTTTATTTGCAATGAGTGAAGAAAGATTTACAAGAAAGAAAAATCAAAGAGGTTTTCCAGAAAACTCAGTAAATTATATTTTAAGTAGAGTTAAAGCTGATAAAATTGATTATATTTCTATTGGTGGAGTTTTTAGAAGAGGAGAAAGAATAAAAAAAATGAAAGAATTTCAAAGCAAGATAAATAAAAAATTTCTCTATTTTTATCATCATATAGCTCATTCATATTTATTTAAGTTGTCAGAATTTAAAGAAGCTTTAGTTATTTCAATAGATGGAGGAGGGGATGGATTATCTTTTTTAGCATCTATAGCAAACAAAAATAATTTAGAGATTATAGCTCAAAGTGATTTAATTGACTCTGTTGGAGATTTTTATGCATCAATAACCGAACTTTTAGGTTTTAAACCTATGGAAGATGAAGGTAAAGTTATGTCTCTCTCATCTTATGATGGTAAAGAGGATATAACATTAACAACCATTGACTATATAAAAGAATTAAAATCATTTAAAAACTATCTTGGAGTTATTGGTTATGAAGCTACCAAAGCATTAAAAAAATTATTAATTAAGAATAAAAACCAATTAACTTTTGAAGATAAAGTTAAGATATCAAAATTTGCTCAAAGAACTTTAGAGGATGTTGTTTTAAAGGCAATTAATGATTTAGCTTATGAATATAACATAAATAACGTTGTATTTGTTGGTGGAGTGGCTCAAAATGTTAAGTTGAACTCAAAAATTGCTGAAAAATATAATTTATTTGTTCCACCTTTTATGGGGGATGAAGGCCTTTGCTTAGGAGCAAGTTTGGCGGATAAAAGAATAGATAGAATAAATATAAACAATACATACTTTGGATATGAAATAGAGAATGAAAAAGCTGAAAAAATTTTAGAAGAACTAAAAAACAAACTTAATGGCTATAAAATAAATTTTATAGAGGAGGATGAAATTCCAGAAGTCGTTGGAAATCTAATCTTAGAGAATAAAATTGTTTGTCTATCAAGAGGAAAAATGGAGTTTGGTCCGAGAGCTTTAGGGAATAGGAGTGTTATAGCATTACCAACAAAAGAAAATAAAGAAAAAATAAATAAAAAGTTAAAAAGAAGTTGGTTTATGCCATTTGCTCCAACAATACTATATGAGTTTGTAGATGAGTATTTAATAAATCCAAGATACTCTCCATTTATGACTCAAATATTTAAGGTTAAAGAAGAAAAAATAAAAGAAATAGAGGGAGTTATCCATGTAGATAAGACAACAAGACCACAAACATTAAAAAGAGAAGCTAATGAAACATATTATGATATAATAAAATATATTTATGATTCTATAGGTATTCCTGTAGTTTTAAATACTTCTTTTAATTTACATGGCGAGCCAATAGTTTGTGATGAAAAAGATACTATAAAAAGCTTTTTAAAGGCAGATTTTGATGCTTTGTTATTAGGAAATTATTTAATAACTAATGAATTTTTTTAATAATCTAAGAGGCATTGCAATTCATCCATTTTGATTAGCCTTTTCTTAAAAGGTTGTAGTTAAGTAATCAAAATATTCCTCCATCCAATTTACAATCCCCTTTCTTTCTTTTTTATTTTTTATTGCTTCAATAATCTCATTAACTATACTATCTATGCTTCTATTTGTTGTATCTATCTCATAAACTCTACCTTTACTCTCACATAAACAGACGTCCAATATCTCTGCCTGAACATTCTCTAAAACCTTCTTTGGCTTATAACCTCTCTTTTCTAACCGTTCTTTAATAATTTCAGGATTGCATCTAAGCACTATTACATAATCAGGATTTAAAAGATGAGATACATGACCATCTAATATAATATTCTTTTCTTTTTCCTCAATCTCATCAATGAATTTTTCCAATTTCTCAAAATCAATAACATAAGAGTCCATATCCTCATCTTTTTCAGTATATAGTTTATATTTTTTTACAACTTCTGTAATATCAATAACTTTTATTCCCAATTTGTCCCCTAAAACTTTTGAAACTGTAGTCTTCCCAACTCCTGGAGTTCCAGTAATAGCTATTCTCATTTAACCACCAAAATAAAATATAGTTGTGTGCAAAACTATCTTAAATAAAATAAGGAATTATTAATTGTCATTATACAAGTTTATTTTATTTTGCACACAACTATAAAGAATTACACACTTTCAGCATCATCAGTAATCTTTGAAATATATTTATCCAATATTACCTCATCTTTATAAGCTAACAACACATTTTCAGCAACAAATCCCAATTTATAATTTAAAACATTCATATAATCCCTAAACTCATTAAGTTCTTTTAAAATAGATTCAAATGGCACCTCCTCAAAATTTACTATCACAACATCGTATTCTGAAACTCTATCTTTTATATTTTCAAAGTCCAAAGGATGTTTAATCCTAACAACATACAATTTTGGTAGAATTTTTTCTACTTTAATTACTTCTTTTATTTCTTTTACTTCTTCTTTAGATTCTTTAGGTTCTAAAACTTCTGGCTCAACTTCTGTCTCATTCTCTAAGATATAGGAAGGTTTTTCTTCTCCAATAACTATATATTCTTCATCAGGAACTTCAACAGGTTTTGGTATGTCCTTATTTCCTCTAATTTTCTTTATAATTTTTTTAATAACCATGACTTTTCCCTCTTTAAATTTTAAAAAGTTATTTTATACTACATTATATAAATTTAACTTATTCAACAGTAACACTCTTGGCTAAACCTCTTGGCTTATCTACGTCTCTCCCAAGTTCAACAGCTTTATAATAAGCCAATAACTGGAAAGCTGGAGCATAAACAATTGGAGAAATCTCCTCAATAACTTCTGGAACTAATATATTTTCAGCTCCCTCTATTTCAATTGGAGTTATTGCTATTACCTTTCCCCCTCTTGCTCTAACCTCCTCTATATTTGATAGTATTGAATTAAATACAGGAGAATCTCTTGGAGGAACTATTGCTACAGTATCCATGTTTTCATCAATTAATGATATAGTCCCATGCTTTAACATGCCTCCACTCATTCCCTCTGCATGTAAATAAGTTATTTCTTTAAATTTTAACGCTCCTTCCATAGCACTTGCAATATTTATCCCTTTAGAGATGAATATGTAGTTATTTACCTTTAAATTATTGGCTATATTCCTAATAATATCTCTTTCATCTAAAACTTGTTTTATATAGTCTGGAATCTTCTCAATCTCTTTTTCATACTTGCTCATATCTCTGCCTAAAAGCTTTCCATACTCAATAAACAATCTGTAGAGTATCATTAACTGTGAGGTATATGTTTTAGTTGCACAAACTGCTATCTCTATTCCTGCCCCCATCATTATAGTTATATCTGTCTCTCTTGTAGCTGTACTCCCTAAAACATTAACTATAACTGCAGTTTTAGCTTTTTTACTTTTAGCAAATCTCAAAGCTTTTAATGTATCATAAGTTTCTCCACTTTGTGTAATACCAATAACTAATGTTTTTTCATCAACAACCCCTTTATTTAAAAATTCAGAGGCATCACATGCAATAACTAACTTCCCAAGCTTTGCAAATAAGTATTCTGCAACCATTGCTGCATGTAAAGAAGTTCCCATAGCTACAAGATAAATCCTATCATAATCTTTAATGCATTCAGCCAATTTTTTAATTTCTTCAGCTGATATCTTGGCAGAGACCTTTAAAACCTCTGGTTGTTCCATAATTTCTTTTAGCATGAAGTGAGGATATCCCATCTTTTCAGCTGAAGTAATATCCCAATTAATTTCAATTATTTTTCTTTCTACAACATTTCCATTGTTTTCTATAACAACATCATAGCCGTTATCTTTCTTTTTAATTATAACAATATCTCCATCCTCTAAAGGAATTGCTTTATTTGTGTAATCTAAGAATGCAGTTACATCACTTCCCAAAAAGTAGCAGTTATTTCCAACTCCTAAAATTAGAGGACTTTCATTTCTTGCTCCAATTAATAGGTTTGGAAAGTTTTTATTTATTATTGCCAATGCATAAGTTCCTTTTAGTTTTTTAATTGCATTTTTAACGGCTTTTATGTAATTTTCTTCATTAATTTCTTCAAATTTCTTTAATTCTTCTTCAATTAAATGTGGAATAACTTCAGTATCTGTTTCTGATTTAAATTTGTGACCTTTCTTTGTTAATTCTTCTTTTAGCTCTTTATAATTACTTATAATCCCATTATGAACTACCGCAATCTCCTCTTTACAGTCAGTGTGAGGATGAGCGTTTTCTTTGCTTATATTTCCATGTGTAGCCCATCTCGAATTATGATTAATTATTAAGTTTCCAATAAAGTTATGATATTCCTCAACCTCTAAATCATAAACATACTCAATATCTGATTCAATCTTTTCAATCTCAAATTTTGTCCAAACTACATCTCCATCTAAGAATTTTTTTAGATAGTTTGCTTTGTCATATAATCCTCTACTGTTTAGTTCTTCGATAATCTTTTTTATTGTATAGTCGGTGCAATAGTTATCTTCATTTTTTATTGTTTTTAATGAAACACCTACAAATGCCATAATTTCTTTTTTAGTCAGTGGAACTGAAATATATCTAAAGCTAAGTCCTTTCATTTTGTTTAATATGCCCTTTAATTTTTCCATTTTGTCCTTTGCAGTAAAGCCAATGTATTTCTTAAATAATTCAAAGGATTTTTTATCACTTATAAGAAGTTTATGGAAATTGTTCCAATTTTTCTCTTTTCTCTCTATTTTTAAATATGATGCTAAAATTCCAAATCTCAACAATAAGAACTGAATTTCTTTTATAAGGCATTCGGAAGTCATTCCTATACCAATTTGCTTAGCATCACCTCCTATATAACCTTCTGCATCAAATATTCCCCTTAAATATGATGCAACTAAATCATTATTTAATCTAAATACAAATTCAGGAGTTCTCTCATGACCTGTTTTATTAAACAACTCTGGAATATTCCCTTTAAACCAATCAACTAAGTATTTGCTGTTTATTTCCAATATGTAATAATTGCCCTCACCTTTTTTGATATTTCCTTCTACGTTAAAAACATTTTTAAATAGTTTATTGTAATATTCCAAGACTTTTTTTCTTTCATCTTTTAATCTTAACATTCTATTTAAAGAGCATCTATTTCCAATAATATAACCAATAATTTGCATTAATTCATGAGTTGGAGTTTTTGGAAATTTGACAGGATTTGTATAATGTAAATTATCCTTATCTACAATCTCTTCAAAGTTGATGCCATAGAGAGAGCATAATTTCTTTAATTTCTCTTCTTTAATGCTTTCCAATCTTCCATTTTCAATTTTTTCAATGTAGCTTTCTTTTACTCCTACTAATCTTTCAATGTCTTTTCTTGTTAATCCCAATTTTTCTCTAACTTTTCTTAGTTTATTTCTTATTGTTTCGTCTAACTTATAATGCCTTTCAACATACACATCCTTAAACTCAACTCTATTATTAAAATTATAATTTAACTTCCTTACTATACCAATTAACTCACGTCCATTTAAATCTTTAACACATTTCTCAACTATCTTTCCATTTTCTACAACAAACAGTTTATGTTCTCCAGTTATGATAAGTTCAGAAAAAGCTGTTTTTATCTTATATAATACCTTTGGTGCTTTATGTTTAAACTTTTTGATTTTTTTATTATATACTTTCAAATCTTCAAAATTAACTGATAAAACCTCATTTTTATCATCAATTTCAGAAATCTTTTTTATTTTTCCATTTGGTAGTATAATATAAGTATCTGGATGCAAACAATGTCCTATTCCCATATTTCCATAAACACTTAAAAAATCTTCTTTTTCGGCAACTTCTTCAACTTTTCCAACATTTTTTTTAATAATTAACTTGTCCTCATTAATAACCCCAATCCCACAGCTGTCATATCCTCTATATTCTAGCCTTCTTAAACCATTTAATAAGATTTTTGAAGCCTTATCATTTCCAATATAACCAATAATACCACACATATATTTCCACCGATAAACCTAAATATTTCCTAAAGTAATAAATAGTTAAAGCTAAGAGTTTATATATAAAGAGATAATGAAAGCTGTCCCAGATGCGTGAGAAAATGGAGTCCCAAGAGGGACAGTTATCATCAACTTTTAATTAATGGGAGGAGCTGGGGTCCCCTCGACAGGGGAAGAGACCTATGCCTCCCAATGAACCCAGAGGGAGGCTGGGTTGATGACACTCAAGTCCAACATTGTTTATGTTGGACAGACCCCTACCCCTACTAAACAATTAATATTACTGATTAACTTTTTCTCTTTTAAATATTATAATGCTTTGTTTGGAGGTGAGAGTTATGGTATTTGGTAGTGCAGCGAGGGAGAAAACACCTGAAGAAATATTAAAAGGGGTCGCTTTAATGTTAGATGAGATAATTAATGATACAACAGTTCCAAGAAACATTAGAGCTGCTGCAGAAAAAGCTAAGGAAGCTGTTTTAAAAGAGGGGGAGGAACCAATTGTTAGAAGTGCAACCGCAATTCATATATTGGATGAGATTAGCAACGACCCAAACATGCCACTTCACACAAGAACTCAAATATGGAGCATTGTTAGTGAATTAGAGAGGGTTAAATAATTTATTTGATAAATGCTTTAAAAGTGTGAGCTTTGCCTGTTCTTCTAAAACTTCTACCTTTATATATGCATCTATCAAATCCTTTCCTAAGCACACAACACCATGATTTTTTAATATAATTACATCTTCATCTCTTTTTGCAGTTTCTTCAGCCAATTTCAAACTACCTGCTTCAAAATAATCCACATAACCAATCTTTTTTAAAAATATTTCTCCTTCTGGTGTTAAAAGCTCAATTTCCTTATTTATTGTTGATAAAAAAGTTGAAATAAGTGAATGAGTATGAATTATTGCATTTATATCTTTTCTTTTTTTATAAATCATTAAGTGGAAATTTTTTTCTGATGTAGGTTTTCCTTTTATAACATTACCATCTAAATCAACTTCAGCTATGTCATCTTCTTTTAAAAATCCTAAGATTGAGCCAGTAGGTGTTAAATATATTTTATTTCCTTCTCTAACTGATACATTTCCCCCACTACCCACAACATACTTCCTGTCATACAATCTTTTACAGATTTCAATAAACTGGCTTTTATCCATAATCTCACTTTTTATAAAATAAAAACTTTTATTAAAATTATTATAATCAAAAAATATAAGATTACAATTAATAAGTTAATAATTAATATATATGTTTTAATAACGGACAAAATTTTTTTAAATTCATCTATTGTTCTTAAATACATCCCCATAAATATTATAATGTCATTTTTTAGATTATTTTCAATTTTTTTATTTAATTTATTTTCATAATTAATAAGTTTTGCATCTACTCTTTTCTCAATTTCTAAAATTTTTTTACTCAATACCTCCAATCTCTCTTCAATTTCATTATCATCCATAGTAGCACTTCTTTTTAAACTATTTAAACTATTAATTTGTTTTAATATCTTCTTTTTTATATTTTATAGAATCTAAGTCAAATACAAGAGGTATTATTTCATCTAAAGTTTTTACAGGAATAATCTCTATTCCTTCTGTCTCAATAACATCTACCATGTTTGCCTCAGGAATTATTACTCTTTTAAACCCATATCTCTTTGCTGCCTCTATTTTTTCATTAACTCCTCCAATTGCTAAAACATTTCCACTTAAATCTAAGCTTCCAGTTATAGCGAAGTCCTGTTTTAATGGAATTTCTAATAAAGCTGAGATTATTGCTAAACAAACTGCAGCTGTAGCACTATCTCCATCAATCTTTGAATAGGACTGGCTGAATTGAATATATATATCTTTGTTATTTAGGTCAATATCCTTCTTAGGTAGTGGCAATTTACCCTCACTAACAAGTTTTTTTGATAATGCTGAAGCCAAAGTTATTGAATGCTTTGCAATATCTCCAGAAATATTTAGTAGATGAGTTCCAGGATTTTTTGAATCTAATATTTGAACTATAATCTTTGTTACATCTCCAATTCCTCCAGTTCCTAAAACTGCTAAGCCATATATAACTCCAACCTTTGGCTTATCGTTTGGCATAATATGCTTATATCTCTTGAAGTTTTTAATGTAGTTTAATGCCACTTGTTTCTCCATACTGTAGATTCCTGATTCAAATACTTTTTTTATGTGCTCAGCTGTTATATACACTTTGCTATTTTTATCTTTTTGAGTTTCAGGTTCATAGTTACCTCTCTCATCAAAATTACCCAATAATTCCTCAATATCTTTGCCCATTGCTACATCATTAGCCATTTTTATTATATTTGATAACAATCTTAGCCTTAAGGTTAATTTATCCTTAGAACCAGCTAAGTATTGAGCAATTTTTACAACTTCACAACATCCATCATAAGTCATTGGGTTTAAGTTATTATTTTTAATTTCTTGAACTATAAACTGTAGTAACTTATCTCTATTCTCTAATGTGTTGTCCATCTTGTTCTTTAAAACTATTTTATAGTCAATTCTATCCAACAATGGAGCTCTTAAATTATAAACATCATCCATGTTTCCAGACATTATTAAGATGAAATCGCAAGGTATTGGATTTGTTTCTACAGTAGCCCCACTTGAATTTGGGTTTCTTCCACTAATTGGAAGCTTTTTATCTTGTAAGGCAGTTAAGATATAATCTTGCACTTCCAATGGCATTGTCTTTATTTCATCTACATACAAAATTCCTCTGTGTGCTTCATGAATTGCTCCCAATATAATCCTCTTATGTGGAGGAGTACCTAATGGAGGTCTTCCTCCTAATGGACAATGTTTTATATCTCCTAACAACCTTGTTACGTTGTAAGCACTTGCTCTTACAAGAGGCCTTTTTTTGCATTCATACAGCAGAACAGGTTTTAAATCCATTGGGCTCAAATTATTTGACATAGAAGACCTTGATGTCCCCATTATAGTAGTTAATATTATTACAAATCCAAATATTAAAACTATGAGAGATATTATAGTTACCGCTGCAAGTAGATAGGTTTCAGGCATACCTCTTAAAAGAAACTCTGATAATAAAATTGCTATAATCATTATTAAAAGTAGAGTTGTTGAATTCGGAGATTTAAAGTCTAATTTTGCTACATCTTTGGAATCTTCTTTATATTCTCCATCAATAACCTCTACTATTGGTCTTTCCATATTGTTTAAATTTGGTTTTGCAATAACATAATAAGGTGTAAATTCTCCAAAATCTTGTAATATTTCTCCAATTGCTTTTACTATCATTGACTTCCCTACTCCTGGGTCTCCTAACAAAATAACATTTCTTTTATTTTTTACAGCTGATAAAACAATTTTTACAGCCTCATCTTGCCCAATAACTTGGTCAATCAATCTTGGAGATGGTTCAGGTAATTCCTCAGTTGTTTTGAATTTCATTGAAAACATACTCACACCTTAAACTTAGTTAAAAATTTGTTTTTTCCTGTAAATTTTTGTACATCTAAATAAATAATTTTTATAATCTCATAATTATAATTAATAATTATAAAACTAATATTGAAAATACAAAAGCTAATATTTATAAGTTTTTATTGGGTGAAAAAATGGACTTAGAGGGATATGTTAGAAGATGTCTAAGAAAAAAAATTCCAGAAAATAAGATTATTGAAGATGGATTTAAGAGAATTTTAGAAATTAAAGAAAATGTGGATGAAGAATTTGCTAAAAAGTTTATAAAAGCAATATTAGAAGAGGTAAAAACTACTGAAAAATTTAAAGAAATTGATGATGAGAATTTAAAAAACCTGTTGAAATATCCAGAGTCAAAAGTTACAATGGGAGAAATGGGAGTTGGAAGTAGAGGAGAAGGAGATTTTTTTGTTCATAGAGAGATAGCAAGGATAGTTAAAAGCACTAAAGTTAAAGCCTATGTTTCAGCTGAAGAGCAAGATGATGCTGGAATTGTTAAGGCTGATGCAAAATATATAGTTGCAGCAATAGATGGGACTCATTCAAGGCTTAGTGATTTCCCATTCTTAGGAGGTTTTCATGTAGCAAGAGCTGCTTTAAGAGATATTTATGTTATGGGAGCTGAGGCTGTTGCTTTAATTAGTGATGTGCATTTAGCTGATGATGGAGATATTGGAAAAATATTTGATTTTACAGCAGGAATATGTGCAGTTTCTGAGGCGGTTAATGTTCCTTTAATAGGGGGAAGCACTTTAAGAGTTGGAGGAGATATGGTAATTGGAGACAGGTTGGTTAGTGCTGTTGGAGCAATTGGAGTTATTAAAGAAGGAGAACCAACAGCAAGAAGAAATGCTGAGATTGGAGATATCATATTGATGACAGAGGGTAGTGGGGGAGGGACAATAACGACAACTGCCTTATATTACGGATGGTTTGATGTGATTTATGAAACTTTAAATGTAGATTTTATAAAAGCTTGCCAAAATTTGATTAAAAGTGGTTTAATTAAAAATATTCATGCAATGACTGATGTTACAAATGGTGGTTTAAGGGGAGATGCTTATGAAATTTCAAAAACAGCCAAAGTTTCATTAATATTTGATAAAGAGAAAGTTTATAAAACAATTAATCCAAAGGTTTTGGAAATGCTTGAAGCATTGAATATAGACCCTCTCGGTGTTTCTACAGACTCTCTAATGATTATATGTCCAGAAGAATATGCTAAAGAGATAAAAAAAGTTACTGGAGCTATAGAAGTAGGATATGTTGAAGAAGGTAATGAGAGTTATTTAGTTGATGGAAACAAAAAAATTCCACTAAAACCAATGTTTAGAGAATCTGCCTACACACCAGTTAAAAAGGTTGTTGGTGAGAAAAAACCTAAAAACTTTGAGGAGATGAAAGAAAAGGTTAAAAAAGCATGTGATGAAGCAATTAAAAAGAAAGATTTTGTAGTTGAATTATTAAAAAAGAGGAAGGATAATTAAAATAAATTTTTATAAATTTTTAATACTTTCCTTCTAAGATTTTTACAGCAATTTCCTTTGCTTGCTCTCTCTTCTCTTTCAAATCTTTTAAAAACTCTACAACCATTTCATAAGCCATTTTTTTACATTTACCACAAGTTAGCTCTCCATTTTTACATTTTTGATATATATCAGCAAGTTCTTTATCATCTAAGATTAAGTGATATAAGAATAGTTCATAAATTACACATTCTTCTGGAATTCCTCCATATTTTTTATGCTCCTCCAAAGTCTCTCTTCCTCCAGTTTTAGCTGAGAATATCTTCTTTTTAACAGTTTTTTCATCATCAGTTAAAAATATTGCTGTCTCTGGTTTTGAAGAGCTCATTTTTCCTCCTAACAATCCAGTCATAAATCTATGATAGGTTGAAGAAGGAGGGATGAAGTTATATTCCTTAGCTCTATTTGCGATATCCCTTGTTAATCTTATATGAGGGTCTTGGTCTATTCCAACGGGAACAACAACTGGTTTAGGTTCTGGATTTAAATTTTCATCAAGTTGAGGATGTAAAATATCTGCAACTTGAACTATTGGAGCAAAGACATGTCCAATATTTGTTTCTCCTTTAAATCCATAAATTGCTTTCATTTCACTCCAATTTGTTCTTTTAGATAAAATTAAAGCCAAATCTTTAACTTTCTGATATTTTGATTGTAAATAAACATTAATTTTTTCTGGTTCCAACCCTAAAGCTATGTAGTTAGTTATATATTCATTTAAAGCTAATTCTTTTGTAGTTTCAAAGCTCATGTTTCTTGTCCAATATGCCTCCAAATCAGCTATGGGGATATTTATATTGTCAGTGTATTTTTGATAGAATTTTAATAAATCTACCACCATCTTATGCCCAAAGTGCATTTTTCCAGAAGGCATCATTCCACTAACTACTGCAAACTCTTTATTATTCTTTATAGCATCAACTATTCTCTCAAAATCTCTATGACCCAATATAATATTCCTCCTAAAGAAATGATGCTCCTCTTTCAAATTATCCAAAACATCAGCTATTGGCTTAACTCCAAACTGTTCCATTGTTTTTTTATAATCAATAACTGCCGGTGTTTCCCATGGAGTTAATTCCATAAATTTCACCTTTAGAAACTTTGGGTGATTAGATATTACTTAAAGTAGTTTATAAACTAAATAATAAAAAATTCACTCATTTAATAATTAAAAGCATAAAAAGAAAAAAATTATTTTTATTTTTTTAACAATAAATAAACATCTTCCCCACTTTTTACATTTTTTAAATATTCAGCATTTTCAACAATTTTCCCAACAATATTTGTTTTTTCAAAGCTCTCTCCTGTAGGTCCAAATTTTTCACTCTCTCCCAATCTAACGCCAATCATCCCTTTATACCTACTAACCATGTTTGTTACTCCAATAGCATATTGTTCAACTTTATCTGTTGGTGTGTTTTCAGGCAATAAACCTTTAGCATATTCAGAATTTCCTTTAAACATTATAACATCTTTATGTTTGAAATAAACATGTAATTTTCCAACTCTTTTTGTTGTTAATCCAGTAGTTTTTCTGAAATACCATGTTGTTATTGGAGCTTTATCCTCATATAACTCTATAACAACTATTTTACTCTTATCCAATCCTCTAATTTTAACTTTCTTTTCTTTTAATACCTCTAAGGTGTATTCTGGCTCTTGCTCAACAACAATTGCATTTTCTAAATCACCCTCTTTCTCTACCTCTATATTGTATTTTTTAAATATTTCCTCAGCTTCTTCTATAGTTAAACCAATAGCACACAACCTCTCAGGGCTTATTTTCACTGACAAAATTCCAGAGTCAGAGAAATCAATAAGCTCCATCCCTTCCTGAACTCTTCCAACAACTGTATGAGATAGAGAGGAACTCCTACTTTCTCTATAGATATAAACTTTACCCTCTCCTACCCCATAATTTCTTACGGTTATAAAGCCTCTCTCCCTATCAATTAAATTCCCTTCTTCAATTTTTAATGTTTGTAATCTGCAATCTGCAATATAAGTATTTGTATTTTCAGAAATCTCAAATATTCCATTCTCCATTAAAGCTAAACAATGCTCTACTGCTGAAGGAGTTCCATCAAACTCAGCTGTAAAGTACGTGTAAATCTTCCAGCCATCTTCTAATTTTAAATCTAAATCAGTAGTTACTAAGTAATCAACGGCCTCTTTCTCCTCTCTAATTGGCTCTATATCTATAATTTTATCTCCAACTTCTAACCTATTAATAACCCACTTACCTCCAACAACAATTCCAATCTTTGGCTCTTTTAATCCATAAACTCCCTCAGTTTTTTTCTTAATAAATACAATATGTCCCTCATCTTTATCTAAACCAGATATACTTAAAACAACATCCCATTTTTTAAACTCTTTTGGTTCAGTAGAAATTTCTAAGTCAATTGTTGTTGAACCAAAAGCCAAATCTATTCCACTAACCCATCTAAGCTTTTTCACAAAATCTTTGTAATTATTTATGAAAAATTTCGCTGTTTCGTTATCTTCAGTTATTGCTATTGTTATATTCCCCTTAGTTGTTTTAATTAAAAATTTCTTTGGAATTTTTTCAGCTTCTCTTTTAATTCCTTTTATAATAACAATATTTGCTCCCTCTTTATAATACTCATCCTTTATTACATCTTTTAAAGTTTCTCCAACCTTTTCTTTTCCATTTACAATTACCTTAGCCATAGTCTCACCAAATTAAACTTATTTTGAAATTATAATTGTTTTTATTTCGCTCATCTCTTCTATTGCATATTTAATTCCTTCTCTTCCTAACCCACTTTTTTTAACTCCTCCAAATGGCATATTATCTTGCCTAAATAATGATGAATCATTTATAACTACTCCTCCAAATTCCAAATGCTCAGCAAATTTTAAAGCTTTATTAATATCATTGGTAAATACTGCTGAATGCAACCCATATTCTGTGCTGTTGGCTATATCAATCATCTCCTCTTCAGTAGTTCTAATTATTGGAATTACTGGAGCAAAAGTTTCAGTTTTGCATAGAATGTTGTCTCTATCAACTTCCAATATTGTTGGATAAAAGAGAGCTTTATCTCTCTTTCCTCCTAAAAGCAATTTTCCTCCATCATCAATTGCTTTTTCTACAATTTTTTCAACCCATTCCGCATGTTCAACACTTATTAATGGCCCAACATCAGTTTTCTCATCCAATGGATTTCCTACATTAAGTTCTTTGGCTTTATTTACAAACATATCTATAAACTTATCTGCTATACTCTCATCAACTAAAATCATCCCCACAGAGATGCAAACCTGCCCTGCATAAATAAAGCTTCCTTTTATTAAAGAACTAACAGTTTTCTCTAAATTAGCATCTTTTAATACAATATTTGGATTAACCCCTCCCAATTCTAAGGTAATTTTTTTAAAACCTGCCTTTTTAGTTATCATCTCTCCAACTTTAACACTTCCAGTAAATGATATCATATTAACCTTCTCATTAACAACTATTTCATCTCCAACAACCTCCCCAGCCCCTGTTAGCAAATTATAAACACCTAATGGGACATTATATTTCTTTAAAGCATTTTCTATAATTTTAGCTAACTCTATACAAACAAGAGGAGCTTTTGATGATGGATGATGAACAATAACATTCCCAGTAGCTATAGCTGGAGCTATCTTGTGAGCTGATAAATTTAGAGGGAAATTGAATGGTGTTATAGCCCCCACTATACCAACTGGTTCTCTCTTTGTAAAAATTAATTTATCATCTGATGGGATTACCTCATCTCTAAACTCTTTAACATAAAAAGCGGCTAATTTAAATGTTCCAATACTTCTTTCAACCTCTACTCTTCCCTGTTTTATTGGTTTCCCTGCATCTATAGCCAATATTTTAGCAAGTTCCTCTTTCTTTTCTTTAATTTGTTTGGCAATATTCATTAAGATGTTATATCTTTTGGTTATGGAGAGGTTTTTCATAACTTCTTTATATTTCTCAGCTATATCTATAGCTTCTTTAACCTCCTCTCTACTTAAAGCAGGGATTTTTTTAATAACTTCTAATGAATATGGGTTAATAACTTCAATATCTTCCCTATCTATCCACTTCCCATTGATGAACATAATCTCACCAGATAAAAAGAATCTTAGTAATTTATGGTTGTGTGCAAAATAAAATAAACTTTAAAAAGGACAATTTGAATGCCTTCCATAAGGAAGGCATTCACTAATTCCTTATTTTAATTAAGATAGTTTTGCACACAACTATAATAGGATTTTCACAGTTTTATATTTTGACTTTGGAATATCTGTTTGAATGCACTTTTTATATTTATCATGGTAATTTTGAAGTCTTTAGCTTTATATATCTAATAAAAAACTTTATCTCTACATTTAGACAGTTATGAGATGCATTAGAACATTTATTCTTGCTAAAGTCTTATTTAACTTATAGTATAGTTTTGTATCTCTTTCATATTAAATGTTTTCAGCCTCTATATATTTATATAATGTTGTCAATATAATATCAATGAATAATTATATTATTTAATGATAGTATGTATTGATAGTAATGTGGGGGTTATATTATGGACTATATAAATTTAAACTACACACCAAATGAAAATGACGTATTGTCTTGTATGATAATTAAAGGTGAAAACTTAGAAAAATTGGCAAATGAAATTGCTGGTGAAAGTTCTATTGGAACATGGACAAAAGTTCAAACAATGAAAAGCGATATTTATGAAAAATTAAGACCAAAAGTATATGAAATTAAAGAGATTGGCAAAGATGGGGAATACAAGGTTGGATTAATAAAAATTGCATATCCATTGTATGATTTTGAAATAAACAACATGCCAGGAGTTTTGGCAGGAATATCTGGGAATATATTTGGAATGAAGATAGCTAAGGGTTTAAGAATATTGGACTTTAGATTTCCAGAAGAGTTTGTCAAAGCTTATAAAGGTCCAAGATTTGGAATTAATGGGGTTAGAGAAACTTTAAAAATTAAGGAAAGACCTTTATTAGGAACAATAGTTAAGCCAAAGGTTGGTTTAAAGACAGAAGAGCATGCTAAGGTAGCTTATGATGCGTGGGTAGGAGGGGTAGATATTGTTAAAGATGATGAAAATTTAACATCTCAGGAATTCAACAAATTTGAAGATAGAATTTATAAAACCTTAGAGATGAGGGATAAAGCTGAAGAAGAGACAGGAGAAAGAAAGGCATATATGCCAAATATAACAGCTCCATATAGGGAGATGATAAAGAGAGCTGAAATTGCTGAAGATGCTGGAAGTGAATATGTAATGATAGATGTCGTTGTTTGTGGATTTTCAGCAGTTCAATCATTTAGAGAAGAGGATTTCAAATTTATAATCCACGCTCATAGAGCTATGCATGCAGCAATGACAAGAAGTAAAGATTTTGGAATATCTATGCTTGTATTAGCTAAAATTTATAGGTTGTTGGGTGTTGACCAATTGCACATAGGAACAGTCGTTGGAAAAATGGAAGGTGAAGAAAAAGAAGTTAAAGCAATTAGAGATGAGATTGTTTATGAAAAAGTTGAGGCAGATAATGAGCACAAGTTCTTTAATCAGATGTGGTTTGATATTAAACCAGTATTTCCAGTATCATCTGGAGGGGTTCATCCAAATAGAACTTTCGCATCCACATTTAAATACTTAGATTAACGATAAACCAATTTCTTCACACAAAGAGATTATGGCATTACCAACGGCTATTCGATTTAGTTTTCTTCTAAGTTCGTACCAACTGATATTTTTATCGATTCTAATTTTCTCTAAGAGGTAGAAGGCTCTCATAGAAAGGGAGATATGACCTAAAATTGGAAATTTTTTTCTAACGAAGAAATTGCCTGTATTACAGCACTGTTTAACACCCCTATGGAATTCCTCGATTCTCCAAGAGGCGTTTTTGACCTCTTGGAATTCTTCGAAACTCATAAATAGGTTATTAGTTATATAATATTTTGCCTTTCCGTTTTTGGAAAGGCAGAAGAGTCTAACATAGCCAACTTTTCGTAGATAAACGATTAATCCATTCTTAGGAATTTCCTTAAGGTCTTCGATTGATACCCACTTTCCGTTTTTGGAGAGTTTTACCTTTCTATTCCTTTTAATTCTGCAGAGGTAGAATAAACCTAAACTATCGATAAGTTTTAAGTTATCTTTACTTGAATACCAACTATCGAAACAGATATATCTAATATTTAATCCTTTATCTACTAAAGACTTTATTATCTCCCTACATAAATTATTTTTCGTCTTTCCATCTCTTGGTCTGTCATATACTCTAAAATCGATTGGAATAATATGTTTTCCATTTGTAATTATGCAATCAACGATATGTATGCCTTTAATTACTCGTTTATGTAGATTACTCCAACAATAATAAGCAAATTCAGTCGATTTAGAGTAAATTTTATCTATAACAAAGTCATCTATAACGACAATATTATAATCAGGAGTGATTAAATCTTTAACGAAATTAAAAAGCTTTTCTTGTGGGAAGATTCCTTCTTCCCAAAGTATTCTATTTATTGTATCGTGAGATATGTCGATTCCGAAAATACGCAACGTTTTCGATAACTCTACACACGAATTAATCTCTGAAAGTAATATAAAAAGCATATAAACGATAGTCCTCGACATTTTTAGCATATTTTCCCCAAAATAAACTTTTTGTTTCGAAAAATTATAATATCTAATAAAAATAGATTATCATGAAATGTTATAATAAAATATTTAAATATGCTTGCAAAAGTCCTATCCAAAATTAGTTCCAAAAATAGTTGAGATTTTAGGCACAGATATAATTATTCAAGCAGGGGGAGGGATTCACGGACATCCAGATGGAACTACAGCTGGAGCTAAGGCAATGAGGGCTGCTATTGAGGCAGTTATGGAGAAAAAATCTTTAGAAGAAAAAGCAGAAGAAGTTGCAGAATTAAAAAAGGCTTTAGAGTATTGGAAATAATTAATAAAAATTATTAAATTTAATCTTTTGGTTTTATAGCAACAACTCCTAATGCTTTTTCTACTCTTCTAACATTTACAAATCCAACTTTCCTCAACCTTTCCATGACTCCTTTTTGTAAATCCTTTCCTCTATACTTCTTTCCTGGATTACCCACATAATGAAATAATCTTCCCCCAGGCTTTAAGACTCTAAAAATCTCTTTATAAAACTCTTCGCTATATAGATGCCCAGCTAAGCTAAACCTTGGTGGGTCGTGAATAACAACATCAAACTCTTCATCTTTAAAAGTTTTTATAACTTCATAAGCATCTCCTAAAATAATCTTAATATTTCCTTTAAACAACTCTTCACTATAAGGGTTTATCTTAGCCAATTCCAAAACATTTGGATTTTTTTCTATTGTTATAACTTCAGCCCCTCTTTTATATGCCTCTATAGCAGTATATCCTAAACCCATACAAGTATCTAAAACCTTCTCCCCTCTTTTTACTTTTACAGGGTTTATCTTATTTTGTGTATCTTCATATGGATTAACTTCCTTAGTTCTGTGCATCCTTATTCCATTTATCTCAATAGTTGGTGGGATTGTTGGAACTAATTTGTAATATCCGTTATTTGATATTGCAGCTTTAAAAACTTCCCCATCTTTTATAAAATATATGTGCCCCTCATCTTTAGCAATCTTTTTTAAAATATCAAAGCTAACATCTCCCTCAGGAAACTTAACTATATAATTATTTCTATCTATTATTATTTTTTCTTTCTTTTCTGTTTTATTTAAATCTAAATTCAAAAAAATCTCATTAGATTTTGAGTTCAAAATCTCCTTAGCTATTTTTGAGGTTATGTAGTTCATAATCTCAACCTAGATAATAATGCCTAAGGGTTCAAAACTTCCTTAATCTTCCTTAATATATCTTTTTAATATCCATTTATGCGAAAGTCCTATCGATAGCTATATATTTATTTTATTGCAATAAATATTTATCATGGATGTCAATAATCTATCATAATTTATAATCATTAGTATTTCTAATAAGGGGGTTTCTATGGAACTAACGGTTGTGCAAAGGGAAATATTGCAAGAACTCATAAACCTTTACAGAGAAAAAAATCGCCCAATAAAAGGTACTGAAATTGCTTTAAGATTAAATAGAAATCCTGGAACCATAAGAAACCAAATGCAAGCTTTAAGAGCATTAGATTTAGTTGATGGGGTTCCTGGACCTAAAGGTGGATATGTTCCAACAAGTAAGGCATATAGAGCTTTAGGATTGGAGGATGAAGGGGAAATAATAGTACCAATATATAAAGATGGAAAAAAAATTGAAGGAGTTAAGGTTGTAAAGATAGAGTTTGACACTGTTTCTCATGAGAAATACTGCTCCTCAAAGATACACATTGAAGGAGATACTAAGCATTTCAATATTGGAGATATTATTAGAGTTGGTCCTACATATCATAATAAAATTATCATCAATGGAAAAGTTATTGGAAGAGACGATATACATAGAATTTTATTAATAGATGTTTTGGGGGTTTCAAGTATTCCAAATATAAAAGTTGGAGATATTGGAATTAAAAAAGTTTATACTGTAAGTCCAAATAATACTCTAAAAGAAACTGCTAAGTTACTTGCTGAAAAAAATATTAGTGGGGCCCCAGTTGTTGATAACGATAATTTAGTTGGAATTATTAGCTTACATGATATTGCTGAAAATATAGAAAATATTGATAAAAAAGTTGAAGAAGTTATGAGTAAAAATGTTTTAACAATACATAAAGATGAAAAGATATACGAAGCATTAAAAATTATGAACAAAAATAACGTTGGTAGATTGGTTATAGTTGATGATAACAATAAAATTGTTGGTATTATAACAAGAACAGATATATTAAAGATTATCAGCGGAAAATTTCCAGAAAATTTTCATCTCTAAAAATCTATAAGTAAAACATATATATTATTTATATTATTTCAATACTAATTAAGTAAAGATTTTTTATATTACTTTAAAAGATTTTATAATTTTTTGATGAGGGATAACTATGGTTAAGATTACAGACACTACTTTTAGAGATGCACAACAATCATTGATAGCTACAAGAATGAGAACTGAGGATATGCTTCCTATAGCAGAAAAGATGGATGAAGTGGGCTTTTATTCTATGGAAGTTTGGGGAGGAGCTACTTTTGATGCATGTATAAGATATTTAAATGAAGACCCTTGGGAGAGGTTAAGGGCTTTAAAAAAGAGAATACAAAACACTCCATTACAGATGCTTTTAAGGGGGCAAAACTTAGTTGGTTATAGACATTACCCGGATGATATTGTAGAAAAGTTTGTTATAAAAGCTTATGAGAATGGGATTGACATTTTTAGGATTTTTGATGCTTTAAACGATGTAAGAAATATGGAAACTGCAATAAAAACAGCTAAGAAAGTAGGGGCTGAAGTTCAGGGAGCTATAAGCTACACAATAAGTCCTGTCCATACAATTGACCAGTATGTTGAGTTAGCAAAAAAATTGGAAGAGATGGGTTGTGATACAATATACATTAAAGATATGGCTGGGCTTTTAACACCTTATGAAGGATATGAATTAGTTAAAAGATTAAAGGAAGAGGTTTCAGTTCCTGTAGGAGTTCATAGCCACTGCACAAGTGGTTTGGCACCAATGACTTATTTAAAGGTTATAGAGGCAGGAGCAGATATAGTAGATTGTGCCATATCACCATTTGCTATGGGAACATCTCAACCACCAACAGAAAGCATTGTTGTTGCTTTAAAAGGAACTAAATATGATACTGGCTTAGACTTAAAGTTGTTGAATGAGATTAGAGATTACTTTATGAAAGTTAGAGAGAAATATAAGATGCTATTCTCTCCAATATCCCAAATAGTAGATGCGAGAGTTTTGGTATATCAAGTCCCTGGGGGGATGTTATCAAACTTAGTTTCACAGCTTAAAGAACAAGGAGCTTTGGATAAGCTTGAAGATGTTTTAAAAGAAATTCCAAGAGTTAGAAAGGATTTAGGATATCCACCATTAGTTACTCCAACATCCCAAATTGTCGGAACTCAAGCTGTTTTGAATGTTTTAACTGAAGAGAGATATAAGATTATAACAAACGAAGTAGTTAATTATGTGAAGGGCTATTATGGAAAGCCACCAGCTCCAATAAACCCAGAGTTGTTGAAGAGAGTTTTAGATGAAGGAGAAAAACCGATAACCTGCAGACCTGCTGATTTGTTAGAACCAGAGTGGGAAAAGGTTAAAAAAGAAGCAGAAGAAAAAGGAATTGTAAAGAAGGAAGAGGATATATTAACCTATGCATTATATCCACAAATAGCAGTTAAGTTCTTAAGAGGAGAGTTAAAAGCTGAGCCAATACCAAAAGAGAAAGATATTGGAAAGATTTTAGAGATTCCAACAGAGTATATTATAGAAGTTGATGGAGAAAAGTTTGAAGTTAAAATAGAACCAAAAATAGGGACTGAATTGAAGAGAAAGAAAGAGATTGTAACTGCAGAAATAGAAGGGGCTGTTACATCACCATTTAGAGGAATGGTAACTAAGATTAAAGTTAAAGAAGGAGACAAAGTTAAGAAAGGAGATATCATTGCTGTATTGGAGGCTATGAAGATGGAACATCCAATAGAAAGCCCTGTTGAGGGAACTGTTGAGAAGATATTAATTGATGAAGGAGATGCTGTGAATGTTGGGGATGTAATTATGATTATTAAATAACTATTAAACAAATAAACAAACTTTTTTGTCTCTTAGATTTTATTAGATAATTTTAAAATATAAACTCGTTTCTGTGGTGAAAACATGTTTAACAAAGTTTTAATTGCCAATAGAGGAGAGATAGCCATTAGAATTATAAGGGCTTGTTGGGAGCTTGGAATAAAAACTGTAGCTGTTTATTCTGAGGCAGATAAAAAAGCATTACATGTTTCTTTAGCTGATGAAGCTTATTGTATAGGAAAACCCCCTGCAGCTAAAAGTTATCTAAATATTAATGCCATTCTAAATGTTGCTGAAAAGGCAAAAGTTGATGCTATTCATCCTGGATATGGATTTTTAGCTGAAAATGCTGAATTTGCAAGGGCTGTTAAAAAGGCAGGTTTTGAATTTATTGGGCCTAATCCTGATGCTATAGAGGCTATGGGAAGTAAGATTAATGCTAAAAAAATTATGAAAAAAGCTGGTGTGCCTTTAATTCCTGGTAGTGAGGGGGCTGTTGAAGATGTAGATGAGGCAATAGAAATTGCTGAAGAGATAGGATTTCCTGTAGTTGTTAAAGCTTCTGCTGGCGGTGGCGGAATGGGAATGAGCGTAGCATATAACAAAGAAGAGCTAAAAGAAGTTATGGAATCCGCAAGAAATATAGCAAAAAGTGCATTTGGCGACCCAACAGTGTTTATTGAAAAATACTTAGAGAATCCAAGACACATTGAAATTCAGTTATTGGGGGATAAGCATGGAAATATTATCCATTTAGGTGATAGAGAGTGTTCTATTCAAAGAAGACATCAAAAATTAATTGAAGAAGCTCCATCTCCAATAATGACTGAAGAGTTAAGAGAAAGGATGGGGGAGGCTGCAATCAAAGCAGGTAAGGCAATAAATTATGATAGCGCAGGAACTGTTGAGTTTTTATATGAAAATGGTAATTTCTACTTCTTAGAGATGAACACAAGGATTCAAGTTGAGCATACAGTTACAGAGCAAGTTACTGGAATTGATTTAGTTAAGGCTATGATTAGAATAGCTGCTGGAGAAGAGCTAAGCATAAAGCAAGAAGATGTTAAGATAAGAGGGCATGCAATTGAATGTAGAATAAATGCAGAAGACCCATTAAATGATTTCGTCCCATGTCCTGGAAAAATAAAGTTATATAGGTCTCCAGGAGGACCGGGGGTTAGGATAGATAGTGGTGTCTGTGGAGGGGCAGAGATTCCTCCATACTACGACCCTATGATAGCTAAATTAATAACTTATGGAAATAGCAGAGAGGAGGCAATAGCAAGGATGAGAAGAGCTTTAAAAGAGTATGTCATTGTTGGAGTAACAACAAACATCCCCTTTCACAGGGCTGTTTTAGAGGAAGAGAACTTTTTAAAAGGGAATATCTCAACTCACTATGTTGAGCAAAATATGGAAAAATTGAAAAAGAAAATGGTTCAATATACCTTAGAATCAAGAGATTTATACAGTGTTGTATCAGAGAAGGTATTTGAAAAGAACAAAAAGATTGCTGCTGTAGTTGGTGGTTTAACAATGTATATCTCCCAAATTATGAAAGAAAATGAAAAAAATGAAAAGAAACAGTAAAATATCTTATAACAGTAATATTTATATAATATAAGGCAATAGTTATTAAAAGCTTCTTTTTAATAGGACTTTCGCAGGAATAAAATTTTTATTGAATATAGACACCTAAAGGTGTCAAAGTTCATTAATTCAACGTATAAACTGCGAAAGTCCTATTTAATGAAATTAAATAAAAGGTGATAATAATGCCAGGAACTAAGCAAGTTAACGTCGGTTCTTTAAAAGTTGGACAGTATGTTATGATTGATGGAGTTCCATGTGAGATTGTAGATATCAGTGTTTCAAAGCCAGGAAAACACGGAGGAGCTAAGGCAAGAGTCGTAGGGATTGGAATATTTGAAAAAGTTAAGAAGGAGTTTGTTGCTCCAACATCAAGTAAAGTAGAAGTTCCAATAATTGACAGAAGAAAAGGACAAGTTTTAGCTTTAATTGGAGATATGGTCCAAATTATGGACTTACAAACTTATGAAACATTAGAGTTACCAATTCCAGAAGGTATTGAAGGATTAGAGCCTGGAAGAGAAGTAGAATACATTGAAGCTGTTGGACAGTACAAAATAACAAGAGTAATTGGTGAAAAATAAATATTTAAATTTTAAATTAAATTTCAAATAGGACTTTCGCACTTTATATAATTAATATTAATAAGGAAAATATGATGCCTATGGCATCAAATCTACCTTTCAATATTTATACCTGCTAAAGTCCTATTTCAAAAACACCATTTACAGTTCTTATAATAACATTGTTAATATATTTTTTTGCTATTTTTCCTAATTTTATTAATTCCTCTTCTTTTGGAGGATTTATTTTTCTAAATTCTTCATCATAAGCGTCTTTTGGCTCAAACTGTTGGATTGCATATAAATCACAATCTTTGACTGTTTTTGCTATCTCCTCTATATCACTTTCATCCATAACTTTTGGAACATATGTTGTTCTACACTCAACAAAGACATTGTTATTTTTGCATAAATCGATAATCTTTAATATTTTCTTTTTAATTTCTTCTCCATCTTCTTCACACTTTGTAAAATCTCTGTATTTGTCAAATTTGCATTTTACATCAACTGCTACATAATCAATTAAATTATTTTTTACAAGTTCTTCAAAAACTTCTGGTTTTGTGCCATTTGTATCAATTTTTACTGGAAATCCCTTTTCTTTAGCATATCTTGCTATCTCTATTAAAGCATCTTTTTGCAAAGTTGGTTCCCCACCACTTATAACAATAGCGTCAGCAAAGAAAAAGTCAATATTATTAAAAAGCTCTTCAACTGTCATTTCCTTTTTATGCTCTAAAATATATTTTAGATTATGGCAGTAAGGGCATCTCATATTACAATTATATAAAAATATGACAGCAGAGCATTTTTTTGGATAATCAATTGTTGAAAAATCTACTATTCCTGAAACCAGAACTTTCATTTTTTCACCTAATCAATTTTTAGTCTTTTTAACAGAAGAATTTTAATTTCATCTTCAAGTAACATCCAAGCATGGGCAAATACCCACATAAATAAAGCTAAATTCCATCCAATTGGTGCCATAAATATTCCTTCAGCAGCCACTATAGTTCCTATTATGTTTGTTCCCATAACTCCCCAAAATAGCCATTTATTTGGATATGGCTTTTTATAAAATCTATCTCTAATTCTTGTAACAAATATAGTAGCATGTCCTGCTAATATCAACTTTAAAAATACAAAGCTTTGCAATTCTGCAATTGTTAAATGTAAGAAAACATCTGCTATGTAGAATATTAAGAATGAACCTACGACACCACTAAATCCCAATATAGTAGATATAATTAGAATCTCTTTCATTTTCCATTTTGCAGGATATTTTGGCTCAATAACATTGTCATAAGCTATTGCCAATATGGGAATATCATTTAAGATTGCTAAAAGCACAATCATCAAAGCAGTTATTGGATATATTCCTAAGATTAATATACAGAGCTCAACAAAAAATAAGATTCTTATTGTCTCAGTAATTCTATAAATAACATAACTTTCCATTCTTTGAAATATTCTTCTCGCCTCTTGAATGGCATCAACAATAACAGAGATTCCTGGAGATAATAAGACAATATCAGCAGCAGCTCTTGCGGCATCTGTTGCATTAGAAACTGCAATCCCACAATCAGCTTTTTTTAAAGCTGGAGCATCATTAACTCCATCTCCAGTCATTGCTACCATATGGTTTTTCTTTTGCAATGAATCAACAATCTTATATTTATGCTCTGGAAATACCTCAGCAAATCCATCTGATTCTTCAATAATATCAATAAATTCCTCTTCTTTAATTTCTCCTCTTTTTAATTTTTTCAACAATTCACTTATAGATATAATTTTGTCTCCAATTCCAAGCATCTTTGCAATATTTTTTGCTATTGCTATATGGTCACCAGTAACCATCTTTATTTTAACTCCAAGTTCTTTAATCTTCTTAACTGCCAAAGGTGCATCTTCTCTTGGAGGGTCGTACAATGGAATTATTCCAACAAAGTACCATTTATTATTTTTATATACAGCTACACCTAAAGCTCTATAACCATTTTCAGCAAGTTTATTAACTATTTCATTCACTTTCTTTCTTAAATTTTCATCTGCATTGCATAAGTCTAATATAACTTGAGGAGCCCCTTTTGAGACTTTAAACTCCTCTCCATTTGTAACATCTGCTTCTGTCCTTTTAATAACTGGGTCAAAGGGTATGAATTTTTTTATTTTATATTTTTTTATTTTTTCAATTAAACCCAATTTTTTAGCCTCATTTAAAATTGCAGTATCTATAGCATCAGCATCTTCCTCTCTTGATGCCAAAGCAGCATATAAAATAACATCCTCCTTAGTAAAATTATTTAGAGCTATTATCTCTCCACATACGAGTTGATTTTTTGTCAAAGTTCCAGTTTTGTCTGAGCAGAGAATATCAACTCCTGCCAACTCCTCAATAGAAACAAGCTTTTTTACTATGACATCTTTCTTTGCTAAATTTAATGCCCCTATAGCCATTGTTATTGAGAGAACAGCAGGCATTGCTGCAGGTATAGCAGAAACAGCCAACACTAAGGCAAATTGAGCCGTTTCTATTAAGCTCTTTCCTCTAAATAACTCAACGGCAACCATTATTGCTATTAAAACAACTGACAAAATTATCAAATAGTTTCCAATATTAACAATCATCTTTTGATAAGAACTAACTTTTCCTGCCTTTTCAACCAACTTAACAGTTTTTCCAAAGTATGTATTTAGAGCAGTAGCTTTAACCACTCCAGTCATTTCTCCCTTTTTAACAATAGAACCAGAATAAGCAATATCCCCTATTTTCTTTTCTACTGGCAAACTCTCTCCAGTTAAGGCGGATTCATCCACAACTAAATAATCCCCTTCGACTAATATTATATCAGCTGGAACAATATCTCCAATTCTTACTCTAATAACATCTCCTGGCACTAATTCTTTTGCTAAAATTGTTTTCCACTTTCCATCTCTTAAAACTCTTGCATTTAAAGCCATTTTTTGTTTTAAATATTCTATAACATTCTCTGCTTTATGTTCTTCCCAAAAACCTACGACTCCATTAACAATTAATAAAATTAAAATTATAACAAAATCTACCCAGTGTTTGATTATAGCTGACAAAATAGCTGCTATCTCAATCATCCAAGCAATAGGATTCCAAAAGTATGATAGAAATTTGATTATTGGATGTACTTTCTTTTCTGGGATTTCATTATAACCATAAATTTTTAATCTTTCTTTTGCCTCTTCTGTAGATAATCCAGTTCTCAAAGAGGTTTTATATTCTTCTTCAATTTTTTTGATGTCCATAAATATCCCCTATATGTGGAAAAATAATAAATTAAAAAATATAGACTTCTAAAAGTATCTAAAAATTTATTAATATAATATATGTTGAATGTTCTATTTATATATTTATGCAAAATAAGCTAAACTGTGGTATCCCAAAAATATTTCGCATCTATAAATAATAAAAAAGATAACATAAATAATATGGGCGGTGTAAAACTTGACGATAAAAAGATTAAGGAAATTATTAGATGGAAGGAGAAGGGATTTAAAACGAGAGATATTGCTAAGAAGTTGGAGATATCCACTCGTAAAGTTCAGCAGATATGGAAAGAATATCGAGAGACTGTAGAAATCCCAAATATAAAGCGTAAAGGTCGAAACCCGAGAGAAATTACTCAGGAAGAGATAGATATTGTCCTTAAAGCAGTCGAAGAATATAAGGGAACAAGCCCAGTCCATTTGGAGCATTTTATCGAACGTAGGTATAATATACATATTCCACATAATCGTATATATACTATACTGAAACAATATGGTAAAATACAACCTAAATAGGAAAAGTTGAACGGATAAATAGAGAGGTGAGTATCGACTAAATAGATTTGATAGTTTAGAAGAGTTCGTAGATTGAATGAAATCACTAATGTGATTTCATAGCTCTTCACTACGCTCCAATTGAAATAATAAAATAAAACCACATCGTTCTTTAGATTATAGGACTCCTTATGAAGTTTATTTCGGAAATATAGTTAATAATATGGAGGTAATTTCATGAATTATAATTGCGAAATAATTTCAGGATACCACACTGAATTTGGAGGGAGATTATGAAAAAAATGCTAGCTTTGCTGTTAATAATATTTCTTTTAAATTCAGCTTTTGCAGTAATTATAAAAGCTCCAGCTGTGTCTTTGACAGATGTAGGATATATTGGAGTTCCAATAAATATACAAATAAATGTTACTAAAGGAGATGGGCACGTTTTCATGGATACTATGCCCTTAACTGAATTAGACATGCAGGGCTCTGCAAGAATCGCTGCAAGAGTGGCAGGAGAAGTAACAGGAAAAGACATAAACAAATACAATACCTACATTATTGTTAGAAGTGATGTTCCAGTTATTGGAGGGCCATCAGCAGGAGGAACAATGACTATAGGTATTATCTGTGCATTAATGAACTGGACTATAAATAAAAATGTTATGATGACGGGTACAATAAACCCGGATGGTAGTATTGGTCCAGTAGGGGGAATTTTGGAAAAAATAGAAGCAGCTAAAAAAGCAAATTGTACAATTATGCTAATACCAAAAGGGCAGAGGTATATTGAAGTAGATGGTAATAAAGTAGATGCAGTGGAATTTGGTAAAAAATTGGGGATTAAAGTTATAGAAGTAGGAAGTATTTATGATGCAATTCCTTACTTTACTAATAAAAAAATTGTTATGAAAGAATATCCTAAAAATCCAATTATTGAGGATAAATACCAAAAAATAATGAAACATTTATGTGAAGACATCTTAAAATTGGCAAATAAAAAGTATGAAAATGTATCCAAAGAATTGAATGAAGACTTATATATTATTAATTATGAATATCAAAAAATGTTATCGTCTGAGCTAATAGCTTCAAAAACCTTATTAGAGAAAGCTAATCAAGAATATATAAAGCTAATCAAGAATATATTAATAATAAATATTATTCTGCAACATGTTCAGCATTTAATGCATTAATTAAACTTGAAACTATTGAACATACCCTAAAATACTTAACTGGTGAAGAAGATATAAAAAATTACCTTTTAAATGTTCAAAATAAGATAAACTATGATAAAGAAATAGTTTATTCAAAAAATTTAACTGTAGATAACTTTGAAGAAATATTAGCAGGAAGAGTTAGAATTGCTGAAGCTGAAGAGCTCTTAGACAAAGCTTGGAAGTCTTATTACTTAGGAAATTATGACGATGCAATAAAATACGGTAGCTTTGCAAAGTTAAGAGGGGATAGTGCAGTGTGGTGGGTTTCTTTATATGAAAACAATGAAAGTGAAAGAATAAATGAATCTAAATTAAAATCTTTAGCTCAGCAGTATTTAGATAATGCTGAAACAATTTCAACTTATGTAGAGACATTATACCCTAACTTAGTTACTGGAGATCTTGAAAATGATTTAGAATCAGCAAAAAAAGCTTATAATCAGAAAGATTATCTATTGGCAATAGCTAAAAGCATAGACACTTGCGTAAAAGCAGAGATTCCATTAGTTATATTTGGGGATATGAAATATTTTATAGAATATTTAAAAAAATATTCAAGAGATAAAATAAACATGGCTGAAAACTTAGGAATAACTCCAATATCTGCCCTTGGTTATTATGAATATGCAAATAGCTTAGATGACAACATATCAAAGATTATGTATTATAAATATAGCTCATACTATGCCCAAATGGATGTAGATGTGGTAAAAGAGTTGAATGAGGTTAATAAAGGAACTAAAGAAAGTTTTGAGAATGAAATTGATATAATTAATACAAATGAAAATATTGTTAATGAAGAAACTGCCACAAAGCAAAATAATAATAACATTACCATTATCATATCTACAATAGTTGGAGGACTGATAGGGTTTGTAGGAGGATACTTTGCAAGAAAAGTTTCTACTTAATTAGACTGTTTCCCATTTCCATAGCTTATCATAGTATAACAAATTATCATACAAACTGATAGCTATGGAAATGTGTTGTCCTCAACCCATAGCTTCATAGAGATTACTAATCTCTCTACTAAGGGTTCATTGGACTTCGGGCTGAACGGATACAGCCCCACAAACCTTATATTATTAAATTATGTTAGCCTCGAAGGTAGAGCCCTCTCATCAGCCAATAAATTAATATTACCTTTTATATTTTACAATATGCTATAGAAACCAGAAAACTGTTTCAAACTCTCTTTTTAATCTCCCTTGCTATTACCCTACTCAATGTTGGTGGAACACTCTCCTCCGAACCTTTTAGTAAAAGCTTCACTAAAACATAACACCTCCTCGCTTACACTCGGAGGTGTAACTTTTATAACCTCTTTTTAATTTCTTGAGCTATAACTCTACTTAATATTGGCGGAACGCTTTCTCCAATTTGATTATATTGAGCATCTCTTCCTCCAAAAAATACAAAATTATCAGGATAGCTCATTAATCTTGCTTGTTCTCTTACAGTTAATAATCTATCTTCATAAGGATGAACAAATCTACTTCTTCCTTTAACAGTTGGGGCTAACTTATGAGGATGGAGACGATACCAATTAAACATTAGTTTTTTCTTTCCTCTATATCTATATAATGCCTCTCCCCACTTTAATTTTGATATTTTTTCTATTTTTTCCTTAGAAAGCTTTTTAATCTCATGGTTTTTAGCATCTTTTGGAATATCTTTTAATGCTTCATCAACAACAACGATTTTATCTACTTTTTCTGGTTTTAATTTTATATTTGAAATAAACATCCTTGCTCTTTTTGAAGGATTTCCGTAATCTTCAGCTTTCAATATATTAAAATAAACCTTATGCCCTATATCTCCAAACAACTTTTTTAATTCATCCTTAATTTCTTTAATTTGTGGGACATTTTCCATAACAAATATTAAATCATCATTTTTTTGTGTAAAGTAATCAACATAATTAATATAGTATAAAACTAACCTACCAATTTTGTCTTTATACAATCTATCTAATGGATTATCTTTAATTAGTTTATTTGCCTTTGTAAATGGCTCACATGGAGGAGAGCCGATAATTACATCAACTTTCTCATTTTTTATAAATTCATCAAATGCTTTTGGAGGAATTTTCTTTATATCATCCATCCACACTGGAGCTTTGATATTGTATAGATAAGTTTTAACTACTGGCTTAAAGTTCTCAATAGCTCCCAAAATTTTAAAGTTTTCATCTAAAAAACCTTTTGAAAATCCTCCACATCCACAAAATAAATCTATGACATTTATAGTTTCCATAATTTCACCACTAAATAAATTATTAAAAATCTTAATTAAAAAATTATATCAAAAAATTAAATTAAAAACTAAATCTCTAAATCTTAACCTTAAAATAAATAAAATAAAAATAGATTTTTTATTTTTTATTGTTTATTTTTTTAATGAACTCAATAACCTTCTTTTTAATTTCCTCTATCTCTCCGTCATATTTTCCTTGAGCTAAATGCTCTCTTCCCCCTCCTTTAGCAATATGTCTTATAAGTTCAGCCATATTTATATCAACATTTTCTCCTCTTTTGCATAGTATATTGCCCTTATCATTTAATAATACAACTATATCATTTTCAGTAGCTAAGTTATCAGCTATATTCAACATTTCCTTTGGATTTGCTTCAACTTTTTCAACTAAAACTTTGTAATTTCTAATAGTCTCAAACTTATTCATTAATTCAAATTTCTTAAGTTCTCCTATCTTTTTCTCTAACTCCTCTATTTTCTTTCTTTGTTCTTTCCACTCTTCAAAGAATCTCTTTATAACTTTTGGTAATTCTTCAGTAGGACATCTTAAAATTTCAGCACTTTCCTCTAAAGTATCTTCCATATTTTGCACAGCTTTTAAAGCACTTAATCCACTTGAATAAATCAACCTCTCTACACCATCTTGAACTCTTTCTGTCTTAATTATCTTTATAAATCCAACTTCTCCAGTGTTTTCACAATGAGTTCCTCCACATGCTTGAACATCTACAATATTTCCATTTTCATCCTCAATAATGAGTATTCTCAAAACATTTCCTGGAACTACTCCTCCTTGATATATTCTAAATCCAAACTTCTCTTCAGCTTTATTTCTATCCATAAATACACTTTTTATATTGTAATTATTTAGAACAATTTCATTAGCTATTCTCTCAATTTCTTTCAGCTCTTCTCTGCTTATTCTCTTATAGTGAGTTATATCTAATCTTGCTTTATCTACATCAACATCTGAACCTGCTTGCCAAACATGCTTTCCTAAAACCTTTTGAGCTGCTGCATTTATAATGTGTGTTGCAGTGTGGTTTCTCATTAAACTCAACCTTCTATCCCAATCAATAATCCCTTTAATATTATCTCCTTCTTTTAATTCATCATTTAAGTTTTCTATTTTATGATATACAATGTCACTTTCTTTCTGCACATCAATAACTCTAAACTTCTTATCTCCTTTTATTATATATCCTGTATCTGCCTTCTGTCCACCTCCCTCTGGATAGAATGCAGTTTTATCTAAGATTATATAATCATCAACAACCTTTAAGACTTTAGCTTCAAACTCTTTCATTTTTGGATATTTATAAAACAAAAGCTCAGTTTTTTCTACATCAACTTCTGGCAACTTAACTTTTTCTTTAATTTCTTTTCTGTTTTCGTGCCTCTCAGCAACTATTGTATAAAAGTTATCTGGAATGCTAATATCTTTTCCTAAAGATTTAGCGACATCTTTAACTATTTCTGGAGGTAATCCATGGCTGTCATACAACTCAATTAGATTATCTAAATCTATGGTTTCTTTACTCTTTAACAATCTCTCCACAATTCCTTTTCCTCTTTCAATTGTCTGTCTATACTTTTTAGTTTCAATTTCTAAGATTTCCATAATATAATCTTCCATATCCAATAGCTCTGGATATAAATCTTTCAAATCTTTTAACTGCATTGCAACAATCTCGGTTATTGGTATTGAGAGGTTTAATCTATCCATGTGCCTTAATGTTTTTCTTATAAGCATTCTAACTAAATATCCATCTTTAACATTTGACGGAACTATTCCATCTCCTAACATGAAAGCTAAAGCTCTTGTGTGGTCTGCTATTGCATAAATATCTTCATAAGGGGCTATTATCATGTCTAATTCATCAACTGGAATATTTACTTTATTAGCAACCTCCTCTCTCAACTTCCTCAAATCTCCAACATCCTTAACATCCATCAAACCAGCAACTTCTGTAATTTTAGCTAATATTTCTTTATCTATATCTTTAACTCCAGCATCTTCCTTCAATTTATTAACAATATTTTTGAATATAGCATCATATATTGTTGGTTCTCCAGTTGAAGCCCAAACAAATCTCTCAATTCCATAACCAGTATCGACTATTTTTAATGGTATTTCTTTATAGCTGTCTCCAACTTTTTCATACTGCATAAAAACTAAAGTAGCTAATTCAACTCCATGTGTTATTACTTCATAGCATGGCCCAGCATTTCCTCCTCCTTCCCACCAACTCTCAATAAATGTTATAGATTTCTCATTAATTCCTAATTTTTTAAAGAAATTAAAACAAAGCTCAACAGTTTCATCCTGCCAATATTTAAAATCATTTTCTCTATTAAAAGCATGATGTCCTCCCATTGTGAAGCATGTTAAATGCCTTCCTGTTCTTCCAACGTTATCTATATCGTTCAACCTAATACATGGCTGAGCTATAACTAAAGGATTTGCTTTTGGCTTCACTATTCCCTTAGTAACCCATGGTTGAAATACTGCTATAGAAGCTATTGTTAATAAAATATCATCTCTCCATCTTCTTGCAGTTACAGGAGCTCTTTTTATTGGTTCATGCCCATGCTCTTTAAAGAAGTTTATAAATTCATTAACCATCTCTTTATAATCATAAGGCTTTTTAGTTATTGGTTTTCCTATAAAGGAATAGACATCACAAGGTGCATCTCCACATGTCTCTCTATCTTCATCCAAAGTCCAAAAGTATTGTCCACATTTTTTACATTTCTTTCTTACAAATCCCAATTCATCAAACAATTTTACTTTGTAATTATGTTCCATTTCATCACCTTAATGATTTTTATAAATTAATCTATGATTTAGATAAGTTATATTTAAATATTAATTAGGACTTCACATTTTATATGTTAAATTTGGAACGTTAATACTTTTCCTTTAGTGCTTATATCCAATAAAATATTCCGGTTCTGCGAAAAAGTCCTGTTATAGTTCCACTATAAATTGACATTAAGATTTTTAAATTTATGTTGTTATTTAACAATTCAAATTTAAAAATTCAAAAAGTTTTTATAATAAGACTTTCGCAGGAATACGTGTTCTAAAGGCAATTTTTAATGCTACATGGACCATTTTTTCATCAAATATGTAAACTCCATAATATTCTAAATAAATGTTATATTTCAATAACTACACCACAAAAAAGCTTAATGGTGGATAATTGTGTCAAATGAAGAGTTAAAATTAAAAGTAGCTAAAGAAGCTGTGAAGTTAGTTAAAGATGGGATGGTTATTGGATTGGGGACTGGTTCAACAGCAGCTTTATTTATCAGAGAACTTGGAAATAGAATTCAAGATGAAGAACTAACTGTATTTGGAATCCCTACATCATTTGAAGCCAAAATGTTGGCTATGCAATATGGAATACCATTAGTTACCTTAGATGAATATGATGTAGATATTGCATTTGATGGCGCTGATGAAGTTGAAGAAAAGACTTTATTTTTAATAAAAGGTGGCGGAGGTTGTCATACTCAGGAGAAGATAGTAGATTACAACGCAAATGAATTTGTAGTTTTAATAGATGAAAGTAAATTAGTTAAAAAATTGGGAGAAAAGTTTCCAATACCTGTAGAGGTTTTACCTTCAGCGTATAGAGTGGTAATTAGAGCTTTATCAGAAATGGGAGGAGAAGCTGTGATTAGATTGGGAGATAGAAAAAGAGGACCTGTTATAACAGACAATGGAAATATGCTTATAGATGTGTTTATGAAAAATATTAGTGACCCTATAGAACTTGAGAAAGAAATTAATAACATCCCTGGAGTAGTTGAAAATGGTATCTTTACAAAAGTAGATAAAGTATTAGTAGGGACAAAAAAAGGAGTAAAAACCTTAAAGAAATAATCTTTTTTTATTTTTACCTAACCATAGTTTCCATCAAATGTATATAAACATATATAATAATATAAACATATATAATAGAAGACATAATAAGGATGTGAAAATATAAAAAAATCAGATATACCAATAATTAAGTGTTTAATAAAGCTTATACGAGCGAAATTTTACCCGATAGTAGAGGGATATAAATCACCCTATAATCCGCAGGGAAAAATATTTCTATTAGACTTAGAGTTGTGTGCAAAATGCAATAAACTTTTATAATGATAATTTGAATGCCTTCTATAAGGAAGACCTTCTAAAATTAATACCTTATTTTATTTAAAATAGTTTTGCACACAACTATAATAATCTTTTCGGTTTTGGCAATGATGTATTTTTCAGATTTGGTTATAGTTATATATAATACTCAGTTGTGCATATTTAATGCATATTCGTAGATACTTTATAATATTTATACTGCGAAAGTCCCTATATTATTTTATTATTATTAAATATTAATTATATTAATAAATAAGGTGGAAGTGTTGGAGGTTGTTAAGAAAAAAGATGTTGAAGGAATTCTACATATTTTGGGAGGTATTATAAGTATTATTGGGTTTTTCACTTTAGTTCCTTGTATTGTTGCTATATACTATAATGAAAAGACTATATTTGATTTTTTAATACCAGGGATATTCTTTACTATATTTGGATTTATATTAAAAAAGGTTACTAAACCAAGAAATTTAAAATTACATCATACCATGATTGCATCAGCATTATCTTGGTTAGTTGCTTCACTTATAGGAGCTATTCCTCTATATTTATCAATACCTTATTTTTCTTATGTTGATGCCGTATATGAAAGCATGTCTGCTTGGACTACAACTGGAATGACATTAATTCCTAATGTTGAGATTTTACCAAAATCTGTTTTATTTTGGAGGAGTTTTCAGCAGTGGATTGGAGGAGTTGGGATTTTAGTTTTATCCGCCCTTGTTTTAGCAAGGTCTGGAACTGTTGCTTATCTTTTATATACCTCTGAGGCAAGGCAGGAAAGAATAATGCCAAGTGCCATAGGAACAATAAAAACAATTGTATGGATTTATGTTTTATATACTATTTTAGGTGTTCTTTTGTTGTATTTAGCTGGTTTAAGTTTTTGGGACGCTTTAAATCTAACTATGACAGGGCTATCCACAGGAGGAATGAGTATAAGCAATTATAGTTTTCCATATAATGATTTTGCCAAGATTGTTATGATTGGTATAATGATGATAGGGGGTGTTATATCTTTCTCTATACATCATAAAATATTGACTGGGAAATATTTTAACGATATCCAAACAAAGTATGCATTAATTGTAATAACAATAACTTCAATAATTATTTCAATAAAAGATAAAGTTCCAATAATTGATTCTCTCTTTACAGTAGTTTCAGCAATGACATCTACAGGATTTACAACTATAAACATTAGCAATCTTTCAAATTTCTCTTTATTTTTAATTATATTTTTAATGTTGATTGGTGGAGGAGCTGGAACAACAACCGGAGGGGTTAAGATAATTAGATTTTTGGTTATACTAAAGGCACTTTGGTATGAAATAAAAGAAATTATTTATCCAAAATCAGCTGTAATTCACGAGCATCTTGATAATATTGATTTAAATTATAATATAATTAGAGAGGCATTTGTTGTATTCTTTTTATACAGTTTTTCTTCATTTTTAATAGCTTTAACATTTATATATTTAGGATATAGCCCTTATAAATCTATATTTGATGCTATTTCTTTTACTTCAAATATAGGTATATCTTTGGGTGTAGTTACATTAAATACCCCAACAATAGGAAAAATAGCTGGAATTATAGGTATGTGGATTGGTAGATTAGAGATTATCCCAGTGCTTATTATGTTTGCCACTTTGTATTTAAAAGTTAGAAAAATTATTAAAAATAGAAATTAATGTTATTTTACTATCTATTTTTAACCATATAACTTTATAAAATAAACTTACTGTTTTCATTTTAGTTTTCATACCGAATCGGTCTTATTTTAATTATCGAAACAGACTTTAAGTGTTATAAAGGATGTCATGTTTTCATACCGAATCGGTCTTATTTTAATGTAGAAAATGCTAATAATAATGTTGCAATAAGGAGTTTTCATACCGAATCGGTCTTATTTTAATGTCGTTTGAGTGCAATCAATGTTACATATGCGATAAAGTTTTCATACCGAATCGGTCTTATTTTAATTTTTCAGAAGAGGATTTAATTAATTTTGTTAAAAGTGTTTTCATACCGAATCGGTCTTATTTTAATTTAGAAATCCTTTTGAACTTGTTAAAATTGCTCCATTGTTTTCATACCGAATCGGTCTTATTTTAATTGTTTTGTATTTGGTTGAGGCCAGATTATTTAGTAGTAAAGTTTTCATACCGAATCGGTCTTATTTTAATTTGCTTTGTTATTTGCCGAATTTAATAAATTTGAGAATAATGGTTTTCATACCGAATCGGTCTTATTTTAATGTCATCAACGTCTAATGGTTTAATTGTTAATTCATTACCTTGTTTTCATACCGAATCGGTCTTATTTTAATTGGATAAACACAAAGGAAGATGCTGAAAGATTGAAGGGATTAGTCTTGTTTTCATACCGAATCGGTCTTATTTTAATAGAAATACGCCGCTACTGTTCTTTATTCCTGAGCTATTCGAGTTTTCATACCGAATCGGTCTTATTTTAATTTTAGAGAATATAAAAGATTTTGAAAAAAGTAAGTTAGTTTTCATACCGAATCGGTCTTATTTTAATAATTTCTAAAATGACCGAAAATGGTTAGCATCAAATAGTTTGTTTTCATACCGAATCGGTCTTATTTTAATAGGAGGCATTTTTTGAATTAAACGAAATTAAGCATTTTTAAATCTTTATTTTATAGGGGGTATATTACGACCCCCCAATTACTTGATTTCTTTATATACCCTAACTAATATAAATACTTTACGGTATTGTGTTAATCAAAACAATAAAACCCCTAAATCTAAAAAATCAAATTATCTATCGGGGAAATCTAAATATAAAAATAATTATCTAAAATCTCCTAAAAATCTTACTAATTTAATACATCTAAATAAGTAAAATGTTAAAAATAAACTACCCTTAGAAATTAGCTAAAAATCCTTAAAATCAAAAAATATTCCTTTAAAAATTTCTAAATTAAAAATAAAAAACTTTTAGCGTGATAAATGTTATTTAAACTACTCCTTACAATATAATAAAATACACAATCATCAACGTAAATTATTTAAGCTTTATTATAATTTACCATATTCTTATCTAAAAATTTTATAAGAATTTATGAGCGTGAGGAATTATGATGAATCAAATAAAAACTTATTTGTTAATGGCTTTTCTTGTAGGGTTGATTTATGCATTTTGTATAATGTTACATATTCATCCACTACTTGCTATACTCCTTGCTTTAATTCCAAATATTATATCATACTATTACAGCGATAAATTTGTGTTAATGAGCTATAATGCAAGAATTTTGGAAGAGCATGAAATGCCATGGTTGCATCAAATGGTTGAGAGAGTTGCAAGAAAAGCAGGATTACCAAAACCAAAAGTAGCTATAGTTCCTACAATAACACCAAATGCATTTGCTACTGGAAGAAACCCTGAAAATGCTGTTGTAGCTGTAACTGAAGGAATTCTGCAATTACTATCTCCAGAAGAGTTGGAAGGAGTTATAGGGCACGAAATATCACATATAAAGCATAATGATATTTTAATAAGCACCATAGTAGCTACCTTAGCTGGAGCTATAATATATATTGCTGAATGGATGAAATGGGGCTTGTTTTTTGGATATGAACATGAAGAAGATAATCCATTAGAATTAATTGGAACAATTTTGTTATTAATCTTGGCACCAATTGCGGCTACATTAATCCAATTTGCAATTTCAAGGCAGAGAGAGTTTTATGCAGATGAAGAAGGAGCTAAGCTCACACATCCATTATGGTTGGCTAATGCATTAGCTAAGTTAGAGAGAGGAGTTAGTATTTATCCATTAGAGAAAGGAAATCCAGCAACAGCACATATGTTTATAGTAAACCCATTTAGAGAAGATTTCATTATGAAACTTTTCTCTACCCACCCACCAACAGAAGAAAGAATAGAGAGATTGTTAGAGCTCTGCAAAAAAATAAAAAGATAAAATGGTGGCATTGTGGAAAAAGATTTAAAGGTAATAACAATAGATGAACTAAAAAAATACATTAGGAATAATGATGAAGACAAAATAGATGAGGTTGATATTGTAACCTCTGCAACTTGCGGAATAATGTCTGGAACTGCAGGAATTTTCCATATTCCTTTTAATGAAATTTTTAAAAAAGCAGAGGAGATATATTTAGATAACATCAGAGGAGTTGTAGGCGTTTGTCCTAACGAATATTTGGGAAAAGTTGATGCAATATTTTATGGAGAAGTTGGGTTTTTGTTTAAAGATTTAGTTAAAGGTAAAACTGTTGAGGCAAAAGCTGTAAGTGAAGGAAAAATATACAAAAATGAGATTACTATAGAAGATTTACCAACAGCTAAGATGATTGGGACAAGAATGGCTTTCAAAAATTATTCTGCAATAACAAATTTGACTAATAAAGAAGTTAATACTATATTCCATAGATTACCATTAAAAAAAGGTGAAGCTTCTTTCTCTGGTTGTGGGATGTATAATCCATTAGAAAATATGGTTATTAAAGATGAAAAAGACGTTGTTGGAAAAAAAGCTCTATTAAATGGAGCTGAAGCAATAATATTAGGATTTGGAACAAGGTCATCAATAAAAAAGCCAAATTTAATGATGTCTGCAGATATGAAAGACATGAACGCTTATTATTTAGGTGGATTTGTAACATCTAATGGCATAGAAATATACAATACAATAGCCATTCCAATTAAAGTTGATGAGCATAAAGAGGCATTAAAAAAGCTTGATAAAGACATTGCATTACCATTAGTTAATATATTTGGTAGAGAAATTATAGATGTTGGAAATTATGCAGAAGTTTGGGAAGATGTAGATTTGAGACCAAAAATTTATTTAGATAAATGTAAAAGCTGTGATAGATGCTTAGCTGAAGAATATTGTCCAACTTTTGCAATAAAAAAAGAGAATGGAAAAATAAAAATAACTGAAGATTGTTTTGGTTGTGGGATTTGTAATATCTGTCCTTATGGAGTATTCAAAACAAAACTTGGCTCTATATGTGGAATACCAATAACATGTAGGCAGTCAGATAGAAAGAGAGCTTTAAAATTAGCTAAAGAGTTAAAGAAGAAAATAGAAAGTGGAGAGTTTAAGATATAAAAATAAATTTTTAATGCACCCTATAATTTTCAACAATCTCTTTTATTGCATTAACGACATACTCAACTTGCTCCCATTCTAAGCCATAAACACTCATCTTTATCTCTTTAGTAACCCCTGCCCTTATCCCTCCAATACCTCTCTTCTTCAATTCATCATAGAAGAAAAATCCTCTTCTCTTATCCTTCTTAGCTATCTCATCCAATATAGGCGTTTCAAATTTAGTTAAATCATGTTCTTTTGGTTTAATTCCTAACTGTTTAAAGCCAATTTTTTCAAGTTCATCAACTACATATCTTGTTTTTTTAAGCTCATCATCCCATTTTTTAACTCTCTCAACAACATGAGGAAAGCTCGCCATTAGAGTTACTATTGGGAGACCTCTACTTGTGCATCCAAGCATCTCAATTTCTTTAACTGGGAATTTTTCTGATGTTCTTGTTATCTTATTGGCAAACTCTTCACTAAATGCCAAAACCCCACAAGGAGCTGATGCCGCCATACTTTTATGCCCTGAAGCTACAATAAAATCAGCTTTAACTTCTTTTCCATCAACTGGCATTCTTCCGACTGTATAAGCACAATTTAGCAAAAATGGAATTCCTTTTTCTTTAGCAATTTTTCCAACTTTTTTAGCATCATTTAAGTTTCCATATTCTCCATCAACGTGAGTTAATAATATTAAACCAACATTTTTTCCTTTATCTTCTAAATTGTCTATAACTTCTCTATAACCCTCCAAGTTTATTTTATATGTAGGATACTCTTTTTCATAACCAACTTCAGCAACATTTAACTTAGCTCTTTCAGCAGAAACATAACTTGTGTAGTGTGCATTTTTATCTAAAACCACATAATCTCCTTCATTACATATTGAATGCATAACTATAAACTTTCCCTCCCTTGCTCCATGAGTAGGTCTTACATAATCCATATTTAAAAATTTGGCTACATCATTCAAAAACTCCTTTATTGGTGGGCAAGTTATCTCATCCAACCTACCATGGCAGTAATCACAAACACTATATCCATCCCAATATTCATAAACTGCCTTTTTAGCTTCTTTTGGCAATATTCCTCCTCTCTGTATAGGATTTAAGTTAATTAACTCTCTTTCTAAGTTTCTCCTTAAATTTTTATATTTGTCTAAATTTATGTCCAAACCAATCACCTCATAATAAAGCCCCTTTAATTCCATTAACTACCATCTGAACTGCAATGGCTGTAAGTATAAGACCCATCATTCTTGTTAATATTCTAATTCCCAATTTTCCAATTTTATCTAAAACGCTCTCAGCTGAAAGCAGTGTTAAATAAGTTATCCCAAGAGATACTAATATTGCCAATATTACCAAAAATTTATCACCAAAAGTTGGAGCTTCAGCCATTGCAACCATACAGGCAGTTATTGAACCAGGGCCTGCTAATAGAGGTGTTGCTAAAGGCATCAATGCAATTTCATCTATTTCATAAGCAGCTTCAATATCTTTCCTTTGAATTTTGGATTCTTGCTTACCTCTAACCATGTCTAAAGAAATTAATAATAGTAAAATACCTCCAGCAATCTTAAAGGCATCTAATGATATGCCAAAAAATTTTAATATCCACTCTCCAAAAAGTGTAAAAACTAATAGTATAGCCAATGTATAAATAACTGTTTTTTTTGCTACTAAGTCTCTCTCTTTTTTTGGATACGATTCAGTTAACGTTATAAATACAGGAACGGCACCAAATGGGTTTAAAATTGAGAATATTGATGTAAATGCTAATATAAAATATTGTAAATCCATGATATCACGCTAAAAATTTTTAAAATTTTATCCTTTTTCTAATCCCCTCATATAAATCAATCACATTTCCATTTAAAAATGCACACATTGTATATATCACTCCTGGTGGAAGTATATTAATTCCTTCACCATTTTTGACAAAATATAATTTATCAAAGTTCAACAAACCACCATAAATAAGCCCAGCTAATTTTTTGATATCATTAAGTTCTTCAACTGTTATAACTACAACTGGGTCATCACTCTCAGCTCCTGTATATCCTACTCCAGGAATTTTTACAGCTTCATTAGAAACAGAACAACCAACATTATATCCAAACTTTTCCCCAATCTCCTTTACAAATAAAGCCATTTCATCAACAAAACTCTCTCCTCCGTATGTATCAAAAGCTACTATTATAGCATCACCATATTCTGATTTTGCCTCAGCGATAGCATAAGATAAACCTTCTCCAGCTTTGTCTTTTTCTTTAGAAATTCCATTTAAGTCATTAAAGCTCTCAGCATATTTATTTAAAATCTCAAAAATTATTTTGTTATTTTCTTCAATTAAATTTTTTGGGACAAATGATGTTACAACTATATCATCACCAGTTATATTTGAGATACATGCTTTTATTCCTAATACAGATAATCTTTCTTTAACCTCTTTATTAACCAATTCATTAACTTTAGGATTGGTTTTTACATCATTATCTGATATATCAACTCCAATACTTACAATATATTTTTTCATTCTCTCATCCTATTAGTTTTTTGCAAAACAACAAAAAATTTAAATTTGAGTTGATGAATATAATAATTATAATATAATAATTATTAAGTTTATAAAATATAAAAATATGCCCCGGGAAACCGCGGGGGATGAGCAACTACCCGGCAAGCGATGATTCTCCTTTGCTCCCCCGGGGCACACTTAAAGTTAAATTATTGTATCTATTTTTGTATAATCTAAAATTGTTTTAGCAATGCCTAATTTCATAACATACAATTTAAAGAATTCTTCCCAATATTCTCTAAATTTTTTTATTGAATAGCTATCGTATATATAATCTATATCAACCTTTGCCTCAACCAATATCAATCCATCCGGTGGAAATGTAGGGACACCTTCTCTATGATTTTCATCTAACAATTTATCAATCCATTCTACTGGCTTTTTTCCTTTTCCTATTAAATCTAAAGCTCCAACTATCTTTCTAACCATATTCCATAAAAAACTCTCACCAATAATATCTATTGTTAAATAAAAATCATTCTCAGAGATTTTTATATCATATATAGTTCTTATATGACTTTTTTCTTTTGACCTATCTCTTTTTGATAAATTGTGAAAGCTATGAGTCCCTATAAGCTTTTTTGCTCCCTCTTTAATAGTCTCTATATTGTAGTCAATATTAGGCAGAATATAGCGGTAATGTCTATACTTCACTTTTGGAATTTCATCAATTTCCTTATATCCCAAAACCCAGATTCCTTTATTTTTCAACTTTGCGTTTATATATGAAAGAATAGGCTCTTTTTTTAACTCTACAATAACAAAGTTTCCTAAGGCAGAGACTCCTTTATCAGTTCTTCCTCCACTGTAAATAATTTTTTTCTTAGATAATATTCCAATATCTTCTAAAGTATTTAATAGGATATCACAAACTGTCTCTTTATGTGGTTGTTGTTGAAAGCTATATCGTCCATCATAAGCGATTTTTAGAATATACATGGCTTTATCACCAATGTACTTTAATATTGTAAAGTAAAATTACATGGAAATATTTATATATGACATATTTCATATTATTTTCCATATTGTTTAGATTTAAAGATTTTATATTAACTTAGGGGATATAAATGGGGGATTTAGGATATGAAGCTTTAAAGATTGGGGCTTTGTTGCATGATATTGGAAAACTATTAGAGCGTGCGGAATATACTGGAAAAGAAGAGTTATATAATGATAGTTATGGACATGAAAAAAGTGGTTTAAGATTTTTTAAAGAATATATAGATAAATTTATCACTTCTGAAGAAAAAGAAATTATAAAAGAAATTATTGGAAAACACCATTGTAAAGATGTTGACCAAAATGATATATATGTAAATATAGTTAAATTGGCTGATTGGCTTAGTAGTGGAGAAAGAATAAAATATAAAAAAGATAAAGATATTGATGTAAGTAAAAGATATCAAAAGTTATGTTCTATTTTTGAAATAATTCCTATAAAGGATGTAGATGGTTTAGATATAGATTATAATAGTGCATACAAGTATGGTCTAATACCTTTAACTGTAGTAAATAATATATTTCCAGCTAAAAACAACTGTGAAGGTTCATATAAAACATTAAAAAATAAATTTTGTGAAGATTTTAAAAAAATTATGGAAAAATATAATATAAATACCTTTGAAGTTTTTTATCAGATACTACAAAAATATACATGGTGTGTTCCTTCTGCAACATATTGGAAAAAGAAATCTGAATATTTACCAGATGTTTCTCTCTATGACCACTCAAAAACAACCTGTGCAATTGCTTGCTGTTTATATCAAATGATTGAAAATACTAGTATTGATGAAAACTATATCAAAAATACTTTAAGATATTTAAATACTGAAAAAAATAAGATAAAGAAAATAATTGAAAAGTATGAAAAAGAAATAAAAGAAGCGAAAAAATCTGATGATACTAAAAAAATTGAAGAATTAACTGAAAAAAAAGTTGATGAAATTAAAGAAGTATTAAATAATGATGTCGAATATGGAAAAAGAGAACTTTTTTCATTAATTCATGGGGATATTTCGGGAGTGCAAGATTTCATATTTAAAATAGTTTCTAAAGGAGCTGCTAAATCTTTAAAAGGTAGAAGTTTTTATTTGGATTTTTTAACTGAATTATGTGCAAGATACGTTGTTAAAGAGTTGAATTTATCTATAGCAAATATTTTATTTTATGGAGGAGGACATTTCTATATTTTAAGCTATAAAGTAGATGATGAAAAATTGGAAGAGTTTGAAGAAACTATTAACGAGATATTATTCAAAAAGTTTGGAATAGACCTCTATATAGCAATAGGAAAAGTAGATTTAAGACCTATAGACTTTTTAATAGATTGTATGGATGAAGATGCTGGAATAGGAATTCCTTATAAGTGGAGAGAATGTGCAACAGCAACATCTAAAAAGAAGTTAAGAAAGTTTCATTATAAAAAGATGGATTTATTTGAACCTAAGGGGGAGGGAAATGAGAAAAGAATTTGTAATGTTTGTAAAAAGGAAGTAGATGTGAGTGATGAAGATAAAAATAAAAAAACAGTATATCTATATCTCTTAGATGAAGAAACCAAGGCTTGTGAAGAATGTCAATCATTTAAATGGATAACTGAATTTTTAAAAGATTTTAGTAATAATGAAGAGAAAAATTATATTGAAATAATTAAATATAATGAGGAAAAAACATTTCCTGCTAAATTAATAGAAGATACTGGGAAAATTAAAAATATAGATAAAAAGATAAAATTTAAGGAGATTCCAGTATTAAAAGAGTTTTTTGAATTATTGGAAGATAATGAAGAATATATTCTTATGGAATACAACCTACCAAACAAGAATGGAGAACTTACAATACCATACAAAATTTGGAGTATAGCATTTCCTCTCGATGATAATAGGAATATATTAGATTTTAGTGAATTAGCAGAGTTGTCTAAAAATAGAACTGGCACAAATAAAATAGGAGTATTAAAAATGGATGTTGATAACTTAGGAAAGATAATTACCAAAGGTTTAGGTAATTTAGCAACAATTTCAAGATTAAGCACGTTAAGTTCTATGCTAACATTGTTCTTTACTGGATACATTCCTTATTTAATTAAAACTGGTGAAGCAGAAACAGTATTTGAAGAAAATGGTAAAAAAGCAAGATATGGAGATAACATCTATTTAGTCTATTCTGGAGGAAATGATACTTTAATCGTGGGGGCATGGGATGTAGTTTGGGATTTAGCAAAGAGAATAAGAGAAGATTTTAGAAAGTTTGTTTGTAATAATCCAAATATAACTCTAAGTGCAGGAATTGTTATTGTTAATCCTAAATTTGAATTTAAAAAAGCTGTTGAATTGGCTGATGAGGAATTAGATAGAGCAAAAGATAATAAAGAAATAATAAAAATTGGAGTAGAGTTAGAGGAAAAGAACTCTATTTGTATATTTAATAGTCCATTAAATTGGAATAGAGTTAAATATTATAGTAAAGAAGAATTAGATAACCAAATAAAAGAAGCTTTAAATAGAAACTTAGAAGAGTTTGATGAAAGTATTTTAGAAGGATTATTTTTGAATGCTGTTAAGGAATTAGGAAAAAGGAGAATCTTACATATTAGCCAAATAGTTGCAGATAAGTTAAATTATGTAGTAAATGAAAGTGATAAAGAGATTTTAAGCATTAATATACCATATTATTGGAGAATTAAATATTATTTATATAGAAATTTCAGAGATAAAGAAAAATTAAAAGATGAAGTTAAATTTTTAGAGGATTACATTGACAAAAATGTTAGAAAAATGCTAAAATATTATCTATCAAATGATAACCAGAATTCTGAAGAAGATATTGGTAGATTAACTTTTAATGACTTAAAAATTGCTGCAAAAATTGTTGAATTGAAAACGAGAAGGTGAGGTGAGATTATGAATGAAAAATATATAGATAACATCTTAAAATGGGAAAATGAAAAGAATATAATAATTTCTGCAAGTAAAATAAAAGACGATAATTTTAACAAATTTTATAATTGTGTCATTAAATCTACTATTCAAGATGTTAAAAAATGTAAAAATACTACAAAAAATAAGGATTTGCATAAGATTATAGACAAAATAGGGTTGGATAATGATAAATTAGAGAATTTTAAAGAATTCGTAGAATTATTAAAATTTTTTCATGAAAAATCAGGGATATATTCAACTAAATGGATGGATATGGTTTTAGAGATTAATAGTGATAATGTTGCTGATGTTATTAGATATGCGAAGATTTTGGCATTTGAATTTGGAAATATTCCTTCATCAAAATTTAGAAAGTTTTATGACTATGTGCTAAAAGTTTATGAAAATAAGGATAAAAATAATTGGTATGTTGAGTTATATGGATTAAAATTATTTATTGCATACAATATTGGAAAAGAAACTGGAAAAGATAAAAAAGAAGCATTAAGAAAATTTTCTAAAATTTTTGAAAAATTAATAGACAAAATTGATGGGAATGAAGAAAAATTCACTAATTTTAAAAAATTTTTTGAAGCAGTTGTAGCTTATCATAGGGCATATAACGATTAAATTTTAACACATAATTGAGGTGAAAATATGGAACTTCCTACCTTAAAAGGAAAATTAATAATTTCAGGATATATAAAAACTGAGACAGGACTACGTATTGGGGGAATCTCAGAAACTCTAAAAATTGGAGGAGTAGATATTCAAGTTATTAAAGATTCTTTAGGTAGAGCATATATTCCAGGTAGTTCTTTGAAAGGAAAAATTAGAAGTTTATTAGAAATTACAGAAGGGAATTATACTATAGACATACAATTAAAAAAAGATATCAATAAAAATACAAATGTTGAAATAACCATAAAAAATGACGAAATTGAGAAGAAAAATGATGAAATTAAAAGGAAAGTAGTTATTACATCGAAATTTAATTCAAAGGATAAAAAGGATAATTCACTGAATTTTATAAAAAATGAAGAGATGAACAAACTTTGGGACATCCTTAAAGAATATGGTTTTGAAAAAACTACAGAAGATTCTAAAGAAGATTCTAATAAAGTAACTTTTGAGAGAGAATGGGATAAGAATATTATAGAAGATTTAGAAAAGATAATAGATAAATTGAAAAAAAATAATTTTAATGTAGAGAAAAAATCGGCTATGCCTTGTAGTTGTGGATTTTGTGAAATTTGTAAATTATTTGGACCTCATAACTCAAAAAATATCATATATCCAAGAAGAGTTATAGTTAGAGATGCATTTTTAATAAATGAGAAAACTAACGAACCTTTAACAAAAAAAGATGAAGATTATTTTGAAGTGAAGCCAGAAAATGTTATCGACAGGATAAAAGGAACTGCTCAACATCCAAGACAAATTGAAAGAGTTAGAAAAGATAGTAAATTTGGTTTTGAAGTTATTTTTAATTTATATGATGGAGAGAAGGATATTAATTTAATTAAAAAATTAATTGAAGGTATGAAACTTTTAGAAGATGATTATTTAGGGGGTTGTGGTTCAAGAGGTTATGGAAAAATTAAGTTTGATAAAATGAATGTTATATACAAACCTATTGAGTATTATGAAGGAAATATTTCTCAAGAAGATGTAAATAATTATAAAAAGAATAATATTGGAACATTAGAGGATTTACAAAATGAAATTGAAGGGTTGTTAAAAAAAGAACCTAAACAGGGATAAAATGAATAGGTTAATAGTAAAACTAATTCCTGGTGAAAACGATAAATATCACTTTGGGGAGGGATATTTAACAGATTCAAATATAATTTTTCATTCACATAGTTTATTCTCTGCAATTATAAACAATTTTATTAAAATTTATGGTGAAGAAGAATTAATCAAAATAATAGACGATATTAAAAATATTAAACTTTCCTCATTATTGCCAGCAATATATAAGGTAGTAAATGGAGAAATAGAGGATTTTATATATTTCCTTCCAAAGCCTGCAACATTCTTAGGATTTGATAAAGAAGAACAAAAAAAAGTTGATAAAAAACCAAAAGACATAAAAAAAGTTCAATTTATCTCTGTAAATGCTCTAAAATCCCACAATAAAAAAGAATTAAAGAAATTAATATTAGGAAAAAAGTTTTTAGTTGAAAAAAATGAATATGAAGAAATTAAAAATTATGGAAATCCAAAGAATATAAATTTATTTGAATCATTTATTGAGCAAAAAGTAGCTATTGATAGAATAAAGCAAATTACATTGGAAGAGGGTAAAGGACAGTTGTATAGTGTTGGCTATATAAAGCCATTAGTTAGTATTGAAAATAACAATGGCATAATTTCTGGATTTTACTTTCTTTTAGAGTTTGATAAAAATAATAAATCAATAAATAAGATTAAAAGCGCCATAAAATTAATAGAAGATGAAGGCTTGGGTGGAGAAAGAAGCACAGGCGCAGGATTATTTAAAAAAATTATTATAGGGGAACTTCCAAAAAATTTTGAAGAATTATTTAAAAATAAAGATAAAATAGAAACAAATATGGCTATTTCTATAACAATACCAAAAAATGAGCATGAATTTGAGAAAATTGTCTCTTATCAATTAATGAAAATTGGGGGTTATGTATATTCTCCATATACTTTAACTAAGGCAAAAAAGTATATTTATGCTATAAAAGAGGGAGCAATAATCAGAGGAGAGATTGAAGGTAAAACAGAGAATCTTAGCCCAAAAAATTATAAGCATGAGGTTTTAGTAAATGGAAAACCGATATTAATTCCTACTAAATATTATGATAATGGGGGATAATAATGGAGACAAAAAATTTAACAATTGAAACTCTCTCACCAGTTTTTATTGGGAATGGAGAGGTTTATTCGAAGTTTGATTATACTTCTAAATTCACAAACGGCGATGTGATAATTACTATCTACGATGAAGATAAAATAATCAACGACTTACCGACATATTTTAATGAAGATGAAATATTTCAAATATTAGATGAAATTAAGAAAGAATTAAAGGAAAATCAAAATTTTGAGATTGTAACATACTTAAAAGGAAAAAATAAAAAGATTCTTTTTAAAAACTATAAAATTAAAGAATACCGTACAAAAATTAGACAACTATTATCTAAAAAAGATATATTACAATTTGTTCATCAAAATTTCATGCCATATATTCCTGGAAGTTCAATAAAAGGGGCAATTAATACTGCTTTATTATATAATAAGCTAAAAAATTTTAGTAAGGAGGATTTTGAAAACTTAATTAAGTCAGATTCTTTAACTCCTAATAAAAAATATAATAATGAACTAATCAATGTCTCTAATTATAATGAAAGATACTATATTTTTGATAGCTTTTTTAATGAGAATATGTTAGACCTTTTTATGGCTCAAAGGTTCTATGTGTATCATATAAATAAAAATAAAATAGGAACTTTTAATAAAAATGCAACAAACTATATTGAAGGCATAAAACCATATCAAAAGATTGAATTAGAAATTAAATGTTCCAATGAAAAGTTTGATGAAATTAAAAATTCCTGTAATGAATTGTCTTTAAAAATTTGTGAATGGGAATTAGAAATGTTGAATAAATATAAAAATTTCTGGAAAGATGATAAAGTTTATAAAGATTTGACAAATTTCTACATTAAATTAAAAAAAGATATTGAAAATAATTCCAATAATACAATATTTATTAACATAGGATGGGGAGGGGGCTGTTTACCTAAAACCATCTATATTCTATCAAAAGAAAAGAAAATTGATTTTAATTTACTAAAGAGTAAATTAAATACTAAATATAAAAATAAAATAACCTCATATGAAGAATTTCCATTTACAAGAACAATTACAAAATACTACAATCCAAAAGAAAGGAAATTAAAAAATTATCCATTAGGTTGGATAAAAATTGAGGGATAAAATGGAAAGGAAAGTTTTATTTTTAGCAAATGTTGGAAATAGTGATTTAGGAAAGGATGAAAAATCAATATTTAATCCAAGAGAACATAATATATTTGAAGAAAGCAAAAAATTATATGAAAGTGGGGAATTTTATCACTTAGAGCCAATATTATTAAAAAAGAAAATAGAAATGCTCAATAATCCAATAAATGATTTAGAGATAGTTCTATTTGCCACACTCCAAGAAGATGAAAATCCACAAGACACATATTATATTGCAAAGATTATAAAAGAACTTATATCTAAAGAGTATCCAAATCTAAAAGATAAAATAAAAATTGAAAAAGTTTCACGAAATCCATCTGATTATAATGAAATGATTGAATACTATGCTAAAAAACTTAACAGTTTTGATGATAACTACTATAGAGTGTATTTAGGTATTACTGGAGGAACTCCAGCACAGATTAGTAGTTTGATTATAAATGGTGTATTGAAATGGGAAGAAAAAACAAGAACTTTATATAAACCAAGAGGAAAAGAACCTAAAGAAGATAAAATTGGAGAAAAAATATTCAAAATCTTAAAATCCAAAGAATTTGAAGCTTTAAAAAAATCTTATTTATATGATTTAGCTGCAGAATTAATGAAAAAGTATGAATTATCAGAGAATTGGAAATGTGAATATCATTACCTAAAAGGTTTGCACCATAAAAAGCTATTTAACTTTAAAAGAGCTATTGATGAATTTAATCATGCTTTAAAATATGCAGGTTTAGAAGATGAAAATAGAATTCTTAATGAACTCAATAAATTAGAAAAATTATTAGAAGAACCTAAAGATTTAGATGATAGAATAGAGAAATATCCTTTATTAATTGATTTACTAATAGATAACGCCATTATGAAATGGGAAAGCGGAGAATATGTTGATTTTGTTGGAAGAATTTTTAGAATTAGGGAGGCATTATTAAGATACATATTTGAAAAAGAATTTAGGATATCAACAGAACCTACAAAAATAAAAGAATATGGAAAATTAATTAATAAATATGTAGAGTTTGAGAAATTTTTAGATGAAAATCCTAAATTGGTGGAATATTTAAAAGGAAATGGATGGAATGAAAGGAAAGAGATTAATTTGAAGGTGTTAAGATGGATTTATGAATATTACTTACAGAGTAATAAAGCTTTTGCAAAAAAATATGGGTTCATTAAAGGGTTTGATGACAAATTAGAAAAATTATCCGAATTAAGAAATAAATCAATAATTGCTCATGGATTTGAAGGAATATCTAAAGAGGATATTGTTAAGTTGTATAATAAAAATAAGAATAATGAAAATGAAATAATTGAAGATTTAAACAAATTAAAGAATTTAATATCTAAGTGGTAAATATGAAAGTAGCATTAATTTGTACTTTGGGAAATAGAGATATTCAATTTAAAAAAGAGTATAAAGAGGAATTAAAAGAAATATTGAAGGATATAATTGACTATGAGAGTAAAGACAGCGACTCTGTAGGATTTACTATTAAAAGAGATAATTTTTTAAAAAATACAAAAATGATATTAGATAATTATGAAAAAGTAAAAAAATACTTTATACTCCCAATTATTGATACAGCTATAAATTATATTCAAAGTGAATTAAATGGAAACTTAAAAAAAATTATATTAGTTCCAACAAATCAGCAAGATGAAAAAGATGTTAAAGATAACCACAAAAAGAGTGATACATTTAATGAAGCAAAGATTATTGAAAAACTTTCAAAAGAAAAAGGCTTTCAAGTTGAAATAAAAGAAGCCAAATTTAATGCATCAAAAGTAGAAAATTGGTTTAATCTCTTTATTAATATTCTTAATGATAACTACGATAAGTTTGATAAGTTAGTATTTAGTATTAGTCCAGGAGTCCCACAAAGTAGGGAAGGAGTAAGGTTAGCAACATTATTTAAAGATAAATGTGAGGTTATAGAGATCAGTGGGGGAAGAGTTACTTCTGATAATATGAAATCATATGAAAAACAGATTATCAAAGAAAAAATAAAAGATTTGATTAAAAATTATAATTACACAGGTGCTTTAGAGTTTAATAATTATCTAACAGAAGAAATTATAAATACTCTTAAATATTTAAACTATCGTTTAAATTTTAACTTTGAAAGTGCTAATAAAATAGCAAATAATAACAAAATCGTTAAAAAATATAATAGTATGTTAGAAAATATAAAGAATGAGAAAAATACAATAAAAAAATTAGAATATCTAATTTTAGAACTTTTAGACAATATGGAGATTGAATTAAAAAAAGAGGAATACACAAACTTTTTAGCAAGAGTTTATAGGTTGGAAGAGGCTGTAGGACAATATTTAGTTTTGAAATATTTAAAGGAAAATGATTATACAATAAAATATAAATATAATAAATATAATAAAGAAAAATCTTTCAAAAGAAAATCTGATGAGATAGATATTGAAAACGATGTAGGAATTAATAAAATATTATCCTGCTATTTTAATAGAATATTAAAAACATGCTATGATGACAAAGAAATCGAGTTACAGAAAAAACTAAAATTAATTATAGACAAAAATAACAAAAAATACAAATTTACAGATAACTTAAATACAAACAATTATAAAGACCTAATTAATATTTTATGTAATAAATATGAAAATGAATTAGTTGAATCAATATCTAAAATCTATAAAAAACCTAATAATAGAAATTTAAGACATACAACAATAGTTGCTCATGGATTTAGAGGAGTTTCAAAAGAGGATATTGAAGATGGTTTAAATAAAGATATTAATGACTTTTTTAAAGAAGAAGTTAAAAATAGAATCTATAATATTATTGGAAAAGATTTAGAAGAAAATATTTTTAACAAAATAAATCATGAAATTATAGATATTTTAAATAAAACTTGAAAATGTAGTGATAAACATGTTCAGACCAGAAGAAATTATAGAAACAATTAAAATGATTAAGATGGAAAACTTAGATTTAAGGACTGTAACATTAGGAATAAGCTTAAGAGACTGTGTTTCAAAAGATTTAGATGAGTTGAAAGAAAATATATACAACAAAATAACTTCTTCAGCTGAAAATTTGGTAGAAACTGCCAATAAAATTTCAGAAAAATATGGAATTCCAATAGTAAATAAAAGGATAGCTGTTACACCAATATCATTAGTTATTGGAGGAACTATAAGAGATTTAGATAAAGAAGAAAAGATAAAAGCTTGTGTTGAGGTTGGAGAGGTTTTAGATAAAGCTGCTAAGAAAGTTAAAGTGGATTTTTTAGGAGGATATTCAGCTTTAGTTCATAAGGATGAAACAAAAGAGGATATTGCCTTAATTGACTCTATCCCATTTATGATGGAGAAGACAGAGAGAGTTTGCTCTTCAGTAAATGTTGCGTCAACAAAAACTGGAATTAATATGGATGCAGTTAAAAGAATGGGAGAGATTATTAAAGAGACAGCATTTAGAACAGAAAAAGCAATAGGATGTGCTAAGCTTGTGGTTTTTGCCAACGCTCCTGAAGACAACCCATTCATGGCTGGGGCATTCCATGGAGTTGGTGAAGGAGATAAGGTTATAAATGTTGGAGTTTCAGGTCCGGGAGTTGTTAGAGCAGTTGTTGAAAAACTACCAGATGCAGATTTTGGAACTTTAGCAAATGAAATTAAAAAAGTGGCATTTAAAATAACCAGAGTTGGAGAATTGGTTGGAAGGGAAGTTTCTAAGGAGTTGGGAGTTAAATTTGGGGTTGTAGATTTATCTTTAGCTCCAACTCCTGCAAGAGGGGATAGCATAGCTAACATCTTAGAAGCAATGGGCTTAGAGAAGTGTGGAACACATGGTTCAACAGCTGCTTTGGCTTTATTAAATGATGCTGTTAAAAAAGGAGGGGCAATGGCTGCAAGTTATGTTGGAGGATTGAGTGGAGCATTCATCCCAGTAAGTGAAGATAGTGGAATGGTTGATGCTGTAAAGGCAGGAGCATTAAGTTTAGAAAAATTAGAGGCAATGACTTGTGTTTGCTCAGTAGGAATAGATATGGTTGCCATTCCAGGAGATACTCCTGCATCAACAATTTCTGCAATAATAGCAGATGAAATGGCTATTGGTGTTATAAACAATAAAACCACTGCTGTAAGAATCATTCCAGTTCCAGGTAAAAAAGAGGGAGAAGAGGTAGATTATGGAGGTTTGTTAGGGAGAGCTCCAATTATGAAAGTTAGTAAATATTCATCTGAGAAGTTTATTAAGAGAGGTGGGAGAATTCCAGCACCATTGCAGGCACTAACTAACTAAAATACTTAGTAAATTTAATTAGAAATTTATTTTTGAAATTAATTTATTCCAAAAATCTCTTTTAACTCTTTAAAAATCTTATTTTTCTCTTTTTCAATTAGTTTATCAAGTATATAAATGTTGTATTCTTCAAAGATGTCTTCTTTCTTTATATTTCCATAAAACTCTTTTGTAGATGCTAAGATACCAAAGTTTATATCCAACATTTTCATAATCCCATAGAGTTTTAGAATAGCATTTGAGTTTATATATCTGTTTTTGCACTCAAAAATAAATTTTTTATTAAAAATATCAACAAATAAATCTATTTCTGTAAAAGCTTCTCCTTTGTAGCTAACGTTTAGATTTCTAATAACTCTTCCATCTATTCCATTTTCATCAAAAAACTCCATAAGCATATAATACACAAACAGCTCAAATAAGGTTCCAGTATCTAAGGAGCAGAAATCTTTAAAATCTTTCTTTATTTTATCTATGAGTTCTAAAAAATAGATATCGTTTTCTTTGATTCTCTTAGAAATCTTCTTGTATTTACCATTATCTTTAGCCTCTGGTAATTTAAAATTATTTTCTAAAATAGCCTTTCTATATCTGATTTTTGATAAGGCTAAGTTAAATAAATTGTTAATGCTGTTTTTATCATCACAAGAAAAACCTACAAGGTTGTATTTTCCAAAGTTTATTTTAACCTCTTTTTCATTCTTTAATCTTAATTTATTCATTGTTCATCAACTCTTCTATTGTATTTATGTTTTTAAAGATTTTTTTAGTTTTATCTAACTTTTCAGCTTTTATATATAGGGGGTTTAGGTGGGATATAAAATATCTAATCGATAAGTTTTTATCCTCCATAATAATTTTATTTAAAATATTTAGGGAATCTCTCTTATACAATGCAAATAGTGGCTCTATATATCCATTTTCATGTTTTGGAATTATACAGAGATTGTTGTTTCTTTCAGCTATTTCTATATAAGATATTAACTTTTCTAAAGCTTCTTTTGTTATATAAGGGCAATCACACGGCAAAACAATAAACCACTTAGCATTTAAAGCTCTCATCCCACACAAAATTCCCATTAATGGACCTTTATTTTCAATCAAATCAAAAGATATTAAGCATTTATATTTAATTAAATATTCTCTCTCTATATATAAATCAATAGAATTTTTTGCAAAAACAGTAACAAAAGGAATGTTTAGAGTCTTTAAAACATCTGAGGGATAATTTATAAGATATTTTCCATTAAAAACTCTAAAGGGTTTCTTTCCACCAATCCTTTTTCCTTTCCCACCTGATAAAATTATGCCACCAATGATAATTACCACCTAAAACCTAAAACTTTTGCTAAGTTTATAAGCTATTAGAATATTTATAATTTAACCACCTATTTGACTATAGTTGTGTGCAAAACTATCTTAAATAAAATAAGGTATTAATGAATGCCTTCATCATTATGGAAAGCATTCAAATTATCCTTTTTAAAGTTTATTTTATTTTGCTCACAAATATAATGGTGAGAGTATGATTACAGTTAAAGTTAAAAACTTAACTAAAAAATATGGTGATTTCAAAGCATTGGATAATGTTTCATTTGAAGCTAAGAAAGGAGAGATTTTAGGGATTGTTGGAAAGAGTGGAGCTGGGAAGTCAACACTTATAAGAATTTTGAGAGGTAGCTTAGATTACGATGAAGGAGAAGTTGAAATTTTAGGTAGAAAAGATAATTTTAAAGAGATTACTGCAATACATTTACAGAGAAACTTTGCACTATGGGCAGAGCCAGTGATAAACAACATAATTAGAAAACTCTATGCAATAAGAAACAAATCTGATGAATTATTGCCAATGGAAGAAGAATGGGAAGATTATGAAAAAGATGCACTAAAGATATTAAAATTAGTTGGTTTAGAGCATAAAAAAGATGCATTTGCAAATATATTGAGTGGTGGGGAAAAACAGAGATTAATTTTAGGAAGACAGATAGCTAAAATTTATGAAAAAGGAGAGGGAGTTTTATTATTAGATGAGCCAGCAACAATGGCATGTCCTGCTTCAAAACAAAAGCTTTTAGATGTCATTAAAAACATTAGGGATAAGTTAGGCATAACTGTAATAATAACCTCTCATTTACCAGAGATACATAGATATCTTTGTGATAGATTGATTTTATTAGAAAATGGTAAAGTAAAGATGGATGGGGATGTTGAAACTGTCTTAAATGAATTCTTAAAAGAGATGAAACCTCCATATAAAAGAACTCCAAAAATAAAAGATAACGCAATAATAAAGGTTAGAAATGTTGCTAAGAGATATTATGTTGTTCATGGAGGAGAAACATTAAATCTAAAAAATGTCTCATTTGATGTTAAAGAGGGAGAGATTTTATCAATTATTGGACCAAGTGGAGTAGGAAAAACAGTAATTATGAGATTAATGGCTGGTTTAGAGTTGCCAGATGAAGGAAAAATAATTGTTGATGGAATTGATATAACCAACTATGGATGGGAGAGAGTAGAGCTTAGAAAAAGAATTGGAATTATGCATCAAGAATTTTCCCTTCCATACTATCAAACAGTTGAAAATCTATTAAAATATAGGTTGGGACTTAAAGGAGAGAAAGCTATTGCTCATGCAAAGGCAAAGGCTGAAGAACTTGGCTTATCACCAAAGATTATTGATGCTATCTACCAATTAATAGATGTGCCAGAGTCAGAGAGAATTTCAAAACTGCAAAAGATGGGATTGACAGAAGAAATTATCTATAAGCTCTTCCCACCAATAGTTGAGAGCTTTGAGCCAGAAGAAATTTTAGAGGCTTTAGATTTAGGAAAAGACATTTTAAAGAAGAAAATTATTGAGTTAAGTGGAGGACAAAAGGTTAGAGTAGCTATGGCTTTACAATTAATAACAAAGCCAAAAATTTTGTTTTTAGATGAACCATTTGGTGACTTAGACCCAATAACTTTGAGAGATGTTGCTAACTATTTAAAAATAATCAATGAGAGATTTGGGACTACAATAGTTTTAGTTTCACACTGTGTAGAGTTTATTAAGGAGATTAGTGATAGAGCTATACTATTAGATGAAAATAGATTAATTATGGAAGGTAATCCAGAAGAAGTTTGTGAAGAATTTATAAAGAGAAGTAACGCAAGATTTATGAGGAAAGAATTAGAATGTAAAAGTTAAATAAAATCTTTAAAATTAACTACCTCAGAAATTTAATAAAAATTTTTTAAATTGAAAAATAAGTTTTTAAAAAGCGTTAAATTGAGTATATAAAAACTATGCAAATATTTAAATACAAAAATACGTTATTTCAGTTCTACACATTAAAAAAATAAAAGAAATCTATTATAAATTTTAATAATATCACCTAAATATCTAATAAAAAATGAGAGGGTAAATATGATTATAGGAGTTTTAGCAATTCAGGGAGATGTTGAAGAGCATGAAGAGGCTGTTAAAAAAGCTGGTTATGAGGTAAAGAAAGTTAAAAGAGCTGAAGATTTAGAAGGAATAGATGCTTTAATAATTCCAGGAGGAGAAAGCACAGCTATAGGTAAATTAATGAAAAAGTATGGATTATTAGATAAAATAAAAAACTCTGATTTACCAATATTGGGGACTTGTGCTGGAATGGTGTTATTATCAAAAGGAACTGGACTTAATCAAATTTTATTAGAATTGATGGACATTACTGTTAAAAGAAACGCTTATGGAAGGCAGGTAGATAGCTTTGAAAAAGAGATTGAATTTAAAGATTTAGGAAAGGTTTATGGGGTATTTATAAGAGCTCCAGTGGTAGATGAGATTTTGAGTGATGATGTAGAAGTTATAGCAAAGGATAGAGATAAAATAGTAGGCGTTAAGCAGGGGAAATATATGGCATTATCTTTCCATCCAGAGCTTTCAGAAGATGGGTATAAAGTTTATAGGTATTTTGTTGAGAACTGTGTAAAATAAATTTTTGTTATCACGCTAAAAGTTTTTTATTTTCAAAATAAAAGATTTTAAAGGGATATTTTTTGATTTTAAATTAGCTAATTTCGAAAGGTGGCTTATTTTTAATACTTTATTTATTTGGATATATTAAATTAGTAAGATTTTTAAGAGATTTTAGATAATTATTTGATTTTTTAGCTAAAGAGTTTTTATTACTTACATTAATGCAAAAGGTTGTCAAGATAAAAAATAAATAAGTAAGTGTAAATAAAGGAAGATATGACTGTGGTATCCCGAAAATATTTCGCATCTATAAATAATAAAAAAGAATTAGATATTGTCCTTAAAGCAGTCGAAGAATATAAAGGAACAAGCCCAGTTCATTTAGAGCATTTTATCGAACGTAGGTATAATATACATACTCACATAATCGTATATATAATACTGAAACAATATGGTAAAATACAACCTAAATAGGAAAAGTTGAACGGACAAATAGAGAGGTTGAATATCGACTAAATAGATTTGATAGTTTAGAAGAGTTCGTAGATTGAATGAAATTACTAATGTGATTTCATAGCTCTTCACTACGCTCCAATTGAAATAATAAAATAAAACCACATCGTTCTTTAGATTAGACGAAAACCTAAGGTTTTCATTGCTCGCTTACTACGTAATCGATTTTAAAACTCCTTATGAAGTTTATTTCGGAAATATAGTTAATAATATGGAGGTAATTTCATGAATTATAACTGCGAAATAATTTCATGATACCACAACAAGGATGGAAACTAAGTTTTTATATAAAAAACAGCTAAAATATTTCTGTGCAAACCCAAAAAATAAGAAAATAGAAACTCTTAAAATATTTTAATATACCCAAAATAAACTTATTCTCTAATTTTCTTCCCAACAGCCACATAAATGTTGTTAGCTCCTATTTTATCTCCAAACTTAGAAAAAATCTCAATATTTTTCTCTTTGCATAGATTCTCAACCTTTTTCCTACAAGCATCTTTTGTTTTCTCTCCAAAAGATATAACAACTATATTCCCATCAATCTCTTCAAGACCTAAGACAGGTTTTTTTATTTTTTTGTATAACTCATCAAGGTCCTTTAAGTGGATGATAATCATTTTAGCATCTTCAATAAATGGAAAATCCTTTAAATGCTTAGTTATAAATGAGACATCTCTATCTATATCCTGCCCATATTTCTTTAAATCTACTTTATAATAATTGAGCTTTCCATCTTGATACTCTTTTATAATTGCCTTAGCTGTTCTAACTAAATCAACTTCCCCACCTTTAGTTAAATACCCTCTTTTATTACCAATCTTTTTTAACAGCTCTTCATCAACTTTTTCATAATCCACACCAAAATACTCTTTTATTATTGTGTTATCAAAATTATCTATCCTATTTAAAATTTTTAGAGCTGGAGGAATTGGATTTTCTACTTTTTCTAATCTCAAAGCACCACTTATAACCAAATCATCCTCATCTCCCATCTCTAAAACTCCTGGGGTGTCCATAAGTTTAATATTTTTTGTTAATCTAACCCATTGCTCTCCTTTAGTTAAACCTGCTACACTTCCAGTTAATGTTTTTCTCTTTCCAGTTAATGCATTAATGATGGAAGATTTTCCAACGTTTGGATAACCAACAATTCCCACTTTTCCCTCTTTTTTACCCATCTCTTTTAAAGATTTTTTTATCATCTCTCTTAAAATCTTTGTTCCTAATCTTCTTTTAGCAGATACAAACACAGTATTTTCTCCAAAAATTTTTTTCCATCTTTTTAAAATATCTTTTGGCACTAAATCAGCCTTATTTAAAACATAAATTAGTTTTTTTCCTTTACTTTTAATCTTTTTCTCTAATTCTTTATTTCTTGTCATCTCAGGGTCTCTCGCATCTAAAACTAATAAAATTACATCACATTCATCAATAATCTTATTGACTATCTTTTTAACAGGCACTTTCTTGTATCTCATAACCCTCACCTAAAGACTTTTAATTATGCTATTTTCATTTATATTTTTTATTAATAGATAAAACTAAATAAATTTATAAATCTACAAATTATAGAAAAGTATTTATAGAACTTCAAACACATTACTATACTGTAAAACAAAAATTTAAAAAATATTAATTGAATAAAAGGTGATATTTTGGTTGTAGATGCAAAAGACGTAGAAATAGTAAATACATTAGTTTTTGAAACATTAGGAAACCCAGAAAAAGAAAGAGAATTCAAATTAAAATCATTAAAAAAGTGGGGGTTTGATTTAATATTTGGTAAAATAGATGGAAAAGAAACTTACTTTACTGTTGAATTAGATGAAAGACAAGCTGGGGATAAATTTTCAAAAGATGGAAAAGAGTATGAAGTAATAGAAGTTCTTGAGGAGTTACCAAAGAATACTGAATTATATGCACACATAGAAATGGAAATGGGTAGAGCATATATTGTTTGTCAATTAAGAGATGAAGATGGGCAAAATATTGAAGTATTGAGAGTTCCAGCTGCAGCATTATTGTTAGCCTTCTTTAAAAAGAATAAGTTAGGAAATTTAATCAAAGCTATAAAAAATGTTGGAATTAGCTCAGAGCTTTTCTTACAAAACGGTGTTGGAGGAAAGCCATTATCTTATGAAGAACTTCCAAATGTTGCAAGAAGATTTATAAGAAGTGTAAGAAAGGTTGAAAAGGAAACTGGTTTTGGAAGGTTGTCATTTGCTTACTATGGTGAAACAAAGGATGGAGAACCAAGATTTTACTTTACTTGGTTACTTCCAACAATAGCATTATTTGACTTAGATATTGCTAAAAAAGCTAACGATACAATTGGAATCCTAAAAGTTTCTGAATAAATAAATTATTATTAATATAAAATTGAGGTGGAATGATGATTTATGGTGTTCTATTAAATATTCCTGAAAAACATGCTACGAAGTATGAAGATTTAATTAGAAGAATAATTGGGGAAGGGATAGCAAGAGGAGACATATTGTCATTTACAGAAGCAAGATATAAAGGAGATATTGCTTTTGTTATGCTTGCAAGGTCAAGAAGAGCAGCTGAAAAAGTTTATCAACAACTAAAAGAACATCCAATCTATGTAAAAGTTATAGAGATAGAGGGTAAAGGGGATTAAATTTTTTAATTTAACTTTTTTAATTAATTTTTCTTATAACTGATTTTTTCAAAGTAACAATAATAACATCCAATCATTCCCATCCCAATTCAGGGGCTTTATAAATATATTATAATTATAATTTTTATAAAAAAATAGTTATAAATTAAGAAACCTCTATTTTATATTTATTTATTAAAAAAATAAAAAATTAAAGATTAAAGATTTAGATTACTTCTCTACCTTCTTCTTTTTTCTTTTCAACTGATGTAGCTCTTCCATATTCTTGAGCTAACTTTTCATAAACTCTCATATCCTCTTTACTTACTGATGGTTTAATCTTTTCAAGAGCTTTCATGAAGTGTTCTTTCTTAATTTTGACATCTTTTGTTGAAACTCTTAATCTTATGCTTTCAATATCCTTCAATATGTTTTTGAGCTCATCCAATGATGTTGTGAATCTGTGTATGATGTTTTGTGTTGTTTTGATTATTTCATCAATCTCTTCAGCTGAAACTTGCTGTGACAAGTTTCCTAATTTGTTTTCTAATTCATAGATGTTGTCTATCATTTCTTTTAACTTGCCTAATATGTCTTTTAAGTATTTTGCCAACTTGTTGGCTTCATCTTTCTCTGATGGTTTTAAGTCCTCTTTGTTTATAATTTCAAGGAAGTTATTAACTTCTTTCTCTACTGCTTCAATTTTCTCCTTAGCTGGAGCTAAAACACTAACTATCTTTCCAATAGCATTCTTTAACTCACTGAATTCTCCTGCTTCTGCAGACTCTCTCTCTTTTGTAGCTTTAATGACACTGTTTAACTCTACAGCTGCTCCTCTAAATGTTCCTGAAATGCTCTGTAAGTAGTTAATTAAGTCTCTTAAAGCTGTTTCAATTCCCCATGGTTTTCCTATACTCTCTCTAACTGCTAACATTGCTGCTTCTCTACATAACGCCTCTATGTCAGCTCCTGTATATCCTTCAGTTTTCTTAGCTAACTCTTCTAAATTAACATCTTCAGCTAAGTTCATACCTCTTGTGTGTATCTTGAATATATCCAATCTTGCCTTTTCATCTGGGACTGGAACTAATATAACTCTGTCTAATCTTCCTGGTCTTAATAAAGCTGGGTCAATGATATCTGGTCTGTTTGTTGCAGCTATAACAATAACATCTTTTGGTTCTTCCATTCCATCTAATTCAGTTAATAATTGGTTGACAACTTTATCAGTAACTCCTGAACTTAAATCTCTTCCTCTTTTTGGAGCTATAGCATCAATCTCATCGAAGAATATTATACATGGTGCTGATTGTCTTGCTTTTCTGAATATCTCTCTTATTGCTTTCTCACTTTCTCCTACCCACTTACTAAAGATTTCTGGACCTTTAACGCTTATGAAGTTTGCTCCACTTTCGTTAGCAACGGCCTTAGCTAACAATGTCTTACCAGTTCCTGGTGGTCCAAATAATAAAACTCCCTTAGGAGGTCTAACTCCAATCTTTTCAAAGACTTCCTTAGCTTTTAAAGGCCATTCAACAGCTTCTCTTAATTCTTGCTTAACCTCTTCCAATCCTCCAATATCCTCCCACTTAACATTTGGAACTTCAACTAAAACTTCTCTCATTGCTGATGGTTCAACATCTTTCAAAGCCTCTTTGAAGTCATCCATTGTGACTTTTAAGTTATCTAAAACTTCTTTTGGAATCTCTTCTGCCTCCAAGTCAATGCTTGGTAATACTCTTCTTAATGCTCTCATTGCCGCCTCTTTACATAAAGCTGCTAAATCAGCTCCAACGAATCCATGTGTTACATCTGCTAAGTAGTCTAAATCAACGTCTTCAGCTAATGGCATGTTTCTTGTGTGGATTTGTAATATCTCTTTTCTACCTTCTCTATCTGGCACTCCAATAACAATCTCTCTATCAAATCTTCCTGGTCTTCTTAAAGCTGGGTCTAATGCGTTTGGTCTATTTGTTGCACCAATAACGACTACTTGTCCTCTTCCTTTCAATCCATCCATTAAAGTTAAGAGCTGAGCTACTAATCTTCTCTCTACTTCACCAGTAGCTTCATCTCTTTTAGGGGCTATAGCATCAATTTCATCAATGAATATTATGCTTGGTGCATTCTCTTCTGCTTCTTCAAATATCTTTCTTAAGTTTTCTTCAGTCTCTCCAACATACTTACTCATTATTTCTGGTCCATTTATAACATAGAAGTTTGCTCCAGCTTCATTAGCAACAGCCTTAGCTAATAATGTCTTACCAGTTCCTGGTGGACCTACTAATAAAACTCCCTTTGGAGGTTCAATTCCTAACTTTTCAAACAACTCTGGGTGTCTCATTGGAAGCTCTATCATCTCTCTAACTTTCTTAACTTCCTCTTTCAAACCTCCAATATCTTCATATGTAACATCTGGAATCTTAGTTTCTTTAATTTCACTAACAGGTTCTTCTTTCAACTCAACGTGTGTGAAGTCAGTAACTCTAACAGGTCCTGCTGGTGATGTGCTAACAACAACAAATGTTAAAGCTGTACCTAAAACTCCAATAGTAACTTTTGAACCTTTGCTTAAAACTTGCCCTATTATCTTTCTTTTTATGAAATCTTCAAATCCTGGACCTAATCTAATTGGCTGAGTTGGAGCTAAAACTACTTTCTTTGCTTCTTTGAGTTCTACTTTCTTAACCTTTACTCTATCTCCAATAGCTACTCCTGCATTTTGCCTTAAATAACCATCAATTCTAATAATTCCTTTTCCAGCATCTTCTAAGAAACCTCTATAAACAATAGCGTAAGCCTTTCCTTTAGCTCCTTCAATTTCAATAACATCTCCTGGTTTTAATCCGAGTTCTTCCATTGTGTATGGGTCTATTCTTGCAATACCCCTCCCTACATCTCCTTGATATGCTTCAGCAACTTTTAATTCTTTGACCATACAAATCCACCCATTTATTTTTATATTTTATAATATTTTTCTTACTGGAAATAATATACCGTTGAAGTTCTATATAAACTTTTTGGTTTTGTTTATATTTATTGCACAACTCTACCCAATCATAAGTTATTCAGGAATATCCAATATATGAAACTGATAAACCCTTGTAAATCCGCAATTTCTACATCTTACAATCATCTTCGTCTCTGTTATTGCTATATCTTGTATAGCTTCTTTTTTACAGTTAAAGCATACAGTATTTTTCTCTAAAAACCATGGTTTATATTTATGTTTTTTCTTTTTTTCTTCTTCTATTATGCTTTCATCCTCAATCCCCACTCTTCTTAAAATATAATATCTTGTAGCTCCACAGTTAGAACATTTAACAAACGCCTGATTTGTATAAATTTCTATTATCTGGTCTACTTCTTTCTTACAGTTGAAGCATACTGCTAATTTTTTTAACATCCATTTTTCCATAAAATCACCAACTTCCACACAGTTACCAAACACATTGAAAAACTACGCTATATAAAAAATTATTAAAACTAATTATATATACTATTTTTGATTTGATAATTTTAAATTTATATGATTATATATAATTATAATATAATTGATTATAATTATGAGGGAAATTATGATATGTAGTTGTGGAAATGAAGCATTTTACTATCAAAAATATTCAAACAAGTATTTATGTAAAGAATGCTTTAAAAAAGATATTGAAAGAAGAGCTAAAAAAATTTTGGGAAGAGATATTATAAGAAATAATGTTAAAATAGGTATTGGAATTAGTGGAGGAAAGGATAGCTTAGTTATGGCATTAATTTTAAAAAAGCTTTTTAAATATATTCCAAACGCTAAGCTAATTTGTTTTTTTATTGATGAGGGGATAGAGGGTTTTAGGGAAAAAGCTAAAGAATACATTAAAGAGTTTTGTGAAGAGCATGGATTAGAGTTGAAGATTATAAAATTTAAAGATGAAATTGGTTATACGTTAGATGAAATTGTAAAAAATGATTATTTAAGTGAATTAAATATTGGAAAGCCTTGTTCTTTTTGTGGAGTTGTTAGGAGGTATTTATTAAATAAATACGCATTAAAAGAAGGATGTGATTATTTGGCAATAGGTCACAACTTAGATGATTTCTGCCAAACAATTTTGATGAACTATGTTGAAGGAAATGTAAAAAATATTATTCAGTTTGGTAAGGAGTTTGAAGGAAGGGGATTTGTTAAGAGAATTAAACCACTAAAATTAATCCCTGAAGATGAGGTTAGGTTATATGCGGATATAAACAATATAAAGTATCAAAAAGAGCCTTGCCCTTACTCATCTTTATCTTATAGGCATAGAATGAAGAAGGTAATTAAAGTTTTAGAAGAAGAAAAACCGGGAGTTAAGTTTAGTATATTAAGAGGTTATGAAAAGCTCTTGAAATATATAGATGTTAAAGAAGATGTTAAAAGATGTGAAATTTGTGGATTTCCATGTAGTGGAAATATTTGTAAGGTATGTTCGTGGCTCATAAAATTGAAAGTGATTAAATAGGACTTTTGCAGAAATAAATTTTTTAATTGAATAGACACTTAAAGGTGCCAAAGCACCTTATTAAAGCTGCAAAAGTTCAAATGAAATAAACTTTAAAAAGGAAATTTTGAATGCCTTCCTTATGGAGAATTCATTATTACCTTGTTTTATTTAAGATAGTTTTGCACACAACTATAAAAATGAAAGTTAATAATGGTGATTTTTATGATAAGAGATTATGAAAAATTTAAGAAACTTAAAAAGAAGGTAGCCGAATCATTAAACATTAGTGAGGAAGAATTGGATGAAATGATTAAAGAAAAAATTAAAGAATTTGGAGGAATTTTGCTAAAAGATGCCGCTTTAATGATGATTGCAAAAGAACATGGAATTGATATTGATAAAAAAGAAGTAGAGGAGTTTTCAATTAAAGATATTGAAGAAGGACAGATAAATGTTGAAATTACTGGGATTGTTACAGATGTTTCTGATGTAAAAACATTTACAAGGAAAGATGGAAGTGAAGGAAGATATAGAAAAATAATTATTGCTGACAAGTCAGGAACGATTAGAATGACTTTATGGGATGAATTGGCTGATATGGATATTAAAGTTGGAGATATTTTAAAAATAAAAAGGGCAAGGGCAAGGAAATGGAACAACAGAATGGAGCTTAGTTCAACATCAGAAACAAAGATTGAAAAGTTAGAGAACTATGAAGGAGAAATTCCAGAGATTAAAGATATATATGATATAGGAGAGCTAAGCCCAGGAATGACAGCAACATTTGAAGGAGAAGTTATTTCAGCACTACCAATAAAAGAATTTAAAAAGGCAGACGGTAGTTTAGGAAGATTAAAATCATTTATTGTTAAAGATGAGACTGGAAGTATAAGAGTTACCTTATGGGATGAACTAACAGACATTGATGTGGGTAGAGGAGATTATGTTAGAGTTAGTGGATATGTAAGAGATGGTTACTATGGAGGATTGGAATGCACAGCAAGTAGTGTAGAGATATTGAAAAAAGGAGAAAAAATAGAGAGTAAGGAAGCAAATGTTGTTGATTTATCAAAATATGAAGACGGGGAGTTGGTTACAGTTAAAGGTAGGGTTGTTGCAATAAGTAGTAAAAGAATGGTTGATTTAAATGGAGATACTGCTAAAGTTCAGGAGCTTTTATTAGACAATGGCACTGGAAGAGTTAGAGTGACATTTTGGAATATAAGAACTGCTTTATTAGAAAATGTAAAAGAAGGAGATTTAGTGAGAATAACAAACTGTAGAATAAAAACATATTATGATAGAGATGGGAATAAAAGGGCTGATTTAGTGGCAACTGCTGATACTGAAGTTATTAAAGATGATAGCATTGAAGCTCCAGATTATGAGATAAAATACTGTAAAATAGAGGATATTTATGATAAAGATGTTGATTGGAACGATATAAATTTAATAGCCCAAGTTGTTGAAGATTATGGAATTAATGAAGTTATAGTTGAAGATAAAATAAGAAAAGTAAGAAATTTAATTTTAGAAGATGGAAGTGGAAGAATAAGGTTGAGTTTATGGGATGATTTAGCTGAAATGGATGTTAAAGAGGGAGATATAATAGAGATTTTACATGCTTATGCTAAAGAGAGAGGAGATTATATAGATTTAGTCCTCGGAAGATATGGAAGGATAATTATAAACCCCGATGGGATTGAAATAAAGAGTAATAGAAAATTTATAGCTGATATTGAAGACAATGAAAGTGTTGAAATTAGAGGAGCTATTGTTAAAATATTGAGCGATAATCTTTTCCTTTACCTATGCCCAAATTGTAAAAAGAAGGTTGTAGAGATTGATGGAATCTATAACTGCCCTATTTGTGGAGATGTAGAGCCTGAAGAGATTTTAAGATTAAATTTCGTTGTAGATGATGGCACAGGAACTTTGCTGTGTAGAGCTTATGATAGAAAAGTTGAGAAATTGTTAAAGATGAATAAAGAGGATTTAAAAAGCTTAACTATAGAAATGGTAAAGGATGAAATCTTAGGAGAAGAATTTATTTTATATGGAAATGTTAGAAAAGAGGATAACAAATTAGTTATGATTGTGAGAAGAGTTAATGATGTGGATGTTGAGAAAGAAATAAGAATATTGGAAGAAATGGAATAACAAAAAATAAATAATTTCTCAAATATTATTTTCTAATACTCCAGAATGTTATGGTGATAACAATGATAGTTGAAAAAGTCGAGGAATATTTGGATAGAATAGAAAAAATTAATAAAGATATTAATGCATTAATAGAAGTAAATCCAAATAGAGTTTTAGAGGAAGCAAAAAAATTAGAAAAAGATGATAAAGCTAAGAAAAAGCCATTATATGGAAAGATTATTGCAGTTAAAGCAAACATAAACGTTGAGGGCTATACAATATCCTGTGCTTCAAAAACTTTAGAAAATTACATATCCCCTTATGATGCTACAGTTATAGAGAAGATTAAAGAAAATGGTGGATTAATAATTGGAATCGCAAATATGGATGAATTTGCCTGTGGTAGTAGTGGAGAAACCTCTTATTATGGCCCAACAAAAAATCCTAAGGCGAAAGATAGAATTCCCGGAGGAAGTTCTTCAGGAAGTGCTGCAGCTGTTGCAGCTGATTTATGTGATATGGCTTTAGGAAGTGATACAGGGGGAAGTATAAGAAATCCAGCTTCACATTGTGGAGTAGTAGGATTTAAGCCAAGTTATGGTGTTGTTAGCAGATATGGTTTATGTGATTTAGCAATGAGTTTTGACCAAATAGGGCCTTTAACAAAAACAGCTGAAGATGCATTATTATTAACAAATATCACTAAAGGAAAAGATTTGAGAGATACAACAACAGTAGAAACTAAACCTTTTGAAAAGATAGATATTAAAGGATTTAAAGTAGGAGTAGTTAAGGAATTTATGGAAGTTACTGATGAGAAGATAAGAGATAAGATAGAGAGAGGTATTGAGGTCTTTAAAGATTTAGGATGTGAGATTGTTGAATTAAGCTATAAGTATGTTGATTTAGCTTTACCAACATACTATTTAATTAATTATGTTGAGTTCTTCTCATCCACAAGAAGGTATGATGGAAGAAGATATGGATATAAAATAGAGGAAGTTTGTGGAGAGGAGGTTTTAAGAAGAATTATGATAGGTTCAATGATTAGTCAAAAAGAATATAGTGGAAAATATTACAAAAACGCTTTAAGAGCAAGAAATTTAATGAAAAATGAGATGATTAAGATTATGAAGGATGTTGATATTATTGTAGGGCCAACAGTTCCTAAGCTACCACACAAATTGGGAGAGAAGTTAACACCAATGGAAATGTATAGCTATGATGTTTTAACAGTCCCAGCTAATATATGTGGTTTATGTGCAGGTGTTGTTCCTTGCGGAGAAATAAATGGAATTCCTGTTGGCTTACAAATCCAAGGAAAACCATTTGAAGATGAAAAAGTTTTAAGTGCAATGATTGCATTTGAAAAAGCATTATAATAATTTACATTAAATAGGACTTTCGCATCCACATTTAAATACTTAGATTAACGATAAACCAATTTCTTCACACAAAGAGATTATGGCATTACCAACAGCTATTCGATTTAGTTTTCTTCTAAGTTCGTACCAACTGATATTTTTATCGATTCTAATTTTCTCTAAGAGGTAGAAGGCTCTCATAGAAAGGGAGATATGACCTAAAATTGGAAATTTTTTTCTAACGAAGAAATTGCCAGTATTACAGCACTGTTTAACACCCCTATGGAATTCCTCGATTCTCCAAGAGGCGTTTTTGACCTCTTGGAATTCTTCGAAACTCATAAATAGGTTATTAGTTATATAATATTTTGCCTTTCCGTTTTTGGAAAGGCAGAAGAGTCTGACATAGCCAACTTTTCGTAGATAAACGATTAATCCATTCTTAGGAATTTCCTTAATGTCTTCGATTGATACCCACTCTCTGTTTTTGGAGAGTTTTACCTTTCTATTCCTTTTAATTCTGCAGAGGTAGAATAAACCTAAACTATCGATAAGTTTTAAGTTATCTTTACTTGAATACCAACTATCGAAACAGATATATCTAATATTTAATCCTTTATCCACTAAAGACTTTATTATCTCCCTACATAAATTATTTTTCGTCTTTCCATCTCTTGGTCTGTCATATACTCTAAAATCGATTGGAATAATATGTTTTCCATTTGTAATTATGCAATCAACGATATGTAAGCCTTTAATTACTCGTTTATGTAGATTACTCCAACAATAATAAGCAAATTCAGTCGATTTAGAGTAAATTTTATCTATAACAAAGTCATCTATAACGACAATATTATAATCAGGAGTGATTAAATCTTTAACGAAATTAAAAAGCTTTTCTTGTGGGAAGATTCCTTCTTCCCAAAGTATTCTATTTATTGTATCGTGAGATATGTCGATTCCGAAAATACGCAACGTTTTCGATAACTCTACACACGAATTAATCTCTGAAAGTAATATAAAAAGCATATAAACGATAGTCCTCGACATTTTTAGCATATTTTCCCCAAAATAAACTTTTTGTTTCGAAAAATTATAATATCTAATAAAAATAGATTATCATGAAATGTTATAATAAAATATTTAAATATGCTTGTAAAAGTCCTACATTAAAAAATATTTTATTGAGGAATTTTTTACTACTAAAAGAATCTTAAAAGCAAAAAACAGAAATAGAATGAGGTTAAATAGTTTATATAAAAAACAGTGATACCTGTATAATTCTTGGATTAATTCGCAAAACCTCATTTATAAATTCGTTAAATGATTTTATAGCTAACAATCTTATATAGTTCTATAACCTCCTATTTTTTTATAACTACGATATTATGAAATATTAATTTTTCTATTTATTTTATGAGGTTCGGAGATACTGTAAAAGCTATAACTCCTCTAAACTCAAATTTTTCAATCTTCCAGCAATATAATCAATCATCTCTTTCAAATTTTTCTTATTGTCAAAGTTCTTAACAATCTTTAAAAGCTCTTCTCTATCTTTATTTTTAAACTCTTTAACATACTTTATTAAGAGAGGTAAAGCTCTTGTTAGCTCATCAACTATTGTTATAGTAGATTTTCTTGCAGTTCTTGATAATGGATTTAAATCAATAGCTATGACCTTTTTACCCATATTAACTAACGCCTCTGCTCTATCTCCATCCTCCAATGGAACCAAAACAACATCCGCACTAAATATTCCTTCTTCTGAAACCTTTCCTCTCAAGCTGTCTAAGTTTGGAATCTGTTTATTAGCATCATCAATACCCAAAATTTTTATCTTTCCTGTCTCTATATCCTCTTTAAATTTCTCTTCAAATGCTTTTTTTATAGCTATTTCTCTTTCTTTAGTTCTATAAAATAAATTAACCTCTATCTTTCCATTTAATTCTTTTGCAAGCTCAACAACTTCATCTATTGCTAAAGCTACTGTGTTTCCATTAACACTTATTACAGGATTTTCAGCTAAAACTAATAAAGCAGAAGCAGCTTTTATTGCCTCCAATGCTATTGGTGTTGTTTTTTCCCCAATTAAATAGTCAAATGTCTCTCCTCTACCGTGAGCTATTAGCCCAGCTTTAGCTAAAATCCCTTTATCTAATGCTTCAATAATTTTCTCTCTCTTCATTAAAGATTCATACCTTGGATGAGTTTTTGGAATCTCCATTAGGTATCACCAAGTTTTTATATGGTTGTTTGTAATAAAACTTTTTGTATATAAGATAATATTTAAGGTGGTAAAATGAAACTACATGAATATGAGGCAAAGAAAATATTTAAAAAGTATGGAATACCAGTTCCAGAAAGTTTTTTAATAAATAAAGGAGATGATTTAAACAGCATAAATGTTGATAAAGAAGTTGTTTTAAAAGCTCAAGTTTTAGTTGGTGGAAGAGGGAAAGCTGGAGGAATTTTATTCGCATCAAACAAAGAAGAATTTATAAAGAAGGCTGAAGAGTTGTTTAACAAAGAAGTTAAAGGAGAAAAAGTAGAAAAAATTTTAGTTGAAGAAAAATTACCAATAGAGAAGGAATATTACGTATCAATTATTATTGATAGAGATGCTAAAAAACCATTAGTTATTTTCTCAACTGAAGGGGGAGTAGATATTGAAGAAGTTGCAGAAAAAGAGCCAGAAAAGATTATAAAATACCACATTAATGTTAAAAAACCTTTCCTACCATATATAGCGAGATGGATAGTTAAAGATGCTAAGTTACCAAGTAATGAGATAGGAAAGGTTGCTGATGTTATTTATAAGTTATACAAAATCTTTAAAGATTTAGATGCAACAATGGTTGAAATAAATCCTTTAGTTATAACTAAGGATGGAAATATCTATGCCGCTGATGCCGTTCTTCACTTAGATGATGATGCAGCATTTAGACATAATTATGAGATATTTGAAGAATACAAAAACAAAGAAAAATTGCCATTTGCCTATGTTGAATTAGATGGAGATGTTGCTGTTATAGGTAATGGGGCTGGTTTAACATTGGCAAGTATGGATGTAATTAACAACCTCGGCAGAAAACCAGCTTGTTTCTTAGACATTGGTGGAGGAGCTGATACTGAAACAGTAAAATTAGCTTTAAGAAAAGTTTTAGAGAATAAAAATGTTAAAGGTATATTTATCAATATCTTGGGAGGGATTACAAGGTGTGATGAAGTTGCCAAAGGAATAGTTGAGGTTTTAAAAGAACATCCAAATGTAAAGTTTGCTGTTAGAATGATGGGAACTAATGAAGAAATCGGTAGGAAGATTTTAGAAGAGCATGGAATTCCTTATGAAACATCAATGGAAGAGGCTGGAAAAAAACTTATTGAAATGTTAAGTTAATTTATTAACTTTCTTTTTTGGTGAAATAATGATATTAGTTACTGGGGGAGCTGGTTTTATTGGTAGTCATATTGTAGATAAGCTCATTGAAAATAATTATGATGTAACTATTTTAGACAATTTAACTACAGGATATAAGAATAATATAAATCCTAAAGCAAATTTTATAAATGCGGATATTAGGGATAAAGATTTAGATGAAAAAATTAATTTTAAAGATGTCGAAGTTGTTATTCATCAAGCAGCTCAGATAAATGTTAGAAGCTCTATTGAAAATCCAATATATGATGGAGATATTAACATTTTAGGAACTATAAATATCTTAGAGTTTATGAGAAAGCATGACATAAATAAAATTGTATTTGCATCTTCTGTAGCAGTTTATGGAGAGCCAAAATATCTTCCTGTAGATGAAAACCATCTTATAAAACCACTATCCCCTTATGGGTTAAGTAAATATGTTGGAGAGGAATATATAAAGCTATATAATCGCCTCTATGGGATTGAATATGCAATTTTAAGATACTCAAATGTTTTTGGTGAGAGGCAAGACCCAAAAGGAGAAGCTGGAGTCATAAGCATATTTATAGACAAGATGTTAAAAAATCAAAACCCAACTATTTTTGGAGATGGTAACCAAACAAGAGATTTTGTCTATGTTGGAGATGTTGCAAAAGCAAATATTATGGCACTAAATTGGAAAAATGAAATTGTTAATATAGGAACTGGAAAAGAGACATCAGTAAATGAATTATTTAATATAATAAAAAATGAAATTGGGTTTAAAGGAAATGCAATACATGATAAACAAAGAGAAGGAGAGGTTTATAGAATTTATTTAAATATAGATAAAGCAAAGTCTTTAGGTTGGGAGCCAGAGGTTGATTTGAAAGAGGGAATAAAAAGAGTTGTTAATTGGATGAAAAACTATAAAGCGTAAAACTTTCTATTTGGTATGGGGTCTGTCCAACATGGACAATTATAGACAAATGTCCACGTTGGACAGACTCACTTTAATACCCTATCTTATTCTAATTTCTTATAGGATTATTGGTTTTTCTGGAGAAGTATCTAAATCCTTTAAAAAAATCTTTCAGCAACTTTTTTATCTTTAACAATGTATATTCCCTCTTCCAACAATGTTATCATAATTTTAATTTTTACCTCTAAATAAATTCAGTATTAAACTAGACCATATATTTCTTTTTCCTAATACTTAGATAATGTTTTACAAACTCTTCTTGCTCTTCAGTCTCAACAGCATATTGACAATAATGCTCTCTAACATACTTTATTGGATTTTTAACTCCATTCAATCCAGCCCATACAGCCAATATAGTTCCAGTTCTTCCATGCCCTCCAATACAAGAAACTACAACCTCCTTATTCTTAGAAACATGAAATTTTATAAAATCAACGATTAAATCCATATCTTCAACAGTGGGAATACTATAATCTTCAATGGGAACATATAAGGTTTGAATTTTTATAGGATATTCCATAATTTCATACCAACTTTTTAGCCACAATTCGTCTAATATTACAAAACCACCAATTCTATCCAATAAGTGAAATGGAAAGTTTGGAAAACTGGCAGGTCTTAAACCAAAAATACACACTTCACCATTATGTCGGCACTTGACCATATATTCACCCATTGTTTATAATTAATAATAAGTAATATTATTCCTTTTTGGTATAAATTTATTTTCTTTGTTATATGGAGGTTGTCAAGATAAGATAAGGAATAAGTTATAGTTGTGTGCAAAATAAAATAAACTTTTATAAGGACAATTTGAATGCCTTCCATAAGGAAGGCATTCACTAATTCCTTATTTTATTTAAGATAGTTTTGCACACAACTATATATAGGGAGGAGAAAGATTTGAGCCAGCTAATGGTGGTTGAGAATTTAAAATTATTAGGGAATCGGTTATAGAAAGATTTGGTTCTACGTTTGAGTAGGGAGAAGAAATTTTCGACACAATTTCTTAAACCGAATCAAACTCTTTCGAATTTTAGTCCTAATCTCTGTAGAGCCCACGGATACCATTTACCACCATCAACCAAAATTTTTGGTTTATTCGAGCAAAATTTTAATATACTTCTTACAAATAAGATTGTATCGAGGTAGCATCTTGTTTCAGAGATATGTAGATACCTAAACATTCTTTAGATTCCACATCGATGGCAGACCATACATAAATAGTTTCATTTCCAAGCTTTAGTTTAGTTTCATCGATTGCAATTAGGTTTCTTGTCTTTCTTTCAGGTTCGTTTAAAATATCTTTAATCTTGTGGTAATATTGTCTAACCGATTCGTGGCTTATACTCTCGAATTGAGAAAGAAACTAACCTTTCTTAACGATAATCCTAAATAATACAAAATTCCTGCCAAAATTTTAATCTCTATCGACTTTTTATTCCTTTTAACTACCTTCTTAATCCTTTCCTTTAACATTCCTATCGTAAGTTCCATATTTTCCTTTATTCGTATATATCTATTTAATCCTTATCTTGACATTCTCATATTTAGATGGTGAAAATATGAACATTTTAAGAAGAGGAAGGTTAGGAAACTCAATAAAAGAAGATGTTGCAAAATACACAACAAGTTTAAATTTTGATAAAGAAATATTTGAGGCAGATATTTTATGTGATATTGCTCATGTGATAATGCTTTATGAGCAAAATATTATTAAAAAAGAAGATGCAAAAAAGATTATTGAAGGTTTAAAAGAAATTTATAAAAAAGGTATGGAAAATCTAAACTTAGACCCTTCTTTAGATGATATACACATGGTTATTGAAAGTGAATTAATTACAAAACTTGGTGAAGATATTGCAGGAAGAATGCATACTGGAAGAAGTAGAAATGATGAAGTAGCAACAGATTTAAGGATTGCCTTAAGAGAGAAGGTTTTAATAATAGTTAAATCATTGATTGAGATGCTAAAAGATATCCTAAAATTAGCTGAAGAGCATAAAGAGACATTAACTGTTGGATATACACATTTGCAACATGCTCAACCAACAACTTTTGCTCATCATCTATTAAGTTATGTTTCAGCAATTGAAAGGGATATTTTAAGGTTGTTAGATGCCTACAAAAGGATTAATATCTCACCATTAGGTTGTGGGGCAATGGCAACTACTGGATTTAAGATAAATAGAGATAGAACTAAAGAACTTCTTGGATTTGATGCTTTAATAGAGAACTCAATGGATGGAGTTTCAGCGAGAGATTTTATCTTAGAGACTATGGCAGATTTAGCAATATTAGGAACTAATTTATCAAAAATTTGTGAAGAATTAGTTTTATTCTCAACCTACGAATTTGGAACCATTGAGATTGCTAACGAGTTCTGCTCAACATCTTCAATAATGCCTCAAAAGAAGAATCCTGATGTGGCAGAGATAGCAAGGGCTAAACTATCTAAGCTAAATGGAAATTTAATTACTGCTCTAACTATTTTAAAAGCTTTGCCTAACACTTACAATAGAGATTTGCAGGAAGTTAGCCCACATTTATGGGATAGCGTTTATACAACAATAGACACAATAAAAATGGTTCATGAGATGTTAAAGACAATAAAAGTAAATAAAGAGAGAATGAGAGAGTTAGCTAATGCAAATTACTCAACAGCAACAGAATTAGCAGATACTTTGGTTAGAGAGACAGGGATTCCATTTAGAACAGCTCATGGCATCGTTGGAGAAGTTGTTAGAAAGGCTATTGATGAAAAAAAGGATATGATTGAAGTTATCTATGAAGTTTTAGAAAAATATAATTTGAAAGTTGATGAAGAAAAAATAAGAAAGGCATTAGACCCTTATGAGAATGTTAAAATGAGGGATGTTATTGGGGGTCCTGCTCCAAAAGAGGTTGAAAAAAGAATAAAGGCATTTAAAGAGAGATTAGATAAATATGAAAAAGAAGTAAATGAAAAAATGCAAAAGATAAATAATATTAAAGAAACACTTTCATCCTATGAGATTAAATAAAAAATAAACTAAAAAATAACATCTTTCCAAATATAAACAGCCATTAATAGCCATATTGCTACTAAAATATATCCTTCTTTTTTTCTTAATTTATAGTTGGATATTGGATAAAAAGCTCTAACTCCTGCAGGTGTTAAAGAATCTCCAACTAAATGAGATAAATAACCTGCCATTATTGGCAATATGTAATGTAAAGTTCCATTAATTCCAGGATTTAATTTTAGAATATCCAAAATAGCCCACGCAAACACTGCAAAAATCATCACTCTACCGAGTAAAATTTCATTGGTAACCATTGACAATATTAATATTCCAGCAAAAACTGAAGATAAAAATGAAAGTTTATAAGCTAAATAACCCAAAATAAAAGATACAAATAACAAAGACCAAAATGTATGAGTTAAAGTCCTATGCTCTGAAAAATATGGAATCAAATATATCAAAAAAACTGAAACTCCCAAAATAAACAAATCAATATTAAATAAATTTTTATCAAAAAAATAAAGCAATATATTTATAAAAACAATCCCTCCAGATATTAAAATCCCTCTTTTAACAATATCTTCTTTAACATCATGGTCTAAATCTGGATATAAAGCCCCAGCTAATGCCAAAAATATCTGTTCTGGGGAAGATACGAAAGGCAATCCAAATATAAGACCCAAAATTGTATGTCCTTTCCAATTCATTTTTATCACATTAAAAGCTCTACTCTACTATCTCTAAGCTTATTAAATATTTTCAAAGCAATACTTGGAATAAAGGTTGTTATATATGCTTTATTTGAACTCTCTACAGCTTTTTTATCATCTCCATTGCATGGATAGGCATTAATTCCAGCTTCATTTAATATTTTGATAGTGGCTTTTTCTACCCAACTATCAGCATCCGATATATAAACTTCTTCTGCCTTTTCAGCAATTGCCCAACTTATATACCTTCCTCCAATTAATCCTATTTTTTCAGTAGAGATGTCATCAATTGTTTTCTTTAATTTTAATTTTCTACATAGATTACTTTCTTTTATAGATGCCCAGTGTGCATCTCCTAAATAAAACCCTCCAATGCTGTAAGGATAGATATTTCCTTTTAAAAAGTTGTTTCCTAAAGCAATTGCTTTAACTATCTCCTTATCTATAAAGCTTGCATTAACATTTCCTGCTTTTATTTCTTCTCTAATTATTCTCATAACTCTTCTTAGACCAAAATTACCTCTTTTTGCAGTTTTTGGAGAATAGCCACACATATATCCATGGTGATTTAATGGAAATCCAGTTATTATAGCATTTAAACCACTCCTCAACCCAATTCTACATTCATCCTCATAAGCTCCATTTGTTGCTACTACCCCTCCTTTAACCAATATTCTTGACACTGCTATAGCTTTAGCAAACGCTTTTAGCCTATCTTTAGCTCTGTTAAATGGAGCTCCCTCAACAACAAACACATCAACATCCAAATCAATACATGCCTTAATTCCAGTTATTAAATCATCATATCCATCTCCAATATGGAAAATTCCTTCTAAACCCTTTCCATATTTTTTAGCTGTTCTTGCAACAACTTCCATCTCCTCTAATGGAGCGGCATGCTCCTCTCCTCCCTGCTCTTCAACCACATTTATACATACAGTTGAAGCCAATCTAACCCAATCTTCAAACTCATCCTTATGTTCTTTCTCTTTCTCTATCAACCTCTTATGAATTCTATTTCTCGGACAGCCCTTAAATGGAGCTCCTATATAATAACAATCCCCATAGCAGTGAGTAATCTCCTTAGGAAATCTCATAGGTCCATACATTCCAAAGTGGTCTATATCTATAGGGACGTCAACATTTTCTAAAACCATTTTCAAAACATCTATTGCTCTTAGATTTTCTTTTTCAGCAATATCTGCCACAGCATAACTGCAAATATGAATTGGAAATCCTATATAATCTGTTAATATGCAATTTTCAATAAATTGAGTTAATGTTAATGATGAAGAACACGGCCCTACAGCAATCTCAACCAAATCACAACCCATTGGGAATTTTCTTAAATTACTTCCTAATTTTTGAATCTCCTCTAAAGATAAATCATCTACTGCATCAACTACTTCAATTATATCACTTTCTTTTATATTTTTTTCATTTAACTTTTTTAAAATTAATTTTCTTAATTCTAATGCTGATTCCAAATTATTTACAGCATCTTTAATAAGTTCTCTCATAAAAATCCCTCAAATTATTTATAATCTGAAGATACCTATCTTCAATTCTTTCAACTAACCCTAAATCATAGTTATGTGTTTTTAATATAATTGCATTACTATAATTTTTATTCAAATAGTCTGGAATTATTATAATGCCTTTATTAGAAATTTTTATACCTAAATCTTCAACAATCTTTTTAACAAACTCTGTTTTTGGATTAACTTCTACATTTAAATCTTTAGCTAATTTTTTTATTTTTTTTTCTTTATTTTTTAAAAATTCTATTGAGTTATTTATTTTTTCTTCATCTCCAATACCTAATTTTCTTAATTCTTCTAAACTTTCAATTAAATCCTTAAAAGTTGCTGACTTAACCTCAAAAATCTCAACATTTGGATTTAATCTTCTTACTTTATCTTTATAACCTTTAGATATGATTAAAAAATCACAATTGCATTTTTCTTTGTATGGATTAACTATTTCATAATCCTCTAAACCAATTAAATCAGCAATTTCTTTATACATTCTTGTAATTCCAATTTTCATATTCCCACTTATTGGTTGTTTTATCTAAAACTATTTCTTTTGGAATATCTCTTATTTTTAATATTAACTTATCATTAGTTTCTTTTTTTCTCAATCTCCTCATAATTATAATAACGCGATTCCATCAACGACAACCCCATTTTCGTAAATAGACAAATAGTGAGTTTGTTTAAGATTAGATATTAAAAAAAATAAATGATGATAATAAAATAATAGCCATCATTCCTTTAACAAAATGATATATAATAAAAAATCCTGAAAAAATAAAAACCAATCCAAATAATATATGATACCAATTTCCAATCTTTATAGTTCCTCTATAGATAAGCTTTCCAGTGTTTATTTTCCTAATTTTTGAATATGCATAAAAGATTATTGCCATATAAATTATTGCTATTCCAAAAACTATGCCAATCACATATATAACTTTCAACATCCCTAATAATTGAATTGAAATAAATATTAATGTAAATACAAATCCATTCCCAATCAAATATAAGTAATAAGGATTTATTCCTCTCATTTTCTCACAAATTTTTATAATTTATTTTTCATAAACTTTTAAATATTTCTCATATTTCTTCCAATCCAATTTTGGTTTTAACCCCAAATCTAAAATCATTTTAACAACTTCTTCTAAATTTCCTGTTTTTGGACTACCAACTCCTTTAATGTTTATTGGATGATTTCTTGGAATAACCGTTGCTATATTACTTGCCCCCCCTAATAAAGCAAATTGCACTAACTCAGCCCCTATTGTTGGTGTTGGTGAAGTTATCCTTATATTTGGAAATAATAGCCTTGTTATAGCTATTGTCTTTGCCTGCTCTAAGGCTGTGCATTTTGGATAATTCTCCATTGGAGTTCCTTTATAAGGATTAAATCCCATTATCGGAATTTCTCCAACATTTAATTCATTTTTTAAATAAAATAAATGCTCTACTCTATCTTCATAACTCTCTCCTATCCCTATTAATAAACCGGAAGATAACTCAATATCATACTTATTGACTAATTTACAAACTCTTATTCTATCTTCCAAGTCCTCTCCAGGTTTTAATTTTTTAAAAAGTTCTTCATTTATCGTCTCTAAGTTACAGCAGATTGTATCTATACCATATTTTTTAAGCTCCTTTATTGCTTCTTCAGTTAAATCTGCTCCTGCATTAACTAAAACCTCTAAGTTTGTATTATCCTTAACTATTTTTAAAGCTCTAACGACCTCTCTACCTTCATAACCATGTGCAGAAGAGCAACTAACTCTTTTTATTCCACTCTCTTCAATTGCTATTGCTGATTTTTTTATATCCTCGTCATTTAATCTAAATGGTTTATAATATCCTTCTTTTGAAGTTCCGGCGGCAAAACCACAGTATAAGCATTTTGGATTAATCTTGCAAATATTTGTTATATGGATTGTTGAAGTTATTTCAATCTCTTTCTTAAAAAAGTCTCTAACTTCTGAAGCTAATCTAAATAATTCTAAATAATCTCTCCAATTGTCTATTTTAAATAGTTTTAATGATTCATCCTCATCTATAAGCCCATTTTTTATAAATTGTTTGTTTCCTTCTTTTAGCTCTTTAAAATTCTCCTCTATCTTCTCAAATACCATTACATCACCAATCATTATGGTTAAACATCAAAATATCTTACAGCTAAAAGAGATTAAAAAGTTTTCTATTATTCTATAAATTAAAATAAAAAAATAAAAAAGATTTAAAAATCAGATTTATTCTTTTTTGTGTTTTTCTAATACCTTCAATGCTGTTGGTAAAATATCTGCTAATGGCCCAAAGCACATACTGTCTGCTGTTCCTAATAATGCTGCTGGGTCTAAAGCTTCTTCCATGTTTGCAATTCCTTTCTCTTTCATTAAGTTAAGCATTTGAGTTAAAGCTTCATCTGCCATCATCTGAGCGAAGTCAGCAGGAGCTCCTAAAATCTTTGTAACTGCGTCTCTGTAAGCTAATAGACCAGCATAAACTACTGCTGTAACTGCTGAACACATATCGCAAACTGGACCTATTAAGTTAGCAGGCATCTTAAATGCTTGACCTCTTGCAATTTTAGCGATTTCATATAATTTGTTAACAGCTTCCTCACTTGCATAACCTTCAGCGATATAAACTTGTCCTTTCATCTCTGGAACACATCCTGGGTGGTATGAGGTTATGTTTAAGTCATCTCTTCCTAAATCCTTAAAGATTTTTGCGAATTTTGTTGTAGGAATTGTACATGCGTGGGTTACAATAGCTCCTTCTGGAATTGCATCTGCAAATTTCTTAATAATGTCTGGCTGTTTGTTTCCTTTTGGTAACCATGTTAAAATAATATCTGCATCTGCTACTGCCTCTCTATCATCTGATGTAACTTTTAAACCTACATCCTCTGGGTGGACAAAGTGTATGCATGCCTTTGGTGGTTTTGGCAACTCTTTTGCCTTTGCCTTAACGACTTCTCTAATTTTTGGCATTATACTTTCTGGATTACCATTTAAGTGAGCTTCCATAACTTCTTTTGGGTCAAATTCATCAATAATAACTAACCCTGGTTCCTCAGCAAAGCATGGGTCTGAAACAATAACTTCTTTAACATCATCTACCAAGTGTAAAAGCTCAGCCCCCATTGTAATTGTTGAGTGTGTTAATGCAATTTCTGGTTTTCCAACTTCTTTAGCTACTTGTGATGCTCTCATGAAGTTTGTAATCCCTGCAGCTGCGTGGGTTCTGTAACATCCAGCTCCTAATATTGCTATTTTCATACTATCACCTTGTTAAATATTTTAAACAATATTAGTAGTAGTAATATTATTGTTATATTTAGTAATATATAAAATTATCTATTTGATTTCAGATAATAAATAGCCATAAATAAGTATTATCTACATAATAAATTTTCTAATAGCTAATATAAAAAATTAAATATTGTCTAAAAAATAGCGATGCATCGGATTGGAGAGGCATCAATATTGAATATCTTCAAAGGCAATCCTAAAAAATAGAACTTCTTTCCAACTAAATTTTTTAAATTTTCGTTTAAATTTTCAATAATTAAGATATTATTTGACAGAAGATTTTTATGCTCCTCAAATCCACCAATTGTGCATGCATCTATGCCTACACATTTTATTTTCCTTTTAACTATATCATCTAAAAAATAAATATCTGGAATTTTTTTAAAATATTCTTCTTTTCCCCAATATTTAGAAAATCCAGTATAAATTAGTAATATATCGCAAACAGGTAACTTATTTATCTCAAAATCATTCAAAGATATACAATATCCAACTCCTTTAATTATCAAATCTTTAGAAAAAATTATATTTTCTAAGCCAATATGTTTTGGATAATCTACATGAGTAGAGAGATGAGAGCCCAAAACTATCTCTGATATTATAAACTTATCCATCCTTTTTTCAGTAATTTTCAGCTCTGGGTCTCCGGGATATGGAAAATTAATTAAAGGTTGTGTTAAATCTAAGATTTTCATGTTTTCACTTTACTTCATATATTTAAATATATTTCCATTAAGTATATATATCTCCTCAAAACACATATATATAAAGTTTTCGAAAATTATCTATACTGGTTTTCAATAGAGATAAATTAGCATATATAGAGGGAGCAATTTGAAAGTAGAAATACTACATAAAACGCCAAAGGGTTTTTTGATAGGTAGAGGAAAGAAAGAGATAAAGATTGGTTCAGTTGTTATTTTCAAAAATAAAAAAATTGGTAAGGTAGTAGATATTTTTGGACCAGTAACTAAACCGTATATAAAAATACTTCCAATCAATAAAGATATAGAAGTTTCTGGAATTGCATATATTAAAAACGATAAATCCAAATATAAAAATTCCAAGAAGAAAAATTAAAATTTTTTGCTAAAAAACTATAAACTTTAATGGTGTGGCTTATGGAAGCTCTCACAACTAAAGAAGAAAAAAACTCAAAAGAAAAGAAAATTATAACAAAATCCGAAAAATGTGAAAAAAAAGAAAGTAATATTGGTGAAGAAGAAATTGTTTGTCCAATTTGTGGTAGTAAGGAAGTTGTTAAAGATTATGAAAGAGCAGAGATAGTTTGTGCCAAATGTGGATGTGTTATTAAAGAGAAGTTGTTTGATATTGGACCAGAGTGGAGAGCATTTGACCATGAACAAAAGATTAAGAGATGTAGAGTTGGAGCTCCTATGACTTACAGTGTGGATTATAATGAACCTATAATAATTAGAGAAAATGGGGAGATAAAAGTTGTTAAAATTGGAGAACTTATAAACAAAATCATTGAAAATGCAGAGAATGTTAGAAGAGATGGAATTTTAGAGATTGCTAAATGTGAAGGCATTGAAGTTATTGCCTTTGACAGCTACTATAAACTCAAATTCATGCCTGTTTCAGAGGTTTCAAGACATCCAGTTAATGAGATGTTTGAAATTGTTGTTGAAGGAAATAAAAAAGTCAAAGTTACTGGAAGCCATAGTGTCTTCACCATAAAAGATAATGAGATTGTCCCAATAAGGGTTGATGAGCTAAAAGTTGGAGATATATTGGTTTTAGCAAAAGAATTGCCAAATGTTGAAGAAGAAATTGAGATTAACTTAATTGATGTTGTAAAAGATTTAGAAAATGTTTATGTCCAATTTGACTATCCTTATGAAAATAAAGATTGGAGAAGAAGAAAATCTGCCCCATTAAAATATGTTTTAGAGAATAATATCCCAATTCCAGATAATGCCACAATTAGACTTAGAAGTGGTAAATCCCTTCCAGTAAAAATAAAGGTAGATGAGAAATTTGCTAAGATATTAGGATATTTCATTGCTGAAGGACATTATGATAATAGAAAAATTGTATTTTCATTTGGCTCTCATGAGAAAGAGTATATAAAAGAAGTTGTTGATTACTTCAAATCCTTAAACTTAAATCCAATCGTTTATGATAAGAGCTCAAGTGTCCAAATTGAGATAAACAGCAAAATATTGGTTGAGTTATTCAAAAAATTAAATATAAAAAGTGGAGCAAAGAATAAAAGAGTACCACCAATTGTATTCAAATTCCCAGAAAACTTAAAGAAAGCCTTCCTTATAGGATACTTCAATGGAGATGGCAATCTATACATCAATGAGAAGTATTCAACAGTTCAGTTAAAAGCAGTTTCTGCATCAAAAGAACTTATTGAAGATTTAGCATTCTTACTATTGCAGTTGGGAATTAATGCAAACTATGGGGAGGAGTTTATTAAAGGACATGTAATTGAAAAAACTGGGCAATATATTAAAGATAGCCATTCATACATGCTAATAATAACAAATCCAGAAGACATAGAAAAATTAGGATACATAAGCAATTATCAGAAAGAAAACAAAAAACCTCCAATTTCTGAGTTAATACCAGCTCCTTATGGGTATAGAAAAGAATGGAAATTTAGAGATAGAGAAAAAATAAGTAGAGACCTTGCATTGAAAATTGCCAAAAAATACAACGATAGAAAACTCGAAAAACTCATTAACTCTGATTTCATATTCTTAAAGATTAAAGAAATTAATAAAGTTCAACCAACTAACAACTATGCTTATGATTTAACAGTGCCTAATGCTGAAAACTTTGTTGCTGGATTTGGTGGATTTGTATTACACAACACAATACATGATAAAGGTTTATCAACAGTTATTGATTGGAGAAATAAAGATAGTTATGGAAAAGACTTATCCGCAAACAAAAGAGCTCAACTCTATAGATTAAGAAAATGGCAGAGAAGAATTAGAGTCAGTGATGCTGCAGAAAGAAATTTAGCATTTGCTTTATCAGAATTAGATAGAATTACATCAAAACTTGGATTGCCAAGACATGTAAGGGAGAATGCTGCTATAATTTACAGAGGAGCTGTTGAGAAAGGATTAATAAGGGGGAGAAGCATTGAAGGAGTAGTTGCAGCTGCTATTTACGCAGCTTGTAGAAGATGTAGAGTGCCAAGAACATTAGACGAGATTGCTGAAGCATCAAGAGTGGATAGAAAGGAAATTGGTAGAACATACAGATTCTTAGCAAGAGAGTTAGGAATAAAATTAACCCCAACAAATCCTATCGATTACGTGCCAAGATTTGCTTCCGAACTTGGATTGCCTGGAGAAGTTGAATCTAAAGCAATACAAATATTGCAGCAGGCAGCTGAAAAAGGATTAACAAGTGGTAGAGGCCCTACTGGAGTTGCTGCTGCAGCAATATATATTGCAAGTGTCTTACTTGGCTGTAGAAGAACTCAGAGAGAAGTTGCTGAAGTTGCAGGAGTGACAGAAGTGACAATAAGAAACAGATATAAAGAGCTAACAGAACACTTAGATATTGATGTTACTTTGTAAGTTAAAAAAATAATTTAAAATTTCTTGTTAATAGAATTTAATCATTTTTAAGGTGGTGTATATTGGGATTATTAGATAAAATCCAAAAAAAGACTGAAAAAAGTATTATAAAAGAATCAAAACCTACATTAAGTAAAGGTTTATTATTAAAACGTAGTGTAATTAAAGATGAAAATGTATTAGATTCATATGTAGTTAATGTTGATGATATAAGTGTAGAGGTAGTGATAAAAAAAGAAGAGGGTTATCTATATTATTTAATACCAGAAATTGAAAAGATTGAAAATTCACTATCAAAACTTTCAAAAGATAACATTAATTTAATAAAAATGCAGATTGGAGAGCTTGGATTAATTGAATATAAACAAATAAAAGAGTATTTATCTGATTTTTCCGTAAGATATAATTTAAGTATTCCATATATTGATTCATTAGCTAAGTATTTTTATCTAATATCCGGTAGATTAGGGTTATTAGAAATTCCCCTAAATGATGACCAATTAGAAGAAGTTATGGTTAATGGATATAACGTTCCAGTATTTGTATTTCATAGAAAACACCAAATGTGTGAAACAAATATTATATTAGACAGAAACGAAGTAGATAGAATCATAGAAAGTATTGCAAATTTAGTTAATAGACCAATAGATTCTAGAGTCCCGATGCTCGACGCTTTCTTACCAGACGGTAGTAGGGTAAATGCTACTACAGCAGATATAACTATGAATGGAGCTACTTTAACAATAAGAAAGTTCTCTAAAAATCCATTAACCGTTATAGATTTAATAAACTTTGGGACATTAGATTTGGATGTCGCTGCCTTTTTATGGCAAGTAGTTGAAGGGTATTTTGGAGCTAAGCCAGCTAATACATTAATCGTCGGTGGAACAGGTTCTGGAAAAACTACATTATTGAATGTTTTATCATTATTTTCAATGTACAATGAAAGAATTATTACCATAGAAGATACTCCAGAATTACAAATTCCTCATAAACACGTTATAAAAATGGTTACAAGACCTGCAAGACCTGGAATGCCTGAATATGAGGTTACAATGGACGATTTAATTAAAAATGCTCTAAGAATGAGGCCAGATAGAATATTTGTCGGAGAAGTTAGAGGAGAAGAAGCACACTCATTACTTGTTGCTATGAATACAGGACACGATGGTTGTTCAGGAACATTACACGCAAATAGTGCCGATGAAGCTATTTTAAGATTAACAAGCCCTCCAATGAATGTCCCAAAAATTATGTTAACAGCATTAGATTTTATTATAAATCAGCAAAGAATTAAAAGAGGAGGAAAAACAATTAGGAGAATTCTTGAGATTTTAGAGATTGTAAAAGGTAGAATGGGTGAAGGAAGTAGCTTAGCTAAAACCACACTTTATGAATACAATGGTTTAAAGGATTCTTTAGAAAGAAAAGGTATTTGTATGTGGGAAGAAGAAGTCTGTGAGATTGCGGGCATTTCAAGAGAAGAATTACTAAGAGATCGAGAAAATAGAAAAAAAGTTCTAAATTACTTATATAAAAATAATATAAAAAAACTTGAAGATGTCTCTAAGTATATTACGGCTTATCAATCTGACCCTGAGAAACTTTTAAGGACCCTATCTATTTAAATTTATTTTATTTGGGGATAGATATGTCTGAAAATCTAAAACAAAAAATTAAAAAAATAAAAATTAAACTATATATTACACTGTATAAATTGGGGTTTATTTCTTTAAATTCCGAAACTATTTCTGAACTCAAAAAAATGAGTAAAGAATTAGGATTAGACATTTCTGAATTATATAGTACAGATGTTTCTGAATTTTACGGAGTATATATAGAACCAGAATATATCATAGACTATGAAAAATATAAAGAGTATGAACATCTATTATATAATGAAGAATTTATTAGAGTACCTGCAGAGTCAATATCTAACATCTTAAGTGGTTCAAGAATATTTTCAAAAAATTTACTCAAATATATTGGATACGATAACGAAGTGGAGTATTTTAAAAGGGTTATATTATTCATGATAATTACATTTTTTGGAATTTTAATATTTGAAGCATTAGGTGGTGACATACTTGGAGGTATTTATAGGGGGGTTTTTGGTGCTATTATAATTTTAGTTTTATCTATATTTTATCCAAAAATTAGGTTAATATTGTTTAGAGGAGAAATAAAAATGCAGGTGCTATTTGCTTTACTGTATATGATATCTTTACTTAGGGCAGGTGCTTCTCTTCCAGAAGTTCTTGGAGCCATTTCAAAAAGTAACGAATATGGGATTATCTCTTTTGAAGTAAGGACTATAATTAGAGATATCAATGTTTCAGGATATTCCCTATTAGAAGCTCTTGAAAGGGCAAAATTAAGAACTGAGATTCCTTTATTAAAAAAATTATATGAACAAATGATTATTGGACATAACAAGGGTAATTTAGCTCTGTTATTAGAGAAATTATATGAAGATATTGTTAGAGAATCCATGGTAAAGTTAGATTCATCAAAATTTATGATACAAAACCTTGGAAACTTAGCGTTTGGAGTAGGATTAGTCCTTCCATTTAGTGGTATGGTGTTATCAGCAATGATAGCCAACCAAGGATTTCAAGGAATATTAAATACTATTGATTTACTATTAACAAAGATTGGGCCTTTATTGACTATAATATTTGGAATATTTGTAAAAATGAAAATAGAATAAAATAATATGATATTTAAAATGTCTGTATAATCTGTATAATGATAAACTATAGTCAAATGTTCATATCGGATATGGACGTTATCAATATAACCTCTCTATGTGTTCATTGGCTTAGATATTTTTGCATTAATAAATGTTTTATATTATATCATCCCTTGGGCATCTAATTGAAGTTATATTAAATAAATATTATTTTATTATTAAACTATTTTATTAGGGGGGTACAATGAATAAATATCTAGAGTTGATGTATTATCTCACTATTAAAAAAAATGTTATATTACTTAGAAAACTCGGAAGAAAGATAGATGAAAAGAGATTTGTTGCATTTTTGATATTTATTGCTGTAGTGGTTGCACTATTATGCTACATTTTATTAATAGTCAATCTAAGAAGCTTAATACTTTTTGTTTTCTTATATGTCGGAACTGCTCTATATCTGCCACAAATTTTATATGAAAATAAGATAGAAAGATTAGAACGCAATATTCCTAAAGCTCTTTATGTTATGATACTATCTCTTGAATCGGGAAGGTCTGTAAATGAAGCCTTAGAGGAAGTGGTTAAAAGCAATATAAAAGAAGTTAGCAGTATTTTTAGAAAAGTTCTCTACCTAATGGAAAAACAGAAATTAAGCTTTGAAGAATCGATAAATATTGTATCCAACTTATATGACTCTAAAATTCTAAGAATGTTAGCAAGAATTATGATTGAAAATAGGAAATATGGAGGAAATTTATCTGATTCCTTAAAAATTTTAGCTAAAACTCTTGAAGATTTTGAATTATATAAAAGGCAGTTGTTAAGTGTTACAGGTACAGGGTTAGCAGTTGGTTTCATTATACTTTGTGGAGTAATTCCAGCCGTTGCTGGGTTGTTAGGTGCTTATTTAATTTCAGTATCTACTTTGATGTCTGGGATTTCAGCACCTTTGCCCCCTGTAACCCCAGAAGATATTGCAAAAGGCTTAGAAATTGTTCAAATAGGGTCAGCCATTATTGGAGCATTATTCGCGATTCCATTATTTGGATTAAATTTGGGAAGGATGTTTCTAATATCTACTCTAACATCAACAATTAGTGTTCTAACATACTATGCAATACTAAAAGTTGCACCAGGGTTCTTTACCTAACTATATCCCTATTATTTTAAAAGATTATTTATCTCCTCATTTAATAAAATAATTCGTTTAATTGAAGGATGATTTTCACCAAGTTTCTTTTCAAATTTTTTTATAACATCATCTATCTCTACTCTTTTAGTTCCAAATATTAAATTATCTGCATGAGCTACAATCTTTTCTTCTAAGGTTATTGGCAAATAATCTTTTGGTGGTAATCCAAGCTCTATAGCTTCTTCTTTTGTTATTCCTGCTCCAATATGTCTCTCAGCTATTAATGCAAGTTTCTCATCAAATCCTAACTCTCTTAAAATTTCAGCCCCTACAACTCCATGCTCTATTCCATGAGTTTTACTTCTTCCAATATCATGCAATAAACTTCCCAATCTAACAAGCTCAACATCAACACTATATCCGTTGTTTTTTATAGCTAAAGCTAATTCATAGGCATATTCTGAAACTGCTAAACAATGTTCTACCACATCCTTAGAACATAAATTTTTTAAAATAGATAGTGCTTTTTCAAACTCCATGTTCTCACTCTAAATTCAATAGCTGGAAAAATTATACACAAGTTAAGTTTTTTATTTAAAAGTTATTTTAAAAAAGGATTGTTCTTTAATTCTTCCTTTAAAAATTTTATTTGCTCCTCTAAATCTTTAATTAATTTACTATTGTCAAATTCTTGTAGCATATTTCCACAACCAGGACACGTAAATCCATAATCCATTGCTTCTTCAAATGTAAATCTTACATTACAATTTGAACAGAAGAAAAACATGTTATTTTTCTCAAACTCTAACTTTTCTTTAAGGTCCTTAATTAACTCATTTATTTTCTTTTTTACTACATAAGGAAGTTTTTCAAGTGTTGGCAGCCAAGTATAGGAATACCAATTGGTATCTTCATCTTTCCATTTTTTGTAATCAACCAATCTTGCATCATACAGCTTATAAAGTAATTTCCTAACTACATTAAGCTTTACTCCAAGTTCTTTAGCAATCTCATCCTCTGTAGTCTCACCTTTCTCTAAAAGAACCTCTATTAATTCAAATCCTTTTTCTTCTCCTTCAAATATATTAAATAGAACTTCTTGAATCAGAGGGTCGTTTAACATTTCATATATCCTCTCTATCTTGTTTTCTTTTTTCATACTCTGCACACTCCTTATAAACGCTGTTTATTATTGATTTAATGTTTTCTTTTGCAATTACTGTAGCTATAGGTTCTCCTTTCTCTATAACTGCATTTTTCTTTGGAATATCATATACAAAGTCTCTTTTTGATATATTTGCAATAATTTTTTCTTTAGCAAACAGTATTCTCTTTATATATGTCTCTTTTAGTTTAATATCTTTGGTATATTTGTTATTTAATAGAGCTTTTGCTAAATTTTGAGATGCACTCAGCTCTATAGTTTCAAACGTTCCTAAAATTCGTGGGTTTATATCAACAATACATGGTTCATTATCTTTAATTAAAAAATCAATTCCATTCATCCCTTTTAGTCCAAAAGCTTCTATAACTTCACTAAATATTTCAATAAACTTATTTGGCAAATTTAGATATGGTGTTAAATTTCCAGCATACATTCCCTTAATAATAATTTGTTTGTTAAAGGTTATAAATGTATTGCCTATAAAGTTAGCACTAAAACTTTTCCCTCTAATATATTCTTGAGCAATAATTGGGAATTTGATATTACAAATTAACTCATTACTAAAATCCTTTAAATTTAGCTTTATAACTCCTCCTCCACTACCATAAATAGGCTTTAAAACACAGGATTTAAATTCCTCCAAAAATTTATATAATTGAGTTTTATTGTTAATTTTCTTTGTTTCTGGTACATCAAAACCTAAATTTTTTAATTTTTTATATGTTTTAAATTTATTGGATATTTCATTTATCTTTTTTGGCTCGTTACCTACAACATTATCCCATTTTGGAATTTTCGAATTTTCGAATTCAAAAACACCTGAAGTTATAAAGATATAATCAACTTCATCAACTAATTCATTAGCTATCTCAATTAATCTATTTTCATCATAATTTTCTCTCAACTTTCCATGAACTAAAGGATTTATCAGATAATATTTTTTATCAGCATTTAAATCTTCTGGAGCATAGTAAGAAACAGAATATACATAGAATCCTAATTTTTTGAGAGAATTAACTACAGGTCTTGTATTAACTCCTAAAACCAAAGCTTTCAAATTCTCCCTCATTATATAGTTGTATGCAAAATGAAATAAACTTTTATAAGGATAATTTGAATGCCTTTCTTTAAGGAAGGCATTCACTAATTCCTTATTTTATTTAAGATAGTTTTGCACACAACTATAATTGGTTTGTGGATAAAATAGCTAAAAAATATATATTAAATTTGGATGCATTCAATAGGACTTTCGCAGGAATAAATGTTTTAAGGCAATTTTCATTATAGAAAGATATATAAACCGCGAAAGTCCTATTCAAGTTCTCTCCGTAATTCTCCAAGTGTTGTTACTTTTTCAGCAAATGCATCATGTCTATGAATACTTTCCATATTTATCTGCCTAATTGAAACCTTTGTTTCATCTGGTAGATGTTTAAACTTCTCTACAACTCTTTTAGCCATCTCTCTAACACAATCCTCAACAAATTTAGGATTTTTATGGCTTTGTTCAACAACATAAGCTTCATCAGCTCTTTTCAAAATTCCATAAATCTCAGCACTCATGGATTTTTTAATTATATCAATGATATCCATAATCTCTATATCATAACCTGTAGGAATTTCTAATATAATTCTACCAATTCCTCTCTGGTTGTGAGTAGCAAATATAACAGAATCCAATATTTTCTCAATATCTTCATCAGAAAATCCTTTTTCCTTTAAATTTCTAATAGATATCTCTTTTATTAAATTTTGAGCACATGGACAAGCAGTGATGCCAATAACTTCAGCCCCAACAATTTTTGTTATTTCAATTTTATCATCTTTCTTTATTCCTTTAGCTCCACCCATAATTTTATGTATCTCTTGAGAATATTTCTCAGATATTGGGCTTTTCTCCTTAGTCATGAAATCACTAACCATAAAAACCTCTGTCTCTGTAGCGTATTCATGTTTCTCAAACAATCTCCTAACAATCTCTTCACAAATTGTTTCTATCTCATAACTCTCCATCTCTAATGCTTCATCTATTATTCCCTCTATAACTTCAGGATTTCTTGACATGTGAATACCTTTTTGTGAGCTCGGCAAATTAACAAAAACTTCAAAAGTAGATAATAAAATAATAGGTCGTTTATTTTTTCTTTTTAGTCTAACAAGTTTTTTTAGATTTGTAACTCCTACTCTTGTTAAAGATATTTTAACATCTGGCTCAAAATTTTGAACATCACATATCCAATTCATCATCTTCACCTATTAAGACATCCCTAAGTTCTTTAGACAGTCTATAATACACATTGTTTCCATCCCTTTCTTTATAAATATATCCCATCTCATAAATGTCAGAAAGATGAGTTCCAATAGTACTTGGTGATTTTTTTAAATATTCAGAAAGTTGAGTTACAGTTGCAGAACCTCCAAGCTCCGCCATTGCCCTAACAATCTCTGACTGGGCAGGAGTTAAATGATTTAGAATTTGATGCCCTACACTAATCCCAAGAGAATGCATAGCCTCTTTAACGACTCTCTCATCTATTTTGGTTAAACCTTTTCTTATAGCTATTGATATAGACTCAGAGCACGTCATTATTATCTTTCTTGGAATACCATCACACTCTTCAACAATCTTGTGTATAGCATCTTCAGTAAACGGCTCAAATTCCTCAGCACCATCTATATGCGCATCCTCTAATCTTCTTCTGATTAAATCATAGGACTCATCTTTTGATAAAGGAGGCATATTTATTATCTTTGGAATTCTATCTTTTATTGGTGGAGATATTTTTGTCAAATCATCCATTAATGTTGGGGAACCTGCCATGAAGGTTAAAATCCCTTCTTCATACAAAAATGAGTGGAAAAATTGTAATAAAGATAAACAGCTTTTTTTTGCAAATTGGTCTGCTTCATCAATTAATATTATACATAACTTATCATGGCTTTTAACTTCATTTATTAAATATTCTAAGTCTCTTTCAATTCTTTCTCTTGGATAATGTATAGGAACTTTATCTCCATAGTTATTTAACTTTCTATACATGTCCAAAATTCTATTTGAATGCACCATATAATCAGATTTTATAGTTCCACTCATAGTTAAAATATTTTCAGTTAATATATTGTATAAAAGTTGTATCAAAAACTGTCTTGGCGTTATTTGAGAGGCTGTTAGCTCAACTACCCAGTGTCCCTGCTTTTTTGTAGCATAGTATATGATGTTAAGCATTGAACTCTTTCCTATCCCCTTAGTCCCAACTATTGCAGCATTAGCTACACTACCATGCAAAGCAGAACCTAAGATTTCTCCAATCTCCCTCAACTCACTAACTCTACCAACAAAAAACTTTGTATTGCCTCTTATTGGCTTCTCAGAAAATGGATTATATTTTAATTTCAATTTATGCATGGTGCTTGCTATAGAGCTTGCAGATTTTTGTATAAACTCTATTGGGTCCATGTTTCCACCGATAATAAAATATGGATTAATTTGAATTGATAATTATAATGTTCAGTAGTGGTTTCGAATTTTTGTTCTAAGTGTATTATATAGATTTCGAAAAATAGAAAAATAGATGTAATTAATTATTGATAAACTTAAATGTTTTGTTATATGTTTTATTTTCAAAAATATTATGAATCAAATAATAAAATTAAAAAAATATCGTGAATCAAATAATATTATACCTAATGCAAATAAATATCATTCTCAGAAACAAACTTGAATAAAAATAAAAATAATATATATATTATTCTAATAAAATAAAATTAATTTTAATTCTTCTCATGGGAATTATTACAACACACGAAAAATAAAATATCGTGAATCTAAACTTATAATATATAAAATACTATGAATTAAAAATTATACTCTAATTAACAACATCTCAAAACTATATACTATCAGTAAAGAGAAATATAAAATTGTAATATATAAGAAATAAATAAATACATGCTCTATCAATACCAATATTCAAACAAAAATTTTTAAAATGTTGGTAATACTGAAACTAAAAATTAGTTAGTAAAACTATATCGTGAATCAAAAGATTTATAAGTAAATATGATATATATAATTGAACACCAATAACATAAGAGCAAAAAAATAATTTACATCAAAAATAAAGGTGTTATAAATGGAAAGATTACCTTATGAAATAGTATCAACTATATTTAGAAAAGCCATTTTACATTATGTGTTAATACGTGGCACAACTTATCCACAATCACTCGCAGAAAATTTAAATATATCGAAAGGTCTTGCAAGCTCTTTTTTAAGGTTGTGTTCAGCTCTAAATATTATGAAGAGGGAAAGAGCAGGACATAAGGTTGTGTATTCATTTACATCAAAAGGATTAGCGATATTAAAAAGATTAGCCCCAGAAATATTCGATTTTAGTTTTTCGAGTGTTTTCGAACAATTACCTAAAAAGAAAATTGCCACTAAGTATTACCCACTAAGTAGAATAGGGTTTGAAATTAGATGGAAAGAGGATAAACTTGGAGGATTTATATTTTCGTTCTTTGATGCTAATGGAGAACATTTAGGAGACGTTTTTAGAGGTAATAAAGGTCAATGGTGGTGTGTCATCTGCCAGTGTGATAACTGTAAGCATATTGATTACCTGAAAAAGCTCTATAAAGAATTGAAAAATCACGATTAATAAATTTCGAATTTTCGAGTCGCATGTATGTATATGGGTATTTGATGAGCAAGAATTTTTCAAAGAACAGATTATTGCAAAAATAAGATAGAGGTTACAGTATCTTATTTTGTATAACAAACAGTTAATGTTGGAGTTATATATTTGTTTATTGTTTTTTTGTTTTTATTTTTTAATATAATAGATTTTTAACATTATTTTTTGTAAAATTTTTATAATATATTATATTTAAATTAAAAAAGTAAAATTTTTATATTTTTAACTTATATTGTGAAAAAAAGTATAATAATATAATAGTTGTGTTTGTAATATACACAACCATTATTGAATCTTGATAGTATTTTTTCCCATATACATACATGCGACTCGAAAATTCGAAAATCTTATAAGGAGATAATATTTAAATTTAATTTCTTAAAATATTGACAATATATCAAAAAAGAAAACAATATTACGTCACAACTTTACACAATCAATAAATATTAACACTATCATACAGGTTAGTGTGATAATTCTTAACTCTATATATTCTTCGAAAATTCGAAAATCCGTATATTCCATGGTATGCTATCTAACAAAAAAATAGAGAACCAATGAAAATAGTTATTTTTAGATTTTTTAATGAGCTCTAAAAGGATGTTTCTATTTAATCTTATTTTAAACCTAACTCTACCTTTGTGTTTTATTTTTGTTAATATACCTAACTCAACCAATTCGTCTAAATATCTGTATAATGTTGATAATTTGTAATTAACCTTATAGATGATATCTTCAACTTTAAACTTCCGTAACTCTATTATTGACTCAACCAATTTTCGATATTTCGAATCTACTATATATGGTAAAATTTTAAGCCATGGTATTTTTAACTCTCTAAGATTTTTTATTTCCCTTTTTGAGTGTCTTAGTATTAAATATATTGTTTCTAAGTTTCCATTAGTTATTTTTAGTAAATAATCGGCCACATTATTGCTTATATAATAGCCATGAACCTTTGCAAAGTATTTTATAGCTGATTTTGTATTTAAAATACCATCTGGAAAAATTTCTCTAATTTCCTCATGACAATCAATTGGATATCTTATTACAACACTTAAATTGTTTTTTCTTAATTCTTTAACAAAGTTTATAAAACTCTTTCCACAATGCCATTTCCGTATGTCATGAACTTCAAAAACAATTATTGGGTTTAAAACTTTTAATAATGAGATTATCTTCCTAATGACTTTTTCAAATTCCCATTTCCTTATATTTTTAAATAAATCTCCTATTCCTCTATACCATGCTTTTTTGGCTCGGTAGTATTTATCAAATTTAATTTTGTTGTTAATATATTCTAAAAGATTTTTTAACCAGCTTGCTTTTTTGTAATCCTTGAAGAGATAATATTTATCTTTGATTTGATAGACTATCTTTGCTATTGTCTTTTTTAAATTTGGTGTAGCTAAAATTCTAATTATTGGTATATTATTAACTACTTCAAAATTTCCGTTTTCATCTAACTCTAACAAATTTTCTCTATCTGTTGGAATTAAATACAACTCATTTAAAAATTCTTCAGGAACTGCTCTTATTATTTTCATTTCTTAACCCTCTTTATTATAGCTAAGGAGAGATAATCATTAAATTCATCGAAATTCAACTCATCTAATTTACCAATTACTACTTTTTCATCTTCAAATGTTACTCTTTTTACTAAGCCAATTATATAATCATCTCTATTCTTTATTTTTTCTAACTTTTCTTTTAAATTTTTTGTTTTCATAATAATTATTGTGTCAAATTCATCAATATATTTCTCTAAATCTTTCCCCTGTGGAAGAATGCATAGTTTTTCATCGCCTTCAACTAATGGGATTTTTAAAGCAGCAGCAGAAGCAAAGATTGAAGATATTCCATTAATTATCTCTACATTTACTCCTTTCTCTCTTAAAAGTTTCCAAACATAAGAGAATGTGCTGTAAAGTGTTGGGTCACCAATTGTTACTATAGCAACTTCCCCATCTTCATTTAAAACTTTTTCTAAGGCATTTTCCCAATATTTTTTTAATTTTTCTTTATCCTTAATCATTGGGAATAATAGCTCTTCTATTTCCTTTCCATCAATGTAATCCTTTATAATCTCATAAGCGATAGATTTTTTTCCTTCTTTAGATATTGGGATAAATATTTTATCCACTTTTTTTAAAACTTCCAAAGCTTTTAAGGTTAGTAGCTTTTTGTCTCCAACTCCTACACCAATACCATAAACTTTTTTTACCATTAAACCACCTTTTCAATTTCGTTACGAGCCTCATCAATAATTTTTTTAATTTCTTCATCAGACAAACCAAATTTTTTTCCAACAAACTTTGCTCTTTTTAACATTGATGGATGGGTAGATATAATATTTAAAAATCCCTTTTCAGGAGAGTAATTTGCATAATGAATTTTAGCTAAAGCCTTTATGTATGTTTTTGGATTAGTTATTTGTGAAGCTATAATATCGGCCTCCTTTTCTCTTCTTCTACTTAGATAACTATCAATAATATATAATGAAAGATAACCCCCTACAATTATTAAAGCACCAATTATCCAGTCATCACCAAGGAGTTTATTTAGAATTTTAAGGATATAATCAATACTACTAAAAATAACAACTCCTAATAAAAACCATGAAGTTAATCCCATTTTTATATGTCTTCTTTTTTTATGAGCAATTTCGTGTGCAAGTATTGCTTTTAATTCATCTTCATTTAGAATATCTATTAATTTTTTTGTTATGACTAATTTTTCATTGAATATTCCAGAAACCATTGCGTTTGCTACTAAACTGTTAATAATTTCAATATCTTTAAAATTCTTTGTATTTAGTTTTTTTGTTAAATCATCTACAAGTTTTGAGATTTTTTCATAAATTTCAATATTTTCAGGAATTTCTTTCCTTGGTATTAATTCAATTAATATATTAATAGACTTAACTATTGCAAAACCTACAAACAACCAAAATGCAGTATTTAAGGGTTCTGGAAGTTTTGATAATATATTATAAAACCAATTTGGTAAAAAGTAAGGAAATAGTAAGAGGATTGAAATAGTAATCGTCATTGGTAATATAACAATTACAAATAGTAATAATAGTGTCTTTGTAGTTATTGAATGAGATTTTTTAGTTGTAGTTTTAAATATTCTTATATAATATTTTACTCCAAATATTGATGGAAAAAACATCATAATCATAAAGGTTCCATATATAAAGGGCATTATAAATAAGACATTTCCAAAATTGAGGAAATAGACCACCATATCTGGTAGATTACAAATGAATAATGCGACAAAAAATAATATAGCACATAAAATAATATGTAATGTTATAGAAATCGTTATTTTTTTGTTAATATTTATTTTTCCAATAACTGAATTTGGTATATTTTTTGTTAATCTTCGTATATAATAAATTACAAATAAACTACTTATTAGAGGGATAACGATAAAGCAAGATAATCCTAAAAGAATTATATTATAGTTTGGTTTAACATTAACAATTAATGTATCATTCTTTATTTCTGACTTAATAACGGATAAATATGCATCACTTTCAATTTTGTATGAAAAATTTCCAAGTTTTTTAATTGGGGCAATATTGTAAATAAATTCTTTTTTATTCCAATCGATTTTTATTGTTGTTTTGTATTGTCCATCTTCAAATTTTGAATGAATTTCTTTATAGTTATTTAGATTATTTTTTAAATATGAACTAATGTTTTTATCTGAAATTATATTTAGATAGACATAATTCCCTAAATCAACCGTCATATATACTCCAAATGTGTGTGGAAGTAAGATAAATAAAAACAATAAAGAGAATATATATTTAAAGTGTCTCATTATATCCACCATTTATTAGAAAATTCTCAGTTTCTAAAAACATCTACTTCTTTTGGTCTAATTAAATCTTTTCCTTTTCCATCACCAAATGGGACTTTAGCCCCTCTAATTATCACAACAGGGATTCCTTCATCAGCTTCTCCCATAACAACATTTGCCATACTTGCCAACTCATCGGCAATAGCTACTTCAGTAGTTTTTAACTCCCTTCCAAATAAATCTTTTTCTCCTTTTCTATCCCACAATGCTAAGATTCCACTAACACCTATTGCTATTCCAACAGCTCCCTTCCTAAAAGGTCTTCCAACACTATCAGATATTATAACCCCCACTCTTTTTCCAGTTAATTTTTCAATCTCTTTTCTAATTTTTTCAGCACTCTCATCAGGGTTTTTTGGTAGGGTTTTTATACCTAACACATTACTTTCATCAACACCGCTATTGGCACAAACAAAGCCATGTTTTGTTTCTGTAATAATAAAATTCTTTCCAACTTTAACTACTTCTTTAGCTTCATTTAAAATAACTTGAACAACTTTTGGGTCTTTTCCAGTTTTTTCAGCTAATTCAATAGCTTCTTTTGAAGGAATTATTTTGTCTTTGTCTATTACGTTTCCTTCTAATTTTGAGATTAAAGTTTCTGCAATTACAATAATATCCCCATCTTTAATTGGATATTGGGCTATTAGTTCGGATAAATTTATATCTTCATTTCCTTTAAATATTGGTAGTTCTAAACCAATAACCTCCACTTTTGTCTTTTCTTTGATGTGGTATCCTGAAATTATTTCGCACCTATAATTCATGAAATCACCTTCATATTATTAACGATATTTTCGAAATAAACCTCATAAGGAGTCCTATAATCTAAAGAACGATGTGGTTTTATTTTATTATTCCAATGAGAGCGTAGTGAAGAGCTATGAAATCACATTAGTGATTTCATTCAATCTACAAACTCTTCTAAACTATTAAATCTATTTAGTCGATATTCAACCTCTCTATTTATCCGTCCAACTTTTTCTATTTAGGTTGTATTTTACCATATTGTTTCAGTATAGTATATATACGATTATGTGGAATATGTATATTATACCTACGTTCGATAAAATGCTCCAAATGAACTGGGCTTATCTCTTTATATTCCTCGACAGCTTTGAGAATTGTCCCTTCCTGAGTAATTTCTCTCGGCTTTCGACCTCTACGCTTTATCTTCGGAAATTCTCCAGTCTCTCGATATTTTTTCCATATCTGCTGAACTCTACGAGTAGATATTTCTAACTTCTTATCAATATCTTTCGTTCTAAATCCCTTCTCCTTCTATCTAATAATTTTCTTAATATTTTTATCTCAACCTTATATTATTTATGTTATCTTTTTTATTACTTATAGGTGCGAAATATTTTCGGATACAATAAAAATTTAAGAGTATTTATCGATTTAAAGTCAAAATCGAGGCTAATATACATAGTCATGTAAAAATTACAACGCAATATTAAACGAAATATACAGTAAAGTCATAGTTTATAATACTATCCGAGCCATAAAAACTAAATTACCTCTATATGATGAATATGAATATAAAAATAATTTATTTACTCAAGAATCGAACTTGGGGTTCTTAAATCTCGATTATAAAAAATTATAACTCCTTTGTAGCCGTTTTATCATAAAAACTTTTGCATAAAACTATAATTCCTCGATGATGAGCAATAAAAGCTGATTAATATGATGAACCCTTTCGGGGTATCTGAGAGGAATTAATTTTTATTTAACTTCAATAGTATATTTCTTTGAAGCTTCTTTGAATATCATTGAAGAGGATGCAAATTTTAAATATAAGAGTGCTTTATCAACATCTATAACCTTTGTTGGGGCTATATGAGTTATACCAAATCCTTTAAATAAATCTGGTAAAGATTGAGCTGTAGGACCTACTAAAATCTTTAATTTGGCATTTTTAGCCCTATCTAAAACAAAATCTAATGTATCGTTTAATAATGATGTTCCACTTATAAATACGGCAGTTTCCTTAAAATAGAACATACAAACAAAATATTATAAAGTGATAGTTCCGATATGTGGAGGAAATTAAGCCCGAATAGGGCTACTATTAAGCTTAAGATGTGGGGAGTTTCCGTTCCTTCTGATTACCAACCGATGACGTTGGAAGGCTGGAAGGTTATCTTCTACAATCGTTTCAATTGTTCCAAAAATAGCGGAGAATCAGAACGGAATAAGTGTGATAGGACTTACATACGATACTTCCGCAACATGATTAAAGAATATATGCAAACTTAAATAGCGATTCGAGTAATAGAAGCCGAAGTTAAGAAAAAATTCAATTTATCTCCGAATCTGTTGGTTAAAGCTCCGAAGAAACCCTCGCATAATCCTCTTTACCATAGCTCTTTTATCTCTTTTCATTTTCTTTATTATTGGCTTGTAGTTGAATTTAACTATTTTATTTAGAGTATCTTAGAGTATCCATAATTATAAAAATATCCCTCTCCATAAGCAAACTCCAACTCCGATTTGTCTAATCCTATAGATATTGGAAATAATGTTTTATTTTTTGAATCGTAACGAGTTATAGGATGTATTTTTATCAACTTTTATTCGAGAAAACTTTGTTAAGTCGATAAATGTCTTCTCATAATCGAGACTCCATAATTTCCTAAGAATTTGATTTACTATAGATTTGTTTAGAATTTACAGCAATTTTATTAGATTTTCTTATGACCCAACAGAAAATTCAAAAAATCTTTGTGGTTATGACAAAGAAAGATTTATGAAAAGTTTAGGAGAATTTTCTAAGTATTTTAATAGAAAAGAAGTTTTAATTGTAGAAGAATTTTGGAGTTTTTTATCTGAAGAGAAAAATACTATAAAAAAAATATTGGAAATTATTAATTCAATAGCAAAACCTGATTTTAAAGAAAAGTTTGATTTTATAAATCCATTAATAATCAAGATAAGTTATATACTAAAGAAGCCATTGATGAACAAAAATTCAAAAAATATATAGAAATTCTTCAAGAGTGGAATCTATATTCTGAAATTTGCTAAAGCTGTAAAAGAAATGAGCACATTATAGTTGTGTGCAAAATGAAATAAACTTTAAAAAGGATAATTTGAATGCCTTCCTTAAAGAAGGCATTCACTAATTCCTTATTTTATTTAAGATAGTTTTGCACACAACTATAAAATTGCCATCAAGGGATAGAAGAACTTTTGAAAGATTGATTAATAATTCAATGTTTAACAATAACAAATACAACGAAAATAGGAAATTGAAAATATTAGAACTATATAATAAACATATTTAAAAGTAGGGATAACTATGTATGATTTTGCAATTATTGGTTCAGGAGTTGCTGGCTCTACAGTAGCTAAAGAATTACGTGAAAAGTATAAAGTGGCAGTAATAGAAAAGGGAAAAAATCCCATCTATGCCTCAGAAGGTAAAAATATAGAAATAAATTATGCCTATGGATTAGGAGGTAGTGCAGTTTATTCCTTAGGAAATGCTATGAAGATAGATATTAAAGGCTACAAAATAGATAAAGAAATATATAAAGAAATTTGGGAAGAGCTAAACATTAAAGTTCCAGATGACAATTTTTTAAATGATATTGACAAAAAATTTATTGAATTAGGGTTTAAAAAGATGGAAAAGTTTATTGATTTCTATAAATGTAATAAGTGTGGAAACTGTGCAAGGAGGTTATGTAATGCAAAATGGACTCCTTTAAATTATTTAAAAGAGTCAAAAGCAGATATACTCACTGAATTTAATATAAAAGCAATAAATTATAATGGATATTATGTAATTTTTGATGAAAATGGTAGAAAAATTAAGAGTAGAAATATAATAATTTCTGCTGGTGGAATAAACAGCCCAAGAATTTTAAAAAAATTAATTGATGATGAAAATATTGGAAAAAATCTGTTTATAGATACTTTTGTTACTGTTGGAGGGATTTTAGAAGATAGTTATTTAAATAAAGATATTTCCATGCTTGTTTATAAAAGATACAAAAATTTTATATTGGCTACTCATTATTCAAAACTCTTACTTAGCGAAGTAAAAAAAGATTATAAAGATGTGAAAGAGAAAGATATTGTAGGGATTATGATAAAGATTAAAGATGAAAATAATGGAGAAGTTTTAGATAAAGAGGTTAAAAAAGAAATAACTAAGGAAGATTTTAAAACTCTTTCTAAGGGAATAGGAAAAGCAACAAAATATTTATACAAGTTAGGTGTTGATGATATATTCACAACTATACCAAGAGGCTCACATCCTGGAGGTAGTTTAAGTTTAGTTGTTGATGAATTTGAAGTTAAAGAAGGGCTGTATGTTTGCGACGCTTCTATATTTAAGGAAGCTTTAGGAGTTCCGCCAATAGTCTCTATTATCGCATTAGCTAAGAAATTCACAAGAGAGATTTTATAAATGATACATTGATACATATAATTTATATATTTTTATAAGGTGGGGATAGCATGGGAATTTTTGATGTAATTTCAGGGATATTTAAAAAGAAGCCAAAAATTGCCTACGCAAAATCACAGAGTGTTGATTTAATTGAGCTAAAGAAGCAGCCATATTATATAGTAGCATCAGTTGAGTTAGGAAATACAACGACAAAATCTATTATTACTGCGACAAATATGGATACTGGAAAAACCTATATTATTAGCAAAGCTGTAAAAATGACAAGAGATGTTAGGAAACCTAAAAAAGGGGAGGAAGTTTTTGGAGAAACTTTATGGGGTGTTAAGTTAACAAGAGATGCTGTTGCAGATATGGTTAAAGATGTATTATTGGAAAGTTTAAAGAAAGCTGGGCTAACTGTTGATGATTTACACTTCGTTGTTAGGAGTACTGGAGTCACTGCTGGTTTTGCTTCTCCAGAAGAAGTTGGAGAGATGATTATCGCTTTAGCCCAAGGTTGTATGAAAGCAGGAGTTCCACCAGCAAAGATGACACCAGCAATGAGTAAAGAGCAACTACCAAAACCATTTGACAAATATTCTTTCTTAGATAAAATTATCTTTGATGGTGCGGTTACTGGAGTCCTCCCTCCTACAGGAAAAGAAGTAGTTGCTAACGAGATGGAAGGAGAGCTTGTAACTGCGGGAATAAAAGTTGGAAGTAAATGGACAAATGTTGATTTTAGAAATCCATGTATGAGTATTGACTTTGGAACTACTTTAGCCGGAAGAATTACAAATGACACTCTACCTTATGCAAAGGTTATTGGTAATTTATGTGGGTTAGCAGGGGGTATAGCGGATGCAATTGCAAGAGGTTCTGGAAAAATAAATAAAAAGACTGGAGCTGCTTTAGATTTATCAAATATTAAAGGAAAACCAAATGAAGAATTAGCAAGAGAATATGCAGAAGAGATTCATAAATATATAATAATTAAAGAAGTTCCAAAGGATGTGGAAAGATTTGGAACTGTCCCAGTTGATCCAAAATCTGCTGAAAAAGCTGGTACAACATTACTTGGATGTGATGTTGGTAAGAATGGTAGTGACTTAATAAAATTGGAGGAATTGGGAAGAGAATTGGTTGAAAAAAGTGATATTCCAACATTGATGTGTTGCTTAGATTATGTTATGAGTGAGGTAGTTAGGAGATTGGTAGAGTTAGCTTATAAGAAAGGATTAATTAGCGAAAAATCTGCTGTAGGTATCACAGGAAGAGCTGGAATAACAGGAAAAAAACCAGAGTTGATTATAGAAAAACTTAAAACCTTAGGAATTTGGGATAAAGTTGAAGATAATGTTGTGTTTGTTGAAGATGGTTTAGCTTTAGGAGCTTCAGTTATGGCAAGATGTATGAACTGTTTAGGAACTCCACAAGTACCTATTGGGGGCGTTAGAGGAGGGGGATGTATATTAAGTTTAAGAAGGAAATGGCAAAAAGAAAGGGGGATGATAAGAGATTAACAGATAAAATTATTTTGTTGTACGTAAAAACCTACCCTCATATCTTTGGCTTAATAACAATCCCCTTCGGGCTTCTTATTTGTCTATATATCGGGACTACCACATTATAGACATAATGTTTATATTGTATAGACAATCTACGAATATGCATTAGACATACCCAACCGAGTATTACGAATTTCCATGATTGAATAATCGAACTCCTCTAACAACTTATATATTTCGACGGATGAAGAATTTTAAAGAAATATTTATTACGAATTTTAATACAAAAGTTATGAATAACATCTCTAGGCATAAAAAGGAACAACCTAACTTTTAAAGAGGTTGATTTCGTTTTAATAGTTCTGACGGTGTGATTACGATAGTTCATTCTTTATTAGTTCTTTACAACACTACTACACTTTTTAATTACTTTATAGAAAGTGTTATTTATTGTAAATATTCTATACAATTGTGAATAATCGCAACAAATTTAACAAAACCGATATTGCTTTTTAAGGTTAGATAATTACTTTCACATTGAATCAACTATCTCAACAAAAAACTATCTCAACAAAATTTTTATCTATCGTCATCTAAAATATTGGAAAAGTTAGATAACTGATTATATAAGCAATAGATATCCCTTTAATCGTCTTTATCGGCGTTAATGTCCTCACTACCCCATACTAAGAACATATCCTCAAACTATTTATAGAATCAACCAGTATATCATTAAATGCTACTAACATACAAGTATCACCGTTTTTTAATATATTATTTAACCTCATCCTATTTCTGTTTTTTGCTTTTAAGACTCTTTTCGTTAATTCACATGTCAGTAAATAAATAAAAAGGTTGTTAATGAAAGCATTATAGATTATTTGCTGTATAAAAAAATATAAGATAATAAAAAAGAATAGCACTATATAACTTCAACAAAACTTGAAGCAAATAAGAGTATTAAATGTTATTTATGGAACTAACTCTTTTATCCTTAGTATTGTATTTTATAATAAATATAACTCATTCATATATCAACATTTTTTCTTATATTTTTATTCTCATTTATTTATGAAAAATTCAAACCTACGTCTGGAACTGTAAAAATTTATAAAGAAGGAGTTGCAATATGTATTAAAATATTTGACAATTTAAAACTATTCTTAAATTATTATCTTGTTTTACCATGGAAATTTTTTAAAGGATAATATAAAGTAAAATCTAAAAATAAAAGAAAGTATATCATTCTAATTCCAAAATCAAAATTATATTTTAACATCCATATAATAGACAACGACAATATTGAAGAAATTATCAAAAATTATTTAAATCCTATCCAATAAAAATTTTTTAAATTCTTCAAAAGCTCTTTTTCTATGGGATATTTTACTCTTTTCTTCTGTAGTCATCTCTGCAAAAGTCCTCTCTTCTCCTTCAGGAATAAAAATACTATCATAAGCAAATCCATATCCTTTACTTCTTATTTCTTCTGAAACTCTCCCTCTTATAATACCTTTAAATAATTTAACTCCATTTTCATCACAGTAGCCAATAACTGTTTTAAAATAGGCATTTCTATTATCCTTATCTTCTAAAAGTTTTAAAATTCCTTCATTACCTATAGTTTCTTGAACAAACTTTGAATATGTTCCAGGAAAACCATTTAAAGCTTCAACAAAAAACCCGCTATCTTCAACAATAACTGGCTTTTTTATTTTTTCATAAACATATTTTGACCCAAATTCTGCAACTTCTTCTAATGTTCCCTGAATTTCAGGATATTCTATATTTATTTGCTCAATCTCAATATTTTTTAAATCTTTTAAAATAATATTTGCTTCTTTAATTTTATTTGGATTTCCAGTAGCAAAATAGATTTTCATGCTCTCACCAAAATTTTATAAAGGTAATGTCCCCCCAGTTTAACACCCTCTCTCATCCTTAGCTCTGCCAGGTCAAGAGAGCTAACCCACTGGGGGGATATATAAGACCTTCGTAGGAATGAATTTCATTATTGAATATGCTCCTTACTTAATATGCCCACTGAGAAAGCCCTATAAATACTCTAAAAAAAAGAGCTATTTAATTATTTACCAAATGTATCTATTAATTCAAATTGGCTAATATTATCTTCTAAAATAAAAAATGGTGCAGGGGAGGGGATTTGAACCCCCGAACCCCTTCGGGACCGGATCTTAAGTCCGGCGCCTTTGGCCAGGCTTGGCGACCCCTGCACCACAAGCGAATTATAGAATAGATAAACTCATATATAAACTTTTCGGTTGAGGTATCCAAAAATATTTCGCACCTATAAATAATAAAAAAGATAACATAAATAATATGAGAGGAGTAAAACTTGGAAAAAGGATTTAAAACAAAAGATATTGCTAAGGAGTAGGAAATAAATATCTACTCGTAGAGTTCAGCAGATATGGAAGGAATTTCGAGAGACTGGGGAAATTCCGAAGATAAAGCGTAGAAGTTGGAAACCAAAGGAAATTACTTGAGATGAGGTAGATATTGTTCTCAAAGCAGTTGAGAAATATAAAGGGATAGGTCCAGTTCATTTGGAACACTTTATTGAACGTAGATATAATAGGAATCTCTCAGGTATAAATAATATTAATGAAATTTGATGCCTTTGGCATCATTTTTCCTTAATTATATAAACTGTGAAAGTCTTGCTATAAGAAAAGTTGAACGGATAAATAGAGAGGTTGAATATCGATTAGATAGATTTAATAGTTTAGAATAGTTCATAATTTGAATGAAATCACTAATGTGATTTCATAACTCTCCGCTACGTTCCGATTGGAATACTAAAATAAATAGAGAATATCGAGGTTTATTTCGAAAATACCGTTAATAATATGAAGGAGATTTCATGAATTATAATCGCGAAATAATTTCAGGATACCACATCTTTATAACCAAACTTAATTAAAATTAAAAAATATTAAAAACTATGGGGGTGAAAAAATGATTTACGATACAATAATTATTGGTGCTGGACCTGGGGGATTAACCGCTGGAATTTATGCCATGAGAGGTAAGCTAAAAGCTTTATGCATAGAAAAAGAAAATGCTGGGGGAAGGATTGCTGAAGCAGGAATTGTTGAAAACTATCCAGGATTTGAAGAGATTAGGGGATATGAATTAGCTGAAAAATTCAAAACTCATGCTGAAAAGTTTAAACTTCCTATAGTTTACGATGAGGTTGTTAAAATAGATACTAAAGATAGGCCTTTCAAAGTAATAACAAAAAATTCAGCCTATGAAACTAAAACTATAGTTATAGCTACGGGAACAAGGTCTAAAAAACTTGGTTTAAATGAAGATAAATTTATAGGTAAAGGTGTAAGTTACTGCACAATGTGTGATGCATTCTTCTATTTAAATAAGGAGGTTATTGTTGTTGGAAGAGACACTCCAGCAATAATGAGTGCTATAAATTTAAAAGACATTGCTAGAAAAGTTATTGTAATTACTGATAAATCAGAGTTAAAAGCTGCTGAGCCGATAATGTTAGATAAGCTTAAAGAAGCTAATAACGTTGAAATAATATACAATGCAAAACCATTAGAAATCATTGGGAATGAAAGAGCAGAAGGGGTAAAAATATTAGTTAATGGAAAGGAAGAAATAATAAAAGCAGATGGGATATTTATAAGCTTGGGACATGTTCCAAATACTGAATTTTTAAAAGATAGTGGAATAGAATTAGATAAAAGAGGATTTATTAAAACAGATGAAAACTGTAAAACAAATATAGATGGAATTTATGCTGTAGGGGATGTTAGGGGGGGTGTTATGCAAGTAGCAAAAGCTGTAGGAGATGGATGTGTAGCTATGGGGTCTATCCTACACGGGCGATTATAGTCTAAGGCTAAGAATTGTTATTATTATTAATTATAATTACAGATTTGTCATTAAATGGATTTGCTCTTAAACATAACGAGTAGAGATATGGGTACTTATCTTTTAAGTGCATTAAGTAATTTAACCATTGGATTACTAATAATCTATAAACTCTAAGAATATCGTTCTTTAAATGGTATAAATCGCTTTTTGGAAGATTACTTAAATCTTCTCTTTTATGTAACTCATCTGCTAAATGAAAAACTGCTAATAACAGCTCAGTAAAGTCTTCATGCTCCAATAGTAAAGGATTTTCCATTAATCTTAAAAGAAATTCTTTATTTTTTTCTAATAGACTTTTAAGCTCGTATAAATCAATTTTTTCTATATCTATATTATAATCATAATTTTTTAACAGTTTTTTAGTTTTTTCATACATCTTGTTATCCCAATCTTCTGATATTTTTAAATAATCTTTTATATTATCTATATTTGCTTTTAAGATTATTTTTAAGAGCTCTTCACCAACACAACTAAAAAAAGAACCAACAACCATATTTAATTTTTCTAACTTTTTCTTTTTCTCCCTATAATCTAAAATTCTCTCAATAATTAAACTTACAATTAAAACTTCAATAGGAACGAACGCCAAATGCAATAAAAAATAGCTTAATATGTAATCTATTTTTCCAAAAATTAAAAAATGTATTAAGTAAATCAATATGGATAAAAAAATTAAACAAATACCTGTTGTTAAAATATACTTTTTATCATTCATCTTATCCCTTAAAGTTCCAAATCTTGTCCCCTAAATAATGAAGATTTTTAATGGCTTTCCCTTTATCAGCTTCTTTCATCTCTTTTCCATTCATTAATGCAATTCCTACACATATTGGTTTTTTGTGATTTTCATCTACAACAAAAACAATATCTTCCTCTTTAATATTTTCATCAGCCTCAACAATTCCCGGAGCCATTACATCTGCTCCATTTATTAAGAATTTTATAGCACCCATATCAACTACAACTAAATTTTTATTAGGAAGAGATTTTAATAATAATTTTAATGTAGGAATTACTTTATCATCTTTTTTAAATGCAATTGGCTCTTTATCCACTAATATTATCTCAAAATTATCAGTTATAGCTATCTCCACATTACTTTTTTTTGGAATTATTTCATCAACATTTTCAAAAAAATCTTCCAATTCTTTTTTTATTTTTTTGACATCTTTTTTGCTTAAAAAGTATCTTTTTTTTATTTCCAAACACATCACCTTTTGTTATAATAGAGATTTTGCAGAAATGTTTTATTGAGTAAACTACGGAAATCCTATATAATGAAAGAGGTTGATTGATGCTATAATTACTATTAGAGCACCAACTCTTGTTATTTCATTTGAAGCCCCTAGTATATCACCATTAACCCCGCCAAAATGCTTTTTAGCTATCTTAGCCATGCATAAACCAATAATTATTGCCGTTATTATGGCTATTATAACGATTTTCCTTTCAATCCCTTCAAATATTAAAAGTAATGGAAGAGTTAGGATAATACCAATAGTTAAAAACTTTTCATCACTTTTCTTAACAAAGTATCTTCCAGTTCCTTCAATTAATGGATTACCAAAAGTGGAACAGCTCAACATCCCAAGCTTTGCACAAACCTCTACAACCAATAAATATAAGATAGAAATCTCTAAAATATAAGAGATGGATACAATTGCCAGTAAATTAACAAATATTGCAAAAATTAATCCACCACAACCAACATATCTATCCTTCATAGCCATTAATTTTTTTCTTTTATCTCCTACAGCCATCCATCCATCTCCAAAATCAATTAATCCATCAATATGGTGAAAACCATTTAAATACTCAACAAAGAACAAAATTAAAATAGCGGATAAAAGATTAGGCAACAAAAAACTAAAAACATAGCCAAATATTAAACTAAAAATTCCAAACACATAACCAATCAATATAATTAAATAGAAATGATTTGCAATATCTTCAAAATTAAAATCTTCTACATAGATAGGAATCCTTGTAAAAAATGATAACAGTGCTTTAAACTCTTTAATCATAGTCTCATCTTAGCTCTTTTTTAATTTTTTAACTATTTCTACGAGCTCTTGAATGGAGTTTGTAATATAATCGCTATACCCATTATCTTCTAAGTCTTTATATTTTCCTTTTAATATTCTAACTGTAATCATTCCAAGCTCTTTTGCTGGTTTTATATCTTTATCTACTCTATCTCCAACATATATAGTTTCTTCAGGTTTTAAATCCATCCTACTTAGTCCATATTTAAAAAACTCTAAATGGGGTTTTCCTAAACCAAACTCCTCTGAAGTGATAACATCATCAAAAAATGGATGTATCCCCAATCTAATAAGTTTTTCCCACTGCTTTATAGTTAATCCATCAGTTATTACACCTAACTTCAATCCCATTGCTTTAAGCTCTATCAATGTCTTTATTGTGTGTGGATAGGGTCTTAGTAATGCTACTTTAACATTATGGTAAGTTATTATTCCAGTAGTTATTATTTTTGGGTCATATTTTCCCAAAACAGCTTTAACCAAGTCATCAAAATGCTTTCCATAGTTTGAACCTTTATCCCTAATAATTTTATTTAATATATTCATTGCTTCTTCAAAAGATATATTTAAACCAGCATCTATCATTGATTTAACTGCCTCTCTTCTTGCAATTTCTACAAATTCTGATGAATTGTATAAAGTATCATCCAAATCAAACAAAATTCCCTTTATCATAATTTTTTCCCTTTTAGCATTTTTTACGCTATATGGGCTACATTCCGTTATTGGATATACTTATGTTTGTATATATTAATCCTCTATGGTTTTTTTACCTTCTCTTTAACCATCTGAAACAATCCAACAAAATCATCATCCTCTGTAACTGGAACAACAATTAATCCTAACTTTTTATGTCTTTCTATCCAACCTTCATCATAAGCAGGAACTTCTATTTTTATTGGTTCATCAGTAGGATTCCCAACTATAACATTTCTGTATGGGAAGGGCTTTACTTCCTCATCTTCTTCATAAGGAAATGTTGTCTCTCTAATATATCCTCCTAAAGCCATAGTCATTCTTGGCAATAAAACCATCTTTGGCATTTATTACCCCCTTAGTTTATTTTAAAAATTATAGTTGTGTGCAAAATACACTAAACTTTTAATTTGAATGTCTTCCTTTTGGAAGGCATATACCTTATTTTAAATATTAAGATAGTTTTGCACTCAACTATAATGTGTTATTCACTTAAATTTAAACTTAACTAAAAATAGTATAGAACTTTTGCAGGTATAAATACATAAGCGAATATTGATGCTTTTGAGCATCTAAATTTCTTAAAGAATAATAAAAAGGAAGATATGAAACTTACGATAGAAATGCTAAAGAGAAGTTGATAGAGATTAAAATTTTTTGTATTATTTGGGATTATCGTTAAGAGGGGTAGGTTTGTTTCTTTTTCAATTCGAGAGTATAAGCCACGAATCGGTTAGACAATATTACCACAAGATTAAAGATATTTTAAACGAGCCTGAAAGAAAGACAAGAAACCTAATTGCAATCGATGAAACTAAACTAAAGCTTGGAAATGAAACTATTTATGTATGGTCTGCTATCGATGTGGAATCTAAAGAATGTTTAGGTATCTACATCTCTAAAACAAGATGCTATCTCGATACTATCTTATTTGTAAGAAGTATATTAAAATTTTGCTCGAATAAACCAAAAATTTTGGTTGATGGTGGTAAATGGTATCCGTGGGCACTACAGATATTAGGCTTAAAATTCGAAAGAGTTCGATTCGGTTTAAGAAATTGTGTTGAAAGTTTCTTCTCTTTACTTAAACTTAGAACTAAATCTTTCTATAATAGATTTCCTAATAATTCTAAATTCTTAACCGTAAGTTAGCTCGAACCTTTCTCCTCTTTCTATAACTTCTTCCTTATCTTATCTTGACAACCTCTAACATTTCAACAAAAAGTTTTTATAATAGGACATTTGCAGAACTAACTATCACTTTGGTTTATACTCTTTAAACATATAAATTCTAACGTAGAAACATAAAATACGATAAATAAACTTTATAGAGAAAATTTTAATGATGACGTTCTTTTAAACATTCATTAATGTTTTATTCATTATACGTCTTTTAAATATTCTAAGAGGGATATTTATGCTTAAAGATTATGCTCTCAAAATACTAAAAAAATCGTTAGAGTATGATGTTGGATTTGGCGATATCACAACAAATTCCATAATTCCAGAAGGTTTAAAAGCCAAAGGAGTTATTAAAGCTAAAGAGCCATGTATTGTTTGTGGGATTGATTTTATAGTTGCATTTTTTGAAGAATATAACATAAGATGTAAAAAATTATTTAATGATGGTGATGAAGCTTATGGAAATATAGTAGAGCTTGAAGGAGATGCGAGAACAATATTAATGCTTGAAAGAACCGCTTTAAACTTACTTATGCATTTGTCTGGAATTGCTACAACTACAAACCGAATAATTAAAAATATTAGAAAGGTAAATAAAAAAGTTAGGATTGCTTGCACAAGAAAAACTCTCCCTCTATTATCCCCATTACAGAAATATGCAGTATATATTGGTGGGGGAGATACCCATAGATTTAGATTAGATGACTGTGTTTTAATTAAAGATAATCACATAGCAGTAGTGGGAATAAAAGAAGCTATTAAAAGAGCTAAAGAAAACATTAGTTTTACAAAAAAGATTGAAATTGAAGTTGAAAACTTAGAAGAGTTGAAAGATGCCTTAGAAGAGAGAGCTGATATAATAATGCTCGACAACTTTAAACCTGAAGATATAGAAAGGGCATTAAAAATAATTGATGACTTTGAAAGAAGAAATAATTTTAGACCCATAATTGAAGTTAGTGGAGGGATTAAAGAAGATAATATTTTAGAGTATGCAAAATACAACATTGATGTCATATCTTTAGGAGTTTTAACTCATTCAGTAAAAAGTATTGATATGAGTTTAGACATAACATTTTCAAATAATAAAAAATAAATTGCTAAAAAATATAAAACACAAAGAATTTAAAATAAGAAACTCATTTATATATCTAATTGAACTATATTTGATTGTACCCTTGATTAAGAAATATTTTTTATTATTAAATAAAAAGTGTTGAATAGAATAAAGGGTTTTGGGGTTATAATATGGGTATCATACTAATCATTGCAATATTGCTATTATTGGTGGGTGTTGGTTTAGCAATAGCATTGATCTCATTAAATAAAAATAAAATTAAAACCACTGCAGAATATAACAGAATACAGAAAGAAAAGGTTGACAGCGAAATTAAAATGTTAAAAAATTTAAAAAATAGGTTGTATTCTGAAGCTTCAGACGAGGTTATTAACAGTATTCTAAATAGCGAAAATACCATTTTAGAAAATGCACTTAATGATAACTTAGATGATATAGATATTTCTAAAAAACTAAGGAGGTAGTATAATTCCTACTACTTCAATAAATTTTGGATTTTTTAATTTCTTATCAAAATACATACAAATTCCAACCATTATATTTCTTTTTTTGGCAATAATGTAATCACACTCACATCCAATCATTTCAAAACTCTCTTTCATTCTTTCAAAACCAAAAGTGTCTGGGTAGAGAGGGTTTTCATTTAAAATTTCATTTATTCTATTGACAAACTTATCTATTTCATCAATATCATCAACTATGTCAAATCCCTCTTTTTTCAGTTTTTCAGTTAAATAATTTTTAATATTATCATATTTTTCAAATTTTTCATCTCTGCAAACTCCTTTAACCATTAACATATCATCAGTTTCAAATAATGGCTTAGAGCCTTTAAAAGCATTTAAAGCATGCATCAATTTTCCAATATTTGCTTTCCACATGATAACACCAAATTATAAATTTTTAACTTCCTCACAGTATTTTTTAATAATTTCAACTGATTTTCTAAATGCAATTAACTCATCTCTGCTAAGTTCAATTGATACAATCTCCTCTATTCCCTCCTTCCCAATCTTTACTGGAACTCCAATACATAAATCTCTAATTCCATCAAACTCTCCATCTACATAGGCTGATAGAGTTAGTAACCTCTTCTCATTATTTACGATACATCTAACTACATTTAAAATAGCTGCTGCAGGTCCAAATTCAGAACCACCTTTTAATCTAATAATCTGCTCTCCTTTTGTTTTAACATCTTCTATAATCTCTTCTATTGGTAGTTCTTTAAATTCTTCAAACTTATAAATTGGGATTCCTCCAATAGATGTAGCACTCAATAAAGGAACCATACTGTCTCCATGCTCTCCAATAATTCTTGTCCTAACTTCATCAATATGCACTCCAAAGAATTTAGCAATAGCTACCTTGAACCTTAAAGAATCTAAGTGAGTTCCCAAACCAAAAACCTGATTTCTTTCAAATTTTGAATCCACTAAAGCTTTATATGTCATTACATCTACAGGGTTTGTTATAATAAATATCTTTGTATCACATATCTCAGCTATTTTTTTAGCATACTTTCCAACAATTTTTGCATTTGTTTTTGCTAAATCCATCCTACTCATTCCCTCTTTCCTCGGAACTCCACTTGTTATTATAACAATATCACTTTCATCAATAATCTTTAAGTTTTCATCACTCTCAACGTATATGTTTGCATCACTTCTTGTCCCTGCTAAAGCATCATAAATATCTCTTTTTAATCCTTCTAATTTATTTATTGAATGTTCTCTCCCAATTAATACCAAATCTTTCATAAAAGGTTCTTTAGCTAATAATAAAGCTGTTGCACTTCCAACTTTACCAGAAGCTCCTATAATTGTAACTTTCATATTATCCCTCAAAAGTTAGTAAAATCACTGTTTCAAATTTCAAAGAAATTATTGTTTTATTTTCTAAGAATATCCTATACAAAATAAAAACTAAATATTAGAGCACTTCTTCAATAAAAGAGTAAATTAAATTAACGTTATTTGAAAGTATCTCTTCAGCTTCATCTAATACATCATTTAATGTGCTTATTGTTATAGCTGGCTGTGAAATTTCTGATAAAAATTTGTGGATATCTTTTTCATGGAATAAAATTCCCTCATAATATCTCAGATTTGGGATAGCATATAAAACTCCATCTAAGGATGTTATTTCTCTTGAAGCATCAACTATTGTATCAATTGTTAAAGTCATAGTTCCAGATGTTTTTGAAACTCTCGCCTTTCTGTATGTTTTTAAAACTCCAACTTTTGCCTTTTCAATGAATGGAGCTATTCTTTTGTATGTGTTGTCTGCCTCATAAATATCAACATCAAAAACCCCCTTAGGGTCCTCAACAATAAAAACCTTTGGATTAAATTTAGCCAAAAATTCTGGCTCAACACCTCCTAAACCTGTCAAATCAACAATTAAATCTGGATTTACTTCATTTTTCATAAGCTTTAATTTAAATTCATTTAAATTTAAGAATTTTATGCTGTTGTTGTTTGGAACAAATCCTTTCATAAATTCGTGTATATCAACTAAATAAACTTTATCAGCATATTTTGAGAGATTTTGAGCCACATAATTCCCCCACAAATAAACTCCAAATATCACAACCTCCTTAAACTCCTCCCCTTCCAAAAAATTTCTAATTGCATGATACTTTTTCTTAGCTATTTCATTTATTACATCAATAACCTTTGTTTTTGTGTCAATTGTTTTCACTGTCTCAGTTATCCCATACTTCATAACTCCACCTCCAAAATGAAAAGGTATTAAATAAAAATATTTATTCCTAATCTCCTTAAAGCTTCAATCATCTCTTTCTTTATTCTCTCCTCTATATCCTCTTTATGAATAACTGATGAAGGAGATAAAGATGCTGTTAAAATTCTCCCTTTCTCATCTAATATTATAAGCATTGAACCAGAGCCTGGAACTCCCAATCTTCCCCTCGCAATATATAAATCAGCTTTTTCTACATCTAAAGCGATTAATCCTTTAGTTAAAGCTGGCATTCTTGTTAAATCAGCAAATCTTGTATCTATGTCAAGCTTTTTAATTTCAGCATTACAAACTTTTAACATAATATTTCTTATTACTTTAAATTTCTTTTGATTGTTTGTAGCAACAACAATTTTTTTGGCATTGATTATCTTTTCCTGGAGTTTTTTTAGCTCTTCTACTTTATCCCCTCTTCTAATATTGTTAATTGATTCAATAAAAGCATTTTTAATAATTTCCTCCATTACAATCACATTAAACTCTTTTCAACCAATCTAAATCATTCTTATGTAAATCTCTAATGTCTGTTAATCCAAATCTAAGCATAGCCAATCTACTAAACCCTATACCCCAAGCCAAAACTGGCTTTTTAATACCAATTGGTTCTAAAACTTCAGGTCTAAATATTCCCGCTCCTAAGATTTCTAACCATCCCTTTCCTTCTAAATATACTTCCGCCTCTAAAGATGGCTCGGTGAATGGGAAGTATGCAGGTCTAAACCTAACTTTTTCAAAGCCCAATCTATTTAAAAATTCTTTTAAAACCCCAATTAGATTGTTGAAATTAACATTATCATCCATTATAATTCCTTCACACTGATAAAACTCTGGCAAATGTTTATAATCAATTGCTTCATTTCTAAATACTCTATCTATACAAAATACTTTATGAGGTCTGTTCTTTTCTTCATCTGATAATGAAGCTAAATATCTTATTGATGATGCAGTTGTATGAGTTCTTAAAATTAATCTTTTTGAAATATTTTCATCAAATTTGTATTTCCAGCATCTTTCATGCACTTCTTTAACCTTATTTAGTAAATCTTCTGAAATATTTCCAACTTTTGGATACTTTAAGAAGAAAGTATCTTGCATTTCTCTTGCTGGATGGTCTTGAGGTTCAAACAACATATCAAAATTCCAAAACTCGGTTTCTACAATTGGGCTCTTAATTTCTTTAAACCCCATTGCCAACAAAATTTCTTTAACTTCTCTAATAATTCTTGTTAATGGATGTATCTTAGCAGGATATATTGGCTTTGTAGGAACTTTTACATCATAAGGTCTTATATATGCCTTTTTCCACTTTCCACTTATTATAATATCTCTTGTTAATTGGGTAATCTCTTCTTCAATCTCTATTGGTTCTTTTATGAACTCTTTTCCTTTTTTAGTTAATCTTATCTTTATTTCTTTCTCTTCGTCAAAATCAATATATCCTCTTTTTTTCAAAATCTCTATACTTTTCTTTTCATCTTCATTGAAATTGTTTATGTATTTATTTTCTTTGATTTTTTGTAATATCTCTTCTTCAACATCTTTATAATCTAAGTTATCAAAAATAATTTTTCCTTTTTCAATCTTTGCTATTCCTTTTCTTTTTATAGCTCCTAAGGCAGCATTAATTTCTTCTTTTGGCAAAATATCTTTTAATTTTTTAATTTCTACCTCATTTGTATTTTGTTGCTTTAAATATTTAGCAATCTTTCTCTCTGGAAAATCATCCTCTTTAATAATTTTTACTATTTTTTTTACTTTTTCTTCTGTTTCTACCAAATCTTTACCTTTTAACCATAAAGAAACTCTCAAAATCTTCTCTTTTGGCATAAATTTTTCTAATTCATTCAAATAAAACTCTTCTCTTTTCTGATTTTGAAAAATCTTTAACAGCCTTTTCTCGTCTATATGAAGTTCCATAATCATCACCGCATATCCCTTAAATTATTTATGTTAGTATAATACCATTCCCTTAATAAATAGATAACTATGTTTATTAACTATGTTTAGTCCAAGTTTATTTTTTCTATTTATATAGAACTTTTTGATTTAATTCTGACTTTTATTCATTAGCATTCTTATTCAATAAAAAATTCATTCCTGCGAAAGTTCTATTAAATACTTAAATTTTAATAATTAATCAACCTTTCATGTTAATATTTGAGATTAATTTATATTAATGCAATGAAACAAATATTATTAGATTAGTGTAGCTATCATATTATTCGGTTTGGGGGTTATTATGTTTAATGATGAAGATACTAAAATAATTGATGAAATTTATAAAGAAGGTTATTTATTTGCTCAATATGGAATCTACATAAAGAAAAAATTTAAAGAAAAAATTTTTAAAATTCCAGTTGATATAGGGCTTGGCTGTCCTCACAAAAAAAATGATGGATGTATTTTTTGCCCAGAAATGGGAAGGCCGATATCTGTTAAATACTGCAATGCAAAAATTCCATTAAAAGAGCAGATTGAAAAACAAATGGAAAATCAAAAAAAGAAGGGGTTTAAAAAATTCTATATCTATTTCTATCCTGGAACTAATACCTATGCTCCAGTAGAAAAACTAAAAGAAATTTGGGATTTTTGTTTATCTTATAAAGATGTTATTGGATTATCTATAGGCACAAGACCTGATTGCTTAGAGAAAGAAAAACTTGATATATTAGCTGAGTATGTTGAAAATGGCTATGACATTTGGATAGATTTAGGGATTCAAAGTATGCATCAAAAAACTCTTGAAATTTTAAATAGAGGGCATAATGTATCTGATATAATAAGAGCTATAAAGGAATGCCATAAAAGGGAAATAAAAGTTTGTGGGCATATAATTTTAGCTCTACCTGGGGAAACTTGGATAGAGATGATGGAAACTGCAAAAATTTTATCTATATTAGAAATTGAAGCTGTTAAAATTTATCCATTAGTTGTTGTTAAAGGCACAAAATTAGAAGAATTATATTGGAAAGGAGAATATAGAACGTTAGATGAAAAACAATATATAGCTTTAGTTTGTGATTTTTTAGAACATCTCTCTCCTTATGTGCTAATTCAGAGATTATCCAAAGATAAAGTTCCAGAAAATATTAAAATCTCTCCAGAATGGGATTTAAGTAGAATTAAGGTTATGAATAAAGTAAATGAAGTGTTGAGAAAAAGAGGAACTAAGCAGGGGGCTAAATATATCCTTTAATCTATTCATCATCAATCCCATAAGGATTTTTGCTATAGTATTCAACTGTTTTTAATGCAGAGCTTACAACCATTTCTCTAATGTTTGGAATCTCTTCTTCCAATTTTTCTAAAATTTCATGACATCTTCTCCTAATACTATCTCCTCTATCTCTACTGTATGGGCAGATATCTTTATCTCTATAATATTCTATTCCACACTCTTCAAGGGCTTTTATTATATCCCTCTCCAACACAGGAAGCATAGGTCTAATTATTGTGCATTCCTCCAAAGGTATTTTAAAGCTTTGATAATCAACTATATTGGATTTAAATCTTGTTAATGGCCTCATAAACTTTAATCTCTCCCCTTTAAAGATATTTGCTAAGACTGTATCTGAGTTGTCATCTAAATTATGCCCATAAGCTAATTTAACCTTTTCATAAGGAATATTCTCTTTTTCAGCAATTTCCTTAGCCAATTTTCCTAATAAATGCCTTTTAATTACAGAGCAAGAGAAGCATGGTGAAAATTCCATTCCTTTTGAATTTTTTGTTAATATTTCAGATAGCTCTACAACATCCAAATCATTTTTTAATAATAAATGAGGAACATCAAGCATTTCACAGTGGTGTTTTATTAACTTAACTCCTTCTGTATTCTCTTTCCATGGTCTAACTCCTCCAATATTCACATCCACAGTCACAGCTATTAATTTTATTCCATATTTCCTTCTATAAACCTCCAATAAATGTAATAATAATAAACTATCCTTTCCTCCACTTAATCCAACTATAACAACATCCCTTGGAGCTATAATTTTATGCTTATTAATAAACCTCCCAACCTTTGTTGATACATATTCATAAGTTTTTGAATACACTACTGGAATTCCAAACTCTTCCTCAATTTTATCCATCTTTGTTCTTGATAATCGTGCCATTCTCTTGTTATTAACTAAAATTTTATCCTTTCTTATTGTTAAAAAGAATGGATTTGCATATTTCTTTAAATCTCTTAAATTAATCATTATAATCCCTCTAATATTGGTTTTAAATAGGATTTCCGCACTCCTTATAATAATAAGGAAAAAATGATGCCAAAGGCCTCAAACATGTCATATAATATTTATTTCTGCGAAAATCCTATTTAAATTAACATTTCTCTCTAAAACTTCAGCAAAGTAATTTAAACTTTTTTCTATACTATCTTTATATGCATCTCCATCAATTTCCTCTAATCCCTTCCTCTTTCTAATCAAATTAATAATATAATTTCTAAACTCATAATTTTCAAATATTCCATGGAAGTATGTTCCTATAGCCAATCCATCACCAAATTTCTTAATAGCTCCATCAAAACCGTTTCCACAATTTCCAAAGCCTCTTTCAATTTTTATGAGAGGTTTTTCTTTTGAAATAGTATAACCTTCATGTATCTCATAGCCTTTAACGTTGAATCTCTTATTATCTATATCTAAATAACCATAAGAGTTCTTAACTACTTTATCATTTCCAAAGTATGTTTTTGCATCAAATATTTTTAAGCCCTCAATATCTCCAACATCTGATTCTTTCTTATCTTTATCAATCAACTCTTTTCCTAAAACTTGATATCCCCCACATATACCAATAACAATCCCTCCTTCTTTTAAAAATTCTAAAACTTTTTCATCAAAGTTGTTTTCTTTTAGATAATAAGCTTCTTTAGTAGAGCTTCTTGTTCCTGGAAGTATTAAAATATCTCCAGTTATATCATCATCAAAGTCAATAAACTTTATAAATGCATCATACCTTAGAGGGTCTAAGTCTGTAAAGTTAGATATCTTTGAGAATCTAACAACGTTAATTTCTACTCCACTTTTTGCATTTCCAAAACTTCTCATACTCTGCAAAACTTGACTATCTTCCTCTGGTAAAACAAGGTTTTCATCATAAGGTAATATACCTAAAACAGGAACACCAGTTAATTCTTCAATTTTTTCAATTCCTTCTTTTAAAACCTCTGCATTTCCTCTAAATTTATTTATAATTATTCCTTTAATAAGCTTCCTCCAATTTTCAGGCAATAGTTTTATGGTTCCATATATTGAGGCAAAAACTCCCCCCCTATCAATATCCGCCACTAATATAGCTTTGGCATCAACCATCTCTGCTATCCTTAAATTTGCTATATCATCCTTCAACAAATTTATCTCACAACAACTTCCTGCTCCTTCCATAATAACATAATCATATTCTTTATCCAAAATATCCAAACTTTCTTTAATTTTTTTTATAAAAAAACTCTTATTTTTTCTATATTCATTGTAATCCATATCCTTGTATGGCCTTCCATGGACTATAACTTGAGATATAAAATTACCTTTTGGTTTTAATAAAATTGGGTTAAAATGGACTGACGGCTCTACTCTACAAGCTAAGCTTTGAGTATATTGAGCTATAGCTATTTCTCCATCCTCCTTTGCTACTCTTGAATTTAAACTCATATTTTGAGATTTAAAAGGAGCTACCTTATATCCTCTATTTGCTAAAATTCTACATAATCCTGCAGTTATTGTTGTTTTTCCACTGTTTGAAGAGGTTCCAACAACCATTATAAACTCTGCCATAGTGTCACCGAAGGTTTTATAATCAAAAACTAAAATTTTAGGTTATAGACTATCTTTAAATTATTCATTAAATATCTTTTGTGTGATAGTCATGTTTGATTTAGAAACAGAAAGAGTTATAAAAGAAATTGAAAATTTAAATAAAAAGAAACCAAAAGTAGTTTTTCAAGCTCCAGAAGGTTTAAAATTATCTGTTGAAAAAGAAATTGAAAAAATTAAAAGATATTTTAAAGAGAAGGGAAAAGAAATTGAGATATATCTATGGGGAAATACTTGCTTTGGTGCGTGTGATTTAATAGATAGTCATGTCAAAAACCTAAATATTGATTTAATTATACATTACGGGCATGAAAAATTAAGCTATGCAAAGCCAGAGATTAAAACACTCTTTATTCCTGCCTATCATTTATTTGATAAAGATGAAGAAGAGAAAATTTTGAATGATATAAAAGAATTTATAGAAAAACATGAAAATGAAGGAAAAAAGGTAAGTTTAGCAACAACCATACAATATAAAAAACTTTTAAAGGATTTCAATCCAAGTATAATCTTAGGTTGCAGAGGGGAAGTTAAAGAAGGGGATGTTATATTATTTATAGGAACTGGGAGGTTTCATCCCCTAATGCTTGCTTACAAATACCAAAAAGAGGTTTTTATATACAATCCTGTATCTAAATGCTTTGATAGGATATATGAAGAAGAGATTAACAAGTTTATTAAAAAGAGAATTTCAGCAATATCTAAATTAATTCTAAATATGCCAAAAAAAGTAGGGGTTGTTTTATCAACAAAAAAAGGACAATTTAGAAAAAAGATTTTTGATGAGATTATAAAATTATTAGAAAAAAACAATATCAACTATATCTCAATAATTGTAGATAACATCTCTCCAGATATTTTATTCTATGATGTTGATTGCTATATAATAGTTGCATGTCCAAGGGTTGTGTTAGATGACTATATATTATACAAAAAACCAATTTATACTCCAGAAGAATTCAAACTCTTCATAGAAAATAGCTTTGAATATAAGTTTGATGAAATTAAAGAAAGTGATTTTTAAGTTTCCATCCTTGTTTTAATAAACCCATAGAGGGGGCAAAGCCCCCTCTATTGGTATACTCCCCGCACCATAGGGCTTCGCCCTATTGGTATACCCGGGATGCATTGCCTCGCTTCGCTTGGCAATGCCTCTTAATAAATGCTATTAAAAAACAGTTTCCATCCTTGTTTTAATGGACTAACGATTCAAACGGGACGACAGGTAAATATATATATTGATTTAAATGAGTTTCCATCCTTATTTTAATGGACTACTTATTCAAACTTGAACATGGTGATATTATGAATAAAACAATTAAGTTAGTTATATTTATATTTTTGTGGATAATGGTATTAATGTTAATTTCGGTTATTGGAGTAATATACGATAATAATATTCATATATTACTATTATTGGCGGTATGTTTTTGGCTTTGGATAATTTTTGGGATATATTTAGTAATGAAATGGTTGTATAAATCTGGGTTGATATGGATTATATTGCTTGTAATTTTATCAGCAATATTTCCATTATTTGGATTAATTATAATTTTAGTGTTGATATTATATTCTATATTATCATCAGATGGGGGAGTCTAATGATTGATTTGTGTGATGAGAAAAATTTATAATTTTTGTTTTTGATTGCAATTTTATTTATTTGTTTGGTTTGTATTTAGTTTCCATCCTTATTTTAATGGACTAACGATTCAAACCGGAGATATAGATATATCTAAAGAAGATTCTATATTAGATATAAGTTTCCATCCTTATTTTAATGGACTAACGATTCAAACTAGGCGATAAAGTTATTGTTGGAAATTCTGATGAATAGTTTCCATCCTTATTTTAATGGACTAACGATTCAAACATTATACAGAGATTATAAAGATGCAATAAATTTCACAAATGAAAGTTTCCATCCTTATTTTAATGGACTAACGATTCAAACTTATTCCAGATATAAAATTTAAGGATTTGGAAAATTGGTTTCCATCCTTATTTTAATGGACTAACGATTCAAACACTCCCCTAACGCCGATAATAACGAACCGAGAGAGAGTTTCCATCCTTATTTTAATGGACTAACGATTCAAACTGTCTATAAAACCTAAGTATTTCCTCATAATAGCCAGTTTCCATCCTTATTTTAATGGACTAACGATTCAAACGTATCCAGATTCCATAAAAATAATGATTACGAGAGACGAATGTTTCCATCCTTATTTTAATGGACTAACGATTCAAACAAGCTTATAATAATAACGAATTAGGACACAATAACGAGTTTCCATCCTTATTTTAATGGACTAACGATTCAAACCCTACCAACTATTACCTATTTAATACACAAACTCCTATATAAATCTTTCTTTTTAACATCGATTTTTCTGACTGCCCAATTATTGAAACCTTTATAAGAGTAAGAAAGATTGTGCAAACTCTTTATAAATAAAATGCACAACCATAAACAAAAATCTCAATAATCAGACATTATTTTATATAAAATAAATCTTATTTATCTATAAAATCTACACAATAAAAACAAATAACAAAAATCTCTAAAAAATCTAAATTTTAATCAGAAAAAATTAGTAATACTTTTTATCAATTTTCTAGTACCAAAATTAAGGCAGGGGTATATAAAAGCAAGAAAGTAAAATTAATATTTCTAATGCCTAAATTAAGTTTTTTAATAAATAACAAAATACACTTTGTCCTTATAAAAGTTTATTTTATTTTGCACAAAACTACAATTAACCAGAATAAATAAAAATAAATATCAAATATTTAAATTTTAACTCAAAAATTTTATATCCACAAAGCAAAACTTAAATATTTTTAACAGAATGTCCTATTTGTTGCTGGTATGCAAAGAGTTTCATTACAGTTTGGACATGTTATAGTAACTTTATCTTTTTCATAGTATGCTTTAAATGGTTTTTTACAATATGGGCAGAAATATATCCTTCCACCAGTTTCTTTACACTCCCCAACTTCCCCAACTGTTGGATATCTTTCAAAAGTAATTTTACTTTCTTTATTTTGGTATTTAAAAAATTTTTCAACTAAATTTAAGTAAATATTAACTGCAACTTCATTTACACAATCTTTTCCACAGTATGGACAATTATACATAAAATCACCTCAAAAACTTATTTATTGTTATTTGTTATTTATAATATTCTATACATTTATATTATAAATATATTCCGTTTCATTTAACAATGTTTGTTCATGGTTTTTCATTACAATGTTGGTGAAATCATGTGGAAAAAGTTGGAAAGCTTAACCAGTAAAATTTACGAAAAGGCGAGAAAAAAAAAGGGAGAACATAGAATTGCACTATTAATTGATGGTCCAAACATGCTTAGAAAAGAATTTAATATTGATTTAGATAAAATTAGAGAAGTTTTAAGTGAATTTGGTGATATTGTTATAGGGAGAGTATATTTAAATCAATATGCATCAGATAAGTTGATAGAAGCTGTTATAAACCAAGGTTTTGAACCAAAAATATCTGCTGGAGATGTTGATGTTGAAATGGCTGTAGATGCTACTGAACTCGTTTTTAATCAGAATATAGATACTATAGCTTATGTAACAAGAGATGCTGACTTTCTTCCAGCTATTAGAAAAGCAAAAGAGAGGGGAAAAAAGGTTATAGTCATTGGAGCTGAACCAGGTTTTTCTACAGCTTTACAGAATATCGCCGACTATGTTATCAAAATTGGGGAAGAATTTCAATTAGATAGAGAAAAATTAGAGAAAAAGAAAAAAAGCAAATTTTTAAAGGTTGAAGAAAAACCAGAAAATAATGAAGTAGATAATAAAAAAGATGAAAAAAATAAAACCATTCATCTAATTAATTAAATAATAATTATTATTTTATTCCTAATATTTTTCTTAAGACTGTTGATATTGCAAACGAACAGAGTATATACCAACCTAACCATCCTAAGGCAGTGTTAGAAACTATTTTAAAACCTCCTTTATATAATATAGAACCAAGCCAATGCCAAAAATCAACAAACAAAATTTTTGACAATATTGTTGGTAAATATACCACAACACCATTCCAATTTGGATTCAGCTCTTGATATATTCCACCAAATCCATAAACATGCCTTAAATAAATAAATATCAAAATTATTGGAATCCAGGTGTATATCATTGGTTTAAGACTCATTTTCATTAATTCAGCGTTAAGTTGCATAATTCTCTGATATTCTTCCTGGAGTTTTTCTGCCATTTCAGGATTTTTAGCCATCTTTTTAGATTTTACTTGGAATTCTTGAATCTCTCTTTTTAGCTCTGCCACTCTTTCCTGGTCAACTAAAAGTTTTGTAGCTATATTGATAATTAGAGATACGATTATTGCAATAATTAAAATTGCCAATGCAGGATGTAAAACTTTTATTATAGGCATGAAAATTGCATCTAACGTACTATAGTAGATATTTGTTATGGTTTCAAACATATATTCACCTTAAAATAGTTATTTAATATAAAAAATTAAAAATTTAAAGAATTTATTTAAGGACTTCAACAAGCTCTTGAACTGCTTTGTCTAATAAATAGTCCCTATTTTTAATAATCTTAACTGTTGCTCCTGTTAAAACTGCATAGGTCATAGCCGCACATCTGTTCATGAATATGTGCTCACCAATATCCTCTGTTGATTCAAAGTCTCTTTGTCTTGTTTCATCTTTCAATCTTCTCATCAATATCTCATCATTATCTGCTTCTACTAAAACAATGATGTCTGGGTTTAATTCTTCTAAAACCCATGCTGGAAGTCCTGGAAGATAACCTTTAGGTGTTTTTATAGTACTGTGTGTATCAACAACAATGTTTGTCTCATTAGCCATTTCAGCAATCTTTTTTCCAGCTAATTTTTGTATTCTCTTCTGCTCTTCTGGAGGTAATTTTCTCAACTGGTCTCTGTGTTCTACTAAACCTTCTTTTTTAGCAATTTCAAACATTACAGTCCCAAAGTTGACGATTTTATATTCAATTCCTTCTTTCTTTAATTCCTCAATAGCCTTGTTTGTAACTGTTGTTGAACCTACTCCTGGAACGCCCACGATTACTACCACTTTGTTTTTCATATTTTCTCACCTCACTAAGAATTTTATTAATTTAATTTTTAAGAATTTCAATAACTTCACTTATTTAACAATTTTGCTATTGATGGGTGTAACTCACTTACCTTATCTTTTAAAATTTGTTCATACATTCTATATACAATTGAGACGGTTAATAAAACACCTGTACCTCCACCTAAAGCCCCAATAAAATTAGCTATCGCTGCCAAAAACCCTACAAATGCAGCACTCATAACTGTTAGTGGTGGAATGTATCTTCTTAATCTCTGCTCAATTGCCTTTTCACTCTTTCTAAATCCTTTAATTGCCATACCTAATGAGCCAATTCTCTTAGCCATACTTTTTGGGTCTAATCCTGTAGTTTCAACCCAGAATATACCAAAGATTATACAAAAGATAATCATTGCTATAATATATACTATAGCATGTAGAGGGTCTGAGATTACACTTGTTAATCCATAAGGAGTTGATAGATAATAGGCTATCCCATCTATAGGCCTTCCTCCTTCATAATGTCCAAGAATTGGAATTCCTAACCTATATAATGCCAAACCCCAAAGTTGTATATTTGCAAATAAAGCAGAAGTTAATATAACTGGAATGTTTGAGACATATATAAACTTTATAGGATATTTTCCAACTGCTCCTTTAATTCTTCCATGTGCTAATGGAATTTCAACTCTTAAACATTCTGCATAAACAACAATTAAGAAAACAATTATTGTCCCAAGTATTGGAGCAATGTATTCAATGTTTGGCATTCCTTGAATTAATGAATTTAAAAACTTCCATAAATATCCTTCTGGCCCAAATGCTCCAACAAATATAGTTTGTGAAACACCAGCTGCAATAAACAGCCCTATTCCTGAACCAATTCCATATTTTGAGACTATCTCATCTAAATATATTAAAATTATTGAACCCAAGGCAATCTGAATAATAATTAAAAATGCCAACAATGGTGTTAGTGCTCCAAACGCTCCTGCTCCAACAAACAAAACTGCCTCAACAAAACACATTATTATAGATAAAAGCTTTTGACATCCTTGGAACAAAGCTCTATTTTCTGGAATTGATAAATCCATTTGAATTATTCCAGCTCCAACCAACAACTGCATGATAATTCCAGCTGTAACTATAGGCCCAATACCTAAAGTAATTAAGGTTCCTATTCTTGAAGCTGTAATTGTTTGCCAAAATTCAAATATGGCTGGAATTTGAGCCCCTGCTGTATAAATGTCTATAGTTCCCATAATGAAATATAGAACCAAAACTATACCTGTCCATTTAAGCTTTTCTTTAAATGACAATTCCCTAATTGGTAATTCAACCTCTGGAATCTTTTCCAATATTGGAACTAATTTTTTCATATATTCTTCCAAGTTCTCACCTTATTAAGGGATTAAATGAATTTATTAATATATTCTGCCAATATTTTCCTATTTAAACATACTTTTATAATAAAATAGACCCATAATAAGTTAAGTAGGAAAATAGAGAATATATTACTAAAATAGTAAAATTCAATCGATTTCTCGTAAATTCTTTTAAGGAAGTATTTAAATTTTTAATATATTTAATTTTCTGTAAAAAAAGAGATACTCTCCTCTCATCTAAAAATTTTTCATGTTCAGAATCAAAAATTAAAAATAAAAAGAAAACTACTAATAACTTAGAGTTCAACAACCTCTCCACCTACTGCCTCAATCTTCTCTTTTGCTTTCTCTGAAACTTCAATTGCTTTAACAATCATTGGAATTGTAACTTTTCCTTTACCTAAAACTTTTTCATAACCTAACTCAATTACATCAACAACAAATTTATCATCTTCTTTTTCAAATTTATCAGGGTTTTTCAACACAATTTCTTCGAGTTCTCCAACATTTATTGTTTCTAATCTTTTAATTAAGCTTGGGTGTCTCTTGAATCCATACTTTCCGAAGTAGTCAGGCATGTATTTTATAATCCATGTCCATTTGTGCTTATGCCCACCTGCCATTCCTCTTCCTCCTCTGTTTCCAGCCCCTCTTCTCTTCTTGTGGCTACCTCCTCCACAAGTTCTTGAACCTCTAATTTTTTTAACTTTTTTCTTTTTTCTAATCATAAACTACCACCCTACATCATTTTTTCTAATAATTCATTAATTTTTTCTCCTCTGTAACCTAAAGCTCCACCAACACTAAATGGTTTTTTAATTCCTCCTCTTTCAAATCCTTTTCTTGGTGGATGTAATCTAAAGACAGGCTTTAATGGAGTTTCTTTTAATTTAATTTCTCCTTTTATAATCTTTTCTGCTAGTTCTTCAACATCCATTCCTGTTAATTCCTTTATAATTTCTGGACTAACTCTTTTATTTCCTGGTAATCTTCCTCTCTTTAAAATTAATTTAACTAATGTGTCCTTATTAATTTCTCCATAAGTTACATAATCTTTAACTTTCTGCAACATTCCTTTAAAGGTATCTGTTTCTGGAACTATTACACAGTGATTTACTTTGTGTAATCTCAACATTTTTAGAGTATCTGCTATATCTCTTCTTACACCAATTCTCCCTCTTATTCTAATAACAGCATAAGCCATATCTATCACCTTATTTAAAATAAAAGTTTTAAAATAGCTCTAATTTTAAAATGAGAAAAGTTAATTTACAATACTCTTCCTTCAACAATTCCTAATTTCTCTTTGTGTTTAACCATGGTTCTTGTAAAGTTTAAGCTTTTTAGAGCTTCAAATGTAGCCATTGCAAAGTTGTATGTTGTTCTTGTTTCTCCAAATGTCTTTGTCCAAACATCTTTAATTCCAGCTAATCCTAAAACTGCCTTAGCAACATCTCCAGCAACTAAACCAACTCCCTTTGGAGCTGGCAATATCTCTATTACAGTACTTCCACACTTTCCATATCCTTTGTATGGAATTGAGTGGGGTGTTCCACAACCACACTCCCAAGAACCGCAACCTCTCTTAACTCTAATAATGTTTTTCTTTGCTTGAGCTATAGCTTTTCTAATTGCAGGCCCTACTTCTTTAGCTTTACCTTTTCCAACACCAACATAACCATTTCTGTTTCCTACAACAACGGTAGCTCTAAACCTTGCTCTTCTTCCTGACTTGTGCATTCTCTGAACTAACTTAACGTCTAAAACTTTCTCTTCTAAATCTGGAAGAAGAGCATCTACAATTTCAGGCTCTAAAATTGGTAAGTTGTTATCTAAGATGTAATCAATGTCAGTAATTTGTCCTTCTTTAACCATTCTTCCAACAGTTGTTTTTGGTTCCCACTCGTCTATGTTGAATCTCATCATCTCACCTTAGAACATGCTGTCTATCTTTGCCTTTATTTCTTCAAAGTGTTCAGGTAATTTTTCTGGCTCTAAACCTTTCTCTAAGTATTTTGAGAACTGTTTCTTGTATTTTTCTTCATCCTGTTCTTTTAACATTTCAGCATAAGCTTTTATGTGTTCTCCCCTTATTCTATCTTCTGATGGCAATATCTCTTCTCCATGTGGAATTTCCATACCAGCATCTAAAGCTCCTTTTAATATTGCAAATACGGCTGCTCCTTTTGTAGCTCTGTGCAATCCAATATCTAAAACTGCCTCAGTGTAGCCTTTAGCTAATGCCTTCTTCCCTAACAAATAACCTGTTAAGTAGGCTGATGGCAAGTTTCCAGTATGCCCTTTATAACCTAATTTAATTAACTCTCTTGAATGAGCTGAAACTACCGTTCTATCTCCTTTCTCATCATACAATATAATTTGAGCAATGCAATGATTTAATGACTTTCTTGCTACCAATCTTGGTTTTCTTGATAATAGTAATCTTAATCTTTTTCTGTAATCAGTTTTTGCTTCTCTTCTTCTTCTAAATTTAACTCTATAAGTTGGACCTGTTGCCATACTTCCTCACCTTCCCACTAAAAATTGTTTTAATTATTTTAAGAGTTCGTGTTCTTTTAAGTATAGGAAGAGGTGGCTTCTACTTCTAAATGCTCCTCCTTTTGCCATTCTATAAAGCTTTCTGTAAACTATTCTATCAATTTTTCCAGTATCACTTAATTGTTTGAGTGTTTTTCTTAAAGCTCTAATTGTAGCCATCCATTTTTCTTTTTGTGGAGTTCTTGCTCCAGCCGCTCCTCTTCTTGAACCTGGACCTCTTCTTCTACCCTTCCTTCTTTGCTCCTTTAATTTTTTAACTCTTGCACTGCTAATTCCTTTTTTCTGTTTCTTCTGGATAACTCCTTCTTTAATTAAAGCTCTTATGTCATCTTTTGACATAGCCATTTTAACTCTTTCTAATTGTGTTGGGTCTATCCAAACTCTCTCTATCCCGCATTTTAATATCTCAGCAGCCAATCTCCTTTGAACAGATACATCCATAATTATCACCCATGATAAAAGCAAATTATCTTTAAAGAAACCTGCAATGATGAGAGAAAAGCAATTTATTTATTCATTATTTTCATTATTTTTTTCAGCTAATTTTAATAACTCTTCCTGTTTTTCTTCTGAGATGTTTAATATTCTTATTCCTAATTCTCTTGCTCTTTTGATAATTTCAATTTTCTTTCTTTTACCAACGGTTGAAGCAATTCTTGCTCCTTGTGTTTTTGGATTTAGCTTTTCTAAATCTTTTACATTATAAACTAAAACATCCTCTAATCCACTTGGATGTAATCCTCTAACAGCCTTTGGCATTCTATATCCAATTTCAACAACAGGTGGTTTTTCTTTCCACTTTAATCTCATCTTGCTGTGTCTTCCTTTTGGTCTTCTCCATTTTTCTCCTAATCTCTTATGTCTGTGTGCCTCTTGTCTTATAAAGTCAGGCTTTTTCATTTTTAATTTAAATCTTAATCTTAATAGCCTATCCATATTTCATCCCTCTCGCTTAAATTTTTATTTAGTTTTTATTTAGATAGCTTTTCCAGCTTTTTCTACAATGTAAATTCCATCTTGGAAGACTCTTGGGTCCCTATTTTTAATTCTTGTTGCCTGCTCTATGTTTGCAGCTGTTTGTCCTACCTTTTCTTTATCAATTCCAGTAACTATAACGTCCTCTCCGCTAATCTTAACGGTAACTCCTTCTAAAATTCTTGCTCTTCTTGGGTACTTCTCTCCTAAAAAGTTTTCAATTATCACTTCATTACCTTTAACACTAACTTTCATTGGGAAGTGTGCATATCTAATCTTTAATTTATATGTAAATCCTTCAGTAACTCCTTTAATCATGTTGTTTATATGAGCCCTTATAGTTCCAACCATTGCTTTATCTTTTCTTCTTGGATATTCACAAGATATAACAACTTCATCTTCTTCCTTTTTAATTACAATTTTTGGATGCTCAAATTTCCTTCTTAACTCTTTTCCTCCACTTTTTACAACAACTTCATTGTTGTTTATCTCAACTTGAACATTTTCAGGGATTTTTACCCTTTCCTCAATATAGGCGGCAACTGGCATAAACTCACCTCAAAATTTAAATTTAATTTAAAACGTGTTTAATAGACATAAGCTAATAATCTTCCTCCCAATCCTCTCTTCTTAGCTTCTTCGTGGCTCATAACTCCCTGTGTAGTTGAAACAATTAATATACCAAAATCTCTTGCTGGCAAGTATCTTTTTTCAAACTTTTCATATCCAAATTTTTTAACAGGGAATCTTGGTTTTATAGCTCCACACTTGTTTATCTTCCCTATTAATTCAACTTTAAATATTCCCGCTCTACCATCCTCTATAAATTCAAATTCTCCTATATAGCCATTATCTTGCATAACTTTTAAAACTCTTCCAATCAATTTAGACGCTGGTTTTATATAAACTACCTTTTTACCCACTCTTTCACAGTTAGAAATATGGTTTAATGCATTTGCTAGTGGGTCCATTAAACTCATGTTTTCCCTCCATTAAGAATTTTTAATTTTGGCTGAGTGTTTTGGTTTAATCTAATTTTTTAAATCCTAATTTGTGAGCGATTTCTCTAAAACACTGTCTACAGAGGTTTAATCCATACTTTCTAATTAAACCTGGTCCTACATGTCCACATCTTTGACATGGTCTAATTCCATAACCATACTTCTTTTTCCATGGTTTTTTTGCCATATACATCACCTTTTTATTGTGTTTCTTCTTCCTCTTCTAACAATACTCTCTCAACTTTAAGTCCGAAGGTTTTTTCTATAAATTCAATTGCTTCTTCTCTTGTTAATCTATGTCTTCTTGGAATTTTAGCTCTACATCTCTTTCTTCTTTTAACTCTAAATCCTGGCCTTTCTAAGGTAACACAAACGTCCATTCCAAAAATTCCAATCATTGGGTCGTATTTTTGCCCTGGAAAATCTATATGTTCATGAATACCAAATGAGAAGTTTCCATAATCATCAAATGAATAATCATATAACTTCTTACCTTCTTTTTGGAATGCTTCAAATGCATTCTTTAAAAATTCCTCAGCTCTCTTCCCCCTTAATGTAACCTTTAATCCAATTGGTAATTTCTTTCTAATTCCAAATGATGGGTTTGTTTGCTTAGCTCTTGTTCTTATTGGTTTTTGTCCAGTCAATTCTTCTATAACCTGAGCTCCTTTTGTTAATCTATCTCCGCTTTCTCCTACCCCAAAATTAACAACAACTTTTTCAATTCTTGGTTTTAACATCGGATTCTTTTGCCATAATTCTTCAAAGCTCATGTTTCTCCCTCATTTATATCTTATAGAGAGTTTATAATTTAATAATTGGTTCTTCATCTCCTACAACGAAGACATAATCCTTAACTGTTTTAAATTTATCTCCTTCTAAGTTTTCTAATGTAACTATATCTGGATAAATTCCTCTTTTCTCTATTTCTACAATTCTTGCAAAATCACCAACGTGTTTTCCTCCTGTAATATAAGCTAATTTACCTACTTCAAATGGAATGTGTGCTTTAATTTCTTGTTCAGGAATTGAGATTAATAAAGTATCTCCTGTTTTATAAACATCTTCTTCAGCTTTTGTTGGGTCAGAAACTTTTATAACAATATTTCTTCCATCATGTAAGTTTAATTGAATATGCCCTCCTTTAACAACTGTCTTGTTTTTAATTTTACATAATTTAACATCCGGATTTTCTGTTGGTTTTAATTTAATTCTTCCTTTTCTATCAAAGAGAACTCTGTAATTTTCGTTTGCATCAGGTAATGAGACAACATCCATTAATCCAACAGGCAACTTTTCTTCTTTTCTAACTCTTCCATCAACTAAAACTTTACCCATCTTAATAATTTTTTTAGCTTCTCTTGCATTATCAGCATATTTTAAAATATCCCTAATAACTAACAATAATGGTATTGACTCACTCATTGGGTGTGCTCCTGGTAATGGCCTAACTGTAAATTTAGCCACTTTTCTTGGTAACTCCCATCTAACTGGAGCTGCTAATCTTTTTAAATGTCTTTTTGGACCTTTTTTTGCCATCCTTTCACCTTATTTACTTTTAATATGTTTGAATCTTCTTTCATCTTTGTCATACAACTTAATAATCATAACATTTGAAGGGTGTATTGGATAAGGAACTTCTTTTCCATTCTGTCTTTTGTTGTTTGCTCCTTCAACATATATTCTGTATCTCTTTAAATCAACTTTAATTACTTCTCCTTCTAATCCTTTAAAGTCTCCTCTCATTATTCTAACAACATCTCCCTTTCTAACAGGGATTGCATTTCTTCCCAATTTTTCCTTCAACTCTTTTGATAACATTGCAGACATAACTTTCCTTCTTAAGTGTAGAGGAGCATTAAATAATGCTTTCCTCTGTTTTCTTGGCTGTTTTGACTTTGTAAAAGCCATATTTTTCACCTTTAAGATTTGTTTAAATTGATTTATACAATTATCTTAGCGATTCTTGCAATACCTGGCCATCTTTCAGCTGCTTCTTTTGCTACAGGACCTTTAATATCTGAACCCTTTGGGTTTCCATCTGGTGTTACTATAACAACTGCATTATCTGCAAACTTAACTCTTGTTCCATCAGGTCTTCTAATTTCTTTTTTTTGTCTAATAACGATTGCTGGCAAAACCTGTTTTCTCATCTCTGGTGTTCCTTTTTTAACTGTAACTACAACCATATCTCCTACTCTTGCTGTTGGTAATCTTCTTGCAACCCCTTTGTAGTTTTTCACAGCTATGATTTCAACTTCTTTAGCTCCAGTGTTGTCAGCACAAATGCATCTTGCTCCAACAGGTAATCCTCTTACAGGTTTTGAACCAATTGCTTTCATATTTTTTCACCTTTAATCAAATTTATTCTTCTCCTTTAATTTCATTAACGTTTCCTAATTTTTCAACGACAACGAATGCTTTTGTTTTACTTATAGGTCTACATTCCATAACTCTTACAATATCTCCAACTTTTGCGTTTATGCATGGTGGATTGTGAGCTGCTAATTTTGATGTTCTTCTCTCATATCTTTCATATTTTTTGAGGTATTTTACAACTTCTCTCTTAATAATGACTGTTTTTTGTGGTTTATCGCTAACTACAACTCCAACAAAGCTTTGCCCTCTTACTGGTAAAGTTCCGTGGAATGGACAATTTTTATCATCACATTCTACTTCTGGAGCTTTAACTGGAATTCCAATATTTCTTGCTACCATGTTTTTACCTCCTATTTGCAGATTTTTAAGCTTTATTTTATTGAATTTTAGAGCTAAAGATGATTAAATAGGACAAAAATATAATATCTATTAAGGAAGTTTTAAAGTTAAAGCTTCATAATTTAATAAAAATATATTATTTTTGCATTCAAACAGTTACACTTTAATTGATATATAATGTGCGAAAGTCATATATAGAAACCCATATATTACTTTAACGGTTGGGGCAAAAATAAGCGTTATTATCTCTTTTTCTACAAAACACTTTTGAAAACCTACTGCTAATATGGATAAAGTATCTTTATCTTTTTCTTTAATCTCTCTTCTGGCCTCCCTATCAGCAATCTTCCATCGACTTTCACTTTACATCCATTTAATTCAAATAAGAATACTGCAATATCTTTTGGAATAGTCACTTCTTTGCCATTCTCTTTTTCTATCACTAATGTATTTCTTGTTTCATCCACTACTCTCCCTTTAATCCCTATCATCGCTTTGTTCTTTGCATCAACAATCTCTACTCTAAGCCCTATAAGTTCATGCCTAAGTATGTTGTATGGAGTTATCATGATGCCCCAACCATTTTATGGGGACGGGGTGTGCCCTTTCAGGGCATCCGCGTCCCCTCTATTTCATTTAATCCAAAATAAAATTAAAAAGTTAAAAGTTGAAATTTATCTAATTTCAATTGAATCTCTTGAGAAACCCATTTTAACGAGTTCTTCAGCAACTTTTTTTCTATGATCACCCTGAAGTTCAATAGAATCTCCTTTAACAGTTCCTCCACAAGCACAAATATCTTTTAATTTCTTAGCAAGCTCTTTTAAGTCTATGACACTTGTATCAAAACCTTCAATTATGGTCATTAATTTACCAAATCTTCTTTTTGTAACATATATTTTTATTTTTTGTTCCTCTTTAGCTATTTCTTCACAAACACATAATTCTTTTGGTAATCCACATCTTGGACAAATTTCTGGCATCACTGCACCTCTATATTTTATAGGACTTTCGTAGGGATAAATATTTTTATTGAACATGGACAACTTAAAGGTGTCTAAATTTCAACATTAGTATATAAAGTGCAAAACTCCTATAAAAGTATTAAGTAATATAGTAAATAATATTTAGATAAGGTATTTAAATTTTTCCGTAGATGTTTTGATTTAATTTTTGTTAATTATTGTGAAGCCATTCTTTTCTTTTCATTCATTATTGTTAATATTCTTGCTATTGTTCTTCTAATTTCTCTCATTCTACCTGGATTTGAAGGAGCTCCAGCAACAGCTTTACTTGCTCTCTCTTTTAACAATTCCCTTTTCAATTCTACGAGTTTTTCTTTTAATTCTTCTATTGACATTTCCCTTAACTCATTAGCTCTTAATATAGCCATGTTTATTCACCTTTATTGTTCTTCTTCAACTATATGCTTAACTTCCATATCCTCTTTAATTATAATTTCATCTGGTAATAAGACATCTGGTCTCATGATTTTTACTGTAACTCCTATAACCCCTGGCTTTGTTTTTGCTATTGCTCTTCCCTTATCAACAAGTTCTTCAGCTGGTTCTCCACAGTGTTTCATGTATCCAGCCATGAACTTTTCAGTTCTTGCTCTCTCTCCAGTTAATTTACCTGAGATAATAACTATAACCCCTTTAGCTCCAGCGTTCATAACTCTTCTTACAGCTGTGTGCCCAACCCTTCTAAAGTGCAACCCTCTCTCTAATGATTGAGCTACTTTTTGAGCAACAACTTGAGCATCTAAATCAGGATTTTCAACAGGTTTAACATCAATTTGTGGTTTTTCAACACCAAACTCCTTAGCTAATTTCTCTGTTAATTCTCTAATTCTACTACCTCTTCTACCAATAACAAAACCAGGTTTCTCAGCATAGATGATAATTTTTGTCCCTATAGGTGTTTTTCTTATATCGCAGTGGCTGTATCCTGCTCTACTTAACTCTCTCTTAAAATACTCATCAATTAACAATCTCTTAACATTTTCTTTAACAAATGTTCTCTCAATCATCTATTCCACCTTTATATCTTATTTTTTATTGGTATTCTTCTAAGATGACTTGTATATGAACTGTTTCTTGGAACTTAGGTGTAGCTCTACCAAATGCTCTTGGCATATATCTTTTGATTGTTATTCCCTTGTTTGTTGAGATATGTTTTATTCTCAATTTTTCTACATTTAAACCTTTGTATTCAGCATTTGCCTTTGCATAGTTTAATATCTTTAAGATAGCCTTAGCTGCTTTAACTGGATACCTACCAGCAGGCCATCCTAATTTACCTTTTCTGTGCCCTACTTTCTTGCAGTGTCTTCTAAAGAGAACTGGTCTTTTCATTGCAATAACATCTTCTAAGAACCTTATAGCATCATCCAATTTCATTCCATTTATTGATTTACATATCTCCCTTGCATGTTTTCTTGATATTGGAATATTTCTCCCCATAGCCCTTGCTGTTTTTTCAGGATTGACTTGTATCTTATATTTTAATTTAGCCATCAATATCACCCTTAAGCTTACTTAACTGTAAGAAGTTTATATTACATTTATTTAGTGTTCAACCCTAACAACCCAGAATGCTATAAAATAATAAATATCAAATTGTGAGCATACTGGGATTTTTCTATTTTCTATATTTGTTTTTGTTATCATTTTCATTTGCCTGTTTATACAATTTAAAGTATAGGTATCTCATCAATGGCAAGAGATTTTAGAATGTAAGAATATAAAATAAAAGTGTTATATATAATTTACGAATAAATAAAATAAATAGAGGTTGTTGAAAAATACTAAGCTAACATGATAGTAAATAATACTAAATATGAAGCGGGAAGAAAATAAGAAAAGGAAAGAGAAAAATAAAAGTTACACGAAACGGACTGGTCCCTAAATAGATATTATTGAATTAAATTAGGGGTTCTCCCAACGTGGTCATATATAGACAATTATAGACATTTAGGAAATTTTAATTAGATATTTTCCGTTATAATTGACTTTATAGACCATCAGAGGGAAATCTGCGATTTGAACAAAATCCTTCGGATTTTGTAGCTCGAACCTTCGGTTCGATTCCCTTACTGGAAGCTTCGCTTCCACGTTGGGATTGAGCGTCATCAGTTTCCCAAGGAAAACCTCTGCCCCTGTCGTGGACATAAAAACCTTACGGTTTTTAAGTTCTCGTCGCTTCGCTCCGAGATAACCCCAAGGCCACCAATAATTTCTTTAACTTTTCCCAAACCTTTTTTAACTGACAGTGTGAATTAACGATATGAGCTATAAAAGCAAAAAATAAAAATAGGATGAGGTTAAATAGTTTATTAAAAAAAGGTGATACCAGTATGTTAGCAGCATTTAATGATATATTGGTTTATTCTATAAATAGTTTAGGGATATGTTCTTTGGAAGAGATAGCGAAGTATGGGGTGACGAGGACATTAACGCCGATAAAGACGATTAAAGGGATATAAAAGAGTGTTTTAGAGATTGATAGAACGACAGTTATTAAATATCTGCAAGAACTGTCAGAAGATGAGTATTGCCTATACAATCAGTTATCTAACCTTCCCGATATTTTAGATGACGATAGATACAAATTTGTTGCGATAGTTGATTCAATGTTGGGAAGGAAATTTATAGTAGTGTGCAAAACTATTATTCATAATTGTATAGAATATTTAAGCAATAAATATAATATATCATTTTATGAAGTAGTTAAAGAATGCAGTAAAGAACTAATAAAGAAAGGATTATCGTAATCACACCGTCAGTAATTTTAACTTCTTTTGTAAATTTTTTTAAAATATTTATATACTATATTTAAAAATATCGGCATAATATAAAAAACACTAACAAAGCCTGCAATAAAGCCAGTTATAAATCTTAACTCATTAAAGCTTTCTCTCAATCCAATTAGTTGAGTGGTTCCATCAATTGCCATGGGAGTTAAAGCAAATATTAAATACCATTTATTGGGAATTTTAAAATCATTTAGTTTTTTTATAAAGGGATAAATCAGCATTCCTACTAAATATCCAGTATATATACCAAAACATCTTGCACAAACAGCCATTTTATATCCAAATATAAAATAGCTTCTTTTTGGAAGTTGGTGGCATATTAAAGAATATGCAGTATAGATATAAAAAGATATTAACTTAAAAATTTCTGAATGCTCACCTAAATATGCAGTATAAGGTGCTAAAAAAATTCCAATGTAAAAAATTATAAAAGAAATCAACATTAAGGCATAGAGCTTCTTTAACATTAAAAGCCCCTATTGATTTATTTATTACCTATTCTTTATAACAACATATAGTACTCCTCCAACTGCTCCAAGGATTACCCCAAATATTACCCCACTAATCAATCCTACAATCAAAGAACCTCCAATTGCAAATGGTTCAAATCTTCCAAACATTGGCATAAGTGCTGTCATTATAATGAAATTTAATATTGCTGCTATAACACCCCCTATAACCCCACTAATTGCTCCTACAAGACCGCAATTTTCGTAATCTAACCTTCCCCCAGCTTCAACATAAAGATGAGCAGCTATAGCTCCACCAACAATATAACCTAAACAACAAATAATTCCTAATATTATATTAATAACCCCCCCAATAATTGAAGGTTTTAACATTTTTTCTTTGTCAAAAGTTACCATTATTTACACCTCTCTAAAGATTAACGATATTATGTCTATGCGTTATACTATATATATTTAATTATAATTAAATATATTAAATTAAATTACCAATTGCTTCAAACAAAACTCCTTTAACTACTGTATATATTGGAAATCCTTTAACTTCCCATTTATCAAAGGGGCTAAATTTTGCCTTTGATTTAAATAAATCAACATTAATTTTTCCTTCTTTTTTTAAATCAATAATTGTTAGATTTGCCAAATCTCCTTCATCAATTTTGTTGTTTATATCAAATATTTTTGCTGGATTTTTTGATAAAATTCTTATAGCATCAAATAAAGTTATTAATCCTTTATTAACTAAATTTAAAGTTAAAGGAACTATTGTTTCAATTCCAGGAATCCCTGAAGGGCAGTTTTTGACATCTTTAAGTTTTTCTTCCAATAGATGAGGAGCATGGTCAGAGGCAATGATATCAACATCTTTGTTTATAATTCCCTTAATTAATGCAATGTTGTCTTCTTTTTCTCTTAAAGGTGGATTGAATTTTCCAAAACCTCTCAATTCCTCAGCCGTCTCTTTATTTAGATAAATGTGGTGAGGAGTAACTTCAACAGTAATTTTTACATTCTTTAATTCATATTTTGCTTTTTTTATTAAATTTAATGCTTCTTTAGTTGAAATATGGCAAAAGTGAATGTGTGGTTTTTTATCATTTAATTTATCAATAATTTTTAAGTTTTTTATAATTTCTTTAACTGCCTCAACCTCTGATTTCTTATCTCTAATTTTACAGTAGTCTATCCAACTATCTAAGGAATATTTTTTTAAATTTTCCTCTATTATATCTTTGTGTTCAGCATGAATGCAGAAAAGTTTATTTTGGTTTAATATATCCTTTAATTTATTATAATCCTCTATAAACAAATCTCCTACTGATTTAACCATAAATATTTTGTATGCTTTTGCTTCCTTTATATATTCAGTGTAATTTTTCTCTGTAATTCCAAAATTAAGGAATATATTTATCTTACTGCTTCTTTTACAATCTTCTAATTTTTTATAAAAAAGCTCTTTTGTTGTTATTGGAGGTTTGTTATTTGGCATGTCTATAGCAAAACAAACTCCTCCATTTATCCCAGCTAAACTCCCACTTAAAAAGTCCTCTTTTTTTTCTTCTCCCCATCTAAAATGAACATGAGCATCTATAACCCCAGGAATAACAAGAGAGTTTTTTATATCTATCATTTCGTCATCTACTTTAATATCCTTACTAATTTTTTTTATTCTATTTTCTTCAATTAAAATATCACCTTCAATGATTTTATTGTCTTTTACTATTCTACAATTTTTTAAAATCATAGTAGCACCACATTATAGCAGTCTATACCTTCCTGGTTTTGGTTCATCAATATCCCCATACTTTATCAACTTCTTAATAATATTTTCCAACTCTTCCTCTTTAATACCTTTCTTTTTAGCTTCTTCGACAATATCTTCATACTCAACAAGCTCAGATTTTTCAGATAATTCTTTAATTATCTCATAAACAGTTGTTAATTTATCTCTCTCCTTCTTAGATACTCCTAAGATTTTGTCTACATCAAATATTCCAGTTTCTGGGTCATAGGCAATTTCTTTTAAGCATTCAGTGATTATATTTATTGCTTCTTTAGCATCTTCTTCATCAACAATATCCTTTAACTTTGCCTTTGCATGTGCCTCAGCTATTCTTATCGCCGCCTCTAACAGTCTTGCAGTTATTTGATGCTTTTTTCTCATCTCCACATAATAATTAACAAAAATTTCTTTAGCTTTTTCACTAATAACTGGTTTTTTCTGTCTTGCGTAGTAGATATATTTTATTATAAACTCTTTGTCAATCTTAACTCCATCAACTTCAAAGTAATTTAGACCAATCTTTTTGTTTATCTCCTCATCCAAATAAGCCCTATGCAAATCTACAATGTATTCAGCAATATCTTTATCTTTATTTTTATCAGAAACATCTCTAATTGGGAATATCAAATCAAACCTACTCAATAAAGGGGCAGGAATATTTATCTGTTCAGCTACAGAAACATCTGGGTTAAATCTTCCCCATCTTGGATTGCATGCTGCAAGGATAGCACATTCAGCTGGTAATTTAGCATTAATCCCCCCTTTACTAATATGAATTGTTTGGCTCTCCATAGCTTCCAAAACATAGCTTTGTAGTTCTTTATTAACAGTTAGCTCATCAATACATGCAGTACCTTTATGAGCTTTAACCAACAAACCAGGTTTAATAACCCATGTATCCTCACCAATCTCTGTTTTTTCTCTAACAACTGCAGCAGTTAAACCTACTCCAGTGGCAGTAGTAACAGAACCGTATAAATTACCTGGAATTTCTGCAATTTTTCTTAAAATAACAGTCTTCCCAATCCCAGGGTCTGTGATTAATAATATATGAATATCTGCCCTTTTTCCTGGTTTTTTAACACCTTTTATCTGTTGTAAGAAAACAGCTTTTTTTATTGCTGAATGTCCTTTAATCTCAGGAATTAATCTATCTGCCAATAAATCAACAACATCTTTTCTCTTAGCTATTTTTTTAATCTTTTCAATATCAGAATTTGTTAAATCAATCTTCACTTCACCATCCAAAACTTCACAGTTTATTGCCTTAACATAAATATCATAAATTGGCAGTTTTTTGCTCTTTTTAACTCTTATTGGAATACCAGTTATCTTTACCCTTCCAGCATATATTCCAGGGCTATTTTCTAAGAATGTTGTAATATACTTTGGAGGGTCGTCAGGATTTTCCATTAAATCTGGTGGTTGCTGAACTTTAATCTCTTGAAAATCTGTGTAACTGCATTTATCATCAATTAAATTTAATTCAGCTCCACATTCACATAAGGCTTTTTCAGGATTTGTTGTAAATATATCAATTTCTTTAACAACTTCTCTTCCACATTTTGGACAAATATAATAAGCTTTTTTTAACATTGGCTTTATTTTTGATGCCTTAGCAATAATTCCCTCAAACTCTATCAATCTTCCTAAAGTATCACTTTTAATGTCTTCTATTGTAAAAACTTTCCCTTTTTTTGTAGTTTTAAAGATTTCTGGAAGGTTTTTTACAGAAATTATTATATCTGACGGATATTCATTCCTTAATGTATAGTATGCTTCATTATAACATTCTTTTATAAAATCTATACCTTTTTGAGGATTGTTTATTAAAAATTCTACAAATTCCATCAGTCCAGAGTTATAAAGCTGATTTAAATCAATTACAACCCTTTCATTATCTAATATAATATCTTCTTGATGAATATTTCTTAGATAGGCAGTTAAATAATCCCTAACTTCTTCTAAAATTAAGTCTTCATCCCTCAATTCCATATTGACATCCCCATACAAATATAGTTGTGTGTAAAACTATCTTAAAAATAAGGTATTAATGAATGCCTTTCTTATAGAAGGCATCCAAATTGCCATTATAAAAGTTTATTTTATTTTGCACACAACTATAAATCGTGTTTTAGAGAATTTTAAACAAAAAAAATAGATAATTTTACTTTTTAATTATATTATTTCCTATTTATCCATTTGCAGTATTTAAACTATTTATATAATCAACAACCTTTAAAACTCCCATGGCTATTCCCTCAACCTCTATTCCTCCTCTCCCTTTAGCTCCATCTCCAACTAAATAAAGCTTATCATTAACAATATTGTCAATATCAGTTCCATTAGATGCATGATTTACAGGCCAATCATCCCTATATGACTGAATATGTAATATTTTGTAATCTTTTCCTTTAAAGAGATTTTCAATATCCTCTAATCCTAAATCAATTTCCTTTTTTACATTGTAGGTTAGTTGTGTTTGATGAGTCATAACTAAATGCCATCCTTCAGGGGCTAAGGATTTATCTACATTTGTTACTTGATTTAAACCATTTATTCTTTCACATTCTGGAGTAAAGAGAACTCCACTATGATTTATAATTCCTTCCTTTGTAGCTATGCTTATCTTTATTCCTTTAGAAGGTTTTGGTTTTGATTTTAAAAATTTTATGTTGCATATCTTTTGTGTTTCAATTGGAGATATGTTGCTTACAACTACATCAAATTCATAATCATCAATATATACTTTTTCATCAATCTCAATGCTTTTAACTTCATATTCTTTAATAATTCTTCCATTGTTCTTTTCAATAATTTTTGAAAGTTCGTCAATAATAGCTTTACAACCCCCTATAGGAATTCCAGGCCCTCCAAATTTGTAGTAGTTTTTAGCTATCTCTATGATTTCACTCATTGGTGTTTCATAAGCTGTTAAACTCAAAGCCCATCCAGTAAATGCATTTCCTACTTTTAGAGCTAAATCAACATCTTCTAAAAACTCTCCAAATGAAATATCTTCATCAACTTTTTCCAACTTTAATTTAGCTGCCATATTTAATGCCTTAACTTTCTCTTTGAATCCTAAGAGTGAAAATAGCTCTCTATATAGATACTCTTTTCCATTAACTAAAAATGTCCCATCTGGTTCTGAATTTATAATCTTTACTTTAGCTCCTGCTCTTTTTAGTAACTGAGCTAAATAACCATCATTTCCGTGCGGTATCATATGTAAAGCTCCAGTTGTTAGTTGAAATCCTTCATACTCTAAGTTTGTAAATCTTCCACCCAAAAATGGAAGTTTTTCAAAGATAACTACATCATGATTCTTAGATAACAATGCTCCAGCTAACAAGCCACCTAAGCCAGCCCCAACAATACCAATTTTCATAATATCAACCATTTTCATTTATATTTTATAATTCCCCAGTCTGTAAATATTTTGAAATTTTCTTAGCTAATATCTCCTGGTTATGCCATGTTCCATAAAATATTCCTTTGGGAATCTCATGTCTCATAGCTCTTATTATTTTTTTATCAACTATTCCAGGATTTGCCTTTGCAAATGGGGTTTGAGGTAGAGGCATAAAGGTGTGTGCATGTATTTTAGCACCCATTTTTATTAAATCTTTCATAACCTTTATTGTTCTCTCAATATCTTCCTCAGTTTCTCCTGGAAGTCCAAAAATAAAATCTAAATTAACATTAATACCTTTTTTTATTGCAGTAGTTACTGCGTTATATATATCTTCAACTGTATGCCCTCTGTGACATAAATCTAATATTCTTTGACTTCCTGATTGTGCTCCAACAACTAAGCTTTTATTGTCAGCATATTTTAAAATTAAATCTATTGTCTCATCATTAACATGTTCTGGTCTAACTTCTGAAGGGAATGTTCCAAAGAATATTCTCCCATCTTTATTTAAAATTTCTCTAATATTTTCCAACAACTTTTCAATCTTATCAATATTTAATGTTTTCCCATCCTTAGAGCCATAGGCAAAAGCATTTGGGGTTATAAACCTAATGTCTTTCAAATCCCTTTCAGCCATTATTTCCACGTATTTGCAGATATTTTCAACACTTCTATGTCTAACATTCTTTCCAAAGATTCTTGGTGTTTGACAGAAGAAGCAACCATAAGGGCAACCTCTTGTTATCTCTATATGTCCAAATTTATTATGCTTTACAGGAAATGGAGGATATTTATTCAAATCAATAGGTTTTCTTTTTCCAGTGTAAATAAATTTATCGTCATCTAAGTATGCTATTCCTTTAACTTTTTTATAATCTTCATTTTCATTAATTGCTTTAATAAATTCAGGAAATGTCTCTTCTCCCTCTCCAATGCAAACTACATCAAATCCTAACTTTAACGTTCCTTTTGGGTCGCCTGTTGGATGTGGGCCTCCAGCTAAATAAATAATTTTCTTCCTATAATTTTGATATTTAGCTTTTAATTCATTAATTAATTCAAAAGTTTTCCATAACTCAGTTGTAAAGAAAGATATTGCAATAATAATTTTATCATAATTTTTTAAAACTCTCTCTAAATTAAAAATGTCTTTTTTATTGGCAAAATATATTGAAAAGTTATCAAAATATTCATCAACTTCCAAAGCTCCTATCAATGCGTTGAAACTATTTTTATGTAATTTTGTATAATAAACTACCAAAGCTGTGTTCTTTTCCATATCTTTCCCTAGAAATATTTATCCTCAAATAGGATAATTAACATAGAACTTTCGCAGAAATAAATTTTTAAAGGTTAAATCAAATGGGACTTTCGCACTTTATATAATTAATTAAGGAAAATATGCTACCAAAATCATCATTAATATTTACCTATACGAAAGTCCTATGACAAAAACTATATTAAAGCTAAAAATATAAAATAAAATTTTTAATGCTAAAAATTTTTTGGTGGAATTTATGGCAATTGGGACACCTCTTTTGAGGGGTAGTGTAAAATTTTTGTTATTAGGTAGTGGTGAATTAGGAAAAGAAGTAGTTATTGAAGCTCAAAGATTAGGGATTGAGTGTATAGCAGTAGATAGATACCAAAATGCCCCAGCTATGCAAGTAGCTCACAAAAGCTATGTTATTGATATGAAAGATTATGACGCGTTGATGGCAATTATTGAGAGAGAAGAGCCAGATTACATTGTTCCTGAAATTGAAGCAATAAATACAGATGCATTAATAGATGCTGAAAAAATGGGTTATACCGTTATCCCAACAGCTGAAGCAACAAAAATAACCATGAATAGAGAGTTAATAAGAAGATTAGCAGCTGAAAAATTGAAATTAAGAACTGCTAAATATGAATTTGCAGATTCCTTAGAAGAGTTGAAAGAGGCCGTAGAAAAACTTGGCTTGCCTTGTGTTGTAAAACCAATCATGTCTTCATCTGGAAAGGGGCAGAGTGTAATTAAAAAAGAAGAGGATATAGAAAAAGCTTGGATAATAGCAAAAGAAGGAGCAAGAGGGATAGGAAATAGAGTTATTGTAGAAGAGTTTATAAACTTTGATTATGAGATAACCTTATTAACTATAAGAACTAAGGAAGGAACTAAGTTTTGTGAGCCAATAGGGCATATTCAAATAGATGGAGACTATCACGAAAGTTGGCAACCTCACGATATGCTTGATGAATTAAAAGAACAAGCTCAAGATATAGCTAAGAAGGTTACTGATGCATTAGGAGGATATGGAATCTTTGGAGTTGAGTTGTTTGTTAAAGGAAATGAGGTTATATTTAGCGAGGTTTCACCAAGACCTCATGATACAGGAATGGTTACAATGATTACCCAAGAGATGAGTGAATTCGAGATTCATGTTAGAGCTATATTAGGGTTGCCAGTATCAACAAATCTTATTCATCCAGGAGCTAGCCATGTAATAAAAGCTAATATTAACAAATACGCTCCAAAATATCATATAGAAGAAGCTTTAAAAGTGCCAAATACTAAATTAAGATTGTTTGGTAAACCAAATGCAAAAGTTGGTAGAAGGATGGGTGTTGCTTTAGCTTACGCTGATTCAGTAGAGAAAGCAAGAGCGTTAGCTGAAAAATGTGCCCATGCAGTTAGAATTGAATAATTTAAATATTTAAGTGATATTTATCACGCTAAAAGTTTTTTATTTTTAATTTAGAAATTTTTAAAGGAATATTTTTTGATTTTAAGGATTTTTAGCTAATTTCTAAGGGTAGTTTATTTTTAATATTTTATTTATTTGGATATATTAAATTAGTAAGATTTTTAAGAGATTTTAGATAATTATTTTCATATTTTGATTTCCCCGATATATAATTTGATTTTTTAGATTTAAGGGTTTTATTGTTTTAATTAACACAATACCGTAAAGTATTTATATTAGTTAGGATATATAAAGAAACCAAGTAATTGGGGGGTCGTAATATACCCCCTATAAAATAAAGATTTAAAAATGCTTAATTTCGTTTAATTCAAAAAATGCCTCCTATTAAAATAAGACCGATTCGGTATGGAAACATATTTCATTTCTTCCTCTTCTTTTTTTTTTCTTTTATTAAAATAAGACCGATTCGGTATGGAAACTTATTTCGTATGCCACATATAAGGCAATCAACCCGTTAATATTACATTAAAATAAGACCGATTCGGTATGGAAACATCACAATATTCAACAATGCATACTTTTTAACAATAATGAACTACAATTAAAATAAGACCGATTCGGTATGGAAACTAAAAATCTTATCTATTTTTTCAAAAACTATATATCAATTTTATTAATTTAAATATTTATTAAGTTTAATCTATTTTGGATAAAGGTCTTATATTCTGAAGTAATATACAATACTGAAATAAAATTTATCAATTTTTAAAAATATTCAACTAAGTGATTATTATGGTTCATGTTGCATGCTCTGAAAACATGAAAAAATATTTTGAAAACATTGTTAGTGAGGTTAAAAAACTCTATAAAATAGCTGAAGAGTGTAGAAAAAAGGGATTTGACCCTGTAGATGAAGTTGAAATTCCTTTAGCTGCTGATATGGCTGATAGGGTTGAGGGATTGGTAGGACCTAAAGGTGTGGCTGAGAGAATTAGAGAATTGGTTAAGGAGTTAGGTAAAGAGCCAGCTGCATTGGAGATAGCTAAAGAAATTGTAGAAGGAAAATTTGGAAATTTTGATAAGGAAAAGAAAGCTGAACAGGCAGTTAGAACTGCATTGGCTGTATTAACTGAGGGGATTGTTGCTGCACCATTAGAAGGAATTGCAGATGTTAAAATAAAGAAAAACCCAGATGGAAGTGAATATTTAGCTATTTATTATGCAGGACCTATAAGAAGTGCGGGGGGAACAGCTCAAGCATTATCTGTTTTAGTTGGAGACTTTGTTAGAAAGGCAATGGGTTTGGATAGATATAAGCCAACAGAGGATGAAATTGAGAGATATGTTGAGGAAGTTGAGTTATACCAATCAGAAGTTGGTAGCTTCCAATACAACCCAACAGCTGATGAAATTAGAACAGCTATAAGAAATATACCAATTGAAATTACTGGAGAGGCAACTGATGATGTTGAAGTTTCTGGACATAGGGATTTGCCAAGAGTAGAGACAAATCAACTAAGGGGAGGGGCCTTATTAGTTTTGGTTGAGGGAGTTTTGTTAAAGGCACCAAAGATATTGAGGCACGTTGATAAATTGGGAATAGAGGGATGGGATTGGCTTAAAGATTTAATGAGTAAAAAAGAAGAAAAAAATGAAAAGAAAGAAGATGAAGAAGAAAATATAGAGGAAGATATAGAGGAAGAGGAGATAAGTGGATACTGGAGAGATGTTAAAATAGAAGCAAACAAAAAGTTTATAAGTGAAGTTATCGCAGGAAGGCCGGTATTTGCCCATCCATCAAAGGTTGGAGGGTTTAGATTAAGATATGGTAGAAGTAGAAATACAGGTTTTGCAACTCAAGGATTTCATCCAGCTTTAATGTATTTGGTAGATGAATTTATGGCTGTTGGAACTCAGTTAAAGACAGAAAGACCTGGAAAGGCAACATGTGTAGTTCCAGTTGATAGCATTGAGCCACCAATTGTTAAGCTAAAAAATGGAGACGTTATTAGAGTTGATACAATAGAGAAAGCTATAGAGGTTAGAGATAGAGTTGAAGAAATTCTATTCTTAGGAGATGTTTTAGTTAATTATGGGGATTTTTTAGAAAACAATCATCCTTTATTGCCAAGCTGTTGGTGTGAAGAGTGGTATGAAAAAATATTGATAGCTAATAATATAGAGTATGATAAAGAGTTTATAAAAAATCCAAAGCCAGAAGAGGCTGTTAAATTTGCTTTAAAAACAAAAACTCCTTTACATCCAAGATTTACATACCATTGGCATGATGTTGGCAAGGAAGATATAATCCTATTAAGAAATTGGATATTAAAAGGGAAAGAAGATAATTTTGAAGGAAAGAATGTTTGGATTGTTGATTTAAAAACAGAGGAAGATAAAAAAGCTAAGAGAATTTTAGAGTTAATTGGTTGCTGTCATTTGGTTAGAGGCAAAAAAGTTATAATTGAGGAGTATTATCCTTTACTTTACTCATTAGGCTTTGATGTTGAAAATAAAAAGGATTTAATTGATAATATAGACGAAATTTTAAAATCAGCCAAAAATAGCATGCATCTAATAAACCTATTAGCTCCATTTGAGGTTAGAAGAAACACCTATATATATGTTGGAGCAAGAATGGGAAGACCTGAGAAAGCTGCTCCAAGAAAGATGAAACCTCCAGTTAATGGTCTCTTTCCTATAGGAAATGCTGGAGGACAAGTTAGATTGATAAATAAGGCTGTTGAAGAAAACAATACTGATGATATTGAAGTTTCTTACACAAGATGTCCATATTGTGGAAAAGTTTCATTATATAGAGTTTGTCCATTCTGTGGAAATAGAGTTGAATTAGATGAATTTGGAAAAATTAAAGCTCCATTAAAAGATTATTGGTATTCTGCTCTAAAAAGATTGGGAATAAATAAGCCAGGAGATGTTAAGTGCATTAAAGGGATGACATCAAAAGAGAAAATTGTTGAACCATTGGAAAAAGCCATATTAAGGGCTATGAATGAAGTTTATGTCTTTAAAGATGGAACATCAAGATTTGATTGCACAGATGTTCCTATAACTCATTTTAAACCAAACGAGATAAATGTCAGTGTTGAAAAGTTAAGAGAGCTTGGATATGATAAAGATATTTATGGTAATGAGTTAATTGACGGAGAGCAGGTTGTTGAGCTAAAACCTCAAGATGTAATTATTCCAGAGAGCTGTGCAGAGTATTTTGTCAGAGTAGCTAATTTTATAGATGAATTGTTAGAGAGATTTTATAAAGTTGAGAAATATTACAATGTAAAAAAGAAAGAGGATTTAATTGGACACTTAGTTATTGGTATGGCTCCACACACCTCAGCAGGAATGGTTGGAAGAATTATTGGCTATACTAAAGCAAATGTAGGTTATGCACATCCATATTTCCACGCTGCTAAGAGAAGAAATTGCTTCCCAGGAGATACAAGGATTTTGGTAAATATAGATGGAAATGTTGAGAGAATAACATTAGAGGAGCTATATGAATTGTTTAATGAAAATGATGAGGTATTTGAAAAAGATGCATTCATCAGAAAGAAGCCAAAGAGAAATATTAAAGTTTATTCCTTCGATACAGAAAATAGAAAAGTTGTTTTAACAGATATTGAGGAGGTTTTAAAAATCCCTTCACCAAATCATTTAATAAAGATAACATTAGATGGTAACAGAGAATTTATAACCACCCATGACCATCCAGTTATGGTTTATGAAAATGGAGAGTTTATAAAAAAATTGGCAATGGATGTTAAAGAAGGAGATTTAATTCTTATCCCAAAGATTGATTTTGAAGAGAAAGATATAGAAGAGTTTGACTTATTAAAAGAGTTTTCAAAGGTAGAGTTTAAAGAGCTATGGAGCGTTTTAAGAGTTAGGGGCATTAAAGATTGGATTAAAGAGAATATAAGCAAAGAGTTAATTAGAGAGTTAAAATTGAATGATTATTTAAGGTATGATACAATACCGTTGGATAAACTAATGATATTATTGGAAAAATCAAATGTAACAATAGATGATGTTCCAAAGGATTGCTATATAGCAGTTAGAAGAGATAAGGTAAATATTAAAAGAATGATTAAAATTGAGCCGTTATTAAAGCTTATTGGCTACTATCTCTCTGAGGGATATGCAAGGGAATCAAAGAGTGTATATCAAATAAACTTCTCAGCCCATGAAGAGGAACTTAGAGAGAACATTAAAAAAGCAATAAAAGAGGCATTTGGAGATGTAAATATCTATGAAAATAAAGAAGATGGAAAAATAACATTATCATCAAGAGTTGTTTATTTATTCTTTACAAAGGTTTTAAAAATTGGTAAAAAGGCAAAATCAAAGAGAGTTCCAAGTTTTATCTTTAATTTACCAAAGGAAAAAGTAAGATTAATGCTATCAGCATATTTTGATGGAGATGGAACTGCGTTAACAACTACTCCAAGAGTTGCAGTATATAGTGCTAATAAAAAATTGTTGGAAGATATAGATTTATTATTGAATAGATTTGGAATTAAAACATACTGGACTGTAGAAGAAAATGCAAATGAAAGAGATGAAAGCTGTGTAAAGAAATATTATGAAGAGAGAGGAAAAGAAGTTCCAAAATCCATTGTTTATGCTTTAAATATAGCAGGACATTATTATGACATATTCTTTAAAGAAATTGGTTTTTTCTTGAATAGAAAGCAGGAGATTTATAAATTACATAAAAATAGGATAATAAAAGATGATGTGACAGCATATAAATTTGGTTGGATTGTAGGAGTCAAAAAAACTGAACTAATAAAATCTGAGGATAAATTTATCTATTCATTAAATGCGAAGAAGTATCACAATGTAATAATAAATGAAAATATTCAAACATATCAATGTGATGGCGACGAAGATGCCTTCTTTTTGCTTTTAGACGCATTTTTGAACTTTTCTAAGAAATTCCTGCCTGATAAAAGAGGAGGGCAAATGGACGCTCCATTAGTATTAACAACCATATTGGACCCAAAGGAAGTGGATGGAGAAGTTCATAATATGGATGTTGTTTGGAGTTATCCATTAGAGTTTTATGAAAAAACATTAGAAATGCCTTCACCAAAAGAAGTTAAAGAATTAATAGAGACAGTAGAGGATAGATTAGGAAAACCAGAGCAGTATGAGGGATTAGGCTATACTCATGAAACAAGTAGAATTGATTTAGGACCAAAAGTTTGTGCATATAAAACCTTAGGTTCAATGCTTGAAAAAACAAATGCTCAACTTTCAGTAGCTAAAAAGATTAGAGCAACAGATGAGAGAGATGTTGCTGAGAAGGTCATACAATCTCACTTCATACCAGATTTAATTGGAAATTTAAGAGCTTTCTCAAGACAAGCGGTAAGATGTAAATGTGGGGCTAAGTATAGAAGAATTCCTTTAAGAGGAGTTTGTCCAAAGTGTGGTTCTAAGTTAATATTAACTGTATCAAAAGGAGCTGTTGAAAAGTATATGGATGTTGCAGAGAAGATGGCTGAGGAATACAATGTAAATGATTATATAAAACAAAGATTAAAAATTATTAGAGAGGGAATAAATTCAATATTTGAAAATGATAAAAGTAAGCAAGTTAAATTAAGTGATTTCTTTAAAATAAATTCTTAAAGTTTATTTTATTTGCATAAAACTATATTTTGGGGATTATTATGGAAGTAATTCCATTAGCATCTGAAAGCTTAGGAGTTAGGTCATTGGCAACCTATGTTAAAACAAAGGATGTGGGGATTTTAATAGACCCTGGTGTTGCTTTAGCCCCAGATAGATTTGGTTTAAAACCAAATGATATAGAATTTAAAAAATTAAAAGAACTGAGAAATAAAATCAATGAGTATGCAAAAAAAAGTGATATTATAATTATTTCTCATTATCATTACGACCATTATACACCATTTTTTGATGACATATACTTAGAGTCAAAGGATTATGCCAAAGAACTATACAAGAACAAAATATTACTAATAAAGCATCCAACTGAATTTATAAATAAAAGTCAGATGGAGAGAGCAAAAAAATTTTTGGAACATGTTAAAAATATTGCAAAAAAGATAGAATTTGCAGACAACAAAACATTTAAATTTGGAAAGACAGAGATAAAATTTTCCCCACCATTTCCACATGGAAGAGATAACAAGTTAGGATATGTTTTAATAACAACAATTAAAGAAGGTAATTTTAAGTTTATGCACACTTCAGACACTCAAGGAATATTATTTGATGAGATTAGGGATTATATAATTAAAGAAAAACCAAATCTAATACTTATAGGAGGTCCTCCTACATATTTAATGCATAGATACGGAAAAAAGAACTTAGAAAAAACCAACGAAAATTTAAAATATATAGTGGAAAATACTGGAGCTGAGATTATAATTGACCATCACTTATTAAGAGATAAAAAGTTTAGAGAAAAGATAAATATTGATTTCAAAACAGTTGCTGAGTTTTTAGGAGAAAAGAATCTGTTATTGGAAGCATATAGAAAAGAGATTAAGCATGGAAAATGTTTAGAGGAATTATTTAAATAATTCATAAAAATATATAAAATTTTGAAGAAATAAAGCCTCAATGATGAAAGTTACCGTTCTGGTTATCCGCTACTTTTGGAACAATTGAAACAATTGTAGCAGATAACCTTCCAGCCTCCTAATTTCATCGGCTGGCAATCGGGGGGAACGGGAACTCCCCACATCTTCGGATTAATAGCAGTCCCATTCGGGCTTAGTTTCCCCCACATATCGGGACCGCTATATTACAATCTTGTGGTTGTAGTATTTAAAATTTGTTGTAATCAATGCCTCGATGATGAAAGTTACCCCCACCGACCTTTTTGGGATGAAGAAATCGGCACTGACTGAGAGGCATTATTTATAGTTGTGTGTAAAATAAAATAAACTTTTATAATGGCAATTTGAATGCCTTCCATAAGGAAGACATTCACTAATTCCTTATTTTTAAGATAGTTTTGCACACAACTATAGTCTATATTAATTCTATGTAAGTGATTTTTATGTTTGTAGATGAGATTATAAACAATTTAAAAGAAAATGAATTCCTAAATACTTCTCTTTTGACTAAAAGTAATAAAAATAGATTATACTATGCTGTAAAACAGCCAGATGGGAATATAAAAGTTGTTTTGCCTTTTGTTTTTGAAAATAAAAATTTTTTAAAACTTTCTGAATATGGAAATGGAATAGAAGGAGCTACGCAGAGGGTTATTGAAGAAATAAAAAAAGAAATAATTAATAAAAAGAGATTTTTACCATTAGCAGGATATTTTGGTAGAATATATAAAGCTTTGTATGAACCATTAACTGTAGTGAATTGTGATTTAAATTTGGGATATGATTTGTGGAGAGCTGACAAATATAACTATATTAAAGGAAATAAGATGTATCTAATGCTCAGAATGATTTTTAAAGAAAAAGATGCTAAAGAAATTGCTAAACAAATCAATGCGCTTTGTAATAACTTAGATAAATTTATTAAAAACATTTCAATTGATTTATTAATTGATGAAGCTAAAAATATAATAAATCAAAAATATCTTAGGGATAAATTGGATGAACTTGGTTTAGTTTGCTTTATTGCAAATAATTCAAAGCCAGCAAGAAAATATACTGATGTTAGAAGGCATTACAGAATAGCAGGACCTAAGGAAATAAATATTCCATTTGAATGCCCAGAAGAACTTGAACCAATAGAGATAAAGCTTAAATATGGTAAGAAAATTAAAGGATTGGGTATAAAAAAGAAAGAAATATTTATAATTACTGGAAGAAATGCTCAAGGAAAAACAACTCTTTTGCAGGCAATAGATAGTGGTAGAGATGACCACTTAATTGGAGATGGGAGAGAGTTCATTATAACTACTAAAAGCCTATCCAGGGCATCAACTGGGAGTATGGAAATGAATGGACAAGATATAAGTATGTTTTTCCAAAAACTACCTCCAGGAATTAAAGGAACTCCAAAAGCTGTTTATGGAACTGCCTCAGGCTCAATGTATATGGCTTACCAAATACAAAGGTCTATAAAAAATAAAACTAAGCTTATTTTGATAGATGAAGACAACTCAGCTGTAAATTTATTAGTTAGTGGTGTTTTAAGTAAGTGGTTTGAGGGAGTTAAGTCACTATCTGAAATAATTATAGAAAATAGAGAAAAACTTGGAGATAGCTCTTTTATTATAGTAACAAGTTCGTTGGATTTATTAACTGCTTTGGGGGATAGGGCAATTTACTTAGAAAACCATAAAGCTAAATATCTTGATTTAAATTATTTTAGAAAAGAGCTTGGGAAATATTACTTAGAGTTAGCATCTATGTTATTGTATGGAAAATTTTCTAAATAGTTATACAGCACCTCCAAACATCATATAGTTATTAAAAAAATAAAATAGAGGATGATAGAATGAACGACATAAAATTGTTGGCTATAAAATCATTTAATAAATTTAACGAATTCATAAACAACACTCTATGAATTAATCCAAAGATTTATCGAGTTGAAGATTATACAAGCCTTCCACAAGGAAAGTATTTGCTAATTCCTTATTTTAATTAAGATATAAATACTATCTTGAGGAGGAATATAAAAAAGAATATAAAAAAAGAAGAAAAATGGGAATTCGATTTTAAATTCCAAACTAATACATAATGTGCGAAAGTCCTATTATTAGATGAGTTCGAATATTCAATCATGGTTATGCGTAATACTCAGTCATGTATGTTTAATACATATTCGTAGATACTGTATTATTATTAAATTAAATCTGTATTATTATTAAATTAAATCTAATTTATATTTTTTTGCTAAGTCTAAAGCAATTACCATCTCCTCATATGTTAAAGTTCTATTTATGTCTGGATAATATTTAGCTTTATATTCTGGACGATATTGAAACATTACATTAACTACAGCATTGTCCAAATATTTAGAAATAAATTCAAATATTTTCTCTGTGCAACAATAAAGGTGGTTGGGCATTACTAAGTGCCTTATAATAACTTCCTCATCTCTTATAAGTAAATGATTTCTACTAATTATATCAAAATAGTTCTCAATTTTTGATAATCTTTTTCCACATTCATTATTTCCAAATTTAAAATCTGTTAAGAAAACATCAACGACACCTTTTAATAAACTTAGTCCCTCAACAGTCAGATACATATTTGAGTTCCAAACAATAGGAATATTTACATTTAGATATTTTAATGTCTCTAAAATACTTAATAAATGAGGAGTAGGCTCTCCTCCAACAAAATTAACATTTTTTGAAATATTTCTTCTATATTCTATAATTTTAGCCATTTCTTTTGGATTATAAGGGATGCATAAATTTGGTATAGAATCATCAAAATATATTTGAGATATGTCCCAATTTTGGCAGAAGACACATTTAAAATTACATCCACAGAAAAAAATTGTGTGTGATGGCACTAAAATATCTTCTTCACCATAATGTAAGAATTCTGATGAGTAATAGCTTTTTTTTATTTTACAAAATCCTCTCTCATTTTCTCTATTTACATAACATCTGTGCTCACAAAAATAACAATTTCTAAAAATTCTTTTAGCAATTTCTATTTTTAAATCTAATAAGTTTGGTTTAACAAATTCCAAATCTTCAAAATTGATATTAAAGTCTAATTTTTTTATAAGTTTGTTATGTAAGTTCCATAATTCGTTTATTTCCAAACTATCAAATTCTTCAACTTCTATACACTTAGTTATTATGAACTTTGCTGGGACTAAATCTTTTGACACAGCTAAATATCTTTCAAGTTTCATAATCTCACACATTAATAGTTAATTTAAATAAATAAATATATGTAGGATATAAAAAATAAAAGATTAGAGATTTACTCTTTAATTAATATTGCATTGACAGTTCCATCTTGCCCTGGTCTTGATGTAACTTTTGCCAAACCAAGCTCTGTTTCAATAATTGCTCCTTTTGTTATAACGTTTCTTCTAACGTAGTGGATGTTTGCAGTGTTTTCTCTAACTTTTATTATTTTAACTTTTTTACAGGTATTTGTTTCTGGGTCTAACACATTAGCAAAGCCTGTTCTAACAACTTTAACCTTTAAGTTTCCTCCTCTTGTTCTAACCTTCTTTACTTTGATAACATCTTCTACTACGTGTGTTTCAATTGGTTCTCTACCCATTTCATATTTTCTCTTTTTTCTTGCTGGTCTATATAATCCTCCTGTTGGTTTTCTTCTACTTCGTCCTTGCCATACACTCATATTAACACCCGGTAATTGTTTTTAATATAGGCCTTTCGCAGAATAAATATTTTATTGACATGGAGACACCTTTAAGGTGCCTAAATTCCAAGATTAATATTATAAACTGCGAAAGGCCTATAAATTTTCAATTAGATTTCTCTCTTATCCTAATCCTATAACTTCTTTGGAGAATTTATCCCAAATACTATTTATAATTTTATAATTTTTAATTTAAATTTTGTTTTGTAAAAGAGACACGGGTCAGCATGCGAGTCTATAAATAATGAATAAATACATAGGATATATAAAAACTTAACTATTATATTATGAGGTTGAGGATGTCAAGATAAGATTAAATATATATGTGCAAATACAGGAAGATATGACACTTATGATAGAAACATTAAAGAAAAGGATTATTAAAGTCAATAAGAGATTAAAATTTTTAGCAGGAGAGTTTGTTTCTTTCACAGTTTGAGAGCATAAGTCATGAATCGGTTAGGACATATTAAACGAGCATGAAAGAAAGACAAGAAACATAATAGCAATCGATGAAACTAAACTAAAATATAGTATACTGAAACAATTATAGTAAAATACATTCTAAAAAGAAAAAGATTGAACAAAATCCATTTTGGATTTTATAACTCTCCGCTCACTTTGTGAGCTCCGAAGCCAAAACGATTAATAAGAAAAAAGAGATTAAACTTGTTGCCAGTTGATTTTTCCAGTGGTTGAGTCCCAGATTCCAACCAACTTCCAACCATCTTTTGTTACTGAAAAGATTCCATAGTTTCCACTTGCTCTATCATTCCATTCATTTAATTTTATGTAGCCAGTTACTGATTTAACACCAAACTTACCCTCTGAATATTTAACTGCATTCTCTTTTATTAATTTAGCTAATAAATCAGCATCGTATTTTCCTTCTTTTTGTAACATTTCAGCATAAGAAATAGCTCCTACCCAAAACGCATCATAGACGTTTAACGCATACTGGTCAGGTTCTCCGTAACCTCTTTTCTTAAATTCTTCTTTTATCTTTTTAGCTTCATCAGTTTCTGAGTAGAACATTGTTGAATACAATCCAACTTTTTCAGCTTTATTCTTTACTTCTTCTATAACTTTTTTACTATTTGCTGTTCCATCACATCCTATCCACTTGTGGTTTAATAGTGGTGAGTTATCTGGAATTTGTGCCAATAGGGTTGCAACTTCTTCATAACCAATGAATATTATTCCTGTATTGTTTCCTTTTCCACTAATATCATTTGTTGCAGTTTGAATTATTGGACTCCAATCTCCAATGTTAGGGTCATAAGGTATTTCATCTATTATATTTATTCCATTAGCTTTTAATTTCTCAACTGTAGCTTTCTCTAAACCATCTCCCCATGCATCTTTTCTATAAATAATAACAACATTCTTTAAACCAAGTTCTTTAGCTAAATCACCTATAGCATTTCCTTGGAAGTTGTCTGTTGGGACGAATCTAAAGATGTACTTTTTATCTTCTGGCTTAGCACATCCAATCATTTCTGGTGGAGCTGTTGATGATGGAGATATTATTACAAGTTTGTTTGAATTTACGAAACTTTTAATATTTTTAACTTCTCCACTAGACATTGGACCTAAAAAAAAGTTTATTCCCAGAGTATGAAGTGCTTGTATTTTATCTAAACAAACCTTTGGGTCTGCCTTTGTGTCTTCAACATAGAGCTTGACTTTATAAGGTATTCCTTTCTCTTCAAAGTATTTATTTATCTTCTCTTCAGCAATTTCACAGATATGCATTTCATTGTTTCCATAGGTTGCTAAACCACTGGATAAATCAACTAACAACCCAACCTTAATAACATTTTCTTGGGCTGTTGAAGATGTTTGTTGGGTACATCCTGCTAAAAATACTCCTCCAACGATTATTATCCCTAAAAATAGAGCAATTATCTTTCTAATAATATCACCTCATTAAAAGCTATAGCAATTTTATTTTTTATGAATATATAATATTTAAATTTTTCGAGATGAATTTTGAACTGTAATATCCTGAAATTATTTCGCAATTATAATTCATGAAATCACCTAAATATTATTAACGGTATTTTCGAAATAAACCTCGTAAGGAGTTCTATAATCTAAAGAACGATGAGATTTTATTTTATTATGCTAATTAATCGATATTCAACTCTTCATTTATCCGTTCAACTTTTCCTATGGCAAGACTTTCGCACTTTATATAATTAAATTAAGGAAAAAATAATACCAAAGGCATCAAATTTCATTAATATTATTTATACCTGCGAAAGTCCTATTGTAATAACATTTAGATTTTCTTATAAACATGGATGTGTCTAATCAGCCCCTTATGGACATATACTTTATAAAGTCCTTCTAATTCCATCTCAAGGTCAATCTTTTTTGGATATGCAAAAACAAAGTAGCCATTTTCTTTAATAACCTCTGGGAGAGTTTCTAATATCTTTTCAATTTCACCTTTTTTTGCTGTCGATATTCCATAAGGAGGGTCTGTTACAATGGCATCAACTTTTTCTATGTTTAATTCATTTAAAAACTCTTTTACATATTTGGCATCTAATTTTTTAACTTTTATTACTTTATCTAACAAGTTGTACTCTTCAAGATTGATTAAAGTTCCAGAAGCCATTCTCCAATCTATATCACAACCAATTAGCTTAGCCCCAATTAAACCAGCTTCAATTAAAAATCCACCAGTTCCACAAAATGGGTCTAAAACAATATCTTCTTCTTTAACTCTTGCTAAATTTACCATAGCTCTCGCAAGTTTTGGAAGCATACAACCTGGATGGAAGTATTTTCTTAAATGCGGTCTATTTTTTTGGAAATATTCTCTGTCTCTCATATATAATACATTGGAAATAAAAAATGTATTTTCTAAGATAACCACTCTAACTAACACATTTGGTTTTGTTAAATTTACTTTTGCACTAGTTTTTAATTTTATAATTCCCCCAATTTCTCTCTCAATTTTTAATGAGTCTATGGATTTTGTAAATTCATCTTTGTAGAGTTTTAAAACTCTAACAGCAAATGATTTGCTCTTATTAATGTCAGGATAATCAATATTTGCTATAAAATCTTTAAATGAGTTTATAAAATCATCAACAATTTTATCTACTAAATCTATATTCCTTTCTTCTAAATTGTATTTGAATATTATCCTATGCCCTTCGTCTATATACCCACTTCTTCTAACAACATCTTTAGCTGGACTATCTTCAGTTACAACGTATCTTTTTAATCTCTCAATATTTCCATTGTAGTTAAAAATCTCCAATAATGCCATGAGCTCTCCATAAGGGATTTCTTCATGCTCTCCATTTAAAACATATCCAATCATAATTATACCTCAAAAATATTTTTTAGTTTTAATTCTATTATTTAGAATATTTGATTAATGTTTTTATTGTTAAAATTCCAAATAGAAATGCAAAAATTCCGGATGTGAATTCTCCAGTCACTAAACCTCCATATATTCCAAACATTCCTAACCCTAAAATTATAGCAAATAAATAAGCATATCCTATATGACATACTAAAGACCTAAATATAGCTATTATCAAGGATTTCTCTCCCTTTCCAATTCCTTGAAACATTGCAGATGTTGTTAAAATAAATGGAGTAAATAGTAAATATAATGAAACGATTCTTAAAGCTTTAACAAGTTCTTCATGAAGTCTCATAGAAACTTCAGTGTAAGTAAATAGATAAGACAAAACTGGGGCTAAGAGCAATATTAAAGCAACTATAACAATTTCCATTAAAATTCCAATTTTTATTGTATAAAAATAAGCTATTTTTAATTTTTCAAAACTCTTTGCTCCATAAGCGGCTCCTATAACTGATGTAGCTCCACTTGCCAAACCTAACATTGGAATAAAACCAAACTCTGTTATCCTTAAAGCTCCAGTATAGACAGCTAATCCTTCGCTACCTCCAACAATCATAATTATTGATGTCATTATAAAAAATGATACTGCAACGGTCATTTCCATTAGTGCTGAAGGAATTCCTACTCTAATTAAATCAACAAAAATATTTAAGTTAGGTTTAAATTTTGATAACTTAACAGTAACATAACATGCCTTTTTTATAAATAAATTGTAAGCTAAAATTAAGAGGGATATAGTTATGGCTATTAAAGTAGCATAACTTGCCCCACTTATCCCTAAGTTTAACATATAGATGAATACTGGGTCTAAAATGATGTTTGTTAAGGTTCCTACAACACTTGCTATCATAACAATTTTTGTATTCCCCTCACCTCTAAATATTCCATACAACGCATCGCAAATTGTAAATATAACAGTCCCTAAAACTAATATACTTGAATATTTTATAGCCAAGGATTTACAAGCCCCATAAGTTCCCATTAGGCTAAATAGGGTATCAAGATTTGGATATACTGCTAAGATATACAAAATTCCAGCAATCAATGCTAATATAATTGCATGATTTGCCACTTTATCAGATTCTTCTTTATTTTTTGCTCCAACTCTCCTTGCTATTCCTGAACTAATTCCAATACTCAAACCCCAACTAACTGCATATATGCTAATTAATATGGGAAAACTCGCTCCCACAGCTGCTAAGGCATCAGCTCCCAATCCAGAGACCCAGATGCTATCAACTAAGCTATAGATTGATTCAATAAATGTAGCAATAATTATAGGTTTTGATACTTCAATTACAGCTTTTTTTGGATTATTTAGGAGAATTTCAACATTTTTCATTCTCTATCACCACAATAACAGTAAAAAATAAATACTACTTATACAACTTAATTTTCTTTACAATTTTACAAAATTGTGATAACAATGCCGAAGCTTTTCATATATCATGCAAATCAATGCAACCCAAAAAAATGCACATCCTTAAAAATGGCTAAGATGAATAAAGCCATTTTGTTAAAAAACCCATACAAAGTTCCAAAAAACTCAATAATTCTAAATCCTTACGCTGAAAAAGCTTTATCTCCAGAAGATAAAAAAATAGTGGAAAAGTTTGGCATAACAGCTCTGGACTGTTCATGGAAAGAAGCAGAGTTGATGTTTAAGAAATTTAAATTTAAAAACCAAAGGTCTTTACCGTTTTTAGTTGCCTGTAATCCAATAAATTATGGAAAGCCTTGCATGCTTTCAACATTAGAAGCTTTTATTGCTGCTTTATATATAACTAACTTTAAAGATGAAGCATTAAATTTAACCTCTTGCTTTAAGTGGGCAGAAACATTTATAAATGTTAATAATGAATTATTAGAGAGATACTCAAATGCTGAAAATTCAGCAGAAGTTGTTGAAATTCAACAAGAGTATTTGCAAAGATAAAAAATTTCATAATGAAGTTTATTATAGTTGTGTGCAAAATAAAATAAACTTTTATAAGGACAATTTGAATGCCTTCCTTATGGAAGGCATTCTTTAGTTCCTTATTTTATTTAAGATAGTTTTGCACACAACTATAAATAAGACGTGTCCTATTAAAAATCTACAGGTGAGAAAATGCCATTTGAAGAAGCAATAAAAAGATTATTTATGAAAAAGATTTGCATGAGGTGTAATGCAAGAAATCCATGGAAAGCTACAAAATGTAGAAAGTGTGGATACAAAGGTTTAAGGCCAAAAGCAAAAGAACCAAGAGGATAAACGAGCTATTGTTTTTCTATTTTATTATTTCTCATTAATAGGCTTTGATTTTTTCTTTTTATCTTTAAGAAAACATGATTTTGGCTATTTTAAATGTTATAGTTCCTTCAATAATTCCAGCAACTATAAATAGTATTATAGAAAGGATTAACAACTTTAAAGATTCTTTTATATAATATAAAACGTCTCTTTTAGTCCCAAATTTGAAGTTTATTAAAAAATTAATCAATCCGATGTTAAATAAAACTCCACTTGATGCTGAAAGTATTAGAGCTGGGATTTCAATAATTCCATGTGGTAAAACTAAGTAGATAAAGCTTTTAATTCCAAATTTATAAAGCACATATGATAATATATAAGAATTAACTGCAATGACAAATAAGGACAAAACTCCAAGAATATAATCCAACATACAAACAGTTAGGTTATTTTCCCAAATAGCTAATATTATTGTTATACTGCTATCATTTAATGAAATTTTTAGATTTTCAACATGTTTTTGAAAATTTTGAAATATTATATATCCTAAATATGAGAAATATTTTACATTAGCAATCAAAATATACGATATTGCAAAAGATAAAATAAAAATTACACTGACAAATAAAACAACTTTTTTATTTCTTATAGGGCTTTTTAGAATTTCTTTTAAATCAAATATCTCCTTCAATGCATCTATTAATACCATCATTAAATAAGCATCTCTCATAATTATCTCCCGAGCTCCTGGTGAGCTTTTCCTAAATGACCTGCCGCTAAAGCACCTAATAAAGATAACTCTCCTGCTAACACAGCCCCTCCAATAATTTCAGCAAATTTTAAAGCTTTATTATCTCCATAACACCCAAGCATCTCTAAGCACTCTTTCTGTGTCTCAACCCTTGTCCCTCCACCAACAGTTCCTATTGGAACATCTGGTAATGTTACAGAGAAGTATAATCCATCATCTTCGACCTCTGCCATAGTAATTCCTAAACTACCCTCAACTATTTGAGCTTCGTCTTGTCCAGTAGCTAAGAATATAGCTCCAATAATATTTGCATAATGAGCATTGAAGCCCATGCTGTTGCTTATTGCTGAGCCTATATAATTTTTTAATCTATTTACTTCAGCAATTGCTTCAGAAGTGGTTTTTAAATATTTATTAACCTCTTTTTCCTCTAAATAAATCTCTGCTATAATTGATTTTCCTCTTCCATTAATTAGATTCATCCCACTTGGTTTTTTGTCAACGCAGGCGTTTCCACTAACAGCAACGGTTTTAACAAATATACCTTCTTTTTTTAATTCTTCCTCTATAAAATTGCAAGCCTTTTCTGTAGCAATTGTAACCATATTCATGCCCATAGCATCTCCAGTCTTAAATACAAATCTTGGATATAAGTTTCTTCCAACGATTAAAATAGGCTCTATTTTTATTAATTTTCCATGCCTTGTTGTTGATTCAGCAACTTCCTTTATCTTTTCAAAGTTTTCTTTAATCCAATCTCTAACTTTTATTGCATCTACAACACTTTTTGTTTTTAAGCAAGGGGCTCTTGTCATCTTATCATCTATAACCCTAACAGTAGCTCCCCCACATTTTGTTATTATTGAGCAACCTCTATTTACTGAAGCTACTAAAGCCCCTTCAGTTGTAGCCAATGGAATATAAAACTCTCCTTTAGCATATTCTCCATTAATTTTTAAAGGCCCTGCAAATCCAAGAGGGATTTGTATTGCTCCAATCATATTTTCTATATTCTTTTTCATAGCCATTTCTTCATCTATTGAGTAATTGCAAATATGTTTAAACTCTATCCCTATTTTTTTTTCAATAAATTTTTTCCTAATTTCAGTGGCTATTTTTGAATTATATAGTTTATCTAATTGATAGGGCTTTATTTCTCCATTTATCATTTTTTCAATTATTTCATTATAATTTTCCATTATACCACCAAAAAATTTATTTAATTGTTATTTAGCCACCAAATTTATTAATAATCTCTTCCAAATCTAAAACTCCTTTATGTATTGCCGTTGCTATTAAAACTCCATCAACTCCTAATTTATAGCATAGCTCAATATCATTAATATCTTTAATTCCGCCACCAACATACACTGGATTATTTGTTTTCTCTAAAATACATTTTATAAGTTCTACATTAACACCTTTTTGAGTTCCAACTGAAGAGATATCTAAGATTATTAATGGTGTGTCTTTTTTAACATAAGTTAAAATCTCATCTAATGAATAATTTAAGAGTTCTCCATTTTTAAAATCTAAACTAACAACTATATCTTTTTCTTTAAGTAATTCAATATCCTTTAAGGTTTCTGTTGCCACTATTGCTTTATCATCTTTATTTAAAAATTTTTTGATATTCTCTAAGTCCTCTTTTTTCTTTATCCCAATATCAACAATTTTATTTACAAAATCTATTTTTTTTATAATTTCAAAATTATTCCCATTTCCCATTATAGAGTTTAAGTCAGCAATATAGATAGTTTCAGCCCCTCTTTCTTTATAAGCCATTACTACATCAAATGGATTTGATGAATTGCAAATAACGGATTTTAATGGCTTATATTCCTCTCTATTCCCACTCTTTCCATGCACAGCTATTTTATCTTTTAAATCAATAACTGGAATTATTCTCATATTTTCACCAATATGAAAGATTTAAATCCAAGATAATGGTTTAAATTTAAATAAAATTCAAAATGGTGAAGACAAATGAATATTAGTTTTATAGGCTTAACTGCCTTAGTATTAATTTTTGGATGCATATTTATCTTTTTTTTAAATATACTATTTAAAAAAATGGTTGGTGTTGATAATGGATTTAAAGAATTGTTTGGTTTATATAAAGCCATTAAAGAGATTGAAATTAGGAGAGTTGTTATAACATTGGTTAGTTTAGTTATAACAATACTTTTTATTAAACTTTTAAACATAAAATTAACTGTAATTAATGTTTTTATTTTATTTTTAGTTATTAAAACTCTCATTGAGGTTATCATTTATAAAAAACTACCTTTTGATAAACATAACTGGTTATTTTTGTTAACATTTGGTTTTATTATAGTTTGGATGTATTTTGCTGGATATATTTTAGGTTATTTAGGAGTAGATTCAGTAAATGTTGTAAATGTTTTAGTATTTCTTATGCCAATAATCTTATTGCTTTTTATCGCTGTATTTGTTGAGTTTTAAATATTTATCATAAACTAAAAATATAGTTGTGTGCAAAACTATCTTAAATAAAATAAGGAATTAGTGAATGCCTTCCATAAGGAAGGCATTCAAATTGTCCTTATAAAAGTTTATTTTATTTTGCACACAACTATAAAAAACCTTCATCGTGATATATAAAAAATAATATTTAATATCTAACTTCTAAAATTCCTCTATCCCATTCTAAATAATGCCCCTTCTCTCCAACCTTAGCCATGTTTATTATTGGAACTATTGCAGGAGTTGGAGAAATCCCCATCCTCTTCTGGAAATCTGTTTGCTCTTGGAATGTTCCACTATTTACTAAAATAACTCCTCTATAAATCCCATAACCATTGATGTGTATATGTCCAGTGTGTAAAATATCAATATCTCTATCTATAACTAAGTAATCTTTATGTTCTGGAGCTATTGGACATCTTCCTCCATAAGTTGGACATAACAACCTCCTTTTTATTAACTCTCTCATAATAGTTACTGGATTTTCATAATTTGCAGTTCTAATTTGCCCAACTAAGTCGTCAAAGCTTCTACCGTGATATAATAAAGTATCAAAGCCATGAATATTAACAACACACGGATTTCCAACGAAGTAAATATTATCTCTATTAAATAGTTTTATTATTTTCTCTGGCAGTTTTGGTTGAGGTTCTGCAGGTCTGACAGCATCGTGGTTGCCAGGTGAGATTATTATATGTATATGCTCTGGAATCTGCTCTAAATACATAGCTATCTCTCTATACTGCTCAATAACATCTACTTCATATAAATCCTCTTCTTGTCCAGGATAAACTCCTACACCATCAACCAAATCTCCAGCAATGCAAATATATTTTAATCTACTAACTACTCTTTCCTCTAATTCATTATCAACATCTCCATTTAAAAATCTAACAAACTTCTCAAACTCTTTATGTAAAAACTCCTTACTTCCAACGTGAATATCTGATAAAAATGCCATGTATATTTCTTCATCTATTCTTCTCGGTTCTTTTGGTGAAAATGCAGGTCTTATAATTTCATCAACGTATATTGAGCTTCCAGATTTGCTAACAACTCCAATAGCTCCAATAACTTCATCCAATAATATATCATCTGGCAACTCTCTACTGTCTATTTTTTCTTTTGGTAAAATTAATGTTATCTCATCTTCAGTATCTTCAATTCTAACTATTAAATTACCATTTTTTGAGGTATCAACATCACTAACAATTCCAACAACAAAAATATCTTTCTGTCCTTTCATTTTCTTTATATCTTTTAAAGGATATCCCTTTCTTTGAGCCTTTCTTTCAATAAATACTCTTAATCTCTCAAATCTGTCTCTAAAGTATTTAACAAAATCCTCAATAGTACCAGTGCATGTAGATTTTCCAGAAACATCTGAATCGTCATATATCTCTATTATAGCGTCAATATCCTTGGCTATCCATTTTATTCTGCTATTTACACTTTCTCTTATTTTTGTTATGTGTTCATATCTTTTAGCTCTCTCAGCATTAAAATCTTCTTTTTTCTCTTCTTTGGAAATTAGTTGTTTTAATTTCTCTTCAACATCTTCCTCAGATTTTTTTACAAATTGTTCTTTTTCTTCTTTCTTAACAAATTCTATTTTTTCTACGTCTTCTTTAATTTTTTCTCCAATTTTTTCTTCTACTTCTTCAACTTTTTCTACTTTTTCTTCTTCTCCAGTGTAGTAAAATATGAAGTCAAAATCCTTGTATTCATCTATTATTTTATTTAAATCTTTTTGTAAAAAAATTTCTAAGAACTTCTCATCCAACAAAATAAAGCTATTATTATATTTTTTAAATTCTCTAATTTTTTCAATTAAATTGTTAATTTCACTTTCATTAAAATTTTTCAACTTTTCATAAACCGTTGGGGATAATAAAACTTCAATATCTAAAAATTTATTTATTATTTCCATTTTTATCCTCCTTCTTCACCTTCTTAAATCTCTCCTTTTTTAAATTTTTATTTATATTATAGCAAAGATAATCTAAAGGATGTATGATAAATTTTTTCTTACAAATCTCATCTGGTTTGCAGTAATAACTTAGTCCCTTCCCTCCATCAGATTGCCAGTTTTTGCAGTATTCACAGTGTGTCAACCTTTTATGTCCTACTTTATAACCAATATTGTGCATAATATAATACCTTGTCTTCTTCTCATCAAAATCCTCAACATTTTTAAAAATCATCTCAATAAGTTCATCTATAAATCTCTCAATTTCTTCTTCACTTGCTATATCTGTAGCTGAGATATTTACCAAATTTCCATTTTTATCTAAAGGTCTTAGATTAGGATTAAATTTAGCACAGAACCAATAAACTACAAAGCTCCTCCTTGCATAATGTGATGGAGAGCCTCCACTCAAAATATCATTTAAAATTCCTCTTATACATGGTGGATGCCATTCTAACGGGATGTTTCCTTTATAGTTTAATGCTTTAATTCCCTCTATTTGTTCATATTTAACCTTATCTTTTAGGTAGTTGTTAATCTCATTTAGTAAGTTCTCTATAATTTCTTCTTCAGGAAGTTTTGCTTTTTTAGCTAAATCTCCGAGATGTTTTAATTCAACTCTAATAAATTCTCTTGCGTAAATTTCTTTAATTTCAGTTATATCAACATATCCATTTTTTAGGTCTAATCTCTCTAAGTGTAAATCATTATTTCTTGCCTTTGAAGCTGTTTTTATAAATTCCCAGACAGAAATTTTGTTTGGCAGCTCTTTCAATATATCAGATTTTTTTATTTCGGAATATTTTTTTATAAACGAGTTAAAATAATTAGTATGAGATAGTAAAATTATTAAAAGATAATCAATTAAGGCGTCTAACTTTTTTTTATCTATATTAACCAATTTTGAATATTCCCCTAAATCTTTCTCATACTCTTTATTTTTTTCATAGATATATCTTAACTTTGATAGTATTAAATTTCTATATCTTTTTAAAGATTCCAAAAAATCAATATACTTAAATTCATCTAAATATTCTAAAAGCATAATAATCACGTGTTTTTAAAGTTGTTTTCTGATTCAATAACAGCTTTAATGTGAGGATATGCCAATTTTACATCATTTTCTCTATTAACATTTTCTAAGATTCTTTTATAAATTTCAGTTTTTACTACTGCTTTATCATAAACGTTTACCAAATAATGAGCATTTACATAAAAAGAACTTCTTGTTATACCTATTCTAATTAATGGCTTATCAAATAATCTTTTTGAAGTTAGATACTTCCTCTTAGACCATTTTTCATAAAGCTTTCTCATCAAATCTCCAACAACTTCACTAACAGATTCAAAAACTATTTTTTCAGCTTTATTTACATTACTGTTTAGTGTGAAATGCACAGTAACAGTGTCCCAAATGTATGGTGTTCCTTTTGTAAGGTTTTTTATTGAGGATGTAAATATATATGAATTTGGAAGAATTAATACACTTCCCGTAGGATTAAAATTTTCAGGAGTTAATTCACTTAAGTAGATGTGCTGAGTGTCAATATCAAATACATCACCAGCTCCAACACCTTTAATAAAAATTATATCCCCAATTTTTATTGTTCTTGTATATAAGATGATAATCCATCCAGCAAAGTTTAAAATGGGTCTTTGTAAAGCGTAAGTTATTGCCGCCCCAATTAAACCTACTGAGACTACTAAAGAGGAAACATTTTGATAGAGAACTCCAAAAATCATCAAAGCTACACAAACATAGACGAGATATTTAAAGATATAGTTTAGAGTTAAATATTCACCAGCTTTTTCTTCCCTTTCCCCAGCATATTTTCTAAATATTTCAGAAGCAATATCGACAATAATAAGCCCAGATAAAATAATAATAGCAATAATCATTATTTGATTTTGGTATTTGGTAAGTAGTTCAATATATGTTTCTAAATTAAAAACTGATATAAGGCTGTGTAATAAAATTATTAATAATACAATCTTTATTCCTAATTTTATTCTGTTATCAATCATAAATAAACCTCTATTGGTGATTTTGTTGTTACTAAAAGGTAAATTTTTATATGGGGAAGATTTTGAGCTGAGAGAGGGAGTTTTGGCTATTGAAGATGGCATTATTAAAGGCTTTACAAATGAGCATAGTGGTGAGATTGTTGAGTTTAAAGGATTAATTATACCTCCCTTAATAAATGCCCATACACACATAGCGGATAATAGTATAAAGGATATTGGCATTAATAAAACTTTGGATGAGTTAGTTAAACCTCCAAATGGTTTAAAGCATAGATATTTGGCTGAATGTGATGATGAAATTTTAATTGAGGGCATGAAACTTGGTTTAGAAGATATGGGAGAGCATGGAATAAAATTTTTTTGTGATTTTAGGGAAAATGGGGTTAAAGGAATTAATTTATTAAATAAAGCTTTAGAATCTTATGATTATCCAAAAGCTATAATTTTAGGAAGACCTACAAAAATTAACAAAAATGAAATAAAAGAGGTTTTAAAAATATCTAATGGTTTAGGATTAAGTGGGGCTAATGAATTTGAAGATGATGAACTAAAATTAATTTTTAAAATCTTTAAGAGATTTAAAGAAAAAGATGATAAGAAATTATTTGCCATACACGCAGCTGAGCATAAAGGGGCTTTAAAATATAGTTTAAACAAATATGGCATGACAGAGGTTGAGAGATTAATAGATTTAGGAATAAAGCTAAATTTTATTGTTCATGGGACCCATCTCACAAATAATGATATAGAATTATTGAAGGAAAATAAGATTCCAGTTATTGCTTGTGTAAGAGCTAACTTATCATTTAATGTAGGTATGCCAAAATTAAATGAACTTAATGATAATTTATTGGTAGGAATTGGGACAGATAACTTTATGACAAACTCTCCTTCAATATTTAAGGAAATGGATTTTATATATAAATTGTATCACATAGAGCCAAAGGATATTTTGAGAATGGCAACAATAAACAATGCAAAGATTTTAAAGCTTGAGAATGTTGGTTTGATAGAGGAAGGTTTTAAGGCTACTTTTACTTTTATAAAACCAACAAATGCTATACTATTTTCTAAGAATATCGTTGCTTCAGTAGTTACAAGATGTGAGAAAGGGGATGTAATAAATTTTACTTTTTAAATCTTTACTTCTCCTTTAGTACTTACAATTCCCTTTCTCTCATCAAATTTTGTAGCTAAATCTAAAGCAACACCAAACGCTTTAAATAAAGCTTCAGCTTTGTGATGTTCATTCTTACCAACAACTTCATAATGGATATTTAGCATTCCATAGCTTGCCACTGATTCAAAAAAGTGATTTATATTCTCTGTTGCCAAATCTCCAACATATTCTCTCTCTGGTTTATAATTTCCCACACAATAACATCTCCCACTTAAATCTATTGAAACCATTGCCCTTGCATCGTCCATTGGAATTATTGCCCATCCAAATCTAAAAATATTTTTTCTCTCTATTTGGTTTAGAGCTAAGCCTAAGCAAATTCCCACATCTTCAACTGTATGGTGGTCGTCAATCTCTAAATCTCCTCTTGCTTTAACAATTAAATCAAAACATCCATGTTTAGCAAAAGATGCTAATAAATGGTCAAAAAATGGAATTCCAGTATCTATTTTATACTTTCCAGTTCCGTCAATATTTATTTTTAAATAAACATTTGTCTCCTTTGTTTCTCTCATTACTTCAAAAACTCTCATACTTTCACCTTTAACCTTCCCAGAGACAGACAAACATGATATGGTCTTTTTCAAAAGGTTCTATATCAACTTCATCAACTACTTTAAAACCATTTTTCTCTAAAATTTCTTTTTGTTCTTTAAAAATCTCCTTAGGATTTTTTGTGACATCTATACTTCTTGCCTTTATTGCAATCATCCCATAACCTCCTTTCTTTAAAAACCATTTGGCATTTTTAATCAATATCTCTGCTTGATTAGGCTGAGCAACATCCTCATATATAACATCTACCTTTTCAACAATATTTGCATACTCTTGAGGTTTATTAGCATCTCCTAAAATTGGGATTATGTTTTCTCTCTCAGCGCATGCATCTAAGAGCTCTCTCATAATTCTTGGAGCATATTCTACAGCATAAACAATACCTTTATCAGCAATATCTGCAACGTGAGATGGTGTTGTACCAGCTGAAGCTCCTAAGTATAGAATTTTTGAGTCTCTCTTTATTGGCATAACTTTTAAACCTTTAATTATTGCAGCAGCCAATTTACTTTTATTTGGATTCCAAATTCTGTATTCTTCATCATTAATTTTTACTATTTTTTCATCATAAACCTTCTTTCCCTTAACAATAGATCTTGTAGCTATTCTTTTTACACCATCTTCTAAATCAATCTCATAAATGTTTTCAAAAATCTCTATAGTTTTTATATTTTCCATTTTATCACCAAAAAATAGATAATAATGCAAATATATATAATTCTGCTTCTAAACAATAGCAAAGAGTATAATAGTATAAAAGACTTTTTAATTGTTGTGTGCAAAACTATATTTAAATAAAATAATAAGGTATTAATGAATGCCTTCCTCATGGAAGGCATCCAAATTATCATTATATTTTTAGGAGATGTTTATGGTGAATATAACAATTTTATCTCCAGAAGGTAAAAGTTGTAGTGTTTGGAATATAAAGAGAGAGATTGAGAAATTAGGGGCTAATTGTGAAATATTTTTATTATCAAACCCAGAAACTTTAATGAGTTATGATTTTGAATTAGAGACTGATTTAATTCACTCAAGATGTGGAATAGGAGATTATGAAAATAAATTAACTCTATACTCTTGGCAATTCATAAATGCATTGGAAGTTGAGAACTGTAGATTTATAAATTCAATTAAAACACTCTACCTCACATCGGATAAATTTAAATGTATAAAATTACTTGCAAAAAATAAAATAAAAACACCAAAAACAGCGTTAATTAGAGATTATGAAGATGCTATAAAATTCATAAAAAAATACAATTTAAAATTTCCAGTAGTTATAAAAAATTCCTTCTCAAAGTGTGGTTTGAAGGTATTTATGGCAAAAAATTTTGAAGAATTGAAAGAACTTACAAAAAATGCAATATGGGAAGGGAAGATTATTCAAGAATTTATTGATTTTAGAGAAAATGGCTTATATAAGGATATGAGAATATTAGTTGTTGATGGAGAGGTTGTAGGTGGATATAGGAGAGTTAGTAAAGATTTTAGAACAAACCTTTATTTGGGAAATGTCGTTGAAAGATTAAATATAGATGAAGAAGTTAAGGAGTTAGCTTTAAAATGTGCTGATTTATCTGAGGCGGTAATTTTAGGAGTAGATATTCTACCAACAAAAGATAGCTATTACGTTATTGAGCTCAACTCTGCTCCAGGAACTAAGGGCTTTAGAGATATAGGAATAAATGCAGACAAAAAAATAGCTGAAGCTTTAGTTAGATATGCAAAATCTTAAAGAGATATTAAAAAATTGGATGGATTTTTAGAAATTTTGGATTATTTAAAACCAACACTATAAATTCTCATTTCCACTGGTGGAGTTAATGATAGCAAAGTATATAATAAAGCATGGATTGGAATTAGCTTATGATATTAAGGCAGATGCATTTATGATTTTTACGGAGACAGGAAAATCTTATGAATTATTAAAATCATTAAAAAAAGATAACAACTCAAAAATCTTGAAGATATTTAATAAAATAGTACATAATAAAAACTTAAAGATAATTGTTGCCACACCAAATGAGATAACTTATAAAAAAATTACTCATGAAAATGAAGAAAATATTTATCCAGTGTTTATTAAGCATAGAGAAGATAATAGATGCATGATAATAAGTAGTGGTATTGTTCATGCTTTACAAAGAAAGATATTAAAAGAAAATCATAGAATTGTTGCAGTAGTTGGAGAACCAAAAACCCCCGGGAAGTTGGATACAATAATGGTTGTTAATGTAAAAGACTATGTAAAGACCTTAACTTTATATAAGCTCTTTGAAACATTAGATGAAAAACAGAGAAAAACTTTAAAAGAGGTTATAAAATTAGCCATGGAGATTGGGAGAGAGGGAAGAGAAGGAGAATATGTTGGAACAATATTTGTAGTTGGAGATACACTAAATGTTATGAACATGTCAAAACCTTTAATATTAAATCCATTTGCTGGACACAATGCGAGCATATTTGATGAAAATGTAAAAGGAACTATAAAGGAACTTTCATCTATAGATGGGGCATTTATAGTTACTGATGAAGGAAAAGTAGTTTCAGCAGGTAGATTCTTAGAGACTAAAGGAGATGTTGATATACCAAAAGGTTTAGGAGCAAGGCACATGGCTGCTGCAAGTATAACAAAAAATACGAATGCCATAGCTGTAACTGTTTCACAAAGTGGTGGAACTGTTAGAGTATTTAAAGATGGGAAAATAGTGTTTGAAACTGACCCAAGAGCAAATATAATATTCTTTGATTAGGTGATAAATTGACATTGGTAGAGAAGATATTATCAAAAAAAGTTGGTTATAATGTCTATGAAGGAGATAGCATAGAGGTTGAAGTTGATTTGGCAATGACGCATGATGGAACTACTCCATTAGCTTATAAAGCTTTAAAAGAGATGAGTAATAGTGTTTGGAATCCTAATAAAATAGTTGTTGCCTTTGACCACAATGTTCCAGCAAATACAGTTAAAGCTGCTGAAATGCAAAAATTTGCTTTAGAGTTTGTTAAGAGATTTGGCATAAAAAATTTCCATAAAGGAGGGGAAGGTATTTGTCATCAAATCTTAGCTGAGAATTATGTTCTTCCTAATATGTTTGTAGCTGGTGGAGACAGCCATACATGCACTCATGGAGCTTTTGGAGCTTTTGCAACAGGCTTTGGGGCTACAGACATGGCTTATATTTATGCAACAGGGGAAACATGGATTAAAGTGCCAAAAACTATTAGAGTTGATATTGTTGGAAAAAATGAAAATATTTCTGCTAAAGATATTGTTCTGAGAGTTTGTAAGGAGATAGGGAGGAGAGGAGCTACATACATGGCTATTGAATATGGCGGAGAAGTTGTAAAAAATATGGATATGGATGGAAGATTAACATTATGTAATATGGCAATAGAAATGGGAGGAAAAACAGGAGTTATAGAGGCAGATGAAATAACTTACAACTATTTAAAGAAAGAAAGGAATCTAAGTGATGAAGAAATTGCAAAATTAAAAAAAGAAAGAATAACAGTAAATAGAGAAGAGGAGAGTTATTATAAAGAAATTGAGATTGATATAACAGATATGGAAGAGCAAATAGCAGTTCCACACCATCCAGATAATGTAAAGCCAGTAAGTGAAGTTGAAGGAGTTGAAATTAATCAAGTTTTTATAGGTAGTTGTACAAATGGAAGATTGAGTGATTTAAGGGAAGCGGCTAAATACTTAAAGGGCAGAGAGGTTCATAAGGATGTTAAATTAATTATCATCCCTGCATCAAAAAAGGTTTTTATGCAAGCGTTAAAAGAGGGGCTTATTGATATATTTGTTAAAGCTGGGGCAATGATATGCACACCTGGATGCGGTCCTTGTTTGGGAGCTCATCAAGGAGTTTTAGCTGAGGGAGAAATTTGTTTATCGACAACAAACAGAAACTTTAGGGGAAGAATGGGACATATAAATAGCTATATTTATTTGGCATCACCAAAAGTTGCTGCAATTAGTGCAATTAAAGGATACATAACTAATAAAATAAATTAGATTTCAGTTAAAATCAATTTTAAAAAGATAAAGATAAAAAGTTCAAATGCTATAATTATTTTACATAAATTTTTCAGTGATACTATGAAAGTTAGAGACTTAATGGACAAGAATTTTGCTAAAGTATATATAGATGAGACTGTTGAAAATGCTATAAACTTACTAAAAAAGAAAAAGAGATTTTCTGCTCCTATAGTTGATAAAGAGGATAAGTTAGTTGGTTGGATTACAGCTTTGGAGTTGTTAGGGATTTCAGAGAAAGATTTCAAAAAACCAATAACTGAGTTTATGCGTAATAAAGAAGAAGTTATTACTGTTTATGAAGATGATGAGGCAAGAGATGTAGTTCTAAAATTCGTTAAATATAAGGTTGTTAGTATTCCAGTTTTAACAAGAGATGGTAGAGTTGTGGGGATGGTTAGAAACTGTGATGTTGTTAAAACCTTAGCTAAGTTATATGAAATTCCAGTATATAAGATATTTAAGGAATTACACAATCATATTGGAGATATAAGCTGGGAAGAGTTGATGGAAGCAGCAGCAGTTGTAACAAAAAGAATGACTGGAGAGGATATAACGCCAAAAGAGTATGAAGAGAGAATTAAAAAAACAACATTTGGGAAGGCTATCTGGGCTTGTGGAGGTTTGGAAAAGTTTTTTGTAGGACTTATTGAGATAGGAATGGTTGCATTAGCGAGAAGATTGGCAAAGATAAGGGGGGCTAAATGAGGATAGAGGACGAGATAAAAAATATAGTTGAGAGAAAAGATTATGATTTTTGGGAATTTTTAAAAAGGGCTTATGAAAATAACATCAAATTGGATATTGGGCATTTCATTCTTTTAAATATTCTTATTGGTGTAAATGATTTATACAAAAAATTAGCAGAAAAGTTTGGAGAAGAAGAGGCAAGAAAAATATTGGAGAGGAATAAAATATTTGCAAAAAACTCTGATTTTATATCTGGTGAGTTTTTAAAGGATTATATTGATAGAAAAAGTAGAGTGGCAGTTCATAATAGGATAAAAGATTTAAAAACTATTGGATTTAAAATAGAGAGTAAGTCAGGACCTTTTGGTGGGTATAAAATAGTTGGTTATCCAGAATGGTTTAAGAAATAATTAATATGGGACTTTTACATTATATATAATTCTATTAATGAAAAAATTATGCCAAAAAATTTATTCCTGCGAAAGTCCCATAATAGGTCTTTTTTTATATACAACTATAACAACTTAAACAGTAAATATTTTATACTCTAAGCTTTTTCAAAAAAATTATTATCTTAAATAATAAAAAAGTATGTCTGGTGATTTGAATGGAGATGCCAAAGGATTACAATATAGAGATTGAGAAACAGATACAAAAAAAGTGGGAAGAAAATAAAATTTACAAATTTGATGAAGAGAGCAAAAAACCACCATATATTATTGATACTCCTCCCCCATACCCAACTGGTAGATTACACTTAGGACATGCTTTAAACTGGACTTACATGGATATAATAGCGAGATACAAGAGAATGAAAGGATTTAATGTTTTATTCCCACAAGGATGGGATTGTCATGGATTGCCAACAGAGGTTAAGGTTGAAGAGATACATGGCATAACAAAGTCAGATATTGATAGACACAAATTTAGAGAGTTATGTATTGAATTAACAAAGGAAAATATTGAAAAAATGAGAAGACAGATAAAATCTTTAGGAATTTCAATTGATTGGGATAGAGAATATATAACAATGACTCCTGAGTATATTAAAAAGTCTCAAACTGCCTTTGTTAGAATGTATAAAGATGGTTTAATTTATAGAGGTAAGTTCCCAGTAAATTGGTGTCCAAGATGTCAAACAGCTATTGCGTTTGCTGAAGTTGAATATAAAGAGAGAGAGAGTAAGCTAAACTATATAAAATTCCCTGCTGCTGATGGAGAAGGGCATTTGTTGATAGCTACAACAAGACCCGAACTTATGGCTGCGTGTGTAGCTATATTAGTTCATCCAGAGGATGAGAGATATAAGAACTTAATTGGAAAAGAGTTTATAGTTCCGTTATTTGGGCATAAGGTTAAGTTATTGGCTGATGAAGATGTAGAGAAGGAGTTTGGGACAGGAGCGGTTATGGTCTGTACATTTGGGGATAAGACAGACGTTTTGTGGGTAAATAGGCACAAATTAGAGATTAAGAAAGCAATTGATGAGAAAGGAGAATTAACAGAAATAGCTGGTAAATATAAAGGATTAAAGACAGAGATAGCAAGGGAGAAGATTATTGAAGATTTAAAGAAAGAAGGTTATTTAATTAAGCAAGAGCCTATAAAACAGAATGTTGGAGTTTGTTGGAGATGTAAAACTCCAATTGAAATTATTGTTACTGAGCAGTGGTTCGTTAATGTAAAAAAATTAATTCCAAAGATTAGAGAGGTAGCTGATGAAATTAAATGGGTTCCAGAGCACATGAAAATTAGATTGCTAAATTGGATTGAAGACATGGATTGGGATTGGGTTATAAGTAGGCAGAGAATATTTGCTACACCAATACCAGTTTGGTATTGCAAAAAATGTGGAAATGTAGTGGTTGCTAAAGAAGAGGATTTACCAATAGACCCAACTAAAACAGGTTATATTTGTGAGAGGTGTGGAAACACTGACTTAATTCCAGAAACTGATGTTTTAGATACATGGATGGACTCATCTATAACTCCGATGGTTATAACTAAGTGGTTAGATGATGATGAATTCTTTGAGAAGCATTATCCTGTCCAACTAAGACCACAGGGGCATGATATAATTAGAACTTGGGCTTTCTATACTATAGTTAAGTCAATAGCTTTAACTGGCAAAAAGCCATGGGATGAGATAGTTATAAACGGAATGGTGTTTGGAGAAGATGGGCATAAGATGAGTAAGAGTAGAGGAAATGTTGTAGAGCCAGATGAAATTATAGCAAAGTATGGAGCAGATGCTTTAAGATTGTGGGCAAGTAATAGTGTTGTTGGAGATGATGTCCAATTCTTATGGAAAGAGGTTGATTACGGTTATAGATTCTTAAGGAAGTTTTGGAATGCTTGTAGATTTGCTAAGATGCATATATCTGATGACATAATAGATGAGCTAAAAAAACCTTTAGATATAAAGAACCCAATAGATTTATGGATTTTAAGTAAGTTGCAGAAATTAATTGAGAGAGTTGATAGAGATTTAGAGAATTATAGATTCAATACAATAGTAGAGATTTATAAGTTTGTATGGCATGAGTTCTGTGACAATTACATAGAGATGGTTAAATATAGGTTGTATGGAGATGATGAAAAAGCAAAAAAAGAAGCAAGATGGACATTATACTATGCAATAGATAAATTGATAAGATTGTTAGCTCCATTTGCTCCACACTTCGCTGACTATGTAGCTGATATCTATAAGATAGATAACTTGCATTTTTCATTCCCAGAGGTAGATGAGAAATTTATAAATGAAGAGGCAGAGAGATTTGGAGAGGTAGCTAAAAATACTGTCATTTCAATTAGAAGATTTAAATCAAATAAAGGAATGCCTTTAAATGCTCCATTAAAGTATGTTGAGATTTATACAGAGGATGAAGAGGCATACAATGCATTAATTAAAACATCAAAAGATATAAAAGGAACATTAAAAATTAATGAGCTTAAAATCATTAAAGGAAAACCAGCTTTAGAATCAAAGATAATTGAAGTTATTCCAGACAAATCAAAGATAGGGCCAGAATTTAAAAAGAATGCAAAATACGTTATGGATTTAATTAAGAATGCTGATGAGGAGACATTAAATAAGATAATCAATGAAGGTCTAAAAACAGAATATGGGGTTATTAGGAAAGAGCATATAAAAGATGTCAAAAGAGCTTTATTCTGTGAAGGAGAAGAAGTAGATTCAGTTGATATTGAAGGAGTTTTAGCAGTAGCAATAATTAGAAAATAAAAATAGAAAAATAACAATAAATTTTTAACTTTTTTATTTTTATTCATCATAAACATTTATTCCCATTTATTTTTATTCCCCATTTTGTTCTAATCTCTTTAAATCTCTCTTTTAATTTCTTAGTAATTTCTCCAACTTTTTTATCGTTTATAATTCTTCCATCAATTTCAAAGACAGGCACTATCTCAGCTGCTGTTCCTGTGATAAAGAGCTCATCAGCTGTATATAAATCATGTAAAGTTAATGGTTCTTCAACAACTTTAATACCTTCTTCTTTTGCCAATTTTATAACAACATCCCTTGTAATTCCTTTTAATATACTTGCATAGACTGGAGGAGTTTTTAAAACACCATTTTTAACTATAAATATGTTATCTCCAGTTCCTTCAACAACAAACCCTTTATCATCCAATAAAAATGCCTCATCAACTCCAGCATAATTAGCTTGAATCTTTGCTAATATACTGTTTAAATAATTTAGAGATTTAACAGCTGGATTTAAAACATCTACTGGCAATCTTCTAACTGAGACAGTTATGACTCTAATCCCATTCTCTCCTAATAAAGGTGGCATAGGAATTGCTATACAGAAAATAGTTGGTTCTTTACATTTTCTGGGGTCTAAACCTAAATCACCTATCCCTCTTGTAACAACTAATCTTATATAGGCATCCCTCAAATTATTAACTCTCAAGGTCTCTAAAACAACATCAATCATCTCTTCTTTTGTTAATGGAATATCTATACAGAGAGATTTTGCTGAATCATACAACCTATCTATATGCTCCTTCAACATGAAAACAATGCCATCATAAGCTCTAATTCCTTCAAAAACTCCATCTCCATATAATAAACCATGGTCAAACACAGAAACCTTTGCATCCTTTTCATCAACAAATTTTCCATTTAAGTAGATTTTCATACCCTCACCTTTGATAGTAATAATAAAGAATATAAAGTTAGGATGTAGATATGACGACATTCTGCCTAAATCAGAAGTTTCTTTAGGAGAGCGGGAGTTAACAATCTCTCTATGGGTTGATTCACAGTATTTTCCTTTTTTAGCCTTATGTATTAACTTCCCAAATGAATTTGAAAAATTATTTGTTGACATCTTTTTATAGATATAGCCATTAATATAATTCCTTTTATACATAAAGTCCTTACCCACCTCTTCCTATACATCACCGCTCCTAAGCACTTAGCAACAATTTATGGTAAAAATAACTATATATAAAACTTTTTGTTTTTGAGTTTGGGAGTAGTATCTTGAAATTACTTTACATCTATTAATAACAACACATTGTTAATTAGTTTCCAGCTATAAAATAAATTAAATCAATTTAATTTAGTATAATAAATTAATTTAATTTACCGTAAATTTTAAATATCAGAACTCACTATGATAATAATCCCTAAAACCTTTTTTAAATAATAGCCATAATTTGGTAAACTAGAATAAGAGTTACAATATGATTGACAAGATTTAGAGCTAAATTTACAAACCATATATAAAATATACCCCTATTATAGGGGTGATAGATATGGAGGTGTATACCATAAGCGCACAGGCAAAAGATTTATTAAAAAAATTTAATAATAATAGGTGGAGAAATATGGATAGAGTTATACCCTTAATGAATGCAGTGGTAACAGGTTACGTTATAGCAGTTTCAAAAGTTTTGGGTAGAGGGGCTACAGCAATGAGTCAGATGTTAATTAGAGAAATTGGAGATGTAGTTGCTGAAATGGTTGACCAAATAATAGGCGATGAACAACTTAAATATAACGCTGAAAATAGAACAGAGTTAATAAAATCAGCTTTACTGGAAATGGGTATTAGTAAGGACGTTGAGGTAATATCTGAAGGTAAAGAAAATGAAAAAATATATAAAATTAAAATTACTAATTCTATATTTCATCCAACACACATGGTTTTAGTTCATCAGGGTTATAAAGAATTTCCCTTAAGTCCAGAAGGGTTAATATGTGCCGCTATTGTAAGAAAAGTTTTAAGGAGTAAGGAGGGAGGAAATTCTGAAGCACAAGTTAGAGTTAATACTAAACTTCCAACAGATGGTAAAACTCTAATTGTAGAAATTAAAGAAATAAATGCAAAATAAATTAACACATTTAATATCCTAACAGTTTCACCGAATATTATGTCATAAATACAAAAAATAATATTTCATAATAGCAGTTTTAAATTAAATACTTGTTAAAGATAGGAGATAATAAATCCATAAACGACATAAGATCTTCGGAATATAAAATCATTTAATGAATTTATCAATTTATAAACAGTAATTTTTTAAATTTGTTCAAGGTTTTATCAAGTCTAAGATTATATTAAGAGGATTTATAGATGTGATGTCGAACAATGCCCCAGATGCTCCAGTCATTGTTGCATATTGCACATTCGGTAGTTTTTTAAGTTGTTGCAGTATCGTGCATTTACCAACTCCTGGGTCGGTGATTAGGAGAATGTTTATATTCCTTCTTTTACCCTCTTTTTCTACACCTTTAACTTGTTAAACTTCATTACAGCGCTATAAAAAGAGAATTAAAAATTTATGATAAATTACTAAATAATTCATTAGATGAGTTAATGCAGGATTTATTAAAAAAGAGATAGAAGACCCAAAAAAAAGGACATCAAAAGTATATTATTCACTTACAGAGTTGGGAAAGAAAGCAGTAAAAATATATGATTATGCTGAGCGGTTGAAGAAGGAACTGGAAAGCAAACAATCAATAATGGCAATGTTGGAGACAACAACTTCATAGCCAGCAACATCGAAAATTCGAAAATCTATTTTTAAAAAATAATTATCCCTAAACACTAAATTTATTACTCCACCTACTTTTTTTGCTTCTGTTCCAAATTTTACCATCTCATCGCAAAATTCTTCATGACTCATTTTATTTAACTTATCTTCTACTTTTCTAATCCATGCTGGAAGCTCGTTATAATCTATATATTTTGTTCTTCTTATTCTATTCTGTTTTTTAAGGAACATAGCTCTAATGACTTTTTTCATAATTCCACCTTATATTAAAGTAGAAATTAAATAGTTTGATGTTTTTAAATCACAATAGCCTCTCTTAAGCCTCCTTTTTTAATTTTTTACCACTCGTGAAATAAATTTTCCTTTATACGGATGAATTCCATGAACATGCTTAGTTCTTTCCTTTTCAGATAATAAATCAAATGCTAAATCTCAATCCAATTTAAGTCCTAATTTTTCTCCCAATTCTTTTCTTTTTTCAAAAAATAATTTTTTGTAATAGTTTTCAATCTCATCAATAACCACATAAACTCTATTTTTGATTTTATACTTAGTAATTCTTCCATATTGCACTAAATAGGAAATATTATGCTCTTTAATTTCCTTACCAAACTTTTTTGTTAATATTTTTTTAGCCATACATCTAAATTCATAATTACTCCTCTACATCTTCATCTTCATCAAAATAAAGCCTATAAGTGTCTATATCATAGCCCATCTTATTTATAAACATTCTAATTACTCTTCCAGGGTCTCTTGATTTTGTAATCGCTCTACCAACAATTAATATTTGATATTCTTTCAATAGCTCTTCAACATTTTCTACTCCAATACCTCCAGCAATTGCTAATAGGCAGTTTCCTTTAAACCTCCACTCTTTTTTAATCCCAAAAGTCTCTTCATCAATTCCTCTATGTAAAATAACTACATCTGGCTTTAATTTTAAAGAATTGTATAATTTTTGAGGTTCAGAGACATTCATCATATCTAAGTAGCTAATTAAACCACATTTTTGGCATTCGTGAATAGCTTTAATTATTGTTGATTTTGGTGCTACTCCACTTATTGCTACTGCATTTGCTGTAGCTTCAAAAGCTAATCTAACCTCAACCCTTCCAGTATCTAATGTTTTTAAATCAGCAACAATAAAGCCATCAAAATACTCTCTCATTATCTCAATAACTTCCAAGCCAAATTTTTTAATTAATGGAGTTCCTGCCTCTAAGATTATATGGTCGCTCTTTGGAATTGTTTGTAATAAAAACTCCAAATTCTCCATTGTTGGAACATCCAAAGCAATTTGTAGATATGGAGGATACTCTAATCTAACATCTCTAAACCCAACTAATGGATGCAAAGCTCTATACTTCTCTTTCTTTACCTTTTCTTTTGATGGATATTCATTTAAAGCTCTGTTTATAGCTAACTTTGTTGAAGCATAAAAGTATTGGAAGAGTTTTCTTTTTGTTAAGTTTGTTATTGGAATCTCTGGGACATTAACACTAACAACAACCTTTAAATCCTCATCTAAATCTAAATCAGCAACAGCCTTAGCAACAGCATATTGAATAACTCCATGAAATAGCTCATCTTGTATATTGTTCTCAATATTATGTCTTGGAACTACTAAGGTCATTGGCTTAACTATTAAATTAGGTCTTAAGTTTGCAAAAACACAGTTACCTCTTGTTAAGGCATTTGTGAAAACACTTTCCATTTCTTTACCTTTTCCTAATGCAACATTAACAATAGCTTTAACATCATTTCCCAAAACAGCTTCTCCAAATTTTATCATGTCACTCCCTTTAATTTATTATTTAAAATTTAACAATTTTTCCACTAGCATCTCTCTTATACTTCCCAAATTCTTTAATAAATCTCAACTTATCTCCCCAAAATACTGGACCATCCTTACAAACACAAAGCCCTTCATTATCTAAACAACACTGCCCACAGATGCCAATACCACACTTCATGTATCTTTCCATTGAAACTTGAATTGGAATATTATATTCATTGGCGATATCAACAACCTTCTTCATCATTATTTCTGGTCCGCAAGTTATAATTAAATCAAATTTCTCTTCTTTAAGAACTTCTTTCATTTTTTCAGTTGTAAAGCCTTTAAATCCAAAACTACCATCATCTGTGCAAATCTCTAATTTCCCCGCTTTTTCAAATTTATCTAAAAATAACAATTCTTCTTTAGTCCTTGCTCCCAATATAGTTGTTATTTCAATCCCTTGCTTTGAAAATTCTTCAACTGCTGTTATAATTGGTGCAGCTCCAATACCTCCAGCAACAGCTAAGATTTTATCTCCCAACGGCTCAAAATATGTTCCATAAGGTCCTCTAACTCCTATTATATCTCCTTCTTTTAATTCATGCATTTTTTTAGTAAATTCTCCAACTCTCGCAACGCTAAAACTGTTTTTGGAAGAGAAACCAAATGGTTTTTCATCAATTCCTGGAATCCAAAGCATTGCAAACTGTCCTGGCTTAAAATCAAAATCTCTATCTATTACAAATGTTTTTACTGTAGGACTTTCTACTATTATCTCTTCTATTCTACAAATAATTGGTTTCTCCATTATATCACCTATATTTTAATAATAATTTAAATTTTACAAATCATTTATTGTTCTAACAACTTTTCCTTTCTCTATCAACTTTATAATCAAATCCAAACTAACTGGCTTATACCCTAAAACCTCAACAGAAACATTAACTCTATTTTTTTTAGGATTTATAAATGGATATTCATCTAAGTGATTTGCATGGTGATGCCCATGAATAACCCAACCTTCGAAGTTTAAAGCATAAGAGCTATCTGGATTATGAACTAACATGAATTTATAGCCATCATATTCAATTATTTTAAATTTTTCACCAAATTTGTCATGATTTCCTTTTATAAAGATTATTTCACCATTTAGTAATCCCATAAGCTCTTTAGCTCTTTTAGCTTTATTTTTACTTAAAATAAAATCACCTAAGAAATAAACAACATCTTTATCTCTAACAATATTATTCCAATTTTTTATTAGAGCTTTGTTCATTTCTTCAACACTTGAAAATGGTCTATTCTTGAAAATGGTCTATTGCAGTATTTTATAATGTTTGCATGGTTAAAATGTGTATCAGAGATTAGATAAATTTTTCTCATAATTATCCCAAAAGTATAAAATTATTTAAACCATGCATCTAATGTTTTTTGCTTTGTTTTATTTGCAATTAAATTATAGAGCTTATCAACATGCTTCTTAACTCTATCATAGTTAAAATCATTTTCATCAACTAAAAATTTAATTATTCCTTCTTTGTTGGGCAATTTTAAATTTAATGTGTAATCATCAGTAACCTTTGGTTTTTTAAATATTTCTCTAATTTCTTCATAGTTTTCAACTTCTTTTTTCAAAACATCTTTAGCTACTCCACTTCTAACTAATTCATAAGCTCTTTTAAATCCAATCCCCTTAACACCTCCTGGATTGTAATCAGTTCCCATAAATATGGCTATATCAATCAAATCATCTAAAGAGATTCTTAAATCTTCTAAAACCTCATTTAATTCAATGAGTTCTGGCATCTCTTTTGTAGTTGTTAAATTTCTAACAACCCTTGGTGAGCCATACAACAAAGCATCATAATCTTGACTTACAACTGCCCAAACATCCCCTTTCTTTGCCATGTAGCTTGCTTGTGCTTCTCCCTCAGAAGGAGCTTCAACATAAGGGATTCCCATTAAACTTAATAAATATTTGCAATTCTCAACAATTTTTGGAGTTAGATAACTAACTCTCTTTGCATATTTAGCCGCTTCTTCAAAATTTTCTTTTTTAATTGCTTCTTTCATCTTAATCTCAGCTTTCTCCTTCATCTCTCTTCTAAATTTTCGTGTTTTTTCCTTTAACTTTGGTGGCTCTCCATCAAAAACCCAGATTGGTGTTATGTCATTCTCTAACAAATGAATAGTTTTATAAAAAACTCCGTTATAAGCGGAGGTTATCTCTCCCTTTCTATTTCTTAATGGTGAGCCATCTTTTAACCTTATAGAAGTCAAAAATTGATATAAAGCATTCATTCCATCAATAGCAACCTTTTTTCCTTTTAAATCTTCAAAAGAAATAATTTTTTTTGGTATAAAATCACCAAACTGCACTCCCATGCTATCCCTCATAGTAATCTTAACCATAGCATAGTTTAGATTTTACTGTATTTATTTAAAAAATTTGAATGTCATTAAAAATTTATTCTTGAAAATCTTTTTATTTAAAAATTAATATAATAATAATTTAATAAAAATAGCTAAGGGCTTAAATCTTTAAAGTTTTTCCTTCCAAGTCATATCTATGCTAATACTCCCTCCCTGGAATTCACCAATGTCTGATATATTGCTATAGCTTTCTTCAATGTCTCCTTCAATCTCTAAATAAATCATTTTAAGTTCATCAATGTTTTCTTCACTTGTCTTCCATAGTCCTCTTTGATAAGCTTCTAATAACCTTCTTGCAATCTCTTCCAAGGCGTATATATTGTGTTCTTTAAAGAACTTCCTATTGTTTTCATTTTTTATAAAAGTATTAAAGATTTCATCAAATATCCAATTATCAACCTCTTTAGTTGTAGCACTCCAGCCATAAACCCTTCCTATTCTCTTTGCTATATCCCCAGCCCCTTTATATCCATGCTTTTTCATACCTTCAATCCATCTTGGATTTAGAAGCTTCGTTAATGTAACTCTCTCAATCTCCTCTTTTAACGTTCTTACCTCAACATTATTTGGATTTCTTGTGTCTCCATAATAGGCTTTAATATCTTTACCTTTTAAAACTTTTGCAGCATTTGTTAAACCTCCATGAGTTCCAAAGTAGCAACAACAGCCAAATAAGTCATATTCATCAGTAACAACTTTATTGAATGTTAAATCAACTGTCTTTAATATATTCTCAAAGGCATTAATTGCCTTTTTTCCATAAACTCCCTTTCCATAGGCATAAGAATTCCAGTAGATGAATGCATCTTTCAAATCTTCTTCATCTTCCCAAGCACTTGCATATACGGCATATTTAACCCCATTTCCATAAGTTCCTGGAGCAGAGCTGAAAATTCTAAACGTTGATTCTCTAAATGATAATCCTTTATTTAAATTCTCAACAACATGTTTCTTTACAAAATTCATCTCCAATGGTTCATCTAATTTAGCAACTTTCATAATTGCTTCATCAATAAGCTCTATACAGTTTGGAAACATATCTCTTGTTATAGCACTAACTCTTATAGTAACATCAATTCTTGGTCTTCCCAATTCTTCTAATGGAATTATCTCTAACCCAACAACTTTTCCTCCTTTATAAACTGGTTTAACTCCTAAAAGGTAAAGAATCATTCCCATTCCTTCTCCATCAGCCCACATTATGTCAGATGCCATCCAATATAGAGCAATATTTTCAGGATATTTATTTTCTTCTTCTAAGTATCTGTTGATTAATTTCTCAGCTAATAAAACCCCAACTCTGTAGGCAGATTTTGTAGGAACTCTGTATGGGTCTAATGAATAAAAGTTTCTCCCAGTTGGTAGAATATCATAATTTCCTCTTGTTATCAATCCAGAAGGACCAGGTTCAATATATTTAGCCTCAATGCCTCTCAATAAATATCCAATTTCATCAGATTTTTCAATTCTTTGATTTATATCCTTGATTTTTTCTTCTAATTTTTTATCTTCTATACTTTCTCCTCTCAGCACATTATGAATTTTTTTCTTTAAATCTTTGTCTTTATATTCAAATTCCAAAATACTCTTTATAAACTCAACTCTCTTCTCTCCATTTGGAATTTCTCCAAAGATGTGCATTCCATCGTTGCATTTTGAGTTCTTTATCAACTCTAAAGTATTTCTTATTTCATCAAATATTTCTTTAAATTTCTCATGTATTTTTCTATCTTTTTCCAATTTTTCAATTTTTTCTTTTATTTTTAATAAATTGGTTTTTTTAACTTCCTCAATTATCAAATGCTCTAACTGATGCCTTCTTGAAGCATCCATCTCCTTTAAATATTCTTCTATATAACTATTTAGAGTCTCTAACTCTTCATAAAAGGCATCAGTCATAACTGTTTGCATGTGGTCTATAATGGTTGCATAGCTCCTTCTTTTAGCTATTGTTCCCTCTGGTGGATTATCTGAGTTGTAAATATATAAGTGGGGAATATCTCCAATGCAAATATCTGGATAACACTCATTAGATAAACCAACATTCTTTCCTGGCAGAAATTCTAAAGTTCCATGCGTTCCAACGTGGATTATAATATCTCCAATATCATTAAAGTATTTATAACTTGCAAGATATTGATGAGTTGGTGGGCAATATGGGTCGTGCAAAATTTTACAAACTCTTCCATCACATCTTGCCCCTGCACAACCTCTCTTTGGTTGAACACAAACATAGACATTTCCAAACTTTAAACCCGTTATAACTATTTTATTCTTTCCATTTACCTTATAAACCATTCCAGCTGGGATATCTTTTCCTTCTAAATTGCCCCATATCTCTAAAACCTTATTTTTTACATTTTCTGGCAGTTTGTTGAAGTATTCATAATATTCATCTTCATCCATTAAATATAGATAACCTCCTTTAGCAATAATCTCATTTACTGTAGTCCATCTAAACTCTGAAATTGCCTTTTTTTGTAAAATTAGTTGAGCCAATTCTTCTCCATTTTTTGGGATATTTTCTACAAAATAACCCTCATCCTTTAACTTTTTCATAATATTTACAACACTCTGAAAACTGTCTAAATGAGCAGCACTACCTACAGTTGCTTCAACAGAAGCACATGCATTGTTGTGCAAGATAAATATAACTTTTCTATCTTTTTTTGGTTTGTATTTTAGTTCAATCCATCTCTTTATTCTTCTAATAACTTTGTCAATTCTCTCCTCAATACCAAACTTCTTCTCTAAACCATTTTCATTTTCAGTAGTTCCAATGATAATTGGCTCTATAACCCCCTCAAACTCTGGTAAAGCAATAGTCCAACCAATATCTGCCGATAAACCCTGCTCATCTTCTTTCCAATCATTATAGCTTTTATAATAACTCATTATTGGATGGAATACTGGGATATCTAATTTTTTAAGAATCTCAACCCCAGAGATTTTATTTAAATCTCCTCCATCTTTTACAGTTCCCAATGGAAATGATAATAAATTAATTAATCCATCTATTATTGGCATATCATCCTTAAAGAAGTATTTTAAAATGCTCTCTCCACCACCTAAGGCGTTTAGCTCCTCAAACTTAGCTCCATAAGAGAATACAGGGATTATGTTAAATTCTTTTTCTAATTTATTTAACAGCTTATCAATTACATCCATATCTTCATTAACTAAATAATGCCTTGAAAATAAAACTCCAACTGTGTATTTTTTATTAAACTCTACATTTTTCAAAAACTCATCCAATTCATCATAAATCTTTCCTTTATAGTAAATACCTTGGAGAGGATGCTTTATAACATCTTTATCTTCACCCATCAAATAAAGAACCATATTTTTAAAGTTATCTAAACCTCCATATGTTGTAAATAAATAACATTTAGCAGATTTTTCAGAATTCCAAAAACTTGGGTCTTGGGCAACAACTAAAATATTTTCATTTAATTTTTTTATTTTTTCTAAATCAATATCATCTGATGATGTTTTATATATAAAAACTAAATCAGAGTTTTTAACATCTTCTAAAAAGCTATTATCGATTGGATTTCTATTAGAATATATTTTATATTCAACATTAACTCCCTCTTTTTTTAACTCATCAAGAGCTTTTTTTAAGATTGAGCAATAAGATGCCCACATATAAAATGTGATTTTCATAATACCACCATAATAATAAGAATTTATAATCACTACTATAGTGTTGATTTTTTATAGATTTTATTACTATTTATAATTTATCATTAAAAATCATGATAGATTTCATAAAAAATAAAAAATAGAATTAGCAAATAGAAGCCCCATCATTGTTTGGTTTGGTTAAAATAACACTTCCATATTTTATTAATTTCTCTTTTACCTTCTCAACATTTTCATCTTCAACTATAGCTATATAACTCGGTCCAGTTCCAGATAAGCCAGCTGTTATAGCTCCTGCTTCTAAGGCATCTATAGTTATATTTGTTGGAAAGTTTAAAGCTGATGCATAAAGAATACCATTCAAAAACAAAGCTTTGAAATAGTTTCCATTAATAGCTTCATTAAAGGCAATTTCAATATAATCCTTTATTAATTTCATTCTATGGACATCAACATTTTTTTCTAAGTTTGGAATTAAAACTAAGATATTTAAATCCTCTGGCATTTTATCTCTTTTTAAGATTTTTCTTTCTATGTTATCAGTTATTGTTATTCCTCCATAGTATGAGGCAGTGGCATCATCATAAGCTCCAGTAACAGTTAATTTCTCATCAAAACTTGACTTTATACCTAAATTTAATATAAGCTCATCATCTATTTTTTCTCCCAATGCGTCAAACGTCGCTAAAACAACAGCGTTAGATGTAGCTGAACTACTGCTCAAACCTGATTTTATAGGAATTTCTGTTTTTGTTTCAACATAGGCTGAGTAATTCAAATTAAAATAATCCAATGTATTTTTAACACATCTAATTATTAAATTTGGATTAATATTTGGATTATCTAACACTCTCCCTTCAATTTTATTTTTTCCATCGTCTATTAACTTAACTCTTGCATAGACTTTTAAATCTATTCCAAATGCAGAACCTTTACCCGTTGCTATTGCATTTATTATTGTTCCTGAGGCTAATGCGTATGCGCTTCCTTCCATAATATCACATTTAAAAATTTTGATGAAACTTTCTTAAAGTTTCAGGTGGAACCTTTACCCGTTGCTATTGCATTTATTATTGTCCCTGACGCTAACGCATAAGCATTACCTTCCATTAAAATCAACCTTCAATAATTATTGTTTAAATTATTGTTTAATTATAACTCCAATTCCATAAACCAATTCTATGTTCTTTTGCATTTTTCTCAACTTCTAAGAATTCATTTTTTAACTCAAAATTACTTATATAAACTCTTGCATAACCATATTTTAAAAGCTCTTCATTGAAGTTTATCAAATTATTACTATTATTTATAAAGATATAGGCTAAATATCTTCCATATTTGTCTTTTTTTGGAGCTTCATTATCAAAGACTATAATAACTGTTTTATGGTCTAATTGCTTCTTTGCAAAGTTTTTAGCTTTAATTCCCCAGATTTTTAGATAGGTTGTATTTGTTATTGGCTTCCCATTTGATAAATAATACTCATAGGGATTGTTTTTTTTGTATGTTTCTGGTGTGTCTACCCCTAACAACCTGATTTTCCATAATTTTCCATTAACATTTACATAAACGGTGTCTCCATCAACAACTTTAACAACCTTTCCGTAATAATGCTCATGAGTATTTACAAAATTGGAATTATTATAAAAATTATCTTGACTAAATTCAATACAACCTCCTAAAAAAACAAAAATAAGTAACATTAAAATTATTGGAGATATTTTAAACGTCATAATTTCACCATAATAAGAGTATAGTAGCTAATATTATTAGAGAAAAGGTTTTATAGAGACAATATCGAATAACACATACTTAAAGAAAGTTAGCAAGCTAAATTGTCTATTAACGGACTTTTACTCTCGATATATTAATAAGGCAGACGATATTATGTTTAAAGAAGTTTATAAATCTTTCGTTAAAAATCGTATTCAATTTAAAAAAACTATAAAAAATTTTACGCATTTTAGGTCAGAGTTATATAATCACGAGGTTTAAATACTTTAAAAATACGTTAAAAGAGATAAATGACAATATTTTTTAAGGTTTGATGTAATCTTAAAAACATTAAAAAAAGAAAACAAATACAAAAGATTTGTAATGGATAGTAAAATCGTCTCTATATGCGGAATTTTAAACTATGCAAAGGAAAATGGATGTATATATTTATTTGATTATTCTTGCATCACCAATGCATCCTCCTTCTTTATCATTAAAGACAAATACTGGGTTTAAATCCATTTCTTTAATATTTTTGTGGATATCCATAAATACTCCAATCTTTATTAGAGTATCTATAATAAAATTAATATCTTTCTTAGCTCTTCCCCTAACACCCTCTAAAACTTTATATGATTTCAATTCTTTTAACATATTGAGTGCAAAGTCTCTTGTTATTGGTGAAATTCCAAAGCTAACATCTTTTAAAACTTCAACGAACACTCCTCCTAATCCAACCATCACAACAGAGCCAAAAATATCATCCCTCTTAGCTCCTATTATAATTTCCATCTTGTCCTTTTCAATAAATTCTTCAACTAAAACTCCTTCTATAATTAAATTATCTATTCCATTTCTTTTTGCATATTCCTTAGCATTTTCAATTAATTTTTTAAAAGCCTCTTTAGGATTTTTTGGATTTATTATAACTCCTCCTGCCTCTGTCTTATGTATTATTTGTGGTGAGACAATTTTCATTACACATTTACCTAATTTTTTGCAATATTCTAAAGCTTCATCTTCATTTTTAGCTAAATAGCCTTTAGGAACTGGAAGACCATAGATGCTTAATAATTTTTTTGCTTTATACTCGTTTGGATTTTGTAGTAATTTTTTAATAATATCTTTATTTTCTTCAGTAATTTTTAAGAACTCTTCTTTAACATGTTCTAAGTATTCATCATAGTCTTCTTTAACTTTCATCAAACTGTATTTGTATAAATGGGAGAGAGCTTTAATACCATTTTCTGGAGTTATATAGGCGGGAATTCCGTTCTTTCTTAAATAACTCTTAGCCCCTTTAACTGAAACTCCTCCAATAAATGAAGCAATTAACGGTTTATTTTTAAATTCTTTATGGGAATTTTTAACATCTATAATAGATTTTGCTACTTCCAAAGGTTTTGTCATCTCTTGTGGAGTTAATATTACCAAAAGCCCCCTAACATTGCTATCTTCAGCTAAAACTTCTATAGCTTTTTTATATCTTTCAGGAGTTGCATCACCTATAATATCTAGTGGATTTGAGATGTTGGCAGTTGGTGGAAGAATATTTTTAAGTTTTTCTATTGTTGATTCATTAAAGTTAGCCAACTTCATATTATAATCTACACAACTATCAGCTGCTAAAACCCCAAATCCTCCAGCGTTTGTTATAATTCCAATTTCATTTGAGCTTATTGTTGGTTGAGTTGAGAAAATATGAATTAAATCAACTAACTCTTCAAATGTATAAGCTCTAATAATTCCAGCTTCTTTAAATGCTGCCTCATAAATAACATCTTCTCCAGCTAAAGAGCCTGTGTGGGATTTAGCAGCTTTTTTCCCAACTTCAGTTCTTCCAGATTTTAAAGCAATTATTGGCTTCTTTTTAGATAGCTTTTTAGCAACTTTTAAGAATCTCTTATCCTTTAATCCTTCTATGTATAAAACAACTATCTCAGTATCTTTATCATCTAAAAAATATTCTAATAAATCACTTTCTTGAATATCAGCTTTATTTCCAATGCTAACAACCTTAGAAAAGCCAATATTTAGAAGAGGAGCTATATCTAATATGGCGTTTAAAACTGCCCCACTTTGTGAGATTATTGAAACTTTTCCTTTTGGTGGGAATATCTTTGCAAATGTAGCGTTTAGGTTTATGTGAGTGTTCATAATCCCAAGGCAATTAGGCCCTATAATTCTTATGCCATATTTTTTTGCTATTTCTTTAACTTTTTCTTCCAATTCATAATTTCCTACTTCTGAAAAGCCAGCAGTTATAATGACTGCTCCTTTAATTCCTTTTTCTCCACACTCCTCCAATACCTTAGGGACAACAACATTTGGAACCACTATAACTGCTAAATCTACATCCTCTTTAATATCTAAAACTGATTTATAGCATTTTATGCCAAATATCTCATCATATTTTGGATTTACAGGAAAAATTTTTCCATTAAAGTCTTTTAAATTTTTTAAAATTGCATATCCTACTTTTCCTTCAGTTTTTGAAGCTCCTATAACAGCTATTGATTTTGGATAGAAAATATATTTTAAGCTCATAATCCCTCCCCCACATATTTTTAGAGAAAAATTTTTATATTTTTAATATCTAATTAGAGAGTATCTCTTTTAACATTTATATATAGAACTTTCGTATGAATAAATTTATTATATTAAATATAGACACCTAAGGGTGTCAAAGTTCCAAAATTTAATATATAAACTTTAATATATAAACTGCGAAAGTTCTATATATACTCACCTCCCATAACGATTATGGAGGTGAGCTTATGAGATTAAAAGCTATAAAAATAACAAGTAGAGATGGAGAAACATTCTTCAGATGTCCAAGATGTGGAAAAATTTTCAGATACTCAAAAGATTACACAAGACATGTAAATAAAGCTCATGGCTATCTCTTTAAAAAAGAATAAAGTTATTCTTTATAAATAAGATTTCCTTCTTCAGTTTCCACTATTTTTGGATGTAACTTTAAAAAAGATTTTATTGCTGGTGGGATGTTCCATTCAACACCATGAACAAGCTTATCCCAATTTTCAACAAACCTTTTTTTCCCTAAAACTTCATCCAATTTTCCTCTAAGTTTTTCAATAACAATTCTATCCTTGGTAAAGCTTTTTATTCTATAAGCTCCTCTTTTAGTTTTTGAATAAAAAATTTTATCATCATCATAGTAATTTTTTGCTATCTCTAACAACTCTCTCCAGACCTCTTTGGGTCTCATATTTTATCACCTTATATAATTTTTAGATAATGGTGGTTATATGAATTTTTTGATTTTGAAAAGGAAAAAAGAAAGTGAAGAAAATTTAAAAGAAAAATTAAAAAGATATAGAAAAAAATTGAGAGACAGTAGAATTAAAGAAAAGCTAAAAGAAATGCCATTAAACATGAATAAATACTTAACTGATGCTTATACTGGAGGAATTATTAAAAAATATCCAGAGGATTTTATTGTTGAGGAAATTACTCCAGAAGGTATTATTTTAGAAGTTGGAAAAAGTATAGAGTTTAAAGATGTTGAAAATTGGAAAGGAAATTACATTCATTTCACTTTAGAGAAGATAAATTGGACGACTTTAGATGCTATTAGAGAAATAGCTAATAGAGTAGGAAAGCAAAGAAAACATTTTGGATTTGCTGGAAATAAAGATAAATATGCCATAACAACTCAAAGAGTAGGATGTTTTAATGTAAAATTAGAAGATTTAATGAATGTTAAAATTAAAGGCATTATATTGAGAGACTTCCAAAAAACAAATAGAAAAATAAGGTTAGGGGATTTATGGGGGAATAGATTTACTATAAGAGTTAGAAATCCAAAACTTAAAGGAAAAGAGTTAGAGGATATTTTAAATAAGTTATGTAAGTTGGAATATTTCTTAAATTACTATGGTGTTCAAAGATTTGGGACTACAAGACCGATAACTCATATTGTAGGTAGGTTTATTATAGAGAGGGATTGGGAAGCTGCTTTCCATTTATATTGTGGAACTCCTCTCCCTTATGATGATGAAAAATCAAAATTGGCAAGAGAGTTGGTTGATGAAGAAAACTTTAAAGAAGCATATAAAAAATTTCCAAAGGCATTCTTTTATGAAAGAAGGATGATTAAAGCCTATATAGAAACTGGGAGCTATCAGAAGGCGTTTATGATTCTTCCACCATATTTAAGATGTATGTTTATAAATGCCTATCAGTCATATTTATTCAATGAGATAATTAATAGAAGGTTTGAATATGGCTTTGAACCAATGGAAGGAGATATTTTGATTGATAATATTCCAACTGGGGCATTATTTGGTTATAAAACAAAATTTGCTTCAGGAATACAGGGAGAGATTGAAAGAGAAATTTATGAGAAAGAGGGATTAAAACCAGAATATTTTAAGATTGGTAAGTTTGGTTCATTTATTGGAGATAGAAGAAAGCTTATTGAAAAAATATACAATATGAAATATTGGATTGAAGATGATAGCTATGTTTTACAGTTCTGTTTAAAAAAAGGAAATTATGCAACCTCCGTTTTAAGGGAGTTTATAGAAAAGAAAGATAAAAAAGATTTAAAAGAATAAATTTTACCTTGTTAATTTTTATCTCCTTCCATATTTACCTTATCATTTTCTAATTTTAATGAAATCTCCTAATGTGAAGCCATCTTCATCTCTACTACCGTAATATGAACTCTCTTCCCCAACATTTTCAGTTAAAGTAATTTTTAACTCTTTCTCTAATATTTTAATTTCTCTTTCATTTGGCTCCAACTCATATCTTTCAAATTTTTGTAATGTAGAGGCTTTCATCTTAAGTTTTTTTGCAAGGTCTTCAATTGTTAAACCCCTTTTCTCTCTTGCTTCTCTAATAACATCTCCATAATCTTCTCTTAACATGGGTAAAGTATCGAATATATCTCTCTTTCTTTTTTTAACAGGTTTATTAGTAGATGATATTGAACCTTTTCCAATTATTGTAGTTTTTTTACCAAATCTTGAATATGTTTTTGGACTTTTTCCAAATTTAGCACATTCTTTACAAACATACATTTCAGAACCTTCAATCATTACCTTATAAAGCTTATCTGTAAGCTTTCCGCACAACTCACACATTTTCATAATACTATCCCTCAAAAATTTAATAACATTTATATATGATAGAGTTCATTTATAATTTTATTAGATAATTTTAGTTATATATAGGACTTTCGCAAGAATAAATATTTTATTGAACATAGACACAAAATGTGTCTAAATTCTAAATATATGTAAAAAGTGCGAAAGTCCTATATATATTGGTTGTGGTGAAATTATGGAAAAGGAAAAGTTAATAAAAAAACTTCTTCATACTTTGCACCATACAGAAGAGCATTTTGAAGCAATAATAAACCAATTAAAAGAACTCGGCTTAGAAACTAAGGAATATGAAGAGCTATACAATAAATTAAAAGAGTTAAATGAAAATATTAAGAAAAATCTATAAAATAAAAAGTTTATGATTATCCAAGAATTATTCCTGCTATATAACCACAGATTGTTGAAAATATTACTACTAAAGCTAAATACGTTATTGCTTTAGTTTTCCCTAATATCTTTGAGATTGTTAAAACTGTAGGAATACTTAAGCTTGGTCCTGCTAATAATAAAGCCATTGCAGGCTCAGCACCCATACCAAGTTCCATTAGAGCTTTTATAATTGGAACTTCTATTAATGTGGCAAAATACATTAAAGCTCCAATGAATGAAGCTATAAAATTAGCTTGTAAAGAGTTTCCTCCAACGTAATTGGCTATGTAGCTTGGTGGGATAATAGCTTTAATACCTCCTGCTATAACAATGCCTAAGGTTTTTAAATGCTTTGATATGCTTTAACTATTTCAGCTATAAACTCTATTAGATAAAATTTATTATGGAATTTAAAAAAAGAGTTTATTAAATTAGATTATGATTTTTTAGAATTTCTTTAGCTTTTAATAAAATTTTATGGTTTTTAATAAGGTTTTGCATGTAATCTTTTTCTGGAAACTCCAAAGCATCTACGGGACATAGTGTTTTGCAAGTAGTACATGCAACAACACAATTGTAAGGTCTTGCTACAACAGGTTTTTTCTTTTCTTTATCCCAGTCAAACACTACTCTATTAGCACAAGTTATAAAACAAATTCCACAACCTATACATTTATCATAATTTATTTTGGGATACCACTCTATTTTTTTTCTATCAATGCCCCACCATGGTTTTTTGCTCCAATCTTTTATTATTCTACCTAATACATCTTTTCCTATTACCGGAAGGTCTTCACTCATAAAATCACCAATATTATTATTTAGTTTATGTTTATTATTTAGTTTTAGCTTATTTGTAATACATATATTTATAGTTTTTGATTAATTAATGTATTTTAATATTTTTAAAAAGAATTTAGATATTTAAATAAATGTTATTCCCTTCAATATAGCTTCTTTATGTATGTTTAAAGCTTTCATCTTTTTACAATCCCCTCTAAAAAGTTTTATCTTTCCAGCAACGCATGGATATCTTTGAATTAACATGGCTGCTTTTTTACTGAACTCTTCAATATCACCAACTTCCATTCCTTTCATCAACTTAGCCATGAATAGGGTTGAACCACAGATTGATGTTCTTAAAACCTCAACGTCTTCAACTTTGTTATTTTTAACATAAACTTTAACCTTTGGACTTCCAAATTCATCTAAAAATTCTTTTAATTTTGGATATTTATTTATTAAATCCCCAACTTCTTTTTCATCTAATAAACACATCTCCTCAGGGCATATAGCGTCAAATTTACTTAATTCTTTTTTTTCTCCCTCTCCTTTCCATGTAGCAACGATTATGGCTATATTTTTATTCAATTTCCTTGCCTTATAGCAGAGATGGTATGAATTATCAGGATGTTGAGTATAGAGTAATAAGATATCAGCCTCTTTAATTTTATTTAGCAACTCCTCTGGAAACTCTATATCATCAACTATTAAATCACTTGGTTTATCAATTTTAAAAATGTTAATAAATTTATTTTTCTTTCCAAAGGTATTGACAGTTTCTTTAATCCTATAACCATAAGCTCCATCAGTTACTACTAATATCTTTGCCATTTTCATCTCCTTTACTCTTAGAATTTCTTTTTGATAACAAATAATAAATTATCGCCCCAATTATCCCTAAAAACCAAACAACCAATATCCACAATATTTTTTCAAGAATCTCTAAGTCCTCTCTCCTTAAAATATCTATAATAGCAATTATAACTATTATAATTCTAATTATAAACCACAAACCCATAAAGAAAAATCCAAAAATTGGAAATCCCATCATTGGCATAAACCACATAAAAATCCCCAAAATTATTCAAAGATAACGTTCTTTTCAATCTCACAATTTAAAGAGTTGCTAATTAAGCATTTTTTAGAACCTTCTAAAACTAATTTCTTTAAATCTTCTTTATCTATACCTTCATTAACTTTTACATAAATGTTTATGATTATTTTCTTTATTTTTCCTTCTTCAAAGGATTTCTCAACCTTTCCATCTACCTTTATTTTAGCATCTATGTTGTTATCTTTTAATGTATTACCAACAGCTATACAGATACATCCACACAGCCCTGCTAAAAATAAATCCATTGGAGATATTTTTTCTTTTGTAGCTCCCTTTCCACCCCTTGAATGAATTTTTAGTCCCTTAATATTTAACATTACTTCAAACATATCACAAAACTCAGAGGAAATTTCCTTTTTTTCATCTTTACTAACAAATATATCAATTACTTTTGCTATAAACTCATTTCTTTCATTTTCAGGAATTTTATCTAAAAACTTTTCCAAAGCTAAGGGCATAATTTTTGGCATCATCTTTGGAGCCATTTCTTTGGCAATATCTGAGTTCATCATTCCAATTATCATCTCTGGGTTCATGTCCTCACCATACTTTATTTATCCCCTTATGAGTAAAAATACTTTAGGTAATATTTATATCTTTCTATTAATCGATGTATTCTAATATTTTTAAAATATATTTAAGTATATTAATTAACCCAGGATTAATTCAGTATCTTACGAAATAATAAATTAGACATATACAACGGAGTATTACGCATAACCCTGATTGAATAATTGAACTCATCTAACAACTTATATATTTCAACAAGGCATCTAAGCATAAAAAGTAACAACATAACTTTTAAAGAGGTTGATTTCGTTTTAATAGATACATCTTTAAGCATTCTGAACCTTGTTTCAATATTCAATCGTTTTTTATACATTTTTATATAAGATTCTTGATTTTCAAAGTCAATATTAGTTAAGTTTGTAGTTATTTCTTCCTCTACAACAACTATAGTTTTTTGGTCAATAAAGTAATCGAACTTCCAATTTTCTCCTTTTTCGTATTCATTCTCGATAGGACTTTCGCACTTTATATAATTAAATAAGGAAAAAATGATGCCAAAGGCCTCAAAGTTCATAAATATTATTTATGCCTACGAAAGTCCTATAATTTTCTCTATGTCTAAACTATTTTCGTCAATTAACTTAATCTCCAAAACTTTATATATTACCTTTGCAATTGTTAATGATTGATAATGACAATTTAGGGTGAGTGTATGATAGAAATTAGATTTCATGGAAGAGGAGGGCAAGGTGCTGTTACTGCCGCTCAAATATTAGCTAAGGCTGCTTTTTATGATGGAAAATTCTGCCAGGCATTTCCATTTTTTGGTGTCGAGAGAAGAGGAGCCCCAGTTATGGCATTTACAAGAATAGATAACAAAAAAATCAGATTGAGAAGTCAAATTTACAACCCAGATTATGTTGTAGTTCAAGATGCTACACTACTTGAAAGTATTAATGTTGTTGAGGGGTTAAAGGAAAATGGAGCTGTTATAATTAATACAGTTAAAGATGACCTAAATTTAGGATTTAAAACATATACAATTGATGCTACAGGAATAGCTTTAGATGTTTTAGGAATTCCTATAGTAAATACTGCAATGGTCGGAGCATTTGCTGGAGCTACAAAATTAGTTACATTAGAATCAGTTAAAAAAGCTATATTAGACACATTCAAAGGAAAATTGGGAGAGAAAAATGCTAAAGCAGCTGAAGTGGCTTATAATGAGATGTTAAAAAAATATGGATAAACTATTGAGGTGGATTGAATGGTTACAATTGCAGCTATTATATATGAGGCTGGAAATTCAATTAAAAACAAAACAGGGGGATGGAGAACTTTTAGACCAATTTTAGACAATGAAAAATGTGTAAAATGTGAAAATTGCTACATATTCTGCCCTGAAGGTGCTATTCAAGAAGATGAAAATGGAAACTTTAAAATAGACTATGATTACTGTAAAGGATGTTTAATTTGTATGAATGAATGTCCTGTAAATGCAATAACAAAGGTTAGAGAAGAGAAATAAATTAAATTAAATAATTAAAGGTGGAAAAGATGTGTGAAGTTAAAGTTATTACAGGGACTTCAGCAGCAGCTGAAGCGGCTAGATTAGCTGATGTCGATGTTATAGCTGCTTATCCAATAACCCCACAAACAACATGTGTTGAGAAGTTAGCTGAGTTTGTAGCTAATGGAGAGTTGGATGCTGAATATATAAAAGTAGAGAGCGAGCACTCAGCAATGTCTGCCTGTATTGGAGCTGCTGCAACAGGAGCAAGAACATTTACAGCAACAGCCTCACAAGGTTTAGCTTTGATGCATGAAATGTTATTTATCGCTTCTGGAATGAGATTACCAATAGTTATGATGGTTGCTAACAGAGCACTATCAGCTCCTATAAATATATGGAACGACCAACAAGATTCAATAGCAGAGAGAGATACTGGATGGATTCAGATATATGTTGAAGATAACCAAGAAACACTCGATAGCATTATTCAAGCTTACAAAATAGCTGAGAATGAAGATGTTTTATTGCCAGTTATGGTTTGTTTAGATGGATTTATATTAACGCATACAGTAGAGCCAGTAACAATTCCAAAGTCTGAGAGAGTTAGAGAATTTTTAGGAGTTTATGAACCAAAACACGCATATTTAGACCCTGATAGGCCAATAACTCAAGGACCTGTGGGTGTTCCGGATTGCTACATGGAAACAAGAAAACAAATAGAGGAAACTATGGAAAGAGCTAAAAAAGTAATTAAAGAAGTTAATGAGGAGTTTGCTAAAAGATTTAAGAGAAAATATGGAAATGGCTTAGTTGAGGCATATAACTTAAATAATAATGTAGATACCGTTTTAATAGCAATGGGTTCTGTTTGTGGGACTATAAAGTATGTTATTGATGAACTTAAAAAAGAAGGAAAAGATGTAGGATTGTTGAGAATAAAAACTTATAGACCATTCCCAAAAGAAGACGTTAAGGAACTTTTAAAAGATGCAGAAAATATAGCTGTGTTAGATAAAAATATCTCATTTGGATTTAATAAGGGAGCTTTAGGAATTGAAATGGCATCAATTTTAAAGAATAAGAAGGTTTGCAACTACATTGTTGGATTGGGTGGAAGAGATATTAAGGTAGAGGATATAAAAACAATAATTAACCATGTTGAAAAGGCAGAAGATGATGAAACTGTTTGGATTGGATTAAAAGAGTAAATACTGCTATAATAATTTAATTTAATAATTTTTATAAGGTGATTGTAATGCAATTTCCAAGAGAGGAATACTTTGCCCCTGGACATAGAGGATGTGCTGGTTGTGGAGCAGCAATTGTAGCAAGGTTATTGCTAAAAGTGGCTGGAAAAAACACAATTATATCAAATGCTACTGGATGTTTAGAGGTTATGACAACACCCTACCCAGAAACATCATGGAGAGTTCCATGGATACATACAGCATTTGAAAACGCTGCAGCAACAGCAAGTGGTATTGAGGCAGCTGTAAAAGTATTAAAAAGAAAGAGAGGAAAATATGCTGACAAAAAAATAAATGTTATAGCTATTGGAGGAGATGGTGGAACAGCAGATATTGGTTTTCAGGCATTAAGTGGAGCTATGGAGAGAGGGCATGATATATTATATATAATGTACGATAACGAAGCATACATGAACACTGGAATACAGAGAAGTTCCTCAACTCCATTTATGGCTGCTACAACGACCTCTCCAGCAGGTTCAAAAATTAGAGGAGAGGATAGACCTAAAAAAGACATGACAATGATAATGGCAGCTCATGGCATTCCTTATGTAGCTACTGCATGCATTTCATATCCTGAAGATTTCATGAGAAAGGTTAAAAAAGCTTTAAGCATTGAAGGGCCTAAATTCATACAAGTATTACAGCCTTGTACAACAGGTTGGGGATATCCTCCAGAAAAAACAATAGAAATTGGAAGATTGGCTGTTGAAACTGGAGTTTTCCCGTTATATGAAATTGAAAATGGGGAATTTAGAATTACATACAAACCAGCTAAGAGAAAGCCAGTTAGAGAGTATTTGAAGATGCAGAAAAGATATAGACACTTAACTGACGAGGATATTGAAAGAATTCAAAGATATATAGACGAAAAGTGTAAGTTGTTAGGTTTATAATATTTTAATAGAACTTTCACATATTATATACTAATTAGGAATTTAGACACATTTAAGGTGTCATGTTCAATAAAATATTTATTCCTGCAAAAGTCCTATTTAATAGTTGTGTGCAAAACTATCTTAATTAAAATAAGGTATTAGTGAATGCCTTCCTTGTGGAAGGCATTCAAATTATTATTAATAAAAGTTTATCTCATTTTGCATACAAATATAATTTACACCTCCTCGCTATACTCGGAGGTGTTAGCTTTGATGAAACTTTCTTAAAGTTTCTTTCATTTCCTTCTATTATATTTTTAATTTGGAGGTGATAGGGATGAAAAAAATAATAATGGCAAACTACAACTGTGATAACTGTGGAGATTGTGTTAAAGCATGCATGGAAAAAAATAAAGTAGGAAGAATAAGTATAATGGAGAAAGATGGTAAATACATTCCAATTCTTTGCCAGCACTGTGCTTCAGCTCCATGTAAAGAAGTTTGTCCTGTTTCAGCAATTGAACACAAAGATGGATATGTATATTTAAATGAAGAAATTTGCATTGGATGTGGATTATGTGCCTTAGCATGTCCATTTGGAGCTATATTAATGGAAGACAAAGCATACAAGTGTATTTTATGCAATGGTGATGAACCAGCATGTGTTAAAGCATGTTCAAAGAGATGCTTAGAGCTTATTGATGTAAATGAGCTAATATTTGTTAAGAGAGATAAAGCCCTGAATTTATTTGGAAAGATTTCAATACCTTCACAAAAAACAGATAACAGCTTAATTTCAAAAATAACCATAGATGCAAAAGTTCAGCCATAATTTGGTGAAATTATGGTAGTAGTTAATATTGGCTTTTGTATTGGTTGCAGAAGATGCGAAAGAAGTTGTCCAATAAATGGAATAAATTTTGAAAAATTTCCTATAAAATGTATGCATTGCGCTAAAAATCCCTGCTTATATGCATGTCCAGAAAATGCTATAGAGAGGATTGACGATAAAGTAGTAGTTATAAAAGATAAATGCATTGGATGTGGATTATGTGCCTTAGCATGTCCATTTGGAGCTATAAGAATTGATGGAATAGCAATAAAATGTGATGGATGTTATAAGAGAGATGTAGAGATTTGTAAAGAAGTATGTCCAACAGGGGCTATTGACACTCTTGAAGAAATATTAACTAATAAGTTATGCAACACTCTTGAAAAATTCAGTAAGTTATATGCTCTATATGGTAAAAATTAAAAAATCATTAGTTTATTATGAATTTTTCTATTTTTATTCCATTTTTATTTTCTTTTTTTTAAAAATATCATAAGTAGTTACATTTGAAAATCTTCAAAAAGGTAAAAAGGTATATATTCGTTTATACACAAATAATACTGTGTTTTACTGTGTTTAAAATATTTTGGTTTAATTTTAATATTTATAAATATTTATCTATAACTCTAAATTATAAAAGTGATGTAAATGGACTGTAATGATATGATAAAAACTCTTGAAGTTTTAAAAAATATTATTAAAGCGATTGAGTCTTCTGATAAAGGGGATTTTGAAAAAGCAATAAAATATTTGGATGAAGCATCATCATTGGACCAAAAAAATTCTTTAGTTCTATATATAAAAGCGATAATTTTAAAAGTTATGGGTGATATGGAAACATCCATAAAATATTTTGAAAAAATAGCTAATGAGAAAGAAAAATCTCCTTTATCTTTGGCAAATTTGATATGTTTAAATTTTGTTAAAGGAGATTATGAAAAAACATTAAAGTATAGTGATAAACTCTCAAAAGTATCATCAAAATGCTATCTATCTCCATTCCATAAAGCGTTAATATTTATTGAATTGGGGAGATATGAAGAAGCATTAAAAAATTTTGATGAGCTTTTGTCTTTAAACGATAAGCTATCATCAGTTTGGAGACAAAAAGCAATATTGCTCAACGATATTGGAAAAGTTGAAGAGGCAATTAAATGCTTGGATAAAGTGATAGAGATTAATAAAAATGACGGTTATGCTTGGTATCTAAAAGGAAGAATGTTAAAAAAATTGGGAAAATACAAAGAGGCTCTTAAATGTTTATATATTGCAGTTGAATTAAATGAAGATTGGATACATGCATATAAAGATATTGGATATATTGAATTAATTGCTGGAAATTATGAAGATTCCCTAAAAAGTCTCAATAAATATTTAGAGAAGTTTCCCAAAGATCTTGAAACAAAATTTTATAAAGCTGTTGTATATGAACATTTAGAAAAACTTGATGAAGCATTAAAAATTTATGATGAGCTTATTTCGGAATTAAAGTACAATAATTTTATGCTAACTAATTCACTGTTAAAAAAAGCACGAATACTTGAAAAATTAGGTAGAATTGAAGAGGCTATTGATATATACAATAAAATATTAAATAATAAAATCTAAAAATCATTATCTTCCCCAAAATATATTATTTGTCAGTTTTTGCATTAATTCCATGTATTTTAACAATGCCTCCTTCTCATCATTTCTCAATCTATCCATGTATTTGTGATATAGCTCTCTAACATGGCTTTCTGGAACTGCCACATACATATAATCTCCTTCATCAACATGCCTTTTTAATGTAATTCTTCCTTCTATAGATATTGAAACAGCTTTTCCAGCTTTTGCCTCTTTGACATTTTCTCCTCTATCTTTTATCTCTCTAACATAACCTAACTGCATTCCATCCTCTCTCATTAAAGGATAACCAACTTTTAAAGTTCCATAGATAACATCAACTCCACAAATTGCAGGGTCTTTTTGTCTAAATATACAATCTGGTAGAATTCTAACAATAGCTGGTTTAATGAGCTTTTCAAATTCACCATATTTAATTCTCTCTTCCTCTTTTTTAACCCATTCTGTGAAGTCCTCAACTAAATTGTATATAATATTACCTAAAAACACTTTTATGTCATATTTTTCAATTTCTTTCTGAGCTTCAGGTAAGATTTTTACATTAAATCCAACTATTGCTCCATGCAATGGGTTACTCTGCTTGTATGATGCAACCTCAATAACATCTTTTTTAGTTATATCTCCAACCTCTGCCTTCTTAATTTTAATTCCTAACTTTCTTAATTCATTAGCTAAAGCTTCTAATGAACCAAGAGTATCTGCTTTAATTAAAATTCCTTCATTATCGACCTCAATCTTTGCTTCTTCAACCTCTCTCATGACCTCTTCTTTTGCTTTCTCTATCATATCCTTTGGAACAATTCTTATTGGACATCCTGCAATAACTTTATCCAACTCTGGAGCAGCTATCTTAACCCCCGCAGCAGCAACTACTTCATTTACAGGCTTAAATTTATCTCTTGGGTCTCTCATTTCATCCAATGGTTTTGGTTTTAATAGGGCTTTAACTCTTGTTACTAAAACACCATCTGGTAATCCTACAACTAGATAATCTCCTCTCTTAGCTATTCCATCGTAAATTATTGCATCTATTGTAGTACCTAACCCTTTTTCCTCTTTAACCTCTAATATTGTTCCTTTTGCATAACCTTCAACATTGAGCTTTAATCTATCTTCTAAAAATCTCTGAGCTAATCCAGCAACCATCATCAACAAATCAGGAATTCCTTCACCAGTCACTGCCGAGACAGGGATTATACATACAGTTCTAGTAACATCTTGAACTCTTGAATATAAATCAGCATCAAAACCAAGCTCATTTAATGGTTTTATTATATTCTCATACAATCTTATTTCAAATTCAGTTAAAGCATTTGGATGTTGAGTCTTTTCATTAAAGTTTAATATAAATGGAACTTCCTTAGAGTTCCATCCTGGGATTAAGTCAATTTTATTTGCAGCTACAACAAATGGGGTTTTGTATTGCCTTAATATATTCACAGCCTCTATAGTTTGAGGTTTAAAGCCCTCGTTTATATCAACAACTAATATGGCTATATCAGCCAAGGCTCCTCCTCTTTTTCTTAATGAAGTAAATGCCTCGTGTCCTGGGGTGTCAATAACTAACAATCCAGGAATTTTCAAATCTGCTTTTAACATCTTTAATAAATCTCCACACACTCTTTTTATAACATCAATTGGAATCTCACTCGCTCCAATATGTTGAGTAATTCCACCAGCTTCTCTTTTAGCAACTCTTGTTTTTCTAATTTTATCCAGTAATGTTGTGTTATGTACAACAATACCATTTGCTATAAAATTGTGTGTTTCTGTTGTTAAATCATACACATAGCCCTCATAATCAATAACTTCAACATCTTCAACTTCAACAAATGCAATATTTTCAATTAAATTTTTCATGTATTTAATATCATCTTCACCAAATTCATGATTTTTCCAAATATTTAATGCCTCTTTTCCTAATTCAGTTAAGTTATTATCTTTTATTAACCCATCACTTTCAAAGGATTTTAAATAATTGAAATCTTTTTCTATCCCTTCTAATACTTTTATCTTCTTATCTAAGTTCTTTGGCTTTAATAAGTTTAAGAATTTTTCAACAATTTCATAAGAAGGAATTTCTTCTCCATTCTCATATTTTGCGTAATATGGGATATTTACTTCATTCTTAGTTAATCCAAATAGAATTCTTAATCTTTTCATGTCTTTATTTATTGGATATTTCTCACTCTTTCTGCTCTTTTCTATAATTTTGTCTAAAATATCTATTTCAAATCCAATATTTTTGAAGTTTATTATATTTCTTTTACCTACAATATTTAATTGGTAATATTTTGTGCCATTGTTATTTTTAATATAGATTTTAGAAATTACTCCAAACATCAACAAAACTATAGAAAATCCTCTAATAAACTCCTCTGAAATGCTAAAAATCTCAATTCTATTCTGTTCTACATTAATTTTTCCAGCCATTTCAAAGTATCCTTTAATAAACTCTGCAACTATCTCTTTTGGAGCAATATATAATATCTTTGGAAAAGATATGATATTTTTAGATATATTTAAGTCAAATAGAATTTTAATTAATTTTTCCAATTCATTTAGTTTATTATTTTTAAATTCTTTATAGCCTCCAAATATCTTTCCAGCAAAATAAAATATGGTTTTCCACTCATCTAATGATTTAGGCAATGAAATATTTTCATTATCGAATTTATCTTTACAAAATTCTACAAATTTTTTAAAGCTTATATTATTATATAGTTTTTTTGGTATAGCTATAAAGTCTCCTTTTTTAATATTTTCAGCCTTAATCCATCCATTATTTGTTAAAAATGGATGTTCAGGTGTTGTTGTTATAGAATGCCAATTTTTTAACTTTACCATTATCATTTTTCCGTTATGCTTTAATCTCCATACATAAGGAGCTTTTATTATCTTAATTTTTCCATTTTCATCTAATGTATAAACATCTATATCCAATTTTTTTATCACTTTATAATTATCTTTTTCAATAATCTCTTTTCCTTGTTTAAATAAATCTTCTATTTTTATTTCTCCAAAAGGAGTTAATACTTTCTCGTTAGGCATTAAACACTTTCCATGGTCAACATGCCCCAAAACACAAACTATTGGACATCTTAGATTACTTTTATTTTCATTATTTTTTTTAGATTTTTTAGCCATAATAATCCCCCATAGTATTTTTCTATATATTGTTAAAGTACTTAAATTAGATTTTTGCAAATTATTATAATCCTATGAAAAAATGATATTATGGGAGTTAAAATGCTGTTTATCATTTATTCCAGGGTTCTATTTAATAAACTTAATAATCAAATAACAAACAATTAAATATTTTTGTTAGTGGTATAGATAATAACATATAGCTTATATATAAGTTACGAATACATTAATTCAAAAATAAATAAGGGATTGTAATGGAATTTGAAAATAAAAAATGTGAGATTTGTGGTGAAAAAGCAGAAATTTTTTTATTTGGGAGATTTTTATGCAAAAATGAAAAATGTATAGAGGAAGCTAAAAATCTGAGCATGGCAAGGCATAAGTTAAAAGTTGTAGCTGTTGGTTCAACAAATCCTGTTAAAATAGAGGCGGTTAAAGAAGGTTTTGAAAAGGTTTTAGGGACTGTTGAAGTTATTGGGGTTGATGTGGATAGTAATGTCTCAGCTCATCCTATTGGACTGGAAGAAACGTATTTAGGAGCATTAAACAGAGCTAAAAATGCATTTGAAAAAGTTCAATGTACTTATGCAGTAGGAATAGAAGCAGGTTTAATAAAAGTGGGAGAACACTACATAGACATCCATGTATGTGTAGTTTTTGATGGAATTAAAGAGACTGTTGGCTTATCTCAGGGCTTTGAATATCCAAAGATTATAGCTGAGAATGTGTTAAATGGAATTGAAGGTGGAAAAATAGCTGAAAAAATTTCGGGAGTTAAAGATATTGGAAAAAATATTGGTTTAATTGGTTATTTAACTGATAATAATATAACAAGAAAAGATTTATGCAGAGAAAGTGTTATAATGGCTTTAATTCCAAGGATGATAAAAAATGCTCATTTATATTAGAGAGGTGAAAACATTAACTTAAAAATCAGTAAAAAAGATGTTGTTGAATGGATAATATTCTTAGTAGTTTTGTTTTTAATTTGGAGTCATGTAAATGTTGTAGTTTCAGATAGTATGTATCCAATAATGAAGAGAGGAGATTTGGTTATAGTAGAAAATGCTGGGTTTGAATTTAATCCAAATGATGTTAAAGTTGGAGATATTGTTGTTTATAAAGCTCACTGGCCTTATTATCAATATTTGTTATATGAAATATATTATAAACTTCATCTAAATCCAATTAAAACTCTATGTATATTTAAAGAAAATTATGATAATAAAGAAATCTCAATAAACGTCTTAGGTGATTTAAAAACAGATAATGGTACTTACAAAATATTAGAGATTGACATCCCAAAAAGTCCAATAACACCAGTAATCCATAGAGTCATTGATAAGGTTAAATTTAATAATAACACTTACTTTATAATAAAAGGAGACAATAACAATATACACGACCCAGAGCTCGTTTCAGTTAATCAAATAAAGCAGAGAGTTGTAGTTATAAATGGTCATCCCTTAGTAATTCCATATTTAGGTTATTTATCAATCTGGGTTAAAGAATATTGGTATTTAGTAATTTTGTTTATCCTGCTTTATTATGGATATGATTACATAAAAGGAGGGAAAAAATGAAAAAACTGCTGTTAATTCTTGGAATAATTGTATTAATAACTTCAATGTCTATGTGTATTACGTCTAAAAATATTAATGATTTAAAAAAAGATATTGTAATTGAGTATAATGGAACTCCAATAAAAGTTCCTTTGAGGGCAACAATTGGAGAAGCAAAAGAAGTAAAGTTGATAAATACAACTGATAAAGAAATTTATGATTATTATCACTCTAAAATACTGATTTACATTTATGGAAATTTAAGTTTAAAGCCCGAAGAAGGAGAAGTTTCAATAATTGATTTAATAACAAAATTAGTATGGTTCAATCAGTTCTACCCCCACAATATAGTTATTGAGTTAAACAGAACTAATACAACTGTAACTGTAAAAAGTATCTTTGCAAATGGAAAATCATCAATAAATAAACTTAAAATAAATGATAGTGAATATTTAATTCACAACAATAAAACAATGGTTATAAAGTTTATAAGAACACAAAATAATGCAACTATAATAAGAATAAACAATACTTTTATAATTGAAGGAAACTCATTAAAGGAGATGGATAAAGCAGAGACGAGATTTGTCATAGCAATGCTTAAAGGAACTATTAATTAAAATTTTAAAATCTTTTTTTTGGTGTTTTTTATGTTGATTGTTGATGTAAATCATGGAGCATTGGATTTAGCTGAAGAATATTTAAATTTGGGCTATGATGTTGATGTATGGGATATTTATCAAAAAATAAAAAAATCTGATGATTTTAAGGAAAGATATTTAAAATTAAAAGAAAGATTTAAAAATAAATTCAATCTATTTTTTGAACCTCCAAACTTTGAAAAGTATGATAGAATTATAGCTCCAATACACTGCCCAATAGATATTAACTTTATTCCATTTACTGATGCAGTATCTGAAATATTAAAGGAAAAATTTGGAAATATCCATAAAAAAATAATAAATATCACTGGAGTTAAGGGAAAGACTACAACAACATCTTTAATAAATCATATCTTAAAAGAAGAATATACAACTTACTTACACAACTCAAATTATGGCTCAATTGCTCCACCAACTATTTTAAGAGTGTTAAATAATTTAGATATAGATAGATATGACTTTTTTATATTTGAAACTTCATTGGGATTAATTAAATGTAAATATGGAGCTATAATAAATGTATTAGAAAATTATAAAATAGCAAATGGATTAAGAGATGCATTAACTGCAAAATTTGGCTCTTTAAAAAATGCTGAAATATCGTTTATAAATAAGAGAGATATTAACAGATATAACTTAAAAATAAACCATAAATGTCTAAATATTGTTGATGCAGATAAGGCAAAGATTTTAAACAAATACCCTCTAAAATTTGAATACTTTGATGAAATCTTTGAATTCAATAAAAACGTTTTTGGATTGCATTTTGTAGAAAATTCATTATTTGCAATAGAGATTTGTAAAAATTTGGTTAATGTGGATGAAATAAAAGAAAGATTAAAAACCTTTACTATAAAAAATAGAATGGAAATTAAAAAAGTTAATGGAAATATTTTAATAAAAAATATTAATCCTGGTTTAGATGTAAAAGCTATCTATTATGCTATAAAAGATTTTTTAGAAGTGTTTAATGGGGATATATATATTGGCGGAGATTTTGGAATAGTTTGTGAAGAAATTGATATAAAAAAGCTATCTAAAGTTCTAAAAAACTTTAACTGTCAATACATATTTGTTGGAGAGATTGGAAGAGAACTTTTAAATTATTTAGATGGAGAGTATATTGAAAGATTTAATGAAAATAAAGTAAATAAAAACTCTTTAGTTATTCTTAGAGAAAAAATAAAATAATTAATTAAAAATCTTTGGATTTATCTTTCTATTTTCATTTTGTAATAACGCCACTCTACTATCTTCACTATCATCAATTAATTTATATGAGCTGTTTTCTTCTAACATCTTAGCTAATTTTAGAATTTCATCATGTTGTAGCATATCTTCTTTTTTTAATCTTTTTTGTGAATAACCTACATGCATATATGACTTTAACTCAATGAAATGGACATCAGCTCTTTCATATAATTCTACAAACTTTAAAATGTCATCATTATAGCCCCTAATTAAAGTAGTTCTTATACAACTTCTTTTTTTCTCTTTTAAAATGTCTAAGGTATTTAAGATATTTTCCCAATACTCTTCCTTTCCTCCACATATTCTTCTATAGCTATCCAAATCATAGGCATCTAACGAGATATATAGCTGAGTAGGCTTTATTTTCTCAATAACCTCAGTTAAGATTCCATTTGAGACTACAAATGTTGTAAATCCATTCTTATGGAATATTTTTATTAATTCATCTAAGTATGGATAAAGAGTAGGCTCTCCTGATAAAGATATAGCTACATGCTTTGGTTCTAAAGCCTCTTTAAATTTTTTCTCTCCAACTCTATCTAATACTCCTTTATATCCTAAAATTATTCTTCTATGCATCTCTAAGATTTTCTCATAAACAACTTCTGGCTCATCCCATTTTGGTTCTTTAATTTCTTTTATATTTATATCAATATCCATTGGCAAAACTCTCCAACAGAATATACAATTTTGCTGACACCAAATAACTGACGGTGTGCATTGAATACATCTATGTGTCTCAATACCATAAAATTTTGATTTATAGCAATTTTTATCTTCCAACATCTTTTTTCTAACCCATCCACATAGCTTAACTGCTGTGTGGTTGTCTATTTGATATCTCTGTTTCCTCAAAATTTTGTAAATTTCTTCTGGAATCATATTCTCACTTTAAATTTTTTAAAGATTGCATAAATCTATACTTCAAAACAACAGGTGGAATCTCTATGTTAGGACATTTTTCATTGTATGGAATTGCTTTGGCAATAATAACTTTGCATTTATTTTCATTTAAAGCTCTTTTAAACTCTTTTTCGAATTCTTCTAAGCTATATGTTGTTATTGCATCTAAACCACAGCCCTTAGCTATCTCCTCTAAGTTCGTGTTTTTACTTGTGTGAGTTTTTTGATTACCTGTAGAACCATAAGTAGAATTATCTATTATAACTAATATATAATTTTTTGGATTCATGTATCCTACTGTAGATAAAGAGCCGAGATTCATCAATATAGAGCCATCACCATCTATAACTATAACTTTATCTTTACAATTTAAAGCCAATCCTAAGCCAATAGAAGAGGCTAATCCCATTGAACCAAGCATATAAAAGTTTCTTTCTCTATCTTTTATATAATACAACTCTTTAGAAGGTATTCCAATATTGCTAACTATTATTTCTTTCTCTCCAACATTTTCAATAATCTTTTTAATTATGTCTATTCTCTTAGGATACATGGTATCATCTCTTATTTTTTACTTTTCTAAATCATATTCCCAATATAACGCATCAAATAACAAAGCTACAGGATAAGATATTTTGTCCATATAGGAAGAAGCATATTTTATTAATTTATAAGCTTCTTCTGGAGTTTTTGGTTTATAGAATGGGATTTCACAAACATCTAACAGTTTTTCAATCCATCTTCCCATAGGTATTTGAGCAGGTATTTGCTCTTTCAAATCTCCTCTATGGCTGATTATTAATAATGTAGGGATTTGGAAGGTTTTGTATAATGAAGCAATTGCATTTATTGAATTTCCAATCCCTGAATTTTGTAGTAGTATTGCTGTTTTCTTTCCAGCCAAATAAGCTCCAGCACATATTCCAAAAGCTTCTTCTTCTCTTGTAGCTGGCATATGGATGAGATTTTTATCTTCATCAATTAATTTTAACAAATTTTTTAGATTTGCACATGGAACAGAGCATATAAAATCTATCTTCGCCTCTTTTAAGGCATTGTAGATTGCTAAGCTACCTCTCATGTTATCCCTCTACTTTTTCTATTTGGAAATAAATCATAAAGAATATATACTTAATCTTGCTATTTACTATCAAACTTTTTATAATTTTACAACATATTTATACTATAAGAAAAATCACATATAAAAAAATTTCTTAAAAGAAACTAAGGTGAAGTTTATGAAAGCTTTTGAATTCCTATATGAAGATTTTGACAGAGGATTGACAGTTGTGTTAGACAAAGGTTTGCCACCAAAATTTGTTGAGGATTATTTAAAAGTTTGTGGTGATTATATAGATTTTGTAAAGTTTGGGTGGGGTACTTCTGCGGTTATTAATAGAGAGGTTGTTAAAGAAAAAATTAACTACTATAAAGATTTGGGCATTAAAGTTTATCCTGGAGGAACATTATTTGAATATGCATACCTTAAAAACAAATTTGATGAATTTTTAAATGAATGTGAAAAACTTGGCTTTGAGGCTATTGAAATCTCTGATGGTTCTTCAGATATAAGCTTAGAAGAAAGAAAAAAAGCTATAGAGAAAGCTAAAGATAACGGATTTATAGTTTTAACAGAAGTTGGTAAAAAATTGCCAGAGAAAGATAGACAATTAACTATAGAGGATAGAATTAAATTAATAAACTTTGATTTAGATGCTGGAGCAAATTACGTTATTATTGAAGGTAGAGAGAGCGGTAAATGTATAGGACTGTTTGATAAAGAGGGAAAGATAAAGGAAAAGGAATTAGACGTTTTAGCTAAAAATGTAGATATTAAGAAAGTTATCTTTGAAGCTCCACAAAAGAATCAGCAGGCAGCTTTTATATTAAAGTTTGGTAGTTCAGTTAATTTAGCAAATATTGCCTTTGATGAGGTTATAAGTTTAGAGACTTTGAGAAGAGGATTGAGAGGAGATACTTTCGGTAAATTATAAATTTAGATTACTATCTAAATTTTTTATTCTATATATAACTTATTTTATATGAATCTTTTTCAAATGTATATTTATAGCTTAATGCCCTTCCAAAAAGAAGAAGTTCATTAATTTTAATAATTAAGATATTTTTGAACTTATAATCTCTCGAAGCTAAAGCTATAAATGTGATAACTATGAAAACATACATTGGAAAGATTCACTTAAAATGGTGTAAAAATTGTAATATTCCATTATTGGGAAGAGTTTGTGAAGTTTGTGGCTCAAAAGCTGAAGAAGTAAAATTAACACCCCCTGGAGATCCAAGATTAGGATTTCAATATGATATTGACTTTATAAATAAAGTTATAGAGGAAGAATTTGGAGCAAAAAATGTATTAAATGGAAAAATTATTTTGCTAAATAAACTTCCTGGAAATGAGGAAGCTTATGAAGTTATAGTTGATGGTGAAGTCAAATATTTAATTTACTTTGATGAAAATAAAGAAAGATGGAAAATTAAGTTAAAATTAAATGGTGCAAAGGATTTGATAAAAAAAGGAGCTTACAAAAAAATAATTAAAATAAAGAATGATGTTGTGGAGGTTTTGAAAAATAAAAAAGGTTCTGTTTTAAGACCAGGAATAATTGAATTTACAGATGACATTGAAGAGAGAGATGATGTAATAATAGTTGATGAATATGATAGGGCTGTTGGTGTTGGATTGGCTGTTGTTTCTTCTGAAGATATAAAAAATATGGAAAAAGGTAAAGTTGTTAAGGTTAGATTTTTTATTAAAGATGATGAAGAAAATTATGAAACTGGAAAGAGTTATGATAGCTTAGAAAAGGCATTTAATTTAATGGTTAGAGCAAATAAAGGAGTTATAGATACATTTGAAAGAAATGCTCTTGGATTTATAAAAAACACTTATGAAAGAATAAAAAAGCCAGTTATGGTGGCATTTTCTGGTGGAAAAGATAGCTTAACCACATTAATTTTAACATTAAAAGCTTTAGGAAAGAACATTGATGTTATATTTGTTGATACTGGATTAGAATTTGAAGAGACATTAAAAAATATTGAAGATGTTGAAAAGCATTATGGCATTAAAATAATAAAATTAAAAGGAGAGGATTTCTGGGAGAAAGTTAAAGAATATGGCATTCCTGCAAGAGATTATAGGTGGTGCTCTGATGTTTGTAAATTAGAGCCATTAAAAAAATTTATTGAGGAGAATTATGAGAATGATGTTTTAGCATTTGTTGGAGTTAGGAAATACGAGAGCTTTAATAGAGCCACTAAAAAAAGAGTTCATAGAAATACATACATTAAAAAACAAATAAACGCTCTCCCAATATTCCATTGGACTACTTTACATGTCTGGATATATTTATTAAGAGAAAAAGCACCATATAATAAATTGTATGAGAAAGGTTTTGATAGAATTGGTTGTTTCATGTGTCCAGCAATGGAAATGGGAGAAATGAATAAAATAAAGAAAGAATTCCCAGAGTTGTGGAAAAAATGGGAAAAAATTTTGAGAGAATATGCTGAGAAACATAACTTAGGAGAAGATTGGATAAATAAGGGACTATGGAGATGGAGGCATAAAAAAGGTGACAAAGAATGAATATTGGTGTTGTAGTTCATGGTCCTGAGATTGTGGATAGCGGATATGCATTAAAGATTATAAATTTATTAAAAAAATTTGGAAATGTTAAAGCTAAATTAGGAGGCACTATGGGGAAAGTGGCAGTTATAGACAACAACTTACAAGATATTATTGACATCTCAGAAAAATTGATGCCATCCCAATCATTAAAAAAATTGGCAGATAATGATATATTAATTTTAATGAACTATGGAAAATCAAAGATTACTGGACATACTTTTGGAAAGATTGTTGTTGAAAAATCAAATATAAAAAAACCAATAATTCAGATTGAGAGACCTGGAGAAAAGGATGGAACTATAATTATTTGGAATTATGATGGTTCAAAAGTTGTTGAAGATATTGCTAACTATTTATCAAAAGAATTAAATTTAAAGATTGAGAGATGTATAAGTAATGGCTTGGAGGTTTGGGAAGAAAATGGAAAAATATTTAGGAAAGTTCATGGTGTTGATGTAGGTGAGGCAATATTGGTTAATGGTATTGTTGTTGGAAAAGCTAAAAGTAGTGAGGTTATTTTAGTTGCTGAGAATGGCAGGATAGTTGATATTATTGGAGGAGAATTAAAAAAAGGAGGAGTTGAAAAATTAACGAATATTGATTTAAAAAAAGCTGTAATAAAAACAGGAATTTTGAGAAGGCATCCAACAAAACCAAAAATTAAGAATAAAGAGACTGATAAAGGATATGTATTAATTGTTAATCACGCTGGAGAGGATGTTATTGAACTGGTTAAAAATAAGGATGTTTTAGCAGTAATAACAATTGGAGATGACACTACAACAATTTGTGGAGATATTTTAGCAAGATTTGGTATAAAAATTTTGGGCATAACTGATGGGGATAAAGACAATATATTAAAGAATCCTGTTATATTAAAAGGTTCTGTGATATTCTTAATTAAAAACATGAGAGATGACGACGCTGGGGAAATCTTAAAGAAAAATCTAAATTTAGATAAAAAATATTCTTATGATGGGCTTTTAAATGAGATTAAAAAAATATTTAACAATAATAACATCTTTTACAAAGAATTTATCTATTAATTAATCCCTAAATACCTCAATAATCTCTGAAATTGGGATTGCTCCTTCCCTAATTGGAGTTATTTTATTGTTTTCTATTTTGATAATTGTAGAAGGTTTTGAATATTTGCATTTACCTATATCTACTATATAATCTACTTTTTTTAATATTTCTCCATCTATATCATCTAAAGATGTAGGGCTTTCCTTTCCAGATATATTTGCAGATGTTGTTGTTAATGGCACTATAGATAGCTCTCTAATAACAGGCTCATCTGGAATTCTTATACCAATGTAATCTTTAGCTACAATGTCTGGAATTAATGGTTTTTTCTTTAAAATTATCGTTAAAGGACCTGGTAGATATTTATCTATAATTTTTTTAGCCAACTCATTTATATAAGCATATTTTTCAATCTCTTTTTTATCTTTAACACATATTGATAACGGCTTATTGAAATCTCTTTTCTTTATTTCATAAACTTTTTTTACTGCATATTCATCTAAGGCGTTTGCTGAAATACCATATAATGTGTCAGTCCCACAGATAATAATCTTTCCATTTAATATCTCCTTTTTTAAAAAATTTAATATATTTTCCCTTTCCTTCTCATCAAGTTCATAAATTTTTATTATTTTATTTTTCAATTTCATTGTATCTCCCTTTTAAAATTATAGAGCTTTTGCAGAAATTAGTGAATTAGTTTTAGTTTATATTATTATATTGATATCTAAAATTCCAGATATTAAATCATAATAATTAAAGTAATCTCAATTGATGATGAGTGAAACTATTTATAAAAAGTTTAGTAATTAATTACATAAAATATGAATTTAAGGGAGATATTATGTTGAGAGGTAAAGAAGCAACTTTAGCTGGGATAATAAGAGTTATCATTGAAGAAGAGCCAGAAACACAGGATGAAATAGCTGAGAAACTTGGAATTAGTAGAAGATACGTTGCTAAGCTTTTAAAGCCATTGATTGATGAGAAGATAGTTAAACATCCATATGTTGTAGATATGAGTAAATTGCATAAAATAAATTTAGAATTTGATGAATATATCTTAATGAAAGAGATAAAAACAACCTTAGAAAAGATGGAAAAAACTCTTTTAAATAACTTGGATTTAGTTTATACTGCTTTAAAAAATAACGATAAAAAATTAGCTGAAGATATAATCATTAAAGATTATGCCCTAAACAAAATGGAGGAAGAGATTAGAATGCTCTTAGGAATGAATGCTTTAAAATATTTGCCAGGAGCTTATGCTAATGCCTTTGCTACTATAGCCTCAAATCTTGAAAGATTGGGAGATTATATAGCAAACATTGCTGAAGAGGTAGTTCATGGGCTTAGAGTATATGAGGATATTGAGAATGAAGTTGAAGAAATCTTTAATATCCTTAGAGAGATGCTAACTGAGGCAATAGATGTTGTTAAAAGTAAGAGGAAAGAAACAAAAATACATGAGCTTGAAGAGCAGTTGCATAAAAATCTTGAGCTATTGCTAAACAAAGTCTTAAAAAACAAAAGAGAGGATTTAAACTTCTATGTTCAATTTGGTATGTTTTTAAAAGATATTGAGAGATTTGGAGATAGATGTGTGAATATTGTAGATATTGCTTTAGAATTATATCATAATATACCAAGAAGTCCTATACCTGAGAGGTTGAAAAGGGGAATGTTATGAGGGAGTTTATATTTAAAGCAAATAAAACAGTAACATCATCAGATATAAATTTAAAAGATTTACCAGGAAGTTGTGGAAGGTTAGACTTATTATGTAGATGTGTTAGCGATGCATTCTTTTTATCACATGATATAAGGAGGGATGTAATTTTTTATGCGGTTTTATATGGAAAGCCTAATCCACCAGTTTGTATAAAGTTTGTTGGTAGTGAATTAAAAAAGGTTTCACCAGATGAGAGAAATATAGCTATATTTATAAAAAAAGCCCTTAAAAAATTTGAAGAACTTGATGAAGATGAAAGAAAGAGCTGGAATCTATCAACACCAGGAATTTATGTAAAGAGATTAGGATTTAGAGATTTAATTTTAGAAAAAATCAATAAAGGAAAAAATATCTATTATTTACATAAAAATGGAGAAGATGTTGAAAATGTTGAGATAGAAAATCCAGTTTTTATACTTGGAGACCACATAGGAATTGGAGAAGAGGATGAGAAATTTTTAGATAAGATTAAAGCTAAAAAAATATCCTTATCACCATTAGAGTTGCATGCAAATCATTGTATAACTATAATACATAATGTTTTGGATAAAAAGAATACTATATCCTTTTAACGATAATGACGAATATTATTAAAACATAACATAGACATTTCCTTATCCTCTCCACATATCGGGACTACCATATCTATACATTTTGAGGAAAGTATATCATTGCTTATAAATTCATTAAATGATTTTATTTATAACAATTATATATCCTTCAAGACTTTATTCCTTCCCATTTTTTTCCTATTTTTTTTAGTAACTTTATTCTTTTCTATATAATAATATGACGTTTTTTAAAATAAGTAAAATATATGGTTATAATACTTAACCAAGATATTTTGTTCTAATAATAATAAAAAAAACCCATTTGTAACATATTTAAAAAATTAAATGCCTATATTTATATTTTTAAAGAGATATTAGCTTATATGGGCTTATATAAAACAAAATAATGATAGTTGAGTTAGTAAATATATCATTAGAGTGGTATTACTTTGGAGGTGAATTTTGTGACTAATAGAATAGAAATATCGCCTACAACAAGACATGAGGGACATGCTAAATTGATTTTAGAGGTCAATGAAGAAGGGATTGTAAATAAAGCATACTACTTAAATACAACCCCAGTTAGAGGATTTGAAACAATGTTAAAGGGCAAGCCAGCAGAGTTTGCTCCAATTGCTGTCATGAGAATCTGTGGAATTTGTCAAACTACCCACGGAATTGCTTCTTGTGAAGCTATAGAAAATGCAATTGAGTGTGAAATTCCAGATGATGGACTATTGTTGAGGGAATTGGTAGGTATTGGAAATAGATTACATTCTCATACATTACATCATTTATTAACAATTGATGATTTCTTAAAACCAGAGGAAGCAGAGAAAAAGATTGAATTAATAAAATTAATTCAGAGAATGAGAAAAGTAGGACAATTAGTTGTAGATATTGTAGGAGGAGAAGGAATACATCCACCAAACATTGTAATTGGTGGAATGAGAACAAACATAACAGAGAGAGCTAAATCAAAGCTATATTATGCTTTAAGGCAGTTTGAAAAAGACGCCTATGAATTATATGAAAAATACACTGAATTAATTGAAAGATACTTAGAGGAAGTAGGAATACCTGACTTAGGGGCTCATGAATATCCATATATAGCTACACATACCACTTATGGAGATAGATATGCTATAAACTGGGATGATGTAACTGAAATACCTGCTCAAAGATACTATGAGGATGAAGAGGCAAGACAGACCACAACAGTTCAAATTCCTTTATATGCAGGAGTTCCTGCTGAAGGAGGTCCAAGAGCAAGAATGGTTAAATTTGGTAACTTTAGAGCAGGAGGTAGTGCTTTAGACATCAATATTGCAAGAGCTCAAGAAAACTTTGGAGCAGTTTATAGAGCTTTAGAGATTTTAGATGAATTGAATATAAACGGAAAGACAAGAGCTGAGGTTGTATATAAGGATGGATTTGGGATAGGTGTTCATGAAGCTCCAAGAGCTACAAACACACACATGGCTGAAGTAGGAAAGGATGGAAAAATTAAGAGCTATAGGATTATAGCGGCATCAACTTGGAACTTCCCAATTGTTGAGAAGGCAATTGAGGGCTATCCGCATCAGTATGCTGAAGTTATAATGAGAGCTTATGACATATGAGCTTCATGTGCTACCCATATAATTGTTAAAGATGAAGAGACAAGAGATATCATTGAAGTAAGAAAGTTATAAGCCTCAAGGGGAACCCGAAAGGGACCCGAGAGGCATATTCTTTGGGGATTTAAAATTAAAATCTTAAAAAAAATAAAAATGAATGAAACTATGAAAGATAAAATAAAAGATTATAATAAAGATTATAATGATGAATTGTTTGATTTAACACCGTCCTATCTAAAAAAAGAAATTATGGTATTAGCCTGTGGAAATATATTATTTGCTGATGATGGCTTTAGCGTTCATGTCATTGAAAAATTGAATAAAGTCTTAACTGAAAAAGAAAAAGAGAAAATAGCTTTAGTCGATGCTGGAGCTGGAGCTCCTCAGCAGGTTTTAACATTGATAGATGAAAGCTCAAAAACAAAAAAGATAATTGTCATTGATGTAATTGATTGGGGACTAAAACCTGGAGAAATAAAAATAATTGAAAAAGATGAGCTCCCAAATCCAAAATACAATAGATTAGATTCCCATGCATGGCCTTTAGCCCCTCTATTGAGAGAAGTTGCCGAAAAATACAATATAGAAGTTAAAGTTGTTGGCTGTCAGGCTAAATACATCTCTGAACCTGATGTATATATTGGATTGAGTGAAGAAGTTGAAAAAGCAGTTGATAAGGCAGTGGATATAGTTCTTAGAGAGTTAAGAGGTGATTAAAGTGGTTAAAGTTGCTCACATCCAATTGTGCAGTTGTTGTGGTTGTTTAATTTCTTTGGCAGATACCTATGAAAAGCTTTTGGATGTTTTGAATTCAATTGAGTTAGTTTATTGCCAAACTTTAGCAGATGCAAGAGAGATTCCCGAATGTGACATTGCTTTAGTTGAAGGTTCAGTATGTTTAGATGACCACCATTCATTGGAAGTTGCTAAGGAAGTTAGAGAAAAAGCAAAGATTGTTGTAGCTTTAGGAGCTTGTGCCGCAACTGGTGGAGTTACAAGATACTGTAGAGGAAACCAATTATCAAAGCCAGTTCATAGTTCATTCTCTCCATTAACTGAAGTTATTAAAGTAGATTTAGCAATTCCAGGTTGCCCACCATCACCAGAGGCAATTGTTTCAGTAATAACAGCTGCGTTAAATGGAGATATGGAATATTTACAACCATTTGCTGAATTAGCAGAAAAAGGAAGTGAAGCATGTGGATGTGATGTAATATATAAAGTAGTTAATAAATCCCTATGTATGGGATGTGGAACATGTGCTTCAGCATGTCCAACAAGAGCTATAGAGATGTTGGATGGAAGACCAAACGTCTTAAAAGAGCTCTGTATTAAATGTGGAGCTTGCTCAGTTCAGTGTCCAAGAATTAGATTCCCAGAGTTAATTGAGAAGATTGAATAAAATAATTATAATTTTTTTGAGGTGGAATGGGATGAATCCTTTTGGAACTTATAAAAAAGTAGTTTCAGCAAGAAGTACATTAAAAGAAGTTTTAAAGAAAGCACAGGATGGAGGAATTGTTTCAACAGCTTTTATTTATGGTTTAGAGAATAATTTGTTGGATGGAGTTATAGTTGCAGACAATGCTGGAGAATTTAAAGCCATTCCAAAAGTAGCTACAACACCAGAAGAAGTTTTAGAAGCAGCAGGAACAAAATATACTGTCTGCCCTAATATATCAGTATTAAAGAGTGCTGTTAGAGAATATGGATGTGAGAAAATTGGAGTTGTAGGAACACCATGCCAAGTTAGAGCTGTAAGGAAGTTAATGAAATATCCTATTGGTTTTAGGCACGTTCCAGATAAAATTGCTTTAATCATTGGAATCTTCTGTATGGAGAACTTCCCATACAATGGATTAAAGTTAATTGTTGAAGAACACTGTGGAGTTAAGATGGAAGATGTCGTTAAAATGGATATTGGAAAGGGTAAGTTTTGGGTCTATACAAAATGGGGTGAAACAAAAGCAATTAAATTAAAAGAAACTCATCCTTATGAACAAATCGCTTGCCACGTTTGTACAGATTATACTGCAGAATTGGCAGATATTTCAACAGGTTCAGTTGGAAGCCCAGATGGATGGAGTACTGTATTTATAAGAACTGCTAAGGGAGAAGAAATATTTAACAAAATGGTAGAAGATGGTTATTTAGAAGTTAAGCCAATAGATGAAGTTAAACCAGGTTTAGGTTTGGTTAAAAAATTGTCTTTAACTAAGAAAGAGAAAAATATGAAGGAAATCGAGCATAGGCGAGAGTTAGGATTACCAGTACCTTACTAAAGCATTAAATGCTTTTTTAGATTCTTATTAATCTATTTTAATAAATAAAAAATTAGAAACCATTTTTATTTAATAAAATATAAGGTATTAACTTAGATAACCCTAGTAAAAAACTTTTTAATTTTATCAATAATACTTTTTTCTTTTTTTAGTTTAATTCCTTCTTCAACATAAATAGGAACTCCTGCTATTATCGAAGCCAATTTCATATACGCATGAGAAGCTGGAGAGTTCGGTTTATATTCAATAACACTCATCTTTTTTAATGCTCCTGCTCTAACACTTTCATCTTCTGGAATTTCTACTAAAACTTTACTTTTTATTAGCATTTCTATTTCATCTTTTCTCATTTCCCCAAAATCTCTACCAACTCTATTTAATACGACTCCCATTAAAGGCGTTCCAGCCATTTCAGCACTTTCTTTTAATCTAACAGCATCAATAATTGAGAACATCTCTGGAGTAACAACAAGTAAAAGCTTATCAGCAACAGCAAGATGTGTAGCCATTTCTCTATTTAACCCTGCTGGTGCATCTATAATTACATAATCAAAATCGTCAGCTATCTCATTAATAACATCTGGAAGCAAATCAATATCAGATTTTTTATAACCCTCTAAGGATAAACTTGTTGGCAATACATAAACCCCTGTTTTGTGTTTATAAATTGCATCTTTAATCTCAGCTTCTCCACTTAAAACCTCATGTAAGGAGGGTTTTTTCTTTTCCATATTAAATAGAATTCCTAAATTAGCCATTGAAATGTCTCCATCAACAGCTAAAACTTTTTTTCCTAATTTAGAGAGAGCTACAGCCAAAGCTGCTGAAGTAGTGGTTTTTCCTACCCCACCTTTACCGGAAGCAATTGTAATAATCATAGATATCACATTTAATTCTTGCTGATTTTATAGATTTATGCAAAATTATTTATTGAATAAGGCATTAATGAATGTCTTTCTTTTGGAAGACAATCAAATTTTCCTTATAGAGCTTAGCAGAAATAAATATTAAAAGACATATTGATTCCTAAAGGCATTTAAGTTTCTAACTAAATATATAAAGTACGTAAGTCCTAAACTGTTTAGAAACACGTATAAAGTAAAATTTAAATTTTGTAATATTCATTGTGGGTAGTGTTTTTTATAATTTAATGTTCTACTTCTTAATGTTCATAGTTTATATATGTGAAAATTTTTCGAAGACCTTCATAAAAAATGGAAATAACCGAAAAGTTTAAATAACGGGTTTTATAACAACATTTTATTGAAAATCCATTATGAGGTGGTATTATGGCTGAGCTTCCAGTTGCACCATTTGAAAGAATCTTGAAAAAAGCAGGAGCAGAGAGAGTTAGTAGAGCAGCTGCAGAATACTTAGCAGAAGCTGTTGAAGAAATCGCATTAGAAATTGCTAAGGAAGCTGTTGAGTTAGCTAAACATGCTAAAAGAAAAACTGTAAAAGTTGAAGACATAAAGTTAGCTTTAAAGAAATAAACTTTTAATTTTCTATTATTTAAAATTTTTTATTTTGGAAAGGGAGTTTTTTTACTGCTTTAAGTTATATTTGTTTATTTCTATATTTGCATTATATGGGAAACGGTGAGGTTATGCACAAAAGAATAAAAGATATAAGATATGCTGTAGTTACAGTGAGCGATAGCAGATATAATGATTTAATTAAAGGAAAAGATGTTGATGATAAATCTGGTAATTTATTAAAAGATGAATTAAATGCTGAAGTATATACAATAATTCCTGACAATAAAAATATGATTAAGGGAATAGTTGAGCATATAGTTGAATCTTTTGATGTAGATTGTATTGTTTTTACAGGAGGGACAGGAATAGCTGAGAGGGATGTTACCGTTGAAGCTTTAAAGGAAATTATTGAAAAAGAATTGGATGGATTTAAGATTATTTTTCAAAAGTTAAGTTATGAGGAGGTGGGATTTTCAGCTATGTTATCAAGAGCTATGGCTGGAATTTATAAAGGAAAAGTTATATATGCTCTTCCAGGTTCAGTAAATGCATGTAAAACAGCATTAAAAATAATTAAAGAAGAGACGGGACATATATTGGGACATTTAAAAGAGGGGTAAGATGAAATTTTTGTTAATAGCATCAAATAAAGATTTGGCAAGTAAAAACATTGCTAATCATTTAAGAGAATATTTTGATATTTTTGAGACTGATAAGGAGCTTTTGTCTATCACACAAGAGGATTTGGAGAAAGCTGATTATTATATATTTTTATCAAAACATAGAAGTACAGCTAATAAACCATCTCTAACAGTTCATACGCCAGGAAATTTAACAGAAAATAATGATTTTGGAGGAAATCCTAAAGAAATCTGCCCGTGTGATGCAATATTAAATACTCTTTTATTGAAAAATATTTACAAAAATTACAAAACCTATTATGAAAATGGCAAAATTAAAGAATTTGATGTCTCTTTTGAAGTAGTTCATCATTCACCAACTGATTTAAATGCTCCAACGGTATTTGTTGAAATTGGTAGTAGTGAAAAAGAATGGATTTTAAAAGAAGCTGGAGAAATTATAGCTAAATCTGTTTTAGAAACTATTGAAGCAATAAAATCTAAAAATTATGATAAAAAATTTAGAGCTATTGGCTTTGGTGGAGGACATTATGCTCCAAAATTTACAAAACTTGCTTTAGAGGATAAATATTATTTTGGCTACTTAGTTCCAAAATATGCTTCAGTTTCTGAAGAAGTTTTAAATCAACTAATCAACAAAATGGAAGTAGATAAAGTTCTTATTGATTGGAAAGGGTGTAGGGGAGAGGATAGAAGAAGATATATTGAATTTCTTGAAAATAATGGAATTGAATGGGAAAGAGTTTAAGATAGGATTTTCGCAGTTTATAATATTAGTTTTGGAACTTTGACACCTTTAGGTATCTATATTCATAAAATTTATTCCTGAGAAAGTCCTATAATAATGCTTTTTTCTAAAAGATTGGAGGGGAATTGGATGGGAAAGAGTCTAAAAGATTTACTTTTGGCATTTAAAAATGGAGAAATTAGCTTAGATGAAATTGAGAAACTAATTAAACTTAACTATTTTGAGGAGATTGAAAATAAATTGAAATTGGATGTTAATAGGCAGTTCAGAACAGGAGTTCCAGAAGTTGTTTATGGCAAAGGAAAAGATATGGAGGAAATAATTAGAGCTACATTAAAACTTGCAGAAAAAAATGGCATAGCTTTGGCGACTAAAATAGAGGATATAGAAAAACTTAGTGACGAAATTAGGAAGTATGATTTAAATAACTATTTTATAAAAATTAATAAAAAAGCTAAAACATTAATAATAAAAAATAAAAACTATAAAATTAAAAAAATAGGTAAAGTAGGAATACTAACGGCAGGAACTTCTGATATTCCAATAGCAGAGGAGGCAAAAGACACATTGGAAGTTATGGGGGTTAAAGCTATAACATCCTATGATGTAGGAATTGCAGGTATTCATAGGTTGTTTCCAGCCCTAAAAAGAATGATTGAAGAAGACGTTTGTTGTGTTATTGTTGTAGCAGGAATGGAAGGAGCCCTACCTTCAGTAGTAGCATCTATGGTTGATATTCCAGTTATTGGAGTGCCAACATCAACATCTTATGGAATAAAAATTACTCCTTTGTTGACAATGTTACATACATGCTCTCCAGGCATTGCAGTTGTTAATATAGATAATGGATTTGGAGCAGGAGTTTTTGCAGGATTAATAACTAAAAAGATATATAAAAATAATAAATAAAAATAATAAATGAGGGAAAACTATGATAAAAGTTGTTGAAGGAGAATTAATAAAGACATTAACTGATGGAAAACTTGAGGATATTACAAAAGAATTAGGGACAGGATATATCCTCATTTTAGTTAAACACGATAATAAACTACATGAAGGTTATATATTTGTTGAAAATGGAGAAATTATTGGATATTTTTATACTGATAATAACTTAGAGGAAATTTGTGGAAATGCTGAAAAAGTTCTTGAATTATTAGATTATGAAAATAAGGTTATAGAACTTTATAGATACGATAAAGATAAGTTAGATCTAATGAAATGGTTATATCCAGAAATATTTATAAAAAAGAAAACTAAAACAAGAGAAGATGTTAAAGAGGAAAATAAAGTAGATAATATTGAAGAGGAAAAATATCTAAATATAAAATTGAATATTCCATTAGATATCCCTATAGAGATGAACGTGAAGAATTTTGAGGATTATCTAAAGGATAACAAATATATTATCATAAATGCATATAGAAAAATATCAGGAATGTTCGAAAACGGTTATATTATATATAAAGGAAAAACTCCTATCGCAGCGGCTTATGAGTGTAATTATGGGGCTTTACTTGGGAAAGAGGCATATAAAAAAATAGAACAGATGTTAAATAGTGAAGATACGGTTATTGATGTATATGAATATGATGAAAAGAAGTTAAATGTTTTATTAGATATTTACCCTGAGATGAAGCTTAAAGATGAAACGAAAGAAAGCAAAAAAGAAACTGATAAAAAGATAGAACAGAGTAGTGTTTCTATATCCGAAACTTATAGTATTTTAGGTAATGCTGAGGAAGTAACAGAATTATCAAGAGAAGAATTATTAAAAAGATTAGGATTAAAAGAGCCTGATGAGAATTGGATAGAGGCAATATTAGAAGAGTTCGTTAAGCCCAGTGATGAGGAACTACAAGAGTTAAAGAAAAAAATAGAAAATGAAATAATTGAAAAACTAAAAAATATTGACGGTGTTGATGATGTTACGCTAGATATAAATGTTAAATGGGAGAATAGTAGATACTTTATATTTGGAGATGTTAATATAAAAAGGGAAAAAATTTTGGGAATTATTAAAAAAGATGTAGACCCATCACTTGTTAAATTTGAAGTCGATAGTGTTATAAAAAAGTATCTTTCCAAATATACATCAAGGATATCAATCCATATTGAGTGACAAAAAATATAATATATATTAAAATAAGAATATGATAAAATAAAAAGAGGTCGTACTATGGACGTGACAATTTTATTTTTAATTTTATTTATGTTGGGGGTGGTTATTGGAGTGGGGGTTTATTTCTATAAAGAGAGAGAAAAAAAGAAAACGTATAAGCTTATTGAGATGGAAATCGTTGAAAGCCTCAAAGAATTAAAACCATATGTAGCTCCAGACGAAAGTAAAGAATATACAAAAGAATTTGATTTAGTTGAAGTGGCTCTTTCTTATGATATAGAAGATATTATTGTTGTCAACGACGAAGGACTAATTATAGCATCTACATTAAAGGATGCAGATAATATTGGAGCTATCGGGCTTGGGATATTTGAATATATTAAAAAGTTTCATGACAATGTTAAAAAGATTATAATACAAAAAGATGATTCATATATCCACATCTATCCGTTAAATCTCCATAGTGAAAATTTATATCTCATTATAGAGTCAAAGATAATGCTTGATGTTTTAGAAGAGAAAGAAATCATTAGGAAAGTATATAATGTTCTTAAAAAATATTTCGCGAATATTGAAACAATAGATAATGTTATTCCTGAAGGAGGATTATTATTGAGTAGTTAACAGTATAATTATGATTTATTTTTTAATTTATTTTTTTAATAATTACTCAATAAACTGCGAAAGTCCTATTATATTTTATATTGGTAATATGGTCCCCTTAACTGGAACATAAGTAGGAATTCTTAAAGTTTTCCAGATAGTCATTGCAAATGATAGTGATTGATACCTCTCCCCATGCATAACTATGGCTTTTTCTGGTTTAGGTATCTTTTTTATATATCTTACTAAGGAGTTGTAATCTCCATGAGCTGAAAACTCTATTTTAACAACCTTTCCCCTAACAGGGATTTTATTTTTAAATGGTTGTATTTCTTTAACTCCTTCCTCTAATTCCCTTCCTAATGTTCCCTCCGCCTGATAACCAGTTAATATAAGTTTATTTTTTGGGTCTTTTAATAATTTTAGATATTTTAATACAGGACCTCCTTGAACCATTCCCGAAGTTGAGACAATAATACAGGGCTCCTCGTTAAACACTAAATTTTCATCCGCCTTTTTTACATCTCCAAATGGGTTAATTCTATTCTCAACCATATTTTTTATTTTTGGATTTAGCCAATTTACATAACTTAGATAAACGGCAGTTGCATGAATTAAAGAGCCATCTGTGTAAATAGGCACTTCTTTTAACTTCCCACTTCTCATATAGTTGTTTAATATTAGCAAAATTTCCTGAGCCCTACCAATAGCAAAAACAGGGATTATTACTTTTCCTCCGTTTTCTATTGTTTCAGATATTTCATCAATTAACTGTTTTTCTAATGTTTTCCTTGCTGGCTTTATATCTAATGGAGAGCCGTAGGTAGATTCTATAATTAAAACATCAATCTCATCAATGTCTGTATCTGCTGGAAGTAGAGTTCTTGAAACTCCTTCGTTTATATCTCCTGTATATAGAATTTTTTTTCCTTCTACCTCTAAGTATATGGAAGCACTTCCCAATATATGTCCTGCATTATAGAATTTGAATTTTATATTATCATTAATTATCTTCTCTTCATAATAATTTAAACATTCAAGACTTTCCATTGCCTGCTGAATATCTTCCTCATTATAAGCTTTTGTTAAATTTAAAGTATCTCTCCAAGTTATAAACATTAAATCAGCTGTTGGATGTGTGCAATAAATCTTTTTAAATTTATAGAATGGAATTGCTCCACAATGGTCAAGATGGGCATGAGAGATGATAACAGCATCTATTGCTTTATCATCTAACTTAGGAATTTCTCCACTATCTGGGGACATACCACAATCTAACAATACTCTCCCTTTTTGTGTTTCTACTTCCACACAACTCATCCCAATTTGCTGACAACCTCCATGAAATTTTAATAAAACCATGTTTACCATCCCAAAAATTATATATATTTTTTTTAATAAATCCTATTTACTCCAAGGCAAAAGAATATGAAACAGGGAGTTATATTTAAATTAATTAATAAAACTAAAAATAAGCATGAGGATGTGGGTATGTTCGTAACATATTCTAAATAGGGACAAAATACCTAATAGACTTATAAAGCATCTATTTTATTATTTTTAAATCTTACTATAAAATATATTGGTGAAGATTAATGGAACATAGGCATGTTATTTCCGCATTAGTTTTAAACAAACCGGGAGTCTTACAGAGAATTTCAGGATTATTTACCAGGAGAGGGTTTAATATTTCAAGTATTACAGTTGGAATAACTGAGAATCCACAAATTTCAAGAGTTACGATAGTTGTTAATGGTGATGATAATATATTAGAACAGGTCATTAAACAGCTTAATAAATTAATTGATGTTATAAAAGTTAGTGAGTTAGAGGAAAAGAAATCTGTTCAGAGAGAGCTCTGCCTAATAAAAATATATGCACCAACAGAGAGTGCTAAATCCCAAGTTATTCAATATACAAGTATATTTAGAGGAAATGTTGTAGATTTAAGTCCTGAATCTTTAATTGTTGAGATAACTGGTAGTGAAGATAAGATAAATGCATTTATTGAGTTGGTTAAACCATTAGGAATTAAAGAGATGGCAAGAACTGGGATTACTGCATTAGCAAGAGGTCCAAAGGTTTTAAAGCCAAAGAGCTAACCTTTTGAGATTATAAGATAAAGATAGGATTTTCACATTTACAATTTTTATTTTATAAGGGTATTTATGATGCTAGAATGTTCAAAGTTCATTAATTATTATTAATGTTGAATAAGATAAAACATTATTTTTTGGGTGAAGGAAATGGACGATGTTAAAATGAAGTGTGGATTGGAGATACATGTTCAAATTGATACAAAATCAAAATTGTTCTGTAATTGTTCAACAAACTACTTAGATGCTGAACCCAATACAAATGTTTGTCCAGTTTGTTTGGGATTACCAGGAGCAAAGCCATTAGCTCCAAACAAAAAAGCAGTAGATGTAGCTATAATGGTAGCAAAGATGCTTGGATGTAAAATAGTCGTTGATAAAGATATATACTTCCAAAGAAAACATTATGATTACCCTGATTTACCGAGCGGTTATCAGAGAACTTCAACACCTATCGGTGTAGATGGAGAATTTATGGGTATTGGGATTGCTGAAGTTCACTTAGAAGAGGACCCTGGGCAATACAACCCAAGTTTTGGAATTGTTGATTATAACAGAAGCGGAACCCCACTAATTGAGATTGTTACAAAACCAGATATAAAAAGCCCAGAAGAGGCGAGAGAATTTTTAAAGCAATTAATGACTTTATTTAGATACCTTGGTTGTTTGAGAGGAGAAGGAACAATGAGGGCTGATGTAAATATTTCTATTGAATACATGGGCGTTCAAGGAAATAGAGTTGAGGTTAAAAACGTCAACTCAATTAAAGGTGTTTATAAAGTTCTAAAGTATGAAGTAATTAGACAGAAAAACATTATTAAAAGAGGGGGAGAAATTAAAAGAGAGACAAGGGCTTTCTTAGAGAGTCAGATGATAACCAAAGCAATGAGAAGTAAAGAGACTGCTGAAGATTATAGATACATTCCAGACCCTGACATTCAGCCAATCGTTATTTCTGAGGAGTGGGTTAGAGAGATTGAAGAAATGATGCCAGAAACTCCATTAGCTAAGAAAAAGAGGTTTATTGAAGAATATGATATAGATGAGGAAGATGCTAAGGTATTAGTTTCTGACTTAGATATGGCTGAGATGTTTGAGGAAGTTGTTAAATCTTTGGGAGTTAGTAAGGAGAATGTTGATTTAGCCGTAACTTGGATTAGAAATGAGTTAAAAAGAAGTTTGCAGTATCACAAAGTAGATTTGTATGAAAGTGGAGTTAAGGCAGAGCATATAGTTGAATTAATAAAATTAATTAAGGAGGGTGTTATATCTCAAAAAATAGCTAAAGAGATTGTTGATTTGTTGGTTATAAATAGAGGAAGCAAGATGCCAAAACAGATAGTTGAAGAGCTTGGATTGACGGTAATTAAAGATGAAGACGCTTTAGTTAAAGCGGTTGAGGAAGCTATTAAAAATAATCCAAAAGCTGTTGAAGATTATTTAAGCGGTAAAAAAGAGGCTTTAAATTTCTTAATGGGGCAGGTAATGAGATTAACAAGAGGAAGGGCAGAACCTAAGAGAGTTATTGAGTTATTAAAAGAAAGATTGGATAAATTTTAATATTTTATTAAATTAAATTTTTATTTTTAGTTATTGGTGAGAAAAATGGCAGACCTTGATAGAAAATTAATTGAGATTTTAGATATTTTATCCAAATCAAAAGAACCAGTAGGGGCTAAGATTATAGCTAAAGAACTTAATAAGAGAGGTTATAAAATTGGAGAGAGGGCAGTTAGATACCATTTAAAGTTATTGGATGGTATGAAATTAACAAAAAAAGTTGGTTATGCTGGAAGGGTTATAACTGAGAGAGGTTTGGAAGAGTTAGAAAAGGCAAATATATCCTATAGATTAGGAAGTATCTATTCAAATATACTTGAGAAGACGATATCTTCCAATTACAGGTTTGGATATGTGGTTATAAATAGATGTCAGGTTTATGTGGATTTTAACGATGCACTAAAAATAATAAAGAGCGTCTATGAGTCAGGTTTGGCCGTTGGAGATAGAGTAGGAGTTATGGATAGAGAAAAATTTGTAGAAATAAATACACTCTGCTCACTAAACTTTGATAATATACTCTTGCAAAATGGAATTTTTCCTCTCCATATCTGTGCTGGAGTTGTAAAATATGAAGATGGAATGCCTGTAGAATTTAAAGAAATCATAAAATATAAATCCACATCAATAGACCCATTAAAAGCATTTATTGAAAAGAAAGAAACGGATGTTATTGGAATTATAGAGAATGGAGAAGGTTATTTACCAGCAAACTTTAGATGCTTTGGTGTTGAATTTTTGGAAAGGTTCAAAAGTATATTAGAGAAGGATGAATTAAAATGTATCATTAGTTATGGGACAGAGAATGTTTTAGGTTTAGATGTTGGGGATGATAAAGTAGGTGTAGCTTTAATTGGAGGTTTAACACCAATAGCTCCATTTGTTGAAAACAACTATTGTGTAGAGATATTTCCAATGTCTTCAATTGTTAGATTAGAGTCTCTACACAAAGTTAAAAAGAATTCACGAGATATTATAACAAAAAAAGCAAATATAAGAATAAAAACTGCTCTATCAAAAATGTTCAATGCAATGGCAAAGGTAACCTATGATATAGATGAAGGAGACGGAGATGTTGTTGTAAATATTGCATATATTGATAAAAAATATCTTGATGAGGCATTAGAGTTATTAAAAGAAGCTTACAAAAAGGGATTAGGAATATCTGAAAGATTTGGAATAGTAGAAGAGAATAATAAAATAAAAATTCAAACAGTCTGTGCAGTAACCTTGGATGGAATATTTTTAAGAAACTCAGTTCCAACAATTCCAAGATATGGTGGAGTTTTGGAAATAACTGAAGATAAAGAGAGATTTATAGATATAATTGGTTATGACGGTTCATCATTAGATCCACATGAAGTTTTCTTCAACTTTGTTGATTGTGAAAAGACATTCTTAGCAGGCTTTAGAGAAGTGCATAGAGTTGCAAGAGAGAAATTAGAGGACGTTTTAAAGAGATTAAATTGGAATGGTATTAAAACTATAGGAGAGCCAAACAATGAGCTTTATGGTATTAATGTAAATAAAGACATGTGTGGAGTTGTAACAATAGGTGGAATAAATCCATTAGTGTTATTAAAAGAAAATGAAATTCCAATTGAATTAAGAGCTATGCATGAAATCGTTAAATATTCTCAACTCATAAGTTATAAGGATATATAATGAGATTTTAGTATTCTTAACTTAATATTTTGTTATTTTACATTTACACTTACAGATATATTTATGGATTTTTGATTATTATTTTTTTGATAATTATTTTTTTGATAAGCATCAGCTACAGACCTAATCTTAGATTGAACATATTTAGGGTTGCTGACTCCTTCGAACACAATTTCATAAGGGGTACTCCCAGCTGTGTTAATTCTTAAATCTCCATAATTAAGTAATCTTCCTAAGATCCCCTGAGAAATGGAAGTATTGGTTATCTTATCTAGTGTAGATTCTACAGTTTTTCTTGATAAAATTCCATATCTGCAATAAACTCTCTTGTTAGTAATTGCATATTCCGTATAATATCTTTTTAATAAAGCTATACCAATAAATATAAGTGCCAAACCATATATTAGTATTGTAAGTGCTCCCAATATTAACCAACCTATTAAACTTTTCCAACATATTCTACTATACCATAATACATTCTCTCCTGGAAGTAGTTCAAGTCCAGAAGGAACTTTATACGACATTAATTCTCACCTTTTAAATTTTAAATAACATTTTAAATAACATTATATTGCCATACAGTTATATTATCCTAAGGTTTTTTAATACTTCCATAGTTAATTTTTTAACACTTAAAGCAGGATTTTATTGAATCTACGATGGCATTTATAATATAATCATCATTAATCCTTTCAGCATCTTTTGATGTTAAATCAATCCTTAAGCTTTTACTTGCCCCTGGCATACCAGCTACAGTTATGGTTATAATCTTATATTTTTCTAACAAATTAAATCCAATCTCAACAAGTTTTTTGATATTTGTCTCTGCATTTTTATGGACTTTTTTTATTACAAATCCTGTTGGGGTTTTTTCATATATTATCTCTATATTTTTATCGACTTCTTTAAGCTCTTTATTTAATTGTTCAATCTTAGACAAATCAAAATTTTTAGCCCTTTCAAATGCTCTTTTAATTTTATCTAAGTTAAAGTTCTTTAAAGCTCTATATATACCAGCTAATAATGGAGGTTGAGCTTCTAAACCAAACTTAGTTCCTTCAATATATATTTTATTAACAAGTTCTTTCTTTCCGGCTAATAAACCTCCTCTCGGACCATCTATAAGTTTATCTGTGCTTGTAACTACTAAATCAGCTCCTAACTTTAATGCAGGGGGTTGATTAAATAGCAATCTAACTCTTGCTCCAGAAGCATCATCAACAAAGACAATAGCTCCTTTATTTTTAGCTGTGTTAATAACTTTTTTAAAGTTTTCAAGTTCAACAACTTTTAAATCCATTGTTGAGCCAGTGATAATAACTAAAGTATCTTTATCTATTTTATTTAAGATTTCATTTATATTGTCTGACTCGAAATACTCAGCATTGATGATTTTACAACTTCTTTCTATTGATGGGTGCCCTGGTAGTTCTGGTAGATAGTGTATAACTTTTTTTGGTTTTAATGCTAATATAGTAGCTAAAATTGCAGATGAGGTTCTATTAAAAGCAACACATTTGTCATATTCGTTTCCTCCTAAATGTTTTAAACCATATTCATTAACTTTTTCTGTAAAATAAGATGCTCCAATATATGTATTTAATAAATCTTTATCTTTGTCTTCTATCAAAAATCCTCCAGATAACCCACTTAGGTCGTATAATGCATTTCTACCATTTTTGTTCAATATTTCTAAAATAATTTTTCTTGCTTTTTCTAATCTCAAAAACTCTTCGTGGTCAGAAAGCATTACACCACCAATATTAAGTTTATAATACGGAAAAAATTTTATAAAAAATATAATAATGAATTATCCAGCTCCACAAGCATCTCCAAAGTCCATATCTGTTAATTTTCCTTCGTCTAATTCTTCTTTTTCTAATTTTCTAACAACTTCATCAATATCTTCTTTTCTTTCTGCCATCTCTGATTTGTTGATAACTCTTAGTAAGTGAGGTCTATACATTAAATTATTATCTAATAAAACCCAAATATTCCCATTTTCATCCTTTCTTATATCAACTACTCTTCCTTTTGTTCCAGTATTTATATAAATTACATAATCTCCAACTTTAATGTTAATTTCATCCACTATCTCACGCTCTACACGCTCTAAATATTTTACAATATACTTTATACTTTTTCCTGAGAGTATTAATAGTTTATTAATCTTATTATTCTAATCCTAAAAACATTACATATAACAACTTCTCACTATAGGATGCACTCGAAGGATGCGTCCCCAATCCGAAGGGGTTGGGGCTGAGGCAAGCCCACGACTGGTGGTGAAACCCCGCAGCAACCAGCCGCAAGAAAGGTTTATCCTTTCTTGCGACCGTGCTCCTACTTAATTCCGGTTGATCCTGCCGGAGGCCACTGCTATCGGGGTCCGACTAAGCCATGCGAGTCATGGGGCTCCCTTCGGGGAGCACCGGCGCACGGCTCAGTAACACGTGGCTAACCTACCCTCGGGTGGGGGATAACCTCGGGAAACTGAGGCTAATCCCCCATAGGGGAGGAGGTCTGGAATGATCCCTCCCCGAAAGGCCCTTTTGGCCGCCCGAGGATGGGGCTGCGGCGGATTAGGTAGTTGGTGGGGTAACGGCCCACCAAGCCTACAATCCGTACGGGCCCTGAGAGGGGGAGCCCGGAGATGGACACTGAGACACGGGTCCAGGCCCTACGGGGCGCAGCAGGCGCGAAACCTCCGCAATGCGCGAAAGCGCGACGGGGGGACCCCGAGTGCCCACGCTCTGCGTGGGCTTTTCCGGAGTGTAAACAGCTCCGGGAATAAGGGCTGGGCAAGTCCGGTGCCAGCAGCCGCGGTAATACCGGCGGCCCAAGTGGTGGCCACTGTTATTGGGCCTAAAGCGTCCGTAGCCGGCCCGGTAAGTCTCTGCTTAAATCCTGCGGCTCAACCGCAGGGCCGGCAGAGATACTGCCGGGCTTGGGACCGGGAGAGGCCGGGGGTACCCCAGGGGTAGCGGTGAAATGCGTTGATCCCTGGGGGACCACCTGTGGCGAAGGCGCCCGGCTGGAACGGGTCCGACGGTGAGGGACGAAGGCCGGGGGAGCAAACCGGATTAGATACCCGGGTAGTCCCGGCTGTAAACTCTGCGGACTAGGTGTCGCGTCGGCTTCGGGCCGACGCGGTGCCGAAGGGAAGCCGTTAAGTCCGCCGCCTGGGGAGTACGGTCGCAAGACTGAAACTTAAAGGAATTGGCGGGGGAGCACTACAACGGGTGGAGCCTGCGGTTTAATTGGATTCAACGCCGGGCATCTTACCAGGGGCGACGGCAGGATGAAGGCCAGGTTGACGACCTTGCCAGACGCGCCGAGAGGTGGTGCATGGCCGTCGTCAGCTCGTACCGTGAGGCGTCCTGTTAAGTCAGGTAACGAGCGAGACCCGTGCCCCATGTTGCCACCCTCTCCTCCGGGAGAGGGGCACTCATGGGGGACCGCCGGCGCTAAGCCGGAGGAAGGTGCGGGCAACGACAGGTCCGCATGCCCCGAATCCCCTGGGCTACACGCGGGCTACAATGGCCGGGACAATGGGACGCGACCCCGAAAGGGGAAGCGAATCCCCTAAACCCGGTCGTAGTCCGGATCGAGGGCTGTAACTCGCCCTCGTGAAGCCGGAATCCGTAGTAATCGCGCCTCACCATGGCGCGGTGAATGCGTCCCTGCTCCTTGCACACACCGCCCGTCACGCCACCCGAGTTGAGCCCAAGTGAGGCCCTGTCCGCAAGGGCAGGGTCGAACTTGGGTTCAGCGAGGGGGGCGAAGTCGTAACAAGGTAGCCGTAGGGGAACCTGCGGCTGGATCACCTCCTGAGAAAAAAGTGCTGGTTGCTGCGGGGCACCAAACCAGTCGTGGGCTTGCCTCATAGGGAAAGTGGGCCCGTAGCTCAGCTGGGAGAGCGCCGGCCTTGCAAGCCGGAGGCCGTGGGTTCAAATCCCACCGGGTCCACTATATATGCAGCCTGCGACTCTAAAGAGTTGCAGGTGAAGGGCCTGAAAAACATGAGGGCCATGCATAGGCTTCCACATCCCGGTGAAATCTGGATACTCTGCCGGGCCACCATCCCACCTGGTGGATGGCTCGGCTCGGGGCGCCGAAGAAGGGCGTGGCAAGCTGCGATAAGCCCGGGGGAGGCGCAGGCAGCCGTAGAACCCGGGATCCCCGAATGGGACCTCCTGCCCCATTTGGGGCGCTCCCGTTAGGGAGCGGGAACGCGGGGAAAAGAAGCATCCGAGTACCCGCAGGAAAAGAAACCAACAGGGATGCCGGGAGTAGGGGCGACCGAAACCGGCACAGGGCAAACCGAATCCCTGCCCGTAAGGGTAGGGAGATGTGGAGTTGCAGGGCCCCCAATATGGACCCATACTGGGAAGCCGAAGTCCCCTGGAATGGGGCGCCATAGAGGGTGAAAGTCCCGTAGGCGTAACCAGTATGGGTCTTGGGGTGTCCCTGAGTACCGCGCGTTGGATATCGCGCGGGAAGCTGGGAGACATTAGGCTTCCAACCCTAAATACGTCCCGAGACCGATAGCGAACTAGTACCGTGAGGGAAAGCTGAAAAGCACCCCTTGCGGGGGGTGAAAAGAGCCTGAAACCAGGTGGGAACGGAATGGCACGGCCCGAAAGGTAACCACTCCAAAGGAAACTCCCGCGAGGGAGGAGTACGAGGGGTGGCATGCCGGGGTCGTGCCGTCCGTTTCGAAAAACGGGCCGGGGAGTGTACGGGTGTGGCGAGTCTAAGGGGTTTAACCCCGGAGGCGTAGGGAAACCGACATGCCCGCAGCCCTTATGGGCGAGGGGCGGGGTCTTAATGGGCCCGGAGTCACACCCGTACGACCCGAAACCGGGCGATCTAGGCCGGGGTAGGGTGAAGCCCCTCATCAGAGGGGTGGAGGCCCGCAGGGGTGTTACCGTGCAAAGTGCTCCTCTGACCCCGGTCTAGGGGTGAAAAGCCAATCGAGCCCGGAGATAGCTGGTTCCCCCCGAAATAACTCGCAGGTTAGCTGGGGGTTAGGTAGATGACGGGGTAGAGCCACGGATAGGGTGTTTAGGGGGCGAAAGCCCTCGGCACCCTGTCAAACTCCGAACCCGTCATCGCCGTAGCCCCCGAGTGAGGGCATACGGGTAAGCCGTATGTCCGAGAGGGGAACAACCCGGACCCGGGTTAAGGCCCCAAAGTGCCGGCTAAGTGTAAATGAGAAGGGAGTCCCTGGCCTAAGACAGCGGGGAGGTTGGCTTAGAAGCAGCCATCCTTTAAAGAGTGCGTAACAGCTCACCCGTCGAGGTCAGGGGCCCCGAAGATAACGGGGGCTAAGCCGGCCGCCGAGACCCGGGGGGGCCAAAAGGCCATCCGGTAGGGGGGCGTCCCGCGGGGGTAGAAGCTCGGCCGTGAGGTCGAGTGGACCCCGTGGGAACGAGAATCCCGGTAGTAGTAACAGCAAAGTGGGGTGAGAATCCCCACCGCCGAAGGGGCCAGGTTTCCACAGCAACGGTCGTCAGCTGTGGGTTAGCCGGTCCTAACCCTCAGGGTAATTCCCTTGAGGGGAAAGGGAAGCGGGTTAATATTCCCGCGCCACCGGGGTACGTGCGGCAACGCAAGGCCAGCTCCTGACGCTTTGGGGTAGGCCGACCACCCCCGTCGGGGTGGCCAAGCGCATAAGCCCGGGGAGTGCCGTAATGGCGAGAACCGGGCAAAAGCGTGATGGGCTCTCCGTTAGGAGGGTTCGGCTGAGCCCTGGAGCCCGTGAAAAGGGAGCTGGCAAGGATCCCCGGTGACCGTACCCAGAACCGACACAGGTGCCCCTAGGCGAGTATCCTAAGGCGTGTCGGGAGAATCCGGCCCAGGGAAGTCGGCAAATTGGCCCCGTAACTTCGGGAGAAGGGGTGCCTGCGGTCTTCTCTAACTGAGGGGACCGCAGGTCGCAGTGGCCAGGGGGGTCCGACTGTTTAATAAAAACACAGGTCTTGGCTAGCCCGTAAGGGTGTGTACCAAGGCCGACGCCTGCCCAGTGCCGGTACGTGAAACCCGGGTACAACCGGGCGAAGCGCCGGTAAACGGCGGGGGTAACTATAACCCTCTTAAGGTAGCGAAATTCCTTGTCGGGTAAGTTCCGACCTGCATGAATGGCGTAACGAGACCCCTACTGTCCCGGGCCGGAACCCGGTGAACCTACCATTCCGGTGCAAAGGCCGGAGACCCCCAGTGGGAAGCGAAGACCCCGTGGAGCTTTACTGCAGCCTGTCGTTGGGGCATGGCCGTGGGTGCACAGCGTAGGTGGGAGCCGTCGAAGCCACCCCTCCGGGGGTGGTGGAGGCGCCCATGGGACACCACCCACCCATGGCCATGTCCCTAACCCCGAAAAGGGGGACACCGGCAGGTGGGCAGTTTGGCTGGGGCGGCACCCCCCTGAAAAGGCATCAGGGGGGCCCAAAGGTCGGCTCAGGCGGGTCAGAACTCCGCCGTGGAGTGCAAGGGCAAAAGCCGGCCTGACTTGGTCGGTAACAGAGGCCGACCAAGAGGCGAAAGCCGGGCCTAGCGAACCCCTGTGCCTCACCGATGGGGGCCAGGGATAACAGAAAAGCTACCCCGGGGATAACAGAGTTGTCGCGGGCAAGAGCCCATATCGACCCCGCGGCTTGCTACATCGATGTCGGTTCTTCCCATCCTGGGCCTGCAGCAGGGCCCAAGGGTGGGGCTGTTCGCCCATTAAAGGGGATCGTGAGCTGGGTTTAAACCGTCGTGAGACAGGTTGGTTGCTATCTGCTGGGGGTGTTGGCCGCCTGAGGGGAAGGTGGCTCTAGTACGAGAGGAACGAGCCGCCGGCGCCTCTGGTCTACCGGTTGTCCGACAGGGCATTGCCGGGCAGCTACGCGCTAAGGGATAAGGGCTGAAGGCATCTAAGCCCGAAACCCTCCCCGAAAATAGGCGGCCAGTCCCTTCGGGGACGAGGGCACCCCTAGAAGAGGGGGTTGATAGGCCGGGGGTGTAAGCGCCGAGGGCTCTGCCCGAGGCGTTCAGCCCGCCGGTACTAATCGCCCAAGGGCCCGGCAGGGTATCCAGACACTAAGCGGATGTGGAAGCCTATGCATGGCCTAAAAAATCTCGGGAATATTTAATCGAAGTTTATGGAGTTTATATTTTATTTTACTCCATTACATTTATTAATTTAAATATATAAATAAAATAAAAGTTAAAAATAAAAAATTAGTGTAAGAGATTAATTTTTCTTTTTCTTCTTATATGGTTCTTCTTTTGTAATAATAATTTTTTCAGCTTTAATTACAGCATTGTATAAGACTATTTTTATTCCTGGTGGTAATCCAGCAAATGTTCCTGGTAGAGTCATTGTTGGTACATCAATTCCTTCAACTTCCTCCATTTCTTCTACTTCTTCCTCTTCAGTAGCTTCTTCCTCAATTCCAACACCTATTCTTTCAGCACATGGATGCCCCTTCTCTTTCAAGAATTTAATTAACTCATCGGTAGTCTTAACATCTTCTTCAGTAGCTATTTTATCATACAACTCTTTAGGTATTGCTTCTTTAACTCTTTCTTTCAACTCTTTTGGAAGCCAAACTACTCTCTCCCAACCTCCATCCCCTTGTAAAAACTTAGGCGATTTCATATAAGCGATAGATATTCCAACAAATCCTGGAACTTGTTTCCCTCCACTACACTGCCCCGCTAATGTCGAAAATGGAATACCCATTGGGGTTTCTCCTTTAAATCCTCTATGTGCTATCCCAAATCCATCAACTTCAGGGATGTAGAAAGCAACTGCTTCGAAACAACCACATGAAGTGCAAGGTTTTTCTAATCCACTATGCAAAGTTACTTCTTCAACAGCACCTTGGGATTTTTCTCTAACAACTTCATTTACTCCAGAATAAATACCCAATTTTTCATCTAAGCATTCTCCTTTATGTATTTCAAATATAGGTCCATTAGGGTCTATCTTAGCAGCTGCTCTCGCATCTAAATAATTAATCCCTCCACACAATGCCGGTCTATCAGGAGTTATAACACATACGTGTGTTGGGGCGAAGCTTTGACACATTATACATCCATAAAAAACATCAACATCTTCTTCATGTAATGCCTTTGTTTTCTCATCCCTATTGTTATATATTTCTCTCGCTTTTTCTAATTCTTCTTTAACTTTATCAGGGTCTGTTATTATAATTACATCACATTTTTCTATGAATGGAAACTCTGCCTTAAACAATCTTTGAACAACTTTCCCAACATGCTCTAATCTTAAACCTTTACCAAATGAATCCTTGTTTATTCTAATCCAGATCTGGTCTCTTTGGTTAAGATGCATAACACCTTCAATGTAATTAAAGAACTCGTGAATTCTTCTCTCTAAAACTCCTTCTAAGTCCTCTTCTAAATTGCTTCCACTTACCTTAACTATTATAGCGAATGGGTTTCTACTCCCTTCCTCCATCTCATCGATATCTTTTCCAATAATTTCAACCTTATCTTCTGCTTTATCAACTACTTTAACCAACTCAAAACCATAACTCTTAGGCCCTGCTAATTCTACATACATATCAGGTCCTCTAACTCTTTCCCCTTCGTTCATCGGCCCTACGGAAACTGGTATATCATCAAACATATTTTCTCACCTTTTAGTGTTTTGCTTTTTTCTGATTTTTTATAGATTCTCTCTAACCTCATCTCTTAAAATCTTTAATATTTTCCTTCTCTTCTCTTCTTTCATCATATCAAGGGTTTCTCCAGATACCAACAATAAAGCGTTATCTTTACAAGTTTCTATACATGCAGGTGTTATTCTATCAGTATCTAAGCAGAGAGTGCATTTGTGAGCAACTTTATTTTTTATAAATATGGCTCCTATAGGGCACGCAATTGCACACATTCCACAGGCAATACATCTTTCTTTTTCTACAATAGGAATTCCATCTTTTAGGTAAATTGCATCAACAGGACAGATTTCTTTACAAGGGGCTTTTTCACATTGCATACAAAATATTGGAATACCATCAATCTTTCTTACTCTACTTTCTCCATGAATCTCTTTGCAGATGTTTATGCAATCATAACATTTGGTGCATTTTTCAGGATTTAAGACAATGATTTTTGGATTCATATTATCCCTCCAACAATTTCTTCAAATAATCCAAATACTCATCCTTACTGAGATTTGGGAATGAATAGAGAGTATTTGGTTGATAATACTTGTCTATAGAAACGGTAGTTACATTTGAGAACTGTTTTAGATGTGTTGCTGCCTGAGCTAAGTAATAATAAGTTATTCCAGTGAATAGAGTTAAATCATAATCACTGTTTGATAAATATTTCATTATTGCCATTAGATTCATGTCTTCTGGTGTTTTTATTACTTTTAAATTGTATTTTTCAATTAATTTGTTGATTAACTCTTTTTCCTCATCTTCCAAGTTCTCTCCTAATATTAAAATAGGTTTTTTAGCTCTTCTAATCATCATTTTAACCAATGTTGGATTTGTTATTTCAGCATGAGCCACATTACTTCCAGCAGTTGGAATATAGGCAGTAAATCTCTCATCCATAAGTATCACCAAATTCAAAAAATTTGAATGAAATTAATAATGAAATTTAATAAAGAATTGTTGGGTCTTGTGGATATTTCTCCAAAGGTTTCCAACCTTTTTCTTTTAGATAATTCATTATCTTATCTTTCATCATAAATGGAATGTCTTTTTCAGTTCTAACGAATTTTTCTAAGTCAGGTGGCATTTTTCCAAAGTATTTTTCGTATAAATCAACATAGTGATAGATTTTGTTAGCTCTACCCTTTGGATTATCATTTGGTCTCATACATAGCTTTGGAATCATACAGATACATTCTTTAACATTTTCGGCAGTTACAATTAAATGTTCAGGGACAGGGTCTATCTCCATAATTTCTCCTGTTTTTTTATCTTTAACTTTGAATTTCTCTCCATTGCTTAAATACAACCTTCTATACTTAGCTCCATGTGGTCCAACAATAACCGGGATTCCCCATCTATTGACTCCAGTAGCAATTGCAGCAGCTTTTTGGCTCATAGCACCCCATGCAACTCCAACAGCTCCAACTTTGTTTAATATATAGTCAGCTACTTCAGCATAATTGCCTCTTAATGGAACCTTAGCAAAGATGTTGGCTATTTTTATAGCAGCCCCAGTAATGTGGCAATTTGATAAACATGAACCGCAATTTACTAGCCCTCCAGCCCTAAATTCTCCAGGATATTTTTCATATAGTGTTTTACCATCTTTATCCTTCCACATTCCAATTGCCATTGCCGCACATCCAGTGGCTACAACTATATACTTCCTCTCTAAGAATTCCTTAGCCATTAAAGCTACTTCCTCCTCTCCATTTGGATGGTTTGAACATCCAACGAATGCAACAACTCCTGGAATATCTCCAAACACAATTGGAGCTCCAACACTTCTAATCTCAACATCTTTAATAGGTCCTCTACCAGCTCTCATCTTGAATTTTAAATCTTTGAAATAAGCTTCTCCAACTTTTGTAGTCATGCTAACTATTGGCAAGTTTCTTGGGCAGATTGTTTCACATCTTCCACAGCCATAACATTTTTTGTATAAATCAACAAATCCATCAAAATTACCTTGTTTTGCTAAAATCATAGCTTCTTTAACCTTAAATGCATTAGGACAATTTCTATTACACCATCCACACTCGGTACATTGCTTTGCCAATTCCACAACTTTATTTAAATCTGGTAAAGCTTTTCTATCATTTCTTTCTTTAGCAACTATCTTAGCTACTTCAACAGCGACTTTTCCAACCTTTTCCTCATCTAAAATTAAAGCAGCTCTGTTTCTTAATAAGTAGCCAATAATTTCATCTTCACTTAAATGAGATACATCTTCTAAACCTAAGCACATCTTTTCATTTGTAGCTATAAGAACAGCCCCTGTTTTTAAAACCTCCTCTAATATATCAGTTCTAATACACTGTTCATCTACTATAACAACATCTGCTACTCCACTTCTAATGAACATCAACTGTCTTGATAAAGGACCAACAATTTTTGCCTTATCAGAAACTCTTGTTATATCTATTGCCGTACAGCAGATACCACAAACCTCTACTTCATCTTCCATGTTATTCTTTTCCAAATATTCTAATATATAACTACCTGGAACTACGTTATGACCTATACACAAAATAATTGGCTTATTCTTATCTATACAACCAAATCCTAACTCTATTAATGGAGCGTCATCATCTCCTTTAGGCATATTATATGCTACTATTTGAGCTATATCTCCCACTTCCCTTGCTAAATCATCAATCATTCCAGCATGCAGTGCTTTACTTTCAAAGTCTAAGTAATCTCCCTCCTGCCCAGTATGTGCCGCTGATAAGAGATGAGTTATTTGCTCTTCACAATAATCTAAAATTTTCTCTAAATCTCCTAATGTCTTTGGTTTAATTCCAGTAACTGTTCTTGTTATTGGAGCTTCAACTTCTATCTCATTACCTAAGTTAATTGGATAATCTTTTCCTAACTTTTCAATTAGATGATGAACTAAGTGCCTACTATGTCCTGTATGACATGCTGCTCCAATACAGCAGGCTATTAAAACAATCCTTCCTTGTTGTGCTTTAATATTTAAACCACATGCTCCTTTCTTCCCTCTGCTTAAATCACACTTTCCAAAGGTACAGAGACAACACAAATCACAGATTGGCATGTAAAATGGGGGATACCTCTTTAATAGCTTAAAATCCCAATGTCTCAATGTAGGAACCTTTGGCATTGGTGTAGGACCCATTGGTTCCCAATCTTCAGCCTCTTTCTCTTCACCAAACTTTATATTCATTGATATGTGAGCATTTTTCATCTTAACTAAAGGTGTGAGAAGTCTTTTAATATCTATTTCTATGTTATCTCCCATAACCATCACTTTTTAATTGTCATGATTAATCATTATAATTCCAAGGTTAGTTTTTAAAACTTTAATATATAAAGTTTGTTATGACTAAAGCTAAATTTGGTATGAATATGAGGAGAAAATATTTTCATTTAATAAAAAATTATGCATTTCGTAAGTTATTTTTAGAAATATTATAAAAATATATATTGATTAATTTAAAAAAATAAATATAAAATGAAAAATAAAAATTAAAGCAAAATCAAGTCCTTCTTTTTCTTCTTTTTTATCAATTACAGTTTCATGTTCTTTTTTTCTTCAACAGCGTCTTCTGATTTCTTAATTATTGGATGTCCCTTCTCTTTTAAGAATTTAATTAACTCATCGGTAGTTTTAACATCTTCCTATTCTCACTGCCTGAAATATAGATAAATGGTATTAGATTTCCCAATGTTCTCTCTGGGGGATTATTATTTATTAAATCTTTAATATCTTTCCTGATTTTTTATGCAAAAGCTCTTTGTCCATGCTATCCCTCATATAGTCAAAAGTTTATATTTTGTTGAAAATAAGTTATGGTGGTTAAGTATGGAATATAGTGAATAATATTAATAAAATAATATTATGTATCTTAGAGATATTGCATTTGAATTCTTTATAATGATTGCCTTAGGTATTTTTATTGGTCATATCATAGCAGAATATACAGATAATAATTTGTGGATAGTTGTCTTTTTATTGTTTGGCATTTTTTGTGCATTTGTTAGATTTTTTAAAGCTATTAAAGATTATGAAAAAAGGTGATTTTATTGGAAAAAACTCAAGAAAAAAAGATAAATAATAAAGAAGAGTTTATAGTTAGAGAAGATGCTGAAACTAACTGGGATTATGGTTGTAACCCTTATGAAAGAAAGATAGAAGATTTAATAAAATATGGTGTTGTTGTAATTGATAAACCAAGAGGTCCTACATCTCATGAGGTTTCAACATGGGTTAAAAAAATTTTAAACTTAGATAAAGCTGGACATGGTGGGACATTAGACCCAAAGGTTACTGGTGTTTTGCCAGTAGCTTTAGAGAGAGCTACAAAAACAATTCCTATGTGGCATATTCCCCCTAAAGAATATATTTGCCTAATGCATCTACATAGAGATGCCTCTGAAGAAGATATATTGAGAGTTTTTAAAGAGTTTACTGGAAGGATTTATCAAAGACCTCCATTAAAAGCAGCTGTTAAAAGAAGATTGAGAATAAGGAAGATTTATGAGTTAGAGCTTTTAGATAAAGAGGGAAAAGATGTTTTGTTTAGGGTTAAGTGTCAATCTGGGACTTATATAAGAAAGCTATGTGAAGATTTAGGTGAAGCTTTAGGAACCTCAGCTCATATGCAAGAGCTTAGAAGAGTTAAAAGTGGATGTTTTGAAGAGAAAGATGCAGTATATTTGCAAGATTTACTTGATGCTTATCATTTTTGGAAAGAAGATAATGATGAAGAAGAGCTAAGAAGAATAATAAAGCCAATGGAATATGGATTGAAGCATTTAAAAAAAGTTGTTGTTAAAGATTCAGCAGTTGATGCTATTTGTCATGGAGCAGATGTTTATGTTAAAGGAATAGCTAAATTGAGTAAAGGTATTGGAAAAGGAGAGACGGTTTTAGTTGAGACTTTGAAGGGAGAGGCTATTGGTGTAGGAAAAGCTTTAATGAACACAAAAGAGATTTTAAATGCAGATAAAGGTGTAGCTGTTGATGTTGAGAGGGTTTATATGGATAGAGGAACTTATCCAAGGATGTGGAAGAGGAAGAAATAACTTAAAAATTTTTATAAATTTTTATTTTAATTAGTCTATTTTTTTATCATATTTTATATTATATTTTTTAATTTTAGTAGGTGTGCATTTATGAAAGTTGGAATTACTGCTATAAGTACCACCAGAAATTATTTATTCATGTATCGTATCTATAAATAACTATTTCTATTTACGAATATTTTTGTATTTTAAATAACAACTTTTCATATCTATTTATCCGTTCAACAAGTTTATTATATCTTATTTTTGGAAATAAACCAAAACCTCCGATTAATATCTCATAAGCTCTCTTATACACACCTGAAAAATACATCATTGCCAAAACCATAAAGATTATTGAATTTTTGTATTTCCGATTTCTTCACGTTATCATACCATATATTTTTTTGTTATATATCTTCTATTACTATGTTTGTATATTTATATGTTTGATAGAACATAGGGTTAAATTTATAAACAAAATTTAAATAGTTGATGATTTAAAACTAAATAAATAGCTTTATTCTATTGAAAGTCCTATTCAAAATCATAATAAAACCATTAGGAGGTTTTTGGTTTGAAGCCAAAATATGCATTAAGGAAGGATATGATTGGAGAATTTACACTAAACAAATCTTTTAATACTTATAGAGGTAAGGTTTTAAAAGCTGATTTTAACGGACCTATAGAAGGTATAGTAATGAAAAACAAAAAAGAGCAAATATATTTTTATCCTCTTTTAGCTTTGCATATGGTTAAGCCTATGAACTGTATTCCTATAAATGTTATTCCAAAAACATCTCTACCCACAAATCCAAAAAATGTGCATATTAAAGAGGCATTATCAAGAATTGTTGGTAGAACTTTGAAAGTCTATTATGAAAACCCAAAAACATCTTATTTAGGAAGATTGTTAGGTTTTACAAGAGGAATTTTCTCATGGACTTTAGTTTTAGAGATACATGGAGAGGTAGTTTTATTGTTCAATCCAGATTATATTGTCTATTATGGGACAACATGGAAGTTTTTAAAAAATAATCCTCCATACAAACCACCAAGATTGATGAATGTTACAAAAACAGCTAACTATTTAAAGAGATGTCTATTAGAAGATGTAATTATAGAGCCAGAATATCCAAGAATAAAAATTGAAAATAAGGTTTTTGTTTATCCTTATGGGGTAGTATCTAAGGATGATTATTTAGGAAAAACAGTTGAGAACATATTAAAAGAAAAAGAGTTCTTAATTTAAAGATAATTAAAAGATAATTGATAAAATCTATTTTTAGTAGTTAAAGATTTTAAAAATTTTAAAATTTTCTTTTTTGTTAGTATCTTTCTAATTTAATCAAAAATGGTTTATAATACACTATTTTTTTATATAAAAGCTCAGAAAATTTTAATTTATTTCAGCACCGAAGAGTTTATATATGAGTAATCATTATTTACACTAAAAAATTCTATCACTGTTATATATACTCATTCATAAATTGAGAAAAACGTGCGTTTTTGGAGGTGTGTCTTATGAACGATAAAATAAACCCTCTTCATGCTTATTTTAAACTGCCAAATACTGTTTCTTTAGTAGCAGGTAGTAGTGAAGGAGAAACTCCACTAAATGCTTTTGATGGTGCTTTGTTAAATGCTGGTATAGGGAATGTTAATTTAATTAGAATAAGTAGTATAATGCCTCCAGGAGCTGAGATTACACCACTTCCCAAATTACCAATGGGAGCTTTAGTTCCAACAGCTTATGGTTATATTATCAGTGATGTCCCAGGAGAAACAATAGCAGCAGCAATAAGTATTGCTATTCCAAAAGATAATAGCTTATGTGGTTTAATTATGGAATATGAAGGAAAATGTTCAAAAAAAGAGGCTGAAAAAACAGTTAGGGAGATGGCAAAAATAGGATTTGAGATGAGAGGCTGGGAGTTAGATAGGATTGAATCAATTGCTACTGAACATACAGTAGAAAAACTTGGATGTGCGTTTGCTGCAGCTGCATTGTGGTATAAATAAGTAAATTAAAATAATTTAAATAGAATCCAAAAATTTAAAACAATACTAAAACACTAAAACAATTAAATATAATTAAAATTAATAATTATTTGAAGTGTAAATAATTTAAAGATAATTTAGTTCTCTAATTATTGTTTAATATCCTTGGGAGGTGAAAAACATGTTAGAATATTTAGGAAAGCACTTAATATTAGAGTTATGGGGGTGTGACCCAAAAGCATTAGATGACGTTGAAGGAATAGAGAAAATGTTAGTAGATAGTGTAAAGGCATGTGGAGCAACTTTAATCTGTGTAAAAACTCACAAGTTTTCTCCTCAAGGAGCTACTGGAGTGGCAGTTTTAGCAGAAAGTCATATATCAATCCATACCTGGCCCGAACTTGGATATGCGGCTATGGATATATTTACATGTGGAGCTCATGTTGAACCTGCAAAAGCAATACCTATTATTAAAGAATTTTTAAAACCAAAGCATATTGAAATTTTAGATTTAAAGAGAGGAATAAGATTAAATGAAGGTGATGTTGAGTGAATCACAACAACAATTTTAAATGTCATATATGGTTTACGGAGTATCATAGCAACAATATAGCTTTGTCCGTTAGAGTTAAAGATATATTATATATGGATAAATCTGAATTCCAAGAAATAGAGATTATCGATACCTATGACTTTGGAAAGGTTTTAATCTTAGATAATACTTTTCAAACAACAGAGAGAGATGAATTTATATATCATGAGTTAATTGCTCATATACCTCTTTTTACACATCCAAATCCAAAGAATGTTTTAGTTATTGGAGGGGGAGATGGAGGGACTGTTAGAGAGGTAGTTAAGCACAAATCAGTTGAAACTGTAGATTTTGTTGAGTTAGATAGAAAAGTTATTGAAGCTTGTAAAAAACATATGCCAAAACTAAGCTGTGAAATTGATAATGAAAAGGTTAATTTGATAATAACAGATGGAATTAGGTATGTTGCTGAAACTGACAAAAAATATGATGTAATTATTGTCGATTGCCCAGACCCTGTTGGACCTGCTAAGGGGTTATTTGAGAAAGAGTTTTATAAAAATGTATTTAAATGTCTAAAAGATGATGGAATTATGGTCCAGCAGTCAGAAAGCCCATTATACAATTTAGATTTGATACAAAATATTTGCAGATATTTAAAAGTTGCAGGATTTAAGATAATTATGCCTTATACTTATCCAATGCCAACATATCCAAGTGGATTCTGGAGCTTTACATTAGCATCTAAAAAATACAATCCATTAGAAGTTGATGAAGTAAGAATAAAAGAAGCTTTAAAAGATATGGAAACTAAATACTATGATGAAGAAGTTCATAAGGGAATATTTTTAGCCTCTCCAAAATTTTTAAAAGATGCGGTAAAAAAAGCTATTGAATAACATTATCTCTTTTAACTTTAATATTATAGGACTTTTTCAGCTTAATATAAAATATGGATAAATTTGATACCTTTAGGTGTCTATATTCAATAAAAATTTTATTCTGCGAAAGTCCTATATTAATACTGGGTGATTGAATGAGAGATTATTTTGTTGATTCATCTAAATTTATAATGGCAAATAGCTCATTTGAAGAAGCTGAAGGAGTTATATTTTCAATACCTTATGATGAAACTACTTCCTTTAAGCCAGGAACAAGGGAAGGAGGAAATGCTATAAGAATGGCATCGTGGGGTTTGGAAACATATAGTCCTATCTTAAATAGAGATTTGTCAGAGTTAAGATATTGCGATTTAAAAGATTTAGATTTGTATGGGAACCAAATGGAAATATTTAACACAATACATCACGTCTCAAGAGAAATATTAAAAAAAGATAAAAAAATAATTGTTTTTGGTGGAGAGCATTCTATAACTTATCCAATAATTAAAGCTGTAAAAGATATCTATGATGATTTTATTGTCATCCAATTCGATGCCCACTGTGATTTAAGAGATGAGTATTTAGGAAATAAATTATCTCATGCATGCGTTATGAGGAGAGTTTATGAATTAACTAAAGATATATTTCAATTTGGTATTAGAAGTGGAGATAAAGAAGAGTGGGATTTTGCAAAGAAAAACAATCTCTATTTAAAAATGGATTTAATTAATGAGGATGATTTAGAATATATAAAAAGTTTAGATAAACCAATATACGTAACTATAGATATTGATGTATTAGACCCTTCCTATGCCCCAGGAACTGGTACTCCAGAACCTTGTGGTTTTTCAACAAGAGAGCTCTTTAACTCCATATATTTATTAAAAAATGTTAAGGATAGAATTATTGGATTTGATATTGTTGAAGTTTCACCAATTTATGATATTGCTAATATTACAGCAATAACAGCGGCAAAAATAGCGAGAGAGCTTATGTTAATGGTTTTATAGGGGTCTTCTTAATGTCATTCCTCCATTAAATCGAGGTTGTCAAAAAATATTAAATAACTAATAATAGACAATACAAAATATGAATCGGGAAGGAAATAAGAAAACAAGAGAGAAAAAGGAAAGTTCCAAGAAGCGGAAGGGTTATTGAAAAGCTTATAAGCTTAGATATAATAAATACGACATAATGGAGGATTATGCATTTATTTTACGTATTATAGATAGGACTTCCGTAGTAATAAATATTAATAAGGTATAACGGTTTGATTGCACTTTTTATATATATTAATGAAAAAATATTATTTATGAATTCAAACCGTTATTTGATGCCTTTGGCATCATATTTTCCTTAATTATTATATAAAGTGCGAAAGTCCTCTCCAACAATAATAAGCAAATTCGGTCGATTTAGAGTAAATTTTATCTATAACAAAGTCATCTATAACGACAATATTATAATCAGGAGTGATTAAATCTTTAACGAAATTAAAAAGCTTTTCTTGTGGGAAGATTCCTTCTTCCCAAAGTATTCTATTTATCGTGTCATGAGATATGTCGATTCCGAAAATACGCAACGTTTTCGATAACTCTACACACGAATTAATCTCTGAAAGTAATATAAAAAGCATATAAACGATAGTCCTCGACATTTTTAGCATATTTTCCCCAAAATAAACTTTTGTTTCGAAAAATTATAATATCTGATAAAAATAGATTATCATAAAATATTATAATAAAATATTTAAATATGCTTGCAAAAGTCCTATCATGAAATGTTATAATAAAATATTTAATATAGCTGTTCAAATATTAAAAATATTAACTCTAATATTAATATCTCATGGACTTCTTAATTAAATTTTTCGAAAACCTCGGTCTATAGTGTCAAAAAATAAATTAAAAAATAATTTTAGAGTTATTCTAATTTAAGTCCTTTTCTCTCTCTAATCTGCTTAATTAATTGCTCTTGCAACTCTCTTGGAACTCTCTCATATCCTGCAAACTCAATACTCCAGAGACATCTACCCTGTGTAGCTCCTCTAATAGCCCCTGCAAATCCAAACATCTCTGCAACAGGACACTTAGCTTTAATAATTGCCATATCTCCCTCTTGCTCCATATCTAAGATTTGCCCTCTCCTGTTGCTAATTTCTCTCATTGCAGCTCCCATGAAGTCCTGAGGTGTGTTAATATAAACAAATTGCATAGGCTCTAACAATACTGGATTTGCTTGCATCATTGCATCTCTAATACCAAATCTTGCTGCTGGAATCATTTGTGCTGGTCCTCTATGGATTGCATCTTCGTGTAAGACAGCATCCATTAATTTGACTTTAACTCCCTGACACTTCTCTGCTGCCAATGGACCATTTCTCATAGCTTCTTTGAATCCTTGGATAATCAATTCTTTGACTTCATCTAAGTGAACAATACCTCTTGTCATATTAACAAGAACGTTTCCTTCATAGATACACATGACCCTTTTAGCTTCTTCTGGGTCCATTCCAGCTTTAATTAATTCTTGAACAATCTTATCATCTAATTTTCTCTTTGTATCAACATCTGGGATTTTTCCTTCTTTATATGCTTGTAAAACCCCCTCTTCTAATGGTTCAACCATGAAGTAGAGCTTGTTGTGCTTGTTTGGAGATTTACTTTCAATCATTGGTGATTGTCTTGTTACTGTTTCTCTATAGACAACGATTGGTTGCCCTACTTCAACTGGAATTCCTGCATCCCTCTCTATTTTTAATTTTGTTATAATTTCAATATGTAACTCTCCCATACCACTTAATAAATGCTCTCCTGTTTCTTCATTAATCTCTACTCTAACTGTTGGGTCTTCTCTTGCAACTTGTCTTAAAACTTCAATTAACTTTGGTAAATCTTTTGTATTCTTAGCTTCAATAGCAACTGTAATGACTGGCTCACTAATGTGTGTTATTGCTTCGAATGGCTCAATTATATTATCTGGGGAACAAATTGTTTCTCCTGCTGATGCTTCTTTCAAACCAACCAATGCACAGATATTTCCTGCTGAAATACTATCTACTGGAATTCTTTCTGGACCCATGAAGACAGATACTTGCTGAATCTTTGCCTTCTGCTGGTTATTTACCATATAAACTTCGTCTCCTTGCTTAATTCTACCACCGAACAATCTGCAGACAGAAACAGCTCCAGCGTGTTTATCTACAATAATTTTGGTAATGACTCCTGCTAATGGTCCGTTAGGATCACAGTTAAGCATAGCTTTTCCAGCTTCTGATTCCAAATCTCCTTTCCACAAGTGTGGTATTCTGTATTTCTGAGCTTCTGGAGGGCTTGGTAAGTGCTTAATGACCATATCCAAAACAACTTCGTGTAATGGAGCTTTCTCAGCTAATTCATCTTGTTTATCCTCTTCACAATACTTTATAATATCTTTAAATGTAATTCCACTCTTCTTCATGAATGGTACTGAAATTGCCCAGTTGTTGTAAGCTGAACCAAACGCAACACTTCCATCCTCAACTTTAACTAACCACTTGTCTTTAAATTCTTCTGGAGCCATCTTTCTAATTAAGTTGTTAATATCATTAATAATCTTGATAAATCTGCTTTGTAACTCTTCAGGTGTTAATTTTAACTCATTGATTAATCTATCTACCTTGTTGATGAAAAGAACAGGCTTAACTCTCTCTTTTAATGCCTGTCTTAGGACAGTTTCTGTTTGAGGCATAACTCCTTCAACTGCACATACTACAACTATAGCTCCATCAATAGCTCTCATAGCTCTTGTAACGTCCCCTCCAAAGTCAACGTGTCCAGGAGTGTCTATTAGGTTAATTAAATACTCTTTTCCTTCATAGGTGTGGACCATTGAAACATTTGCAGCGAAGATTGTAATTCCTCTTTGAGCTTCCTCTTCATCAAAGTCCAAAGCTAACTGCTCTCCAGCTAATTCTTTTGAAATCATTCCTGCTCCAGCCAATAAGTTATCTGATAATGTTGTTTTTCCATGGTCAATGTGAGCACAGATTCCAATATTTCTTATTCTATCATACTTTTCCATTAACTCTTTAATTTTAGCAATCATTTTTGCTCTTTTTCCCATATTACTCACCTTCTACATAATGTTGTTCATATTATGTGCATATTTTATCAATAAATATTTTAAATATTAATGTCATGTATAAAAATAGAGATATGTGAGTATAAAAAGTTTAGGACTTTCGCAGGATTGAATTTTTTATTGAACAATGGATACCTATAAGGTGTCCAAATTCCAAATTAATATATAAAGTTGCGAAAGTCCTAAAGGTTATCTTGCTGACTGAGCTACTCTTTCTGTCTCTTCTTTCTTTCTGACAGCATAGCTTCTCTGCATATCTCCTCTTGCAGCTGCAATAATCTCTTCAGCTAATGCCTCTTCAATTGGCTTTTTACTCTTGTGAGCAGCCATGTATGCTCCAATAGCAATGTTTCTTAAAGCAACATCAATTCTTCTCAATGATGAACAATCAACTGATTGTAAATAGACAATACCTCCATAGGATATTCTTGTTGTATCTTCTCTTGGTCCAGCGTTTTCAATTGCATCCACTAAAACCTGAATTGGATTTTGTTTAGTTCTTTTTTCAATAATTTCAAAAGCGTTTTCAACTATTTTTAATGCCTTTAATTTTTTACCTGTGTTTTCTTCTCTTCTCATAACTTTGTTTACTAATCTCTCAACAATGTTCATTTTTGCTTTTTCAAATTGTCTCTTTGTGTATCTTCCTGCTGTATGTGGAACATAAATTGGTGTTAAGTTTATATAGTTTCTTAAACCCGGGTCTTTAACAACAACATCCTTTGTACTCCATCTTCCAAATATCTTAATTTCATCGAGTTCCAAATTACCACCTCATTCTTAACTCTTTTAAAATTTCAAAAATTTTAATAAATATTGATATGGGTAATTTATCTTTTGATTTTCTCCTGTCTACCTCTAACTAATTCTCTTAATGAGTTTCTACCAACCATTATAACTTTATACTTAACTCCTGGAATGTCTCCCTTAGCTCTTGGACCTTTAGGCCCTCCAATACCTTCAATAATAACTTCATCGTGCTCATCAATGAAGTTTATAGCGTGGTTTCCTGGACAGAAAGCTGTAACTACTCTACCGTTTTTAATTAACTGAACTCTAACACACTTTCTGATAGCTGAGTTTGGCTGTTTTGCCTCTAAACCTACTTTTTCAATAACTATACCTCTTGCCATAGGAGCTCCTTCTAATGGGTCATACTTCTCTTTTAATTTCAAAACTCTTCTAACATAGTTGTAATCGTGCCATCTACACCATTTTCTTTTTAACCTTAACTTTCTTCCAGCAAATTCTCCTCTTGGTGATTTACTTCCACTCATAATCTTCACCTTCTATATTCTTAATTATTATTATGAGTTAGGATTAATTTGCATTAATTGCCATAATAATTTCAAACAGCATATACATAAATATTTTTACTCATTAGTGGTTTCTTTTACATCTTCCTGAGCAACTTTTGATTTATTTTTAGCTTGGTCTTGTTTCTGTTCTTTAGTTACTGGCATTCTCCTACTTTTTTTTCTTTTAAATTTTTGATTTTCTACAATAACTTTTATTTTTGTAATTTTTGTGTGTCTTTTTAAAATCTCTAAAGCTCTTTCTAAGTTTTTACCTTTTTCCCCAAAAACCGCGCTTCTGACTTTTGGATTTATTTTGATAAAAGCAACCACATCTTTTCCAACTCTCTTAACCCATACATCCTCTAACTGTATTGGTGCGAATATATTCCTTATAAACTTTCTCCAATCGTTTGAGTATTCAATAATATCAACTTTCTTTCCAAATTTCTCTTCTGCTGTTTTAACATTCTCTCCTCCTTTCCCAATTGCCGCTCCAATATCACCCTCCTTTACAATAAAAGCAACTCTTTCATCATTTAATACACAGTCGATTATGGGAACATTAGCAATTTTTTCAAAAAATCCAATTTTCATAATTTCTTCTGTTGTTAATCTTACCTTAGCCATTATTCACCACCTTCCTTCTTCTCTACAAGCTCCATAATGTTTGAAAGCCCTTCATCTAAAATCAAAAGAGCAGCAACTGGGAAAGGTTTCCCACAAACCGCTCCCAGTTCCAATGATGTAATTTTGTGTTGGTAAACTGGGATGTTTGATAATTTAGCGTAGTACTTAACATCTTCTTCTAAATCCTTTGGAATGTTTCCTGCCATTACTACCAACTTACCTTCTCCGTGTTTAACGAATTTTATTGTTCTTTTTGAACCTAAAATTACTTTACCTGTATCTACTGCAGTCCTAATAGCTTTATTCACATCCATATTTTCCCTCCTTCTCATTTTTTACTCCGGAGGGATTTCTTAGGACTTTCGCAGGTAGATATATTTTAACCTCAAAACTTAAATCTTTAGAAGTTGTCAATATTTGTTATAAGACATTTACTCCTGCGAAAGTCCTAACTCCCTACCGGTAAGAATATTGGTTTTCGATAATAGTTTTTCTATATTTATATACTTTTTGGATATAACAAAATATTAAAAAATTAAATCAATTTTTGTTTTTGTTTAAATTTTTTAATGGTCAGAGAAGGGCGCGCTCATCATTATTTCAGTACATCGATGTATCATCATCCCTAATATAAAATAGTAGTTGTTATAGTAGTTAGTTATACTTGTTTGCAAAACTATCTTAAATAAAATAAGGTATTAATGAATGCCTTCCTTATGGAAGGCATTCAAATCGTCCTTATAAAAGTTTATTTTATTTTGCACACAACTATATTTATGATGTTAATGTAAAAGTGAATTTTGATATAAAAACTTTACTCTTTCTCATTTTTACCTTCCTCATACTCCCTATCTATTATTAATTCAACACATCCAGTTCCAAGATATATTGGTTTTCCAACAATAACATTTTCTATAACTCCTTTTAATTTATCAATATCCCCTCTCTCTGCAGCAGCATATAAATGCTTAACAGTTTCTTCGAAAGCTGCTCTTGCTAAGACAGAACCTTTCTCTCCAGCAACCCCATGCCTACCTATTGGCTTAACTTCTCCATCAGCAGTCATCATATCCGCTACTAACATCAAATGCCTTATATCAACTTCTAACCCCTGTTGTTCTAAAGTATTTCTCATCTCATTAATTATAGCGTTTCTTGCCGCTTCAATACCCAAAACTTCCTGTATTTCAATAATGTTATTTGTTGTAGTTCTTGTTGTGTCAACTCCTTCAATCTTAAATACTTCCCTTAAGTTTGAACCCTGAGTATATAAAACGTATTCATCCCCTTCTTTTTTAACCAAAACCCTTTCAATTCCTGGAATTCCTTTTAACTGGATATTTTTAATTTTTGGAATTCTCTTTCTAAGAGCCTTTATTGATGGTGTCTTTATTTTTAAATACAATACACTTCCTTCAACATCAATCTTTACCTTTAATTTTTTCTTAATTGCCTCAACAACATCATCTATTGTTAATCCTCTATCAGCTAATCTATTTTCATCTAACTCAACTTTTATAGATTGAGTCCATAAATCAATACTAATACTCTCAGCTATACTTCCCAAGGTTAAGCTTTCTATCTCTTTTGCTATCTCTTCAGCTTTTTCTCTGTTATCTTTATATCCTTCTTTCAAATAGATAGTCATGATAGGTGTTGAAGGCTCTTTTCTTGCATCTACTATTTCAATCATCCTTGGTAAACCTAAGGTAACGTTAATCTCCGCAACCCCTGCATAGTGGAATGTTCTCATAGTGTTGTGGGTTAAAACCCCATCAAATGTCGTAAATGTTTCTAACCCCTCAACACTTATATCATAAACATATTCTTTATCATAATTTATCTCTTCAATTTCTACAATTTCATCCCAAACTATATCGCTTTCAACTGCCTTTTTCAATAACCAATACTCTTCTAATGTTAGAACATTTATTCCTTTCTTAACTGCTAATTCTTCTATTCTTCTTAAGTGTCTTTGTAATGTAGCTCTTCTTATTTTTTGCTTTCTTTCATATTTCTTTAAAATTATCTTTGGATAATTAATTTTTTCTCCTAACTTAGTTAATGCATCTCCAATTGAAGGTATTATGTCAAATGAGTCGTAAGTTTTATTATCGTTTATATTATTTATAAGCTTATCTAATTCAACTTTTTTCTTTTCAACTGAGAAGTTAATTTCTTCATAGAATATCTTTATCTGTGTTTGTGGAATTATTAATGCGTATTGCTCTTTTATTTTTGTTTTTATAGTAAAAATATTGAATCTTGCCAACAATAAAGCTATTCCATCAATTAACTCTTTTGAATTTGAGCTAATAGTTATAATTTTTCTCTTTGCATTTACCTTTCCATTTCCATCAAAGTATCCTCTAAGCAATCCTCTAACGAACTCTTTATTTGCTCCAAATACAAACTCAGCAACTTTTTTTGTTTTTGATGATAGTCCAAAGTTTGATAAGAATTCAGTCAAAGTTGATGAATAAATCTTTATATCATAATTATCTGAAAATCCATTATTATTCCTGTATTCTTTATATTTTAAGCCAAACTTATCTAAAAATGTCCTAATTTTATTTAAAACATTTTCGTCAACATTTGAGATTGAAACAAAGTCTTTAGTTAATGAACCTTCTGCCAAATAAATTCCAATGAAATATCCAAAGTCATAATCTAACTTTATGTTGTTTGGAATTGATGTTTTGTTTTTGTTAATCTCAGTTATTGTATTGCTAACAACATAATCAGAGATATTTATTGCCTCAACACAGTTTGCTGGAATATGCTTTACTACTGGAATTCTATCCCCTATTTTTAAGTCTGAACCTTTAACTGGAATTATTTTATTATCTTTTCTTATAACAAATGAATGGTAAGGGGTAGCTGTAATCTCTCTACCAGATTTTGTTTTTATTTTAATCAATTTTCCATTGTGTTTATGTCTAATACAACTTAGTATTCTCTTCCAATGAACTTTTTCATCTTGGTCTAAGCTTAGAGCATAGATATCAATAGGCAAATCACAAACATCACTTTCTCCAACTTTTTCAAATCCATATTTTTCAATCATCTCATCAACTAATTTTCCAATCTCAATAGATTTTATAAACTCTCCTTCTTTGATTATAATCTTCTCTTCATAAGGTAGAGACATCTGAGTACCTGGCTCTCCAATAGATTGTGCTGCAACAATTCCAACAGCTTCATAAGGTTCAACTAAAGCCTTTTCATAAGCTTTAACAACCTCATCAATAATCTCCTCAATCATTTCATCTGTTAAATCTTTCTCCTTAGATAATTTTTCAAATAACTCATCCTTTAATGATTGTGGTAAATTCAAACCTTCAATTTTTTGTTTTAATACTTCCATATCCATATACTCTCACCTTAAAAATGAAAATTTATATTGTGCAAAGCTATATTTATAAAGCAGAAATTATTTGTTATATTTCATCTTAACCTTGTCAATTATTCTATCAATATTTACTGCCTTTCCTCTATCAGCAAGCATTGGGTCTACTCCATCTTCTCCATACCTAAACTGAATCATAATTCCTCTTGAATCTCTAACTGTTCCATCAAATTCTGTTTTTAAATCTTGTAAAGCGTTAATCAATCTTCTCTGCATGTAACCAGACTGAGCAGTTCTAACTGCCTGGTCAACTAAACCTTCCCTACCTCCCATAGCGTGGAAGAAGAATTCTGTTGGACTCAAACCTCTCTTATAACTACTTCTAACGAACCCGTGAGATTTTGCATCTAAGCTTCCCTTTTCAAAGTGAGGTAATACTCTACCTCTATAACCTCTAAAGATTCTTCTACCTCTAACAGACTGTTGCCCTAAACATGCTGCCATCTGTGTTAAGTTTAATATATTACCTCTTGCACCAGTAACTGCCATGATAACTGCATGGTTATCTAAACCTAAGTATTTCTCAGCAATTGCCCCAGCCTTATCTCTGGCCTCTCTCAAAATATTGTTTATATATGCCTCCCTTGACTCCTCCAAGTCTAAACCTGGAAGCAATTCGAGTTCGCCTCTTTCATATTTTTCAATAATTTCTTTAACCTTCTCTTCTGCTTCATCTAAAACTTTTTCTATCTCTTTTAATGCTTCTTCTGGTAAATCTTCATCGTCAATACCTGTTGTAAATCCTCTTAACATCACTGCCCTTATTGCCATTTTAGTAGCTGAGTCAAGGAATTTTCTACCTGCTTCAGGACCAAACTCCTTAACTATTGTGTGTAAGATTAAACCTGCCTCTGCCCCATAACCGTTTTTATCAATAACTCCCTTAATCAACTCTCCATCTTTTATTACAACATATGCATCGTATTCACAATTCTCTTTCTTACACTCATCACACTTTCTACAAATCTTTGCTTTATATCTCAAATTCAATCCTTTTGGTAAAGCTTTACTGAATATCTTCTTACCAGAATATAATGGAATACCATTCTCTACTTTATCTGGCTCCCATAATTCATCCTTAATTCCTCCACTTCTTAAAATTAAAGTAGCTTCATCTTTTGTGAAGTAGTTTGATGTTAAAAGATAAGCTCCTGAGATAAAGTCATGTATAGCCCCAATAATAGGACCTCCAAATCTTGGAGAGAGGATATGTTTCTCTACAAGCATTAAAGCCTCTGCCTCTGCTCTTGCCTCTTCTGATTGTGGGGCATGTAAGTTCATTTCATCTCCATCGAAGTCAGCGTTATATGGAGGACAAACGCACAAATTGTGTCTAAATGTTCTATATGGAAGGACTCTAACTCTATGTGCCATAATAGACATTCTGTGTAATGATGGCTGTCTGTTGTATAAAACAATATCCCCATCCATTAAGTGTCTCTCAACTATATCTCCTTCTCTTATATTTTCTACCCAAAAATCCTTATTACTTTCAGTTATCTTAACCTTATATTCTTGCTCAGTTCCATCCTTACCAATCATCTTTCTTATAACGTAATTAACTCCTGGATGCTTATTAGAACCATTCTTTAATAACTTCCTAATTCTATCAATATTGTATTTTGTTACTTTTTCTGGAACAGTTAGCTCTTTAGCTACAATCTCAGGAACTCCAACCTCATTAATACTTAAACATGGGTCCGGAGAAATTACTGTTCTTGATGAGAAGTTAACTCTCTTACCAGCTAAGTTGTATCTAAATCTCCCCTCTTTACCTTTCAACCTCTGAGCCAGTGTTTTTAATGGTCTTCCACTTCTATGCTTAGCTGGAGGAATTCCTGGAGCTTCGTTATCGAAGTATGTATTAACATGGTATTGTAAAAGATTCCATAAATCTTCAATAATTAAATTTGGTGCTCCTCCTTCTATATTCTCCTCTAATCTATTATTAATTCTAATTATATCAACTAATTTATGAGTTAAGTCATCTTCACTTCTTTCTCCTGTCTCTAAGGTAATTGATGGTCTTACAGTTACTGGTGGCACTGGCAGGACAGTAAGAACCATCCATTCAGGTCTCGCAACTTCTGGGTTTAATCCTAACAAGATACAATCTTCATCAGGAATCTTCTCTAAAATCTCTCTAACATCTGATGGTGTTAGTGTTTTTTCTTCATTTCCATCTACTCTATAGTATGTTGTTGGTTTTTCATATTTTATATCATACTTTATCTCTCCACAATGTGGGCAGATTGTAACTTTTGAAGCTTCTTTATAAACTTCCTCACAAACTTCCCACTTATTTCCACCATCTCTCTCTAATTTTTCCATCTTTTCTAAAATCTCCCTTCTTTTAGTCTCACTTATTGCTACTCTTCCACAGTGTGGACAAACAGCTTTCAATATTTTATATATTGTTTTGGCAAATCCTATATGAATTACTGGCTTAGCCAACTCTATATGCCCAAAATGCCCTGGACATTCTCCAATTCTTCCACCACATGTTTTACAAACTAAACCTGGGTCTATAACTCCCAACCTTGTATCCATTAAACCTCCATCTATTGGATAACCATCTTCATCATAGGTATCTGGTGTAACTATTTTAGCAACTGACATCTGCCTTATGTAATCTGGAGACAACAAACCAAACATTATTTCTCCAATCTCCTTAGGAATTTCGTATCTCTCCATCAATATCACCAAAAGTTAGGGATTTGCTTATTTTTTTCTTTTTTTTGTTTAAATTACTATCATTTAAATTATTGATATCCAATTAGATTGAAAATTTAAATAATATGGCAATGGTTTATTGTTTTTGCTCAACTTTTTCTTTTTCTAACTTTTCAATAAATTCTTCAAAATCTTCTAATTCTACTTTATCTTTAACTTTAAGTTTTGGTAAGATACACATACTCTTCAATTCATCTAACAACAGCTTAAATGCATAAGGTATTCTAACAAATGGTATCTTCTTGGAATTGTATATGTTCTCAATTTCACCACATATTGGACAGTATTTTATGTTTCTCTTGTAGTCTAATATTGCAAAGTCCCCACATTTTGAACATATACAGATATCATAAGGGTCTGATTCATCCATAAGTCTTTCTTTCAATAGCATAGCTGCTCCATGACCAATTAAAACATCCCTCTCCATCTCTCCAAACCTTAAACCTCCTTCTCTAGCTCTACCCTCTGTTGGTTGTCTTGTTAGCACTTGGACAGGCCCTCTACTTCTTGCGTGTATCTTTCCAGCAACTAAGTGGTGTAATTTTTGATAGTATGCTATTCCAATGTAAATCTCTACTTCAAACTTCTTCCCAGTTTTTCCATCATACATAACTTCTTTACCGTGATGTTTAAATCCCAAAGCCTCTAAAGCTTTTCTTAAATCCCATTCTTTCTCTCCGCTAAATATAGTTCCATCTATTCTTCTTCCCTCCAAAGCTCCTACTTTACCTCCAAGCATCTCCAATAACTGTCCAACGGTCATTCTTGAAGGAATTGCGTGTGGGTTAATTATGATATCAGGAACTATTCCACTTTCAGTGAAAGGTAAATCCTCTTGTGGAACTGTAAGTCCCATAACCCCTTTTTGTCCATGTCTTGAAGCAAATTTATCCCCTAATTCTGGAACCCTCAAATCTCTAACTTTGACTTTAACTAATCTGTTTCCTTCTTTTGTTTCAGTTAGTATAACTTTATCAATATAACCCCCTTCCCCATGTCTTACGACAACTGATGAATCTCTTCTCTGTGGTTTAACTTGGATTGTTATCTCATGCTCCTCTAAGAATCTTGGAGGAGAAGTTTTACCAACAATTACATCACCACCTTTTACATGAGCTTCTACAGAAGCAATTCCATCCTCTTCTAAGTGAATATATGCATCTTCCGACCTATATCCCCTAACTCCCTTATCAGGAATCTCAAACCTATCCATTTGTCCTCCAGGATACCTTCTTTCACAAGCATCATAGGTTCTGAAGAAAGTACTTCTACCCAAACCTCTATCAATTGCTGATTTATTAAACACTATACCATCTTCCATGTTGTATCCTTCATAGCTCATAATTGCTACAACAAAATTCTGCCCAGCTGGTCTTTTATCAAAACCTAAAATTTCTTGATGTTTTGTCCTAACAATTGGCACTTGTGGATAGTGAAGATAATGCCCCCTTGTATCTAATCTCCATTTTATGTTACTCATTGGAATTCCTAATGACTGCTTTCCCATAGCTGCAGCCATTGTAATTCTTGGAGCAGAGTTGTGCTCTGGATATGGAGCAACACCAGCACCAATACCTAATATAGTGAGTGGGTTAATCTCTAAGTGTGTGTGTTTTTCAGTTAATTCTTCTTCTGATAGAGCAATATAAGCATTTTCCTCTTCTTCTGCATCTAAATACTCAATAACTCCTTCTTTAACTAAATCTGAGAATGTAATTTCTCCTTTTTTCAATTTTTCAATATGTTCTTTGGTTAATTTTGGTTTTCCATTCTCTACTACAATCAGAGGTCTAACAATTCTTCCAGCGTCCGTGTTTATATGTATATCGTTACTCTCTTCATAATATGCAACAGTTGTGTATTTAGGGAGTTCTCCTTTTCTTCTTGCTTCTCTAATATACTTAACAAGTTCTTCAGGTTTGTCAGTAGTCCCAACTAATTTTCCATTAACATAAATATTTACGTCCCTTGATGCCAAGTTTTTCACCTAAGAATGATTTTTTTATTAGTTATGATTTTAAGACATTCAAAAAATCTAAAAATGTAAAATTTAATAATAAAAATCATAATTATGATTGATACTCATTAATTCCAAATGATTTTAATAGCTCAATAACTTTACTATCATCTTCTTCTCTTGTAACCTTACACATTATAGCAAAGTTTTTAACAAGACCACAGTTTGGTCCTTCTGGAGTTTCTGAAGGACAGATTTTACCCCAATGAGTTCCATGCAACTCTCTTGCTTCAAAGTGTGGCTGGGACCTTGATAATGGTGAGACTATTCTTCTCAATTGGGAATTTGTTGCTAAGTAACTTGTTCTATCTAAAAGTTGGCTAACCCCAGTTTTTCCTCCAACCCATGTTCCTGTTGCCATAGCATGCTTAATTCTTTCAGTTAATATATCGCTTCTTACAGCTGCTTGGATTGATGGTGTTTTATTCCTTAATGTCTGCCTTTCTAATTGATATTTAATATCCTTAACAAGTTGGCTGAAAGCATATCTAAACAAATCCTCCATCAAATCTCCAGCTAACTTAGCTCTTTTATATGCGTAATGGTCTTTATCATCCTCTCCTCTATATCCAAAGTAAAGTTCTAAAGCGTTTCTTGCCATTATTCCCAAGAATCTAATTTTCTTTGGGAAATCTTCTTTTGTAACTCCTAAATGAGGTAATAGATAGTTACATAAAACTGTTTCTGCTCTCCTTAATCTATATTCTTTTGCCTGACCTGGAGCCACTCTTTTTCCAATAAATTCTAAAGCTTCTTCAGGAGTGTTTATATTGTGTTCTTCTCTAATCTCTTGGATATTTAAAACAATTTCCATAAAGAATCTTTCATCATTAATTGCCTCAATAATGTCTTTATCTGTCTCAGCCCCAAGTGCTTTCATTAATATAACCAATGGAATCTGCCCAGGCATTCCAGGGAATGTAGCATACAATAAACCGTCAGGATGTCTCTCAACTGTACATAGAGCTCTAAATCCATGTCTTGTTGAAAATACTTTTGCAACATCTACAATCTTTCCACTTCTTTCTGCTTTCTCACACAAAATTCTATTTGGAATTAAATCTTCTTGAGTAATTAAAACTTTCTCAGTACCATTAATTATAAAATAGCCAAATGGGTCTTCTGGGTCTTCCCCAAGCTCTATAAGTTCCTCTCTTGATTTCCCATACAAGTGGCAAATCTTAGAGCCAAGCATTACTGGGAGCTCTCCAATATAAACCTCAACTGTATCTCCTTCTCTTTCATTTTCTCCTTCACCAATAATAGGAGTCATTTCTAAATATAAAGGAACTGAATATGTTAAATCTCTAATTCTTGCCTCCATTGGAGTTATTGGTCTTATTGAACCATCAGCTTCTTTAATAACAGGTTTTCCTACTTTAATTTTTCCTAATTTAACTTTATACCCGCCAGAAATCTCTGTCTCAATATAACCAACTTCATCAATAATTTTTTGTAATCTATTTTCTACAAAATCGTTATATGACTCTATCTGGTGGTCTATTAAACCATGTTCTTTAAAATAAGCATCTACTAATTCTCTCATAATTGCCACCTATATTTTTTAAGATAATCTAAGAGACATTATTTAAGTTAATGCTTAAATAATGCATCCGTTTTGATGAAACTTTTTCTAAAAGTTTCTTTTTAAATAATCCTTTTAATAACTAATCTATAAGCTACACTAACCCCAGCTGTTGGACTTTTTCTAATTATTCTAATAACATCTCCCTCTTTAGCTCCAATCTCCTGAATAACAGGGTCGTCTTCATAAATTTTTGGTAGTTGCTGAATCTTTATATTATATCTCTTCAAAATCTCTTCAACTTCTTCTTTAGGAACTATTTCATGCTTTGGCACCAATATATGGTCTGTGACCTTCAAGGTTACTCCTCCCTTACAGTTTTATTTAAATACTATAAAAACAATAAAATTAAAAAAAAGAAACTACGTGAGATAGAGATAACTGTGATGCATCCTTAAAAATATTTCTTTCTCATATTTATTTTTTACTTTTATTACTTTATAAAAATATTTTTATGTTTAAATTCCTTGTTAATTTTTTATAGCTACCTTAACCTTCTTTTTAGTCCCTTCCTTTAGATTTTTAACAAACTCTTCCAATTCTTTTAGGAATTTCTCTTCATCTTTTATTTTGTTATTTTCATCTAAATGTTTCTCAACAATCTTAACAATCGCACTACCTACAATAGCTCCATCTGCTATTTCAGTTATTTCTTCAACATGCTCTCTCTTTGATATCCCAAATCCTACACAGGCAGGGATTTTTGAAAACTTTTTAACTTTTCTAATCAGCTCTTTTGTCTCTTCAGCTACTTTCTCTCTTGCTCCGGTAATTCCAGTTACAGACACAACATAAACAAATCCACTACACTTCTCTAAAATTTTTTTAAGCCTATCGTCTGGTGTCGTTGGTGCAACCAAAAATATTAAATCAATTCCATACTCTTTACAGTAATTGTATAAGCTATCAGCTTCCTCAATTGGTAAATCAGGAACTATAATCCCTGCAATTCCAACCTCTTTACATTTTTTAACAAACTCTTCCTCACCTATTTTAAATATAATATTATAATAAGTTAAAAACACCTTTGGAGTGTTTGGAAACTTATCATTCAATTTTTTAGCTAATTCAAAAGCTTTTAAAGGGTTCATCCCATTGTTTAAAGCTCTAACATCTGCTTTTTGTATTGTAATTCCATCTGCAACAGGGTCAGAAAATGGAATTCCTATCTCAACAATATCTGCATGCTTACATATAACTTCTAACGCCTTTTCTGAAATCTCTAAGTTAGGGTCTCCTCCAACATAAAATGCAATAAATGCCTTTTCTCCTTTCTTTTTTAACTCTTCAAATTTTTCTGATAATTTCATAATCCTCCCTCAAAACTTTTAATAAAATAATTAATAAAATAATACGTATGTATTTTTTAAATCTCCTTCCCTAAAGCTTTAGCAACTGTTTGAACGTCCTTATCTCCTCTACCAGACAGATTTATAACCATTACATCATCTTTATCCAACTTATCAGCCAATTTAACAGCATAAGCTAATGCATGAGAGCTTTCTAATGCTGGCAAGATTCCCTCTAACCTACAAAGTAATTGAAATGCCTCTAAAGCTTCGTCATCAGTTACATAAACTGCCTTAATTCTTCCTTCATCCTTTAAAAATGAAAGCTCAGGCCCTACTCCAGGATAATCCAATCCTGCTGAGATACTATAACTTTCTTCTATCTGCCCAAACTCATCCTCTATAACATAAATCTTAGCCCCATGTAAAACCCCAACTTCTCCAGCACATAATGAAGCTCCATGCATTCCTGTTTCAATTCCTTTTCCTCCAGCTTCAACAGCATATAATTCAATATCATCATCTAAAAACTCATAAAATGCTCCTATAGCATTACTTCCTCCTCCAACACATGCAACAATAACATCTGGCAATTTTCCCTCTTTCTCTAATATTTGCTCTCTAATCTCTTTACCTATAACTCTTTGGAACTCTCTAACCATCATTGGATATGGATGAGGTCCTAAGGCAGAGCCAAGCAAATAATATGTTGTTCTAACATTTGTTGTCCAATCTCTTAAAGCTTCATTTACAGCATCTTTTAATGTTTGTGAGCCACCAAATACAGGAATAACTTTAGCTCCCATCAACTCCATTCTGAAAACATTCAACTTTTGCCTTTCAACATCCTTAGCTCCCATATATATTATGCATTCCAACCCAAGTTTAGCACATGCTGCTGCAGTAGCAACTCCATGCTGTCCAGCTCCTGTTTCTGCTATGACTCTCTTCTTACCCATTTTTTTAGCTAATAAAGCTTGTCCTAAAGCGTTATTTATTTTATGAGCACCTAAATGAGCTAAATCCTCTCTCTTTAAATAAACTTTACAGCCAAGCTCTTCACTCAATCTTTTTGCATAGTATAATGGAGTAGGTCTTCCAACATAATCCCTCAATAAAGCATAATACTCCTCTCTAAAGTTTCCTTCATTGTTTATCCAAAATCTTTTAAATGCCTCTTCTAATTCAATTATAGCTGGAACTAATGTTTCTGGAACGAATTTACCTCCATATATACCAAATTTTCCATTTTCATCTGGATACATGTCTTTATATTTCTTCAAGATAGACACCCCAAAAGATAATTTTAGCTTCAGAAATAGTATTTAGAAATATTACTTATACATTTGTCTTAATATGAGTGTGTCTAAAATCGAGTAATATATATTAATATATTAATACAATAACAAAATAAAAAATATTGTAGCGAAAAGATGGAACTCCAAGATATATGATATAAACGAGATATTAGAAGTTTTTGATTAGATTAGGATATTAAATTACCCAAAGGATTGAAGCCAAGAAAATATTCTATCGAACAATTACTTAAAGTTCTGTTGTTAAGGAGTTTTTGGGGGTATCGTTAAGAGCTATGGAAAAATTGACAGATATGTTTTTTTGGAGTTAGAATTGACCATTCAGTAACCATTACTGGGAAAAGAATATCGATAGTAAATCAAATTCTTAGGAGATTATGAAATTTAGATTATGAGAAGACATTTATCGACTCAACAAAGTTTTCGAATAAAGCAGGAGAATTGATAAAAATACATGCTATAACTCGTTACGATTCAGAAAATAAAACATTATTTCCAATATCTATAGGATTAGATAAATCGGACTTAGAGTTTGCTTATGGAGAGGGATATTTTTATAATAATACGATGACAAGGATACTCTAAATAAAATAGTTAAATTCAACTACAAGCCAATAATAAAGAAAACAAAAAGAGGTTAAGGGCTATGGTGCTAAAATTAGGGATAAAATCTTCGATAAAAAAGAATATAATAAAAGAGGAATATGCAAGGGTTGTTAGGACGGAAACCACATATAAAATGGGAGTTAGATAGAGATATAGATAATATGCTTTAAGATACACAAATGAGTTGAGTGGTGGAGAACTGCAAAAAGTGATTATAGCAAGAGCTTTAGTACAAGAACCACAAATTTTATTAATAGATGAGCCAACAAACAATTTAGATTTAAAAAATCAATAGGAAGTTATGAGAATTATTAGAGGTATATCAAAATCTCAAAATATTGCTTCAATTGTAGTTATGCATGATTTAAACTTAGCTTTAAGATATTCTGATAAATTTATAATGCTTAAAGATGGAGGTATTTACGCTGAAGGAGATAGAAGCATAATAACTCCTGAAAATATTAAGGGAATTCCAGTTGTAGTTCCAATAGGATAATCTTTTTTATATTATGAATCTATAATATTATCCACTGCTATTTTGATGTTTATAAAAGACAATTTAAAAATTTTTAAGTGATGATTATGGTTGAGTTATTAGCTCCGGCAAATGATTTGACTTGTCTAAAAACAGCTATTGATTATGGTGCTGATGCAGTTTATTGTGGATTGAAAGAGTTAAACATGAGAGCAAATGCAAAAAACTTTACAAGAGAGGAGTTAATAGAAGGAGTTAAATATGCTCACAACAATAATAAAAAGGTTTATCTCTGCACAAATACAGTTGTTTATGAAAATGATTTAAAAAAAGTTGAGGAAATTTTGGAGTTTGCAAATTCTGCTGAGGTTGATGCTGTAATAGTTAGTGACTTAGGAACTATGCAGTTGGCAAATGAGTTAGGGTTGAGGGTTCATGCAAGCGTCCAATGTAATATAACAAACTCTTTAACTGCCAAATTTTATTCAAAATTTGTTAAGAGGGTTATATTATCAAGAGAATTAACTTTAAATCAAATAAAAAATATTAGAGAAAATTTAAAAAAAGAAAAAATTAACTTAGAGTTAGAGGGCTTTATTCATGGTGCTTTGTGTGTAGCTATAAGTGGAAGGTGTTTTTTAAGCTCTTATCTATTTAATAGACATGCTAATTGCGGAGATTGCTTACAACCTTGTAGAAGAAAATGGAAGTTGATTAATGAGCATTATGATGGAAAATATGAAGTAGTTTGCGAAGGAAAATATTTATTATCTCCAAAAGATTTATGTATGATTGAATATATTCCTCAATTAATGGAGGTTTTTGATTCATTTAAAATTGAAGGTAGGGCAAAAAATGCAGATTATGTTATGAGAACAACAAAAGTTTATAGAGAGGCAATAGATAGCGTTTTAGATGGAACTTATTATGATAAACTTGAATATTTCAAAAAAGAGCTACAAAAAGTATATAATAGAGAGTATGATACAGGATTTTACTTTAGAGATATCAATAAAAATCATGATTTCCAATATGAAATAGAGGGAAATGCTTCAAAATTTAGAAAGGTTGAGATAGGGAGAGTTGTTAATTTTTATAAAAAGGTTAGCGTTGCTGAAATTGAATTATGGGATGACTTAAAAATTGGAGATACTATATTAATAATTGGAAAAACTACTGGATGTGTTGAAGAGGTAGTTGAATCAATGCAGATAAACCATAAAGATGTCAAAATAGCAAAAAAAGGAGACAGAGTAGGAATTAAGTTGAATCATTTAGTTAGAGAGGGAGATAGAGTTTATCTATTAAAAGAACTCAAATAATTAGGTAGATATAATGCTGATTTTAGGAGTAGCTTATTTTCTATTGGGGCTTGTTTTATTATATTTTGGAAGTGACTGGTTTGTTTTGGGGAGTGAAAGGATAGCAAAATATTTTAATGTATCAAACTTTGTCATTGGAGCTACCGTCATGGCTATTGGAACTTCTTTACCGGAGATATTAACCTCTGCTTATGCATCATATATGCATGCTCCTGGAATCTCCATAGGAAATGCTATTGGCTCATGTATTTGTAATATTGGCTTAGTTCTTGGAATTAGTGCAATTATAAGTCCAATAATAGTTGATAGAAATTTGAAGAAGAATGTTTTTGTCTATTTTTTATTTGTTCTATTTACATTTATAATTGGCTTTGATGGATTTTCATGGATTGATGGAATAATCTTATTAATACTTTTTGCCATTTATTTAAGATGGATTATAAATAATGGAAATGTAGAGAAGACAAATAAAGAAGATGAGAAAAAATACAATCTTTCATTAGCATTTTCCTTAGTTTTATTAATTATTGGTTTATTAGGAGTTTTAGTTGGAGCGGAGTTGTTTGTCGATGGAGCAAAAAAGATAGCTTCTGCTTTAAATGTGTCTGATAAGGTTATTGGATTTACATTAGTTGCTTTTGGAACGTCTGTTCCTGAATTAATGGTTTCTTTAGCAGCAGCAAAAAGAAATCTTGGAGGGAGGGTTCTAGGAAATGTTGTTGGAAGTAATATGGCTGATATTGGTGGGGGTTTAGCTATTGGAAGCTTATTTATATATCTTCCACCAGAAAACGTCCAAATGAGTATTTTATTAATTATGAGCTTTCTGCTTTATTTATTTGCAAGATATTCAAAAATTGGAAGATGGCAGGGAATTTTATTCATAATTCTTTATATAATTGCTATAGCTTCTTTAGGGTTGGGATAATGGGAAAAATAAAGATTAAGAGATTTAATGGAAAGAAAGAGTATTTTGAAAGCTATAATGTTCCAGATAATATAACTGTATTGGAAGCTTTAGAGTATATAAATAAAAATTATAACGCTAATATTTTATTTAGAGCTTCGTGTAGAAATGGGCAATGTGGCTCTTGCACTTTAACAATAAATGGAGAACCAAAATTAGCATGTGAGACAAAGGTAGAGGATGGAATGATAATTGAGCCATTAAAAGGGTTTAAAGTAATTAGAGATTTGATTGTTGATAGAGAATCATATTATAAAAAGTTATTAGGCATAAAAAACTATATTGTAAGGAAAAACTATCCTGAAGAGCTTGAAATTATTCTTCCAAAATATGTTGAAGAGAGTAGAGAGCTTAGAGGATGTATTGATTGCTTATCCTGCTTATCTACATGTCCAGCGAGGGAAATTAGCGATTATCCTGGTCCAACATTTATGAGACAACTTGCAAGATTTGCATTTGATAAGAGAGATGAAGATAACAGAGAGATTACTGCATATTTTGAAAATATTTACAACTGCACAACATGTGCAAAGTGTGTAGAAGTTTGTCCAAAAGAGATTGATATTGTCCATAAAGCCATAGAAAGATTGAGAGCTTTAGCATTTAGTAAGGGTTATTATATAGAGAATCATTTAAAAGTTAGAGAAAATGTTTTAAAATACAACAGAAGTGTTGTTGAAGAAGAAACTCCATTATTAAAGCAAGTAAATAACATTTATGAAGCTGAAAATGAAAAGTTAAGAGTAGCTTTCTTTACGGGATGTTTAGTTGATTTTAGATTACAAAATGTAGGGAAAGATGCAATAAAGGTTTTAAACGCTCATGGTGTATCGGTTGTTATTCCTAAAAATCAGGTTTGTTGTGGCTCTCCATTCTTTAGAACTGGGCAGAGAGATGTAGCTGAAATGCTAAAAAAGAAAAATTTAGAGATATTTAATAAGTTAGATGTTGATTGTGTTGTAACAATATGTGCCGGATGTGGAAGCACATTAAAAAATGATTATAAGGAGAGAGAATTTGAAGTTAAAGATATAACAGAAGTTTTAACTGAAGTAGGGCTTTTAAAATATAAACCATTAAAGATGAGAGTTACTTATCACGACCCATGTCATTTAAGAAGAGGACAGAAAATATATGAGCAACCAAGAGAGATTTTAAAATCTATTCCTGAACTTGAATTTGTTGATATAGAGGCAAGATGTTGTGGAGCTGGAGGAGGAGTGAGAAGCGGAAAACCAGAGATTGCCAATTTAATAGGAAAGAGAAGAGCGAAGATGATATACAATGCAAATGTAGATGCTGTAATTACAGTTTGTCCATTCTGTGAATACCACATAAAAGATAATTTAAAAAGGTTTAAAGAAGAAAATAAATTAGAAAAAGATATCGAAGTCATGAATATTGTCTCTTTATTAAGCAAAGTAATTTAATAAAACTTTTTATATTATCCATTTATTGCATGTGAAAGTTCTATTAACTCTAAAATTTATATTCCTACATATATTTTTTTACCTAAAATTTCAATAATTTCTTTATCTCCTTCTGGCATTTCTTTAACAACCTCTATATAATCTCTGTTAGCAATATCATTGCTTAAAATATCCAAGATATATTTTAAATCTTCATCATCTGTATAAATCTTAGCCTTTACTTTAAATTTCTTTGCTAATCTTGCAATATCTCTTAGAGCTAATTTTGCTTCTGTAATTAGCTCTAAATATTTTTTAGCTTTCTTTAAATCTTCATCTTTTCCTATTAATACAGGATATTTCACATTATATATCTCATTTTCTCTAACATCAAACTTAACATTGCAAATCTCTATTAATCTGGCGATTATTGACTGCGGCAATCCTGGAGGAATTGGAATTTCTTTTTCATCAATATCATAGCATTTAAAATTAAAGTTCTCCATATTTTTCCCTCATAATGTTTTAATAAATAAAAAACTAAAATTTATGCTATATTTTTATGCATTTCAAACTCTACTTCTGATTTAGGTTTTATTTTTATTAATATATAGTTTTTCATTACACTTCTTTTAATATCGGCTATATCCTCCAACTTATAGTTTTTAACTTTAACTTCTCTAATTTTATCAGCATATTTATCATAATCCAATTTAACTCTCAATCCATCTAACTGTGTAACAATAGGCATTGGTGATAATATAGAGAAAACTTCTTCAACCTGCTTTTCAATTTCATCTTTAACTACTACTGGTGGAACAATTGGAGGGTCGTAAGATAACTCTCTCCTTCTCTCATTTATAAGTTCTGTTATTACCTCAACCATCTTTCTTAAAGCTCTAATCTCTTCTCCGTGTCTTAACCTATGGCTTCTCCTTCCAAGATTTCCTACATAAGGATAAGGAATATCTATTTTTTCAGGTCCCCCTGTAACAACAACAGGAATATCTACATCAAATAAATGAGTTTTGTCTTTAATACATGCCTCAAAATTACCCATTACATAAACTGCTAAATCATGCTCCTCTATTAATCTTTTTTCTTTCTCTCTTAATTGAGATATATCTTTTCCAACACCTCTTGCCAATCCAATCATGTTTGGTTTAGCTCCAAATCTCCTTAAATATTCTGAAATATCACACGCTGTGTGTGGAAGATGATGCCTTGACAAACTTGGAGCTACAACCGCAATCTCAGTTCCAGCTAATGGAGTCTCTATAATCTTACCTTTGTATTTTTTAGCTTCCTCTTTAATATTTTCAAGTTCACTTTGTGGAATTGCTAAAGTCATATAAACATCCAACTGCATAATGTGCTCTTGGATAACAAACCCACCAATATCTTCAATCCATTCTTTGAAGATATTATTTTTATAAACTCCTCCTTCATATCTAACTATCTCATACATTAAAATCACCAAACTTTCAGGTTTATTAAAAACATCATTAAAAAATATTTTATTATATTCCAACTTTTTATTTTTTACCAACCAAATTTTAAGGAAAACTAACACCTAACTTTTTTTCCTTTCTTCCATAAGAAACTTTCTAACTGAATAAGAAACATGGTGAGCTATGTTTATAGCCTCTAACTCTCCTCTTGTCTTTGGAAATATCACATCTTTATTTAAAATTGCAGATACTATATCTTTGGACATATTAAAAAACTCCCCTCTCTCACATAAAATGTAATCAAAATCATCTCCAATCTTTTCAATCAGCTCTTTAACCTCTTTAACAATATCTCTCAATTTCTGAGTTTTTTCTTCTTTAACCATAATATCTATTTTTTCTACATGTACAATCCTATCTGCTTTAATTTCAACTAAAACCCCAGCATAAACCCTAAAAAACATATCATTTTCATGATGCCTTCCGGATATGTCTATTGCTAATACCTTAATCATATCACCTCAAATCTTAGTACAGTATCTCCGAACATCATAAAATGAATAAAAAAGAAAAAAGTTAATATTTCATAATATCGTAGTTATAAAAAAATAGGAGGTGATAGAACAATGAACGACATAAGATTGTTGGATATAAAATCATTTAATGAATTTAACGAATTCATAAGCAATGTTCTTCAAATTTGTCTAAGGATTTATCGAGTTGAAGATTATACAAGAGGATTTATAAAGGCAATGTCGAACAATACCTATTTAGAGACCATTAGCAAGCTAAATTTCCATTGGCAGACTCTTACTCTCGAATATAAATAAGGCAAACGATACTATGTTTAAAGAAGTTTATAAATCTTTCGTTAAAAATCGTATTCAATTAAAAAAAAGCAATGGAAATTTTTGGCTATCGATAGATACGCATTTTGAGGGTTATTATAGTAATAATTTTTAGAATTAATTAACAAATAAAGAGAGAGGCAATCGTGAATAAGACAATCTTAACGGATAATTTAGATATGGCTCGAATATGTTTTGAAAACTTCTCAATTATAGGACTTTCGGAGGTATAAATAATAACAATAAATAAACTTTATTGAATAGAAAGTCCTACACTGTTAATCTCATTTTTTTCCACAAATATTTGATTTAGGTGGACATGTATCTAATTAAGTTATTTTAAAATCCAAACGTTGGATTTCAAATATCTTATATATGCTCTATCTGTAAGATTTAAATATCTTTAATATAATTAATATATAATTTAATATAATTAATACTGCTATTGCTCTTGGATTACAACATAGTCTCCCAGTCTTATTGTTCTTTAATCTATATAGAAGCTCTCCATGACTTCGTATTCGTTATAATAGTTCTCTTTCAATTTTTTTGCTTCATATTCATTTATCTCTTCCTTATTTTTGTTATTTATCATTTATACACTTCTTGTCCAAACTTCATTATGTTTGTATAGTTTATACCTTTGATGGGAACTATGCTATTAATAAAATTAATAACTATCCTTAACATTTATAATGGTGGAGATTATGTTATCAAGAAGACTTTTAAATTTTGAATCTTTTGAGGTTATGGATATTTTGGCTTTAGCTCAAAAACTTGAAATTGATAAGAAGGTTATACATTTAGAAATTGGGGAGCCAGATTTTAATACTCCAAAGTTAATAGTTGAAGAAGGGATTAAAGCTTTAAAAGAAGGATTGACTCATTATACAGACAGTAGAGGGATTTTGGAGTTGAGGGAGAAGATTGAGGAGCTATATAAAGGTAAATATAAAGCAGATATAAATCCAGATAACATAATTATTACTGGAGGTAGTTCTTTAGGTTTATTTTTTGCTCTATCTTCAATAATTGATGAGGGTGATGAAGTTTTAATTCAAAATCCCTCATATCCATGTTATAAAAATTTTATTAGGTTTTTGGGAGCTAAACCAGTATTTTGTGATTTTACAGTTGAAAGTTTAGAAAAAGCATTATCTAATAAAACTAAAGCTATAATCATAAATTCCCCATCAAATCCATTAGGGGAGGCTATAGATAAGGAGATTTATGAATTTGCTTATGAAAACATCCCTTACATTATCTCTGATGAAATCTACAACGGCTTAGTTTATGAAGGAAAATGCTATTCAGCTATTGAGTTTGATGAAAATTTGGAAAAAACAATATTGGTTAATGGATTCTCTAAGCTGTATGCGATGACTGGATGGAGAATTGGTTATGTTCTATCAAATAAAAAAATTATTGAAGCAGTGTTAAAATTACAGCAAAATTTATTCATCTCAGCTCCAACAATGTCTCAATATGCCGCGTTAAAAGCCTTTGAAAAAGAAACTGAAAAAGAAATAAATAATATGATAAAAGAATTTAATAGAAGGAGGAAATTGGTTTTAAAATATGTTAAATATTTTGGATGGAAAGTTAATAACCCAATTGGAGCTTATTATGTCTTTCCAAACATTGGAGAGGATGGGAGAGAATTTGCTTACAAATTATTGAAAGAGAAGTATGTCGCTGTAACTCCAGGAATAGGTTTTGGTAGTAAAGGAAAGAATTGTGTTAGAATTTCTTACGCAAATTCATATGAAAAAATAAAAGAAGGGATGGAGAGAATAAAGGAATTTAATGAATAGGTGACATTATGCAAGATGGGAAAACTAAATTAAAATATGAAGAGGTTAGAGATTTACTCTCTTTATCTAAGCCAAAATTTCCTAAATGTCTATTTTTGTCTATAAATGACCACGTTTGGAGAACTCCAACTCTTACGAAAACATTAAAGAGGGTTTAAAAAGAATTAATTAAAGAATTTATTGAGTAAGATTTTGGATTTTAAATAAATCATTTTTAAATGCTTTAATTAAGTTTTAAGACAATTTTTCTTCTTTTTCTATAGAAACACTCAAATAAAAATGCTAATAAAAATGTTATAATAATTCCATAGAAAGCCATTTTATTGTTACACCATTGATAATATAAAAGGATTAAAAAAACAATAAATATTATAGAAAAATTAAACTTAAGAAGCCATTTTTTTCCTCCAACTTCATTTATAAGTTTATAATGGGATAAGATTACAAACAAATATATCATTATAAAAACAGCACTTGTTATTGAAGCTACTCCCTCCATATTAAAAAGTAATGCAAATAGATAACCTAAGATAGCTGTTATATATAACCCTTCAGAGGAGCCAAACCAAACTTTTCTTTCAAAAAATTTTGGTAACTCCCCTTCTTTTGCTAAAGCGTAAGCAATATTTGCCCCACCATAAATTGTGGCGTTCATTGCTGAGGATATAGAAAATAACGCCCCAATAGATATTAATAAAAATCCTAAATTCCCCAAAACAGGTTTAGCTGCTACTGCTAAGGCATTTTCACTATATTTTATTAATTCATCAATTGGTAAAGAACCTAAAGCTACCACAGAAACTCCAACATATATAAACATCACAATAATAATACTAAGTAGTATTGCTAAAGGAACATTTTTCTTTGGATTTTCAATATGTTCAGATGCGTTAGTGATTACACCAAAACCCATATAGGATAAGAAAAATATAGCAGATGCTGAAAATAGTCCAAATGTTGTGGAGTTGGGAGGGTATAAATAAGAAGGATTTAAAACTAAAAATCCAGATAATATAAATAATAGAAGTATAGAAACTTTAATTGAAACAATAAGAAACTCAGCTTTTCCAACAGCTTTACTACCAAAAAAGTTTAATACTACAAAGAACGCTATTATCATTAATTCAACCAAACCAGTAGTTAATGGAGTTATATCTATATTAACTAAAGGTAAAAAATATCCTGCAAATCCTTTAGCAAATAAAGCTATAGAGATAACGTAACTCAGCCACATCAAAATAGCTAAAGCCCCAGTAATTATACTATCTCCAAAAGCTTTGTGAATATAAGCTATAGGTCCAGCATCAGAAACGATAACTCTACTTAACTTAATATATGAATAAGCTACTAAAAAAGCATAGATTCCTGCCAATACAAAAGCTTCGGGTAGTAAATTTCCAGCTATTTTAACTCCAGTCCCAAATATGGAGAAAATACTAGCCCCTATCATTACACCAATGCCCATAGAAACAGCTTCATATAAGGAAAGTTTTTTATTTTCCATACTACCCCCTAAAATAACATAATAGTTTATTTATAGTTTATTTAATTTATAATAATATATAAGGTTGATTATTAATAGGTCTTTCACAAAAATAAATAAAATTAAATATATATATATATACTGCGAAAGTCCTATTAGAATTAGAATTTAAAATTATTATGGGTGAAAATTATGAAAGATATTTTAAAGAGAGTTTCTGATGTAGTTTGGGAATTACCTAAAGGTTATAAAGAATGTATGAGAGTTCCTGGAAGAATATATTTAAATGAGATTCTTTTAGATGAATTAGAGCCAGAGGTTTTAGAACAAATAGCTAATGTAGCTTGTCTTCCAGGAATTTACAAATACTCAATTGCAATGCCTGATGTGCATTATGGTTATGGGTTCTGCCTTCACCCTGATGCAAAAGTATTAACTGAACATGGTTTCTATTATAAAATAAAAGATTATAAATGTCTAAAAGATGAAAAAGTTAGAGTTTTCAATACAAAATATAAAAAAATGGAGAGTAGTGATGTTGAAAAGTTCTTCAAATTAAAACCATACTGTAAAGTTTATAGGGTTAAAACTAAATTAGGATATGAAACAATAGCCACAGAAGACCACCCATTCTATACTCCTTATGGAATGATAGAACTCAAAAACTTAAAAATTGGGGATTCTATAAGCATATATCCATTTGAAGGTGTTGAGTATGAAGAGCCATCTAATGAAATAATTATTGATAAAAATGATATAATTGAATGTATGGAAAAATTGAATTTAAGTGAAAAGAGTAAAGAGGTTATTTTAAGAAAACTAAAAGAGAAAGATTTAATTCCATTAACCTACAATCATAAAAAATTGCCTTACTTATTGAAAATTATAGGTTATATCTTTGGAGACGGCTATATGAACTTCATAGGAAAAAGAAAAGATGGAATAATTCAATTTTCTTCAAAAAATCCAAATGACTTAGAGGAGATTAGAAAAGATATTATAAAATTAGGATACACTCCTTCAAAAGTTTATGAAAAGAATAATTGCTACTTCTTTATAGTAAATTCCACAAGTTTATTAGTTTATCTCTATACTTTGGGGGTTCCAATAGGAAACAAGACATTAAAAGAATATGAGTTTCCAGAATGGATATTCAAATGTAAATTATGGCAGAAGAGGCTGTTCTTAGCGTCATTCTTTGGAGCAGAGTTGAGAAAACCATATCCAAGAAAAGATAGAAAAGCCATCTTTACTTCTCCAACATTAGAAATGTCTAAAGATGTAAAAATTAAAGAAGATGCTCTAAAATTCTTAGGAAATATTATCAAATTGTTAAGTGAATTTGGTATTGAAGCAACAATTAAAAAGAGAAATTCAACACATAAAAGAAAAGATGGTGTAGAGACAGTTAGATATATTTTAACAATAAATGGAACATCTAAAAACTTAATAAATCTATGGTCTAAGATTGGCTATGAATACAATAGAGAGAGACAAGAACTCGGATGTTATGCAGTGGCATATTTAATGTATAGAGAGTTAGAACTCAATAGAAAAAAGAAACTCGTAGAAAAAGTAAAAGAGTTATTTGAAAAAGGAAAAAAACCTTCAGAAATTATAAAACTATTAAATGTAGATAAATCTGATAAGAGATTTATTAAGGATATTTGGAATAAATTGAAAAATGGAAAGGACATTAATGAGATAAGAATTTCCTCAAAATTCCCAAGATTTGAAGAATTTATTAGAGAGAAAAAAGTTGGTGATGGATTAATTTGGGATGAGATTGAAAGTATGGAGGAAGTTAATGACATAGAGGAGGTTTATGACTTCACTATAAACCATAAGGACCATAACTTTATAGCAGATAACTTCTTAGTTTCAAATTGTATTGGAGGAGTGGCGGCTTTTGACCAGAAAGAGGGAGTTATAAGCCCTGGAGGAGTAGGTTTTGATATAAATTGCCTTACTCCAGATACAAAAATATTAACAGAAGACGGATATTTCATAAAATTGGAAAAACTAAAAGAAAAATTAGATTTGTATGTTAAGATTTATAACACAGAAGAAGGAAAAGAAAAATCTTCTAACATATTATTTGTTTCTGAAAGGGTTGCAGAAGAAAAAATAATAAGAATAAAAACAGAATCTGGAAGAATCTTAGAAGGTAGTAAAGACCATCCAGTTCTGACATTAAATGGCTACGTTCCAGTGGGTATGTTAAAAGAAGGAGATGACATTGTAGTGTATCCATTTGAAGGTGTTGAATATGAGGAGTTATCAGATGAAGTAATATTGGATGAGGAAGATTTTGCAGATTGTGATAAACAAATTATCAAATACCTAAAAGATAGGGATTTGTTGCCATTTAAAATGAACAATAAAAATATTGGGATTATTGCAAGGTTGTTGGGCTTTGCTTATGGAGATGGAAGTATAGTTAAAGAAAATGGAGGTAAATTATATTTAGCATTCTATGGAAAGAAAGAAACACTTATTAAAATTAAAGAAGATTTAGAGAAATTGAAAGTAAAATCTTCAAAAATATATTCAAGGAAGAGAGAAGTTGAGATAAAAAATGCTTATGGAGATGAATATACAAGTTTATGTAAAAACAACTATATAAAAATAACTTCAAAGGCATTTGCATTGTTTATGCATAAATTAGGAATGCCAATTGGTAAAAAGACAGAGCAAAAATATAATATTCCAGAGTGGATAAAGAAAGCACCAAAATGGGTAAAGAGGAATTTCTTGGCTGGTTTGTTTGGAGCAGATGGGAGTAGAGTAGTGTTTAAAAACTACACACCATTGCCAATAAACCTAACAATGTCAAAGAGTGAAGAGTTAAACGATAACATTTTAGAGTTTTTAAATGAAATTAAGCATTTGTTGAAAGAGTTTGAAATTGAAAGTGTAATTTATGAGATAAAATCCTTAGATGGAAGAGTTTCATATAGATTAGCAATTGTTGAAGAAGAGAGTATAAGAAACTTCTTAGGAAAAATAAACTATGAATATGCAGAAGAAAAGAAAGTTATTGGGTTATTATCTTATGAATACTTAAAGAGAAAAGATGCTATAAAAGAGATAAGAAGGAAATGCATTGAAAAAGCAAAAGACCTATATGAAGAAGGATTATCCATTTCAGAAATTTTAAAAATGGATGAATTCAGAAATGAGTATATAAACAGGAGGTTAATTGAAAGAGCAATATATGGAATGTTAGATGGAGAGGATGTAAGGGTTTCAACAAAATTCCCAAAGTTTGAAGAATTCATTAAAAAGTATGGGGTTGGAGGAGGGTTTGTAATAGATAAGATAAAGAAAATTGAAGAGATTCCTTATGATTCAAAATTATATGATGTTGGAATTGTAAGTAAGGAACACAACTTTATAGCAAATAATATAGTTGTCCATAACTGTGGAGTTAGATTAATAAGAACTAATTTAACAAAAGATGAAGTAGAACCAAAAATAAAAGAGCTTATAAAAACATTATTTAAAAATGTCCCCTCTGGTTTAGGTAGTAAAGGGATTGTAAGGTTCAGTAAAAGTATTATGGATGATGTTTTAGAAGAGGGAGTTAGATGGGCTGTCAGAGAAGGTTATGGTTGGAAAGAAGATTTAGAGTTTATTGAAGAACATGGCTGCTTAAAAGATGCAGACGCATCATATGTATCAGATAAAGCAAAAGAGAGAGGAAGAGTTCAATTAGGTAGCTTAGGTAGTGGTAATCACTTTTTAGAAGTGCAATATGTTGAGAGAGTATTTGATGAAGAAGCTGCAGAAATTTATGGAATAGAGGAAAATCAAGTCGTTGTTATGGTGCATACCGGTTCTCGTGGGCTTGGACATCAAATATGTACTGATTATTTAAGAATTTTAGAGAAAGCAGCTAAGAACTATGGAATAAAGTTGCCAGATAGACAATTAGCATGTGCTCCATTTGAATCAGAAGAAGGGCAGAGTTACTTTAAGGCAATGTGTTGTGGAGCTAATTATGCATGGGCAAATAGGCAGATGATTACACACTGGGTTAGAGAGAGCTTTGAGGAAGTATTTAAAATACATGCTGAGGATTTAGAGATGAGTATAGTTTATGACGTAGCTCACAACATTGCCAAAAAGGAGGAACACATAATAGATGGAAGAAAAGTTAAAGTTGTAGTTCATAGAAAAGGAGCTACAAGGGCATTTCCACCAGGGCACGAGGCGATTCCAAAAGAATATAGAGAAGTAGGACAGCCAGTTATTATTCCAGGAGATATGGGAACAGCTTCATATTTAATGAGAGGAACAGAAATAGCTATGAAAGAAACTTTTGGTTCAACAGCTCATGGTGCAGGAAGAAAGTTGAGCAGAGCTAAAGCTTTAAAGCTATGGAAAGGTAAAGAAATACAAAGAAAATTAGCTGAGATGGGAATAATTGCTATGAGTGATTCAAAGGCTGTTATGGCTGAAGAAGCACCAGAGGCATATAAGAATATTGATTTAGTTGCAGATACATGCCATAGAGCAGGAATATCTTTAAAAGTAGCAAGAATGAGACCATTAGGAGTTATTAAAGGATAAATCCTTCTATTTATTTCTATTTATTTTTAGGTGTAAGTTTTAAATAGGATTAATAATTATTTTAGCATAACATCATTATAGATTTTATGTTTTTACTTTTTTATTAATTTATTAACCAAAGATATGATTTTTTAAATCTCAAAAAGGTGAAACTATGGCTAATAACTTAGAAATTAAAGATTTAGAAAAAATAGCAAAAAAAGTTAGATATAATATTGTAAAAATGGTTGGCTTAGCAAAGTCGGGGCATCCTGGAGGAAGCTTATCTGCAACTGATATTATAGTGGCTTTATACTTCAAATTAATGAACTACGACCCAAAAAATCCATATAAAAAAGATAGAGATAGATTTGTTTTAAGTAAGGGACATGCTGCTCCAGCATTATATGCTGTTTTGGCTGAGTTGGGGATAATAGAAGAAGATGACCTATGGAAATTAAGGAGATTAGAAGGAAAGTTGCAAGGGCACCCTTCAATGGATATACCAGGAGTTGAGATTTGTACAGGTTCATTAGGACAAGGATTTTCAGCAGCAGTTGGAATGGCTTTGGGATGTAAGTTAGATAAGTTAAATAATTATGTTTATGTTTTGTTAGGAGATGGAGAATGTCAAGAGGGCATTGTATGGGAAGCGGCAATGGCAGCAGCCCACTACAAGTTAGATAACTTAATTGCATTTATTGATAGAAATAAATTACAGATTGATGGATGCACAGAAGATGTTATGAGTTTGGGAGATATAAAAGCTAAGTTTGAAGCATTTGGATGGGATGTTTTTGAGATAGATGGACATAACTTTGAAGAAATTATAAATACTGTTGAAAAAGCTAAAAATCTAAAAAATGGAAAGCCAAAGATGATTATTGCTTATACAATTAAAGGTAAGGGAGTTTCATTCATGGAGAATAATGTAGCTTTCCATGGAAAAGCTCCAAATGAAGAGCAGTTAAAACAAGCATTAGAAGAGTTGAAATGTTAAAATATGGAGAGTAATAATAGTTTTAAATTAATAATTTAGTTGTTAATTATTTTATTAATTGCTTTTTGGTGGTTTAAATGATTAAAATTGGAGCCTCAATATTATCTGCAGATTTTGGTCATCTAAAGGAAGAGATTAGGAAAGCTGAAAAAGCTGGAGTAGATTTTTTCCATGTTGATATGATGGATGGGCATTTTGTTCCAAATATAAGTATGGGGATTGGGATTGCAAAGCATGTTAAAAAATTAACAAACCTCCCTATTGATGTCCATTTAATGGTTGAGAATGTTGATTTATTTATTAATGAATTTGAAGAAATGGATTACATAACCTTTCATATAGAGGCTGTAAGATTTCCATTTAGAATTATAAATAAGATTAAAAGCATTGGAGCTAAGCCAATAGTTGCTTTAAATCCAGCAACACCTTTGGATAGAATTGAGTATATTTTAGATGAAGTTTATGGAGTTTTAGTTATGACTGTTGAACCTGGATTTTCTGGACAGAAGTTTATTCCAGTGATGACAAAAAAGATTAGGAAATTGAAGAGCATGATTGTTGAAAATGGTTATGATACAAAAATCTTTGTTGATGGAGGGATAAATGTTGAAACAGCCCCATTGGCAGTAAAAGCTGGAGCAGATGTTTTAGTTGCAGCTTCAGCAATATTTGGAAAAGATGATGTTAAAACAGCAGTTAAAAACTTAAGAGAAGCTGCTCTAAAAGCTTTAAATATAGAAAATCAGAATTTTTCAACAAAAAGTGTAGATATTAATGAAGAAACACAGTAAAAACAAAATAAAAATAATTATTAGGTGAAAAATTATGGTTAAGTTGAGTGGAGTTTATAAAGGGATGAGAAAAGGTTATGGAGAGACACTGATAGAATTAGGAATGAAATATGAAAATTTAGTGGTTTTGGATGCTGATTTATCTGGTTCTACACAAACAGCCATGTTTGCTAAGGAATTCCCAGACAGATTTTTCAATGCAGGAGTTGCTGAACAAAATATGATAGGTATGGCAGCAGGATTAGCAACAACTGGTAAAATTGTTTTTGCTTCATCATTCTCAATGTTTGCAAGTGGAAGAGCATGGGAAATAATAAGGAATTTAGTGGCATATCCAAAGTTAAATGTTAAGGTTGTTGCAACACATGCAGGAATTACTGTTGGAGAGGATGGGGCTTCCCACCAAATGTGTGAGGATATAGCTATAATGAGAGCAATTCCAAACATGGTTGTTATTGCTCCTACAGATTATTATCACACAAAAAATGTTATTAGAACTATAGCTAATTATAAAGGCCCTGTTTATGTAAGAATGCCAAGGAGAGACACTGAGATAATTTATGAAAATGAGGAAGAAGCAACATTTGAAATAGGTAAAGGAAAGGTTTTAATTGAAGGAGATGATTTAACTATTATAGCTACTGGAGAGGAAGTGCCAGAGGCTTTGAGGGCTGCAGAAATTTTAAAAGAAAATGGAATATCAGCTGAGATAGTAGAGATGGCTACAATAAAACCAATAGATGAAGTAATAATTAAAAAATCAAAAGATTTTGTTGTTACAGTTGAAGACCACAACATCATTGGCGGTTTAGGAGGGGCTGTTGCTGAGGTAATAGCTTCAAATGGTTTAAATAAAAGGCTTTTAAGAATAGGAATTAATGATGTATTTGGAAGAAGTGGAAAGGCAGATGAGCTTTTAAAATACTATGGATTAGATGGGGAAAGCATAGCTAAGAGAATCTTAAAAGAGATAAAAAAAGATTAGGGCCATTTTAAAAGAGAGCTTTTTATGATTAATTTTTTTAAGACTTTTGCATACTATAGATGATATAGGGAAAATATGATGCTTATTATTTATACCTGCGAAAGTCCTATTATATGAAGCATTTAAATCAACCCAATTATAATAATGGCAAAGTTTTTCTTAAATCTTTTTCAATCTTATTTATTTCCTCAGCATATTTAATTGCTATCTTTCTCATAACCTCATTAACATTGTTTATTTCCAAATCTTCCAATCCAATAATTTTAACATGCTCAGCTCCTTTTGATTTTACATTTATCCCCAAATGTATTTTTGCTGAAACAGTTCCTTTACATGCTATACAAACAGATAATTTTTTATCCTCAAAGTATAAATCATCCCCATCTCTTTTTAATCTTATATTATAACTTTCAATTACTTCCTTAGCTATAAAAACCAACAATCTCTGCCTTAAATATATTGTCTTTAAATCAATGGCATCAAAATGCTCTACAACAAAATTTATAGCATCTTCTGATTTTATTGGAATCTTTATATTTTTTTCTCTTTTTATGTCTTTCAAATCTTTCATATTATCTATAGAGACATTCATCTTTCCTCTAAAAACAACTATGCTATCTTTTTGGACATCAAAGGTTTTAAATGCCCATAACGGCTCTATCTCCCTTCCTGTATAATCTAATTTATCTTTAACAAAAATTATTGTTATATAATCAGTATCAAAAATTTCAAAGTTCATTGAATCACCATGGGGTCTTTCCGATGTAGTCAAATATAGATTATAGACATTTAAAATATTTACCGATGAGATTGACAGTATAGACTACATTGGGATTGGGCGTCATCAGTTTCAGCTCCCCTCTGAGTTCATCGGGGAGCATATCATCAACCTCCGCCCCAGACACCTCCGCTTTTTAATTTTTTAATTAATTTAAGTCCTCTTTTAAAGATGTTAAAAGAGCCTACTAACTGTCTATTAAAATACTTTTTACAATTAGAGCAATAAACAACCTGCCCTTCTTGAGATCCATTTTACTCCCGCATATAGGACAGGTTGTTGATGTATAATGTGGATTTACATAAAAAACGATACTCTTATACTCTAACTGTCTAACTATTCTCTTCCAATCTGTTCTATCTAATTCTCTATGAAATTTCGAATTTTTATCGTACATATTGAATTTATTTAGGTCTTCGAAGATAAAAATAGCATTAGGGAATAAACGAGATAATTGAGTAGTTAATTTATTGATAAAATCCTTAACTCGATTTTTTCTCCTATTTAGGTATTTTTCTAATAACTTCCCTATTCGTTTAGGAGATTTTTTATAAATAGATTTCAACTTATCAATGATAATGTCATAAACCACTTTAATTCTATGGAGTTTGGATAAATCAACTCTAATCCAACCTTCTGTTAGATGATATATATCGAGAGATTTTAGATTGCTATCAACTCCGACAATTATTTCTCTATTCGAATGGTCTATAGATTGTTTGAAAGTTAGATAAGCAGATTTCTCCTTCAAAATGATTTCGCCAATCTCCCAATCTTTAACCTTATCAAAAAACCATTTATCTTTAATGTTTAAAACTAAATATTCCTTTCTTGGTTTAATAGTAATTTTAATTTCTCCTTTTTCTTTATTATACATATTGGACAGACACACCTGTTTATACCAATTTGATTAAGAAAAACATCTTTTTCTTAAATGTAATAAAAGAAATTTTAAAGCTACAAAGCTTTTTAGTTATGGAATGCAATAAAAACAATCAAAATTATTATTAAGGTATAAACATGGAGTTTGAAAAAATTGAATATATGGTAAATAAAAAACTTAAAGAATTGCGATTAAAAAATTCATTAGAAATTTTAGAAAGATTAGATATTAGTATAGAGCTTAAAGAAACTCTAAGATGTATGATTATGAAAAGATTGAATGGAGATAAAGAATTTTATAAGGTTTCTATTGATAAAAAGCCAAGAGCAGTTGTTGCATTTAGTGGTGGAGTTGATAGCTCAGCATCTACAATAATAGCAAAGCAAATTTTTGAAATTAAGGCAGTTTCTTGTAATTCAGAATATATAATGACAGATGAAATGAGAAAAAATGCTGAAAATGTTGCTAAAAATATAGGAGTGGACTTAGAGTTTATAGATATTGATTTAAAAGATATTTATGAAGGAGTTATTAAAGGGAGGTTTCATCCTTGTGGTAGATGCCATAAAATTATTGAAAATGCTGTTATGGATTATGCTAAAAAAATTAACGCTGAGTTTGTTATATTTGGTGATTTATTAGCTTTTGGATATTTAGCTTTATATAAAAATAACAATTTATTTAGGTTTAATTTGCCATCTTTTTTTGCCTTAACAAAGGATGAAGAAAGAGAAATATTAAAAAATAATGGTATTGAAATTAAAGCATCTTATGGTTGCCCATTATTAAAATCTTATCATAAACACAATAGGGGATATAAATTTACCATTCAAAGAATTTTAAGAGAGGTTAGAGGGAGAGTTATTAGCTATGAGGAAGGTGTTAAAAATATAAAAGATATAGTTAATTTAAAATAAAATTCAATATAAAATTCAATTTTTATAATTCAATAAATCCTAAAGACTTTTTAAGGACTTCTGCGTTAATCTTTCCAGCACTATAAACTTTGCCTCTTGTTATATCATTAATTACAACTACTGCTGGAGCAAACATTCCTTTGTCAATTTTGTAGAAATCGTAATCAGCTGCTTTGAATACTTCCATGAATGGTTTTCCATAATCTTTTGATGTACATGAAGGTAATGCTTTACATAAAGCTTCAATGTCATCGTTTTCATCGCTCTTAATGTAGTAGTAGGTTATTCCTCCATATAAAACCATATCATTTGTAGCACCCATCATAGCAAAGTCATCGCCAATTATTGGAGCAATTGGAGCTAAACCAGCTGCATATTTAACCTTTGTAACATCAAACTCTAAAACTTCTAACATCTTGTATGTTCCATTCTCTACAACTCTACCACTAATCTGGATTGAACCAACTAATGAAGCTGTTGGAGCTATTAATAAATAAACATTCTCTACATCAACATTACATTCTTTAGCTATATAATCAGCAACTTCTTCATTTGGCAATTTTGATGCCTCTAAACACAAAACAGCAACATCAGCATCATCTTCATATCCAATTTCTTCATAAGTCTTCTTTGGCTTTTTAGCTAAAGCTCTTGCAGGTCCTGAACCCATAGCAAAATACTTTCCAACTTTAACTGCCCATCCTGCCTTTTGAGCTCCTAATGTAGCTATTGCTGGATGTGATGTTTTTACTTTAACAAAAGGAAGGTTTATTCCATCAAAACCAGCTGGTGATAATGAGATGCCAACGTGAGCTAAACCTCCCAAACAAACTTTTGTATATAATTTCCCAGCTTCCCAGCTTCCAGGAACATTTACTCCACAGTCTAAAACAGTAGCTCCATTCTCCAATTTTATAACGTCAATATTTAACTCCTCTTTATTTTCAATCATTTTATTTACAATCTCTAAAGCTTTTTTATTTACACTCAACATTCTATCACCAAATAAAACATATAGCTTTATATAGCTTTTTTATTGCTATATCTTATATAAGTTGTAGTCATATCGTTTTTATAGTTTATGATTTGAATTTTTGTTTAAATATAGTAACTAAATAACCAAATGTGATAATATGGATATGAGAGAGTGGGAAATATATTATAACAAAATTATAGACGATTTTGGATTTAATAAAAGTAAAGATGTTGAAAGTGCAGTTATTTTAAATGATATTTTAGAAAAAGCCAATAAAGTGTCTATTGAGAAACTTAAAGATATTATTGAAGGTAGAGAAGTTTTTATTTTTGGTGCAGGACCATCAATAAGAAGACATATTAAAATTATAAAAGACTTAAGAAAAAATTTTCCTGTAATAGTTGCTGATGGGGCATGTAAAGCATTTTTAGAAGAAGGCATAATTCCAGATATTATAGTTTCAGATTTGGATGGTGATTTAGGGGCACTAATTGAATGTAATAAAAATGGGTCTATAATTGTAGTTCATGCACATGGAGATAACATTGAAAGAATTAAAGAGTATGTTCCAAAGCTAAAAAATATAATAGGAAGCTGTCAAATACCAAATTATAAAGAGCTAAATTTAAAAAATGTAATTAACTTTGGTGGATTTACAGATGGTGATAGATGCTGTTTTTTAGCTTATTATTTTAATGCTAAGAAGCTAATATTGGGGGGAATGGATTTTGGAATCTATATAACTAAATATTCAAGACCAAATATAAAAAATTATATAGAGAAAGGAGATGAAATAAAAATTAAAAAGTTAAAATATGCTGAAAAATTAATAAATTATTTAAAAGATAAAATAGAAATAGAGTATTTAAAATAACTTTAGGCAAGGTTTATATATTAGACTAGTGTAGTTTATATAATTACTTTGAAGCTTAGATGCTCATAATATACAATCAAATAAAATTATTTGATTATTTTGATAAAAATATTTTATGTGATGAATATGATAACCGTAATAGGTTTTGGTTCATTTGGTAGAAAAGTTGTAAATTTTATTAAAAATAAAGAACCTATCACAATTATTGACAAAAATATTGAGGATGCTGATGATTTAGTAAAAGAAGGAATTAAGGTAGTTATTGGTGATGCCACTGAAGATGAGATATTAAAAAAAGCAGAAATTGATAAGGCAGATATTGTATTGATATTAACAAACTCTTCAGAGATAAATAGGGCTATAGCTGAAAAGGTTTGTATGCTAAGCCCTAACTCATATAAGATAGCAAGAGCTATTCCAGGATATCCTGAGTTATATAGTGGATTAAATATAGACAAGATAATAAATATCTTAGAAAGTGGAGCTAAAGATATTGCAAAAGAGGTTGAGGATGCAAAATTAAAAAGAAAGTTGATGCAATTAAAATCTATATTGGTAGAAGGTAAGAAAAAATGTATTGAATTGGAAAAAATTGAAGAGAAAAAAGCTCCACTTTTAATAATAACTCATATAAATCCAGACCCGGATGCTATAGCAAGTGCTATGGCTTTGAAAACAATAGCTGAAAAATGGGGAGTTGATGCAGATATAGCTTATGGAGGAAGTATTGGATATGATGAAAACAAAGCAATGGTTAATTTATTAGGAGTTAATCTTCTAAACGTTGAAAATATAAATTTAAATAATTACTGCGTTATTGCTGTTGTTGATACATCTACATTAAAACAACTGCCTTTAGAGATACAAGACATTGATATAATTATAGACCACCACAATAACGCTGATTTAACTGCCAAATATATGGATATTAGGCCAGAAGTTGGAGCAACTGCTTCTATTTTAACACAATATTTAATGGAATTGGAAATAGAGCCGTCAAGAAACTTAGCAACTGCTTTATTTTATGGAATACAATCAGATACTGATTACTTTAAAAGAGAAACATCAAAATTAGATTTTGAAGCAGCTGCTTATCTTCAGAGCTATATTGACCCTACTTTGTTAAATATGATAGAAAATCCTGAAATTTCTACAGAGGTTATGGAAGTTTTAGCAAAGGCGATAATGAATAGAAGAGTTGTTAAAGGAAATATTGCTTTATCTTATGTTGGAGAAATAAGGAATAGGGATGCTTTACCAAAAGCAGCTGATTTCTTATTAAAGATGGAAGGAATTTCAACAACATTCGTATTTGGTATTGTTGGAGATGAAATCCACATATCTGCAAGAACTAAAGATTTAAGACTTAACTTAGGAGAGATATTAAATAAGGCATTTGGTGGAGGAGGGCATCAAACAGCTGCAGCTGCTAAAATTCCTTTAGGAATATTTAAGGCAGTATCTGATAAAGAGGCATTGAGAAAGTTAGTTGAAGAAGCGATTAGAGCTAAGATATTGGAAGTTATTGGTATAAGAGAAGATGTAAAGTAAATATAATTAAATAATATTTAAAAATATTTTATTAAAATATTTTCTCTTTTGCTTTTATCTCAAAATTCATCAACTTATTTATAGAGCTTTTCAGCATACTCCTTAGCCATTCTCTCAGCATCAAAGTATTCAACAATATGATTAACGCAATTACAAGCTTTCATCCACCATCTTTCAGAATCATACATATCTGCAACTTCTTCCAATAAATTGTAAATGCAGTTTGCAACATAGGCATCATCATCTCTAACACCATCACCTATTGTAAAGCTATCATCTGGATACATCTTAGCCCATTCTACGTGCCATCCATCTAAAGTGCTCATATGTATGGAAGCGTTCATAGATGCTGTCATTCCAGATGTTCCAGAAGCTTCATGATTTAGTTTTGGAGTGTTAAGCCAAATATCTGAACCTGTCTTTAGTAATTTACTTAGCTTTAGTTCATAGCCCGTTAGTATGGTAGCTCCTTTCATATCCCTTGTTTTTGATACAATCCAGTTGAATGTTGCTATCATATTGCTATCATTAGGATGTGGTTTTCCCGCCCATATAACTTGTATTTTTTTCTTTTTTAATAACTCAAGTAATCTCATTTCATCATGAAGCAATATGTAAGGTCTTTTATAAGCAGTAAATCTTCTTGCCCAAACAACAGTTAATCTATCTTTTTTAAATATCTTTCCAGTCTGGTCTGCAACTTCTTCAAATAAAATCTCCTTTAACTCCATCTTTCTCTCTCTCAGCATATCGATGTCATATTTTTTTGCAGCTTCTCTAATAATTGGGTCCTGCCAATAATATTTATCTTGAGCATTTGTTATTGCCACTATCTCACATTTATCTTTAACCCAACTCCACATTCTATCGCAAACTTCTTTATGCTTCTTAGATACAGCATTAGCTCTCTTACACGTTCTTAAAGCACATACAGTATAATTAAATGGATTACCCCCTAATTTTTCAGCTAATTTTATATCAACATTTCCAAAGAATCCCATAGATTTTAATAAATTAATATCTTGAGTTTCATTTCCTTCTGGTAATGGTGTGTGAGTAGTGAAAACAGTATGTTCCCTTGTATATTCAAGTCCATAATCTTCTATTAATTTAAAAACTAATGGAAGGGGATGAGGCTCATTCATGTGGAAGAGCTTTACATTTTCACACTCTTTTATAACTTTATATCCTCCAACACCCAAAACAATCTGTTGAGCTATATGAAGTATGTTGTTGGCATCATATAGTTTATGGGTTATAGTTCTTGAGAATTCATCATTTTCTGGAATATCAGTTGTTAAGAAATAGATAGGACATGTTCCAAAAACATCTTCTTCTAATTTATAAGCTTTAACCCAAACAGTGTTGTTGTTTATTATAACTGGAACTTTTAAATTAATGTCTTCCAAAAAATCATAGTATTTTCTTATATATTCAATTTTCATCTTTCCCTCACAATCTCTAACTTGGTCATAATACCCATAACTCCATAATATAGACACTCCTACAAGTGGTTGATTCAATCTCTTAGCCGCTCTAAAATGTGAGCCAGCTAAGAATCCTAATCCTCCAGCATAGGTTTTTAGAGGTTGGTGAATTGCAAATTCCATACAAAAATAAGCTGTTGGTTTCATAACTATCCCATTTTATATTATTAGTTGTTATTGTTATACTCAATTTATTTATTATCTATTTATATCTTTTCTTTAAATGTTTGATTATACATAGTTATCACGATGTAATATTTTAATTTTTAATTTATAGGTTTTTTATAATTTATTTTTTGATTTTAAAGATTTTTAGCTAATTTCTAAGGGTAGCTTATTTTTAATATTTTGCTTATTTAGATGTATTAAATTAGTAAGATTTTTAAGAGATTTTAGATAATTATTTTTATATTTTAATTTCCCCGATAGATAATTTGATTTTTTAGATTTAAGGGTTTTATTGTTTTGATTAACACAATACCGTAAAGTATTTATATTAGTTAGGGTATATAAAGAAATCAGGTAATTGGGGGGTCGTAATATAGCCGCTATAAAATAAATATTTAAAAATGCTTAATTTCGTTTAATTCAAAAAATGCCTCCTATTAAAATAAGACCGATCCGGTATGGAAACATTTGTTAAATAAACACTTATCCTTTTTCCCATCTTACATCACCTCATTAAAATAAGACCGATCCGGTATGGAAACGAAATTTGATAATATCGTAAATATAAAATTTTGTTCATTAAAATAAGACCGATCCGGTATGGAAACATTTTTTTAAAGCTATAAGTAAAAAACCTTATTTTAGTTAGCCAAAATAATTAAAATAAGACCGATCCGGTATGGAAACCTCATTTTTACGCTTATGAATGTCTTGGCAGGAGCATTATTAAAATAAGACCGATCCGGTATGGAAACATAAACAGCCCATTTAAGACCTCATACTGCTCTTTTATTAAAATAAGACCGATCCGGTATGGAAACCTCTTTTTTGCCATCTCCATCTCCCTGTCCTCAGACTTATTAAAATAAGACCGGTTCGGTATAAAATAATTATTATTTCTTTTTCTTTTTTATTAATTTGAAAAAATTCTTTAACAAAAAATCTTTTTATTAAAATACAGAGTATTAAAATAATTAAATTTATCTATTTTCTGTTGTATTCCAAAAATATTTCACACCTATAAGTAATAAAAAAGATAACATAAATAATAACTTCTATATCTGCTTTACAAGATTCCAGAAGTTTCTCTTAGAGCATAATATTGAACACAATAAAAACGTCCGTCAGACATCCTCAAACGTGGCAAGACTTTTGCACTAATTATATTTAACATGGTATGACGGCTCTCCACCCTAAAGGGCGGAGTTTCGTGAGAGCGAGCCTAAGCTCACCCTCTCCGGCCCCGCCAAAGCCACTACCCCTATCCCATTAGGGATTCGGGGCTACGCTTTAACCATTTCCATGTCCCCAGCGGTGGAGTTTTCGATAACCCCACCAATTAATAACTTGGACTGGGGACATAAGTTTAGTTTATTAATTCGGGTATATAAAAGTTATGTTTGTCCCACCCACCTCCCCTATCTCCTTGCTTCGCAAGGAGAGTAATGAAATCTGAAAGATTTCATCTGAATTCATCACCGCCCTAAAGGGCGGTGCTTTCTTAGCGACAATAAATGGTATAAATAATGCCAAAGGTATCAAAAATTCCTTACAATATTTACTTCTATCTTACCATAGGAAAAGTTGAACGGGTAAATAATGATGTTGAATATCGATTAGATAGATTTATAGATTGATTGAAATCACTAATGTGACTTCAAAGCTCTCCGCTACGCTTCAATTGGCATAACAAAATAAAACTTCATCGTTATTTAGATTATAGGATTCCTTATGATGTTTATTATAGAAAATACATTTAATAATATGGATGTGATTTCATGAATTATTACTTGCGAAATAATTTCAAGATACAACACCTAAAATGCTTAATTTAAATTAATAAATATATATTTTTATAAGACAATAATGCTCCGGCCGGGATTTGAACCCGGGTCGCGGGCTCGAAAGGCCCGCATGATTGGCCGGACTACACCACCGGAGCAAACTACAAAAAAATAGAAAAATTAGCGGACCCGAGGGGATTTGAACCCCCGACCCCCGGCTTAGAAGGCCGGTGCCCTATCCAGGCTAGGCTACGGGTCCTCTTTAACTCAACCTTTTTGTTGTGGCTTTCAAGCACTTTCTACAATGAATTTTCTACTATATATACTTTTCGTTTCATGATTTATAACGAATCTTAATTAATTTAAATAGGACTTTCTCAGGTATATATAATATTCAATGAACTTTTTTGGTTTCTGGATTTGTAATCATATATTTTAATATTTCAATAATAAGGATATTTATCTTCCTTTGTCCACATGCAATGATTCCTTTAATAAAAATGGTTGCAATAGAAGGAATTCCAAAGGGATTGATTATTTCATTTTTGATATCTTCACAATCCATTAGTTTGCCTCTATTATTAGTATTGTTGAAAGTGAAATACTCCATAATGAAAGCATTCAAATTATCCTTTTTAAAGTTTATTTTATTTTGCACACAACTATAACTAATCCCAAATTTATATGGTTAATTATAAATATAAGTTTGTGGCAAGATAATAATTACAATATTTTTATTGTTTTTTATAGTCTCAATAATATTGATGATTACTCAATATATTCTTTATTCTTTTTTTATTAAATTTAACTAATTCAGAGGTGAATACACTATGTATAAAATTTTAGAGATTGCTGATGTTGTTAGAGTACCACCAGAAGAATTTGGAAAAGATTTGAAAGAAACTGTAAAAAAAATTCTCATGGAAAAATATGAAGGAAGGTTAGATAAAGATGTTGGATTTATTTTATCCATTATAGATGTAAAAGACATTGGAGAAGGTAAGGTAGTACATGGTGATGGTTCAGCATATCATCCAGTTGTATTTGAAACTCTTGTCTATATCCCAGAGATGTATGAACTTATTGAGGGAGAGGTTGTTGATATTGTAGAATTTGGAAGCTTTGTAAGGTTAGGGCCTTTAGATGGGTTAATTCACGTTTCACAAATTATGGATGACTATGTCTCTTACGACCCTAAGAGAGAAGCAATTATCGGAAAAGAAACTGGAAAGGTTTTAGAAATTGGTGATTATGTTAGGGCAAGAATTGTTGCTATTAGTTTAAAAGCAGATAGAAAGAGAGGTAGTAAAATAGCATTAACTATGAGACAGCCATACTTAGGAAAATTAGAGTGGATTGAAGAAGAAAAAGCTAAAAAAGAACAGCAAGAATAAGGTGAGCTTATGAAAGCATGTTTAAAATGCAAATACCTAACAAATGATGATATATGTCCAATATGCCAATCTCCAACAAGTGAAAATTGGATAGGGCTTTTAATAGTTATAAATCCCGAAAAATCAGAGATAGCAAAAAAGGCTGGAATTGATATTAAAGGGAAGTATGCATTAAGTGTAAAGGAGTAGATTGGTTATGTTAAAGCTTCCAGAAGAGTTGAGGGAAAAATTAAAAAAGCCCTTTGGAAAAGTATATAAAACACTACCAGATATAGATGGAGATATTGTAACTGTTGGAGATATTGTAACAAAAACTGTAATTGAAAACAACATAATCCCAAAACTTTCCATTTTTGATTTAAAAACTCAAAGAGATATTCCTGTTGAGATAAACCATATATTCAAAAAAATTATTAAGGTAAAAAATCCTCCTGGATACATATCTGATGAAGCAATAGAAAGTATTAAATATCTATCTACAATAAATGATAAAGACATTGCTCTACTGGTTGATGGTGAGGAAGACCTCCTTACTTTAATTGTTATCAAATTCTTTCCTATTGGAACTTATGTTTTATATGGACAACCTAATGAAGGTATCGTTATTTTAAAAATAGATAAAAAACTAAAACAAGAAATTGAAGAAATATTAAAACAATTCACAAAAATTTAAGAGGGGATAATATGGAAATAAAAATATTATCAGAAAGATACAATCCATTATTGAAAAGAAAAGAATACAGATTCATTGTAGACCACGATGGAGCAACACCGACCTTTAAAGATGTTAAGTTAAAGCTCGCAGCAATATTAAATGCAAATAAAGATTTATTGATTGTTGAAAAAATTGTTGAAGAAGCTGGAATGCAGAGAGCAAGAGGTTATGCTAAACTTTATGACAATGAGGAAATGTTGAAATTAATTGAAAGAGAACACATTTTAAGAAAAAATAAAATAGAAGAAGAAACAGCTGCTGAGGAGGGAGAATAATGACAAAAGGTAAAAAAACAGCAAAATACAAATATTACAAAATTGAAGGAGATAAAGTAGTAAGGTTGAAAAAGGTTTGTCCAAAATGTGGGCCTGGAGTTTTCATGGCTGAGCACTTAAACAGATACGCTTGTGGAAAATGTGGTTATATGGAATGGAAACAGCCACAAAAGAATGAATAAAATTTAATTTAATGTTCTAATTCCTCTTTTAATTCCAATATGTTCATAGCTCTCAATATGTCTGTTTTTGATATTATTCCTTTTAATTTGCCATCTTCCACAACAAACACTCTATCAGTATAGGCCATTTTTCTTAGAATGTCGTTTATATCGGTATCTTCATCAACTACTACAGGTTTTTGCATATAATCTCTAACAGTTCCTTCTTTTTTGTGTATGTTATTTATCCCTATACAGCCTACTAATTTTCCATTTTCAACTACTGGGTATCCAAAATACTTATGTTTAAGCATAAAATCTAAAAACTCCTCAACACTCATATCTGGAGTTACACATACTGGATTTAATGTCATAATGTCCTTTGCTTTAATATTCTTAAATATCGTCTCAATTTCTACTATTTTACTTTCTTGTTCAGCTCCAAAATAGACAAATAAGCTAACTAAAATTAATATAATATTCATTGATAAAAGTCCTAATATTAACATGATTAAAGCTAAGCTCTTTCCAATATTTGCTGCTATCTTTGTTGATTTTAAATAACCATACTTTTTTGATAAAATAGCTCTTAAAATTCTACCTCCATCCATTGGAAATGCTGGAATCAAATTAAAACTCCCAAGCATTAAGTTTAATAAGCTTAAGGTGTATAATAAAGGATATCCATTTATGTTTACATCAAAAAATTGAGATATAATTAATAAAGTTATCCCAATGATAAAGCTAACTAAAGGTCCTGCCAAACCAATTTTCAACTCTCCCTCTTTTGGAATTTTATCCATCATTGCAACTCCACCAATTGGCAATAGCAAGATTTTCTCTATTTTTACTCCATACTTTTTAGCAACATAACTATGCCCAAGTTCATGCAAAACAACAGATACAAACAATAAAATAAATAGAACAGCCCAAAATATGCTGTTATTTATTATAGATAGGGCAATAACTATTACCAAAAATAAAATAAAGGTTATATGCAGCTCTATTGGAATTCCCATAATTTTGAACAATCTTATTGAATAATTCATACCCATCTCCTATTTTTATTTTAATTACACTTTTAATATCTATCACTATATATTACTATTTCATAGCATATTTATGATGGTGAAAATCTATGATTTCAGATGAAGAATTTATAAGAAAAGATAAAGTTCCAATAACAAAAGAAGAAATTAGGGCTGTAAGTATTGGGAAATTAAATTTAGATAAAGATGATGTTGTTGTAGATATTGGTTGTGGGAGTGGAGGAATGACAGTTGAGATAGCTAAAAGATGCAAGTTTGTATATGCAATAGATTACGTGGATGAGGCTATTGAATTAACTAAACAAAATTTAGCCAAATTTAATATTAAAAACTGCCAAGTCATAAAAGGAAGGGCGGAAGATATTCTATATAACTTAGAGTTTAACAAAGCTTTTATAGGTGGAACTAAGAATATTGAAAAAATAATTGAAATTTTAGATAAAAAAGGTATAAATCATATTGTTGCAAATACAATTGTTTTAGAGAATGCAGTAAAAATAATGAACAAATTAGAAAATAATGGCTATAATGTTGAAGCTGTTAATGTTCTTATTTCTTACAGCAAAAAAATCTCTTCTGGACACATGTTTTTGGCAAAGAATCCAATAACCATAATAAAAGCTGTCAGGTAGATTAAGTATGGTAGAGAAAATAATGCTCTCAATACAAAATCCAGAAAGCATTTTAATTTCCTATGTTGATATTTATTTAGGAGATAAAAATGTTTCATTGGAAGTTTTATCTAAAGACAATGCTAAGATCTAACTTAAATAGGACTTTCGTAGGTATAAACATTAAAAGGCATATTTGATGCCAAAGGCATCATATTTTCATTACTCAATATCCAAACTGCGGAAGTCTTATTATAGCTTTTTTCTAATTGGCTCTAAAATCTTTATAAGCTCTTCAGCTACAGCATTTTTTAAATCCACTGGATGGAGTTCTTTATTTTTAAATAACTCCTCCAATTCTTTATAATTATTAACGGTTAAATCCCCACCAAATTTTTCTGGTCTATTTATAGTTAAAGGATATTCAAGGAAATATTTAGCAATTTCCATTATAGGATTTCCTTCAACAACTCCAGCAGGGCAGTAAGCTTTTCTAATTTTTTCTCTAATCTTTTCTGGAGAGTCATCAACCGCTATAAAGTTTCCTTTTGAAGAACTCATCTTTCCTTCTCCATCTAAACCTGTCAATACAGGATTGTGAATGCAAACAACCTTTTTTGGTAAAAGCTCCCTTGCTAACATGTGTATCTTTCTCTGCTCCATTCCTCCAACTGCAACATCAACATCTAAGTAATAAATATCATTAACTTGCATTATTGGATAGATAACTTCAGCAACCTTTGGGTTTTCATCCTCTCTTGCTATAAGCTCCATACTCCTTCTTGCTCTCTTTAAAGTAGTTTTTAAAGCTAATTTATAGACATTTAGTGTATAATCTTTCTCTAATTGAAACTCACTACCATAAACATATTTTGCCTTTAATCCCATTGCCTCAAAAACTCTTCTGTTATATTCACCAATCTCTCTAATCTCATCTAACTCTCCTTTCTGGTTTAAATATGCATGCAAATCAGCTAACAATATGATTATATCAAATCCTGCATTTTGTAAATCAATCATCTTTTTTATTTGCAAATAATGCCCTAAATGAATTTTACCACTAGGTTCAAAACCTATGTATGCTTTTTTATCTTTTTTCTTTAAAACCTCTTTTAACTCTTCTTCACTAACTATTTCAACAGTGTTTCTCTTTATCATCTCAAATTCATCCATATCCTTCACCCTAACGTCTTATTAAAATTATAAGAATAAAGTGAATACTATAAGACTTTTGTAAAGATAAATTTTTTATTGGACAATGGACACTTTAAGGTGTCTAAATTCCAAATTAATATTAATATATGACACTGCGAAAGTCCTATATATATTCAGTCATTCATAATTTATAATTTCAGAACTTTTTGGTGGTATCATGAAGAAGATTATTTCATCAAAAGTTAATTGTGATGAAGAACTTTTGGAGCTTTGCGAGAGATTGTCAAGGTTAAATATTGACTGCACAATAGTATCAAAAGGAAACCGTGTAAGAATATATGTATTTGGATATGATAAAGATTCTTTAAATGAAAACTATAGAGCGGTAATGAACTTAATGGATAAAGTTAGGAAAAAGTATAGAAAAGATAAAGAAGGATTATACGAATATTCATTATCAGAACTTAAATATCCAGTTAATAAAAACTTGGTTATTGATGCATTAAAACATTTAGGGTATAAGATTATATACTTAGAGGATGAGAATGCTATAAAAACAGATGTAGATATTAATAAATTTAATGAAATATTGGAAGAGCTTCATGAGCTATATCAAGAGTTAAGATTTTCAAATCTTGGTTCAAAACCTGTCAAAAATTTGGTTGTATTAGTTTCATACATTACTAAAAAACCAATTGACAATGTTATTGAAGAAGCTTTAGAAAAAGGATTCTTTAGAGAAGAGGAAGGAATAATTGTATTAAACAAAGATATAAACTTAGCTAAAAAAGTTCTATTGGAGGGAGAAGATGGAAATAAAGATATTAGAGAGAAAGGATAATTTGATTGAAATTGAGCTAATTAACGAAGACCACTCACTACCTAATTTATTGAAAGATATTTTATTAACAAAAGAAGGAGTAAAGATGGCTTCTTACTCTATAGACCATCCATTATTACACCCAGAAACTGGGAGATATATATCAAACCCAAAAATAACTATAATTACTGAAGAAGGTACAGACCCTATAGAGGTTTTAAAAGAAGGATTAAAAGATATTATTGAAATGTGTAATACTTTATTGGATGAATTAAAGAAAAACAAATAAAAACCAAACTTTAACTCTTTTATTATATAACTTTTGCAGGAATAAATAAATATAATAATGAACTTTGATGTCCTTTGAACATCTATACCTGTTAAAAATGCAATAATAATATTTACAACTATTGAATATATGAATCTAATGGGCTTCAAGACTTTCACAATACCTACTTAAAGTGCATTCAGACAGTTAATTCCTTAAATAAATGTTAAACTGCGAAGGTCCTATAATCATTAACCGAAAATTTTATATATGGTGTTAGCTATCTTAGCAATATAAAAATTTTTAATATAATTTTGCATTTACTATTTAAAAAACAGAATACCTTCTCTTTTCAATATATAAAAAAATTATTGTTGTGTGCAAAATAAAATAGACTTTAAAAAGGTTAATTTGAATGCCTTCCAAAAGGAAGACATTCATTAATACCTTATTTTAATTAAGATAGTTTTGCACAAAACTATAAAATGAAGCCTTTAAAACATTTGTTCCTGCGAAAGTCCTATTCAATTATTTAAGTGTAAAATATTTATATTAGATGTTATATAATATGGATGCTTTTTACGCATAATATAAAAAAGAAAGGAGGATGAGTATGGACAGAGAAGCACTGTTGCAAGCGGTGAAGGAGGCTCGCGAACTCGCGAAGCCGAGAAACTTCACACAGTCATTTGAATTCATAGCAACCCTCAAAGAGATTGACATGAGGAAGCCAGAGAACAGAATAAAGACTGAAGTAGTGCTTCCTCATGGAAGAGGGAAAGAAGCTAAAATAGCTGTTATTGGAACTGGTGACTTAGCTAAACAAGCTGAAGAATTAGGTTTAACAGTTATTAGAAAAGAAGAAATTGAAGAGTTAGGTAAGAATAAAAGAAAATTAAGAAAAATAGCTAATGCTCATGACTTCTTTATAGCTCAAGCTGATTTAATGCCATTGATTGGTAGATATATGGGGGTTATATTGGGTCCAAGAGGAAAGATGCCAAAACCAGTTCCTGCTAACGCAAACATAGCTCCATTAGTTGAAAGATTAAAGAAAACAGTTGTCATAAATACAAGAGATAAGCCATACTTCCAAGTATTAGTTGGAAACGAAAAAATGACTGATGAGCAAATAGTCGATAACATAGAGGCAGTTTTAAACGTTGTAGCTAAGAAGTATGAAAAAGGTCTCTACCACTTAAAAGATGCTTATGTTAAGTTAACCATGGGTCCAGCTGTAAAAGTTAAAAAAGAGAAATCTAAGAAAAGATAAAAACTCTAAATAATAAAAGTGAAGGGGATAGAAATGGAAACAAAAGTGAAAGCTCATGTAGCCCCATGGAAGATTGAGGAAGTTAAAACACTAAAGGGGCTCATTAAAAGTAAGCCTGTAGTAGCTATTGTAGATATGATGGATGTTCCTGCCCCTCAATTACAAGAAATTAGAGACAAAATTAGAGATAAAGTAAAATTGAGAATGTCAAGAAACACCTTAATCATAAGAGCTTTAAAAGAAGCTGCTGAAGAATTAAACAATCCAAAATTAGCTGAGTTAGCAAATTATGTTGAGAGAGGGGCAGCAATATTAGTTACTGACATGAACCCATTCAAGTTATACAAAATGTTGGAAGAGAATAAAAGTCCAGCTCCAGTAAGAGGAGGACAAATAGCTCCTTGTGACATTAAAGTTGAGAAAGGTTCAACTGGAATGCCTCCAGGACCTTTCTTAGGAGAGCTTAAGAGTGTAGGTATTCCAGCAGCAATAGAAAAAGGTAAGATAGCTATTAAAGAAGATAAAGTTGTTGTTAAAAAAGGAGAAGTAGTTTCACCAAAATTAGCAGCTGTCTTAGATAGATTAGGAATTAAGCCAATAAAAGTCGGTTTAAACATTTTGGCAGTTTATGAAGATGGTATCATCTATACTCCAGATGTCTTAAAAGTTGATGAAGAGAAATTATTAGCTGATATACAAGCTGCTTACCAAAATGCATTTAACTTGGCATTCAACACAGCATACCCAGCAAAAGAAGTATTGCCTTTCTTAATACAGAAGGCATTCTTAGATGCTAGAGCTTTATCAATAGAGACAGCATTCGTAACAAAAGAAACTGCTGGAGATATATTAGCAAAAGCTCAAGCTCAGGCATTAGCCTTAGCTTCAAAATTGCCTGACGAAGCATTAGATGAAGACATTAAAGCTAAGTTATCCTCAGTAGAAGTTTCAGCTGCTCCAGTAGCTGAAGAGAAGAAAGAAGAAGAGAAAAAAGAGGAAGAGAAGAAAAAAGAAGACACTGGAGCTATTGGATTAGCTCTATTATTCTAACCGAAAAATATAAATAACTAATTATAAATAGTGAATTGCAAATCTATTTCAATTTGTTGTTTGGATATTAGCAATTATAGTAGTGTACAAAATAAAATAAACACAACATAACTACTAAAATAGAAACTTGGAGGTGTAGATTATGGAATACATATACGCAGCTTTATTATTGCACAGTGCAGGAAAAGAAATCACAGAAGATGCAATTAAAGCAGTTTTATCAGCTGCAGGTGTTGAGGTAGATGAAGCAAGAGTTAAAGCATTAGTTGCTGGATTAGAAGGAATAGATATCGAAGAAGCTATCGCAAATGCTGCAATGCCTGTCGCTGCGGCTCCTGCTACTGCAGCTCCAGCAGCAGCTGAAGAGAAGAAAGAAGAAGAGAAAAAAGAAGAGAAGAAAGAAGACGAAGGAGCAGCTATTGCGGGATTGGCTGCTTTGTTCGGATAAATTATCTACTATTTTTTTATTTTTAAATACATCTATTTACTTAAATATATAAATTATATATAATATTTAAAATTATTTATATATAATGGGTTTTTATATAATGTTTAAAGTTATTTATAAAATATGGTGAAAATCATGGAACCAGAGATTAAAATTGTTAATGTTGTAGTTTCAACAAAAATTGGTGATAATATTGATTTAGAAGAGGTTGCTATGATTTTAGAAAACGCTGAATACGAACCTGAACAATTTCCTGGATTGGTTTGTAGATTATCAGTTCCAAAAGTGGCTTTACTCATATTCAGAAGTGGTAAAGTAAATTGTACTGGAGCTAAAAGTAAGGAAGAGGCTGAGATAGCTATTAAAAAAATTATAAAAGAGTTAAAAGATGCAGGATTTGATGTTATTGAAAATCCAGAGATTAAAATTCAAAATATGGTTGCTACAGCTGATTTAGGAATTGAGCCTAATTTAGATGACATTGCATTAATGGTCGAAGGTACTGAGTATGAACCAGAACAATTCCCAGGTCTTGTTTATAGGTTAGATGACCCAAAGGTTGTTGTTTTAATCTTTGGAAGTGGTAAGGTTGTTATTACTGGTTTAAAAAGTGAAGAAGATGCTAAAAGAGCTTTAAAAAAGATTTTAGATACAATAAAAGAAGTTCAAGAACTTTAAATTTTAGGGATTGAAATGATTGGCATCATAGATTACAACGCTGGGAATTTGAGAAGTATTCAAAAAGCTGTAGAGCTTTATGATAAAGCAATAATAACAAACAACAGTGAAGAGCTATTAGCATGTGATAAGGTAATTTTGCCAGGTGTAGGGAATTTTGGTAGTGCAATGGAAAACCTATCAAAATTAAAAGAGACAATATACAAAATCATTGATGATAAAGTTCCTTTCTTAGGGATATGTTTAGGAATGCAAGTTTTATTTGAAGAAAGTGAAGAGAAAAAAGGAATAGAGGGATTAGGAATTATAAAAGGCAATGTAACTAAATTTAAAAATGTTGAAAAACTTCCACACATGGGATGGAATAATGTAAAGATAGTTAAAGACTGCCTATTGTTTGAGGGAATAAAAGATAACAGCTACTTTTACTTTGTCCATTCATATCATGTAAATCCTTCTGAAGATTGTATTATTGGAGAGACAGAATATAATATATGGTTTCCAAGCGTTATAAATAAAGATAACATCTATGCTACTCAATTTCACCCAGAAAAAAGTGGAAAAATTGGATTAAAAATTATAGAAAACTTTGTTGAGTTATTATAATAATTTAATTTTTTGATGTTTCATTTAAAAATTTATCTAAAAATTCTAAACCTCCACCATAATTTACAGCCTTTGGATGAATGGATAGAAAAAACTGTCGATTTTCTTTTATGCTTAGTTTATAATCAATTATTGCAAGACATTCAGCTATTTTTTCTAAATACTTCGGAAGATACCATGTATATTCTCTATTTGTTATTTTAATAGAATATATTTTTCCATTCCTGTCTATTATCATTTTGTTTTTTAGAATTATTGTCATATTTTTTTCTAAGAATAATTTTTCAGCGTCTTTTGATAATGCATATCTTGGTGGAATAAAGTATTTTATTTCTTTAGGATTAAATCCACATTGTTCTAAAATTTTAAACGATTTATTTAGTTTTTCTTCTGCAACACTTTTATTGCAATTAAATTCATCTCCTATGTGATTGTAAGCGTGAAACTCTATATGATAACCTTCTCTCTCCAATTTATGTAAATAAGCAGTAAATTCAGGATAATCCCTCAAATTATATTTATTTGCATGATTAACAATTAAAAAAAGATATGTCCTATTTTGGTAATTATGCTTATTAATAATTTTTATAATTTCTTTTAATTCGTCAAAATATACTGGAGAAACATCATGGATTAATATTATAGGCTTATTTTGCTTATTTTGGCTACTGTCACTAAAAATAAAAGAAAACAAAATAATAAATAATATAAATATAGAAAATAAAAAAAGCAAAGTTTTATTCATAAGATTCACTTAATTTATTATTCTTCTTTTTTCTTTTTAATTCTTGGCATACATAAAATCTCTCTCGCCTCTATGTTAAAGAAAGTGTTCATATTAGCCGGCTTGATAACCATTGCTGTATCTGCTCCTCTACTTGTCCCTCCAATAGCTATAACTTCTTCTTTTGCCTTTATTAAACCAGCATCACATGCCATAATTGTAATTTCATAGCAAACCTTAACCCCCTGCCCAAAAGTTCTTAAAGTTTCGGCTATAACTTGGACAGGTCCATAACCTCCCAACTTATTTGAAATTCCTCTTTCAACTCCACTTAAAGCATGACTTCCCCTAAATACCTTAGCCCCTCTTTTCTTTAATTCTTCTTCAACCTCTTTATCCATTGAAATTATATCCTCTCCATAGAATCCCTGATGATATGTAACAACAACAACATTTAAATCTAATTTTTCTTTCTCTAACAAGTCAAGTAATTTTTTAGCAGTCTCTCCTGTTGAAGATGCAACAACAATACTTTTTATATTCCCCTTCTTAGCTCTCTCTACAGCTATTTTTAATGTTTCATCAGTGTTCTGCTTTCCAGGATATTCAAAGAGTTTCATATTATCACCTACAACTATCTTATTTTAGTTTTTATTTCTCTTCTTTAAAACCTCCTCAACAATCTCTTTAAAGACATCATCAGTTATAAATTTACCTTCCTCTCTAACTTCTTTAACTTTTTTAACTATCTCACACAACATCTCTCTATCATAATCAATACCCATAAGCTTTAATTTATAAGCAACAGCTCTACATCCAGAATGCTTTCCTAACAAAATATTTCTCTTAAGCCCTATTTTCTCTGGAAGGAATGGCTCATAGGTTAATGGATTCTCTATGACAGCATCAACATGAATTCCACTTTCATGGGCAAATACAAGCTCTCCAACTATTGGCTTATTCTTTGGAACTTTTATTCCAGAATACTCCTCAACCATCTTACATAATTCTGGCAGAACTTCCAAATTTAATCCCAAATCAACATCATATAAAACACTTAAAGCCATAATTAGCTCTTCTAAAGCTGCATTTCCAGCTCTTTCTCCAATACCATTAACTGTTGTTGAAACTGCCTTAGCTCCTCCAATTAAACCATATATTGAATTTATAACTGCAAATCCAAAGTCGTTGTGGCAGTGAACTCCTATATGAGCCTTTTTTAAGTTTTCTTTTAATGTTCTACAGATAAATTCCATACTTTGTGGTGTAGCACATCCAACAGTATCGGCAATATGAACTCTATCAGCCCCAGCCTCTTCAGCTGCTCTATGCACTTTAATTAAATCCTCAATTGGTGTTCTTGTAGCATCTTCAGCAGAGAAAGCTACAAATAAGCCATGTTCTTTTGCATATTCAACTGCTTCAACTCCCATCTCTAAGATATCATCTAAGCTTTTGTTGTTAAATTTATATTTTAAATGTAATGGTGAGGTGGCTATAAAGGTAATTATCCCATCTACATCACATTCAATTGCCTTATCAATATCCTTCTTTAAAGCCCTACATAAAGCTAATATATCAGCGTTTAACCCTTCATTTACAATTGTTTTAACAATATCTGCCTCTCTCTCAGAAACTATTGGGAAACCAGCTTCAATTTGCTTTAATCCAAGCTCATCTAATTTCCTTGCTATCTCTAATTTTTGTTCTTTGGTGAAGCAGACTCCTGGAGTTTGTTCTCCATCTCTTAAGGTTGTGTCATATATGTATATATCTTTTAAATCCAATTTTGGATTGTATGGACAGATAGCTTTCCAGCTATTTTCAAACAAAAAGTCCATAAATATCACCAGCATTTGCAGTAATGAATTTTTTTATTGTTTTTATATTGTATTGATAATTATAGTTGTGTGCAAAATAAAATAAACTTTTATAAGGGCAATTTGAATGTCTTCCCTATGGAAGGTATTCTTTAATACCCTATTTTATTTAAGATAGTTTTGCACACAACTATAAAGGAGCTAAATATCTTATTAATATTTTAAAGATTTTTATTATTCTATTCTTATTAATTCTTAAATTCTTATTAATTATTTCATCTCTATGTTAGCTCCTAAACTTTTCATAACATCAACAAAATTTGGGAAAGATATTTTAACAGCCTCTTCTCCCTCAATTACTGTTTCTCCATCTGCTTTTAAACCAGCTATGGTAAATGCCATAACTAATCTGTGGTCATTATAAGTGTTTAACTTAGCCCCTTTTAATTTTTCAACTCCTCTTATAATCAAACCATCAGGTTTTTCTTTAATATCTGCTCCCATCTTTTTTAATTCTACAGCACATGCCCTTAGCCTATCACATTCTTTCAATCTAACATGCTCTCCATTGTAAATTTCTGTTTTTCCTTCTGCAAAGCATCCAAGAACAGCAATAGTTGGCACTAAATCAGGAATATCTTTTACGTCCACATCTATTCCTTCTAAGCTGTATTCTCCTTCAACAACAACTTTATCTTTTTTAACTTTAATCTCTGCCCCCATTTCTTTGACAATGTCAATTATTGCTCTATCCCCCTGCTTTGAATTAGCAAATAAATTTTCAATAACTAAATTTGAATTTATTAAAACCCCCGCTGCTACTAAATATGAAGCTGATGAGTAATCTCCTTCAACTATGTAATCTATTGCTTTATATTTCTGATTTCCATAAACTAAAAATCCATTTTCTGTTTTATCAATTTTTATACCAAATCTATTTAAAATATCTAATGTTATATCAATATATGGCTTAGATTTTAATGGAGTTGTAAGAACAATTTCTGTATCTTCTTTATTAAAAGGAAGAAGCATCATCAAAGAAGTTATAAATTGAGAGCTAATATCTCCTCTAATCTTTACAACATTCCCTTCTATTTTAGAGCTTTTAACAATTATTGGTGCAGTTCCATCCATTTTTGATGAAAATGCCTCTATATTTATCTGTTTTAGAGCATCCAATAAAGGTTGCATTGGTCTCCTTCTTATTGAATCATCTCCTGTTAAAATTGTATATCCTTTTGGTATTTGAGAGGATATAGAGGTTAATATCCTTAAGGTTGTTCCACTATTTCCAATATCTATAATGTTGTCTGGTGTTTTTAACTCTCCACCTTTAACTAACCACTCATCCTTTTCTTTATCTAAAGTTATCTCAGCTCCAAGCATTCTACAGCCATGAACTGATGATAAGCAATCAGCTCCCCAGAGAGGGTTTATTATTTTGCTTTCTCCATCAGCTAAGGAAGCCCCAATAACTGCTCTATGAGTATAGGATTTTGAAGGAGGGGCTTTAACTGTTCCTTCCAATCTATTAGTTTTTCTTACAATTAGCAAATTATCACCATTTATAAATATTTGATTAATTCATTCAATCAAAATAATAAAATTATAATATAAACTAAAAAGTTATTAGGTATTTATTTGTTAAGGATTTAATAAATTTGGTGAAAGAATGATAATAGAAAAAATAAAGGAAAGAGCTTTGAATCTATTAAATGAAAAGGAAGATAAATTTAAAATATTGGATTTTTCTTTTGCTTTACCTTATAGTTATGTGTTAATTGAAAGCAATGGTAAAAAAGCTTTAGGAGTGGCAATGACATTATTGGAAGAATATAGAGGACATGGAAATAGGAAGGAATTAAATATAAACAAAAGTTTAGAAGATTTTATAAACATGGTAGATAGTTTTGATATTGTTGAAAGAACATTAGGATTAGCTGCAATAAATGCAGTATCTCAATATTATTTAAACTTTGAGGTAAATTGTAGAGATGCCGCTGAGTTAGTTTTGAATAGGAATGATATAAAAAAAATTGCTTTTATTGGAAATATGATGCCAGTTGTCAATACGCTAAGAAAATCTGGTAGTTTTGATATATATGTGTTTGAGAGAAGCTCCTAATTATTGATGGATGGAGTTTTGAGTGATAGTTTTGAATATAGGTTATTACCGGAAATGGATGCCCCATATTTATTTATGTTATGAAAGGTATTATATGTATTCATAGATTTATATTTTATAAACAAATATTGATTAATTTGGATTCTCGAAAATCTATTATATGAAGAATCATATGAAGTAATTTTATATTATATACTTATATACTCAAGTAAATTTATAATTTTATATTTTGGATTTTTATGAGGAGTAGATTATTATTATAAATAATTAATAAAGAACAGCACGTATAAATCGGAAAGAGGCTTTAAAAAACTTTAATTTTACTGATGAGGAAATTTAAGTAATAATATTTAGTATGAGAAAGCTTAAGGATGTGTTATTTTATAAAGACTAATCTGTGATTTGAATGACTACTGCAATAGAGATTATTGAAATGCTTAGAATTATTGATAACAGGGCAAAATTTGTGGGTATTAAATTAACTATGATGAAAAACTTATTAGTAAAATATAAAGATAATAAAGAATTATTAAAAGAAGTTTTAAAATTAACTGAAGGAACGCGGCTCCATGAATTAATATTAGAGGCATATCCTCCTTTAGAAGAGTTAAAAAAAGAACTTAAAAAAGAATCTCAAATTACTATAGCACCTGAAGAAGACGTAGAGAACAAAGAGGATATCCACGAATTTTGTGTTTTTGAAGGTAATGTTTCTATTATAGCTTATATAAGAGAATATCTAAGGAAATTCTACTTTGGAAGTAATGTAAAAAGAATTTTTTATGATATTGGTAAAGATTATGCAATTAGATTAGGAATTAATAATTATAAAGATATGATTGAATTTATGAATGAAGAGTTTGGAGAAACAAGTATTGAAAAATCTGAACCGTTAATAGTTATTATTAAAAATAATAAAGAATGCAAAAATTGTAGAGCATCGGAGCCTGTTTGTTATTTAACTGCAGGATTTATAGCAGGATGTTTAGAAAATATGGCAAATAAAAAATATATTGTAGATGTTGTTGAAAAAAAATGTCAAGCAGTTGGTGACCCATATTGTTTATTTATTTTAAAAAAACTAATAAGATTAAAATAAATCTTAAACATTAATCTTCTTTCCACATTATTGCAAAGTCCTTTAATGCTTTTTTTACTCTTTCAATATTTCCTTCAATAATTACTTTATCTCTTTCATCACTATATTCAAATATAACTCCATGCCACTCTCCTAAGTCACTTAATCTCTCAATTTGCATTTCTTTTTGAAGTTTCACTCTTATTGATTCAACATTTCCTCTTTTTTTAACTTCTTTATTATAGTTGCTTTTACTTAGAGGGAATTTAACATTAAGTTCTCCTCTAACTGCTTTTATCATCTTATTTAAATACTTTTCAGTCAGTTCAGCATCACACAAACTAAATAATTGAGATTGTATAAAGTTTAATTCTCTTTCAGCGTTTGATAATATATTTATAGAAGCATGAGGGTCTAAAATGTAATAAGAAAGGAGAGCGTTAGCTAATCTAAGTTTTTCAAAAACAATTTCAGGAACTTTAATTCCTTTATTAACCAATTCAGCTGATAACTCAGATAATACAACCCACTGCTTATCTAAGTTCCTTGCATCCTTCATTCCTTTAACCTCTCAAGATATCTTTTTAAAATATTTTCACTATCATAATTTATTCTAACATTCATCTTCTTAAACTCTTCCTTCAATTTTTCTATATCTGTATCTTTATCTATAAAAAATACCTGATAACTGGTTGTAGAATTTATATTAAAGATGGCTACCTTATCATCATCTTTTAACTCTCTTTTGTCAATAGCTGCCCTAACTCTAACAAAGTTTTCTATTTCACTATTTAAAGCTTCTTTAACGGTCAATATTGAAATTAAGGTGGCAACAAACTCCATTTTGTTATGATTCATAATATCCCTCAAATTAATATAAATTACTATTACTCAAATTTAATTTCTTCTTCTGGTAATATGTAGAATACATAGTTTTCTCTCTTTGCTGGAACTTCTTTTAAGAATAATACAATTCCATTAACTGGGGCATTAACAAACCTTATATCTCCCTTTCTACTCTGCAAAGCAGCTATTCTATGTCCTTCTAAAATTCTACAACCAAAATCTACAATTGGATAAACTTTGTAACCCTCAGCAGGAATTTCTAATAATCTCATTCCCTTTCTAATATAAGTTAGTTGCTTAATACCTCCAACCTCATATTCAATGAGCATATCTCTTGTTACTTGCCCCATTAGTACATAGTTATCAAAATCATCATATATAACTTGATATAAAACCTTTCCATTCCCTTTATATTCCTCATCTTTATCTAAAAATTTTATAACTTTACCATCATTTTCAATAACAACCTTTCTACCTTCATGTTTTTCTGCATTTTCGACATATAATTTAGGGATTCTCATTTTCTCACCATTTAGCTAAATTTATTGCTACATTCAGCTCACTATCAATTTATAAACCACATTGACTAAGAATACAATACTCAACAGCTTTCTCTACAATTTTGCTTATCAAATCGAAATAATTCCATTAATATATAAGTTCCTTTGGTTTCGGTATTTTCCATTTAGTTTCTATAAATTTTATAAATCTCTATTACTATAGTTCCATCTTTTTTATATTATTTTCTTTTCTAATTTTTGCATTCTGTCATTATAAATATTATAAATACTAATATGTCTCTTAAAATATGTGTCTATTTTCCAACTTTGTTTATATTCTTTATTTCTTTTTCAGGTATTCTAAAGTAAAATTTAAGAATACAAATATAAAACTTTATAGTTGATTTAGAAATAATTTTTTATCAACTTTTCCTTCTCCCTCAAATACATTTTTGAATTTAGTAAGATAAGCTCCTATATCCAAGAGTTTATTAACCTCTATATAGAAAGGAAGTTTTCTAAAATGTTCCCGCCTATTCAGTTCCAATAAATATCTCAAAATTTCTCCCTCATTCTCTTTGGTATTGTATCTTAATAAATTCTTTTTTATTTTATCAAATTTGTTGAGATTTAGGATATTTACATTGCTACCAAAAATTTCTTTGCATCTCTCAAACATTTCATTAAATGTTTTACTGCTGAAAATATATCTTCCAAATTCTTCTCTTTCTTCCCAATCAATTCTAAAATTCTCAAATATTTCTGTTTTACTATTATGTTCCATTCCACGTTCTATAATCTCCTCAAATTTATCAAAATAGAGTTCCTTTATTAATTTTATAGTTTCGTCAATAACTTTTTTATTAATATTTCCTTTTTTAATTCCTTTACAGTAATGTTTTATTATTAAGAGAGGAGTTCCATCCCATTTTACCATGCAACTGAAAGGGAAAATCATGCACATTAATGGTTTAAATTCATAGCCCTTTTCTAAATGAACTTTGCATAAATTGTTCTCTAATAATATACATCCTTTTTCATTAATTTTTAATCTATACTTAAACTCCCCTTCACAAGGTTCTATGGCATATTCATAATCTTTAAGTTTTAATTTATCAAAATAATTCAAATATATTCTCCATCTCTCACATGAACAACAGTATGCACAATTAATACATTTATAAGTTATTCCTTCAAATGTTATTTCCCACTCCATGATAATCACATGAATAATTTTATATACTATACAATAAAATTTGATTATTAAAAATGTGGTGATGTTATTGATAGAACTTATCTATGCATTTATATTTGTTATTGTTGCAGTTCTTATTGCATATAAAGAGAGGTTGGGCATTGAGAAAAAAATACTCTATGTGTCAATTTTAGCTTTAATCCAGCTCTTTATTTTGGGATTTGTTTTATTATATATCTTTTCATTTGGAATGATTGGAGCATTTTTAATGATTTCTGTAATGATTATTTTGGCATCATATTTAATTATGAGAGAAATTAACTTAGAAAATAAAACAAAACTCTTTATTTGCTTATTTATTACATTTTTAACTACTACCATAGTTTCATTAGCAATATTAGTAATTCCTAAAGTTATAAAATTTGAGCCAGTTTATGTAATTCCATTAATGGGAATGGTTATTGGAAATACTATGAACACTATCCATTTAGCACTAGATAAAATAATAGATTTAGTTAAATCTGAGAGAGATATTCTGTGGGGATATTTAGCTTTAGGAGCCACTGAAATAGAAGCCTTAAAACCATTTATAAAAAATGCAGTAAAATCAGCAATAATTCCTCAAATGAATAGAACAAAATCTGTTGGAGTTATCTTTATTCCAGGAGCTATGGTTGGGATGCTATTGAGTGGGGCAAATCCTTTATACGCTGCAGAAATACAAATTATCATTATGTGGATGATTTTAAGCTCTGCAGTGATTTCTGGGGTTTTGATTTGTTATTTAATGTATAAGGAAATTATTATGGCATAAAAAAGAAAAAAGTTATAATCCTCTTAATTGTTTCATCTTCTCTATTCTCTTCTTAATTAACTCCTTCTTACCAATATCACTTCTATGATAGACCTCTCCTTTAATATACTTAGTAGCCTCTTCAGCAATCTTTTCAGCTTCTTCTATTGTATCAGCAACTCCAACTACAGCAACAGCCCTTGAACCAGTCATATATAGAGTTCCATCTTCTTCATTAACTGATGCATAATGCAATATAGCTCCAGTTTTTTTAATAGCTTCTTCATCAACGGTTATTGGTTCTCCCTTAACAGGGTTGTCAGGATATCCTTTTGGAACAACATACTTACAAACAGTAGCTTTGTTTTCAAATTCAACCTCTATATTGTTAAGTTTTTTGTTAATTATACCTCTACAAATTTCAACAAAGTCATTCTTTAATATAGCCAATAAGTTCATTGCTTCAGGGTCTCCAAATCTTGCATTGTATTCAATAATTTTAGGCCCTTCTTTTGTTAGCATGAACTGCCCATATAAGATTCCTTTATAGCCACCAACTTCTTTTTTTAATGCTTTAACTGTCTCTTCCATAATTTCTTTTGCTAACTTTACATCCTCTTCAGTCATAAAAGGCAATTTGTGATTAGGACAGGAATATGAACCCATTCCTCCTGTTATGCTCCCTTCATCTCCTTCTAATGCATGAGGGTGGTCTTGAACAAACGGTGTGAATTTTATATTGTCAATATCAACAAATCCGTGTAATGTGAACTCAACTCCTTCTAATTTTTCTTCAATTAAAACCTTCCCTCCACCTAATCCAGTTTCAAAAATCTCTTTAGCATATTTCTTTGCCTCTTCATTATCTTTTAACTGCTCTCCAACTACTTTAACTCCTTTACCTCCAGTTAATCCAACTGGTTTAACAACTGCTTTTATACCTTTCTCTGTTAATTCATCAATAAAGCTTTCCAACTCTTCTCCATACTCTTCAAATGCTTTATACATTAAAGAACCTTTTATATTGTATTTTTTGAATAAATTCCTCATGAATTCTTTATTTGTTTCTATTTGAGCAGCTGCTTTTTTTGGGCCAACAGCTGGGATGCCCATATCTTCCAATAAATCAACAACTCCTACATCTAAAGGAGCTTCTGGACCTATAACAGCTAAATCTGGTTTAACTTTTTCAGCAAATTCTTTAACTTTTTCTAAGTCGGTTTCTTTTGCTAACTTTATCTCTTCTGATAATCTTGCAATTCCTGGGTTTCTGTTTTTCATCAATGTGTATAACTTTACGTCTTCATTCTTTTTTAAAGCATGAGCTATTGCACTTTCTCTTGCTCCTCCTCCAATCAATAAGATTTTCATAATATCACCTTATATTTTTTAGAGATTATGGTAAATAATAAAAAATAAATGAAAAAGTAATTTAAATTTTTTACTAATAGACCTTTCGCAGTTTATATACCCAATTAAGAAATTTATAAGGGTCTTTAAAACATATATTCTTTTAAGAGTCTTATTCTAATACAATTTCTCTATACTCTCTCTTTTCAGTATCTAAGATACCTATTGTTGGTATATTTGTAAGATAACCACAACATTCTCCTGGGTTTATAACTAAAACATCATCAACCTCTTCAAAAACTCTCTCATGTGTATGACCATAAACAACAACATCATACAAACCAGATTTAATAGCCATTTCTAAAATAGATTGATGATGTCCATGAGTTATAAAAAATCTTAGTCCATCAATTTCAATTGATATAAAGTCCTCGATTATATTCTCTTCATTTATATTTTTTAACCATTCTCTTAATTTGCATCTCTCCCCATCGTTATTCCCATAGGTAGCTATGATATTTGCGTTTAAGTTTTCAAATTCCTTTATAACAAATAAACTAACAAAATCCCCACAGTGTATAACTGTCTCAACTTCTTCTTCATTAAAAATCTCTATAGCTTTTCTAATATTTGGTAAATGGTCGTGAGTATCGCTCATTATTCCAATCTTCATAATCTCCCCCAAAAGAGATTTATGGATTTATAATACTTTTTATTAAATCCTTCTATAATAATTTTTTGTTGAATTATTTTTCTTTAAATATTCTATTGCTTCGGCTATTAAGTCAACAACATACTTTACATTTTCACTTTTAATTATTACACTGTCTGATGTTGCAACAACCTCCTTATGCTTTAACTCATAATCACAATTTTTAACACAAAAAACCTCTCCTTCAATATCAAAAGCTTTCATTTTCTCTCTAATCTTTTTAGCTAATATTCCACTTTTAGATACCTGTGAATCTAAATAAATAACAACTTTTATATTATAAGGCTTAAGGATTTTTAATAAAATCTCAATTACTTTGTCAATGTATTCATTTATCTTATAATTTCCATAAACATTTTCAAAGTCTCTATAAATGTTATCATCACACAAAATAATGTCATTACCTTTAATCAAAGCTTCTAAACCTATAAGAACATTAAAACCATCTATATACAATGTCTCTCTTTTAATATCTTTTAACTTTTTTAATTTACTCTTAGTTAATTTTATCTCCTCATCTGTGTGTGTTGTCCTAACAATTTTTAATCTATCTTCTCTACTCAACTTATAATGATTAGCAACAAAATTTAATGCAATATCTTTTTTATATCCTCTATTTATCAAATATCTAAAATCTTCTATAGCTTTTTCAATACTCATATTTTCCCCTTATGGGACAGACTTCTTCACATTCTCTACAAAATATACAGCTGTCTATATCTACTTTAACAATTAGAGAGTTTATGTATTCATCAGGTGTTAAAATAGCTTGTAATTGGCATTTTTCAATACATTTTAAGCAGAGCTTACATTTCTCAGGGTTTATTTCTTTATTTGTTATATCAATAGCTTCACATTCACATAAACCACAACTATTGCATCTATCTTTTAAGATAACAGGTGTTTTGGGTTTAGGAATTTCTCTTTTTATTGTAGGAATTGGACAAAATAACACGCAGATTCCACATTTTGTGCATTTATTTATATCTATAGAGAATCTATCCTTTATTATTGCATTGTTTGGGCAAACCTCTAAGCAAGTTCTACAGGTGGAGCATATAATTTCTCTGAACTTAAAAATCTTTATTGCATTTGTAGGGCATACATCTACACAAAGACCACAACCTATACATTCAATTAATTGTATGGGTTTAGTTTTTGAAGGTTTTGAAAACTTATTCTTATTTGTTAAAAAAATACTCCTTATTAGGGTTTTTATTAATCCTACCCCTTTAAAAATTTTGTAAAATTCTTCTTCCATAAACCTCACTTAAAATATTTTTAAATATTTAAATTTATAGATTAATTGTTCTAAAATAAAAATTGGCGCCCTGGCCGGGATTTGAACCCGAGTCACGGGAGTGACAGTCCCGTATGATAGGCCGGGCTACACCACCAGGGCATTGTAATGCCAAGGAAAACCTTGAGAATTTAAAACAATAAAAAATGGCCGGCGGCGTCGCCCCTTTCCCGCCAGATGGCAGTACTCGGGGCATCGCTGGGGGGCTTAACTTCCGAGTTCGGGATGGGTTCGGGTGTGGCCCCCCCCGCTATGACCGCCGTACCAAGAGATATGGCGGGCCCGAAGGGATTTGAACCCTCGACCACCTGGTTAAAAGCCAGGCGCTCTGCCAGACTGAGCTACGGGCCCTCTTCAGTCCTTAGCTCGTGTGCGTTTCAAACATATCACATTTCTCGTATATATACTTTTCGGTTCTCCCAATAAATGGGAGATGGTCCGGCGGGCCGGATTTGAACCAGCGACATGCGGATCTACAGTCCGCCGTTCTACCAGGCTGAACTACCGCCGGACACAAATGGTGGGCCTGCCCAGATTTGAACTGGGGTCTCAGGATCCCAAATCCCAAAGGATAGACCAGGCTACCCCACAGGCCCACCCAAAGAAATGAATGGAGCCCCGGGGGGGATTTGAACCCCCGACCACCTGATTACAAGTCAGGCGCTCTACCAGGCTGAGCCACCGAGGCACGTTTGCAGTATTAGTAAATACGGGAAGTAGTATATAAACTTTTTGGTTATCCAACTATTTATTTATTTGGATGATGTTGATACTTTTATAATATATAGGAAATAAACACTCCAACAACACCTCCAACAATAGTGGCTATTAAATTAACATGCTCATTATTTAAAATTCCTCTTCTTTCAAACAAAGCTCCAACTAAACTATCTGCTAAGTTTCCAAATATTCCTCCAATAGTACCACATATAATAATCTTAAATTTTCCAAATAATATATACCCAATTAATCCAATTAAAAACGCTCCCAAAACTCCAGCTAATGTGCCAAATATTGTTATTGCCCCATCAGTCCCTTTTTCAACAACTTCAAAGGTGGTTATTAATCTCGGCTTTTCATCTGATAAGACTCCTAACTCTGAAGAAAAAGTATCTGATGTGGCAGCAGCTATTGATGATATATATCCAATTAATGCCCAATTAAATCCAAATATTGTTAAAATAGCAAATAATACTGGAATTAGGCCATTGGCTAAAACATTTCTTAAACTTCTACGGGTTTCAGCTATCTTTTTAGCCTTCTTTTTTTCTAATCCTACTCTACTCACTAAAACTCCTAATATAAAAAAAGATAAAAGTAATATCAAATATTTAAATCCACAGAAATAAAGTAATATAAAACCCATAATTGATGAACCAACAATCCCTGTATTATCTAAGCAGTTGCTTTTTTTAATTATTAATGCTAAAAGACACACTACTAAGATAGAAACAAATAATTTAATTAGAGAGTCCATAGTCTCAACTTTTAATTATAGTTGTGTGCAAAATGAAATAAACTTTAAAAAGGAAATTTTGAATGCCTTATTTAATTAAAAAACTTTTACACGCAACTATAATTCTGACGCCCCCGAGGGGATTTGAACCCCCGACCTTTCGGTCCGAAGCCGAACGCTCTATCCTGGCTGAGCTACGGGGGCACATATAGCTGTTTATAGCAGTCTCTCTAAAATAACAATAAAAACCTAAAACTAAATTAAAACCAATTTAAAATAATCTTTTTTGCATAAAATAAACAAAAGAATAAAAAATTAGAGGTTTAACAATTTACTGCTTTAAAGCTAACTTTATGTCTTCAACTTTTACAGTTTTTCTTTTAGCATGTTTAGCTAACTCAACAGCTTCCTTAGCAATTTCTAATGCGATTTCTTCAACAGCTTCTGCTAAGTATTCTGCAGCTGCTCTGCTAACTCTCTCTGCTCCAGCTTTTTTCAAGATTCTTTCAAATGGTGCAACTGGAAGCTCAGCCATAATACCACCTCAGAAATTTTACAAGGATTTTTATTAAAAAATAGTATTTAAAATTTTCGGTTTAGATTTAGGATTTATGATAGTTTAACTAATAGAATAGAACTTTATGTGAAAAATAAAATTTTTATAAAATTTAATGGGCAACTATCTCTATACAAGTTTAACTTTTTCCTTTATTTTTTTGATATCTTCTGGTTTAGCGATAGTTTTTGGATATTTTGGAAGGTAAGGGCATTTTATTTCTTTTTCAGTAGATATTTCATAAGTTCCAATTTCTTCAGCTATATTTACAATATCATTTTTATCCAAACCAATTAAAGGTCTTAGGATTGGATATTTTATATCCTCATTTATAACTCTCAAGTTCTTTAATGTTTGAGAAGCTACTTGTCCTAAATTATCTCCAGTAACAATAGCATCACAATCTAAATATTTTGCATACTTTTCAGCTATTTTTAGCATTTTTCTCTTACAGAATATGCATGTATAATTCTCTCTTTTAATGCTCTTGAGTTTTTCTACAATATCCTCTATATCTTTTGAGTAATCATAGACAACAAATTCCAACTCAATATCGTAATCACTCAAAACCTCTACTATCTTTCTAACTTTATTTAACGCCTCTTCACTCATCTTTAAGTGTAGCAAAACAGCCCTACAACCCCTTCTAATCATCATATATGCCGCTACAGGGCTGTCTATTCCATCAGATATTAAGCAAAGAACTTTCCCTTGGCTACCTGTTGGTAGTCCTCCAATGCCCTCATATTTTTCTGTAAATATGTAGGCTCTATCATTTAGAATCTCTATTCCTAAAACAATATCTGGATTTTCCAAATCAACCTCTAATCCAAGTTTTTCAACTATTGCCTCACCAACTTTTTTATTTACTTCAACTGATGTGAATGGGAATTTTTTATAACTTCTTTTTGTTTTAACTGCGAAGGTTACTTTTTCTTTATTTAGAGTTTTTATCTTATTTTTTATTATTTGAACTGCAAAGCTTACAATTTCATTAATATCTAATGAGCATTCATAAACTGGACTATAAGAAACAATCCCAGCAACTTTTTTTAATAATTTTAGTGCTAATTCCTCTTTATCTTTTGTATTTACTTTAACTAACAATCTTCTATGTAAAATCTTGACATCACAGTCAATTTCATACTTTCTAAGCAATTTTATAATATTTTTTCTTAAGATTTCTTCTAAGTTTTTTCTAATTGGGTCTGATTTCAAACCAATTTCTCCATATCTAACCAATATTTCCATAATTTCACCTTAAGCTCTTTCATCTTTTGCATATGCAATGATTCCATTAATTATAGCAACAGCTACTGGTGTTCCACCTTTAGGACCTATAGTCGATATATTTGGAATATTTAACTCTCTAAGAGCTTCTTTTGATTCTGATGCCTGAACAAATCCTACTGGAACACCTACCACTAATTTTGGTTTTATTCCTTCTTCTTTAACTAATCTTATAACCTCAAATAATGCAGTTGGAGAGTTTCCAATAACTACAACTCCATCATCTATTAAATCCTTAGCTAATCTCATCGAAGCTACAGCCCTTGTTATCCCTTCTTTTTTAGCAATTTCATAAGCATTAGGATGATTTATAAAACAATGAATTTTATCATATCTAATTCCTGCTTTAATCATATTTACATCAACAATTATAGGTTTTCCATCTTTTATTGCTTCAATCCCATTTTCTATTGGATTATTTTTAAACACCAAAAGTTTGGCATATTCTTCATCAGCAGTAGCATGAACTACTCTTTCAATAATTCCCATCTCCTTATCACTAAATTCATTTATTTTATCCCCTAAAACTTCTTTTATTTTATTTCTAACAATTTCTCTTGATTTATTTGCTATATTTAGTCCATCTTTTGATATTGCCCCCATAAAATCCATAAAAATCACCTAAATTAAAAATATAGAAATTAAAAATAGAAAAATAGAATAATTCATTTTTTAGTAATTATTTCTTACTTCTTAAAGTTTTTATAACATTATCTACGATTTCTGGAGCTAACCCAATATATGTTTTAGGATGAACCTTTAATAAAGGTTCATCAAAGATAACACCTCTTCGCTTATGCTCAGAGGTGTAAATTAATGTTTGCTTTGGTTTAGTTATTTATTTCTTAATGTTTTTATGACCTCATCTACTATTTTTGGTGCTAAACCAATATATGTCTTTGGATTCATCAACTCATCCAACTCTTCTTTTGTTAAATACTTCATAACCTCCTTATCTTCTAATAAGACATCTTTCAAGTGCCTCTTTTCTTCATAAGCTTTCATTGCACATCTTCTTACAACTTCATGGGCTGTTTGCCTACCCATTCCCCTCTTAGCTAACTCAATCATTATTCTTTCAGCCATTATAAGACCTTTTGTTAATTCTAAGTTTCTTTCAACATTTTCAATATTAACTCTCAATTTTTTAACTCCTTTAATTGCTAAAGTTAAAATATGGTCTGTTAAAACGCAAACTTCAGCAAATATACATCTTTCAGCAGATGAGTTTGTTAAATCTCTCTCTTCCCATAATGGGATATTATCCATCTCAGCAATGCATAGAGATTTTATAACCCTTGATAAACCACAAATTTGCTCAAATGTTATTGGATTTCTCTTATGAGGCATTGTTGATGAACCTGTCTGCTTTGCAGGGTCGAACTCCTCCTCTAATTCCCCAATTTCTGTTCTCTGCATGTTCCTAACAGTAACTCCAATTTTATTTAATGTTTGAGCAATTAAAGCTAATAAAAATACAAATTCAGCATGTCTATCTCTTTGAATAACCTGATTTGAAATTAAAACTGGCTCTAAGCCTAAGATTTCAGCAACTCTTTTATGCACTTCTAAACCTTTTTCTCCCATAGCAGCCATTGTTCCAACAGCTCCAGTAATCATAGAAACGCATATTCTTTTCTTAGCTTCTTTTAATCTCTCTAAGTGTCTGTCAATCTCAGCAGCCCATAAAGCAAATCTCATACCATAAGTTGTTGGGATTGCATGCTGTCCATGAGTTCTACCAACGCAGACAGTATATTTATGTTCTTCTGCTTTATTTAATAAAATATCTCTCAACTGCTTTAGTTTTTCCTCTATAATTTCAATTGATTCTTTTAACAGTAAAGAATTGGCTGTATCAACAATATCGTTTGATGTAGCTCCAAAGTGTATATATTCTCCAGCATTTCCTTCACAAACCTCAGCTAAAGCCTTAATCATTGCAACAATATCATGCCTTGTATGTTTTTCAATTTCTTTAACTCTTTTTAGTTTTACATATTTGGTTGATGCTTTTCTATTTATTTCTTCAGCAGCTTCTTTTGGGATTAAACCGAGTTCTGCCTGAGCTTTAGCTAATGCTGCTTCAACTTTTAACATTTTTTCTAATTTGTTTTCTTCTTCCCAAACTCTCCTCATTTCTGGAGTACCATATCTATAATCAATTGGATGTACTGCCATTTTTTCACCATGATTGTTATTATAATTGTGAGCAAAAGTATATAAGTTGAATAAGGAATTATAGTTGTGTGCAAAATAAAATAAACTTTTATAAGGACAATTTGAATGCCTTCCTTATGGAAGGCATTCACTGATTCCTTATTTTATTTAAAATAGTTTTGCACACAACTATAAAGAATACCTTCCAAAAGGAAGGCACTTATATTTTCCTTTTTGAAAGTTTATTTTATTTTGCTCACAACTATAAGTTTTCAGTTTTACCATTATAATTTTTATAGTTTGATGATATTTAATTTAATAATTTAAATATTTAAGTGATATTTATCACGCTAAAAGTTTTTTATTTTTAATTTAGAAATTTTTAAAGGAATATTTTTTGATTTTAAGGATTTTTAGCTAATTTCTAAGGGTAGCTTATTTTTAATATTTTACTTATTTAGATGTATTAAATTAGTAAGATTTTTAGGAGATTTTAGATAATTATTTTTATATTTATATTTCCCCGATAGATAATTTGATTTTTTAGATTTAGGGGTTTTATTGTTCTAATTCACACAATACCGTAAAGTATTTATATTAGTTAGGATATATAAAGAAACCAAGTAATTGGGGGGTCGTAATATAACCCCTATAAAATAAAGATTTAAAAATGCTTAATTTCGTTTAATTCAAAAAATGCCTCCTATTAAAATAAGACCGATTCGGTATGGAAACTATTTTTCCTGAATATCCATCGTCTGTTCTATTTAATTAAAATAAGACCGATTCGGTATGGAAACTTCGTAAATCTTTCTACGCAAAAATTAATGGCTGGATTAAAATAAGACCGATTCGGTATGGAAACTTTCACCAAATCTTTACACATTAGAGAAACAATTAAAATATCATATTAAAATAAGACCGATTCGGTATGGAAACAGTTCTCTTTTTTTAACGCGAAACTTAAGGTAAACGTCTTTATTAAAATAAGACCGATTCGGTATGGAAACATAATTGAGTCTATATTTGTGCTATTTTCTATGATATTTTCTATGATTAAAATAAGACCGATTCGGTATGGAAACATATATATACTTTTCCATACCCAACTCACACCCACATTAAAATAAGACCGATTCGGTATGGAAACTTTTTACTTTTTTATACAACAATGTTAAGGTAATCGTCATTAAAATAAGACCGATTCGGTATGGAAACCAGCAACCACTTCGGAAGACACTTTTCATCGAACTTGTAATTAAAATAATTAAAATAAGACCGATTCGGTATGGAAACATATTCAAAATAATGGACTTAAAACAGTTTGAGGATGTCATTAAAATAAGACCGATTTGGTATGGAAACTTATCAGCACTACAGCAACAATAACATTGCATGCAATAAGTAATTAAAATAAGACCGATTCGGTATGGAAACATAAAAATGCTGAAATTATTAAAAACAATATAAAAGAAAACATTAAAATAAGACCGATTCGGTATGGAAACGAATTGATTGAAATGTTAGCAACAAGAATTAGTTTTTTTTCATTAAAATAAGACCGATTCGGTATGGAAACTTAAAAGGCAATGCTCTTATGAGATGGAAACTTTTTTAAATAGGATTTTTACAGTTTAATATTAAAAATAATCCATAATGATGGTAGTATGTATGTTATTATTGTCTATGATGTGAATGTTACAAGAGTAAATAAAGTAAAAAGCTTTTTAAGAAAACATTTAAACTGGGTTCAAAATAGTGTTTTTGAGGGAGAAATAACAAAAGCTGAGCTTGAAAGGATAAAATATGGACTTTTAAGAATTATTGATGAAAATGAAGATTCGGTAATTATTTATCAATTTCCATTAGATTTTATGCCTAAAAGAGAGATTTTTGGTGTAGAGAAAAATCCAATTGATGATATTATTTAATTTATTCATAAAGTTCTAAATAAAGCTTCCCTGAATCTGTCAAATTAAATTTTTCATCAATAAGCCCTAGTTCTTGAAGTTTTTGAACTTCTCTACTAATTGTTGCTGGAGATAAACCAAGATTCCTCGCAGTTTCTCTAATCCCATAACCATTATAAATGGATTTTAATATCCTAATCCACCTGTCATTTTTTGGAACTAAAAATGCTTTTATTGGAATCTCTGTATAGCCCTCAAAGTTTTCAAATTCAACTTCTACTTTTACATCAAGATTTTTTAATAATAGAAGTGTAGAAACCACAAGTAAAATTAATGCTCTCATACCTCCAGAAAGATTCGCACAAATGGAATTCTCTCCAATTTCTAAAATTTTCTGTTTTATTTTTTTTACATTTTTAACTATTGGCTCTTTTAAATCAATCTCAGTAATAATAACATTTTCTTTTTTAACAAGATTATTCAAAAGAGAAATTAAATTGTTTAATGCATTTTGAACTTTATGGTTATTATTAACATCGTTTGGTAAAATTATGAGAACTTTATCATTGCTTTTTACCCCATGCCTAAGTAAGAATCTAATGGCAAATTTTTCATCAAATCCTAAGGTTATTATGTAGAGCATAGTTATCTCCAATAAATTTTTTGTAAATATTATAAATCTCTATAACCTCCCTACCAAGAACTCCTAAATTTTCTTTATCAGTGTTTCTATTTAAAATTGCCGAGATGTTATCTGCAACCATTAATGGGACTAAGATTAAATAAATTTCTCTAAAATTATTATTTGTGAAATATTCTGAAACACTATGTATTATATTGCCTTTAATTATCTTAGGAATATCAACATCAATTGGAGAATATTTCTCAATGATATTGATACAATCCTTACATAATTTTGAATAATTTACATTTAAATAATGTCTATTTACCATTGTATGGTGATGCAATGCAATTGCACAAGATATTATTCTTTTAATCTTCTCATCCATCTTTTCATTTCCAGTAATTTTATTTATTGAGTTATAGGTAATATATGCAGAATAAAACTCATGCCCACGAAATGTTTTACTTTTTTGGTAATATGTTAATCCTTTACCAATGTCATGAAATACATAAGATGTTTTTAATATAATCTCTCCTACTTTGTTGTTATTAACATGCAAACACTTAGCAAGTTTTTTATAATATTTCCTTTTAATGTAAAAATCTATAACTTCCAAACCTTTTTCAATATGCTCCTCCATAGTTTCTGATTTTTCTCCATCTTTTCCAAAGTATGCATAGCATGTCATACTACAAGCCCTCTCTCTTTGTCGTATCCATAAATTAATTTAACAACTATCGGTTCTCCAAGAGCAATCTTTTTTGCTATATCAAAGGCTTCCTCTTCATTTTCAACTTTTAATATTTTTTCAGAATTATTCTTTATTTCAAGAATTTTAACTTTCTCTGATTTATAGAGTTTAAATAATTCTTTTGGATTAACTAAAACTACATCATTTTCAACATCTACAGGTATTAAAAAATCTCTTAAAAATGCATGTCCTTTAGAAATGTGGTCAGATATAAAATTATACATATCAAAACTCCTTGTTCTAAAGTTTCTAAGTTGGTTAATTAGTTCATTCATTATATTTTTATTTAAATTTGATTCAGCGTCAATTAAAGTTATTCCATGGATTTTATCTATCCACTGTTGGTAAGTTTTTGGAATTCTTGGATGAATATCTGTATTGCTTTCAAGATATTTCCAAGTTTTTTCAATTTTATCTTTATCATAAGGTATTCCATTAGATTTTAGAATAATTATCTTTCCTTCTTTTTCATCATACCTTGCTACTCTCCCAAACCTTTGAATTAATGAATTTGGTGGTGCAATTTCTGTTATCATAACATCTGAAGAGATATCAACTCCTGCCTCAATAACTTGAGTTGAGATTATTAAAAACTCATCTTCATTTTTTAATTTTCTTATTTTTTCTACAATACCTTTTCTATGATTGGATGTCATCTTTCCATGAATTAATACAACATTGTTAAATCTTTCTTCTTTCAATGCCATATCATAGAGTTTTACACACTTTTTTGGAGTATTAACCACAATAATGTTTCTTTTTCCTTCTTCAGCATATTTTAAATAATCTACAAGGTCATTTTCCTTTGATATGGAAATTTGGAAATCCTTTTTTACTTCTCTCTTCAGGAATTCATCATTCTCTTCTATTTCATAAATTTTAAATTCATATCTTTCTGGCTTTGCATAACTTTTAAAAAGTTCTTCATATCCTTTTGAAAGAGTTGCAGTTAATATTAAAATTGGAACATCATTTTCAAGTAAAAAATTTAAAACACAAAGAAAAATACTTTTTAATTTCTCATCCTCTAAGATAAAATGTGCTTCATCAAAAATAAGCATTGAATTTAATATAGATGCCTGAGTGAAAAAGTCATATCCAAACTCTTTTCTTTCTTTTATTCTACTAAATTTTTTTGTGTTCAATTTTAAAACATCCCATATAAAAGTATCAATTGTTGTAAAATTTAAAGGAAATAGATGAAAAATTTCTTCGCTAACTCCCATCATCTTTGCCCTTGAAAACTCAAAAAGTTCCTTTGCAGACATTGATAAATCTTCAACTATTGAACGCATTGGTAAAATATGAAGGACCTTATCAAACTTTTCTGCATTATAAATGGAATATAAAGCTAAAGTGTAGCTTAAAGTAGTTTTTCCATAGCCAGTTGGTGCTTTCACGATAAAGAAAGTTTTTTCAGAATTTTCAATATCTTTTAATATTTGTTCAATTAAAGGTCTTCTTTTTGGTTTAAACCCCTTTATTTTCCCAAGTCTTTTAAGAACTAAATCATAATATTCAATCATAAAATCCCTCCAATATGGATATAATATTACTCTCTTTGGCAAAGTTTTTGAATATTCTTTCCACATTATGTTTTGATTTACTTTTTCTTTTTGATGAGATAGAATGCCCTTTTCTAAGTAACAAATAAAGAGTATTTTCTAAAACATCCAAACGTTCAGAGTTTATTGCTCTATATAAATCTTTTACCATAATATAAGCAAGATTTTCGTTATCCTCACTTATAGGATTTCTATGCTCATATAAAGCTAAATATAAAAGCTCTTCAAGTGGAATTTTATTGTCTGATGATTCAAACATTAAATAACGATTAATTCTGTTAATGTATTTTTTCATAAATTTCAAACTATTTCTTAAATTAAGTTCTAAAACATATTTTGCAAGATATATGTTATTATCACTAAGTTCAATAACATAGAGTGTCACTGGAAATAACTCTAAAGATACTTGCCTTTTTGCAAGTTCCATTGATAATAATAACTCGTAAATTTCTTCACTTTCAAGAGAAAATTTCCTTTGAATATTAATTTGAGTTAATAACTCTAACTCTCCTAAAATTTTCCCTAACGCATATTTTTCATCTTCTATACCATATTTTACTGCTAAATAGTATCTTTCAATATCATTTTTTAGCATTAAGTAATATTTCTTCCCAAAGTATCCAGCAAAACATAACAAAAACCCAATAGATAATATACTAAACCATACTGGGTCAAGATTTATTATGGATTTTCTACCTTTTGTTGGAGTTAAGAATTCACTTGCATATTCATAAAACTCAACTTGCTTTATAATTGCAGGTAAAATTGCATAAATTTTCTTATATGGAATTCCAAAATTAATAGAATCTTTTTCTATTTTTATAGTAGTTAAAGATGTTTTTGCATCAATTTTATTTTCTTCTAAGAGTTTTATAGTTTTTTCAACAATATTAACCATTAAAGATGTATATTCCACTGGAGGATTTGTATTAAACCAGTTTTGATATGTCTTTGTATATGATATTTTATCGTTTCTTGATAACTTACTTGAACTTATATTTTTGATTTTTTCTTTGAAACTATTTAAATAATTTCTTAAAATTTTCGCTAAAGTAGGATTATCTATTTTATCAATATCAACTCTGGTTATTATTTGAGACAGTCCATGCAATAAAATTTCTTTGGTAAATCCATCTATTGGAATCATACTAAAATCACCTCTTCATCAACATCAATAAATCTCAAATCTCCCCTAACTTTTACTTTACCAATTGGATACACAATAATCATCTTCTTTGCATTTGTATAGTTGGTTAATTCCTCTCTCCAATCAACTACTGCCTGTAATATCCCTTTTCCATCGTAATCAGTTATATTTTTAAACTCAAAAGAATACTGTGTTTCAACTTCATTTCCTTCTTTAATTTTACCTTTTCCAACAATAACATTTTCAACTGAAACTACTGATTCCCTTGAACCAATTCTTACAATTCCCCATCCAGCCCTTTCAAAGTCCTTAATTGTATATTCTGAATTTTCTAAAATCTCATCATTGAATACATAAGCAATTTTTATTTTGAAGTCCTTTTCTCCATACATTATACTCATTGGCAGAGATGTTATTGCACTATCTACTTCTCCCCTATAATATCTATTAATTCTCAATATTGAACCATAGATTACTGGATTTCCTTCAACTTTAACTGCAACAGTCATGAACAAATTCCTCAACATTTCTGTAGAGCATTTATCCCCATTTATAACTTCTTTACGTAGCCCTTTTACATGAAACAAGGAATAACTTATCGCCCCAATGAGAGATGTTAATGTAGGATACCTAAATGCTGAACGCATCTTACTCTGTGGGGCAGAACGCAAAGCTAAAATACCGCTTGGCTTTGCTTCAATAATTAAAAAGGAAGGCAAAAGAAATCACCTCAGATAACATTTTTTTCTCTTGCATAACTAATCATCTCTGCCAAACATTCTTCTGGAGTTTCAATACCATTTTCAATTGTTATGAATTTTGTTTCTTCGTCAAATATATTTTTGACGACTTCAAGTCTCTTTTTTGTTTTTTCTATATAGTTATCATATATTGGGGATGTTACACTAAATGGATGTTCAGTTATTGCTATTGCAATGGATGTTATGTTTCCTACAGGGAAAAACCTTGAAAGTTTTGCCCCAAATTGTTGAGATGATAGCATTCTAAATATCTCTTTTAATGAAACCTCTCTTCTTTTTTTAATGTTTTCTTTATCAACAACACGCTTATTTGTTAAACCACTTATTCCAATTGCATCTAAATCAAGGTTAAAAATAAAACCATATAATGCTGTTCCAGTCTCTACATAGTAAATCATCTGTTCAGATGCCCCCTCTTTTTTCTCCCCTCCTGTTTGTGCATGTCTTGCATGTAGTTGTGGTTCTGTTGTTGCATAAACAGCCATAGATTTTATTGGTAATGCATAACTAAACTGGAATGCAGAGGTTCTTTTTACTGGAGGTTTCTCAGCATACATAAAACCTCCAACATCCTCGATAACACAAGATTTTATTATACTTTCTTCTATTTTTTCTCTATTATTTGGTATTGGCTTTATTTTTTTCTCCAAATGTTTTTTATTCATTGATTTAAAGAACTCAAATTTTTTACAATCTTCGCAGACTGGGAGATTTAATTTCTTACATTCCTTAACAAGTAATTCCTGATATGCATGTCCTAAACTCTCCCCACTTATTGCGGGAACATAAATAGTTTTTAATTTTCCATCTTTTTCTATAATATATGGAACTCTTCTATGCTTTGAGTAGTTTCCAACAGTCTCTACCATATTCAATGCTTCAACATTAGCCTCAAATCTAACTCCGATACTAATAAACATTATTCATCACCTCCATATGTCAGTGGAATCGTTAAAGCAAATATAGCCAATTTTCTTGCATAACTCATATCTTCTTTAACTTTTTTTAAAAAATTCTCAACTTCTTCTGAATTTGGGATATTTGGTAAATAAATAGGCTTATTTGTTTGCTTATCGTAGATAACTTTTTTACCATCTTCAATTTCTGCACTATTGTGGATTGATTGAAAATCTCTTAAAGCATCTTTTATAGCTACTTCTACGGGCTCATATGTTAAAGCATTACCAATTCTGTCTATATAACTAAAATTTTTTGTTCTTACAAAGAATCTCAGCATTTTTATTAAACTACTAAAATCTTCTACGAACTCCATCGTATCACCTCACCATGTATTATAAATGAATGTCATAATATATAAACTTTTTGGTTAATTTGTTTTATTGGAAATTGCAAAGTGTTTCATAATTATGAAACAAAAATAAATATGTGTAATATTGAGAATCAAATTTCTAATTTAACAAAAAAAACAAAAAATATCCGAATATTATGACAAAATAAAGTTTAAATTAGAGTTAAAAATATTCATTATATGTTCTAATGAAACACTTTTAGTAATGTTTCATTTAAAACCACGCTATCAAAGGCTCATATCTTTTCTGCCCTACTAAGTGCTTAATCAACTTATATGCTTCTAACCTGATTAATCTTCTTTTGGATACATTCTTTTTTAGTTTTGGATGAAGAACTGTTTTATCCATCTCTTTATTGAAATGTTCTAAAACAACTTTCATTCCATCTTTGTTTAATAAAATACCATTTAAATCATCCCTAAAGTGATTTTTTTGAATTATATCTTGTTTAACTAACCTATTAGCCAACCTATCAGCAATCATTGGTTTAAATATTTCACTCAAATCTAATGCTAACGAAAACCTTCTCTCATGAGGCTCATGCAAATAGCTGATGGTTGGCGTTAGTTGAGTATTGTATAGTTCGGTTATTATAGCTGGATAGAGACGAGAGTTTAAAAAGCTTATTAACGCATTCATCTCATTTTTTGGAGGTCTTTTTGTTCTTTTAACTATTTTGAAGTCATCTGGTAATGTATCATCCCATAGTTTATAGTATTCAGCTCTAACTCTTCCTTCTACATTCATGATTTCGGTAATTTTATTACAGTTATTGAGCTCTTCAATATAATTATTAAATTTCCTTTTATTTTTAAATTTTAATAAATTCCATTCCATGTTTTTTGTTCCTCCAATGACAAATAACTTTGCTAATTCCAATCTTTTATCCTTGTTTAAATAATGCTCAGCCTGATTAACTACCAAATAACCTGAATGCAGAGATTCTCTTGGATAAAAACTTCCATCATAATATCCATAGTGGTTAAAAAAATGAACAGCTATTCCTTTTTGAGATAAATAATGAAGAGCTTGAGAACTAATACTAACCTTTCCATAAACATAAATATCATAGATTCCTTCAATAGGTAGAGGCTTTTTACCTCTTGCATTTTCAAAATATAGAGTGCTTTCTTTTCTAAATAGATAGCCATCTGATAGTAAAGTTAAAGATTTTTTTCTCATAGAAACCACCTTAAATAAAACATAACTCATAATAAGCACAATTTTTGCAGATTTTTTGATAAATTGGAGTTGGTGGTTCTTTTAATAATTTTATTCTTTCAATTTCTTTTATTGATTTAATTATCTTCTCTTTATTATCTTCTTTTAATTCAATATCTTTAATTTCTTTAAGCTTTGGGTAATGAAGGATTGCTTTACATTTAATCCCTAAATTGTTTAAATAGAAAATATAGTAGAGAGCTTGCATAATATGTGCTTTCTCCATAGATTTGCCTTTTTTTACTTCATGGATTTCAACAATATCATGCTTTTTTATAAAGTCAATCTTTATACTACCAATTTGAACCTCTTTTTCTTCTCCAAAATAGCATTTTTCATGCAAAAATTTTCCTAAATCAACAAAATCACTTTCTTGTTCCATAGTTATACCTTTTACAAAATACCAAAGTTTTGTTTTGCAAATATAGAGATAATTTATCTCAATACCTCTGATTAAGAGTTCTTTTTCAAGATATTCAGACACCATTCTTAAACACCAACAGTAATTTTAAAGAATGTCGTCATCCAAAGATATATCACTGTATTTTACGAGCAAATCATAAATTTCAATTCTCTTTTTTGAGTATATTGGAGCAAGTAACTCTATCTCTTTACTCAATTCTTCAAAGAAATTTTTATTTTCAAAGTATTTTTCTTTGAATATTTTCCAACTTTCAAATTTTTGTAAAAATATGTCCCCAATATAATCAGAATACAAAAATTTAAACCATTCTCCAATATCACTTCCGCCAATAGTTGAAGGAAATTCCCTATCGAGTAAAGAAAAAGTTAAAATTCCTCTAACTATAGTTTCTCTCTTCTCTCTAAAATCTTTAATAATAACAGTTCTATTTTTTTTATCAACTTCAACAAAGGCATTATCTAAAATCCACAATAAGTCATATTCTGTCTCTCTTCCATCTTCATAGATAACCTTCCAAATAACGCTGTCTCCTCTAAACCTTTTGAAAGAATTTTTAATGCTATTCCACCATTTTAATAATTCTTCCTTTATATTTTCTTCAACGATTTCTTCATTCTCATCTTTTTCAATTTTCTTTATTTTTTCATTTAGATGATGTAAAACCCAATAATATGGAAACTTATCCCTTAAATTTTCAAGTATTTCTCTTCTTTGATAAGTTAATTTTTCATTATATTCTTTCATAGAGTTAAGAACACTCCAAAGAACCGCTCCACAAAATTTAGGAACTTTGTCTTTTTTAAATTCTTTATCTTCAAAAGCCTTTTTCATCAAATTTACAAATTCATAGTAATCCAATTTTTCTTTTTTAATTCCATTGAAATGTTTCTTTAAGTTATTGTAGGTTTTTGTTATTATTGTACAGTATATTTTACATTTCTCCATTCTCCTCCCCACTCTTCCAATCCTTTGCATAAAATTCCTAAAATATAATCCTGAATCCATAAAACATAGAGAAACTGGATAATTAACTCCAACTTCTGCCTTTGATGTAGTTATTATGACATCAGTTTTGTTTAAAATTTCATCCAAATTTTCATTGCTTTTTTCTCTTGTTTGTAAGCCAGTATTAACCCAAACCTCTGCATCAATCTCATTTTCAATAATATATTTTATTTTCATGGCATCTCTCAAAGAATTAAAAATAATCAAAATCTTCTCATTGTTAGAGATTGCTTTTTCTATAATATCCTTTATATCTTCTTTTAATTTCCCATCTTCAACTAAATAACCAAATAAACTCCTTTCAATATGTCTTGAAATTTTTATAAACTCAATTTCCATTTCTCCTTGAATAATTCTCCCTTCATTACTCAATGGTTGTTCAATAATTTCAGGGGTAATTCCATTTTCATATAACAATTCTATTAAATTCTCTTCTGGTGTTGCTGAAACAAAAAACCATTTTATCTGCTTAAATACCTCTTTTGTCATTAGAAACCAAATTAAAATATTTGCTATTTGCTCCTCATCATACAAATGATATTCATCGAAAATAACATAATCTAATGCATTGAAAAACTCTAACCAATCAGAAAATCCCTTTAAATGTCTAAATTTTTCATTTTTTCTCGGCAGATGATATCCACTATTTATCATATAATTTAGAATGTCTGGATTCGTTACAGCAATTTCGCAATTTTTTAATTTTTCTATTAATTCTTCTCCTCTTTCTTTTCCCTTTTTCGTTAATGTTTTTCCAGTTATTACCTCAACCTTAATTCCTTGCTCTTTTAATGTCTTTTCAATATCTTCAGCCAATGCATTTGTCGGAACTACAATTAACCCTCTTTTAGAAGTTAAATAATTGTTGTCCTTTGCATATAAGATAGGAAAAGCAAAAGAAAATGTCTTTCCTGCACCAGTTGGGGCAACAATAAAATAAACATCGTTCTTTAATTCAGCAATATCTGAATAAAATATCTCTTGAAATTTATGTAATCTAAGATTTCCTCTAATAACCTTATCTCCAAAAGGCAAACATTTTTTTGAAATCCTTAATTTTAAAGACTCCATAAATATCCCCTAAAAAAAATTAGTTATAGGACTTTCGCATGAATAAATTTTTATTGAATATAGACACCTATAGGTGTCAAAGTTCCTTATTTAATAATATAAACTGCGAAAGTCCTATTAGTTAGAAAAGATATATTCTAAATCTTCAACTTTAAACCCAGTTCCAATAATATAGTGAGAAAGAACAAATCTTAACATCTGAGATTCTCTCAATTTTACATCTTTTCTAAATATTTTCTTAATTGTGTAGAGATTTAGCCAAATTTCTACAGGTTTTTCCTTTTTTTCTTCAAACAATAAAAGACACTCTCTACCAACCCCCACCCTTAAAGTAAATGTTTTTGGAAGTTTAATATCTTCAAAAGTCAATAAAGATGCTTCAAAAACTGAACCTTCTTTTATTCCTTGAATGTGGAAGTAATTTTTAAACAGACCTTTTCCCATTTGTTCAATAATATCTCTTCTAACCATATAGTCAGATATTTCTGATGTTTTTCTTGCAAATATTGGCGTTTTTTCATAATATATTGGCTTTCCAATAGTCCAAACAAACCCAAATTCTTTAATCTCATTATAATCGGGTTTATCTTTTACTTGGTAAGTATATTCTCTTTTCTTTGCCATTGCAAAATTTAATGCATAATCTAAAGCGATATCTCCAATAAATGGCTCTGTTGATGCAACCCCTCCCTCTGTCTTGTTATAACAAAATAAAGGAGAGAGAAGAGTTATTTTATAATGTCTAAGCATATTAGACACCCATTTCCTCTAATAACTTTTTAATACCATTTTCTTTAATGATTTTACACTCAACTAAATAATTTATACAATCGTTCAAATGTTTCAAATAAAGTTGCTTCAATTTTTCTTCATCTTTTAAATACTCATTAATTAAGTTTAAGAGCTCATCTAATTTATCATTTTCAATCAATTGAGAAGACTTTTCTCTTAATTTTTCTTTAACAAACTCTTTTACATTTTCATAAGTTACTTCTCCATTAAACTCTTTTGAGATTAGATAGGATGACACTGGTGGTTCAAAAGTATCTAATGCTATTGCTATAATCTCATTTTTCATATTTGCATCCATAACATTTGATTGAGCCCCATATCTAGTTGTTTTTAAGTGGGATATTATAGCGTGGATAAATCCTTCTGGTGTTATGTCATAGAATGTTATAAACTGTGGGAAATAAACTTCTGGTTTGATATATTGAATCCCAAACAAACTTTGTCTTTGAGAACCCTCATTTTTATCCCACATTGTTCCCTCTTCACTTAAGGCATTGTGAGTTAGTTCTTCTGTTATTTCATCTTTATCTCTAATTGAATATGCCCACTCGTAAATAACTCTTGAAGGTAAACCTACAGCTTCATTTGATTGTGTTACGCTATCTCCAAACACTATGGAGTTTGGATTTGCTAAATATTCTGATTTTTTTATGAAGTTGTATTCAACCTCTGGATGAACTACTTTAAATTTTCTACATAATACTAATCCTGTCAATTTTTCTTTTGATTTTAATTTTCTTGAAGGAATTACTACAACGTCTTTATTTCCTATTGTTGTGCTTATAACTTCATCTGGCTCAGTTGAACGATTAATTAAATAACCAGTTGTAGTTCTTATTGTCGCTACTTTTATTACATTTGGAGTTCTTTTCGTGTATATATCTTGGAAATACTCTTTTGGGATTATTGAATAGAGTTTTTCTCTAAACTCATTAACAACATTCTCATCATACTCAACATATTTTTTGTATCCATTTTCAACCAATTTCTTTTGCTTTGCCATTGTTATCACCCCATTTTATTGATTTTCTTCTTGATAAGTTCTTACATTTCTTTTTTCTTTTGATTTTGTATCATAGTGGTATGCAAATGCGTATATCCAGTATCTAAGTTCTTTTTTTGAAGGAATTTTCCCTCTCCACAATCCTTTAAACAACTCATCATACAACACATTGCAAAATTCCTCAATTTTTTCTTTTTTGCTTGGATATGGATACTTCTTATAAAGTATTCCAGCCATCATGGATTTTATCTCTTCATCACCATATCCCCTCTTTACTCCAGTTTTTAGCACATCTAAAGTCTCTCTAATCATTGACGTCTTTGATGATGCACTACCCTTGGCCCACTCTATATCTGAAGCAATATCTGCTAATTTTTCAATAATGTTCATTTTTTCCACCCCAATTCTTTTATTTATAAGATTTAAGTTGTATTTTTCAGCAAATGAAAGTGGAGATGATAATTTAAACAAATAGAAATAAAATGCCATAGGATTGTCAGCATAATTATTGAATAATGAGACAATAATATTGTCAGATTTTGAACCTCCTTTTAAGGTATATCCTAATTTCCAAAGTAATTTAAATTCATCCCTAATTTTTTCAATTTCGTCTATCCTAACTTTGTCCCACCTTAATTTTTTGAACGATTTTATAGAATAATCAAATATAATCGTCTCTCTTTTTGCCTTATCTGGATTAAATGGATATGTTAAATAAAACTTAAAGCCAGTCTCATAGACAAAATCTAAAATTTTCTTGTAGAATCTTATAAACTCAATCTGTTTGGATATATCAACAAAAGTCATTAAAAATGGCGATAATTCCTCTTCTCTTTTTACATTGAATCCATAAACTGCTTTTATAAACAATTTAGCATCGTTCATTAAATTTCCTAAATTCTCTTCAACATTTTCAATGTATTTTGTTAAATTTTCGTCCATTATTGGAATAAAGTAGTCATAAACGTCAATATATACCGCTTGAACATTTTCTTTTTTTCCAAAGATTAATTTTCTAAAGGTTATTTCAGTTAAACACAAGGGGCAGATGTTCTTTTTAGTGTTATTTAAAGAAACTACTGTTCTATTAGTAAAACCTCTTGGTTTAAATCCAAAACATAAGTTTTCTGTTGCTATTATAGATGATTTTCTTCCACATAATGAGCATATATTCTTTTTTGAGCCAATATCATCAAATTTCATTTCTTTTATCTTTTTTCCATTTAAATAGGCGTATCCCAGTAACTCACTAATAATCTCTTTTAAATTTACTCTCTCAGAACCACTGTAATTTGTTTTTAACAATGTTATTAAGTCAGATAGTATCTCTTTCTCATCAAATCCTTTTTTTGTAGCAATATAAAGTTTGAGATAATTTTTTAGCCCAGTATCAGAATTTTTAATTCTATTAACAAAATCTTCATCTAAATCAAAATATTTATCTATTTTGAAATATTTATCTTCAAACTTGGATTTTAATTTTTTAATAGTTTTTTCATTAGTTTCCGTTGGTGTTAATTGTAACAACAATTTTAAGAGTTTAAATTTTCTAAATTCCTCTTCATCGAAATCTTCAATCTTTTTTGTAAATATCTCTCTAGCTTCTTCGTCTTTTTTGGAGATATCTTTATAGAATATAACATCATCTAAAGATTTGATTAATCTTAATATTCTATCTTCTGTAATCTCTATAAATCTAAAAATGTCCACTTGTGCCTTTTGTCTATCAATTTTGACCATATTTTCAATATTTCTATAAAGAAACTCTTCAAATGATTTTACCAAATAATCTTCGTCTATTTTTAAATTCCCTTCGTAAATGAAACCCTTTGGAGATATAATGTAACAATCTACATTTTCTCTTAACCTCTCAACGATAAACCTTGCTAAAACTTCATAAGGAATATCATCAAAGTAAAATACATTTACATCCACATAATTTCTCAATTTTTTCCAAATATTTAATATTCCACTGTAACTTTCAATTGGTATAGAGATGCTATCTGCTAAATGAATAATCTCAATTAAATCATCTTTTATTAACCTATTTAATCCTCTTCTTGTTGGTAATTTGTTATCAGGAATAACAAATCTTGTTCTTTCTTCAGTTGCTAATATAAGATATTTCACAATCTCCTTTTCTTCTTCATTTAGTTCAATTTCTAAATCTTTCAAATCATTTTCAAAATATTTTTCAACTGATGTTTTCAAGTCAATTTCATTATGCAACTTATTTATATCGTGGAACGTATATGCAATTAAAAGGCACTTTAAAAGCATTCTTATGTCTTTATCATCATTATTTTCATCTATTAATCCTTTATTCAGCCATCTATTTTCTAAAACTTTTAAAGAAGGAATTATTCCATTTAGTATGTGCATAGGATAACTCATATCTGGAAGGTCTTTTGCTTCAATCTCTCCACTTTTAACTTTTTCCTCAAAAGATTTTCCACCTTTTGCTGGCTTTAAGTGATATTTTTTAAATAGATTAATAAAAACTTTATTTAAATAGTTTTTAGTTTCTTCTTGGAATAACTTAGTTTTAAAGATTTTTTTGGTTTTTACTTTAATTTCCATAATTACACCTTAGGTATAACTTACCAATAATATCCGTTACTTCACTATATCCTTACATTTCTTGATATATAAATTTAACCATTAACTTTTTTGGTTAAGTTTTTTAGAAATATTTATTAACATTAACTAAATGCTAAACTTAAAAAAGGTAGTTATAAAAGAGGGAGAAAAATGACAACGCATATAATAAACATAGGATTTCACGCTGAGCATATTTATAAACCAATTGCAGAGTATGGAGCAAAAAAAGTAATTCTTGTATATTCAAAAGATAAAGAAGAATATGTAAAAGAAGAGGATTTAAAAAAAGTTGATGAGGCTCTAAAAAAAGCAAAAGAGTTATGCAATATGCTTGGGATTGAATGTGAGGAAGTAAAGATAAACGGGATAGAGTTTGAAAAAAATGTTGAAATGTTAAGAGACATCATAAAAAAAGAGGACGACAAAGTTATTGTAAATATAACTGGTGGTAGAAAAATAACATCTCTCGCATTGCTTTATGCCTCATTATATGAATTTCAAAAAGTAGATAAAATTGTTTATGTACACAAAAAGAGGATTATAGAACTTCCAAAAATAGCACATCCATACAATTTAACAAAATTTGAAAGGAAAATTTTAGCATCGCTAAACGAAGGAGAAAAAACGATAACTGAGTTGGCAAAAGAGTTTAATGTCTCTCTACCAGCAATTATAAAGTATGTAAATTCCTTAGAAAGTAAAGGACTCATAAAAACTAAAAAAATAGGTAGAAAAAGAATAGTTAAATTAAATTAATCAATATTCATAACCATCCCAAAACCCATACTATTTTTCTCTCCAAAGCCACACTCATAACCAAATTTTATTAGTTCATAATCTCCCCAAACCTTAAACACCATTTCAGAACATCTACAGTAAATATCCTTTATTCTCATTCTCTTAGTTTTATATTTTAAGATTTCGAATTCAAAGTTCATATCACATTTTTCGTTATAAAATGCTTCATATTTCTTTTTTAGATTATTTTTTAAATTTTCATAAAATTTTGAATTATTTGGAAGTAAATCATAGTCTTTTAATTTACCATCTACATTAATTTTTGTTTTTAAATATATTGGAGAAATTGTTTTTAATATATTAAATTTTTTTGGTATTGGAAGTATTTTAGCCTTATTTATATAAAACTCAATATTTCCTACTCTTAGTTTTCCATCTTCTAAAAGCCCTTCAACAAAATTCTCTATAAATTCAGTTTTTGGAGAAGAGATATAGAGATAAGCTTTTCCATCTATTGTTTCAATCCCCTCCTTTCTAATAACTCTCTTTTTTATCTGCAATAAAGAGAAGGTAAAGAACTTAAATTTTTGATAGCTATGTAATCTTTCAGCATATTCTGGACTTGCAGAGTGTATTTTGTTATATATGGCGGATGCCAAATAATACTGATGATTGTAAGGAATAACTGTAAAATTATCTGTTTGCAGTTCTAATTCAATTCTCATACTCCCCCTCAAAAAAGATTTAAATAGATGATAATTGTTTTATTTTATATTTAATAAGACTTTCGCAGTAATAAATATAAAAATGTAAAAAATACTTAAAATAGGACTTTCATGCTTTATATATTTGATAATATTCCTGCAAAAGTCATATTGGAAATTATATCATTAAAAAATATAAAAAAAGAAATAATTTATTCTTCTTTGAAGTATTCATCATAAACTCCGGCATCAATTTCTTTTTGTACTTCTTTAGGGTCTTTTCCTTCAACTGTTACTCCCATTGAACCACATGTTCCTAAAACTTCTTTTACAGCGTTTTTTAAAGTATAGGAGAGCATTGAATCCATTTTCATCTTGGCTATTTTAATAACTTGCTCTAATGTTAAGTTTCCAACAACTTCGTGTCTTGGTTCGTGAGCGGCTGTTTCAATTCCCAACTCTTTTTTAATTAAAGCAGTTGTTGGAGGAATTCCTACTTCAATTTCAAACTTTCTTGTTTCTGTATCAACTATAACTTTAACTGGAACTTGCATTCCTTCATAGTCTTTTGTTTTTTCATTAATCTCTTTAACAACCTGCATGACGTTAACTCCTAAAGGCCCAATTGCTGGTCCTAATGGTGGTCCTGCTGTTGCTCTACCTCCAGTAACTAATACTTCAACAACCTCTTTAGCCATAATATTCACCTCAAAGTATATTGGAATGACTGTTCAGTTTAGATACTTAAATGTTTCATTTTTCCTTATAAAAAGAATTAATGTGTAGATAAAATTAATGCATTAGGTATATAAAGTTATGCCTTCCATATAAATTTAATAGAACTATAATAAGATTTTATAATAATTATGGTGATGTTTATTATATAGTATTGTGCAAAATAAAATAAACTTTAAGTAAGAAGGACAATTTAAATGCCTTCCAAAAGGAAGACATTTATTAATGCCTTATTTATTATAAACACATTTGCACAAAGCTATAAACTGCGGAAGTCCTATTTAATCTTTATGCTTTGAAACTATTTTAACACCTTCGACAGATAAGGTTATTGGTATAGGAACTGTAGCATTCTCAAGTTCTAAAGTAACCTCTTCTTTATTTTTATCTACTCTAATAACCTTTGCTCTCTCTCCTTTAAACGGACCTGCAATAATTTCAACAACATCTCCTTTCTCAATGTTTTCAATAATTTTCTTTGGAGTTAATAATGGTTCTATTTCTTCAATAGCCACTGTCCCAGGAACGATTCCTCTAACTCTTGGCATTCCTTTTATTAATTCCTCGACATCTCCTTTAGACTCCGCCTCAACTAAAACATATCCTTTCAATGATTCAGATGCTAATATTGAGTAAACATCTAATTGTTCCTTTTCAACTCTACTTGCCATTAATCCTGCTATATTCTTTTCCTGACCAACCATAGTTCTAACTGCAAAAATCATAGTCTCACCTAATAAATTTTAAAAAAATAAAATAAAAAATACGTTAAAATACTGTATAAAAAAGTTTCTAAATTTATTTATTGTTGTTTAATTAAGTTATACTTTTGGAGTAGCAGGAGGTTTTAATAAACTTTTAATATATGTTGCTGGGACGTGGATTATATAGCCAATAATTCCTAATAAAGATATCCCTAAGGCAGTAATTTTAGCAACAGCTATATATTCATCTTTTGTGGGCTTTTTCAAAACTAACCAAACTCTCTTACATTCTTCAAGGAACTCTTTAAGCTGTTCCATTTTTTGATTAAAATTTACTTCCATTGTATCCCCTTAAATTTTTGGAATATTTAGTAAATCAGTTTTTTTCCTTTTAAGTCCAGTAGCTCCAAATTCAACTCTTGATTGAACTCCAGTAACAACTAATAAAACTTTCACAGTATTTTCTAAGTTTTCATCTATTGTTGCTCCCCAAATTATTGTAGCGTTAGGGTCCAATCTTGAGGAAACTGTAGCAACTACATCTTTAGCTTCATCTAATGTTAAATCTTCAGGACCCATTATATGTATTAAAGCCCCAGTAGCTCCATCTATATCAACATCTAATAGTGGAGAGTTTAATGCCATGTTAACAGCTTCTTTAGCCCTTTTCTCACTATCACTCTCGCCAATACCAATCATTGCTAATCCTCCATTGCTCATAACAGCTTTAACATCGGCAAAGTCAACGTTAATTAATCCATCTTTAGTTATTAATTCTACTAATCCTTTTACAGCGTTAATTAAAACTTCATCAGCTACTTTAAATGCCAATTTTAATGGCATATTTGGAACTATTTCAAATAATTTTTCATTAGGGATAACAACTAATGTGTCAGTATTTTGCTTTAGTTTTTCTAAACCTTCCATTGCATTTTTCATTCTAACTTTTCCTTCCATAGCAAATGGTAGAGTAACTACAGCAACAGTTAAAGCTCCTATTTTTTTGGAAATTTCAGCTACAATTGGGGCTGAACCTGTTCCTGTACCTCCACCTAATCCACAGGTAATAAATACCATATCTGAATCCTGAATTGCTGCTTTAATCTCTTCAGCACTTTCTTTTGCTGCTTCTTCACCAATCTTTGGATTACCTCCAGCACCAAGACCTCTTGTTAATTTTTTACCAATTAAAATCTTTTTATCTGCTTTTGTTCTTATTAATTGTTGAGCATCTGTATTAATAGCAATTGTTTTAGCTCCTTCTATACCCTCCAATGTTAATCTTGTAATGGTGTTGTTTCCTGCCCCACCACAACCTACTACTGTAATCCTTGCTTTAGTTTGTTGCAAATATTCCATTAATTCTTGATCTTCTGGGGATAATTCTAATTCGTTGAATTCCTCTGATTTATATCCCTCTTCTAAAACATTTTTTAGAAATTTCACGTTATGACCTCCATAAAATTATTTTTGTTTTTAATATTACTATTACTATAAATTAATTACTATAAATTAATAAATATTAGTAAATAACCTAAATGGTTATATATGAATATTTTATATACTATTCTCCTACGTGGTTCTTCATCTGGAATCATTGATGTGGCATATTATTATTACAATTTTAAAATTTGATATAAAAATCTATTGGTCATAACTTATCATAATAAAATAATTTAGGTTGAAATCATTGAGTATTAAAAAGTTATTTGGTGAGTATTATGGTTAAACTTCCTGCCATATCAAAAAAACCAAGGGAAATTGCCAAACAAAAAATTATTGAACTGGCTAAAAAGATGTATGATGATTTAATGAAGGGGAAAAGACCAAGGATAACAATGCCAATTAGAAGTTTATCTAATGCCGTATTTGATAAAGAGAAGGGTTCATTTACTTTGGTAGGTAAAGAAAAGACAAGAACATTAACTGTAAATCAGGCAAAGATTTTTGCACAAACTACTAAGATGTTGGAATTTGCTAAGCAGTTATTAGAAACTAATGATTTTTCAACATTAAGGGAAGCTTATTATGTCTCAAAAAATTGGGGAGAAGCAAGATTTGATGACCAACAGGCATCAAACAATGTTATTGAAGATTTAGAAGCAGCTTTAGGAGTTTTGAGAGAACACCTTGGATTTATTCCTGAGGAAGATGGTTCTTCTGTTGTAGGACCATTAAAAATTATAGAAGAAACTCCTGAAGGAGAGCTTGTTGTTGATTGTACAAAGTTGGGTACTGGAGCTTATAACATTCCAAATGATGTAACAAAATTAAATCTTGAGACAGATGCTGATTTTGTATTGGCAATAGAAACATCAGGTATGTTTGCAAGATTAAATGCAGAGAGATTTTGGGATAAGCATAACTGTATATTGGTTTCATTAAAAGGGGTTCCTGCAAGAGCAACAAGGAGGTTTATAAAAAGACTTCATGAAGAACACGACCTACCTGTTTTAGTATTTACAGATGGGGACCCTTATGGATATTTAAATATTTATAGAACTCTAAAAGTTGGTAGTGGTAAAGCAATTCATTTAGCTGATAAGTTATCAATTCCTGCCGCGAGGCTGATTGGAGTTACCCCACAGGATATTGTTGATTATGATTTACCAACTCACCCATTGAAGGAACAAGATATTAAGAGGATAAAAGATGGTTTAAAAAATGATGACTTTGTAAGAAGTTTCCCAGAATGGCAAAAAGCTTTAAAACAGATGCTTGATATGGGTGTGAGAGCAGAGCAGCAGTCTTTAGCTAAGTATGGTTTAAAGTATGTGGTTAATACTTATTTACCTGAAAAAATTAAAGATGAAAGCACATGGTTACCATAATTTTTTGAATGTGGATTAAATTAATTTAAATTTTATTTAACTATTAATTCAAAAATTATTTGGTTTTAATATCTAAAATAAAAAATAAAAACAAAAATTTTTAAAATTATGGCGCAGGGGCTGGGATTTGAACCCAGGCGGGGCAAAGCCCCACTGGATCTCAAGTCCAGCGCCGTAGTCCTGGCTTGGCTACCCCTGCACAAAACAGGCATAATGAAGAATATAATGATTTAGTATATAAATTTTACGGTCAATGAGAAGATGTCAAGATAAGGATTAAATAAATAATTAAATAAATATGTGCAAATATACAGGAAAATATGAAACTCTCACAAATAGAAACGTTAAAGGATGGATTATTTAGCTGGAATTTTGTATTATTTAGGATTATCGTTAAGAAATGTTAGTTTGTTTCTCTAACAGTTTAAGAGTATAAGTCATGAATCGGTTAGACAATTTTTATTTTATAAAATTTTTATATCAAATTGACAGAAATCATCGCCTAAACCTACACAGTGTGTTTCAGTTGCTCTAACCTTTTTATTTAATATCTTTTCTAAACAACCTGCAATAAATCCTCCTTCAAACCAACATAGTGGCTTACCAACTTTTGGAAGTCCAGAGCAAGAGATACACTCATAAACTCTAATTTGTAGAGGATTTTTATTTACAATCTCCATTTTCCCAAGTTTATATTCATCATAAAATTTTATCATATCATCAATAGATGAATGATTCAAACTTTTTCCCAGTTCTTTCCCACATTCATAAATTATTCCATTTGCTTCTCTTCCTAAAAATCTTTCTAAGTCCATAAATCTTATTAATCTAAAAACGGTAATATCTATATCTCTACCTAAGGAATTTCTATTAGATTTTGAAAGTTCATCTATTGAAAATTTCATAATATTGCCCCCTTAATAAAAATAATAAGTAATCTAGGAATTATGATGGTTTAATTGTTCATAGATATTTAAATTTTAATAAATTTTAAATTCTACTTAAATAAGTTATTTGAGCTTCTTCTAATCATTCCCTCAACAGCACACTTTCCAACTAATGATATGGCTTCTTTTATCAAAGCCTGAGGAGCTACTAAATATGTCTCATTAACTTCTTTCTCTCCAATAGTTGATTTATCAAACTCTTCGATAATCTTCAAAGCTAACTTTAAATCTTTCTGCTTTTCATCAATTAGCATATTTTTTGCAGATGTAATTAAAGCATCTTTATCTAAAACCGTCATCAATCCTTCAAGTCCTGAAGTTTCAATAATTGAGGCAATAGTTTGAAGAGAAACCAATATTTGCTTTTCTATCATATCTTTTGGAACATTAATAATTTCTTTTCCGACTCTATAATAGTCTAAGACTCCTACTAAAGTTATTGCAGTAACTAAAACATTCATATCTGCAACTGCAGGCACTACATCTGCAGGAGCTATATATGGTGTTTTTCCAATGCTTTTCACTAGTTCAACTAATTTGTTTATTTGTTCTTCTGTTACATACTCTTTACCTTCTAATGCTTTTCCAGCAATTGTATAATATTTCTGTCCTGGAGTTCCTGGAACTCCTGTTGGGTGCATTGATGAAATTCCAACATCTTTTCTTTTTAATCTTAAAATTCCTTCCAATGACCTATATAAAACAGGAGTAGGAATAGTACATGTGTTACAAATAACAGCATTTTCGGGGACATGTTCAATAATCTTCTTTGCAATGTTTATTGTTATTTTACCAAACGGTGTAAATAAGATATGAACTTCTCCATGTTTTGCTGCTTCTATATCATCACTAACAACTTTAACTCCAGCTTCTTCAACTTTCTTCCATAATTCTTCACTCATTATATTTTTATTAGGTTCTGATAGGATAACATCATGTCCAGCTTTAGCAAATTCTATAGCCATTCTTGCTCCACCATAAGGTGGTTCTCCACCAAATTTTTCTGGTAGATTTAATTGGTTTATATATAAATCTTGATTTCCCGCTCCGTATATTGATATTTTCATTTTAATCCCTCCATAGTAAAATTTAGAAGACTTAATTAGTTTAAATCATAGCTTTTATTTTTTCTGCAGCTCTTTTCATAGTAATTCTAATTAGACCTAAGTTAACTTTTGCATCAGTTAAAACAACTAAGATTCCCTCACCAGCATCGACCATTAAAGTTTTACCATGCTCTCCTTCAACCATTGTTTGCACTAAACTACCCATACCAATTTCTGCAGCTGTTCTCTCAGCTGCCCCAAATGCTGCTGATGCCATAGCCCCTACTAACTCGGCATCAATATTTCCTGGCAATTGAGTAGCTATAACTAATCCATCTTTCCCTACAACCATTGAACCTTTAATCCCTTCTGTCTTATTTAGCTCTATTAATACTCTATCTATCATACAACCCCCCAAGAAATTAATTAATATAAACTATTTAAATTTTATTTTTTAAATTTTATTTTATCTATTATAAACTATATTTTAAAATTTTAAATTTTATTTTATTAACTTTTATTTTATAATATATAAACCTTACCATAAATATATCATAAATCATAACTGTTAATATATATTATTTAAAAATTAATAATACCTATTAAATTTCTAAAATAAAATCATTAAAAATTTTAATAACAACTACATTTATAGAGGACTTTCACAGTTTAAATATTCATTAAGGAATTAACTATCCTAATACACTTTATTTGGTATTAAGGAAATTTTAAAGCTTTTGTTTTAATAAATTGGTATTCTATTATCCTTAAGAAAGCAATATAATTTTGGTGTCAAAAATGAGAGTAAAGATTAGAGTTAACGGTATAGTTCAAGGCGTGGGTTTTAGACCATTTGTTTATAGAATAGCTAAGAAAAATAATTTAAAAGGCTATGTAAAAAACATGGGAAATTATGTGGAAATTCTTATTGAAGGAACAAAAAAGAATATTGAAGATTTTATTAATGATTTAAAAAATAAGAAACCGCCATTATCAAGAATTGATAAATTAGATATTGAAGAGATTAAAGGGATTGAAGAGTTCAATGACTTCTACATTATAAGGAGTGAAGATACAAAAGATGAAGAAGAAGGAACTATTCCGGCTGATGTAGCAATATGTGATGACTGCTTAAAAGAAATGCTTGATAAAAAGGATAGAAGATATAGATACCCTTTTATAGCATGCACAAACTGTGGGCCTAGGTTTACAATAGTTGAAAAACTTCCTTATGATAGAGAAAACACATCTATGAGAGATTTTCCTTTATGTGAAGAATGTTTAAAAGAATATAAAAATCCATTAGATAGGAGATTTCATGCTCAAGCTACTTGCTGTCCAATTTGCGGACCTAAGGTATTTTTAACTGATGGAAAAGATATTATTGCTGAGAAAGATGATGCAATTAGAGAAGCTGTTAAGTTATTAGAAGAAGGAAAAATCTTAGCTATAAAAGGGATTGGAGGAACTCATCTATGTTGTAAGGTTAGTGAAGATGAGCCTATTTTAAATTTGAGAAATAGATTAGGAAGACCTACACAACCATTTGCTGTGATGAGTAAAAGAGAGTATATAGATTTGTTTGCTGAAGTTGATGAAGATGAAAAAGAAGCGTTATTATCCTTAAGAAGGCCAATAGTTGTTTTAAAGAAAGGGAAGGATTATGATAAATATTTTTCAGAGTATGTTTCTAATTTAGATACTATTGGAGTTATGCTTCCATATAGTGGGCTGCATTATCTTTTATTTGATAAAGAGATAGCTTATGTTATGACCTCTGCTAATCTACCAGGATTGCCAATGGTTAAAGATAATTATGAGATATTAAAAAAACTCAATAGCATTGCAGATTATTTCTTATTGCATAATAGAAGGATAGTGAATAGGTGTGATGATAGCGTTGTTAAAAAGGTAGCTAATAGATTGGTTTTTTTAAGAAGGTCGAGGGGCTTTTCTCCTGAACCTATAAAGGTTGATATTGAAAATAACAAAAATATTCTATGCGTTGGGCCTGAACTAAACTCAACAGCTTGTATAGTAAAGAAAGATAAGTTTTATTTAACTCAATATATAGGAAATACTTCAAAATATGAGACATTCTGCTATTTAAAAGATGCTATAAATAACATTTTGAGATTAACAAATACAAATAAAATTGATGCTATTGTCTGTGACTTACATCCACAATTTAATTCAACAAAATTAGCTGAAGAGTTAGCTGAAAAATTTGGTGTTGAGGTTTTTAGAGTTCAGCACCACTTTGCACATGCTTATAGCTTATTTGGAGATAATAACTATTTTGGAGATGCTGTTATTTTGGCATTGGATGGAGTGGGGTATGGATTGGATGGAAATATATGGGGAGGGGAAGTTTTGTTATTTAAAGATGGTAAGATAGAAAGAGTAGGACATTTAGAAGAGCAGTATCAGTTGGGAGGAGATTTAGCAACTAAATATCCTTTGAGGATGCTACTTTCTATATTATATAAGGCAATTGGTGAAGAGGCTTTTGATTTTATAGAAAGATACAATTTCTTCTCAGAGAAAGAACTTAGATTATTAAAATTTCAAATTGAAAAAAAAATTAATTGTCCAATAACCACATCTACAGGAAGAGTTTTAGATGCTGTTTCATCATTATTAGGAATTTGCTTTGAAAAAACATATGATGGAGAACCAAGTATAAGATTAGAGCCAGTGGCAAATAGGTTTAAAGGAGATATTGATGTAGAGCCAAGAATAAAAAATAATGTGTTAAATACTACAGAACTTATTTATAAATCCTATGAGATGCTTTTAAATAATGAAAGTAAAGAGAGAATAGCATACTTTGCTCATATTTATATAGCAAATGGATTATTTGAGATTGCTAAAAAATTGGCTGATAGATTTGGAATAGATACTATAGGTATTACTGGTGGGGTTTCGTACAATAGAATAATAACTGAAAGGATTATGAATAATGCAAAAAGAGAAGGCTTTAATTTTATTTATCATCAAAGAGTCCCTAATGGGGATGGAGGAATTAGTTTTGGACAAGGTATTGCTTATTTATTTAGAGAGGGGTAAAATGATAATTATAACTCCAAGATATACAATTATAGAAGATGGAGCAATTAATAAATTAGAAGAAGTTTTAAAAAATCTCAAATTAAAAAATCCTTTAATTGTAACAGGAAAAAATACAAAAAAGTACTGTAAGTTTTCTTATGATATTGTATATTATGATGAAATCTTAAATTCTCAAATAATTGAGCGGAGATATTTTGGATATGATTGTATAATTGGTGTTGGAGGCGGGAGGGCAATAGACACTGGTAAATACTTAGCTCATAAATTAGGAATTCCATTTATTAGTGTGCCAACAACAGCATCAAATGATGGTATAGCCTCACCAATTGTATCTATAAAACAGCCTTCATTTATGGCTGATGCACCAATAGCTATTATTGCCGATACTGAGATAATAAAAAAATCTCCAAAAAGATTATTGAGTGCTGGAATGGGAGATATTGTTTCAAATATTACTGCAGTTTTAGATTGGAAATTAGCTTATAAAGAAAAAGGGGTGAAATATAGTGAAAGTTCCGCAATATTTTCAAAAACAATAGCTAAGGAATTAATAAGCTATGTTTTAAACTCTGACCTATCAGAGTATCACTGCAAACTTGTAAAAGCATTAGTTGGGAGTGGAATTGCTATTGCTATAGCTAACTCTTCTCGTCCAGCTTCTGGAAGTGAGCATCTTTTTTCACATGCTTTGGATAAATTAAAAGAGGAGTATGATTTAGATATTAATTCATTACATGGAGAGCAATGTGGAATAGGAACAATAATGATGAGCTATCTACATGAGAAAGAGAATAAAAAATTATTTGGAATGCATGAAAAGATTAAAAAATCTCTAAAAAAAGTTAAATCTCCTACAACAGCTAAAGAACTTGGATTTGATGAAGATATTGTTATTGAGGCATTAACTATAGCTCATAAAATAAGAAATAGATGGACTATATTAAGAGATGGATTAAGTAGAGAAGAGGCAAAAAAATTGGCTGAAGAGACAGGAATTATTTAAATAGGACTTTTTTTCTTTTTTCTTTTTTAAGGACCGTAGTTCCCATCAAGCATTCACATATTTTTTAATGTTTTTTAATTATAGGACTTTCGCATCCACATTTAAATACTTAGATTAACGATAAACCAATTTCTTCACACAAAGAGATTATGGCATTACCAACAGCTATTCGATTTAGTTTTCTTCTAAGTTCGTACCAACTGATATTTTTATCGATTCTAATTTTCTCTAAGAGGTAGAAGGCTCTCATAGAAAGGGAGATATGACCTAAAATTGGAAATTTTTTTCTAACGAAGAAATTGCCAGTATTACAGCACTGTTTAACACCCCTATGGAATTCCTCGATTCTCCAAGAGGCGTTTTTGACCTCTTGGAATTCTTCGAAACTCATAAATAGGTTATTAGTTATATAATATTTTGCCTTTCCGTTTTTGGAAAGGCAGAAGAGTCTAACATAGCCAACTTTTCGTAGATAAACGATTAATCCATTCTTAGGAATTTCCTTAATGTCTTCGATTGATACCCACTCTCTGTTTTTGGAGAGTTTTACCTTTCTATTCCTTTTAATTCTGCAGAGGTAGAATAAACCTAAACTATCGATAAGTTTTAAGTTATCTTTACTTGAATACCAACTATCGAAACAGATATATCTAATATTTAATCCTTTATCTACTAAAGACTTTATTATCTCCCTACATAAATTATTTTTCGTCTTTCCATCTCTTGGTCTGTCATATACTCTAAAATCGATTGGAATAATATGTTTTCCATTTGTAATTATGCAATCAACGATATGTATGCCTTTAATTACTCGTTTATGTAGATTACTCCAACAATAATAAGCAAATTCAGTCGATTTAGAGTAAATTTTATCTATAACAAAGTCATCTATAACGACAATATTATAATCAGGAGGGATTAAATCTTTAACGAAATTAAAAAGCTTTTCTTGTGGGAAGATTCCTTCTTCCCAAAGTATTCTATTTATTGTATCGTGAGATATGTCGATTCCGAAAATACGCAACGTTTTCGATAACTCTACACACGAATTAATCTCTGAAAGTAAATAAAAAGCATATAAACGATAGTCCTCGACATTTTTAGCATATTTTCCCCAAAATAAACTTTTGTTTCGAAAAATTATAATATCTGATAAAAATAGATTATCATAAAATATTATAATAAAATATTTAAATATGCTTGCAAAAGTCCTATAATTATATAAGAGTTATAGGCAGTACTGGTTCGTATAAGTCTAAAGTTGTTAGATGAGTTCGAATATTAAATCATGGTTATGCGTAATACTCGGTTGTGTATGTTTAATGCATATTAGTAGATACTGTATTTTATCTTAACTATTTTAAAAATTCTGATTTATAGATGAGATAACAGTAATTTTCTTTCATTTCCTAATGGAACTATATTTTTATTTTCAACTTCAATATATGCCCTCCATATATTTTTACATTTACACTCAATATCTATAACCTTCAAATCTTGTGTTAATGTGAATTTTTCTAACTTATCTTTAATTAACTTATTGCACTTGCATCCATATAGGTTGTGAGCGCCTCTCTCACTTCCAATTCCTGATGTGTCACACATAATTAATGTATTTGGGTTATTTTCTTTAACCTTTTTTAATATTTCAATTACACTCCATAAGAATGGTGGTCTATATTGATTTTTATTAAAAAAGAGTTCCATTACACTACCTTTATGGATTGTTGCTGGACAGAATGATATTCTTGAACATCCTAACTCTATACATTTGTTTGCTGAATATATGGCATCTTCAATTGCTTCCTTTTCAGTTATAAATAAAGGTTTTATTAATAGATAAGCTTTTATTCCAATGTTGTAGTTTTTAGCCAACTCTATAGCTCTAATTATTTGCTCATTTGTTATTCCTTTGTTAATTGCCTTTTCTCTAATTTCTTCATTAAAACTTTCTATCCCTACTCCAATTTCAACATTAACATCCAAATAGTTTCTAATCTCATTTAATCTATCAGCATCAATAAATTCAGGTCTTGATTCAATAGCTACCTCTTTTAAATTGCAAAATTCTCTAAGTTTTTTGAAAATGTAATCTCTGGCCTCTTTAGGAACTTCTCTATCATCTAAAAAACTTCCAGAAGTGAAGATTTTAACACTAAAATCTTTTAAATCTTCTAACTTTTCTTTATGCTTTTCAATTGCATAATTAAACTGATTTATTATGTTTTCAGCAGTTATTTTCTCAGGGGAAGTGTCCATTAAATAGGAACACATTAAACAGCCCCCTTCTTTTGCATAGTAACATCCCTCTGTCCTTAAAATTATTGTTAGTGATTTTCCAATATTAAAATCTCTATATATATCATCTTGAATCCAAACAGCTATTGGTTTATTTTTATCCATTGGTTTTCTTTTCTTTAAATGTCTCTCTCTAAATTTCTTTAAAAACTCCTTATAATTATAATTAATTTGGTTCATTCTATCAACTAATCTATATTCTTTTTTAATTTTTCAATCCCATAATTTTCAACAAAATCTGCCATCCTACCTTTTCCAAACTTTGCATATAAACTTATCAATTCATCAATAACCAATAAAACATCATCTTCAGTTTTTAAATCTATTAGATGTTTTCCTTCTTTATATATTTTCTCACCCTTTCCTCCAACAAAAATACTAATAACTTTCTCAGCTCTAAATGAGTAACATAAACCGTAACATTTTCCCTCTTCAGTGCAATATCTCTTATTATTTTATTTTTCCAATTTATGGGTCTTACCGATATAGTCAAAGATAGGGCAGTAATGGCTGGGTGAGCTTAGGTTCGCTCTCTCGAAACTTCGTCCTAAAGGGCGGCGGAGAGCTGTTATAAATTAAGATATAAGTTAAGATAAAATCTTATAATTTTTCATTCCTTAAATCAATTGTTTGATGCATTTCTGGACCTGTAGAGATTATAGTCACAGGAACTCCAGTAGCTTCTTCAATCTTGTCTATAAATTCTTTAGCTTTTTTACTAAGCTTTTTATATTCTGTTACTCCATAACACTCTTTATCATATTTATCTAATCCAGTTAAGGCAATTTGTGTAGCTCCATTCAACCTGCAAGCTTTTCTTGCTAATTCAAAGTCAAAATACCCTACTCTTCTCCTTCTTCCAGTAACTGTTCCATACTCAACAATTCCTAAATCTTCAGCCTCTTCTAATGACATTTCAGTTGGGAATGGCCCAGCTCCTACTCTTGTAGGAAAGCTTTTGAATACTACTACAACTTCATCTACTTTTGTAGGGCCTATTCCAACATCAGCGGCAAATGATGACGCGGTCGTATCTTTAGAAGTTACATAAGGATAAGTTCCGTAGTATAATGAAAGCAAAGTCCCTTGTGTTCCTTCAATTAGAACATTTTCATCTCTATCCAACGCATTATTAACTTCTTCAGAAACATCTCCTAAAAATTCTTTTAGCTCTTCAATATCTTTCGCCTGTTTCAAAATCCTTAACACTCTATCAACATTTGCAGGTCCACAGCCACTTCCAGTAGTTCCAATCTCTTTAGCTAAGTGCTCATCCTTTCTATCCATAATTTTATGTTTTTCTTCAATAATTCCACATCTATAATCTACGATTAATCTTTCTCTAACATTAAAATCTTTAAGCATCTCAACCTCTCTTAACAAAACTTCTGGGTCTACTAAAACACCGGCTCCTATAGCTAACTTTGTCTCTTTGTATGGAAAGCCAGTAGGTATCATTCTAATTCCATAACTCTTTCCACCAATATTTACAGTATGTCCTGCATTTGGCCCTACTCCTCCTCTTGCAATAATTGATGGCTTGTCTTTATCACAAATATAGCTTATTATCTTTCCTTTTCCTTCATCTCCCCACTGTCCTCCTACAATAATGGTGCAGGTCAATAAAATCACCTTTTTCACTGTTCAAAACTTTACATTTTTTTGTAATTGTTATATTTAAAGTTAATTAACATTGAATAATAAAAATGTATAAATTGGAGTTATATTATTTCTTTATTTTATATTTTCACAAAGAATTTTTCCATATTTGTTCTTAAACTCATCTAAATTCTTAATAGTTGTATCTAAAGTTAGAGGAGTTATTGATATATGTTTTTTCTTCCTTAAAACATAAACATCCGTATCTTCCTCCTCCTCAAATATTGGATAGCCGTCAATCCAATAGTAACTTCTCCCTCTTGGGTCCACTCTTTCCTCAACGTGGGTTGTGTACATCTTTTTTGCCAATCTTGTTATTTCTATGGGGGTTTCTAAGGTTGCATTTTCTGGGATGTTTATATTTAAGACATCACAGGGCATGTCATAATCTAAATATTTCTCAGCAATTTTTGCAGTTATTTTTGCAGGAATTTCAAAGTTTATTGGAATTTCTAACTCTCTAAATTTTAAGTGGTCTGAAGTTATTTGTAAAGAAGAGGCTATAGATTTAGCTCCATGATGTGCTGCTTCAAACGCAGCTCCCAAAGTTCCAGAAGTCATTATTTCAGTTCCAAGATTTTCTCCAATATTTATCCCAGAAATTACTAAATCTGGAACTTTTTTTAATATTTGATAGATTCCTAAGATTACACAATCAGTTGGTGTTCCAGAAACTGCATAACCAATAATATCCTTTGCTAACTTAACCTTTGTCATCCTCAGCGGTTCAAATAAACTTATTGCCCTTCCAATTCCACTCTGCTGATTTGTTGGAGCTACTATAGTTATGTTTGCATCACTAAATATCTCTTTTAAAGCATTGTATAATGCTATTAATGAAGGAGAGTAAATGCCATCATCATTAACTATCAATATTTCCATAATTCTCACCTATTTAAAGTTATCTTTAACATTTAAATACCTTTGATAATATTATTATTAAGATAAGATTAAGTAATTATAGTTGTGTGCAAAATAAAAATAAACTTTAAAAAGGATGATTTGAATGCCTTCCTTGTAGAAGGCAGTAGAAGGCATTTACTAATTTCTTATTTTAATTAAGATAGTTTTGCACAACTATAAAAGGTTTTTGAGGGATGATAATGAAGAAAAGAAATATAACTGAATTTCAAGTCCTATCCGAAATTATAAGAAAACAACCTCACATAAAGCAGAAAGAAATAGCCGAAAATTTAGGAATTACTGTTCAAGCAGTTTCAGAGCATATAAGAAATTTAGTTAAAGAGGGTTATGTTAAATCAAGAGGTAGGGGAGAGTATGTTGTAACTGATAAAGGTTTAAGAAAATTAAAAAATTGGATATCAGAGTTTAGAGAGTATTTAGATGAAATAAATTCGGCTGTATATAGATATAAAGATATATGGCCAGCTATAGCTGATGAGGATATTGAAGATGGAGAAACAGTATATTTGTTTATGAAAAATGGTTTATTATATGCTTCAAAACAACCAAAAGGAGAAGCAAAGGCAAAGACATTATATGGTGGAAAGAGGGAGGAGGATATAGCAATATGTGAGATTAAAGGGATTATTGATGTTCCTAAAGGGAAGGTTATTGTTTTTAGAATCCCACCAGAAGTCGTTGGAGGTTCGAGGGTTGTAGATTTTGATTTAATAAAAAAGAACATTGATAATTTAGATAACTATGTTATAGCAACGATGGGAACTGTTGCTTACGTTGTTGCAAATAAATTAGGGTTTAAACCAGACATAAGATTTGCTGTTCCTGAAGCTATTGTAAATGCATGCAATAGGGGTTGTAACGTAATAGCTTTAATAACTGGAAAAATGGCAGAGAAAGTTATTAAAAAGCTTGATAATGCAAAAATCAGCTATACTGTATTAGATGCAACTAAAGAAAACAAATAAGGAAGGTGAATGATGTATAATATAATTTTAGCTAAATCAGCTCTTGAATTGATTCCAGAAGAAATAAAAAGTAAAATAAAAAAGTCCAGAGTTTATAAATATGATATCTTAGATTCTAACTATCATTATAGAGCAATGGAAAATTTAAAAGATAAGGAAATGAGAGGAAGACCTGATATTATCCACATCTCACTTTTAAATATCTTAGATAGTCCAATAAACCATGAAAAAAAGCTAAACATCTATATTCATACTTATGATGATAAGGTTTTGAAGATAAATCCTGAAACAAGGCTGCCAAGGAACTACTTTAGGTTTTTAGGAGTTATGGAGAAGATTTTGAAAGGAGAAAAAAATCACTTAATAAAAATGGAAAAAAAAACCTTAGAAGATTTATTAAATGACATAAATGCTGAAAAAATAGCTTTAATGACAAAAACAGGGAAATTAAGAAATCCAAAGCTTTTGAAGGAATATGACACTTTTATAATTGGAGGATTTCCTTATGGAAAGCTAAAAATTGATAAAGATAAAGTTCTTGGAGATGTTGAGGATATAGCCATTTATGATAGGGGTTTAATGGCTTGGACTGTTTGTGGAATAATTTGCTATGCATTAAGTTTTTAAAAGAATTTATTAACGTCCTTTATGCAATTATAAACTAACTCAACAGTTTTTTCTAAATCTCTTTTATCAATAACTTCAACTGGTGTATGGATGTATCTTGCTGGAACTGAAATAACTCCTGTTGGAATACCTTCTCTTGTTAAATGTATTGCTGTAGCGTCAGTAGTTCCTCCTTCTCCAACTTCCCACTGAACATCTATCTTATACTTTTCAGAAACTGCTCTAATCATCTCTAAAACCTTTGGATGAGCTATCAATCCTCTTCCTGATGCATCTACTATCCCAACAACTGGCCCTTTATTTAAATCAACTGGAGCATCTTCTTTTTTAATTCCAGGGTGGTCTCCTGCAATAGTTACATCTAACGCAATAGCAACATCTGGATTTATTTTAAAGGCAGATACCCTTGCCCCTTTTAATCCAACTTCTTCTTGGACTGTTCCAACTGCATAAACTTGGCAATCAATATCTTCTTCAGATAATCTTTTCATAACTTCTAAGAGAACAGCACACCCAACTCTATCATCAAATGCCTTTCCAGTTAATCTATACTTCCCTAAATCATAAATTTCACTTAAGAAAGAAACCCATGTTCCTATATTAACACCCATCTCTATAGCTTCTTCTCTACACTCAGCCCCTATATCTATAAACATATCTTCATATTTGATTATTTTTGTTTTTTCCTCTTCTTTCATTCTGTGTGGGGGTTTTGAGCCAAGAACCCCAATTAAATCCCCCTTATTTCCATGAACAATAACTTTTTGATTTAATATTGTTGGGTCATAAATTCCCCCAATTTTTGTGAATTTTAAGAAACCATTATCATCTATATACTTAACCATTAAACCAATCTCATCCATGTGAGCGGCTATCATAATTTTCTTTCCACTATTACCTCTTTTAGCAATTAAATTTCCAAAATTGTCAATAATAACTTCATCACAATATTTTTCCAACTCTTTTTTAATAAACTCTCTAACACTATCCTCCCTTCCAGATATTCCATGTAGTTTTGAGAGCTTTTTTAAGTATTCAACAACACTCATAATTTCACCTAATAATAATTATAGTTTTGTGACTATCTTAAATAAAATAAGGAATTAGGGAATGCCTTCCTTATGGAAGGAATTCAAATTATCCTTATAAAAGTTTATTTTATTTTGCACACAACTATATATGATGCTTAATAAATAATAGTTGGATTAGAAATAAAATGTTTATGGTGAAGATATGAAATTGCTATTAATGGGAGGGACTAAGGATAGTGTTGAAATTGGTAAAAGGTTGAGAAATTTAGGAAATATCTTTATTTTATACACTTCTACAACTAATTATGGCGGAAAGTTAGGAGAAGAGTTTGCTGATGATGTTATAACGAAGCCTTTAGATAAAAATGAGTTAAAAGATGTGGTAAAAGAATATAATATAGATATTTTGGTTGATGCTACTCATCCATTTGCAATAAACGCAAGCAAAAATGCCATTGATGTTTGTAAAGAGCTTAACATAAAATATGTAAGATTTGAGAGAAAAAAGGAAAAAATAGAACATCCAAATGTTATATATGTTAAAGACTTTGTCGAAGCTGCAAAATATGCCAAAAAAGCAAACAAAGTATTTCACATGGCAGGGATTAAGAATTTAAAAACCGTTGTTGATATTGTTGGAGAAGATAAGGTTATAGCAAGAGTCTTACCTATATCAGTAAATGAGGCTTTAAAAATTTTACCACAAAAAAATATTGTAGCTATGTATGGAACTTTTTCTAAGGAGCTTAACAAATATTTGATAAAAGATTATGGATGTGATGCCATAATAACTAAGGATAGTGGAGAAAGTGGAGGATTTGAAGAAAAGGTTTATGGAGCTTTAGAAGCTGGAGCTAAGGTTATTGTTGTTGAAAGACCTAAACTTAATTATCCAATTTATTTTGATGATGTAGATGAGTTAGTTAATTACATTAAAAATTTAATTCTTGTTGTGTCCCGAAAATAATTTCGCACCTATAAGTAATAAAAAGTAATAACCCATATATAATATGGGCGGTGTAAAACTTGACAATAAAAAGATTAAGAAAATTTAAGAAAATTATTTAGATGGAAGGAGAAGGGATTTAGAACGAAAGATATTACTAAGAATTTGAGAATATCTACTCATAGAGTTTAGCAGATATGGAAGGAATATTGAGAGACTGGGAAATTCCGAAGATAAAGAGTAGAAGTTGGAAGCCAAAAGAAATTACTCAGGAAGAGACTGTTCTCAAAGTAGTCGAGGAATATTAAAGGACTAGTTCGTTTGGAACACTTATCGAATGTAGGTATAATGAAATTTGATGCCTTTGGCATCATTTTTTCCTTAATTATATAAAGTGTGAAAGTCTTGCTATAGGAAAAGTTGAACGGATAAATAAAGAGCGTTGAATATCGATTAGATAGATTTAATAGTTTAGAAGAGTTCATAATTTGTATGAAATCACTAATGTGATTTTATAACTCTCCGCTACGCTCCGATTGACATAATAAAATAAAATCTCATCGTTCTTTAGATTATAGGACTCCTTACGAGGTTTATTTCGAAAATACCGTTAATAATATTGAGGAGCTCTCATGAATTATAATTACGAAATAATTTCAGATACCACACATCAAAGTTTTTTAATAGAACTGTAGGGATAAATGTTTTATTATATTTTTTATTATAACAAAATTCCATTATACAGTTCCATACAGTTAGAGGTGATGAAATGTTACAAAAATGTATCGAATGTGGTAAAACTTACGATGTGGATGAAATAATCTACACCTGCGAATGTGGTGGCTTATTAGAAATTGTTTATGATTATGAAGAAATAAAAGATAAAGTTTCAAAAGAAAAATTTAGAGAAAGAGAAATTGGTGTTTGGAGGTATTTAGAATACTTACCAGTAAAAGATGAAAGTAAAATTGTAAGTTTATGTGAAGGAGGGACTCCCCTATATAGATGTAAAAACTTAGAGAAAGAGCTTGGAGTTAAAGAACTCTATGTAAAAAACGAAGGAGCTAATCCTACAGGAAGTTTTAAAGATAGAGGGATGACTGTTGGGGTAACAAGAGCTAATGAGTTGGGAGTTGAAGTTGTTGGTTGTGCATCAACAGGAAATACATCAGCATCTTTAGCTGCATATTCAGCAAGATGTGGAAAAAAATGCATAGTTTTATTACCAGATGGAAAGGTAGCTTTAGGTAAATTAGCTCAAGCAATGTTTTATGGAGCTAAGGTTATTCAAGTTAAAGGAAACTTTGATGATGCCTTAAATATGGTTAAACAGTTAGCAAAAGAAAAATTAATTTATTTATTAAATTCAATAAATCCATTTAGATTGGAAGGACAAAAAACAATTGCATTTGAGATTTGCGACCAACTAAATTGGCAAGTTCCAGATAGAGTTATAGTTCCAGTAGGAAATGCTGGAAACATCTCAGCTATATGGAAAGGATTTAAAGAGTTTGAAATGACTGGAATTATTGATGAACTTCCAAAAATGACAGGAATTCAAGCTGAAGGAGCTAAGCCAATTGTTGAAGCTTTCAAAAAGAAAGCTAAAGAAATCACTCCATTCAAAAATCCAGAAACAATTGCAACAGCTATAAGAATTGGAAATCCAGTAAATGCCCCAAAGGCATTAGATGCTATATATTCATCAAATGGATATGCTGAGGCAGTTACTGATGAAGAGATTGTAGAGGCACAAAAATTATTAGCAAGGAGAGAAGGAATTTTTGTTGAACCTGCTTCAGCCTCTTCAATAGCTGGACTTAAGAAGTTGTTAGAAGAAGGAATTATTGATAAAGATGAAAGAATTGTTTGTATAACAACAGGACATGGATTAAAAGACCCAGATGCTGCTATAAGAGCGAGTGAAGAGCCAATAAAAATTGAATGTGACATGGAAATTCTAAAGAAATTATTGAAGGAGTTATAATCCTTACTAATTATCTCTCCTATACCTTAAATACTTTAAATACTTAAAAAATATATGGAGTCATAAAAGTATTTATTATACTTTGAATCTTTTTTTATTTTTAATAGAACTTTATAAGGTGAGAATTATGCAGAGTGTAATAAAAGGAAGAGTTTGGAAGTTTGGAGATAACATAGATACAGATGCCATATTACCAGCAAGATACTTAGTTTATACAAAACCTGAAGAATTAGCTCAGTTTGTTATGACTGGTATAGATGAAGCGTTTCCAAAAAAAGTTAAGCCAGGAGATATAATTGTTGGAGGAAAGAACTTTGGTTGTGGTTCAAGTAGAGAACACGCTCCATTAGGATTAAAAGGAGCAGGAATTAGTTGTGTCATTGCTGAAAGCTTTGCAAGAATATTTTATAGAAATGCTATTAACGTTGGATTGCCATTGATTGAATGTAAAGGAATTTCAGAGAAGGTTAATGAAGGAGATGAATTGGAAGTTAATTTAGAAACTGGAGAGATTAAAAACTTAACCACTGGAGAAGTAATGAAAGGAAATAAATTGCCAGAATTCATGATGGAAATCTTAGAGGCAGGTGGATTAATGCCATATTTAAAGAAAAAGATGGAAGCTGAAAGCCAGTAAATTAAATTTACTTTCTATTTTTATTTTTTGAATTTCTAAAATTAGAGAATACAATATCTAAATTTTATTTAGAGGGATAAAATGATAAGTGATAGTGTAAAAAAAGGATTAAAAAGAGCTCCAAATAGAAGTTTATTAAAAGCTTGTGGATACACAGACGAAGAGATAGATAGACCTTTTATTGGAGTTGTTAACAGTTTTACTGAAGTTGTTCCAGGACATATACATTTAAGAGACATTGCTGAAGCAGTAAAAAAAGGAATATATGCAAATGGAGGAACTGCCTTTGAATTCAACACAATGGCAATATGTGATGGAATAGCTATGGGACATGAGGGTATGAAATACTCTTTACCTTCAAGAGAGATTATTGCTGATACCGTAGAGAGTATGGCAAAAGCCCATGGATTTGATGGATTAGTTTTAATTCCAAGCTGTGATAAAATAGTTCCTGGAATGATAATGGGAGCTATAAGAACTGGATTACCATTTATAGTTGTTACTGGAGGGCCGATGTTTCCTGGAGAGTTGAGAGGGAAAAAATATGATTTAATTAGTGTATTTGAAGGGGTTGGGGCTTGTGCAGCTGGAAAAATTACAGAGGAAGAACTTAAAGAAATTGAAGATATTGCATGTCCAGGAGCTGGAAGCTGTGCAGGTCTATTTACAGCAAATACAATGGCTTGTTTAACTGAAGCTATGGGTTTATCGTTACCTTATTGCGCAACAGCTCATGCAACAACAGCAGAAAAGATAAGAATAGCTAAGAGAAGTGGAATGAGAATAGTTGATTTAGTTAGAAATAATATAACTCCAGATAAGATTTTAACTAAAGAGGCTTTTGAAAATGCTATATTAGTAGATTTAGCTTTGGGAGGTTCTACAAACACAACCTTACATATTCCAGCAATAGCAAATGAAATAAAGCCAAAGTTTATAACATTAGATGACTTTGATAGGTTGAGTGATGAAGTGCCTCATATAGCTTCTTTAAGACCTGGAGGAGAACACTTCATAATTGATTTACATAGAGCTGGAGGAATTCCTGCCGTATTAAAAGTTTTAGAAGAGAAAATAAGGAAAAATTGCCTAACAGTTAGTGGAAAAACCATTGAAGAGATAATTAATGAGGTTAAGTACATTGATTATAATATTATCAGACCAATAGACAACCCAGTCCATGAAACAGCTGGTTTGAGAATATTGAAAGGAAGCTTAGCTCCTAATGGAGCAGTAGTAAAAATAGGTGCTGTAAATCCAAAGATGTATAAACATGAAGGGCCTGCAAGAGTATTTGATAGTGAGGAAGAAGCAGTTGACGCTATATTGGGAGGGGAGATTGAGAAAGGTGATGTTGTAGTTATTAGATATGAAGGCCCTGCAGGAGGTCCTGGGATGAGGGAGATGCTATCTCCAACTTCAGCAATATGTGGAATGGGATTAGATGATTCAGTGGCATTAATTACAGATGGTAGATTCAGTGGAGGGAGTAGAGGGCCATGTATTGGGCATGTTTCACCAGAAGCAATGGCTGGAGGGCCGATAGCGATAGTTGAGGATGGAGATATAATTAAAATAGATATGATAAACAAAAAATTGGATTTGGCTTTAGAAGAGGAAGAGATTAAAGAAAGATTAGCTAAATGGAAAAAACCTGAGCCTAAAGTTAAAAAAGGTTACTTGGCAAGATATGCTAAGCTTGTAACATCAGCTGATGAAGGGGCTGTGTTAAGGTACGATTATAGTCGTGTATAGAACTATCTTAACTAAAATAAGGAATTAGCAATTGTCCTTATAAAAGTTTATTTTATTTTGCACAACTACTATAAAAATGTAAAAATAAAAAAAGATGGAGAGAATTAGTATTCTATATAGTCAATAGCATGTTTAAATACTAATAAATTTCTATCTCCAACTTTTACTACTATTTCATAGTTTGATATACCATTAACTTCAGCATCTAAAACTTCTCCATTTCTTAAGAATATTTTAACTTTTTTTCCATGTAATCTTCTGGCATATTCGAAGTTTGAATTAACTTTTTTTAGTTGTTGCTGTTTTTTTAATGGTTTCTTCATTTAATTCACCTTTCAGTATCTTTAATATGTCTTTCTCTTTCTTAAGAAATATTATAAATATCAATCTTTTATACTTTCCAATCACCTATATATACTTTTTTAAGATATTGTAAAAATCACGGTAATATATATAATTTCCTTAATTTGACAGCAATCACATAATGGTTTATCTTACAGAAATTTTTAAGTGTTCAACAATTAATGCGAGATATTTTTATATATTTCCAAATATTTTGGTGTATATTTTTCAAATATTCCTTTATTTAGATATATTTTTCCAAACCCATCTGCAATTGAAGATGGAATTTTTGAGATTGATGTGATAAAATCTGATTATAACCAATATTTGGGATTTGTTTTTGAAAAAGTTGCTAAGGAATTTTTGATTGAGTTAAATAAAATGAACAAATTGCCATTTAAATTTTTAAACATTGGAAGATGGTGGAAAAAAGAAGTAGAGATTGACTTAATTGCTTTAAATAAAAATGAAAAAAAGGCATTATTTATTGAAGTTATAGTTGTGTGCAAAAGTATCTTAATTAAAATAAGGAATTAAAGAATGCCTTCCTTTTGGAAGGCATTCAAATTTTCCTTTACAAAGTTTATTTTATTTTGCACACAACTATAAATAGAAGAACTTGAAAGATATGGATGTTAAAAGAATACTCAATAATTTAGAAAGAAAATCAGAACTCGTAGGATTGAGTGATTATGAAAATACTGTGCAATCATATGAAAAGAAATGTTTGATTTGGAAGATTTTAATAAACTTCTTTAATCTTCTCGCACAACAACTCAAAATCCTCCTTTTTATGTCCAACGTTTATACTTACCCTTATCCTTTCTGAGCCTTTAGGAACTGTTGGATATCTAATTCCCACACAAAAGATGTTATTTTTTATTAAATACTCTGCTATTTCCATAGTTTTTTCTTTAAAAATGAATGGGTATATTGGAGTTAAATTATCCTCCCTAATAAATCCATTTTTCTTAAAAATTTCATTTGCTATTTTTATGTTTTTTTGGAGATTTTTAACAACGTCTCCCTTTTCAATAATTTCAAATGCTTTAATGCAACCTTCAACAACATGTGGGGGAAGAGCAGTAGAATAAATAAAGCTCCTTGAAGTGTTTATTAAATACTCTATAACTTCCTCAATTCCACAAACAAATCCTCCCAAACCACCAATTGCCTTTGATAAAGTCCCAATTTGAATGATGTTGTCAGAAAGTTTTAAATTAAAGTGCTTTAAACTTCCTTTCCCATTACCCAAAACTCCTGTCCCATGTGCATCATCTATAATTAAAATGGCATTAAACTCATCTGCTATCTTCTTTAAATCTTTAAGTGGGGCTATATCCCCATCCATACTAAAAACGCCGTCAGTTATAATAAATAAATTGTTGTATTTTTTCCAATCTTCTTCAATTAAATTAAATAGATGTTCTACATCACAATGATTGTAAATCAAAACATCCGCCTTACTTAACCTACAGCCATCAATGATAGATGCATGATTAAGTTTATCACTCAAAATTAAATCCCCTTTTTTGCATAATGAGGAAATAACTCCAACATTTGTAGCATAGCCAGAAGAATAAATTAAAGCCCTCTCTGTTTCTTTAAACTCCGCTATTTTATCTTCCAATCTTTGATGGTTTATATTTCCAGATGTTAATCTTGAGCCAGTTGCTCCTACTCCATATTTTAGTCCTTCTTTTACAGCTTCAATAACCTCTGGATGTTTTGATAGGCATAGATAATCATTTGAAGAGAAATCTAATATATTATCTCCTTTTTCTCTCAAAAATCTATACAATCCACTGTTATTTATGATTTCAATCTCTCTCTTTAATTTTTCTCTAAACATAAAAATCCCTTTTTATTTTATAATGAATGGCTTATTTTCTAATTTATTTATTAGGTCCTCTATATCAACATCATTTTTAACAAAAAATACCCTCCCTCCATTCTCTCCTTTTTCTTTTAAATTTGTAATCCTAAAATAGCCCTTTTTAGTTGCAACATAGCCAGTAGTGTAACTTTTATTATCTGAGGTGCATAACTCAGCCATAACACCCAAATGAATAACCTTAGAGGCTATTGCAATAGCATCAACAGTCCTTTCTGTCCCTAAATTTTCTTTTAGAATCTTCTCTTTTAGTTCTTTTGTTGTATCTATATTTTTAACTCTAACGCCCCTGTCCTTATCTGGCTCTAATCTCTCCCCTCTTAAATTTAAAATTGCCGCCCCCCTCATTCCTCCCTTATCAATAATCTCAAATGCATAATCTATTACTTCATCTGAAATGCCCTCACTTTTTAATAACTCTCTTGCCTTTTCTCTTGCCTCTTTTTTATTTTTACATTCTATTGTTTTTATTGGTAAGTGGTTGATATAAATTATATTTTCCTTAATCTCATAAATCTTTAGGTTTATAAAATCTGGTGTTCCATTTTCATGTGTTAAAGCCCTTCTTATTAATTCTCTTGCAACATCTTCAATCTCTTCCTTATTTACAATCCTTTCTGCTCCAGAAAGGTGTTTCCCATTTTTTGAAGCTCTCATTTTTATGCTATACATATTCTCACATTTTAGTCTTTTTATTTATTAGATTTTTATTTTAGCATAAGATATTATAACAGTATGGCTATAATTAGCAGTAATATAAAATAGCATACAGGATTTAATAATATAAGGTGATAATTTGAGATTTGACTTTCATACGCATACAGTTTTTAGTGATGGTGAGCTAATACCCTCAGAGTTAGTTAGAAGAGCAATAGTCTTAAAACACAAAGCTATAGCTATAACAGACCATGCTGATTTCAGCAACTATAAAGAGTTGATTGAAAAAACTACTATTGCAAAAGAAGAGTTAAAAAAATACTGGGATATTGAGGTTATAGTAGGGATTGAGTTGACTCACATCCCACCAAAATCCATACCAAAAATGGCAAAAAAAGCTAAAGATTTGGGAGCTGAGATTGTTGTAGTTCATGGAGAGACAGTAGTTGAGCCTGTTGAAGAAAAAACCAATTACTATGCCTCAATATCTGAAGATGTTGATATCTTAGCTCATCCAGGATTTATTGATAAAGAGGTTGCTGAAAATTTGAAGGAGAATGATATATTTGTTGAGATTACTTCAAGGAGAGGACATAATATTACAAATGGTTTTGTAGCCAATATTGCGAGAGAATTTGGATTAAAAACTTTGATAAATACTGACACTCACTCCCCAGATGATTTAATTGATGTTGAGTTTGCAAAAAAAGTAGGTTTAGGAGCAGGACTAACAAATAAAGAATTGGAAAATATACTATTACATTATCCAAAAGAGTTATTGAAGAGAATAAAATAACATGATGAATACGGGCAAATAATAACAGTATGGTTTTATATTTTGTGCAAAATAAACTAAACTCTTATAAGGACAATTTGAATGCCTTTATTATGGAAGACATTCTTTAATACCTAATTATTTTATTTAAAATAGTTTTGCACACAACTATATATTCATACTCTTATAAAGTGTTATTTGTTTGATGATTGACTATAGCAAAAATATAGGTGGATGGAATGACATCTATGGATGTATTTTTCTTTCTATTCCTATTTCTATTGTTTATTTATCCAGAAATGATGATGAGATATAGGATAATGAAAAGGTTGAGATGCATAAGGGAAATAGAGAGAGAAAGAAAAAGTAGGGTTATAGCTATGATACATAGACAAGAGGCATTAACATTTTTGGGAATACCAATATACAAATTTATCACTATTGAAGATAGTGAAGAGATTTTGAGGGCAATAAGATTAACTCCAGAAGATATGCCTATTGATTTAATCATACATACTCCTGGAGGTTTAGCTTTAGCGAGTGAGCAAATTGCCTTAGCTTTAAAAGAACATAAAGCAAAAACAACAGTTATAATTCCACATTATGCTATGAGTGGTGGCTCTCTAATAGCTTTAGCTGCAGATGAAATAATTATGGATAAAAATGCAGTAATGGGGCCAGTAGACCCTCAAATTGGACAATATCCAGCTGCCTCTATTCTTGAAGCATACTATAGGAAAGGGGATAAAGTAACTGATGAGACATTAATATTAGTAGATATATCAAAAAAAGCAATTAAACAGATGGAAGAATTTGTTTATGAGTTGTTGAAAGATAAATATGGAGATGAAAAAGCTAAGGATATTGCAAAAAAACTTACTGAGGGAAGATGGACACATGATTATCCTTTAACAGTTAATAAATTAAAAGAACTTGGTATTGAAGTTAATATAAATGTCCCAAGAAAGGTTTATGAGTTATTGGAGCTTTATCCACAACCAATGGGTGCAAAGCCATCTGTCTATTACATCCCCGTTCCATATAGCAAAAAAGATAAGGGAGAGGATGCAAAATAAAAAAATTAAAAAAGTTAAAGTTGGAGAGTTAGAGTTTGACGTTGTGTTGGCTGATAATTTTATTAAAAGAGCTTTTGGTTTAATGTTTAGAGATATTGGGAATAAAGCCATGCTATTTTTATACAAGAGGAGAAAGATATCTATGCATACTTTCTTTATGCTTTATCCCATTGATGTAATTTTTATTGATGAAAATAAAGTAGTGGAAGCAGTAAGATTAAAGCCATGGAAAACATACAAATGCAAAAATTACTCAACGGCAATGCTTGAATTTAAGTGTATAGATATCAACTTAGATAAACTTGTTGGGGAAAAAGTAGAGTTTATGAGATGATAATTATGGATTATCTAAAAATCTTAGAGGATTTAGTAAAAATTAGAACAGATAATAGAATTGGTGTTAAAAAAGCATTTAAATATTTGTCTAATCTTTTCAACAACTTAGGAATAAAAAATACTATCATTGATGGATGTTTTATAGCTTATAAAGAAAAAGAAAACTTTGATTTGATATTAAATTCACATATAGATACTGTAAAAGTTCAATCAAATTTTAAAAAAGATGAAAATAACTTTTATGGAACTGGAGTTATAGATGCCAAGGGAAATGTTGTTTTAATGATTCATGCTTTTTTAAACACTAATAAATCATTATTGGTTATCTCTCCCGATGAAGAAAAAGAATCAAATGGTATTTATAATTTTTGCCAACATTTAAAGGATAAATATAAAATTAAAAAGGATATTAAATGCATAGTTGGTGAGCCAACTGACTTAAAAGTTTGTATTGGGCATAAAGGAAGGTTTGAATACATTGTAGAAAGTTTTGGTAAAGCGAAGCATGCTTCATCATCTAACTGCATAAATCCAATAGAAATTTTGAGCTATGTCATTTTAGATTTAAAAAATCTCCATTTAAAAAAGATTAAAGTTGATAAAATATATAGTTCGTCAATAACTCCAACAATAATAAATGGTGGAATTCAAAGCAATATTATCCCAGATTATGCTTATCTCTTATTTGATGTTAGAAGTGTTGAGAAAAACATAATAAAAAAGATAGACAACTTTTTATCTCAAAAAAAATATTCAAAGCATATAAAAAGTGGATTAAATCCAAAAAGGCATTATGCAGATTTCTATATGCTTGAAAATAAAGAACTAATAGATAAATTATCTAAAGAGTTTGAAATATCATTTTTCAATGCCACCTGTGAAGCATATTACTTCAACAAATTTTTAAACGCTGATACTATTATTTATGGTGTAGGAAAATTAGAACTTGCACATTCTAAAGAAGAGTATTTAAATTTAAATGATTTTAACATAGGAATTAAAAGAATAGAAAAGCTTGCAGAATTAATTAAAGAATAATGGGAGCAAAAATGGATGTAAATAAAATTTACTGTATAGATTGTTTAGAGGGAATGAAAGAATTAAAAGATAAGTCTGTCATAGTTGTTACTTCTCCTTTATAAAATTTAGGTACAGTATCTCCAAACATCATAAAATAAACAGAAAAGTTAATATTTCATAATATTGAATAATATTTGAATAATTATTAAAAAAATAGGGGGAGATGGAACAATGAACGACATAAGATTGTTGGCTATAAAATCATTTAACGAATTTAACGAATTCATAAGCAATGTTCTTCAAATTTGTCTAAGGATTTATGAGTTGAGGATTATGCAATAGGACTTATAGAGGCAATGTCGAATAACACATACTTAGAGACTGTTAGTAAGCTAAATTATCCATCGGCAGACTCTTACTATCGATATATAAATAAGGCAGGTAATTCTATGTTTAAAGAAATTTATAAATCTTTTGTTAAAAATATATTCAATGATTTAAAAAAATAATAGAAATTTTTGCCTATCGATAGATACGCATTATGATGCCTATTATGGTAATAATTTAGATTTAGAATTAATTCACGAATATAGAAAAGAGAGGGGCAGTACTGGTTCGTATAAATATATAGCTGCTACATTACATACTGAAGATTTTTCGTTAATAATCTATTGTGATATTCTTGTTAAGGAAGATTCGTTGCTTAATCATGTGAAGGAAATTATGGGCTTTACTATTAACGATTTAGAAATAAATCCATCTAATATTGCAGTACTTACCGATAGAGAGTTTAAAGACTTTGAAATAATAAAAATTTTTGAAAAATACGGATGTAATTACATAAGCTTTATTCCGAAAAATGATAAAGTTAAATACTATCTTGAGGAGGAATATAAAAAAGAAGAAAAATGGAAATTCGATTATGTTATCGATAAAAATACTATTCCTAAATTAGTTATTGCTGAGGACGAAATAATTACAAACTACAAAAGAAAAAAGGTATATTATACCTTTTTAACTAATATCGACTTTGAAAATCAAGAATCTTACATAAAAATGTATAAAAAACGATGGAATATTAAAACACGATTTAGAATGCTTAAAGATGCAGTTATAAAAACGAAATCAACCTCTTTAAAAGTTAGGTTGTTCCTTTTTATGCTTAAATGCGTTATTCATAACTTATGGATTAAAATTCGTAATAAAAAAGAATGTATTTCTTTAAAATTCTTCATCGTCGAAATATGTAAGTTATTAAATGAGTTCGATTATTCAATCATGGTTATGCGTAATACTCCGTTGTGTATACCTATGCATATTCGTAGATACTGGTAGACATAACAAGCAATGTAATTTTAAATACATTGTTAATAATCTCTGGAGCAATGTTTAATATTTTAGTTATAAAATTATTAAAATTAGAGAAACTATTATTGGAAAATAGGTATTTGTTAATGATATATTTAGTAGCTGTAGTTGTTGCTATGAATATATTTGATTAGATAGCTCGACCGATTATCTCTAATTATTTTAACGTAATTAACTACGTACCATTATCATTTTTTGTTGGGTTTGGAGGAGGAATATTGGTTTCATTCTTTTATTTAATTGCATGGAAAAAATCATAGATGTTTAATTCACGCGAAATTTTAGAACTATAATGTTCTAATCTCTGCAATTTCATTTTATATAATTTAGTTTTATCCTTAAAAATCAGTATAACAAAAATTCATCTTAATTGTGAAACCATAAAAAACTTACTATCAATATTAACACTCCTAATTTTCTCAATGGGATTCATATTTGGCTTTATATTCATAAATGACTTTTCAAAAAACTACAAAGGAGAAGAAATAAATTAAAATTTCTACTTTTATATTACTCCAAAAGTTGCAAATTTAGTTATAAAATAAATTTTACTTTTATAAAGTTTTAGTTATTTTAGAATTATTAAAAATCTTAATTGGCTAATTATTTGTATATTTATGCTTTACTATTTAGTTTAAAATAGTAATATATATATGTGTTTTTACATTTATAATTATGAAAAATGTGGAAAATGATATGATATTAAAAAGTATGTTAAATTAAAAAATATTTGGCGATGATGCCCTCTATGGGCGGAGCCAATATTAACGGGCTATATTGAACCACCATAGAAAGGTGGCATTATAAATATATTAAAGGGTAGTGTATTAAAAGTTTTCGGAGCTGTAGTTTTAGTTAGCATGATAGGTGCTTTAGTAGCTGAGCCTGTTGCTTTAGGGGATATTGGAGTGGCTTATTATTTAAAATATCATAACGATTATGGATATATTGATGATGGAAAAGACTATGGTAAAAAAGGAATAAAAATTCTTGCAGCGGTAGCTGCAATTGAAGAAGTTGAAGGAACTACTGAAGCAGCTGTTTTAGCTGCATGTGGTCTTACTGGTATAGGATTAGTAGCTGTGGGAGCCACAATGGTTTGCTAAATCTATAATAAGTATAAGTAGTGTGATAATTATGAAATCTTTTATTTTTTATTTTTTTTATAATTGGCGTACAATATTAAATTTATGGATAGTATTTATTGTTGTTTTATTAGCTATTGTAACATTAAAACCTAAAATATCTATTAACATTAAAAAATCTGGGGCGATATTGGTTATTTGTATAATTTATACATTACTAAATATATTTGCTTATTATGTTATAGGAAATATTAGTTTAAACATATTGTCTAATGTTTTTATATCTGTTGTATTATTTGGAATTGGAATAATATTGTATGTTAAGTACCAGTCTGAAAAATTAACAAATAATACTGTTAAATATGCAGCAATTGTGTTATTGTTTTTGTCTTTAATAGATGTAATAGAATTATATATAAAAATTCTAATTAAATTAGTTTCTTAATTTAAATATAGGACTTTTGCAAGCATATTTAAATATTTATTATAATATTTCATGATAATCTATTTTTATCAGATATTATAATTTTTCGAAACAAAAGTTTATTTTGGGGAAAATATGCTAAAAATGTCGAGGACTATCGTTTATATGCTTTTTATATTACTTTCAGAGATTAATTCGTGTGTAGAGTTATCGAAAACGTTGCGTATTTTCGGAATCGACATATCTCACGATACAATAAATAGAATACTTTGGGAAGAAGGAATCTTCCCACAAGAAAAGCTTTTTAATTTCGTTAAAGATTTAATCACTCCTGATTATAATATTGTCGTTATAGATGACTTTGTTATAGATAAAATTTACTCTAAATCGACTGAATTTGCTTATTATTGTTGGAGTAATCTACATAAACGAGTAATTAAAGGCTTACATATCGTTGATTGCATAATTACAAATGGAAAACATATTATTCCAATCGATTTTAGAGTATATGACAGACCAAGAGATGGAAAGACGAAAAATAATTTATGTAGGGAGATAATAAAGTCTTTAGTGGATAAAGGATTAAATATTAGATATATCTGTTTCGATAGTTGGTATTCAAGTAAAGATAACTTAAAACTTATCGATAGTTTAGGTTTATTCTACCTCTGCAGAATTAAAAGGAATAGAAAGGTAAAACTCTCCAAAAACAGAGAGTGGGTATCAATCGAAGACATTAAGGAAATTCCTAAGAATGGATTAATCGTTTATCTACGAAAAGTTGGCTATGTCAGACTCTTCTGCCTTTCCAAAAACGGAAAGGCAAAATATTATATAACTAATAACCTATTTATGAGTTTCGAAGAATTCCAAGAGGTCAAAAACGCCTCTTGGAGAATCGAGGAATTCCATAGAGGTGTTAAACAGTGCTGTAATACAGGCAATTTCTTCGTTAGAAAAAAATTTCCAATTTTAGGTCATATCTCCCTTTCTATGAGAGCTTTTTACCTCTTAGAGAAAATTAGAATCGATAAAAATATTAGTTGGTATGAACTTAGAAGAAAACTAAATCGAATAGCTGTTGGTAATGCCATAATCTCTTTGTGTGAAGAAATTGGTTTATCGTTAATCTAAGTATTTAAATGTGGATGCGAAAGTCCTATTTAAATATTTAATTCAAATCTGCCTGTGAAACCATGAAAAAACTACCATCAATATTAACAATACTTAGATTAGAATATTAATCGTTATAGCAGCTTTCATATAGGTTTATATTACTCCATAAGTAGCAAATTATTTATTGGCATAAGGTTCAAATAGATTATAAGGATAGGATAATAAAACCAAAATTAAGGTGGTTTAAGAATGAAAACAATTAAATTTAGAGTTTATTATGATGGGAAGTATTGGGTTGCAGAAGGTATTGATGTAAGTATATTTACACAGGGAGAGACGTTAGATAAATTAATGAAAAATATTAAGGAAGCGGTAGAATTACATTTTGAAGATGAGTTAAAGGCAGGAGAAGTTATAAAAATCCTCTCAGTCTCTGAAATGGAGGTGCGAGAATTTGCATAAACTTCCAGTTGTTAGTGGTAGAGATTTAATAAAATTCCTTAAAAAGTTGGGATATGAGATTGTTAGACAGAGAGGTAGTCATGTAAGATTAAGAAAAGAAACTGAAAATGGTATTCATAATATAACTATCCCATATCATGATGAAATTGCTAAGGGAACTTTAAATGCTATTTTAAATGATGTTTCTAAATGGAATAATATATCAAAAGAGGAATTGATAAAAAGACTAAAATAATTTACTTTTATAAAGTTTTAGTTATTTTAGAATTATTAAAAATCTTAATTGGCTAATTATTTGTATATTTATGCTTTACTATTTAGTTTAAAATAGTAATATATATGTGTTTTTACAATTACAATTACGAAAAATGTGGAAAATGATATGATATTGAGAAGTATAAAAAAATTAAAAAATAGTTGGCGATGATGCCCTCTATGGGCGGAGCCAATATTAACACGCTATATTGAACCACCATAAGAGGTGACTAAATGAATATATTTAAAAGGAACATACTTAAAGGTTTCGCTGCTGTGGCTATGCTTTGCATGGTGGGAGCTGTGTTTGCTACACCAGTGGCTTTGGGGGATGTTGGCGGTGCATTATATGGATATTGTGCAGCTGCAGATAATACAAACAATCACCCAATTGCTCACGCAGCAAAAGCAGGATTTGAGGTAGGAATGGGAACAGCCGCGCTTTATGCAGGACTAGTAGCTGCTGAAATAGCAACAGGAGGAACTTTTGTGGTATTTTTAGGACTTGCTATGTAAATCTTTACAATAATTTTATTAATTTATTTTTTGATTTGGTTTAAAAATATTAATTTGGTGTGATTGGTATGAAAATTAATAACCGATGTGTATGTCACGTCCTATTTCCTGAGTATTATTTATACACAATAGGGAAAAAACAAACAGGAAGAATTAGGGAAGCGCTATTTTCCATGTCATTTTTATGGATATTTGTTAAAATCTATTTGATATTGGGGTTTATAGTTAGTATAGTGTATCAAGTAAATTTTTTTACATCTAGTGTGTTTTTAATGGTATTTGTGATGTTAATAATTACATTTAGTATTATTGTAAAGATTAATATCCAAAAAAAAAAGAAGAGTGGCAGTAATACTATAATAATCTAAATTTAACTATTGAATGAGGATAAAAATGTGGTGGCATGAGAACTGGAAGTAAATTATCACTAGTATTAATATTAGTAATCTTTATGTTTTTAGTGGGCTTCATTTCAGGTATCTTCTTCATAAATGACTTCTCAAAAAACTATAAAGGGGAAGAAATAAATCAAAAACCAAACTTAAAATTTAATTTTCCTTTTATATTAACAAACAACTTAAAAGTTATCTTTCTAATGTTAGCAGGTTCTATAACCTTTGGTTTATCCACTTTTATAAACTTAATATTTAATGGTTTTAATGTTGGCGTTTTAATTGGTTCTACTTTTCAAACTAATGAACCTTTAAAACTTATTGCTGGTTTGATTCTTCCACATGGAATATTTGAAATTCCAGCAATGCTTATATCGGCAGTAGCAGGTTTTAAAATACCGTATGAAATAACTCTTTATCTCTTAGATAAGAAAGAAAAGCCAATAACAGAAGAAGATATAAAAGAATTCTTAAAATTAGCATTAATTTCAATAATTCTAATTATTATAGCCGCTTTCGTAGAGGTTTATATTACACCAAAAGTTGCAAATTTAATATTAAATATTTAAGGCATAAGGAAACTGATAACCATTTATATATAACATTACATTAAAATTAGATATCAAAAAAATAAAAGGTGAAATAATGGATATAAAAGAACTCATCTTAAATCCAAACAATTTCTTTAAAAATTTAGCAAATAGAGAAATCTCTCTTAAAGAGCCATTTATTATTATTTTAATTTTCTCTATATTAATAGCAATCTCTGCCTATATCTCAACTTCAATAATATACAAAATATTTCCACCACAATATCAACAAATTATGGCATTCACAAAAATAATTGGCTTAGTATCAACATTTATTGGAGGATTTATTGCTTGGATAATAGTAGCAGGAATTATGCATCTAATATCAATTGCTTTTAAGGGGGAGGGAAGTTTTAAAAAGACACTATCTTTTGTAGGTTATGGATTTATACCCAACATTATAGGGGCATTAATAACTATTCCTATTGCATATTATTATTTATCACAAATCCATATTCAGCCATTGACTATATCTCAATTACAAAACCCTATTGTTGTTAAAATGATTATGAAACAGATAATCCCAAGAACTTTAATATACACCAATGCATTAATAGGATTTGCTGTAACGATATGGAATTTGTATATATGGACTTATGCTATAAAATATGCAAGAAACTTAGATTTAAAGAAAGCATTTATTGTAGCTCTAATCCCAACAGTTATATTTGGTTTATATCAACTATACAGTGTATTAAAGTTTTTATAAGTTGGGGGAAAATATGAAGGGGTTGAAAAATCTATTGGTTATTTTTTCACTTTTATTCCTTTTAACTCAAACCTCAGCTTATATAACATTTAAAAATATTGATTATAAAGCTCAATACTTAGAGCCATCAAAAACCTATGATTTATATGTAACGTTTGAGTCAGATGAAGAGATTAATAACACCGTTGTTTATATAAAACCTTATAACCAAATGTCAGAAAATAATATCCAAATTATTAAAGGTAAGCAGTGGATAGGACATCTTTTTCCATCTGAAATAGGTGTTGCTCATTTTATAATAAAAGTTAGCCCAAATGCACCAAATTATGATTATAGTATGGTAGTTTATTGCAACTATACTAAAAATGGAGAGCAATACTCTGAAAATAGAATTTTTACACTACCAGTAAGAGGAAAAGCCAACGTAATTGTAAAACCTGATAACTACATTCTACAAGTAGGAACTAATAAAGTTTTAATTTTATTAACAAATAAAGGAACAGGAATTGCTGAAAATATTAAAATAACATTCCAAAATTCAAACAATCTAATAATTTTAGGAGATAATACTTTCACAATAACTTCTTTAAATCCAAAAATTTCTACCTACATTCCACTAACAGTATTTGCTAAAAAAGAGGGAGTTTATTCAATAAATTATAAAATATCATACGAAAATCCTTATGATTTATTGGAATTAACTCAAAAATCAGAAACAATAAATGGGGATTCAAAAACAGAAACTTTAACCTATCAGAATAAAAATATAGTTGAGAATATAGGTATTTTAACATTCAATGTATTTCCAAATGAGTTGGTCTCAATAAATATGAATAATCCAATAATCACAGTTGGAAAGATTGAAAATCTGACAATTTCAATAAAAAATAATTATAAAGATTCTTTATTTATAGTCCAAATAAGTAAATACTTTATTGGAAATAACCAAAAAACCGTATTCATTAAAAAAGGAGAAACAAAAAATTTAACCTTTCAAATAAAAGTTGATAAAGAAGGAATTATCCAAATTCCTGTAGTTATATATTTCGATAACAATCAAATAGAGAAAAATTTAACAATAAATGTTATAGGAAAAGCTGATTTGGTTTTAAGTGGAATTGATGTAGAAAATTCATTTGATGACGTTAAAATAACTGGCGATATAGACAACATTGGGACTGGAAAGGCGAAGAGTGTTCTAATCTCAATAGAAAAAACAAACAATATAATTCCAAAAAAGCCATATGAAAACTATTTTGTTGGGACATTAAACCCAGATGACTATGGAAGTTTTGAATTACACTGCCAAATTAATGGAACTGTGAATGAGATTCCAATTAAAATAACATATAGGGATGAAAATAACAACTTAATAACAATCCATAAGACAATAAAAATTAATAGGGAACTTATTTCCTTAAAAAATGAAAATAGTGGTGGAATTAATTATTTAGTAATTGGAATAGCAATTATATTTGTTATTGGAGTAGTTTATTTAATTTATAGAGGATTTGTAAAGAAAAATTATTAAAATATGTCTGAATGAAAGTGAGAATGTGATTTGATGGATAAAAAATTTACATAATATTATTTTTATCACTCATTAAATCTTAACATGGTAATTTAACAGTGAAATAATAAATGGAAAAAAGATATGGAAAGAAATCAGGAGTTAGCAGACATTATGAAAGGAATTTTAATAGAAAGAGGTGAATTAAGATAATAATGGGGTGAATAAAATGAAGAATGTAGATATAGATAATCTACAAGCATTTGTTTATTAAATATGCGAAGCTATTAAAGAAAGAGTTTTAGAAGCTAAAAAAGAAAAAGACGAAGCTGAAAAACATAAGGATAATGATAAGGAAGAGTATATGTACGCGGTTGGTAGATTATTGGGTCTAACGAAGTGATATCAATAATTAAGCAAACGGCAGAACCTCTTGGAATAGATTTGAAAGAGTTAAAACTTGATGATATAGATCCAGACAAGGATTTGATATAATATATTGAAATATTCGTATTTTCTACTTAAGGTCTAATCTCCTCTATTATTTATTTCATCGTCCTTTAAATCTTAATAAATATTTATGGTGAACTACTGAATGATTTAATATTAAATCTAGATAAATTTTTCAAAGAGATTGTAACTAAACCAATGAATTTAAAACTTCCTTTAATAATAGTCCTATTATGGTCTTTAGTTAGTTCAGCTGTTATTTTATAGTTGTGTGCAAAATAAAATAAACTTTTATAATGACAATTACTAATTCCTTACTTTAATTAAGATGCTTTTGCACACAACTATAATTCCAATGGTATATTTTGAAGGTGTTGAAGATGTCATGTTGTTAATTTTAAAATTTATTATTTTGTTTATAGCTACATTTTTATCTAATACACTAATTTTATTAATTATTGCAGGAGTTTCTCATATAATTTTAATAAAATTTTTATTGAATCTTCTAAGTAATGTGGCAAGTTAAATTTTTGTAAGATACTATTAGAGGGAAAGAATGATTAAACTAAAAAATGTAACAAAAATATACAAAATGGGAGATGAGACAATATATGCCCTAAAAAATGTAAATCTAAGAATAAAAAAAGGAGAATTTGTTTCAATTATGGGGCCTTCTGGAAGTGGAAAATCTACACTTTTAAATATTATTGGTTGTTTGGACAAACCAACAGAAGGAGAAGTTTATATTGATAATATAATGACAAATGACTTAGATGACAATGAATTAACAAAAATTAGGAGAGATAAAATTGGTTTTGTTTTTCAGCAATTTAATTTAATTCCTTTATTAACAGCTTTAGAAAATGTTGAACTTCCACTAATTTTTAAGTATAGAAATGCTATGAGTGAAGAAGATAGAAAGAAAAGAGCTTTAGAATGTTTAAAAATGGCTGAGTTAGAGGAGAGATTTGCCAATCACAAACCAAATCAGTTAAGTGGAGGACAACAGCAAAGAGTAGCTATAGCGAGGGCTTTAGCTAATAATCCACCGATTATATTGGCAGATGAGCCTACAGGAGCTTTAGATAGTAAGACAGGAGAAAAGATAATGATATTGTTAAAAAAACTAAATGAAAATGGAAAAACCATTGTTGTTGTAACACATGATATAAACGTTGCAAAATTTGGAGACAGGATAATTTATTTAAAAGATGGAATGATTGAAAAAGAAGAAATATTAAGGGGAGATTATGATAAATAAAAATTCAAATTATGACGAAACTAAGTCAGTTATCATAGGGATTTTTATTTTTATTTTAATGCTAATTGTTGTTAAATATCTTATTGAACTCTTTGTAATTAACTACCTACCAGAATCATCTATAAATTGGGATAATGTAATTTATTCATTTGTATCTCCAATAGGAGTATTTCTTTCTTTTTCATTATCAACATACTTTTTTTCGAAAGGTAAAGTTAAAGAGTTTGCAAAATTCACAGTAAAATTTTTTGGGGTATCCTTAATTATAGGGATTATCTTCTTATATCTTTGGATATTTTTTAAAAGAGAGATTCCATCAATGGGTGGATATACAATATTAGTTTTAATTTCATACTTAATAACCACCTTTGAAAAGTTAGATAAGTGAGATTATGTATTTTGAATTAGCAAGGAGAAATTTAAAAAGAAATTTGTTGAGGAGTATTTTAGCTTTATTAGGAATAATTATTGGAGTAGCAGCAATATCTTCCTTAGGAATATTGGGCGGAGGGTTAAAACAGGGAATTATGGAAAACTTAGGAAGTATATCTAACTATATAATTATTTATCCAAATTATCAAAATGGATACACGTCTTTTGATAAAAAAGATGTTGAAAAACTAAGAATTTTAAATTGTAAAGTTATTCCAGTTTATGCCACTTCTGATTTTGTTTATATAAAGGGAAAGAATAAAAAAGCCTATGCAAATGTGTTTGGCATTGATAAAAATGATATAAAATATTTAAATTTAGATGTAAAAGTTTCTGACACCTCTGTTGCTGTTGATACTTTTTTCTCAAATATAAATGATGTTAATATTGGAAATCAGTTAGAGATTAAAAATATATCATTGAGAATATGTGGAGTTTATAACAGCACATTTCTTTTTCCTGATAACTCAATAATCTTAACGGCAAAAACATATAAAAGGTTTTATAAAGATGAGAACTATTCAAGAATAATTTTGTATGTTAGAGATATAAATGACATTAATAGAATAAAAAATGAAACCGAAAAAATTTTGAATAGGAAAGAGAAAAAATGTATCATAATATCTTTAAATTCCATATTAGAAGCAATTAATAGAGTTATAACTAAGGTTTCTTATTTTTTAATGGGTATTGGGGCTATTTCTTTATTAGTTGCAGGTATTGGAATTGGAAATGTTATGTTAATGAGTGTTGTTGAAAGAACAAAAGAAATTGGAGTAATGAGAAGTATGGGAGCTTCAAAAAAGGACATTATATTATTGTTTTTATATGAAGCATTAATTTTAGGGATTATTGGTTCTTTAATAGGAGCATTTTTGAGTTTGTTCTTTGGTTATTTAATTGTTCATTATTTGTTAAAAACATCACTATCTTATTATGTCATCATCTATATGATAATTGGAGTTATATTTGGAATTTTAACATCTTTAATCTCTGCGTTATATCCTGCATATAAAGCGGCAAATTTAGACCCAATAAAAGCATTAAGAAATGAATAACAAAATATTGAGATTAAAATATACAAAAAATTTACATTAGAAACGTTAAATTTACTAAAAAATAAGATTTTAGAAAAGAAAATAGCTATATATTTGGAGAAAATATTGATGAGTTAATAGAAACTAAAGATTTGGTGTAAATATGGAAAATTTTGAATATGAGATAAAAATGGCTATAGAGCATATATTAGAAACAAATTATCCAAGAAAGGCGTTTTGGCACTTTGATGATTTAATTGATGATTTAAAAAGCGGAATTAAAGCTGGAGATGATGCAGTAGTTATAAATAACATGGTTGTTAATATGGAAGGCCCATATCCTTTAAAATTAGGGGCTAAGACAGCTTTAATTCATACAGCATGTGATGTAGTAGCGATGGGAGCTAAGCCAAAATTTGCATTAAATGCTATTCAAGCAAAAAATGATGAGGAGATAAAATTTGCTGTTGATGGTTTAAGAAAGCAGAGTATAGGTTTAGAGATTCCAATAATTGGGGGAAATACACAAACAGTTGAAGGTCTAAAATCTTGCATTTCAGTAGCTGTTTTTGGGGAGTTGATTGATGAAAATTTAATAACAAGGGATGGAGGAGCTAAGGAAGGAGATTTATTAATTATGCTTGGTGACCCTGTAGAGGGAGAGGTTGGAGAGAGAATTTATAAAGTAAAGAAAAAATTTAATACCTACTTGGAAATTTTAAAGAGAGGAATAAAAATAAATGCCTGTAAAGATGCATCGAGGGGTGGGTGGTTAGGGAATTTATTAGAGATGTTAATTAAGGCAAAGAAAGGAGCTGAGATAAAATCTCTTCCATACTCCAGAGCTACAAGATATTTGGGAACTTATATATTAGCAGTTCCAGAGGAAGAATATAAAAAAGTAGTGGATATTGCATTAAAAAATAAATGCCCTTTAGTATTCTTTGGTAGAATACTAAAAGAGCCAAAGCTGATTATAGGCACAAAGGAATATATATCAGAAAATGAAATGCTAAAATTAATAAAAAAATTTCCATATAAATATTAAATTGTGTTTGAAACAGTTTCTTAGTTTCTGTATCATATCGTAACATATAGATATTTATAATTGCTCCTCCGAAAACTGTAAATATAAGAAGGAACTAATAAACCAAACAAAAATTACTTAGTGAATTAAGATGCCAGAACTAATCAAACTGTCTAAAACAGTGGTGTTGAAAAGCAAACCATTAACAAGAACAAAAATAAAAATCATAGAGAATACTATCAAAGCGTATAAAGAAATTTTATCTATTGCCTTAGATTTTGGATTAAAGAATAAAATAAAAGGACATATAAAGATTAGGAAAGGAATATACGAAGAAATAAAAAACAAATATCCGAAGTTGCCGACTCATTATATCTATACCGCCTCTCAAGATGCATCCACAAGAATAAAAAGCTTTATATCCGTAAAAAAGAAAGGAAGAGTATATACAAAAATTCCAAAAATTAAGAAGGTATCTTTATGGTTGGATGAAACTTTATTTAACTACAAAGATTTCAAAACGAATATAGAAAAACTATATTCGATAGATAAAAAAGGAAAGAAAACATTGCATTTAAGATTATCTACACCGAACGGTAGAATAGTTATTCCTCTAAAACCACACAAACTGTTTTTTAAATTATTAAATGAAGGTTGGAAAATAAAATCGGGTTTTAAACTGAGATTGAATAAAGAAGATGGGACAGTAACAGTTTTAATCCCATTAGAAAAGGAAATAACTATTAATGATTATTATAAAGAGGTTTATGCATTAGATTTTAACTTGGACAATATAACTTATGGTAATTTCGAAAATATAGGGATGATAAAAACTGATTTAGGAAAATTAACCGAAAAATACTCAAATATAATGGATAATATCCAAGAGAAATTCGCATTTAAAGGTATTCACAAACAAGATAAACCGTTAAAGAGAAAAGGCATTATCTTGCTTAAAAAATTCGGTAGGAGATTAAAAAATATCAGAGAGGATATGTTAAAAAAGTTAGCTAATAATATAGCAAAAGAACTTAAAGAAAAAGAAGCAGTTTTAATTATCGAGGATTTATCAACCTATTTTAACCAAAATATTGCTAAAAAATCTTTTAAAAAGCTAAAACATAAATTACACAATATATCAGCCAAAAAATTTTTAGACAATCTTAAAAATAAGTGCTTAGAATTCGGAGTTATAGTTGTTAAGGTAAATCCAGCTTTCACTTCTATATTATGCCCAAACTGTGGAAATAGATTATCTCAATTATATAGATTAGCTGATGAGGAGGCTCTGCCTTCGAGGCTAATGTATTGCTTTGATTGTGGTTTCTATGCCGATAGAGATGTTATTGCTGTCTTTAATCTGATAAAAAGATTTCTGGGGCTGTATCCGTTCAGCCCGAAGTCCAATGAACCCACAGCAGAGGGAATGGTATTCCCGATGAAACTGTGGGCTGAGGACAACCCATTTCCTTAATGATTTTATATAATTGTTGTTAAATAAATACTATTATATGCTATAGAAATGGGAAACGGTGTAGGTTATGGTAAAGATTGCTTTATTAACTTGCGGAGCAGAATGGAGCGGAGTTTATCATGAAATTGAAAAGGCGGCACAAAAGGTTGGTGGAGAACTTATATTCCCTGAAGTTGATTTATCATATATTGATGAAGTTGAAGAGAGATTAGGGTTTAAAGTTGGCTCAGCTAATTTAAAATTAATGTTTGCAAGAGCAATGTCTATTATAGAGGGAAATACAGATGCTGAAGCTGTGTTTATAGCTACATGTTTCAGATGTGCTGAAGGTGCTTTGGTTAGGAATGAAGTAAGAAAGCTAATTCAACAGAACACAAATCTACCAGTTGTTATGTATTCATTTACTGAAAGAACAAAAGCTTCTGAGTTATTAACAAGGATGGAGGCATTAACTACAATTGTTGAAAGAAAATCATTATTAGCAAGAAAGAAGCAAGAGGGAATAAGTTTAGGTATTGATAGCGGTTCTACAACAACAAAGGCTGTTGTTATGATAGATGATGAAGTAGCTGGAACAGGATGGATTTATACAAAGGATGTTATTGAATCTGCTAAAGAAGCGGTTAATAATGCTTTAAATGAGGCTGGCATATCATTAGACCAAGTTGAAACTATAGGAACTACAGGATATGGAAGATACACAGTTGGAAAATACTTTAACGCTGATTTAATACAAGAAGAGCTAACGGTTAACTCAAAAGGAGCTGCTTATTTAGCAGATAAACAGGAGGGAGAAGCAACGGTTATAGATATTGGAGGAATGGATAACAAAGCTATTTCTCTATATGATGCTATCCCAGATGGATTTACTATGGGAGGAATCTGTGCTGGGGCAAGTGGTAGATTCTTTGAGATTACTGCAAGAAGGTTGGGGGTTTCTCTCCAAGAGTTAGGAGAGTTGGCAGCAAAAGGAGATTGGAGAAAGATAAACATGAACAGCTATTGTATAGTCTTTGGTATTCAAGATTTGGTTACTGCTTTAGCTGAGGGGGCTAAAGCTGAAGATGTAGCAGCTGCAGCTGCTCACTCAGTTGCTGAGCAAGTTTTTGAGCAACAACTTCAAGAGGTTGATGTTAGAGACCCAGTTATATTGGTTGGAGGTAGTAGTTTGTTAAAAGGTTTAGTTTTAGCAATGGAAGAGGTTTTAGGAAGGAAGATTATTGTCCCAAGATACTCTCAACTAATTGGAGCTGTTGGAGCCGCTTTATTGTCATCAGGATTTAGATATAAGAAAATAAAAGCTTAAAATAAATATTTTTAAAATTTTTATTTTTAAATTTAATTTTAACTTTTCCAGTGGGGAGAGAATATGGCTGAGATAGTAGTATATTGTGAAGATAAAGCTGGAAAGGAGATTTATACAAAAGTTATCCAAACTGCATTGGAAGATTTATTATTAGGAAAATCAATAATTAGAGTAGAATTTATTGCTAAAGAAAAAGAACCATATTTTATATTGGGAGCTCTTCCAAAGCCAACAAGAAAGATTATTAAGCTTAGAGATTTTGCTGAAATTGTAGAGCAAAAGAAAGAAAACGATAGAGTAATATACAAATTAAAGATTACCGACGAAACCTATGTTCCACACTTATTAAGAAAGATACATGTTATAGACCAACCGTCAAGGTTTGAAATTATTACAGATTCGGATATTGACTTAGATATGGAAGTTTATGATACAAGCAAAGATTTTATAGATAAAGTAATGGATTTTATGAATAGAGTGTTTCCAGAGGGTATGAGAATTAGAAACACTTATGTAGGAAAAGCAATAGTTTCTGTAGCTTCAGAACGACCAATAAAACCAGAAGAAAATGAAGAAGCTTTAAAATTAAAAGAAAAATTAGAAACAATGAATACTGCTGGCTATTACTAAAAAACTAAAAAATTTAATTTTTTTGTGATGACTATGATAATTTTAAGAAATGAGATTTGCGATAAATTGGAAAAAATAGTTAAAAATTTAAAGATAGTTAAACACTGCATTGGCTGTGAAGGGATAAATTTAGAGATAGAGAATCCTCATCATCACCCATCAATAGAATTAACACAAAAGTGCAATTTAAACTGTATTTATTGTTATTCTAAACTAAAAAATGTAAAGAGGGGAATTTATGGAAATTTAGAAGAGGCAGAGGCAGTTACCATATCCCAATATGGAGAGCCGTTATTGGATTTGGAAGGAGTAAAAAAAGGTATTGAATTTTGTAAGGATTTAGGATTAAGAGTTGATTTACAAACAAATGGAATTTTATTAAATGAAAAAATTATAGAGGAATTTAAAGATTTAGGTTTAGATTTGATAATGATTAGTTTGAGCTCTTTTAGTAGTGAGAAATATAAATTATTGACAGGAAAAGATTATTTTGAGAGAGTTTTAAATAATATAAAAATTGCTTCAAAATATTTGCATACAATTGTTAGAGCTATTTATATTCCAGGATTTAATGATAATGAGCTCTTAAATTTAGCTAAAGAACTTAATGGCTACGCTAATGAGATTATGGTTCATCAACTCATCTCCTACAAAGAGAACTTAAGTTTTTTAAAAAATGCGGGGATAGATTTGAATAATTTGGGAAAAATTAGGGATTTACTTTTAATAGTTGATGAAATGCAAAAAAATGCACCTAAAATTAATGTTACTATTAAAGGATGCTTATTAGTTCAATTAAAGGAAATGGATGGTTTTATATTAAACAATATAACTTATGATGTGTTCTCGGAAGTTCCAGATATTAAAAGAGAATATAAGCCATTACCATGGTGATTTTATGGATTTTGAAAATTCACGAAAAAACTTCAATAAAGCTTCATCAAAAACTTTGGATTGTGTAGATAATGGCTTCGCCCATATAGATTTTGAAATTTTTGATACTGATTATATAACAATAATTTTTGTTAAAGATAAATTAGATTATACAGGAAGGGAGATAGAGCCGTTATGGGCATTTAAAACCTTTGATGTCCAAAAAGATAGCATAGTTGTTTTTAGAGGAAAGATGAATGTCTCTATAGATAATATGAAGGATTTGAAAGACATAAAAAGAGAAAAAAATATAAAGATTCCAATAAAATCAGAAGATGCTATAAATTTTGTTGTAGAGCATTTTGATGCCATTGATTTAAAGACAATATATTTAAGGCAGAGATTGTTGGTTTTTATAGCTAAGGAAGTAATTGAAAGTTATAATATAAGATTAAAAAGAGATGGGGATGATTTATACTTTGAAGATAAAAAATTATCTGTTTGTATAGCATGTAAAGGAACTGTTTCAGCAAAAATACATTTGGGGATAAATGTAAAATCAAAAGGAGCTGAGCATGTTAAAATTATAGGATTGGAAGATTTGGAAATAAACAATGTTAATGAGGTTATGAGAAAGATAGCAATTAAATATGCTGAGGAAATAAATAAGATTGAAAAAGATTTAAGAAAAACTTTGCCATTATTATAATTGGGTTGATTTAAATGCTTCATATAATTTACAAATTTTTTATAAATTTTTGGAATTTCTTAAATGAATTGGCTGTCTATATAATAATTGGGCTGTTGATAGCTGGAATTCTTAAATATTTTTTACCAGATGACCTTATTAGAAAACATCTTGGAAATCCTACAACTTCATCAGTTGTAAAAAGTGTTTTATTTGGAATTCCTTTACCTATCTGCTCTTGTTCAGTTATTTCAATAGGCGTTTCTTTAAAAAAGAGTGGAGCAAGTTCTGCATCTGTTTTATCTTTTTTAATAGCTACGCCCAATTCCAGAGAAATCTTTAATATTATTTATTGGATTTATAATAATTTACTATTATAGATTAAAACCTATCCTTTTTCATTAAAAACATTTATCATGATTGTTCATGAGCAAAAAAGGATATATACTACTTTTTTTAATTATATAAGTGAAAAAACATGTAAGGCATGGTGAAATTATGAATACTAAGATGCAATATTTACATGTGAATGATGAAGAATTTAAAGAGTTAAATGACATAAAGAAAGATTTGACAAGGTCATATACAGGTAGTGAAAGTACAAAAATCATGGGCTATATATTAGCAGGATTAATTATAATCTCTGTAATTGCACCTATTCTATTTTAAATTAGCGGAAATTTACAGACATAAAAAAAGATAGTAGTTTGAACTATTTTTATATATAAGATTGCCAAAACGAAAAGATTATTAAGTCTAATAGCGCTATTATTTCTCTGCGAATATAGGGTAATTTATATCCCTCTACTATCAGGTAAAATTTCGCTCGCATAAAATATATTATTTGTAGAATTTTTGGAATTTCCGATTTCTTCACTTTATCTATATCTTTTTTGTCATATCTCTTTTATCCTATAGGCTAATACATTTGATGAGAGCTATGGTATTAAAATAATTTAAAAATTTAAAAATAAAATTAATTAGTGTATTTTTAATCTCCTCTATATTGCATTTTTTCAGTTTCGCTTATTTGAGTTATATCTATTCCTTTCATAGCTTCTCCTAAGTTCTTGCTAACCTCTGCAACAACATCTGGCTTATCGTAGTTATAGGTTGCTTCAACAATTGCTCTTGCTCTTTCTAATGGGTTCTCTGATTTAAATATTCCTGAACCTACAAAAACTCCATCAGAACCGAGTTGCATCATTAATGCAGCGTCTGCAGGTGTTGCAACTCCTCCAGCCGCAAAATTAACTACTGGCAATCTTCCTAATTTTTTAACCTCTAATAAAACTTTATACAACCCATCAACAATCTCAGCCAATGTAAAGCCCTCATATATTGGTTCATTTTCTAAAACAGTTGCTGGCAATCCCATTCCTTCTCTAACAGTCTTAGCTAATTCAGCATATCTTTGAGCATAGAATTTAGCAACTCCATAAACTTCTTCATCAGTCATTCTCTGCAATTGAGCTATAGCTTCATTCATCAATCTCATATGCCTTACTGCCTCAACAATGTTTCCAGTTCCTGCCTCTCCTTTTGTTCTTATCATAGCTGCTCCTTCCCAGATTCTTCTAACTGCCTCTCCTAAGTTTCTTGCCCCACAAACAAATGGAACGTTAAATTTCTTCTTATATATGTGGAAGAATGGGTCAGCTTGGGTTAAAACTTCACTCTCATCAATCATATCTACGCCAATAGCCTCTAAAACCTCTGCTTCTGTTATATGTCCAATTCTACACTTAGCCATAACTGGAATTGAAACAGCATCCATTATCTCCTCAATTAAAGCTGGGTCTGACATCCTTGCAACTCCACCAGTTGCCCTAATATCTGCAGGAACTCTTTCTAAAGCCATAACTGCAACAGCTCCTGCTTCTTCAGCTATTTGAGCTTGTTCAACATTAGTAACATCCATTACAACTCCATGCTTCACCATCTTAGCAAATCCTTTCTTTAACAAATCAGTTCCTTTTTTCATAACTGTCCCTCCATAAGCTATGAATTATTTAAAAGTTATTATTATGTTATATCTATAAATAACTTAACTCATAATAGAGTTTGGTCATAAGGTATATAATTTTTTATAATCGAGATTTAAGAACCCTAAGTTCGATTCTTGAGCAAATAAATTATTTTTAATCATATAGAAGTAATTTAGTTTTTATGTATTGAATAGTATTTTAAAGTATGACTTTACAGCATAATAATATTGCGTTGTAATTTTTACATGACTATGTATATTAGCCTCGATTTTGACTCTAAATCGATAAATACTATTAAATTTTCTTGGATGATTTTTCTGCAATTAATTGAGCGTTTAACTTCGATTCATATCCTTTATCTGCTAAAACGCATAAAATATCGCTTATATTAGCCAATAGCTTCTTCAAATATGGCCTACTTTTTCCACAAATAGTTGATTTCAATGACAGGTATCTAATTCAAGCTCCTTTAAAATCCAATCGTTGGATTTCAAATATCTTATCTTTAAATAATACTGCTATTGCTCTTGGATTATAACCTGGTCTCCCAGTCTAATCGTTCTTTAATCTATATGGAGGCTCTATCTAAAAAACAGCTTGTTTTATCATAGAAACATCCTTATCGTTATATCTCTCCATAACTTCGTATTCGTTATAATAGGTCTCTTTCACTTTTTTCGCTTCATATCCATACACCCCCTCTTTATTTTTGTTATTTATTATTTATACACTTTTTGTCAAAATCGTCATAATTATAATCTATTTTTTTACGAATAAGAGGGTATCGAGGTAGCATCTTGTTCTAGAGACATAAATACCTAAGCATTCTTTAGATACTACATGGATAGCAGACCATACGTAAATAGTTTCATTTTCAATCTTTAGTTTAGTTTCATCGATTGCTATTAGGTTTCTTATCTTTCTTTCAGTCTTATTTAAAATAGTCTAACCGATTCATAGCTTATACTCTCAAATTGAGATGGGAACAAACTAATTTTCCTCAACGATATCCCTAAGTAATACAAAATCCCCTGCTAAGATTTTAATCTCTATCGACTTCTTATTTTTCTAATATTCATAATCCTTTCCTTTAACATTGTATCGTAAGTTTCATATTTTTCTATTTTTTTATATACACTATTAAACTTTATTAAACTTTTTATCTTAAAAGTCTCTGATTATGTTAGGCAATAATGCTAGTTTTTGGTGATAAAAATGAAAACTGATATTCTAATTATAGGTGGAGGAGGTGCTGCTGCAAGAGCAGCAATAGAAGGTAGAGATAAAAATGTCATAATAGCTGTTAAAGGATTATTTGGAAAAAGTGGATGCACAGTTATGGCTGAAGGAGGATATAATGCAGTTTTTAACCCAAAAGATAGTTTTAAAAAGCATTTTTATGATACAGTAAAAGGTGGAGGATTTATAAACAATCCAAAGTTGGTAGAGATTTTAGTTAAAAACGCTCCTAAGGAACTTTTAAACTTAGAAAAGTTTGGAGCTTTGTTTGATAGAAATGAAGATGGATTTATAGCTCAAAGACCATTTGGTGGGCAGAGTTTTAATAGAACATGTTACTGTGGTGATAGAACAGGACATGAGATAATGAGGGGATTGATGGAATATCTATCAAAATTTGAAAGGATTAAAATTTTAGAAGAAGTTATGGCAATAAAGTTAATTGTTAATGATAATAGATGCTATGGGGCTATATTTTTAGATTTAAAAACTGGAGAGATATTTCCAATATTTGCCAAAGCTACAATATTAGCTACCGGAGGAGCAGGGCAACTCTATCCTATAACGTCCAATCCAATACAAAAGACAGGAGATGGATTTGCAATTGCTTATAATGAAGGAGCTGAACTTATAGATATGGAAATGGTACAATTCCATCCAACAGGAATGGTTGGAACAGGAATTTTAGTTACAGAGGCGGTTAGAGGAGAAGGAGGGATTTTATATAACAAAAATAAAGAAAGATTTATGGCAAAGTATGATAAGGAAAGAATGGAATTATCAACAAGAGATGTTGTTGCAAGAGCAATTTATAGAGAGATTCAAGAGGGGAGAGGAGTCAATGGAGGAGTTTATTTAGATGTCTCTCACTTGCCAAATGAAGTTATTGAAAAGAAGTTAGAGACTATGTTAAAGCAGTTTTTAAGGATTGGAATAGATATTAGAAAAGAGCCAATGATAGTATCTCCAACTGCTCATCATTTTATGGGTGGTTTAAAGATTAATGAGAAGTGTGAAACTAACATAATTGGTTTATTTGCCTGTGGAGAAATTACAGGAGGAGTTCATGGAGCTAATAGATTGGGAGGAAATGCCTTAGCAGATACGCAAGTATTTGGAGCTATTGCTGGAAAATCAGCTAAAGAATTTGTTGAAAATAATGAATTTGAAAATATTGATAATGAAGAAGATGTTACAAAAATATTAGATGAAATAAAAAGCTTAGATGGAAATTTAAACGTCTATAATTTAATTGATGATTTAAAAAAGATTATGTGGAATTATGTATCTATTATTAGAAATAAAGAAGGATTAGAAAAAGCCTTAGAAAAAATTGACGAAATTGAGAAAAATATAGATGATATCAAAGTTAATGGAATTATTGATTTGCAGAAATACTTTGAATTAAAAAATATGGCTGTTGTTGCAAAATTGGTTATAAAATCTGCTTTGTATAGAGAGGAAAGTAGAGGAGCTCATTATAGAGAAGATTTTCCAGAAACAAAAGAAGAGTGGAGAGGAAATATTATAATAAAAGGAAAGAAAATGTGGTTTGAAAAGCTAAATTACGATATTGAGGAATATTTATAGAACTTTCGCAGTTTATATATTAAATAACTGAAAGTGTGAATTAACGAAAAGAGTCTTAAAAGCAAAAACCAGGAATAGGATGGGGTTAAATAATTTATTAAAAAACGGTGATACCTATATGTTAGCAACATTTAGTGATATACGGGTTGATTCTATAAATAGTTTAGGGATATGTTCTTCGTATGGAGTGATGGGAACATTAACACCGATAAAGACGATTAGAGGGATATCTATTACCTATATAATCAGTTATCTAACCTTCCCTATATTTTAGATAACAATAGATACAAATTTGTTGCGATAGTTGATTCAATGTGAACGTAATTATCTAACCTCAAAAAGTAATATCGGTTTTGTTAAATTTGTAGTTACAATAAATACAATACTAAAGTAATTAAAGAGCATAGTAAAGAACTAATAAAGAAAGGACTATCGTAATCACACAGTCAGTTTATATTGATATATTGCCTTAGATTTTATTTTATCTCTTCCAATTTTTGAATATTTGAATATTTCACCTATTGGAACAATACCTAAAAGAAACGAAATAATACCAACATAAAAATATATTCCTAAACCTATCCCTATTAAAGAATAAGAACTAAACATATTAACACCAAATTTTATTATGATAAACTATACTATTTCATTCTCATACCTGTCATATTTAAATATATAAAAATTTTGGTGAAAACATGAATCCTTTTGATATAATGAAAGCTTCTCAAATAGCGTGCTGTTTAGAAGTTAGCTCTTTCAAACCCGGAAATGTTCATAGAAATAGGGACTATAAAGATATCAAATATCATCACTTTATAAACTCTGGAATTGCAATTGGAAACGTTGTTTATGAAGCGGCTCAAAAAGATAGAAATGTTGGTTTATACATAAAAAAGGCTGTAATTGAGAGCAAAAAATGGTCACCAACTAATGCAAATTTAGGAATTATAATGCTACACATCCCTATAGCAATGGCTGCTGGAAAATTAGATAGTTTTGATGAAAATAAATTAAAAGATAATTTAAAGAAAATTGCCGAAAATACAACTGTTGAAGATGCAATAAACGTCTATGATGCTATAAATATAGCAATGGCTTATGTCAATAAACCAAAGAAGGGTCCTGATGTCACTTCAGAAGATGCAAAAAAAGAACTTATTAAAAAAAATTTAACTCTTTTAGATGTTTATAAAATATCTGCAGAATGGGATAATATAAGTAAAGAATGGGTTGATAACTTTAAAATCTCATTTGAGGGCTATAATTTATTAAAAAAGTATTATGAGGAACTCAACAACATAAACTTAGCTGTAACAAAAACATTTTTAAACCTATTGGCTAAATATCCTGATACATTAATTGCAAGAAAGAAAGGTTTTGAAACTGCTTTAAAAGTTTCTAAAATGGCTGAAGATGTGTTAAATAACTTTAAAGAAGAAAAAGTCATAGAATTTGACAAATATTTATCAAAAGAAGGAAACAAATTAAATCCTGGAACTACTGCTGATTTAATTGCTTCATCATTAATGATATTTATATTAGATAGAATAGACAATGGAAAAACAATACTTTGGTGAGAGAATGGAAAAAGATATCTATGAAAAGATTATGGATTTAGCAAAAAGAAGGGGATATTTATGGAGCTCATTTGAAATCTATGGAGGAATTGCTGGATTTGTTGATTATGGTCCATTAGGTTGTTTATTAAAAAACAACATTATATCAAAATTTAGAGAGCAGTATATTGTTAAAGAAGGGTTTTATGAGATTGAGAGTCCAACAGTAACACCTTATGAAGTTTTAAAGGCATCTGGGCACGTTGATAACTTTACAGACCCAATTGTTGAGTGTAAAAACTGTTTAGAGTCTTTTAGAGCTGACCATTTAATTGAAGAGTTTGTAGATGTAGATACTGAAGGGAAGACTTTGAAAGAATTAGAAGAGCTCATTAGAAAACATGATATAAGATGTCCAAAATGTGGAGGAGAGCTTGGAGAGGTTAAAAAATTCAACTTGATGTTTGTCACATCTATAGGGCCAGGAGGAAAGAGAACTGGTTATATGAGACCTGAAACAGCACAGGGAATATTTATTCAATTTAGAAGGTTAGCCCAATTTTTTAGAAACAAGTTGCCTTTTGGTGTTGTTCAAATTGGTAAGAGCTATAGAAATGAAATTTCACCAAGGCAGGGAGTTATTAGATTGAGAGAATTCACTCAAGCAGAGATTGAATACTTTGTCCATCCAGAAAGAAAAGAGCATGAAAAATTTGATTTAGTTAAGGATGAAGTAGTTCCATTACTGCCAGCTGATAGGCAGATGGACGAAAACTTAAAAGATGAAGAAAAGATAATCAAAATGAGCATTGGAGAGGCTGTTGAGAAAGGAATTATAAGACATCAAACAATTGCCTACTTTATAGCTTTAACAAAGAGATTTTTAGAGGATATTGGAATTGATAAAGATAAAATTAGATTCAGACAGCACTTGCCAAATGAGATGGCTCACTATGCAATTGACTGTTGGGATGCTGAGATATATACAGAAAGATTTGGATGGATTGAGTGTGTTGGAATTGCAGATAGAACAGATTATGACTTAAGAAGCCACTCAGAACATAGTGGTGTTGAACTCTCGGTATTTGTTGAGCTTGATGAGGAAAAAGAGATTGAAACTTACGAAATAAATCTAAATTATAAAGTTGTTGGAAAGATATTTAAGAAAGATACAAAGACAATTGAGGCATATATAAACAACTTAAGTGAAAAAGAGAAAGAAGAGTTTGTTAAAAATATTGAAAAGGATGGTAAAGTAATTATAACAATTGATGGAAAAGAATTTGAGATTTTAAAAGATTATATTGAAATTAAAAAGGTTAAAAAAGTTATTAAAGGAGAGAAAGTTATTCCACATGTTATAGAGCCTTCTTATGGAATTGATAGAATTACCTACTGTTTATTAGAACACTCTTATAGAGAGGAAGAGGATAGAGTTTATTTAAACCTAAAGCCGTCAATTGCTCCTATAAAAGCTTATGTCTTACCATTAGTTAATAAGGACGATATGCCAAAAATAGCTAAAGAAATAGAGCAAATGCTGAGAGAAAATGGCATTATAGCTGAGTATGATGACAGTGGAGCTATTGGAAGAAGATATATGAGAGCTGACGAAATAGGAGTTCCATTCTGTATAACAGTAGATGGAAAAACATTAGAGGATAAAACTGTAACTGTTAGGGATAGAAATACAAGAGAGCAAGTTAGAGTTAAGATAGATGAACTTGTTGATTATTTAAAAGAGAAATTAAAGGAATAAAATTATTTGTCCTTCTTCTTTTCAAATAAATTTTTTATAATCTCATTATCAATATAAAATTTGAATTCTTTTGCTTTATAAATTCTCTTTGCTCTACTTCCTTCTAAAACTAAATCACTCTCAACTAAACCTGCTTCTTCTAATTTTCTTAAATGGGCATAGACTACAGGTCTTGATAGTTCCAACTCCTTAGCTAATTCATAGATATTTTTTGGTTGTTTATTTAATATATATAGTATTTTAATCCTTATTGGATTAGACAATGCTTCTCCCATTTTTACCACATCTATCAACTTCATAAAATCACTCTATTTCCTCCCATTTCTTCTTTAACTCCTTAACAATTTCTTTTATCTCCTCAACATCCTTTTCTATTTTTATAAGCTTTTCATTGTCTATTGAACTTGATTGCTTTTTTAATGGAGAAATTATCATATACATTATAACCGCAACAATTACTACAAAAATAATCATCCAGAGAATGCTATAAAATGGACTTATAGCAACTCCCTCGCTACCTACATAATGTACTCCAAAACCCATTGGCATAAATCCCACCATATAAACTTTTAAAAATTATTAGATTAAAATTATTAGATTTCAGCAAAATTAGATTTTCATTTAACAGAAGATAAATATTTTATTGAATTCTTTGTTTTGAGAAATATTTAATTTATTTTTATTTTAGTTATTAATTAATTATCTCACCATTAAACACTATAGAAGGAGATATTAACTTACCCCTCTGCTCAACGTCATTTAATGGTATAGCCTCTTTAAACATCTCAAATATATTTCCTCCAAACATTCCTTTTTTGATTGGGATTATATCTCCATTCTTATATAAATATGAGTTTTGTATTTCTACAGCAAAATCTCCAGTTATTGGGTTTGATGTATGAGAGCCTATTACTCCATTAATATATACATATTCATCAAAATCATCTAAGCTATTTTTTGTTTCTTCAATGATAAAGTTTGTTGGTGAAATATATGGTAGAGAGTTATAACTTCTTGAACAATTTCCTGTTGAGTTTTTTCCTTCTTTATTAGCTCTCTTTATATCATACAAATAATTTTTTAGAACACCACCTTCAACTAAAACTGTTCTCTGCGTTGGAACACCTTCACCATCACACTTTGAAGAGTAGAGAGCATAATCTAAAGTTCCATCATCAATTATTGTTATATTTTCACTAAAAATCTGTTCTCCAATTTTTCCTTTTAAAATGCTTCTATCTCTTTGTACGTTTTCAGCACTGAATGCTGGCATTAATGTATAGGATAACAAATCATACAATGCCCTTGGTGATAAAACTATATTTCCTTTGTATGAAATAGCTTTTCCATTTACTGACTTTTTAGCTAAATCTAATGCTTTATAGCTAATTTCTTCAACATCAAAAATATTATGCTTTGTTCTACATTCATAAGATGTTTCTCCATTATACATTATAGATATTGATGCAGAGAAATACGTGTCTTGTTCTTCAATATCCACACCATTTGAATTTATTAATCTTGCATATCCAATTTCCTTAGAAATTCCTCCACTTAAAACAATTGCATTATTATCTAAGGCGGTATTTCTCATAGTTATTAAGCTTTCTAACAATTTTTCTTCATCTAAATCTAAAATTTCTTTATAAAACATCCCTTTTGGCTCTTTGTATTTTTGCGGTTCAGCAAATTTAGTATATTTATCCTCAACCAAATTTTTCATGGCTTTATAGACAATATTTTCATCAAATTTGTTTGAATAAGCGAAACCAACCTTTCCATCCTTTATAACCCTAACTCCAATACCATAGGAAATTCCTGTCTGAAAACTATCTACACTTTTTCCATCTAAATCAACACTTACGTCATAAGATTTAACAAAAAGAACTTCAGTTTCAAATCCTTCTCTCTCTCCAATTTTTATTAATTTCTCTAAATCCATATTCTCACCTAAATAATATTATATTAGAGCAAGAGTGTGCCTAAAATCTATACTAACTAAATCAGTATTTTCGAACATCCTAAAATAAATAGGGAAGAGAGCGTTTCTAAAATCGAGTAATATGTATGGAGGCTGGAAGGTTATCCGCTACAATTGTTTCAATTGTTCCAAAAGTAGTAGCGAAAAACCAGAACGGTATGTCTAATACATATCTAGAAATGTATTTAAACGTAATAATAATATAAAAATTTAATTAATATATTTTTTACTTTATAACAATTCAACATTTTTAAATCAAAATAAAATCAAAAAAAGTAAAGGAATTAAATAGAACTTTTTGAAATTTAATAGTATTAAAGTGTGAAAGTTCTATTAAATCAGTCCTAAAGCATCTTCAATCATTAAAAGCTCTGGTCCTGTAGTGTCACCACCAACTACAGCACCTTTAGAGTTTGCAATAATACAAGCTCCAACAGAAGTCGTTCCTTTATTAGCTGTTCCTTTACCAATATATTCTACTTTAAACAAGTTTTTTAAAAATTCAAGTTCTTCATCTTCAACTAATGGATGAGTCAAACATCCTTTATTTGTTACCACCGCATTACTTCCAACAGTTGGAAGCTCAGCAATAGTATCAATTTCAACTTCAACATTTAAAGCATCTTCAATATCTTTCTTAAAATCTTTTAACTCTGGAGATATTAAAGCTCCTTTATCATTAGTTAATATTAAGTTACCTAATGCTGTATTTTTTGATTTTATGATTTCAACATTTAAATCTAAGTTATTTTCCTTCAAGAAATTTTTTATTTTGTTTAATTCTTTATCATCAGCTATTTTTGGTAATAATAGACCATATTTATTTGCTGCTGATAAAGAACCAACTAATGAACTACCTCCAATATTAATTTGAAAGCATTTAGTTTTTAAAACTTCAGACACTTCATTAACATCATTTTTATCAAGAAAAATCGGTAATAGGGTAATTTCTTCAGTAGTTAATGCCAATACACCAATTGTAGAAATTCCTGAAAAGTATTTTTTTATAATCATAGACATCACATGGTTTAGATTTAAATTTAGGTCTTATATCTTAAATTGAACTTTGATTCCTTTAGGAATCTATATTCAATAAAAAATTTATTCCTACGGAAGGTCCTATTTATATTATTTACTCTGCAAGTGTTGCTATAACAACTTTTCCATCTTTAACAGCTTTAACTCTAACTCTTGCTGGTGGTTTTTGAATTCCTCTTTCCCAAATCTTTTCATTTAATTCGTTGTCTATTTTAACAATTTCTGCTTTCATGTGTCTCATTAAAAACTTTTTTATTTTCTTTATAGCTCTTGGAGCTCTCTTAGTTCTAACTGATTTGTTTATAACATCTCTCAATGGGATTGTATATATTCTCTCATCCATCATAAACACCTCCAAAATAGTTAGATTAAATAATTATTCCTACCTTAGAGATATTAAAATGGATATTTAAAGATTACGGTAATCATTGAAATTTTGTGATATCTTGAAATTATTCTAATGGAAGTTCTTATGTGTTCATAGAACTTTCGCAGGATAACTATAATACCTAATGGTATCAAAGTTACACAATCATGACATAAACTTTTTATATTTTCTTTTAAATAGTTACTATCATGATTCATTACTTGTTTATCCTTAGAAACCCATATAGTTATTATATTATATGGCGGATGATGAACGGAGTAGCTGCTGAGCTGTGATGAGTGATGGGCGAACTGACGCCACTTTTATTTTTTATTTTAAACATATTAATCAATATATTTAAAACATTTAAACCTATTTTAATTTTTATGATAAAGATTTTTATATTTTTTTGCTTATTTTATAGTTGTGTGCAAAATAAAATAAACTTTTATAAGGACAATTTGAATGCCTTCTTTAAGGAAGGCATTCATTAATACCTTATTTTAATTAAGATAGTTTTGCACACAACTATAATTTCTAGGAATATTAAAAATAATCTAAGGTGGAATAATGGATATTGGGGATATTATAAGAGTAGAAACAGATAAAGGGATTTTTGAAGGTATCTTATTGCCCTCAACAGATGAAAACATTATAACAATAAAGATGAAAAACGGTTATAACGTTGGAATATTGAAAGAAAATGTAATAAATATAGAGGTTATTGCTAAAGGGGAAAAGCCAAAGTATGAACTGCCCCCTCTAAATATTAAAAAGAATGAAAAATTAAAAACAATCTCTATTTTATCTACTGGGGGAACAGTAGCCTCAAAGGTTGACTATAAAACAGGGGCTGTTCATCCTTCTTTTACAGCAGATGATTTAATTAGGGCTGTGCCAGAGCTTTTAGATATTGCCAATATAAAAGGAAGAGCTGTAATGAACATATTAAGCGAAAATATGAAGCCAGAGTATTGGAAAAAGATGGCTGAAGAGATAAAGAAAGAGATAGAAGATGGGGCTGATGGAATTGTTATAGCTCATGGAACAGATACTATGAGTTATACTGCAGCAGCATTATCATTTATGGTTAAAGCAGAAGTTCCAATAATTTTGGTTGGAGCTCAGAGAAGTAGTGATAGACCTTCTTCAGACGCTGCTCTAAACTTAATAAGTGCTGTTTTAGCTGCAACAGAAAATATTAAAGGAGTTTATGTTGTTATGCATGGGGAGAGTGGAGATACATTCTGCTATTTACATAAAGGAGTTAAGGTTAGAAAATGCCATTCTTCAAGAAGAGATGCATTTAAATCTATAAATTCAATACCAGTAGCTAAGATTAATCCATTTACAAAAGAAGTTATTTATTTGCAAGAAGTGGAAAAATCAGATGGTAGCAAAAAGGTAGATATAAACACTAATTTAGAAGAAAAAGTAGCTTTAATAAAAATTTATCCTGGAATGGATGGAGAGATTATTAAATTCTATGTTGATAAAGGCTATAAAGGAATTGTTTTAGAAGGGACTGGTTTGGGACATGCTCCAGAGTATATATTTGAAGATATAAAGTATGCGATAGATAAGGGAGTTGTCGTTATTATGGCAACACAAACAATAAATGGAAGAGTAAATATGAATGTCTATTCAAATGGAAGAGAATTACAGAAATTAGGAGTTATTGGTTGTGAAGATATGACTCCAGAAGTTGCTTTGGTTAAATTAATGTATCTCTTAGGAAATTATGAGCCAGAAGAAGTTAAAAGATTAATTAATAAGAATTTAGTTGGAGAAATTGAATATAGAAGTAGGTTTGATGCATATTAATCATTAAAAAATTTGGTGATAAAATGAAGATAGACTATGAAAAAATCGGTTTAAAAGTTGGATTAGAGATTCATCAACAGTTAAATACAAAGAGAAAGTTATTCTGCCACTGTCCTACAATTTTAAGAGATGATGAACCAGATGGAGAGATTGTTAGAGTTCTAAGACCTTCGTTGAGTGAGATGGGAGAAGTTGATAGAGCGGCTTTAATAGAGGCAAGGAAAGGGAAGAGATTCATTTATCAATATTACAATAACACAACTTGTTTAGTTGAGTTAGATGAAGAGCCCCCTCATTTACCAAGTGAAGAGGCATTAAAGATAGCGTTAGAAGTGGCTTTATTGATGAATATGAATATAGTTGATGTTGCATACACAATGAGAAAGATAGTTATTGATGGCTCTAACACATCTGGTTTCCAAAGGACTATATTTTTAGCAAGAGATGGATATATAGAAACATCTGAAGGTAAAGTAGGGATAACAAGCTTATGTTTAGAGGAAGACGCGGCAAGAAAGATAGAAGATAGAGGAGATGCTATAGTTTATAACTTAGATAGGTTAGGAATTCCATTGGTAGAAATTTCAACAGCTCCTGATATAAAAAGTCCTAAAATGGCTAAAGAAGCGGCTAGAAGAATTGGGGAAATATTGAGAGCTACTGGAAAGGTTAAGAGGGGTTTAGGAACGATAAGGCAAGATATAAATATATCAATTAAAGATGGAGCAAGAATAGAGGTTAAAGGTGTTCAAGACTTAGATTTAATTGAAAAGGTTGTAGAGAATGAAGTTATAAGACAACTAAACTTATTAAAGATTAGAGATGAATTAAGAGAAAGAAATGCAGCAGTTGTTGAGAAGATATTTGATGTTACAGAAATATTTAAAGATTGTAAATCAAAAATTATACAAAACGCTTTAAAGAAAAAGAATGGAAAGGTTAAGGCAGTTTTATTAAAAGGATTTACTGGTTTAGTTGGTAGAGAGATTCAACCAGGAAGAAGATTAGGAACAGAATTTTCAGATAGAGCTAAGGTTATAGCTGGAGTTGGAGGAATATTCCACACAGATGAATTGCCAAAGTATGGTATTACAGAGGAAGATGTTAAAAAACTTAGAGAATTTTTAAATTCAAAGGAAGAAGATGCCATAGTTATAGTTGCAGATGAAGAAAGTAAAGTAGATAAAGCATTAGAAGCTGTAATAGAGAGGGCTAAAGAGGCATTAATTGGAGTTCCTGAAGAGACGAGAAGAGCTTTAGAGGATGGAAACACTGCATATTTAAGACCTCTACCTGGAGCTGCAAGGATGTATCCAGAAACAGATATACCACCAATAACTATAAAGAAAGAGTTTATAGAAGAGATTAAAGCTAATCTGCCAGAGCTTCCAGAGGAGAAGTTTGAGAGATTTAAGAAAGAATATAAATTAAATGATGAATTAGCTAAAAAGATGGTTTTAAGCTATTATGTTGATTTATTTGAAGAGCTATGTAAGAAATTTAAAAATATTAAGCCTTCATTGATAGCTACAACATTAGAAAATACATTGAAAGAAATTAAAAGAGAAGGATATAATATTGATAAATTAGAAGATAAACACTTTGAAGAAACATTTAAAGCTTTATCTGAAGGAAAAATAGCTAAAGAGGGAATTATTGAAGTTTTAAAAGGATTTTGTGAGCATCCAGATAAAGGTATAGATGAGATATTAGAGATTAAAGGGCTGAAAGGATTATCAAAAGAAGACGTTGAGAAAATAATAGAAGATATTATTAAAAAACATTTAGATGTGGTTAAAGAAAAAGGAGAAAAAGCTTATGGATTTTTAATGGGTAGATGCATGGCTAAGTTGAGAGGAAAAGCTGATGGAAAGCTGGTTAATGATATATTAAGGAAAAAGTTAAAGGAATGTTCGTAATTAGTTCTACCTACTTTTTATCTATTGAGTAATATTGTTATATTGCTATAATATTCTCCGTTTATATAACTATTTACAACATTAATTTTTGCATTTGCTCCAGATACATCAATATTTGCTGAATTTATTGTTGAATTTATTATGTAAATCTTTCCTTCGTTCCACCCACTATTACCTCCAACTGCCTTTAATGTTGCAGAATCAATATAGCAGTTTATAATATATACATTTGATGAAGACCCTCCTCCAAGACTTTTAATAATGGCGTTTGTTATATTGACTCCATAAAGATACACGTGACCATTTCCTGTTACTAATACCTTCAAATTCTCAATTTTTTTCACATTGTGGATAGTAACATTCGCCCCTCCACTGATATGGTTAAACTTTAAATAATCAACTGTTCCATTTACTGAATACTCTTCTACGTTAGAATGTCCTGCAATAGTTTTACCATGTCCATAGATTATGTTATTTGAGTTATTGACTATCACTCCATCATTAAGAATGTATAATGTCCCATGTCCTGAAATATGTATTTTAATAAAATTAATTACTCCTCCCTTATTCTGATTATTATAATCCCCAGTATCACTCTCAGTTTCGTTAGTAGTGTTCTGTTGCTTCTGTTTATATATATTTTTATATATATTTTTACTTTCATTTATATTCTCATTTTTATTTACTTCTGTATTAGTATTTTCATATTTATTAATTAAGATGTTCTGATTATTATAATCCCCAGTATCACTCTCAGTTTCATTAGTAATGTTCTGTTGCTGCTGTTCATCTGTATTTTCACTTTCATTTAAAGCCTCTGGAACTGTATTCTCATTTTTATTAAATTGTGCCTTTTCAACAAATAAGCCCATAACATCTTTTTTAATATCTGAAGATTCATTTCCAGTGAATTTTGGGCTTTTTTCAGCTAATTGTAAAGTTACAGAAGCACCTGCAATTAATACTCCTAAAATCAATAAAATAAACTCCAAAGATAGTTGTCCTCTTTTTTTAAAAATTGACATATACACCACCTAATATAAAATTTTTACCTACTATTATTATATTTTTTTTCCAAATTTATATATTTTATCCATTTGAAGCGTGTGTCTAAAATCGAGTAATATTTATATATTAATATAACTACAAAATAAAAAAATATAGTAACGAAAAGATGGAACTCTAAGATATATGATATAAACGAGATATTAGAAGTTTTTTATGAGATTAGGATATTAAATTACCCAAAGGATTGAAACCAAGAAAATATACTATCGAAATATTACGTAAAGTTTCTGTTGTTAAGGAGTTTTTAGGAATATCGTTAAGAACGATGGAAAACTTGACAGAGATGTTTATTGACCATTCAGTAATCCATTACTGGGAAAAGAAAATTCTTAGGAAGTTATGAAATTTAGATTATGAGAGGACATTTATCGACTCAACAAAGTTTTCGAATAAAGCAGGAGAATTGATAAAAATACATGCTATAACTCGTTACGATTCAGAAAATAAAACATTATTTCCAATATCTATAGGATTAGATAAATCGGACTTAGAGTTTGCTTATGGAGAGGGATATTTTTATAATTATGAGAAATACGATGACAAGGATACGCTAAATAAAATTGTTAAATTCAACTACAAGCCAATAATAAAGAAAACGAAAAGAGGTTAAGGGCTATGGTGCTAAAATTAGGGATAAAATCTTCGATAAAAAAGAATATAATAAAAGAGGAATATGCGAGAGTTTATTCGGAGCTTTAACCAACAGATTCGGAGATAAATTGAATACTTTCTTAACATCAACTTCTATTACTCGAATCGCTATCTGGGTTTGCATATATTCTTTAATGAGGTATCGTATGTAAGTCCTATTTTAGACACACTCTCCATTTGAATAGGTATTTATGTGTCTAAAACAAGATGGTATATACAATCTTATTCCTAAAAAGTATATGAAAATTTTGCTCGAATAAACTAAATATTTTGGTTAATGGGAGTAAATAGTTATTACTGGGATTAAAACTAAAATTTGAAAGAGTTTGATTCAATTTAAAAAATTATGCTGAAAGTTCCTTTTTTTAAGTAGAAAAAGAATAATGCCTAATTTTTAACAGTCATTAGTTGACTTGAAGATTTCTTCGCCCTATATAATTGGCTCTTAACCTTGGTCTTGATAGGTTCTATAGTGAAAAGGATTTATAATGAAAAAGCATTGATAAATATCTTCCAAAAAAAACCTTTATAAGGACAATTTGAATGCCTTCCTTATGGAGGGCATTCACTAATTCCTTATCTTATTTAAGATAGTTTTGCACACAACTATAATTTTTCTTATAAAGTTTATTTTTTGCATAAACCATAGGTAATTTAACGATATTCTTATATATTAATTCTACTAATATATAAATTGATGTTTGTAGGGGATAAATATGATTAAATTAAAAAAAAGAGGACAAATATCAATTGATTTTATACTTGCAGTATTATTTTTAATGTTAGTCTCACTATTTATATTTTATAATATATCTCTCTTTAATAATGGCTCTATAGAAGCATTAATAGCGGATAGAATGTATAGCATAGCAGATACATTTGAAAATTATGCACTTCTTTCTTATACAAAAAATGAAGAAATAAACCTCTATTTAAAGCCTGTTGGGGTTAAAAATTATACTATTTATTTTGGAAATAAAAAAATAGTTGTTAATACAACGAGGATTATTACTTTTATACCTAATGGAAATGGTGTCATTGTTGAAGGAGTAGAGAACTCTACTATATTACTTCCAAATAATATTATTAAAATAGAATATGGTAATAATAAATATATTGAAAAAAACCTTTCAATAAATCTATATTAAGGTGGGTAATATGAGAATAAATTATAGGTTAGTATTCATTCTACTACTATTAAAATTTTTACTATCTTCTTTTGGGGATGTCTTATGGATTCATCCAAATAGTATGAACATATCAAATAGTTCTGGATATATTAGTGTAAATACTACCTTAACTTTTGAAGCTTTAGCATCTAATATCAGTATAGCCCAAGCTATATTAAATGATGGAGTCGTTAAGTGGGACTTTGGAGATTTAAATGAAACAGATTATGGTCCTAATAAAATAGTTACTCATAAATATAGCTTTCCATTTCCATATCCAGTAGCATGGTGTGGATATTTAAATGATACAGGATATTCGAAGGCACTTACATACAATTGGCTTATTGTAGGGAGTATTTATAATACAACATATATTTTTAATGGTAGTCCTTTAAATTCAAAGACTAATTGGAATGTTTATTATAACGCAACTAATAACACTGTAATAATAAATTATTATTTCCCTACGAAAATAAATAAGACATTTTATGGTTTAAGTGTTGATACTCAAGAAGTTTTTGTAAATGTTAGCAGAGATGAGATTGTACCAGGAGATAGTGTTGTGTTCAATTTTTCAACCAATGAACCAATAATATTTTGTGTATGGTGCTTTGGAGATGGCACATTTTCTTTTGAAAAATCTCCAACCCATACATATAATGAACCAGGAATTTACTATCCAAGAGTTTTATTGGTTAATGAGTATGGAAAAGTTTTAGTAGGTTATTTAGATGAAGGTATCAAAGTAAATAAACCCATGGGAGGATATTTTGAACCAATAAGAAATGAAAACTATGTCTATAACTCTTCAGGAGCTGAAAATGTTGAAGATATATATGCAATGGCATATAAAGTTAATGATACTATATATTTTGAACCATATATATTTTCAGGTACAATAAAATATGATTATGGAGATGGCACAGAAACGGATTATATTAATTATATCACACCAAATAATTATATAAACACTCCATTTAATCATACCTATTCTTATCCATTTATTTATCCTATTTGTTGGATGTATTATGACCCATATTCATCCTCATATACAGCATTTTCGGCTACTTTAGATTATTTAGTAATTGGAGATGTAGGAAATACTATTTATGAATTTATTCCTAATGATACTTATACATCTAAGCCAAAAGTGGTTTATGATTCCACTAATCATACAGTTAAATTTTATTTCTATTCAGAGAACATTAATAAAACAGTAACTTTAAAGTTAAAGCAGAAGGTTCATTATGATGTATTAGTCTATGCTAAGGAAGTAAATGGAAGTATACAATATAGTTTTGACTATCCATACGGAAAACCTGTCTTTGTATTTTGGAGCTTTGGAGATGGAACTTATTCATTAAACAATAGTCCAGTGCATACTTATCCAAATGATGGCATAGATTACCAAGCACATGTTTTAATAGTTGATGAAAATGGAGTAGTTTCAGTAGGTTTTGGACCTGTAATAAAGAATAATAAAATTATAGCTACTATGTTATATGTGGAACCTACCTTCATACCTGTAAATGGAACAGTTAATGTAACATATTTTGATCCAATTGTAGGATATTCTATATATACTAACTATCCTCTTACTTTAAGTAATTATTTAGACTTATATATTGAGAATTATGCTTATATACCCTTATATGAGTCATTATGTTATCATAACTATATTTATTACTGGCGGAGATTTATAATAGGTGATTACTGGGATGTAACTAATTATAATATCTATCCAGGTTTTGTTGAATATATTACTCATTATTGGAACATAGATAATAGTACCTTAACTATAATGTATAAATTTTTAAAAGAAGGAATCTACTATATTAAAGGATATGATGATGCTGGACAATTTGTCCCAAGAATGATAAAAGTCATCAATAATCACAACCCTGTAGCTATATTATATGTTTATCCAAATCCTGCAAGTTACAACACTACTGTATTTTTCAACCCATTAAATAGCTATGATCCTGATGCGGGTAGAACATTGTCCGATGGTTCTGGATACGTAATATCCCCAGACGAACCTTATGCAAGAATATATGGATTTAATTTAACTGTATATAACTCTTCAGGGGATGTCGTATGGAATTATACATCAAGTGAATTAACTGTAATTTATCATAAATTCCCTGTAGGTAATTACACAGCAGTATTAACTGTTTGGGATGGATGGGGTAAAACAAATTCCACAAATGTTACATTTGAAGTTATAAATCAACCGCCAGTGGCGAATTTCATATACTCTCCAGAATATCCAAAAGTTAATGAAACGGTAACATTCAATGCTCTACCTTCATATGACCCTGATGGAAGAATTGTAAAATATGTATGGAATTTTGGAGATGGTTCAACATTAACTACAAATATTTCAATTGTTACCCATACCTATACAAAACCTGGAATATATAATGTAACATTAACAGTATATGATAATCTAAATGCATCAAGTTCTATATCAAAGAATATAACTGTATATTACCTTAAAGTAGATTTCGAATGTCCTAATGTAGCAAAAGTTAATACACCAATAAACTTTATAGATAAATCAGTATCAGAGCCTGTAAATATTGTAAAATGGTTATGGAACTTTGGAGATGGAAGTACTTCAAATGAACAGAATCCTACACATGTATATTCAAAAGAAGGAACTTATACTGTGACGCTGACTGTATGGAACCAATTAGGTATTAGTGCTCAAAAATCTAAAATAATAATTATAGGAAATACAAACTATCCACCAATTGCAAAATTCAATTTTACAGTTAATGGATTAAATGTAACCTTCGACGCTTCAAGCTCTTATGATATAGATGGAGAAATTGTAGAATACATCTGGGACTTTGGAGATGGAAGTAGTATAACAACAACTAATCCAATAACATCACACAAATATGCAAAAAGTGGAATATACACAGTTAAATTGACTGTTGTAGATAATAATGGAAACAAAGGTTCAACAGTAAGATTAGTTTCTGTTAGTGCTACAGAAAAAAACGTCCCAATCCCTATATCAGTTGAAATCCTCACTTTAATTACAACTTTATTGATAATAAACTACATTATGAGGAGATTCACATGAAAAAAATGCTCTCAAATAGGGGTCAAATAACTTTAGAATTTGCTTTATTGTTAGCTGGAATTGTAGCTGTAGTAGCAATTATTGGATTTTATTATTTAAAAAGTATAAAATCCTCTTCAGCCTCTGCTAAAAGTTCAAATATAAAAACTACTACCACAGCTGATAATAACGTTCTTGGACAGGTAGATAAAGTAAAAGAGGTTACAGCAAATGGATAATAAAAGATACTTATTAAATTTCTTTATTTTATTAGTTTTGATATATCTTTTTTTGAAAAATTTTGAAATAGAAATTGCTAAAATACTAACCATTATTATCGGAAATTTACTAAAAATTCCTTATTTTGAAAATAAACTTATTTATAATAAAGAAATATTTTCAATAAATCCTGCATGTACATGCTCTTTTGAAATTGCTCTATTTTTGGCTTATGTACTTGCTACACCAAAAGTCCCTATTAAATATAAATTAACATATTCTATTATTGGAATGTTAATTATAAACATTACAAACATATTGAGGATAATTTTTATTTTAAAAAACTCATACTTGACAAATTACAAGATTATCCATAATTTAATAAGCTTTATAATCTTTCCAGTAGCGTTAATTTTAAATCTCATATGGGTTAAGATATTATTAAAGATTGGAGTAGTTAAACAAAATAAATAAAATTATTTAATTAATAAAATAAACAACCATTAAATTGGGAGATTCTTATGATAATAAAAAAAATTAAATCAAATAAAGGTTATGTATTTACTTATGAGGCATTAATTGTTGCTTTTATTTTTGTAAGTATATTTTATATTGGATATATGACCTATAGTTATAACTTAGGGACAGCAATAGAAGAAAAAAGAGATATTGAACAATTTCACAAATCTTTATTATTAAAAGATTTATTCCTAAAAAAATATGAGTTTCCTGGAAACTATAGTGAAGATTATATTCAAAATTTTACATCTGAATTAAACTTACAAGAAAAAACATTCGACCCAATTAATAATTTCAGTAATGATTCTGGAAAATTTTATTTTATAATTCATCCTAATGAGTATGATAAACTGTTAGATAATGCAAACATTCCATTAAATAACATAACATTAACATTTAATAACGGAGAAACTTTTAAAATATATTCTAATGTTAGTGGTAATTGTAGCCAACCTGGAACTTTAAACGGTTATACAATAATCACTTTTAAAGAAAATGTATATATTCCAAAGATTACAGGAATTACTAAAAATACAAAGGAAATAGAACTATATGGATGTAATGGAGACCATATTTATTTTAAAGTGAATGAGAATGTAACTAATTTTTCAGCAAGATTACTTAATACTACAAATAATGAGAATGTAACAATCAGTATAAATGGAGTTTTATATGAGATTACCTTAAATAATTCTGAAAAATCAATAAATTGCACTCAAAATATTAAAATAAATGATATAAATAATATAAGAATATTAAATAGTCCTTCAGTAGTAGAATTCTACATAACTACTCAAAATAATGCTAACTTTTACTATCTAACTTTATCTCCAAGGAATGTTACTATTATGGTGAAACCATGATTAACTCCTTAGATTTAACTATAGGTACTATTATTTTAATTATTGGTATGGCTTACTGGACTACTTCAGTTATTGAACATAACAACAATTATATGGATGCTGTTAAATCAGAATATTTATTTGACAAGGGAATTAGTACTATGGAAAAATTATCACAAGATGGCACATTACAGGATGCTGTCCTATTGTATTATTTTAATAAATCCGAAGAGGCTAAAAAGCTTTTAGAGGAAAATATACCATTAGATGACTATATGATTTATATTGATAATAATTTATTAATTAATCATTCTAAGACTACAACAAAAAATTATATAGTTGTTATAGCAGTTTTAACATTAAATAGAAGTGAAGGATGGTATGTTATATATGGAAATAGTAGTGAAATCCATATATCTGATAGAAGATTTATGAATTATGATGAAGCATACAATAATTTTAGAAGTTATACCATAGATTTACCTGTTTATTTATCAAAAAGTATAACATCTTCAAAAGTCAAATTATATGTAATGGGATAATTTAGTTAGGTGATTCTTATGTATTTTTCACAGAATGCTATAATATTAGTTTTATTAATGTTTGTAACATCTTCAATATATTATGCTACACTACAATATGAAACTAAAGCTGTAGAAGATGAGATTAAAATAAAAAAATTCAGTTTATATGAAAAAAATTTGAGAAATACCTTAGAAAGGAATATTGATAAAATTGTTAATGATGCATTTATAAATGCAAGCTATAAAATAATGAGTGAAAAAAAGTTCTTTAATACCTCAGATGATGCAAAAGAATATATTATATCCTATAGAATAAATGAAACTAATAAGACATTGTTATGCTTAAATGATAATATAAATATTATATATCAAATTAAAGATGTAACAATAACTAACACAACTAATCCTTTTATTATGCACATTGATATGAACATTGACTTAATATATACAAAAACATTAAATAATGTAGTAATACAAGCTACTAAAACAATAACTATTAACAAAAATATTAAATTATCAAGAATTCCAGACCCTTATGTATATGTTAATTATGGAAAAGCTCAATACTACAATGGAACATATCCAATATTTAACTTATTTGCTAATGAAACTAATACTACCTCCTAATTTCAATACTTTTTGCAGCAATAACCATATTTTTTAATTTATTAAAAGCAACATCTATTGGCAATAGCCTCATTCCACAATCAGGGTCTATTAAAATATTTTCAGATAAATTTTTATTTAATTTTTCATTATTTTTTAATATCTCTAATCCTTCCTCTATCAAGCTTTTTATCTCATCAACACTTTCAACCTTTTTAATTTTTGTATTTACACATCCAAAGCCTACTTTCTTTTCTATACTTTCTAAAATTTCTAAGTTTTTTTTATTTGAAGCAAATTCATGGTCTAAAATATCCACGTTAAATTTATTTAGTTCATCGATAACATTATATACATTCCCACATACATGCATAGAAAATTTAACATCTAAACCACTCACTATAATATCTATAGCCTTTCTTGCTACATCAAAATCATATAAACCAGTTGATAGTATTGGTTCATCAATCTGTATTATTGGAACATGCTTTTTTAGTGCCTCAACCTCCTTCCTAAGAGCTTTAGCAATATCATAAATTAAATTTTCATCTTTGTTATCTGAGTAATAACTTTCAACCCTAACAGACGAAGCTATTGTGCAAGGTCCTGTTATAATACCTTTAACTTCAACATTTTGGTTGAGTTTTTTTCCCAATTTTTTTGCATATAAAATATCTTTTAGTGTTATTGGTTTTATAAACTCTATTTTGCCAAGAACTCTCTTTCCATCAAAACCATACATATTGTTTGTAAAAATCTCAACCATGTCTCCCCTAACTTGCCCATCACTTATAATATTAATCCCTGCTTTAACTTGGTCTTCAACAGCTCTTTCAATTGCATATTTATATTCGTCATATAAACCAAGTGCTTTTTTTACCTTATCTAAAAATGTTTCTTCCTTTTTAACTACTGGATAACTACCAACAACTGTTGTTATCATCTTCTCACCAACTTTTTATACATTAATTTAATAAATCTTCAATTATTATTAGTTTTATGCAAAAGTATTTAGAATGTAATGTAGAGTTTAGTTTATAGTTGTGTGCAAAACTATCTTAAATAAAATAAGGAATTAGTGAATGCCTTCTTTAAGGAAGGCATTCAAATTATCCTTTTTAAAGTTTATTTCATTTTGCACACAACTATATTTTGCAAAATATTATAAAATAGGATGTGAAACTATGAAAGTTAAGGTGTTAGATGCTTCAGCTATTATTCATGGATACAACCCAATTATAGAGGAGGGATTACACTATATAACCCCAGAGGTTTTGGAAGAGATAGAATCAAAAAAAATTATTGTTGAACAAGCACTAAATTTTGGAAAATTGAAAATTATGAATCCTAATAAGGAATACATAAAAAAAGTTGAAGATGTTGTTAAAAAAACTGGAGATAATTTATCTCAGCAAGATATTGGCATCTTAGCTTTAGCTTTAAATTTAAATGCTATTTTATATACTGATGATTACGGTATTCAAAATGTGGCTAAAAAATTAAATATTGAAGTTAAAGGAGTTTCTTATAAACCTACAGATAAAGATTTTGTTTGGAGAAAGGTTTGTGAAGGTTGTAAAAAACTTTACCCAGTAGATTATAAAGAAGATGTCTGCGAGATTTGTGGAAGTCCATTAAAAAGGAAAATGGTTAAATCAAGATTAAGGAAAAAAAAGAAAAAACAAAAATAAACTTAGTGATTATATGAAAAAGTTAAGAGCAAAAACAAAGGATGAATTGATTGAAAAAATTAAAGAACTTGGAGAAGAGGATGAGATTTATATAAACTTAGAGCTAAACAGAGATGTAGCTATTGCTTTGTTGGAAAATTGTGAGCCAAAGAAGGTATATTTGCCAAAATCAAAATATAAGAGGTCTTCAAAGAAAATTATAAAGGCTTTAGAAGGTGTAGGTGTTGAAGTTATCCCTATAGAAGCAAAAACAGGAAGACCTACAGATGTAGATGAGATTATTAAAAAATATCTCGACAAAAAACCTAAAGAAATTGCCGAAATTACTGGGATTAATTTAAAAACTGTTGAATATCATTATTATAAATTAAAAAAGGAAAAGAAACAGTGATATTATGATTTCTGTCATCTTAGTTAATCCAAAATACAGTGGAAATGTTGGCAGTATAGCAAGAGTTATGATGAATTTTGGATTTGATGAACTTAGAATAGTTGGAAACAAAAACATAATAAATAATGAAGCCTATATGATGGCAGTCCATGCAAGGGAAATTCTAGATAATGCCAAATTTTATAATACCTTTGATGAAGCAATAAAAGATTTAGATTTTGTTATAGCCACTTCAGGGGCAAGAGGAGGAGATAGAAATTTAAAGAGAGTTCCAATAACTCCAAAAGAACTGGCTAATAAAATCTTAGAGGTTAAAGGAAATATAGGAATTGTTTTTGGTAGAGAAGATGATGGATTGAGAAATGAAGAGTTAGATAAATGTGATTTGTTAGTTTCTATACCAACATCTGAGAAATATCCAATTATGAATTTGTCTCATGCTGTTGCAGTTATTTTATATGAAATTTATGCAAAAAAAGTTGAAAATAGATTTTTAGATATAAGGATGAGGGAAGCTTCAAAAGAAGATAAAGAGCTTTTAATTAAAAAGTTTAATGAATTTATAGATAAAAATGAAAAAATTCCTGAGCATAAAAAAGAACTCTGCAAAGTCATTTTTAAAAGATTGGTTAATAGAGCTTTTATAAGTGGAAAAGAGGCATGGACATTAATGAGTGCATTTAAATAATTTAAAATAATAATTATTTTTTATTTTTCTTATAAAGTTTCCAAACTCTGCAAAATGAGCAGATTCTTCCAGCAGAAGTCATTCCACAAATCTCACATTCTCTAAATTGGAAATCCTCTTCTCTAACTTTAAACAAATGTCTATTTTTCATATAGCCAGATAAGAACTGATATTTAATGTTAGGTCTTTCCTTCTCCAACTCATTAAAGTAAGCTCTATGCTTTAAAGTTATAGCTTTTTCAGCAAATCTACACTTTACAGTTGTATATGGAATTTCTTCTGCTTCAGCATATTTTAAAATCAACTCTTCTTCAATTTCAAAAAATATTTTAACTTTCTTTAAAAATTTATGATGAGCTGGAAGAACTGGCTCATGCTTAGCTAAATATCTAATATTCCAATTCAAAATATTATTTAGAATAAAAGAAACCTCATCATCCAAATTATGACCCGTAACTATAGTATCAAATCCATTCTCATAACCAAATTTGTTCATTAGATATCTTTTAGTTGTTCCACAAATAGAGCATTTCTTTCCTCTAACGTCTTCCATTGTCTTTCCAGTAACATCCTTTAAATTAATTATATGTAAAGGAACTTCCAATTTTTCAGCTAATTTTTTAACAGTTTCTAAAGAAACTTCTGAGAAACCTTTAATTCCTAAATTTATATGGAATAGCTCAATATTATAATCTAACTTTTTTAAAACCCATGCCGCAGCATGTCCATCCTTTCCTCCAGAAACTGCTACTAAAATCTTTTCATCTTTATTTAACATTTTATATTTTTCTATAGATTTTTTAATCCTGTTCTCAAAATATTCAATAAAATGTTCTTTGCATAAGTACATCTTTGGTGATTTTAATTTTATGTAGCTTTCTTTATCACAAAATTTGCATTTAACCATGTTTTCACCTTTAAGTTACTATAATATAAGAATATATCCTTTATTTCTGATACTGTTTTCATAATTTTACCAAAATTTTAACCTCTTTGGAAAATCATTTTTTCATTACTATTTTATAGTTTGACTTTATTCCATTCTAAATAGTTAGTATTTTTATAAAAAATGGAACTCTATTTTAAGAGTAAAGTTTATATATTACTAAAATAATGGTTAATTACACTTGAAATTTTACAAAAAATAGAGTTCTATTTTGAGATGAAAACATGAGGAATCCAATAATAGATGTAGGAGCTAAGGAATTGAGTTATGAAATTAGGGAGATTGTAGATGTAGCTAAAAAAATAGAGGATTTTGGGATAAACATAACCTGGGAAAACATTGGAGACCCCGTGGCTAAAGGAGAAAAAATCCCAGATTGGATTAAAGATATTATAGCAGATATTGTTAAAAACGATTTATCCTATGCATACTGCCCTACCAAAGGTTTATTAGAAACACGAGAATTTTTAGCTGAGCAAACAAACAAAAAAGGAAAAGTGCAAATTACTGCTGAAGATATTATATTTTTTAATGGATTAGGTGATGCCATTGCAAAGATTTATGGTTTATTAAAAAGGCAAGTTAGAGTTATAAACCCATCTCCATCATATTCAACCCATTCTTCTGCAGAGGCTTCTCATGCAGGCTCTCCTCCAATAACTTACTTCTTAGACCCTTACAACTATTGGTATCCAGATATTGATGATTTGGAAAAGAGAATTAAATACAACCCAGCAGTTAGTGGAATTTTAGTTATAAATCCTGATAACCCAACAGGAGCAGTTTATCCAAAAAAAATATTAGATGAGATTGTTGATTTAGCTAATGAGTATGATTTATTTATAATATGTGATGAAATATACTGCAATTTAGTTTATAATGGCAAGAAACAGCACTTATTGTGTGAAGTTATAGATGATGTTTGCGGTTTATCATTAAAAGGAATATCTAAGGAAATTCCATGGCCTGGAGCAAGATGTGGATGGATTGAAATTTACAACGCTGATAAAGATGAAGAATTTAAAAAATATGTTGATAGTATCTATAGAGCTAAATTAATAGAAGTTTGCTCTACAACATTACCACAAATGGTTATTCCAAGGATAATGGGGCATAGAAATTACAAAAAATATTTAGAGAAGAGAAATAAGTTTTTTGAAAAGAGGTCTAACACTGCCTATAAAAAATTAAAGGATTTGGAAGGTGTTATAGCAAATAGAGCTAATGGGGCATTTTATATGTCTGTTGTGTTTGAAGATTCATATTTGAATGGAAATAATTCAATAAAAATAGAAAATGAGAAATTGAAAGAGTTTATAGAAAATTTAATAAGAGATGCAAACATTGATAAGAAGTTTGTTTATTACTTATTAGCTTCAACAGGAATTTGTGTAGTTCCTCTAACATCTTTCTGCTCTCAACTTAATGGGTTTAGAGTTACATTATTGGAAAGGGATGATGATAAATTTAATTGGATATTTGATACATTAGCTGAAAAAATAGAAGAATTTTTAAAGACCTAATCTCTCAAATGTCTATAAAACCATGGCTCTTCATAATTCTTTAAATTTTTTACATAAGGGCAATCTTTTGGAAAAACTCCAGCTAAAATTCCCTCCATAACTGTTAAACATCCATATTTAAATCTATCTTTATAAACTTTACACAACTTTGTTTCAGGGTCTAAATGCTCACAATATATTGTTTTAATTCCTTCTTCAGTTTTGTAAGCATGTAGTATACAACATCTTCCACATCTTTCGCATATTTCATCTGGAAACAACTCTTCACTTATTTTTATTACTCTATCTTTTTTAAATCTTAATGTATGCAAATTCTCCCTCTTTAAATTTTAATAAAAATGTTTAAAATAGACTGTTAGAATTGGTATATAAATGTTTTGATAGCAAATTATTAAATACATCTATTATCTTAATTAGTTTTTAAATTTAAATAGAAGTTTTATTGAGGGAATTTTATGTTCATGAGAGAAATTGAATTGAGAGGACATATTATAGATAGCTTAATCCTACCAAAAGTTTTTGATAAAATATTAGATATGGGTGGAGATTATAAGGTTTTAGAGTTTGAAATCGGTAAAAGAAAAACAGACCCAAGTTATGCGAAGATATTGGTTATTGGAAAAGATGAGAGGCATGTAGATGAGATATTGAGTGAATTAAAGGATTTAGGGGCTGAAATTCCAGAAATTGAAGAAGTTGAATTACAACCTGCTGAGAAAGATATGGTTTTACCAGAGGGCTTTTATTCAACAACTAATCATAAGACGTTCATTAGATTTAAAGGAAAGTGGATAGAGGTAGAGAATCAAAAAATGGATGGAGCTATTGTAGTCTATCCTGAAGAAATGAGAGCTGAAGTAAAAACAATTAGAAATATTAAAAAAGGAGATTTAGTTGTTGTAGGACATAAGGGTGTTAGAGTTATTCCACCAGAAAAACCAAGGGAAGCAGGAGGATTATTTGAGTTTATGAAATCAGATGCGTCATCAGAAAAGCCAAAAGAAACAATTATTAGAAAGATAGCAAAAGAAATGTATGAAATTAGAGAAAAATATAGAAAGACTGGAAAAGGGGGAATAGTTGTTGTTGCAGGGCCTGCTATAATCCACACCGGAGCTGGATGGGCTTTAGCTAAGCTTATTAAAATGGGTTATGTTCAAGCACTATTTGCTGGAAATGCATTAGCTACTCATGATATAGAGAGCGTTTTATATGGAACATCCTTAGGAGTAGATTTAAAGACAGGTAGAAGTGTTCCAGGAGGGCATAGCCATCATTTAAGAGCTATAAATACAATAATGAGAGCTGGAAGTATAAGAGACGCTGTAGAGCAGGGAATTTTAAATAAAGGAGTTATGTACGAATGTATAAAAAATAATGTTCCTTATATATTAGCTGGAAGTATCAGGGATGATGGTCCATTACCAGATGTCATTACAGATGTAGTTAAAGCTCAAGAAAAAATGAGAGAACTTTTAAAAGAAAAAGATATGGTTTTAATGCTTTCTACTATGCTACATTCAATAGCTACTGGAAATCTCCTCCCTTCATGGGTTAAAACTATCTGTGTTGATATAAATCCAGCAGTTGTAACAAAGTTGATGGATAGGGGGACTTCCCAAGCCTTAGGGATAGTTACTGACGTTGGAGTCTTTTTACCAATGCTAATTGAAGAATTAGAAAAATTAGAGAAAGAAAATAAGAAAGAAGACAGGGGAGGAGATAATGAGAGCTGAATATTCAAAAGATTTGATTAGGATAGGAATTTCTACAATATCTCAGCTAAAAAAAGCTAAAATTAAAGTAGAAAAAGTTGATAGAAAAATATCTTACAAAGATGCAAAGCCAGGGAAGATAGATGTTGAGGAATTTAAAAAGGCAGTTTATTTGTTGATTGAAGCTGATGATTTTCTATATAAAAAAGCTCCAAAACATGAATTGAATGAAGAAGAGGCAAAAGAATTCTGTAAATTAATTATAAAATGTCAAGAACATTTAAATAAGGTTCTATCTAACTTTGGGTTTGAGTTAGAGGAGAAAGAGATTAATGAAGATGCTTTATACATTGTCTCAAATAAAAAGTTATTTAAAAAGCTTAAAAATAAAAATCCTAATTTAAAGGTTGTTTGCACAGAAGGGATGTTAGATATTGAGGATATGAGAGCTATAGGCATTCCAGAAAAGGCCTTAGAGGGTTTAAAGAAAAAGGTTGAAATAGCAAGGAAGAATGTTGAAAGATTTATAGAAAAGTATAAGCTAAAAAAAATTTTTGTTGTTGTTGAGGATGATAAAGATGAGCTTTTATATTTAAGAGCTAAAAAATTATATAACGCTGAAAAGTTGAATGCTGATGAAATTTTGGATTAATTTGGTGGAATGATGAATTTGCAGAATGATATTATCGTGAGAGGTAAATCTTATGAGATGCCATTCTCAAAGGGTATTTTAGCGAGGTCGCTAACTGCTGCTGGATTAAAACCAAGTATTGCCTATAGAATAGCTTGGGACATATACGAGATGCTAAAAAAAGAAAATATTAGAGTTATTGATAAATCTGATTTAAGGAGGAGAGTTTATTACTATTTAATTTCAAAAAATTATGATGAAGTTGCTAAGAAATATCTATTATGGAGAATGGTCTTAGGAAGAAGACCGATAGTTATTTTAATTGGTGGGGCGAGTGGGGTTGGAACTTCAACAATTGCATTTGAAATTGCTTCAAGATTAGGAATTTCAAGTGTTATTGGAACTGATTCTATAAGGGAAGTTATGAGAAAGGTTATATCAAGGGAATTAATCCCTACTCTCTATGAATCAAGTTATACAGCTTGGAAAGTATTAAGAGATGATGAAGAAAACAAATACATTAAAGGGTTTGAGAGACATTCTGAAGCTGTATTGACTGGGGTAGAGGGAGTTATAGATAGATGTTTAGTTGAAGGGCAGAGTGTGATTATAGAAGGAACTCATCTAATACCAACACTTTTAAAGGATAAATATTTAGAGAACCCTCATGTTATCTTTATTATGCTAACAATCTACAATGAAGAGTTACATAAAATGAGATTTTATGCAAGAGGTAGGGTTTCAAGCAGACCTACTGAGAGGTATTTAAAACACTTTAAAATCATTAGAATGATAAACGATTATATGGTTGAAACAGCAAAAAAGAAGGGAATACCTGTTGTAGAAAATCTAAAGATTAGTGAAACAGTTGATATATGTTTAAATATAATCACTGAAAGATTAAAAACAATGATTGAATTGGAGGGTTTAAGTGAAGAAGATATGTTAGATGAAGATATATAATTTATAAAAAAATTAGGTTAGGATTTTTGCAACTATGTTTAAATATTCTGATACTATATTTACAATAAGCTATTTTTATTAGATATTATAATGATAGTTTATACTGTCAATCTCATTGGTAAATATTTTAAATGTCTATAATTGTCTATCTTTCTTTGACTATATCGGAAAAACCCTTAGTTAATATATATTAGTTCTATTAACAGAAATCCTTATCAAAAATATCTAACTCTTTACTAAGATAAAGTGATTCAAATGTTATTAGAAAAGAGCAAAATAGAGATTATAGAACAATTTATTCATATATTAGAAATCTTAGACATGTATGCTAAAGAAGGTAGTGATGAGAAGGCAATTATAAGATTAATGTTAGATTACCTTGAAAAAGGACATGTTTTAGATGAAGATATTATTCCAATAGCAAGTAAAATTTCAGAAATAGCTAAAAAAGTTGGTAGCTTTGACATGAAAAGAGAGATAAACCTTTTACTATTTGGAGAGAAAGTAAGATTAACAAAATCCCAAAAAAACAAAATAAAAAAGATTATTGAGATTTTAGAGTATTTAAAAGGTTATATTGAAAAAAAGCCATACAAATCTTATGAAGACAGGCATATTTTAAATCTAATTGGTTTAAAAATTTTAAGGTTGGATGAAGGAATTGTTTTAGATTATAATTCAGAAGTTAGGAGCTTAACCAACATAGCTTTAAGAGTGGGAAGTTATGAATTAAAAAATGAAATTGAGCTATTATTAACTGGAAGAAGAAGGAGAAAATTAACAGAAGAATTTATACAAAAGAGAATATCAATTATAGAGATTTTAGAAATGGTCAAAGACTTTATAGACAAAAAAGAATTTAAATCATCTTTTGACTATGAAGCACTATTCTTAATAAATTTGAAGATTCATAGAATTGAAGAAGGAATTTTAAAAAATTTTGATGAAGAAGTAGAATCAATTTTAAGCATAGCAAGAAAAGTAGGAAATCACAAATTGAGAGAGAAAATTGTTTTATTAAAAGAGAGTATAAAGAACTAAAATAGAATTTTTAATTTTATTTATTCCTATAAAAGTCCTGTTAAATTATTCTTTATTTTTTAACTTTTCAGCAATTAACTCAGCACATAATTTTCCAGATAAATACATTCCACCAAATATTGCTCCCATTCTATATCCACCATAAGCTGCGTTAGCAGCCATTCCACAAACAAATAGATTAGGATAAACTTCTCTTGTATTTCTTAATAATGCATTCTCTCCTTTCTCAGCCCACATTGATTTCTCTCCAGGAACATCTGCTTCTAATTTATTCTTTTTAACGAGAATGTTTAAAACAGAAGCATCATGCCCAGTGGCATCAACAACAACCTTACTTTTTATTGTTAATGGGTCAATGTGTAATCCAGCTTTTTCAATAGCATAAGAATTTATAACTACTCCAGAGACTCCATTCTCTCTTAAAATCAAATCTTCGACAACTATTCCTGTTAGTATCTTAGCTCCAGCATCTATTGCTGCAACTGCTAACTTGGCAGGAACTTCAACAGAGTCAGCAACATAGTATCCGTCTTCCATCTCAATTAACTTAACTCCAACCTCTCTTAATATTTCATCTGCAGGTTTTTCAACAACAATGTATGGGAAGCCCATTCCTCCTCCCCAGGTCCCTCCACCAAATGCTAAATGTCTCTCTAAAACAACTACTTTAAAACCTTCTTTAGCCAAGTATCTTGCACATGTTAAACCACTAGGTCCAGCTCCAGCTATGGCAACATCAACTTCTATATAGTCTAACCACATATCAAAGCTTGCTTTTAATATGGCTTTTGTAGTTTTTACCTCATCTGCATTTAATTTTATGTCCTTTATATTCATTAAATCACCTTTTTTAAAACTTTGGATACATAACTTTCTATTTTCTCATTTATATTTTCTTTAAGCTCTTCAACTTTTTTAATATTTTCTTTATTTATATTTATCTCTTCCTCTAAGTATGGGGTTTTCTCTAAAACTTTCTTACCAGATAAAGCATCTATATCAGTAAAGGTTCCTAAAAGTTCTCTACCAGTTTCTAAAATCTCTTTCTCTATCCAATGAGCCTCTTTTGTTCCAAATATTGAAAATAGAGGAAATTTTGTTATCACATTAGAGCCGCTCATGATTAGTGGACTTATCATTGGTATTTTATCAACCCAAACTCCAGTAATAATTTTAATCTTTGGGAAATTCAACCTAACAGAAGAAACCCAATTCATATATTCTATTGTTGTTACTGATGGTTTATTTTCAAATATAGTCCCTTTCTGAGGATTTAAAGAATAAAAAGTAATCCTATCCAAATCCAACTCTTCAATTAAATTTAAAAGCTTCTCAATATCTTCCTCTTTCTCTCCTAATCCCAATATTATTGTTATCCCTGTTTTTAAACCTAATTCTTTAGCTTTTAATAAATTATCTTTAATCTTATCTAAGGGTTTTCCTGGACAAATCCAATCTCTATCTTTACTAACTGTTTCAACAGCCCCTACTACTCCTTCAATTACATCCAAGTTAATGTTGTCTAAATCAACAACTCCAACATTTAAATACTGTTTACATTTTTGAACATAAGCTACCATTTCAGCAATATCATTTATTTCTTTTGCACTGTAACCATAACCACCAGAGATAAACTCTAATTTCCACCCAATTCTTTTCATTAAAATTGCCTCAGCTAAAACACTTTCTAATTTTCTTCTTGCCTTTCTTGGGTCTTTTATTTTATCTTTTTGAGTAGACATGTAGCAAAATTTGCAGGGCTGTTTTAGATTACAGTACCAACCTAAAAAAAGAGCTCTCTCAAAAGTAATTGTATTTCCAAAATGTTTTGTTGTTAGTTTAAATGCCTTTCTTGCATTTTCCAATATTTCTTCAACTTTCATTTTCTCTCTCCTTTTTAATATTATATAATCTATTGTGATATTCTTTTTAAGGAAGATTCGTTGCTTAATCATGTGGAGGAAATTATGGACTTTACTATTAACGATTTAGAAATAAATCCATCTAATATTGTAGTACTTACCGATAGAGAGTTTAAAAAAAATATTCATAACTTATGGATTAAAATTCGTAATGTATTTCTTTAAAATTCTTCATCGTCGAAATATGTAAGTTATTATATAAATTCGATTATTTAAATGTGGTTATGTGTAATATCTGGTTGTGTATACATAGTGCATATTCGTAGATACTGTATTATTAATATATAAATATTACTCGATTTTAGACACACTCTGGTTTATATTTTAGCTAATTCTTATATTAAAGTTATTTAATATACTTTATCACTGTAATATTTTTTCCACAATATTCTTAAACATTCAATAACCATCCTTTTAGCAATCTCATCTAATGTATATGGAATTATTGGCTCAAAATCTCTGATAAATTTCTCAGTTCCTATAACTATGTGCCCCTCTTCATCCAAATTTAAAAACTTAGCTGGGCCTTTTGCATATTTAGCATCACAAACCTTTATTTTTTCTTCTATACCAAAAACCCCATTAGTTCCTATTGTTTTAATTCCTCTCTCTTTACAATAGTTTATGATAGCCCTTGTTGTAGGAATTGTATCTCCCCCTGCTATACATATAATTACTACATCTCCTCTAATTAAACTAAGATTATCTTTAGTTATATTTTCTCTAAATGCTTCAACTCTATCTCCAAAAAATCTCTTTATAAAATCTACTTTGTATTCCCCGACTTTTCCCCCTAATCTTCTATGGATTATATCATTTTCCTCTATTTTAGCATTATCAAAAACATAAACTTTCTCTATCCCACCTCTATGCACTTCTAATAAATCAAAAGCTACTCTAATTCCCAATCTTCCACATCCAATTATTGAAACTTCTCCTTTTGGTTTTAATTTTTTTTCCATCTCTTCAACAATCATAACAATCATAAATATCCCATCTAAACAGAACTATTCTATAAGGAGAGTATTTATAGTTTTGTGCAAAAGGATTTATACTTAAATAAGGCATTAATGAATGACTTCCTATTGGTTTTGGAATAGTTTTTTGGTCAATAAAGTAATCGACCTTCCAATTTTCTCCTTTTTCGTATTCTCAAGATAGTATTTAACTTTATCATTTTTTGGAATAAAGCTTATGTAATTACATCCGTATTTTTCAAAGATTTTTATTATTTTGATGTCTTTAAACTCTTTATCGGTTAAGACGATAATATCGTACGTATTTATTTTTAAATCGTTAAGCAAAGTGTAAAATCTCTCTTACATGGTTAAACAACGAAACCTCCATTCTTTTCTAAATTTGTGAATCGCATTTAAATCCAATCTTTTTTCATAATAGCCCTCAAAATGTGTATCTAATCGATAGGTAAAATTTTTTATAGTTTTTTTAAGTCATTGAATATATTTTTAACAAAAGATTTATAAATTTCTTTAAACATAGAATAGTCTGCCTTATTTATATATCGATAGTAAGAGTCTGCCGATGGATAATTTAGCTTGCTAATGGTCTCTAAATATGTATTATATTATTCGACATCGCCTCTATAAATCCTCTTGTATAATCTTCAACTCGACAAATCCTTGGACAAATTTGAAGAACATTGTTTATGAATTCGTTAAATTCATTATAATGATTTTATAGCCAACAATCTTATATCGTTCATTGTTCTATTCTACTTTTTTAGTAACTATTCAATATTATGAAATATTAACTTTTCTGTTTATTTTATGATGTTCGGAGATACTGTATTCCAAATTCAACATATAAACTGCAAAAGTCCCTATTTAAAAAACCTATCTAAGGTTAATTGACTCCCTTCTTTCTTTAACTCATTTTTTGAAACACCTACAGCCTCCATAATTCTCAAAACTGGAGGCAAAATTTGGTTATCTATATAATAATTTACATCTACTTCATCAATATCTACTTCTTCTGGAAGCTTTGCTCTCTCACTTATAGATTTAGCTCCTTTAACTATTATATAGCCAATAATGTCTCCAACTTTAATTCTCTTCCCTTCTCTCATCAATTTCTTAGCAATTTCAACATGAGGAGCAGTGGTTTTATACTCCTTAGGGTCTTTTGTTAGTTGAGTGTAAATTATTAAATCTTCTTTTTTTATTTTCTTCTCTCTTAAATCTTTAATAACATCTTGAATTATTTTTTTAGCTTTTTCTATACTACCTTCAACTAATAATGATTCTAAAACCTTTTTTTGAGTTATCTTTGCTATGTTAGACCAATCCCTCCTAACAAATTCAAGACCTTTAACTGTAACTCTTCCATTTTCGTCAATTAAGGCATATCTTTTTTTAGTAACAAAGATACCTCTTTTAAAGTAGCCCTCAAATTCTAACTCCATAGTTCCAGGTAGTTTTGAGTTTATATATTCAACGAATTCCAGAGCTTTTTTTATTAACTCATCTTTGCTAATTTTTTCTTTCCAAATTGCATAGAAGCCGTCTGTATCAACATAAATAACTTTAAATCCAAATTTTTCAGCTTCTTCAGTTGTTTGTTGGATATATTTCCTACCTAAGTAAGTAACAACTTCTGCACATTCTCTACTGTAAAATCTTGCTCTTGGAAAAGCTAAGTAACCATAAACACTATTATGTGCATATATATTATTAACTAAGAAGTTTTCGTATTTTTCAACGCTCAAATCATAGACATATCCTTTATAATCAAATTCTTCAACTTCTTTAACTTCATCAAGCATTAGGTCTTTAACTATTGGATAGTTTGGATTTAACGTTAATTTATAGCCTTTATTTTTAACTGGTGTGAATCTTGTTGGTATTCCAAATAAGCTAAACAATAACATTAGCTGATGTAAATATTTTTCATCCTTAGCCATAAATGTTGTAGTCCCTTTATGAGAGTTTTTCTTTGCCTTTAAAAATCCTCTTAAGAAGCTTTTTATAATACTTTCTTCTGCTAAAAATATTTCTTCTGGAATATGCTTTTTCTCTTTATCCCCACATTTAAAGATATATTTTAGAACTAAATATACAATTTTATTCTTCATTGTAACTTTATCTTTACCTATACTTCCCACACCAAATGTATTTCTAAATACCTCTGCAATTTCTTTTTGATACTCTGGTAATGATTTATATATGGAAACTTCATAAACAGTCTCATCCTTCCTTTTAAATTTCTTTAATCTTCCTTTACTAACAAAGAATCCTAAAAATTTGGCTAAATTCTCATCCAATTTTATAATAGCATTTATCTTTCCACTAAATGCTCCTATCTCACAATCTTCAAACTCTTTATCTGGAATATATGGGATAAATTCCTTTACCTTCATATATTGTATATTACAACTATTATCTCTAAATGAGCCATAATTTACAAATGTCTCAATGTATTTTTTGTAAATTTTGAATTTCTCCTCATCTAATATTTTCACATCTATTTTATTTATTTTGGTGATAATATTATAATCTATTAACTCGAGATTTCTTAGATATTCAATACAGTCATCAAAGACAAGTTTTAATTTATTCATCTCAATATCTTCAAGAGTTTTCTTCAACCTAACTAAAAAATCTTTATTTTTATGCTTTGTTATGGTTAAATCTTTAATCTCCTCCTCATCAGCATTAATTAACCTTTTTGGAACATTTATAAGAATTTCCTTTTTATTAACAAATTTTAGCTTTCTTGGAACAAATATTAAATCACCAGGTTTTATTTCATCCCCCCTAACACATACGGGCCTTCCTTTTTCATATTTGAATAAACTATGGTCTTCTGTTACTTTTATTGTTCTACCAGACCTTAGCTTTATTTTATAAGCTTTTCCAAAGTATGGATGCCTAATTAACGCTTTAACTCTATTTATTGAGCATTTCTTAGTTTTTCTATTGAATGAATATGTTTTTATATCATTAACTTCTAAGATTTCGCTAAGTTTAATATGTTTAATCTTCTCTTTATGCTTTCTCATTAAATTATCTATATATTCTCCAATCTTTACGACTTTTACTCCATCATCTTCAATTATTGTTAAATATTCGTCAGGTAGAATGCTATTAGCTAAAATCTTTAATGATTTCTGTTCATAATCTAAAAGTTTATATTCTCCATAAGAATCTTCAATTTTTTCCAATTCTTTCATTTTTTTCTTAATGTTTATTCTTCTTTCAATTAAATTTCTTAAAGATTTAGGAATTAATCCTTCTTTCTTTTTACAAAACCAATGTCCTAAGATTTTTTCACTACTATCTTTACAACACTCACAATCTAAGGTTTCTGGGCTTATATTGTAGGAAATAATTATTGATGGATATAATGACCTAAAATCCATTGAGATAATATCTTCAAACATCCCTTTTTCTGGTTCTTTGACATAACCTCCTTCGTAAGTTGTTAATAATCTTCTTTTATACTCTTCTTCATCTGGTTTATTAGGAATCATCATATTTTCTTTAAATGCATTTTTCATTAGTAGATATTCAACCATTTGCCCAGAAGTCATTCTTGTAATCTCAAATAGGGTTTGATTAACAATCCTTGAGAACATAGTTTCCAATGGGAAGAAATAATTTCCTGTTTTGTATGTGTATTTAGCATCTTGCAAGGAATATTCTATTAGAGTTTTATCATTATTTATCCAATAATCTACAATCTTTGTGTGAGGGATTTTTAGCTTTTCAATTCCAAATAAATTATAGACAACATCTTCCAAAGTGTATTTTGTTAATTTTAACAATCTTCTTGATATTGGATATAAATCAATATGAACTCTACCTGGAATGTAGCTTCTATATTCCATTCCTCCTCTTTTTATTTTCAATTCATCCCCCTCTCTCCCCAAATTAACATCTATTCCATATATCTTGGCTCTTGCCTTTAAATAAGGAAAATCAAAGTTATCTCCGTTGTATGTGTAGATTATATCATATTCTTTTAGAGTTTCAATGATTCTTTTAATTAAAATCTTCTCATTTTCAACCACTTCTATATTTGGATGGTCAAATTCTTTGTAAGTTATAACCTTCCCTCCATTTTCATCCCAAAAGCTTGCCATTAAAATAGAGTCTCTTTCAGAATTAGGTTCAGTATCTCTATTATAAACTTCCATATCGAAAGCTACAGCTTTTAATTTAGGAATTTCAATGCTTACAGGTTTTTTATTTTCAAAATCCCAATATGTCATTGGAATTATTTTATTGTCTATTAGATATCTCTTAGCAAAAGGAATGTCATGCTCATAAATCTCTTTAACAATCTCACAATTTTTAATTTTTCTAAGCTTTGGAACTTTTTGTGGATGTGTAGCTATAATTTTAATTACTTCCTTTTCCTTTCTGAGAATAGTTTTTTTAACAACTTCAAAATTTTCAACAAACTTTAGTAAATCATTTTTTAAAAGAAACTCTTTTATTATTTCAATATCTTCATCATCAACTTTATCTTTATTTAATTCAACGTAAAAATATGGATTAAAATCTCTATCTTTTAAAATAGAGTTAATTAAATAGAGATAAATAACTGCCTTATCATCAACAGTTTTATAGGTATTGTCTATCAAAGCATCAATTTTTATCTTATTTAATTTTCCCATATCACTTCCCCACAATTTTGTGGTTTTTTAAATGGTAATTTAGCTTTTTTTAAGGCATCAATAAATTTTTTAACATCTTCATCATTAAGTCTATCTTTTCTAATTAAGAAGTCATAGTGTTCATTAGCTAATGGAATAAAAGCTAAATTATACTGTTCTGCAACCGTCTTTATTCCCAAACCAATATCTGCCTTTTTCATTGCTATGGCTGTAGCAACTGCTGAATGGGTTTTTGCCTCTATATTGTAACCTTTAATCTCTTTTGGATTAATTCTATTTTCTTTCAAAAATTTATCAAACAGTATTCTTGTTCCAGAGCCTTTATTTCTATTTATGAACTCTAAGTTATAAATATTTTCTACAATTTCCTCAATTGATTTAAAGTTTAATTCTTTCCTAAACATAAATCCTTGCTCTCTAATATAGCCTCTAACTAATACAGCATCTTTAATTTTATATCTCTCTAAGAATGGGATATTATAAATGTTTGTCTTTTCATCCAACAAATGAATTCCAGCTATATCTGCTTCTCCTCTTTTTATCGCTAATAATCCTCCTAAAGAACCAACATTTATTGTCTTTGCCAATATTTTTGCCTCTTTTAGTATTATATCAACTCCAATACAATGACTGCCAATAATATTTAATCCAACTTTAACATCTCCAAATAGATGAACTTCAACTTCTTCATTTTCTAAAATCTCTTTATTTTCATCTATAATGATATATCCATCTGCCTCTGATAGTGAAGTTATTGCCCCACTTCCCTTAGTTATTGGATAAGCTGAATAGCCGTTTTTATGCTTAACTAAGATGACTGGCAAATATTCTACTCTCCCTTTTGCTGATATATATCTCTGTGGGAACTTTGCCTTTATAACATTTTTTTCATTCCCAAATAGAACATCAAATATTGTTAGGCATGATGTAGGATAACCAGGCAATCCGACAATTAATTTATCTTTTATTTTTCCAATTATCGTTGGTTTTCCAGGCTTTATTTTTATTCCATGAACTAAAATTTCCCCTCCCAATTCTTTTATAGCTGTTTCAGTTAAATCCCCTACACCAGCAGAAGTTCCTCCACTTAATAAGACTATATCACATTTTAAAGCTTTTTTAATCTTTTCTTTTAAATCTTCTTTATCATCTTTAGCAATTCCAAAAAATTCAAAATCATAGCCGAGATTTTTTATATATGAAGCTAATGTATATGTGTTTATATCATAGATTTTTCCGAACTCTAATGGCTTTTCTGGGCTTATAATCTCATTTCCTGTAGAGATGATTCCAAATTTTAGTTTTTTATAAACTTTAATCTTATTTTTTCCTATAGCTGCTAACACTCCAATATCTCTTGGTGTTAATTTGGTATGTTTTCTTAAAATTAGCTCGCCAGCCATTATATCTGAGCCAGTGAATTGGATATTTTCCATAGGAGGAACAGCTTTGTATATCTTAACCTTATCATCTTTTTTTTCAGTGTATTCAACCATTACTACAGCATTAGCTCCTTTTGGAATTATCGCACCAGTGGCTATCTCAACGCATTCTCCATTATTTATTTTTAGGTCCTTAATCTCCCCAGCTTTTAAACTACCTATAACCTTTAACTCTATTGGATTGTCTTCATCTGCTTCATAAGTATCTTCTGCTTTAACAGCATATCCATCCATCTTTGCCCTATCATAAGGTGGAACGTCTATCTCTGAAAAAATATCTTCAGCCAAAACTCTTCCTAAGGCATTGAATAAATCAACTTCTTCAGTTTCATTTTTTAATCTTTCTAAATGCTCATTTATTAAAGATTTCACTTCTTCAATGCCATGTAATGTTAAATATCTCATAAACATCTCCTCTTCACTAAAAATCTCCCAGCTGATGAATGTTTAGGAAAAATCTCTAAACCTAAGCTTTTTAAGTAATTCTTTGTAAAGGTATTGTTTCCATGAATGAATATCTCTCCCAAGTCCTCTGGTGTGTTGATATCAACAGATATTAAAAATGAATCATAAATGTAATATTTTAAATTCCTCTTTTCTGCCTCTTCTAAGTGTTTTAAAAAGCTGAAACCTTCATATTTTATTTCAATTAAATTTTTAGATTTTAGATATAATAGATTAGTTCCTCCTCCTCTTGATGGAGCTATAATTATATCATAGCTATGAGAAAGTTTTAGGATATCTTCAATATGCTTTTTCTTAATTAATGGAATATCTGCTGGGATAATAATAACTTCATTATCTTTAATCTCATTAAATGCTTGTTTTATTGCATTGTTTAATCCTTTATATTTTTCTTTAATAATCTCTGCTTTTAATTCATTTTTAGCAAAATTTAGTATTTCTTCATCTCTACTAACAACAACTACATCCAAACCTTCTAAAGCTTTTCTAATATCCTTAAGCATATTTAATAATAAATATTTCCTCTCTTCATCACTTAAAAACTCTGATAATCTGGTTTTTAGTGAGTTTATTGGAGAGACTGGAATTATTACCTTCATTATCTCCCAATCTTATTATTTATATAAACAATCTCGCATATTCAAAAGCCATTCTATCCCCAGCATCGCCATGTCCAGGATATATTTTATTTATATTTCTTTCATTAGCTATTCTTTCTAACAAATTTATTGAGTTTCTTAGTTCAATAACATTTCCTGTTGGTAAGTCCCATCTTCCAACTCCATAGGAAAAGATTGTGTCTCCAGTTATTAAACCATCTTTATAGATTATTGAGATAGAGCCATAAGTATGTCCTGGAGTTCTTATAACCTCTAAATCATAATTTTTTAGCTCTTCCTCAACTTCAGATAAAGGAATTATTTCTTTTGGAGGATTGAGTTTAGCTCCAAATAAGGAAGATACAGTAACTTCATCCCCATTTTTTAAATGCTTAACCTCTTTATCCTCAATTATTGTTGGACAGTTAAAATGTTCCTCAATCAAACAATCTGCTGATGAATGGTCAAAATGGCAATGGGTATTTATTATTAAGTCAATATTTTTTATATTGTTTTTTTCTAACTCTTCCATTAATATATTGAATGTTCCTGAAATGCCAGGGTCTATTAGGATATTTTTCTTTCCAATTATTAGGTAAGAGTTTGAGCTATACCCATATCCATTAAGCTTTAAAATCACTTTTCCACCAATTTTTTCCTGATTTTAATTAGAATATATAAAGCCTCTCCAATGTCTTTAATTCTATTAATCTCATTTTCCTCTTTTAATTTATTTAATAAATAATTTATTTTTTCAGAGATTATTTTATTAATATTGTTCTCGTTTATTTCTATTTTTAAATATGTATTTTCTTCAATTTTTTCAGATTTTTTAGTTTCCTCTACTTCTTCATTTCTTAATTTTTCACATATAACACAGTATATTTTCCCATCTTTTTCTAATAAAGGATAACCACACTTTGGACAATGTTTTGATAGCATCTTTGCTCCTCTTAATATTTCATTTGATATTAATTTTATATTTTCATCCATAATTCATCCCATTAATATTAATTTTTTATAACTTCTATATTTTTGCAAATATCTAAAATTTTATCCTTAGTTAATTCATCTATTTTATAATATTTAAATCCAAATCTATCCGCAATTTCTTTTCCAATTCCAATCTTTATAAATGATTGTGGCTCTGTATCAATTAATATAACATTAATTCCTTTCTCAGATATTTTCTCACACGCATCGAAAACCTCTTTAATATAATCTTTTTTAACAGCCACATTAGGCTTGAAATCACTAATTACAATCATTATTGGGATTATATTTGGATTTTTTCTAAGTTCTCTATCAAAGACATCATAGCTTTTAATAAATGCATCAGCCAAAGGAGTTTTTCCACCAGTTGGCAAATCTTTTAACATTTTCTCTCCAAGCTCTACTGAAGATGTAAATGGCAAAATAACTTCTGCTTTATCTTTTCTAAATGCAATCATCCCTATCTTATTCCTCTTTTGATAAGCATCTAAAAGTAGAGATATTATAGCCCCCTTAGCAGCTTCCATTCTTCTCATAGCACCCATCGAACCACTCGCATCAACAACAAATAATATATGGGATGATATTTTCCTCTGTCTTACCTTTTCTACAATATCATCCTTTTCTAAATAAATGGCTAATTTTTTATTAGCCTTCTTTTTTCTCTCTTTTTGTTTTATAGCTGCCCTTCTAAATGTTGCATCAAAAGCAATATCAGCAGTTTTATCTTTTGGGAGCCTAAATTTAATGTATCTACCTCTCTTGCTATAACTCTTAATATGCCTTCCAGAGCCATATCTATGGATATTATCTCTAATTTTAAATTGTATTAGTTTTGGGTTAATTTTGATATTATTATCTACACCAAAGGTCTTTTCAAAGTCATCTTGATTGGATTCATCTTTATTCTCATTTTCATCATTATTATTTTTTTGATTATTATTTAAATTAGTTTCTTCATCAGTCTCATTCTTTATTTCATCATGTTTTTTTTTACGTCATCATTTTTATGTTTCTTTTTTTCTTCTTCATTATTATTTTTTTGCTCTTTGAATTCATTAATCATTTGCTCCAATTTTTCTTTATTTAATTGTGGAGGTTCAAATGGTTTTCTTCTCATTCTGTGTGGTAGGGCTAATTCCATAGCCTCTTTAACATCATCTAAAGTTACTTTTGTTCTTCCATTGTAAGCTGCTAAAGCTTTAGCAGTCCTAACAACAGTTATATCAGCCCTATTTGTTTGAATTCCTAATTCAATACAAACTTTTGATATAAATTCTAAGAGTTCATCACTTATCTCAACATCTTTTAAAATTTCTCTTGCTTTAATTATTTTTTCTCTCAATTTTTTCTGTTCGTCTTCGAATTTTTTATAAAATTCTTCTGGATTGTTGTTGAACTCTTCAACTCTTTTTATAACTTCTACTCTATCTTTAATATTGTTTAATCCTTCAACATCAACCATTAAACCAAATCTATCTAAGATTTGAGGTCTTAACTCTCCCTCTTCTGGATTCATAGTTCCCACTAATATAAATCTTGAAGGATGCTTTACCTTAACCCCTTCTCTCTCAATAATATTCCAACCCATTGCTGCAGCATCTAACAACACATCAATTATATGGTCATCCAATAAATTAACTTCATCAATGTATAGGATGTTTCTATTTGCCTCTGCTAAAATTCCTGGTTCTAATGCTTTAATACCTTCTTTTATTGCTTTCTCTATATCTAATGTTCCAATAACTCTATCTTCAGTAGCACCTATTGGAAGATTAACAACCTTCATTTTCTTTTTTGTTATTTTTAGCTCTCCACGCTCTTTCTTTTCTTTACATATATCGCACAACTCTCCTTTTGGGTCGCAGTTGAATGGACAACCTTCAACAACTTCAATTTCTGGTAATAAGTCTGCTAAAGCTCTAACTGCAGTAGATTTTGCTGTCCCCTTCTCTCCTCTAATTAAAACTCCTCCAATCTTTGGATTTATTGCATTTAAAATTAAAGCTTTCTTCATCTTTTCCTGTCCAACAATTGCAGTGAATGGATAAATATATTGCATAATTATCACACATTTTAATACTAATTTTTGATTTTTATGATATAGATAATACTTTTTATATTATTTTAGGTAGTTGGTATAACATATATTTAAATGTTGCTGAAATAAAGTTAATTTTAATAGGTTTTAAATGTGGTAAATATGATAGCTATAATTAGTGATATACACTCCAACTTAGAGGCATTGAAGGCAGTTTTAGAAGATATAAAAAATAGAGGGATTAAAAAAATTGTTTGTTTAGGAGATATTGTTGGTTATGGAGCCAATCCAAATGAATGCATAGAATTAATAAAAGAGTATAACTGCATAAGTGTAGTAGGAAACCATGATTATGGCGTTTTAGGGAAAGAAAGCTTAGATTATTTCAACACATATGGAGTCATAGCAATACTATGGACTAAAAAAATTATTAAAGATGAAAATTTAAAATTTTTAGATTCTTTGCCATTGGTTATTGAAGAAAAGATAAAGAATAAAAAGGTTATATTTTCTCATGCAAATCCTAAGTATCCAGAGATTTGGGAATATCTATTTCCAGATTATGTTGATGATGTATTTGATTGTGGAGATTTAATATTTGTTGGACATTCTCACATTCCATTTGTAAATTCTGAAGAAGGGAATTTATTGGTTCATGAAGGCTATATAAAATTAGATGAAAATAAAAGATATCTAATAAACCCTGGAAGTGTAGGACAACCAAGGGATGGAATAAATAAAGCAAGCTATTGCGTATTTGATGAAAAAGATTTCAAAATAGGGATTGTTAGAGTTGAATATAACATTAGAAAAGCTTATGAAAAAATTTTAAAGAATGGATTACCAGAATGGCTTGGAGAGAGGTTATTTTTAGGAAAATAGTTGAAAATAGTTAGAAGAATCTTCCATAAGTTAAAATTACCTCAATAACAATAAATGCAACAGTAACTCCAATAACATGCTCTGGTTTAACTTTAACTTTTGAAAAAGACTCATCCATATATCTTATTAAACCTGCACTTGTTGCCAACCCAGTTTCCTCCCTTTTGCTCATTATTTCACCAATTTTTTAACTTTTTCCACAATCTTTTCAGCAATTTCTTTCTTAGAGCCAGAGATTTTCTCAATTTCAGATTTTGTTATAATATAAACTTCACTATAATCATCACCAAAGTAATGCTTACTTAAATCATTGGCTATAATCATATTTAAATTGTATTTATCTAATCTCTCCTTAGCCTTATTTATAAGCTCATCCTCATTTAAGTTGTATTCTGCTTTAAAACCAATAATTATTTTATCTTTATAAATTTTCCTTAATTCTTCTAAAACCTTTGGATTTCTCTTTAACTTTAATGTTATCTCTTCTTCAGAACTCAACTTTCCCTCAAATGATTCAACAGTAAAATCAGAGATGGCTGCTGATGAGATGAGGATATCAAAGTCCTTAGCTAACTCTATAGCTTTATTTAGCATTTCTTTTGCAGTTAAAACCTTATGATTCTTTATGTAATATGGAGGTTCTAAACCCATAGCTGTTATAACCTCAACATAAAATCCTTCTCTGCAGAATGCTTCAGCTAAAGCAACGCCCATTTTTCCAGAAGATAAATTAGATATGACTCTAACTTTATCAATAAACTCAACAGTCCCCCCATTTAATATTAAAACTCTATTTCTTTCTTTTTTTAAATTATTACCAATTATTTCAATAACTGATTTAACAACATCCTCTATACTTGCAATTTTTGCTTTTTCTTCTTCAAACTTTGGAGATATAATATATACATTATCTTTTTCTTTAAGCTCATCTATATGCCTTTTAATAGCATTGAACATATTTTCATGCATTGCTGGGACAATAAATATTGGCTTTTTTCCAATAAACATTAAAGCGGTAGTATTTACAATATTATCTGCAATTCCTAAATTTATTTTTGAGATTATGTTGGCAGTTGCTGGATATATTAAAAGGCAATCGCATTCATTGTATAGTAGGATATGTTCTATATCCCCGGTTATTTCCTCATAAACCTCATTCCCACAACCAAATTTTAAAGCCTCTTTACCAATGATTTTTTTAGTTTCTTCTGTGATGATGCAATAAATCTCTGCTCCATGCCTTATTAATTCTCTCATCAACTTTGGAGTTTCTATGGCTGCTATTGATGAAGTTACAGCAACTAATATCTTTTTCCCTTCTAAAAGCTTTGATTTACTTCCGTTTAATAACTTAGTAGGATGCATTATCTCACTATTTTAAATCTCTATTTAAATCTATAATCATTTTACATTTTGGACAAATAACTCTTTCTCCAACACATTTAAATTCATAAGAACAATTTGGGCATCTAATATTTTTTATAAAATCATCTAAGCTATCTAAATTAATAACTGTAAATTTTTCTATCTCTTCCATGTTCTCCCAATTAAGTCCCAACTTTTACTGGCTCAGCTAAATCTCTAATTAATCTAACAGCTGAATAAGCCGCTAATGCTGAAGTTCTTGGATTTTCTTCAAATGGAACATTTTCAATACTAACCTTTAATGTCCCTATCGAGCTTTTAACAAATATTTCATGTTTATTTAGCTTTGCATTTGGGTCTGCGACAATAACAACTTTTGCTGGAAATTCCGCTGCTATTGATAAAGTTACTGAAACATTTATGTTCATTGGAAATTCTTTTATTGCTTCAAAAACATCTCCTTCAAATACAACAACAGGATTTTTTATATCATTTAGCTTATAACCAAGATTTTTTAAAGCATCTTCTAAGGCATTAACTGGTTTTGTTGTTTTTAAAATTACTTTCTCTATTTTACCTAATCTCATAGCTTTTATAGCATCTAATCCACCAATAGCTCCAGATGGAAGATAAATTTTTTTCCCTATATTTTTAGCTAAATTTTGAAGTTTTAAAAATAATTCTTTATCTGCCAAAGCACCAACGCTCATTATTAAAACATCTTTGTTATTTTTTAAAGATTTTTCAGCAACTTCTTCAACTGCTTTTATTGAAGCACATTCAATAACCAAATCTAAATCTTCTTTAACTAATTCATCAATACTTTTACATATTTTAGCCCCAGTCAATTCTGAAAGTGTTTTTGCCTTATCCAAATTTCTATCATATATGGCAACTACCTTAGTATTTTTTATAGTTCCATCAACAACTTTTTTTGAAATAAAACTGCCAATAGCTCCACAACCAACAATACCAATTTTAAACATTTTCTGTTCACCTCATAAAAATAGAAACCAATAAAATAAAATCTCATAATGATAAATATTTAAAAATTTTCTTTAATAAAATAAATTTTATTTTTTCTTTAGAAATCCATAGCCAGGATCTGCAGGTGGTTTAACCAATATTATATTCCCAATTGCAGTAATTAAATTATATGGTAAAACAACTTTCTTATTAGGGTCGGTAACATATTCCCTTAAACATCCATTTTGAATGTCCGTTACAATTAAGCCACTAATAACCCCTTTATTTAAATCGAGCATCACGTCATAAACCTTACCAACATATATTGCAGTTGTTGTGTATATTGGTTTATCTAATATATCACTGACTCTAATTGCCATACCATCCACCTAACTTTTTATAATCCTTAAACTTAAAAAAATTCTATTTAACTAATCTTTATTTATATATTTTTGTGTGGTAATTATGGAAGGATTTAAAATTGCAATGAAAGTTATCGATGAGATTGATAAAAAGATAAAACCTTTGATTGGCTGGGAAAAGGCTGATGAAGTGGTTAAAATAGGCGCTGATGGAACACCAACAAAAAGAATAGATGTGATAGCTGAAAATATAGCCCTAAATATATTAGAAAAATTTAGTGGGGGAATTTTAATAAGTGAAGAGATTGGATTAAAAGTTGTAGGTAAAGATTTAGAGTATATATTTATTTTAGACCCAATAGATGGAACATACAATGCTTTGAAATCTATTCCAATATATTCTACTTCAATAGCAATAGCAAAAATTAAAAGTGAAGATAAAAAGCTAATTAGAGAAAATATTAACAACTTAGAGTGGATTAAAGATTTTATAGCTAATAAATATACAATAAATGATTTATATGTTGGAATTGTGAAGAATTTAGCTACTGGGGATTTATATTATGCCATTAAAGGAGAGGGAAGTTTCTTAGAAAAAGATGGAGAAAAAATTAGGATAGAGGCAAAAGATACAAAAAATTTAAAAGAAGCTTCTGTAGGATTGTTTGTTTATGGATTATCCAATGATTTATTGGAATTTTTAAAAGAAAGAAAGGTTAGAAGAGTTAGATTATTTGGTTCTATGGCTTTAGAAATGTGTTATGTTGTCAGTGGGGCTTTAGATGCTTATATAAATGTAAATGAAAATTCTCGGCTGTGTGATATAGCTGGGGCTTATGTTATTTGTAAAGAAGGAAATGCAATAATTACAAACAAAAATGGAAAAGAATTGAAGATGAAATTACATTTAATGGAAAAAACATCTTTAATTATTAGTAATAAATACTTACATAAAAAACTCATAGCTTTATTTGGAAATAAATGGGCAATAAAGCCTGCAAAATTTGGGATAGTTGTTAGAGAGGATAATGAAGAAGCAATTAACTTAGCTATAGAGATTTGTAAATATTTAAGAGATAAAAATATTCCTTACTGTGTTGAAAACTTTTTAAAAGATAAAGTTAAAGGAGAAGAGTTTGATATTTCGACGATTTCTCATATTATTGCTATAGGAGGAGATGGAACAATACTTAGAGCTTCGAGATTAGTTAATGGGGAGACAATACCAATAATAGCAGTAAATATGGGAAAATTGGGATTTTTAGCTGAATTTTATAAAGATGAAGTTTTTAGAATAATAGATAAGGTAATATATGGAGAGTATGAGATAGAAAAAAGGAGTAAATTATCTTGCAAAATAATAAAAAATAATAAATTAATAAAAACTCCTTCAGCATTAAATGAAATGGTAGTTATTACAAAAAACCCTGCAAAGATTTTAGAATTTGATGTGTATGTTAATGATACGCTCGTTGAAAATGTTAGGGCTGATGGAATAATTATTTCAACACCTACTGGTTCTACAGCATATTCTTTAAGTGCTGGAGGTCCTATAGTAGAACCAAATGTTGACTGCTTTATAATATCTCCAATATGCCCGTTTAAATTATCTTCAAGACCTTTAGTAGTTTCTGGTTCAAATAAAATTAAGTTAAAGCTTAAATTGGAAAAACCAGCTTTATTAGTAATTGATGGAAGTGTTGAATATGAAATTAATAAAGATGATGAGCTAATTTTTGAAAAATCTGACAGTTATGCTTATTTTGTAAAAGGACAAAGTTTTTATAATAAGTTGAATAGATGCTTTGGAGTGAAATAAAATAATATTATAATTATTATTTTTTAAGTTATTCTTTATTTTCCAATGCTTTTAAAACTTCCAAACCAAACAGTCTTGCGTAGTCAGGAGATTTTGCAGTAATTACATTACCATCAACCACTACCCCTTTATCTACGTAAATAGCTCCAGCTTTTTTTAGCTCTTCTATTGCCTCTGGAGCTGGGAATACAGTAGCTTTTTTACCTTTTAAGATTCCCGCCCTTGCTAAAACTACTGGAGACAAACAAATTGCTGCAACAACCTTATTCTTATTATAAAACTCTCTAACCAACTCTATTAATTTTGTATTATTCCATAAATACTCTTTTGACCCAATTCCTCCAACTATAACTATTGCATCGTATTCATCAGGATTTACATCATAAATAGTTTTATTAACAGTTATTTTATGACCCAACATCCCCACACATTCTCCTTTTTTTGTTGAGACAACATCAACCTTTAACCCATTAGATTCAAATACCGCCATAGGTTCAAAAAGTTCTTCATCTCTAAAATCTTTTGGAGCAATAACCATTAAAACCTTTTTATTTTCCATATTTACCACTTTCTCTTTGTTTATACACATTGAAGATATTGAGATTAATATTATGGATATTAAAATTATTATTCTTTTCTTCATACTATCACAAGGTATATATCCTAATTATTTAGTGATGTTAAATATAGTTTTGTGCAAAACTATCTTAAATAAAATAAGGTATTAATGAATATCTTCCTTATGGAAGGTATTCAAATTGTCCTTATAAAAGTTTATTTTATTTTGCACACAACTATAATATATAACTTTTTGTTAATAAAATTTTATTCTTTCCATTTATTGTAGTAATATAAGAACCTTTTATCTTTTGTTAAATTATATAACCATAACATTTGTAATCTTTGAAGATGTTCATAATGTTTATTACACCTATGTCCTAAAGCATCGTAATAACTCCAATCTCCTGCATCATAATATGGAAGGAATGCTTTTATTGATTTTATTCCCTCATTATATAAAATATATGCATCCCTATTTTTTGTTTTATTTGCAAATTCTCCAATCCATATAACAGAAGTTATAAACCCATTTAAAACATAAGGAGGGTTATTTGATGCATATTCTGGATACCAATAGTAAGATTTATTATTTAGTTTTCTTATTTTTAGTAATCCTCCATCCCTAATTGGGACTTTAAAAGCATTTAATGCCTTATCTGCTAATATTAAATATCTCTTATTTCCTGTAGCCCTATACGCAAGATATAAAGTTTTTAAGCATCCTGCTTGACATAATGAGCCCGCCCAACCTTTTGATAAATTATATATTGGAAATTCAAAATTATACCTCCAAATAATAAAAGTAATATTAGTCCCATTTACATTTATAGTATTTTCTTCTGCCTGAGATATTAAATATTCAGTTAAAAATAAACCTCTTTTTAAATAATATTGGGCCTTTTCTGGGTCATTATCTTTTAATTCAAAGTATTTGTAAAAACATTTTCGAGCTTCTTCATTTACATTGTGAGGTGTTATTTGATAACCAATATATTTCCCTTTTATTGTGCCATAATAGGTTATAGGCATAGCTACATTTTCAACTGTGAATGGTTTTGGATTTTTAAAATATTGAATAATTGGATTTTCAGAATATACTGGCTGAGAGATTCCAATAACATAACCAAAAATAAATGATAGAATCATTGTAATAAATATTAAAACATATATAATATTTTTTGGCATATTCTCCCTATATATTCATTCATATGTTAAGTTCTTTATATCTGAACATATATATTAAAGTTATGTGAGATTATGAAAGTTGCAGTTGTTTTTGACAGTGCTGGAACACTTGTGAAGATAATGAGAGTTATTAAAGATTTAAAGAAAAATAAGTTTATCTGTAATAGGCAGACAGTTGATATTGTAGATGAAAAAAAAGGTAGAGCATTAGTCATAATTAAAGAAGACCCATTAAAAGTTGTTGATAAGGAAAATCCAGAAAAATTAATATCTGATTTATTAAAAGAAGTTGAAATTGGTATCTCTTATTGTAACCCACCAATAAATAAGGATGGAATTTTTAAAGACAAAAAAGCTAAAGTTAAAGAACTACAAGAGCCACTAAATATTTTAAAGAAATACGATGTAGAAACAGGATATGGTAGTGCTTTAATAATAGATACCTACTCTGGAGAAGTTGAATACACAATCGCTACTGCTGGCTGTTTATTTAAAGAAGTTAAAGAAACAATTAAACAATTAAAAGGTTTGGGGATTAAAGTTTTTATTGCATCTGGAGATAGAAAAGGATTCATAAAAAGGCTGGCTGAACTTACAGGAGTTAGTGAGAAATATATAATGGCAGAAGCTCATCAGGAGCAAAAGAGAGATTTAATCATCAATCTAAAAAAAGAGGGGTATTTTACAATAATGGTGGGAGATGGAGCTAATGATGTTCCAGCAATGATTGAAAGTAATTTGGCTGTTGTAACTTTGCAGAATGGAAGTGTTTCAAAAAAAGCATTAGAAACTGCTGATATAAGAATTTACAACATAAAAGAGATAGTAGATATTTGTAAAAGAGTTATAAGTGGTGAAATTAAGCATGATAATTGAGATTGAAGGCATTAAACTAAAATTACACCCTGAAGTTTATGAGCCTGCTGAAGATTCAATTTTATTATTAAAAAACCTTGTTGATGTTAAAAATAAAAAGGTTTTGGAAATTGGAGTCGGAACTGGATTAATTTCAATTGTTTGTGCAAAAAAAGGGGCTAAAAAAGTAGTGGGTGTTGATATAAATCCATATGCTGTAAAATTAGCAAAAGAAAATGCCAAACTAAATAATGTTGATATTATATGTTTAGAGAGTGATTTATTTGAAAATGTTACTGGAAAGTTTGATGTTATTCTCTTTAATCCTCCATATTTACCAACATCTGATGAGGATAAAATAGATAGCTATTTAAATTATGCTTTTGATGGAGGAAAAAATGGTAGAGAAATTTTAGATAGATTTATTGACAATTTACCAAATTATTTAAAAAAAAGTGGAGTGGTTCAAATACTACAGAGTTCATTAACTGGAGAAGAAGAAACAATAAACAAATTAAAATCCTTAGGTTTTAAAGTTTTTAAAGTAGCATCTTTAAAGGTACCTTTTGAAGAACTTATGGTTATAAATGGATGGAGGTTATAGCATGAAAGCTAAAGAGGTTATAGAGTTTATTGAAAGCTTTGCCCCTAAGGATTTGGCTATTGAAGGAGATAACGTTGGATTGCAAGTTGGAGATGACCTAAATAAAGAAGTGAAAAAGTTAGGTATTGCCTTAGACCCATCATTATCTGTTATTAAAAAAGCAAAAGAAGAGGGTGTTGATTTTTTATTTACCCACCACCCATTATTAAAAGACCCAATAAGAAACTTCACTGGTGTTATTTATAAAAAACTAAAAATATTAATAGAAAATGAGATTATTTTATACTCTGCCCATACAAACTTAGATATCTGTAAAAATGGGTTGAATGATGCTTTAGCTGAAGTTTATAATTTGGAGAATGTTGAGCCTTTATATGATAATGGACTTGGAAGAGTTGGACTATTTAGAGGAACATTTGAAGAATTTTTAGAAATAACAAAAAAATATATTCACAAAAATCCTATTGTTGTTAAGAGTAAAGACGTTAGGGAGAACTTTAAATTAGCTGTTTTATCTGGCTATGGTTTATCTCAATCCTCTATAAAATATGTTGCTGAAAGAGCTGAGGTTTATCTTTCTGGAGATTTAACTCACCACTCAAAAATTTTAGCTGAAGAGCTTGGCTTAGTTGTTGTTGATGCTACACACTATTCAACTGAGGTCTATGGATTGAAGAAATTTAAAGAATATTTATCTTCAAAATTAGATTTAGAGATAGTTAGCTTAGATTTTTAAAATGATTAATACAACCTAAAATTATAAATTGTAAAAGTCCTATAAAAATATAAGAAAGTTTTATATAGTATTTAAAAAATTTAATAAATTACTAATTTATGAATTTTAAAAAATTTAATAAATTTTTATTAAAATAAATTTAGCGTGAGAATATGTCAATCTTCTACGTACTTGGAAAGAAAGGGACAATAGAGATACTATACAAAATTAAAGATGGAGTAAATTCTTTTACGAACATAAAAAATGCTTTAGATATAGAAGGTTGTGGAGTAAGCACGAGAACGTTAGCAGAGAGATTAAATGAATTAGAAGATGAAAACTTAATACAAAAAGATGGAAGTAAATATTATCTAACAAAGAAAGGACAAGAAGCTATAGAAATTATTGAAAATATTAAGAAATGGGAAGCTAAGTGGAAAGAAGCAAAGATTCCAAAGATTATAATAGGAATGCTTGGTGATAAGGAGAGATAATTATTTATTAGTAGGGCTTTTGTGGAAATATATATAGTATTTAAGATGAAACTTTCTAAAAGTTTCAAGGAGATAGAATGGGTGGATATTATGAAAGTAATCACATTTTCTATTGCAAAAGGAGGTACTGGAAAAACTATTATTACTGCAAATGTTGCAGCAGCTTTAGCTAAAAGAGGTAAGAAAATTTTATTAATTGATGGAGATATTGGTTCAAAATCACTATCTCATCTTTTAAATATAAAATCAAATATATTTTTAGCAGATATTATAGAAGAAGAACGCCCAATAAAAGATGCTATTGTTAAAACATCAATTAAAAATTTTGAGCTATTAGCCGTTGGAAAATCAATTGCTGATTATCTAAAATTTGATATAAACACCTTGAAAAAATTCAAAGAATTAGGTAACTACGATTATGTGCTTATAGATGCCCCATCAACATCAAGTGGTGTTGAAACATACTTAGCTTTAGGTCTTTCCGACTACTTCATCCCTGTCTTAGATTACACTACCTTTGGTCCAAGTTTGCAGGGAGCTATAAATACAATAGTCATTGGAAAGAACTACTTAGAGAGCATACCTGCAGGATTTATAATAAATAAAGCCGAAGATTTGCCAGATAGAGTAATTAATGATGTTAAAAAAATCTTAGGATTGGAATGCATCTCTATAGTACACAAAAATCCAATTATAGAACAATCCTATGCAAAAAAAGAAATTGTTTATTTAAAATCTTCTGATAAGAAATTTGTTGAAGAAATTGACAAAATTGTTGATGCTTTAGAAAAATTAGAGGATGTAAAAGAAAGAGATATTCCAAAGGTTATTGAAAAAATAAAAGAAAGTACTTTATTGTAATAAATAAAATCTATCTTTATTTCTTTTTCTCTTTGTCACTATTTAATACCATTACTTCCATAAGTGTTTTTAAAACTTCTTTTTGTTCTTCTTCTGATGGTATTCTAACATTATATTTTTTTAATAACTCTTCATCTACATTTAATGTGTTTTTACACTTTGTTTTTACTACTTCATCAATATGACTTTTTAATATATTCTCTTTTAATTTTGTAGCATGTTTTAAGAAACATTTAGTAATTTCCACAGCGAAGATTATGAAAAATGCCCCCACTACAGTCATTATTAACCTCTCTTTAATAAAAATTGGTAGTGCTTTAATATAATCATCAGCAGTTAAATTTAAATATAATATCCCTAAAATTGAGCCATATAGATGGTCTGTCATTATTGATGTAAATGATAAAATTAACGCCCCTATAATGACTTTTTTACAATCTTTGTTAAATAATAATTTACTTATTTTCTCCCTAAAAATTATAACAAAAAATAAAGCAAGAATTGAAAGACATGGATGGTAAAAAACCACTCTACCTACATCTGTTAAATAAAATATCAATAAACCTATAGTCAAAATTATAGCCGAATATTTCCATTTTCCTTCAGATAAAGCTCCTGCAGATATAACCGCCAATGCTGGTGGAATTAAAGAATAGATTCCAAAATAAAATGCTTTTGGATTTAAAAAGAAGTAGATTAACATTACCAACATAACTGCAAAAAATCCGTAAATAGGACCTAACAATAGACCACATAATGCTGATAAGCTTGGATCAGCATTTATTGTATGGTTTGACCCTACCATCTTAAATGTAAGAAATCGAATAAATATAAACATAAAAGTAACAGTTCCAATAAACATTAAAAATAAGGCTCTTTTATCTTTTCTAATAAATTTGAAGATATTCATAACAATCACTAATATAATATTAATATAATTAGTGAAAATATAATAAGTAAAAGGTTCTTATATTATTTTTTACTTTTATAAATATATTTCTATTTTATTTTTAACCATTCTAAATTATATACATTTTTTATAAAATATTCCCATTACTAAAAATTTTCTTTAGGTGTTATAAATGATTGATATTCTCAAAAATATAAAAGTAAAAGATATAATGACAAAAAATGTTATAACTGCAAAAAAGGATGAAGGTGTTGTAGAAGCTTTTGAAAAAATGTTAAAACATAAGATTAGTTCTTTGCCAGTGATTGATGATGAAAATAAAGTTATTGGTATTGTAACAACAACCGATATAGGATATAATTTAATAAGGGATAAATACACATTAGAAACAACAATTGGAGATGTAATGACAAAAGATGTAATTACAATAGATGAAAATGCAAATATATTGGAAGCTATTAAAAAAATGGATATTAATGGAAAAAAAGAAGAAATTATCAACCAATTACCTGTAGTTGATGCGGATAATAAGTTAGTTGGGATAGTTTCTGATGGAGACATAATTAGAGCAATTTCAAAGATTATTAACATCATCTAAAAATTATAGTTTTGTTAAAATAAACTTAATAAATAATATCACAACTATTTTATCTTATTACCATATTTAATTAAGGGTGATAGGTGATTTTATGTCAGTTAATTATAAGAGAGTTATTGCTATGGTAGATGATGCTTTAAACCTCGTTGAGATAGTTGAAGAGCATCCCTGTCCAAATGGTAGTGAGTGGGTTATCTATCAATATCAAAGAACTTCTCCTCTAATTTTATCAGCGTGGAGAGAGGGAAATAAACACCACTTTGTAACAAGAATTGGTAAAGAGACATTAAATTTAGTTCCTTCACTATCAGCAGCAGGAATTGAAGAGGTTTATATTGAAAATAATAGGGTTCATATTGTCTATGCAGGATTAGCTGGAGGAGGAGTAGGAACTGAACTAAGGAAGGGAGCTAAAAATGTCCTTGAAGTAAATATTTTAGAGAAAGGAGGTGGTTCAAAACTTGGAAGAGCAGAGGTTGTAACTCCAAAAATGGAAAAGGTTATTATTGGTATTGATGATACTGACACAAAAGAAGAAGGAGCTACATGGGTTTTAGCACACGAAATTGGTTTAGAAGTTGAAAAAAATAACTTGGGCTATTATTTAGACCACACAATTGTTCAACTCTACCCTGGTAACCCAAACAAAACTCAGAATTGCGTATCTATCGCTTTAAGTTTTGCTGTTTATCCAAAATATAAGTATGAAATTGACAAATTCGTTAAAAAATTATTGAAGGAGAAAAGTTTATCAGAGAATACTGCAATGGCTGTATATTACGGTCTCTTTCCTTCTAAGAGTATGAAATTATTTACAATGAAGGCTAAAAAGAGATTGGTTACATTAGAAGAAGCAAAATCTATTGCATTAAGAAATAATATAAAAATAATTCCTGTTAATGGAGAAGGTGGCGTTATAGGAGCTGTAGCTGCCTTAGGTTTAGCTGAACATCATAACTTAGCTCCTAAGTTATTTGAAGATGTAGAAACCACTGAAATAAAGAATTAACAATTAAAATATATTTTTCTTTGAAGGTATTAATTTTTTGACATAGGACTTTCGCACTTTATGTATTAGTTAGGAATTTAGACTCCTTTAATAAATATAATAAATAAAATAAAATAAATAAAATATATACTCCTGCAAAAGTCCTAAAATAAATATTGTGATAATATGGAAAATAGAGAGTTTAAAATAGTCATTATTGGCCCTGAAAATGCTGGAAAATCATCAATAATGAACGCGTTATTTGGAAAATATGTTTCATTGGTTTCTGAAGTTGGTGGAACTACAAAAATGCCAATAAAAAGATATTGGGGAAAATTAAAAATTGGAAGGATTAAAGAAGAACCAGAGTTTGTGAATTTAGTTTTTGTTGATTTAGGTGGTTTATATACAACAACTGACAAACAATCTCCAATTATGACCCCCAAAGTTTTAGAAAAGACATTTGAAGAGATTAACGATTCTGACATGATTATACATGTAATTGATGGTAGTGTTGGATTATTGAGAAGTTTTGAGAAATTCCACCACTTATTAAAGTTTAGGTACCAAAAACCTATTATAGTAGTAATTAACAAATGTGATTTATTAAATGATACGGATAAGGAAAATTTAAAGAACTATGTTGAAAGTAGAATAAAAAATACACCGATATTTGTATCTGCAAAAACTTTTGAAGGAATTCCTGAATTGTTAGAGATAATTATTAGATACCTAAAAAGGTGATTTAATGTTAGATAAATTAAAAAAGATTTTAGGCCTGAAAGATAACTTTTCAGCTCCAGCTCCAGTGTCTATAGATGATTATTTAGGAGAAATTGAGGAGCTTCCAATAACTCCAGTTGAAGATGAAAAAGTAATAATAAAAGTTTGTAGTATTGAAGATGATAAAGATGCTGTAAATGCCATAGTAATGGCTGAGGCAGGATATATTGTTATAGCAAAGACCCCTAACTTAGAAAAAGAGATTGATGATGAATTTATTGAAATTATTAAAAAGATAAAAAACGAAACTACAAAATTTGGAGGAAACTTAATTATTTTAGGAGATGAGCATTTACTAATAACTCCAAAAAATGTTGTTATAGAAAAACTTCTTAAAGAAAAGAAAGAAGCTAATGCCACAATAGATAATAAAGAAACAAATGAAGAAAAAGAGAAGGATAAAAAATAAGCTATTATTTTTTTATGTTTTTTAATGCTCATTGTCTTAATATAATAGGACTTTAGCACTTTATATATTCACTAATGAAAATTGATGTCTTTGGCATCAAAAATTCCTCAAAAAAAATTAATTCCTGCAAAAGTCCTATTATAAAATCTCTTTTCTAAATGTGATATTATGAAAGTTTTAGATGAAATCGTCAATAATAGAAAAAAATTAATTGAAATAGAAAAAAGAAAAGATATAATTAAAGAATTAAGAGATTTTATTGACAAACTAAATATAGATATGGAAAAAAAGAAAAAATTAAAGCTTTCAAAGGCAATAAAAAAATCTAAAGAAACAAAAAATCCAATAATTACTGAGATTAAGCCATCATCTCCTTCAAAAGGAAATATTAGAGAAATAAATCTTGAAGATATTAAAAATATAGCCAAAGAAATGGTAGAAGGTGGAGCTACCGCTTTATCTATATTGACTGAACCAAAATACTTCAATGGAAGCTATAAAAATTTAATTATTGCAAGAAATGAAAATGTTCCAATACTAATGAAAGATTTTATTGTTGATTTTTATCAAATTGACATAGCAAGTGAGATTGGGGCTAATGCAGTTTTATTAATTGTCTCCACACTTGGAGAAGATATTGGAGAATTCTTAGATTATGCCAAGGAAAATGATTTGGAGTGTTTGGTTGAGACACATAGCGAAAATGAGATAGAAATTGCTTTAGATGCAGGAGCTAAGATTATTGGCATAAATAATAGAGACTTAAAAACTTTAAAAATAGATTTGTCTACTACTGAGAAATTAGCTCCATTAATCCCAAAAAATAAAATAAAAGTTGGAGAAAGTGGGATTTATACAAAGGAGCAATTAAATTATGTATTAAAATATACTGACGCTGCTTTGATTGGTTCATCAATAATGGAAAGTGAAAATATAAAAGATAAAGTTATGGAGTTAGTAAAAAAATAAAAAAAATAAATTATATTATGCTTGAGCTTCTTCTACAGTTTCTTCAGCTTCCTTTACAAATCCTTCTGTTTCTTCTTTCTTAGCTAATGATAAGACTTCTGATTTGTAGATAATAACATTTTTAATTGGGAATATTTTCTTACACTCTTCTTTTATTTTCTCAGCCATTTCTCCAAATAACATTGCTTGCACATATAATGGGAATGTTTTCTCTTTAGCTATTGATTTAATAATTTCTTCCATCTTCTTTCTAATGTCAGATTTTTGTTTTGTGTTTGCTCTATAAGCTGTTAAAACCATTGCCTTTGTTCTTATCTTATAGCCATCTTGGGTTGTAATATCAAGGATAGCGTCAATTCTGCTTCTTCTTCTTCTTATTTGTGATTTCATGAATTCTCTTGTTGTATCATGTCCATAAAATTGAGCTATTGCTTTATTTCCTGTAATTCCAAATATTTTGAAATAAATTCTGTGCATGTGTTTTGTTGGGTCCCCTGTTAAATCTCTTAAGCTTGTCTCAGCAACTCTTCCTAAAACTAAACTTGGGTCATTTGCTGGAGTGTAGCCAATAAATACTCCTCCAAATTCTGGTGTGGCATAGATTTCATACCATACTTTCTCTTTCCATTTATCTCTTACTTTCCTTACCTTTCTTCTTGATCTTGCAGTTCTTGCAGTAGCCATTTTTTCACCTTAAAAAATTTAATTATGGTTTGGAATTATTCACCTTTATAAAACTTAGATAAATCAACATAATTTCTTACAGGTTTTGTTACATCTCCATACAATCTTTTTATATCCTTAGCTTTTGCTTTTTTAGCACTTCCTTTTTCAGTTTTTATTTTCTTTAACCTAAAGAATCCATCGTTTATTCTATAAACTTTTTCTACTTCAAATTCAAAATCATTAGGGACATAGATGTATATTCCATAAGTTTTACTTTTATCATTAATTGATATTCCCAATTTTTTTGGAATAGATAGTGATTTACCCCAAATAAACTTAATCTCTTTACCTAAAGCAGATTTTACTGGTTCAGGAGTTTCAATTTTTGTTATCTCAATCTTTTCCCCATCAACTTCAATTGTATCTCCAACTTTGTATGTTTCATCCTCTGGTATATTAATTATTTTAGATTCTGAGATATCATATCTACTTATAATTAGCTTAGCCTGGCTTAATTTAACCTTATCAACAATCTCTCTTACAGCTCCACAGTTAGGACATTTAACTAAGTAATAGGCAGATTTATTATAAATTTTTTTCTTTAATACTTCTTGCTCTTCAAACCCACAATTCTCGCATTCTATGTAGAGTTTTTCAGTCATCTTCAAAAACCTCTAAGTATTTTATTTACTTTGATTTTATTTATTTTTTATTTATTTTCTTCTTCTCCTTCTTCTTCTCTTGTCTTTTGGTTGAATGATTATTCTGTATTTTGGATTTGCAGCTTTCTCTAAGAACTCTTCATAGGTAAAGGGAACTTGTGTATCGTCAGTTATAATACCTCTGTTTTTAAGGTATTCTCTTGTTAATAAGTAGTAGATTAAAGCAACAGATTTTTTACCTTTGTTGTTTGTAGGAATTACCAAGTCGATGAATGATGTTAAGTGCTCTGTATCACATAAGCTAACAATTGGAACACCAATCTCTATAGCCTCTTTCAATGCTTGTCTATCAACTCTTGGGTCACTGATAAATACAATCTCTGGCTCTATAAAGCCTTTGTATGCAGGGTTTGTCAATGTTCCAGGGACAAATCTTCCAGGGATTGTTCTAACTCCTGTGTATTTTCCAAATTCTTCTAATGGACCCATAGTATAGATTCTTCTTGAAACAGCTAATATATCTTCTGGCTCATATTTTGCTAAGAATTTAGCAGCTATTCTTAATCTCTCATCTGTTTTTCTAACATCCAAAACATACAATCCATCGCTTCTTACTCTGTAAATAAACTTCTCCATATCCTTTGTTTTCTGCTTATCTTCTGGCTCATATTTTGCTAAGAATTTAGCAGCTATTCTTAATCTCTCATCTGTTTTTCTAACATCCAAAACATACAATCCATCGCTTCTTACTCTGTAAATAAACTTCTCCATATCCTTTGTTTTCTGCTGAGTCCCAATGTGGATACCTGAAGCTAAGTATGTATCTAATGGCACTAACAATTCTTTCTCACTCATATTTTCCACCTTAAAAATAGTTGTTGTTTTTTAAATATTAAATATTTTCGGGGTTTAAAAATTAGTGGTTGTTTCCCCTAAGAAGATAGAAAATGTAATAATATATAAAATTTTCCTATTTACTTACCTCTTCTTCCGTGAGCCCTTATACTTGGTCTAACCTTCTCAGCTCCTATTCCTTTATTTCTTAATCCTCTACCTTTCTTACCAGCTGATGTTAAACCTCTGAATGCTCTTCCTCTATGTTTTCCAGTACATAACCAGTTGAGTTGTGGGTCTGCTTTAATAGCTGGGTGGTAAGGGTCTACTAATATAACCTCATACCACTTGTATTTTCCATCTTCTCCGACCCAGTAACTGTTTAGAACTTCCATGTTTGGATATTTTCTTGCTGCTCTTTCTTCAGCAATTCTTTGGATTGATTTACCCATTGTTATCTTATTAACCCCTAATGTAGCTGGTTTCTTTGAGTTCTTTGGTCTTGGCTTTCTTAAACCTCCTCTTCTAACTCTTACTCTAACAACAATGATTCCTTGTTTTGGTTTGTATCCTAAAGCTCTTGCTCTATCTAATCTTGTTGGTCTTTCAATTCTTACAACAGCCGGTTCTCTCCTCCACTGCTGTAATCTTTCCCATAATAATTGTCTTACATAACTCTCTTTTGGTCTTTTCCAAGCTTCTCGTATATACTTGTAGATTCCCATTTTATCCCTCTTTTATGGGTTCAGCATTATCGCCACATCCCCTTTTTTAATATTAAAGCTTTAGAGTAAATAACTATTATCAACTATTATATTAATTTAACGGTTATTTAGAGTGTGTCTAAGATAGAGCTTGAGGTCTTATATAGCATACCTCAGTAACGTGAGTAATGAATATACACAAACTGTTTCCCATTTCATAGCTTATCATAGTATTTAACAAATTATCATACAAACCGATAGCTATGGAAATAGGAAACAGTTGTTCAGAATTTCAAGGCTCATCGCTTTTAGATGAAATAATCAGCACGGGCGGTAGATATCGTCTATCGCGCTGGTAAAAGGATAGACAATGCTCTAAAACTTGAAACGCTCGATAATTTCTTGGACTGGATTGAAAAGCATAAGATTGAAATTCCAGAGGTCAATGGCAATGTTGTGAAAATTTACGAATGCGTTACATGTTCTGGTATTCCTAAAATTGGTAAACCCGTCTGCCACTTCGAAGGAGGCTTATGGCAGTGGTTAATATAAAAATAAAAATTAAAAATTTAAGCTTTATCAACATCATCAATTTTACATTTTATTTCTCCAACTATGAATTATGAATAAAGCTACAGGGAAAATAAAAGTTGTATCATAATATAGTATTTAATATTGCAATTATTTCATTTATAACTTCTTTATTTAGCTCTGAAACATCAATTTTCTTTGTTTCAAATACAATTCCATTTTTTAAAACTCTATCATAATTTGGGCATATTGTAGTTATTGATTTTTTGTTGTCTAATTTTATTAGGCTGTTAATTTTTTTAGACGTATTTTTTGGATTTTCGCATTCAATAAATATGGATATTCCTTCATATTCTTTAAAATAAGCATTTTCAATTTCATTTTTAATTTTTTTGTTTGCAATAATATATTTTTTGTAGGTTTTTTTAGCATTTAACAGCTCTTCTTTTAAAAGACCAAAATAATTTACTATTTTATATGTTTTAAATATTATTTTAATATCATTTAACGCATTTCCTAATTTTTCTTCGATGTCTTTACTTATTCCTAAAAAACCCCCATATTCACAATTTAATATCTTTGGACTTCCAGTGGAACAAACAATAATATCACCATATCCACAATCTCCACCAATTTTTCCTGAAATATCTTCAATAAACAAAATTTCTTTCTCTTCACATAATTTTTTTATTTCTTTTAATGGTTGTGGAGCTAAATATCCTGCTAATGATGTTAAAATAACAGATGAATTCTCTTTTATGGCTTTATCCAAATTTTCTATATCAATAATACCCAAATTTGTTTTTAGCATATTAAACTTTAAATTCAATAATTTTGGAAATTTTAAAAACCCTTGCCAACCCCCCATATCAGGGATTAAAATCTCATCACTATAAGTTTTTGCTATCCACATTGATAGAAATACTGCAGAACTTCCTGATGGAAGAAAAGTTATTTTGTAATCCCTATTTAATAGCTCATTTATAATCATCTCAACTTCTTCTTTATTCCCTTCTTTATTTATTAATCCATAAGTATTTGGTCTTCTATATTTAAGAATCATTATATTCACCACTATTTACTAACGGTGTGATTACGATAGTCCATTCTTTATTAGTTCTTTACAACACTACTACACTTTTTAATTACTTTATAGGAAAATATGTTGTATTTATTGCTTAAATATTCTATACAATTATGAATAATCGCAACAAATTTAACAAAACCGATATTGCTTTTTAAGGTTATATAATTACTTTCACATTGAATCAACTATCTCAACAAATTTATATCTATCGTCATCTAAAATATTGGAAAAGTTAGATAACTGATTATATAAGCAATAGATATCCCTTTAATCGTCTTTATCGGCGTTAATGTTCCCACTACTCCATACTAAGAACATATCCCTAAACTATTTATAGAAAACCAGTATATCATTAAATGCTACTAACATACAAGTATCACCGTTTTTTAATAAATTATTTAACCTAATATTGTAATTGAATTGTTTTAACTCTAACGGTCTCTTAACTATTAGTTTTTTGTTTTATAACCTTTTTTATAATTTGAAGACCAACTATTTAGAATAGAATAAGCAGTTTAATAATCCCATCGATATAATGAGAAGCATATTTCCAAATTAGATTTTTGTAGTTTTAGTTTGTATTCTTTAGTCCATTCGATATTACTCCAAATTTTCTGAGTATTTGTCTATAAATCAAATCTATGTTTGTCTATGGGTAATTAAACAGTTCCAATATAAATATTCTCATTATTCCCACCATAATCTTTAAAATCTAATATATTAAAATCATAACTTATACTAATCAAATTTAACTGAGGAGATAAAATGAGCAAAGTCGTTGTTTCAGTTATTGGAAAAGACAGAACCGGAATAGTTGCTGGAATTTCAAAGGTTTTAGCTGAAAATAATGTAAACATATTAGATATAAGCCAAACTATTATGGATAACTTATTTGCCATGATTATGCTTGTTGATATATCAAATGCCAAAGTAGATTTTACAACCCTAAAAAATGAGCTTGAAAAAGCTGGAGAGGAGTTAGGAGTTAAGGTTATTGTCCAACATGAAGATATATTTAAATACATGCATAGGATTTAAATTCAGCATCTACAACAATATGCCAAACGCCTGGAGCATATTTTTTAATTTTTCTAATTTCATAGTTTATAAGTTTGTAGCCATTTTTTTCGGCATAAAACTTCAATCTCTCTATAGGTCTTTCATACATAATCTTTTCAGCAACTGTTTCATGATAGTGTATAACTCCCTTATTTTTCAAAAACTCAAATGCTTTATCTAAAAATTTGTGCGTCTTATGAACATATCCCATAATTACTCTATCAGCGACATTATTTAATTCAACTTCTCTATTATCAGCTAAAATTGGAATTACATTGTTTAGTTTATTTAGCTTAATATTTTCACATAAATAGTGATAAGCTGTAGGATTTTTTTCTATAGCGTAAATTAACTTTGGTTTTGAATATTTAGCTAATGGAATTGTAAAATAACCAATTCCAGCAAACATATCAACAACTATTTCATTTTCATTGCTCATAAATGCCATTCTCTTCCTTTCCTCAATATTTCCCTGACTCCACATAATTTTAGATACATCTAACTTAAATAAGCATCCATACTCTTTATGTATTGTTTCTGTCTCTTTTCCAAACAAGATTTTTACATGTGGAGTTCTAAATTCTCCAGTAATTTGTGTAGTGTATAAAACAATTGTTTTACATTTAGTTCTTTTTACAATCTCCTTAATCTCCTCTTCATTTAATTCTTTTTTAACTATCACTACATCTCCAACCTTTTGATATTTCATAAATATCACAATAAAAATAGTAGTTAAATAGTAGTTTTATAAAATTATCCTAAAATTTACAAAAATAGAAAAATTGTATTCAAAAATTAATTATGGAGTCAATCTCTGTCTATCTCTTGGGAATAGGACACACTCTCTAATGTTTTCTTGTTGAGTTAAAACCATAGTGAATCTATCAGCTCCTAAGCCCCATCCAGCGTGTGGTGGCATTCCATACTTAAATGCCTCTAAGTAGTAAGTAAATCCATCTGGGTTTAATCCCTTCTTCTTAATATTCTCAACTAATAAATCATAGAGAGGAATTCTTTGAGCTCCTGAAGAAATCTCTAAATCTTTATACATCAAATCAAAAGCCTTACATATATTTGGATTTTTCTCATCTGGCATTGTGTAAAATGGCCTTGTCTCTGTTGGCCAGTCAGTTATAAAGTAAAGTCCTCCCATCTCCTCTCCAATAGCTTTCTCTGCCTCTCTGCTCAAATCTTGTCCCCATTCTATTTCAACACCCTTTGCATTTGCAATATCGATAGCTTCATCATAAGTGATTCTATCAAACTTTTTATCTGGAAGATTAAACTCTATTCCCAAAGTTTCAATCTCTTTTTTTCTGTTTTCATAAACATCTACAAATGCGTTATAAACAACCTTTTCTAAGATATCCATAGCATCTTTATCATCAGCAAATGCCATTTCAATGTCTATTGATGTAGCCTCATTTAAATGTCTTCTTGTGTTGTGCTCTTCAGCTCTAAATATTGGGGCTATTTCAAATACTCTGTCTAATCCAGTAGCCATTAACATCTGCTTGTAAAGTTGAGGACTCTGACCTAAAAATGCCTCTCTCTCAAAGTATGATATTGGGAAGAGCTCTGTCCCTCCTTCAGTACAACTTGCAACTAATTTTGGTGTATTTACTTCAATGAACCCTTCTTCATATAATGTTTTTCTTACAGATTTTAGCATTTCACTTCTAATCTTAAATATTGCTTGAATTTTTGGTCTCCTCAAATCTAAGAATCTGTTTTCTAATCTTGTATCTAACTCCGCTGGAACTTTTTCAGCTGGGTCTAAAGGTAGAGGTCTTAGGGCAGTGTTTAAAACTTCTAACTCTAATGGTAATATCTCAAATCCATTTGGTGCTTTCTCGTTAGCTATAACTTTTCCCCTAACAGCTATAACATCTTCAGCTCCAAGCTTCTTTATTTGTTTAAATAATTCCTCTCCAACTTTTTGTTTTGGTGCTACAATTTGGACAAAACCTTCTCTATCTCTTAATATAACGAATATAATCTTCCCTAAGGCTCTAATTGAATGAACCCAACCCATTACAATAACTTCTTGTCCATCCATATCTGGTGTAAGTTCTGCTGAGTAATGGCTTCTTTTCCACTTCATTTTATTCACCATTGTATTATGTGTTTTTTAACAAAGTCTTACACAGTTCATAACTTTTATATATAATAAGGGGTTTTCTGATGTAGTCGAAGATAAACTAAATATAGAATAGATATTTAAAATATTTACCATTTAAGAGAGGTATCGAAAAATTGAATTAGAAAGTCTAATAATACCGAATACACTCATTTATAATGTAATATAGCGTAAGGATAGTGCTATTGCATTTACTATTTAGTGTCTATCGTTATAATTTTAGACGGTATAACAGTATCTACATGACAACTTTTCGCCCTAAAGGGCGGAGTTTCTTTAGGAGAGTGAAAGAATAATCCTCACCCTCCACGGGTTACCAAGCCCACTATCCCTACTGTAGCGAAGCGAGGGCTACGAAACCTTGCGGATTTCATTTAATTCCTCTCTCGGGAATTCGGGACTACGCTAAATCTGCATTAATAACAGCTCCACACTCAGAACAAACATATAAATCTCTGTATTTCTTACGATTTCTTTATTACTCCACAAACACTGCATTCCTCTAACTCTATATAATTGTCTCTTATCCATATCTTAACAGTATCACAGTCACAACAGCATAAAAATAAAATTTTAATGATTTTACTTTAAATATTTATATTTCCTTAAAGAGGTAATTAGTGAAAGTTTTTAATATTCATTGTGAGATTATGAAGATGGTTATAGTTATAAGAAATGATTTAGGTATGGGAAAAGGAAAAATGGTAGCCCAAGGAGGACATGCAATAATAGAAGCTTTCTTAAATGCTAAGAAGATGAATCCAAAAGCTGTTGAGGAATGGCTAAGAGAGGGGCAGAAAAAGGTCGTAGTTAAAGTAAATTCTGAAAAAGAGTTAATAGATATTTATAACAAAGCAAAAAGTGAAGGTTTGCCTTGTTCAATAATTAAAGATGCGGGACATACACAATTAGAGCCAGGAACTTTAACTGCTGTTGCAATAGGTCCAGAAAAGGATGAAAAGATAGATAAAATTACAGGACATTTAAAACTTTTATAAAAAAATTTATTCTTTATTTTACCTATTTTATTTATTTATTGCATGTTTAAATGCTTTAAATCCTCCTATTAATCTTTTAACATTAAAACCCAATAATTGTAAAATTAAAGCCATTGTTTGACTTCTCATTCCCCCTCTTGCACAGAAAACAATAATTAATTTATTTCTATCAAGTTTTTTTGCTTCATTTAAAATCCTTTTTAGTCCTTTTTCAATAATGTCTGTAGCTACATCTATAGCTTTATCTCTACCTTCCTGTTTATACACTCTTCCAATTAATTCATGTTCTTCATCTAAAAATAGAGGAATATTTATTGCTCCTGGGATTGTATCTTCCTTATATTCTCTTGGACTTCTTGTATCTACTATAACAACATCCTCTTTATTCATTAATTTCAAAAGGTCATTAACGGTTATAGTATTTTTAACAAACTCTCCACCAATTGACTTTAAAAACTTATCTATATTAATTCTTTCAAAGTATATATCATAGTTTTTAAATTTTTTTACACCTACCTTTTTATCATTTAAAAATTCTTTAGAAGTGTTTAATATAAAAGAAGCAAGTTCTCCCTCAATTTTTCCAGCTAATATTTTTTTACCATTTGTTATCATCTTCTTCCCATCATTTAGAACAATGCATAAAACAACATCTTCTGTAAATGTTATTAGCCGAGCTAAAATTTCCTCATCCATGTTTTATCCCTCAAATTATACAATGTTCTTTTAATTTTTCTTTGATGAATTCATCAATTATTTTAGCAGATTTTTTAACATCTTCATTGTAAATTACTAAATCAGGTTTTATTTTCTTCACATTTCTCATATAATGCTCCCTATATAGTTTTTCTTCAATTAATTTTGCTGCTTCGTAGTATTTATCTTGTTTTATAAGTTCAATGATTTTTTCTACAGCTTCAATAATTTCTGGCTTTTTAAAACATTCCCTCAATATCAAAAATTTGTTTATCAAAATTTCTTTCTCTTTTTCATTTTTTGGCTTATAAATAGAGACTAATCTACTTATTTGACACTCATAAGGACAGTCAATTAAGATTTTGTAGGTATAGTTTTTAATATCCACCAACAATTCAGGAATTTTTAATTTTTTCTCTCCACCAATCTTTCTTCCTTCATATTCAACCACTGCATAGCCTATTTGTTTAGCTTTTTCAATCTCTTTATTTATGAGCTCATCAAACTCTTCTTGGCTTCTCATACTTAAATGATATAAATCTCCCAAAATACTACCTCTTGTTCTTGCAATTTCTTCAATATCAATAACAGGATGGTGTTTTTTTAATTCTTGTAATATTTCTGTCTTTCCACAACCTGTTTTTCCAAATAATCCAAAGATAATCATAGTTTCACCGCTATATCTATCACACATTTTGGTATAAATATGTTATTAAAAATATTGATAAATACAAATTATTGTTTTTGATATCATAACAATAACCAATCAAAAATAAAAATTTTCTAAATTAGTGGTTTTGGTTGATTATTATTTAATACGGGCAAATCTTCAATAGTTATCAATACATTATCTAAATCTTTAGCTCTTTCCAATAAAATCTCTTTTCCAAAATCAGATAAAGCAAATATTGGGATGGTTTTTCCTATTTGTGCTTTTATTTTGCCTTTCAATTTTTCTCTTAAAACCTTTGATGCACAGGCAGTTATTAAATCAAAGTATTTGGCTGTTTCTTCATTCTCTTCAATTCCTGTTGTATGAACACCAAAGGTTAATATTTTTATTTCATCATTTTCCAATGACTTGCAGCTCTTAGCATCTTCTATGTTTGTTACAGTAACCGCTATCTTTTTATATCCCAGCTCAATAGCTTTTTTAACACCTTCAAATTGATTGATTTCAGCAGTTTTTTTATCTAAAACAATACCTCCAGCTTTTTCAATCCTCTCTATGACCTCTGGAATTGGTGATGTCTCTATTATTCCAGAAATTCTCCCACAAAGGCCTTGAACTAATTTTGGATTTGCAGTTATAACAGTTCCAGCACAATCTGCTACTATAACAGCAACATCTATAGCTCTTCTCTTTAAAGCACTCATTAAAATCTCAGAAGCTCCAAATGGAACTATATATTTGCTTTCTTCAACAATTCTATCTTTTGTGAATAATCCAAAGTCCTTTATCCTAAATTCTATATTTTCTTTTATGCTTTCTTTTGTTATTTCCTTTATTCCCCTATGTTTAGCAAATAATGGGCAGTATTTTATTTTTGGCTCTGTAATCTCAATAACTTTTCCATTTTCAACAATAATCTTCGCTTTTCCTAATGCTTCCATTACATGTCTATTCATCTATATCCCTCTCACTAAAGATTTAAATCTAAGGATAAAACTTAAGAAAAAATAAAAATAAATGTTTTAGTCTTTTAGATATTTTTCTAAGTAGTAATTAATTATCTCTTCTCCATTTAGATAAACTAAGTTATGTTTCTCAGCATATCTTTTTGTTTCATTTTTGCTCATAGCTTCTCCATTATCACCCATCATTTCACATATTGTAGTAATAGGCACTAAATTAGCCATCTCTGCCAATGCTACTGTCATCTCAGTATGCCCCTGCCTATTTTTAACTAAACCTTCAGCAGCTCTTAATAAAGTTACATGCCCTGGACTTCTGAATTCCTTTCCAAAATCATTAAATCTTTCTTCTTTAACCAATTCAGCTAATTTTTTTATAGTAAATGCTCTATCATTGTCTGTAATTCCCGTAAATGTCTTTCTGTGGTTTATTGTTATTGAAAATGATGATTTCTCATCGTAAGGGATGTCGTCTGGATAAAGTTCTTCTAGAACTTTAAATTTTTGAGAAGCAAACTCTAATATATCAACCATAAATGGAATGCCTAATTTATTACATATATCTGGATGAATAGCTGTGCAAATCAATCCTCCAGCATCTTTTCTCATTGTCCTTATATGCTCAGGTTTTATAAATTGAGAAGCAACAACCATATCAGTCTCTCCTTCTCTGTTATCTGAGTCATAAACTAAAATAATTTCCCCTCTTTTTAATGCTTCTATAGCTTTTTCTACATTATTCATCTTTATCTCCCTTAATTAGTATTTTTATAACATCTCCATCTTTTAAATTATATTGCTCCCTAAGTTTTATTGGAGCTACTATCTCTATAATGTCACTACTATGATATGTTTTTTTTGGCAATACAATAGCCCCATCTATTTCTTTATTATTTATTAATATTTTTATTGGTAAAATTTTAACTCCAAAATATTTTTTGCCATCAAATTCAAAATCCTCTGTTTCAATATATTCAAATTTATTTATATCAAATTCTTTATTTAGCTTTAAATTTAACGTCCCTTCATAAGGTTCAAAGCCAAGAATATTTTTAAATGCCTCTTTGTATGGTAGAAGAGATAAGAAATATCTCCCTTCTCCTCGTCCAGGAACTACTCTACCTTCAATAATCATTAATTTCACCAAAAAATAATTAATTTGGTTTATATTCTCCTAACAGTTTTAATGCTAAAACCCTTGCCCATGAAGCTTCCAATATAACACTCAACAGTATAGTTATAAATGTTCCAATAATTATTGTTCCTGCAATGTCTGATGGTGAAATATACTTTGTTATTGATGATGGAATCTTATCTGCATTCTTTAGAATCTCTATACCAACAGTAACTGCTAAAGCAGCTGGAACTACTCCTCTTGGTCCTTCTAAAGCGAAATATAACTTTTCTTTAAATGAGTGTTTTGATTTTGCCAACCCAATAAAGACTCCGAGAGGTCTTGCTAAGAATATGGAACCAAGAGCTACTAACAAGCCTGGAACAAAATAGCTTTGTAACATACTCAACTTTATACATGCTCCTAAAAACACGAATATAAAGATTCTTGCTAATAACGATAAATCGTCACAGAATCTAACGACATACTCATAACTCTCAGGTTTCTCAGCCATTTTAAATAGTGTATCTCCCAAACATAAAGCCATTATTGCAATAGCCATATAGCCGCTAAATCCATAACCAAAAATACTTGGTAATAAGTCATCTCCAACATATAAAATAAGCATAGCTCCTCCAAGAACTAATGGAGCTACATATTCATGAAATTCGCAATATATGACTATTTTTTCATATATTTTAGCTAATAATACTCCAACAATAACAGCACCTCCAGCAAGTGTTATTAAATCAATTACTGGATTTGTTGAGGATGACAAACCAATTAATCCTAAAACAACACTTGTCGAAACAATACCCAATGGGTCATTAAAAATACTTTCAGCTTCTAATGTTATAGCAACTTCTGGGTTGGTTTTAACCCTTGAAAACACTGGAATTAAGGTAGCAGGGTCGGTTGCTGAAGTTATTGCTCCGAATAAATACCCAATTGGACAAGTGTATGGCAGATTTAAAACTATATTAAAAACCAGTCCTGAGACTAATAAAGTAACTAAGAAAGTTATTGTATCTAATCTTATAACCGTCTTTATAACCCTTTTAAGTAATGAAATTCTCATTGTAAATGCTCCACCTAATAAAATAAATATTAGCCCTATAGGTCCAGCATATTCAAAAATTTTCATCGCTGATTCTGATGGAATTATCTGTAAAAAAGGTCCTATAATCAAACCTAACAATAATAATAATGGGATGTCTGGGATTTTTAACTTTTCTGCGATTTTTGCTACTAAAGAACCGAGGACTAAAGCTAACCCAAGATAACCAATAGCTATCATAAGCTCCATGTTAATCACAAATAATAAAGTATTGTGTTTAAATTTAAATTTGTTATATCCCAAAAATATTTCGCACCTATGAGTAATAAAAAAGATAACATAAACAATAATAAACAATATGAGAAGAGTAAAACTTGACAATAAAAAGATTAAGTATTATAATTAAGTATTATAAAATTATTTTAGAGTATTTATTCTTCAGAATATGCAGTAGTTTGCAATATCGCAGTATCCAAACCTGTTTTTTCCTCTTCTTTACTAACTCTTAAACCAATTGTTAAATCTAATCCTTTATAAATAATTAACCCTCCAATAATTGCAATTAATGATATAACAACAGCACCAATTAATTGCCCAACAAATGAGACTTCAGCACCTTTTTTTAATAAGAATGGAATTCCTGCACATATTACTCCAATTAAACCACTCATAGCATGAACTGGACCTATAGCACAAACATCATCAATCTTTAACTTCTCTTCAATAAACTTATATGTGAATGGTTGCTGAATTCCAGCCAACAAACCTACTATAAACGCTCCAATTGGTGTAAATAAATCTACTCCACTACAAACAGCTACTAAACCAGCACACATACCGTTAGCTGTGTAAAGAGGATCGTTTCTTGAACTTAAAGCTCCTCCTATGATACCTCCAGCTAAAGCCATTGTTGTTGCTAAAGCCACACTCGCCAACTCAACACCATTTGCTATGCCTGAAGCACTACCAATGTTAAATCCATACCATCCAAATGCCAAAATAAATGCCCCTAAAACAGCTATTGGTATATTGTGACCTGGAATTGCTTGTGGTTTTCCATTAACATATTTATCTAATCTTGGACCTAAAACATAAGCAGCCATTAAACCAACTAAACCTCCAAATAAATGGACTACTCCACTTCCAGCATAGTCGTGGTAGTTTATTCCTAAATTAGCAAAGCCTCCACCCCACGCCAGATGCTCGACAATTGGATATAAAATACCTCCTACAATTAAAGCTCCTATGAAATATGGAAGGATTCTTATTCTCTCAGCAACCCCTCCCGTTATAATTGTTACAGCTGCAGCTGCGAACATAACCATTTTCATAAAATGTGCTCCCAAATCAGCATTAAAGTTTCCAGTTATTAAAGGCATTATATTTTCTAAACCATAAGAAATGCCATAACCAATAAATAAATATGCGATAAACACTGCCGCTAAATCTAACAACTTCAAAACACAATGATAAGCAACATTTTTAGCTCTAAACTGTCCAATCTCTAACGCAATAAACCCTGCTTTCATAAAAAATATTAACGATGCAGCCCACAAGAAGAAAAACACATCAACACTATTCATCATATCACCTCAAAGATTTGTAGGAATTCTTCTACCGAGCACCCATTTTCCTAATGCCTCTTAATGAATGAAATTATTTAAATATCTTACTACGGAAGGAAATTTCCTTCTTTACATATAAGAGTTATGTTTCTTATTACCTTTTAGATAAAAATAAAAATAATTAAATAAAAAATTAAATAAAATAAAAAATAAATTACATAATGATATCAATAAATTACATGGAGGTTGATACTATGAAAAAAGTAGAGGCAATAATAAGACCAGAAAAATTAGAGATTGTCAAAAAAGCCTTAGCTGATGCAGGATATCTTGGTATGACTGTTAGTGAAGTTAAAGGTAGAGGGGTTCAAGGAGGAATCATTGAGAGATATAGAGGAAGAGAATACATCGTTGATTTACTACAAAAAGTTAAAATTGAATTAGTCATAAAAGATGAAGATGTTGATAAGGTTATTGATATAATTTGTGAAAATGCAAGAACTGGAAATCCTGGAGATGGAAAGATATTCGTTATTCCAGTAGAAAAAGTTGTTAGAGTAAGGACAAAAGAAGAGAATGAAAAAGCATTATAGTAAAGTACCTTACAACTTTGTTTAGATTTAACAATGTTTTCAAAAATTATCGAAGTTGTCAAAAAATATTAAACTAACTAATAGTACGAATATAAACACCTAATGGTGTTAAAATTCTATTTAATATGTAATCTGCGAAAGTCCTATTCTGGAAGTAATATAAAAAGCATATAAACGATAGTCCTCGACCTTTTTAGCATATTCTCCCCAAAATAAACTTTTGTTTCGAAAAATTATAACATCTGATAAAAATAGATTATCATGAAATATTATAATAAAATATTTAAATATGCTTGCAAAAGTCCTATAAGGAAAAAAATGATGCCAAAGGCATCAAATTTCATTAATATTATTTATACCTAAGAGATTCCTATTATACCTACGTTCGATAAAGTGTTCCAAATGAACAGGACCTATCCCTTTATATTTCTTGACTGCTTTGAGAACAATATCTACCTCATCCCAAGTAATTTCTTTTGGCTTCCAACTTCTACGCTTTATCTTCGGGATTTCTTCAGTCTCTCGAAATTCCTTCCATATCTGTTGAACTCTACGAGTGGATATTTCCAACTTCTTAGCAATATCTCTCGTTCTAAATCCCTTCTCCTTCCATCTAATAATTTTCTTAAATTTTCTTAATCTTTTTATATTAACCTTATATTATTTATGTTATCTTTTTTATTACTCATAGGTGCGAAATATTTTTGGGATACCTCACCTAAATTAAAGGAAAAAGTTTTAAATATATTAGAAGAGTTAAGTAAATATTAATGAAGATATAACCAAATGACTGAAACTTCCTACTAACTTACTTAGTATTTATATGAATAAATAAAGTGGATTATAATGAGTTTTGATGAACTATGTAATGAAATTATGCAAAAAAATGAAGATGCAAAGGATTTTGCTTATATATTAAAATTAGCTTATTTAAATGAATTTAACAAATTTAAAAATATTAATTTTAAAAAATTAAATATTATTGAGAAAGATGATTTGCTCTTTTATGGGAAAAATTATCCATTATTTAAAACTTTGCTATTTTATAATGAAATTCCAGTATTTAGGAAAGAAAAAGAAAGCATTTTATTTTTAAAGAGTATTGGGCTATCTCCAACAAATAGTTTAAACTCTTTAAACTATAATGAAAAAATAAGATTAGGAAATGAATTCATAAAAAAATGCATAACTATAGTTCCAAAAGAATATGTTAGATATATTCCTCATTTGATATTTGGAAAAGAATATTATTTTAAAGAAATGAATTTAAAAGAATATGTTTCTGCCTTAAATGGGATGTATAAAGTTGGTAAGAGGAAGAAAGTAAAAAAATTGATAATTAATAAAGAATTACCTGATGATAGCGACATTAAAAAGTATAAGAAAAAATTGGCAAGGAAAATTATCTTATTTAAGAAAAAATTAGATAAATATGAAATAAATTACTTTAATTTAAAATTTAATAACAAAAATTTTAAATGTCAATATATTTATATCAAACAGTCTATATGGGATAAAGTCCTTGGTTTGTTTGGAGAAGGAATTGAGCTAAAATATTATCCAACTTTGGTTAATATTGCCTATAATAATAAAAAGATAGATTTTCTAAAACCATTTTTTATATTTGTTAATAAGGGAAATATTTCAGTTTATGCAAAAATTCCAAAGCTAATTTATTTAAAAGATAATTTAAGCTTAAATCATTTAAATTTAAAAGGAAAATATGTATATTTTGGAAATTGGGATAACGATAAATTTTATCAGCTTATAGAAAAGGGAAAATTATGAGAAAGTGCTACATAATTTTGTTGGTATTTTTACTTTTGAATAGTATTTTTGGTTATTATTTGGGATATATAAAGATAAATGAAGAATCTCCTACCTATAAAGAAGAATTTGATATAAATAAACTTGTAAATTATACTTACAAACTTTATTTTATTCATTATGGAAATATAAAAGAGAATATGCAAGTAAATATTTATTTAAATGAGAAATTAGTTTATAAGATTGATGATTCTATTGATGGTTCAGGAAATTATAAAAAAGAGGCTGTTATAGATATAAGAGATTATTTAAAAGATGGAAAAAATGTTTTAAAGGTTGAGGGTATAAATTTAAAAGGAAATGAAACTTATCACCCTTATTATGTGTTAGATGAGGTTTATATAAATGAACCAACAAAAAGTCCTATAAGTTTTGGAAGTGTTTTTTTAACTTTAATTTTGATAGGTCTTATTATCTTCTATTATGAAAAAAAAGAACAATGAGTTATAGTTGTGTTTTAGAATTTGTTATTAATTTAGAAGTAATGGATTGAGACCTTTACAATTTATAGTTGTGAGCAAAATAAAATAAACTTTTATAGGGTCAGATACTTTTGCACAAATCAATAAGTGCTACTTAGTTGTTAGAATTGTGAGAATATGACTTTGATTGATGAGTTATTTAAAAAAGTTAAAAGCTTTATTAGTAATGAAAATCAAAGTTTAAAAATAAGATTAATAAAAAATGCCGGTTGGTTATTTAGTGCTGAAATTATATCAAAAATCTTAGCCTATGGTGTAATTGTTATTTTAAGTAGGACTTTAGGCCCAGTAGGTCTTGGGCAATATTCTTTTATATTCTATTATGTAGGTTTGTTGGGAATATTTTCAGATTTAGGAGTTAGTTATTACTTTATGAGAGAAATTGCGAGAGATAAGGATAAATTAAATTTACTTCCTGATGTTTTAGGATTTAAAATAGTCCTTGCATTAATTAATTTTTTAATAATTGTTATTATTACAATGTTCTTACCAAAACCTTTGTGGATTAAGGAACTTATAATTTTGGCTGGGGCTGAAGCTATTCTGATGTATATAGCATATCTTTTTGTTAATATTATGTATGCACATGGTGTAACTAAATATGATGCAATTGCAAAAACTGTAGAGAGATTTTGGGCTTTTTTTATTGGTGGTCTAATTTTATATATTTCAAAGTCGTTATCACCATTTATATTAGCTCTTTTAATTGGATATAGCATAAGAGAATACTTAAGAATAAAGTGGGGCCGCAAATTTATTGACAAAATTAAAATTAGATTTAAACCTAAAATATGGATTTCTCTATTAAAAAATTCTTATCCCTTTTGGCTTATTGGTTTATTCACATTGATATACTATAGGACAGACATGGTTATGCTCAACTTAATGTGTGGAGATTATGAAACTGGAATATATAGAGCGGCATTTACATTAATAGAAGTTTCTTTATTTATCTCAAATATTATTGTAGCTACAACGATGCCTTCAATGGCAAAACTATGGAAAGAGGATAAAAATACACTAAATATACTATTCAAAAAATGTTTTCAAATTCTTTTAGGATTAGGTATTTTTGGATTAATTGGTTATTACGTATTTGCTTACTTTGGAATACATTTAGTATTTGGTAATAAGTTTATTTCAAGTGTTAATATTTTAAAAATTTTGGGATTTGCATTACCATTTATGTTTTTAAATTCCTTATTTGGAAGTTTTATGAATGCTACTGGAAAAGAACTTATATTTACTAAAATAACTGGATTTACAGCTGTATTAAATGTTATTTTTAACTATATTTTAATTTTAGAGTATGGTGCTATTGGAGCGGCAATAGCAACTGTTATAAGTCAAAGTATGGCAAGTTTTTTAAGTTGGATGTATATTAAGAAAGAGGCTGTCAAGATAAAAAATAAATAAGTAAGTGTAAATAAAAGATGATATGAAACTAACTTGAGAGAAATAAGAAATCGATAGAAATTAAAATTTTAGCAGAAAATTTTGTATTATTTAGGATTATCGTTAAGAAAGGTAAGTTTGTTTCTTTCACAGTTTGAGAGCATAAGTCATGAATCGGGTAGGACATAATATCACAAGATTAAGAAGATTTTAAACGAGCCTAAAAGAAAGACAAGAAATCTAATAGCAATCGATGAAACTAAACTAACGTTTGGAAATGAAACTATTTATGTATGGTCTGCTATCGATTGGTGTCTAAAGAATGTTTAGGTATCTATGTCTCTGAAAATTGTATTAAAAGTTTCTTCTCTTTACTTAAAAAAAGAACTAAATCTTTCTATAATCGATTCTCTAATAATACTAAATTCTAAACCACCCTTAACTGGCTTGAATCTTTCTCCATCCTATACAATTAGCTCTTATCTATATCTTGACAATATTAAACTAAAGGTATTGATTATAAACCAGAAAAATCAGTCCCTTGGCGATATTAGAAAAAAGAAAAATTTACTGAACTAATTATATGAAAAAGTTATGAATTGAGATATTATATATAATTAATGAATGGGGATATAATGAATATACTAATTGTCACAGAATATTTTCCCTCATCAGAAAAATGTAATGTAAAGGGGGGTGTTGAAGCCCGAGCATTCTATATGGCAAAAAATCTTGCAGAAAATCATAATGTATATATAATAACATCTTGGGAAAAAGGGCTACCACAAAAAGATGAAATTTGTGGAATTAATGTAATAAGATGTGGAAAACAAAGGAAATATAGTCAATGTGGAAGTTTTACCGAAAGGCTAATTTTTATGAAAGAGGCCGTAAAAATTGGAAAAAAATTAGCTGTTGATATTGTAGATGGGTATAATTTTATTACTTATCCTGTAGCGTATAAGATATCAGAAAAATTAGGTATTCCAAGAATATCTACATATCATGATGTTTGGCTTGGTGGAGGGTGGATAAAAAACATAGGATTTTTTGGAATATTTGGTGAAATTTTAGAGAGATACGTTCTTTCAAAAAGATGGAACAAGTTTATTGCAGTAAGCAAATACACAAGGGAAAAATTAATAAGTGCAGGAATTGATGGGAACAATATAGAAATAGTTTATAATGGAGTTAATTTAGAAGAATATCAAAAAATAAAAGTCTCTAAGGAAAAAAATACCTTATGTTATGTGGGAAGATTGGTTAAATATAAAAAAGTTGATGATTTGATTAAGTCAGTAAATATTATTAAAACTGATTTTCCAGATATCAAATTGAAAATTATTGGTACTGGTCCAGAAAGAGGAAACTTGGAAAAAATGGTTAAAAGTTTGCATTTAGAAGATAATATTGAATTTTTAGGATTTGTTGAGAAACATGAAGATGTTATAAAACATATTAAGTCCTCAACTATTTTCTCACTACCAAGTATTGTTGAAGGTTTTGGAATGGTAACTATAGAGAGTGTTGCATCTGAAACACCTTATGTAAATTCAGCCATTCCACCAACTATTGAAATTACTGAAAATGGAAAAGGCGGGTTGTTATTTGAACCTGAAAATGTTAATGATTTAACCACTAAAATTAAAATGTTCTTAGAAGATAAAGATTTGTACTCTAAAAAACAAAAAGAATGCTTAGAATTGTCTAAAAAATATAATTGGAAAAAATTAGCTAAAAAAGTGGAGAGTATATATTTAGATGTTTTAAGAGTATGAAAAATAATTTAGTAGTAATACAATCGATAATAAACAATTTAAGATACATTTATCTGAATTCCTCACCTCCCTAAAGCAGCGTTTCTTAGCAACAATTTAGGGTAATGGTGGAAAAAATGAAAATTTTATTATTTAAGATTGGAGCTATAGGAGACACTTTAATGACTACACCTTTAATAAGGCAATTAAGAAAAAATTTTAAAGAAGCCACGATTGATTATTTAATTGGAAAACAGTCTTATGGGGTTTTAGATGGAAACGAACATTTAGATAATATAATTAAATTTGATGAAAAAATATTTTTTGAAAGAGACTTTAAAGAATGGATAAGATTGATTTTTAAAATTAGAAAAAGAAATTATGATGTAATTTTTGTGCTGGATAAACATTGGATTTTTAATTTAACTGCTTTTTTGTTTGGAATTAAAAAAAGAATAGGATTTAATAGGTTTGGAGAGGGAAAATTTTTAACTTATAAGGTTTCTTATTTTGGAAGAAAACATGAAATTTTTTATTATTTAGATTTACTAAGAGGGTTAAATATTGAGCCAAATTATGAAGATTGGGAAATGGAAATATTTTTACGTGAAAAAGATTTAAACTTTGCAGAAACTTTTTGGAATGAGAATAATTTAAATGGTAAAGTTGTCGTAGGAATATGTCCCGGTGGAGCAAGAAATATTGGAGTTGGGGATGATGAGTTAAGAAGATGGAATACTAAAAAATATATAGAACTAATAAAAAAATTAAAAGAAATTGATTTTGAAGTTTTATTAATTGGGGGAAAAACAGACAAAGAAATTGAAAAAACAATACTAAATGACGTTAAATGTATCTCTACTATAGGAAAAACATCCTTAAAAGAAAGTGCTGCTTTATTAAAAAAATGTGATATTGTCGTTTGTAATGATTCTGGACCAATGCATTTAGCGGCAGCTGTTAATAGAAAAGTTATTAGCATATTTGGTCCAACACATCCATCTGAAAAGGCACCGTTGCATAAAGAGAGCATTTATTTATGGAAACAAGTCGGTTGTAATCCATGCTATGATTTGTGGGGTAGATTTCCTAAGACATGTCCTTATAAAACAAAATGTATGAGTTGTATAGATATTGAAGATGTTATAGCTGGCATTTATAAATTGTTATAATTATTACATAATACTATTAAAAACTGGTGAAAATAATGAAAGCGTTGGTAACTGGAGGAGCTGGATTTATAGGCTCTAACTTAGCATTAGAATTACAAGATAAAGGATATGAAGTTATAGTTTTAGATGATTTTTCAAGTGGGTATTTTAAGAATCTCTTAGGATTTGAGGGGGATATAGTTTCTGAGAGTATATTGGATGTTGATTTAGATAGATTTAAAGATGTTGATGTTATTTTTCATGAGGCAGCTATAACCGATACAACACTTCAAGACCAAAAACTAATGATGCAAGTTAATACAGAAGGTTTTAGAAGGTTTTTAGACTTTTCTGTAGAGAATAATATAAAGTTTATATATGCTTCTTCTGCTGCTACCTATGGTAATGCCCCTGCACCACAAAGAGAGGATGATGCAGGAAAACCAAATAATATATATGGATTTTCAAAATGGATATGTGACTGTATAGCGAAAAAATATATGAAAGAATATCCTGATTCCCACATTGTTGGTTTAAGATATTTCAATGTTTTTGGACCAAGAGAGCAGTATAAAGGAAAAATGGCTTCAATGGTTTGGAAGTTAGCAAAACAGATGGTTGAAGGGAAGAATCCAAGAATATTTAAATGGGGAGAACAAAAAAGAGACCAAGTTTATGTTAAAGATGTCATAAGGGCTAATTTATTGGCTATTAATGCTAAAGAAAATTGTATTGTTAATGTGGGTAGTGGTAGAGCTATAAGTTTTAACTATATAATAAAAGTTTTAAACGATGTTTTAGGAGTTGATTATAAGCCAGAATATATTGATAATCCCTATAAAGAGTTTTATCAAGAACATACTGAGGCTGATTTAACCAACGCTAAAAAATATTTGGGTTATGAGCCTGTTTGGACTTTTGAAGATGCCGTAAAAGATTACATTAAATGGTTGAAAGATAATGGTTATTTAAGATTATAGGTGAATAAATTGATTAAAATTGAAAAAATTAAACATAAATTTATAGCTGGATGGATTATTAATAACAAATATTATTACAGAGTTGTAAATAAAAATATAGCTTTAGCTTTGTATTTTTTAGATAGTGTTTTTTCCCTAATATTTAAAAAAAGAAAATATCCTGAAAAAATTGAAAATATTTTAGTTATAAGATTAGAACAAATAGGGGATGTAATATTAACTACATCATTTTTTAGAGAATTAAAAAAGAATTATCGTGAAGCAAAAATAACTGTCTTATGTAGAGATGTTACTAAAGATTTGTTTAAATTGATACCTTGGGTTGATGAAATTGTTGTTCTAAATACTCCTTGGTTAAGTAGAAATGATTCTGATGGGTATTTGAATGTTTTAAAATTTATAATGAAAAATTATAAAAAATATGATTTAGTCTTTGATTTGCATCCTGATCCAAGAAATTTAATTATATCAAAATTTGTTGGGAAATATACTGTTGCATATGATATTAAAGGATTTAAATTTTTAATTGATAAACCAATCAATTGGAATTTTAAAAAAGTGGAACATATCGTTGATAGGTATATAAATATTCTAAAAGAACTAGGTTTAACAGTCGAAGATTATAATTTAGAAATTATATTAGATGATAATATTATGCATAATGTAAAGAAAAAATTAAACAAGATTTGTAATTTAAATGGAAACAAAAAACTAATATTGATTCATCCTTTAAGTGGAAGATTAGAGAAAAATATTAGCTGGGAAAAATGGAAAGATATAATAAGAAATGAATTAGTAAATGAAAAAAATATTATATTTATAGGTGGTTCGAAACAAGATAAGTCAATAATAGATAAAAACTTAAAAGATGTTTTAGACGACAACAGAGTTTATAACATTGCTGGGGTGTTTAATTTATTGGAATATATACATTTTATAAGTTTGGTAGATTATATATATTCTGTTGATACTTTTGTAGTTCATGTATCTTCAGCATTAAAAAAGAGAATAAAAACTTTTTATATAGCTACAAATGAAGAGGAATGGGGTTATTATCAAAATAAACATTGAAGTAATTGTATAAGGGGAAAATATGAAAGAAATAAAAGTATTGTATATAGGTAATTATGCCCCTTGGTTATACCAAAATTTTAAATATTATGAAGATTTTGAAATTGATTTCTATGTTTTACCAATAGAGGGAAAAAATTTTATACAAAAATATAGTTTAAAGCATTTTTCAGGGTATAAAATAAAGGATATTATTAAATCACGTATTCTAATTAATTTTTTAAATTACTTTTTTTCAATTGGTAATAAAATCCTAAATTTAGAAAAAATTTTAAGAAAAGGAAATTTTAATATTGTCCATGTATTAGAACCATATTCTCCATATAGCGTAGATGTAATTAAACTATCTAAAGAGTATGGTTATAAAACAATAGTAGAGACTTGGGAAAATCTACCTCATAATTGGGAATATTTCTCATACCTTGGAACTCCATTTTCATTATTTAAATTAGAAAGAATTAGTCACAAAAAAAATAAGACATATTCATTAACTAATTGTGATATTATTTTAGCTAAATCAAAAACAGTTGAAAATGCTTTAATTTTAGAAGGTTGGGATAAAAATAAAATTAAAACAATATATTATGGTGTAGATTCTAAAATATTTAAACCTTACGAGAACAGAGAAAATTTAAGAAAATATTATTTCGATAAATTGAGAATAAAAAATGATAATAAAAAGTTTATAATTCTAACTGTAGGTAGAATAGAATATGAAAAGGGATATATAGATATGTTTTGGGCAATAAAAAAAATAATAGATGAATATAAAGATAAAATTGATATATATTGGTTAATTTTGGGCTCTGGAAACTTAAAAAAAGAATTAGTTAAACTATCTGAAATATTCAATATGAAAAAACATATAAAATTTTTAGGATTCTTAGATTATTTTAATTTGTCTGATTATTATAATTTAGCAGATATTTTTGTTTTAACTCCAAATCCCAATATACATTGGCTTGAGCAGTATGGATTTGTTTATGTGGAATCACAAATGTGTGGATTACCAGTAATATCTTCCCTAACTGGTGAAATCCCAAATGTTGTTAAAAATAAAGAAACAGGGTTCTTAGTAAAACCAAGGGATTCTTTTGAAATATATTGTAGGATAAAAGAATTAATTGAAAATGAAGATTTAAAAGAAAAAATGAAAAAAAACGCAAGAAAATGGTCATTAAATTTTGATGCTGAAAAGACAGCAAAAAATCATGTTAAGTTGTATAAGTCAATATTATAATAATCCTTTTTCTTTTAAAATTTTTAGGTTTTCTTTAGGAATATCGAATCTAAGGAATTTCCAAAGTTTGTATGACATTGGATTTCGTTGTATTTTATGTGTGAAAATTAACTTAATAGCATCTTTTAATCCTTTTAAAAATTCAAAATACATACATAAAAAAGAAATTTTTAGTTCTTTCTGTTTTAAATTTCTATATGATATCATACTCTGAATAGTTAGCCAATTTATAGTGTAAAACAAAAATAAAATTATTGGGAAATTTTTATATAACATTAAAATTTGATTTTTTGTCATTTGATATTCTTTCCATAAGTTATTTCTCATTTTAGGTGTTTCATTATGTCTTATTATAATCCATGGATTTAAAAGGACTTTATAATTATTAATCCAAAGTCTAATTGATAAATCTATGTCTTCAACATATACAAACATATTTTCATCAAAACCTTTTATTTTTTCAAAAGATTCTCTTTTAATCAAAACACCACATGTAGCAAAATGATTTAAATAAAAATATATTGAATGTAGTTTTAACAATTCTATGCTATTTACAAGATCATAATACTTTTTTGTTTTTGAATCTAGTTCGTAGACTGCATATTCATAACCTATTCTTTTTCCATTTTTGTATATGGGATATTCAGTCGCATATCTGATAGCACCAATATCTCTATTTTCTTTCAATAATTTAATATCTTTCTCTATAATATTTTTTAAAATATCTTCATTTTGTAAATAATTATCATCGTCTAAAAAGAGAATATAATCTCCACATGAATTTTTAAAACCGATATTTCTACCTTTTGAAGCTCCAACATTTTTATCATTTTTTATGTATTTAATATTTAGATTTTTTTCATAAATTTTTATTAAATCTATAATATCCTCACCATTATTTACAATAATTATTTCAAATAAGTCTTTATTAACATTTTTTTGATTAGTAATACTATCTAATAAGTTTTTTAGGTCTTCTCTTCTATTGTTTGTTACAATAACTATAGACAATAATTTTTGAGACATTTATCCCACCGTTATACTCTCAACCAGTGACTTAAGTCTCTATTTGTAAATTCAGCTAAAGATAATATATCATCTTTGTATAAATTTACTAAATACTTTCTAGTTTCTTTTTTAATTTCTGGCTTTTTTCCACCTTTTTTATATGCTAAATTTACATATACTTTTTGATAAATTCTACCCAATTTTAGTTTTCTCGTAATATTATAGAGCTGTGGAAACTTGCTTATATTTTTTAAATAAAATATTTCAAATGTGTTAAATATTGAGTACCATATAGATTCAGGATTTGGACAAACGCTTGCATTTTCTTTTTTTCTTAAAGATTTTGGTATATAATTATATGAACGAACTCCCAAAAATTTAAAAATATCTTTTAGCAATTTAGTGGGGTTATTTTTTATATCATCGTAGAAACATATAAAAATCTGGTTTTCATCAAATACAGATAACCATTTTTTTAAATGTTTATAATAAAAGCCTATATCTATATCCCAATCTGCAATTTTTATATAATCTTCAAATGTTATATATTCTAAATTTCTTAATTCTTTGAAATGCTTCCTTAAAACAAAGGAAGAAGGTAAAGAATATAGGTAACTTGAGTATAATCTTTCTACTGGATTTCTAAATATTACAATTAATTTGATATCTGGAAAATGTTTTTTTATCCTTTTGTAGGCTAAAGGGTCAGAAAAATATGAAGGAGAAAATTCACCTTTAATAGGCTTTGTGGTATTAAAATGAGCTGCATACCAATCTAATCCTTTTTTGTAGTTTTCTTCAAATTCAAATATTTCATTGTAATAATTCTTATTAAAAAAATGTATTTCTTTTTCATTGGGTATATATATTTCTGGATGTTCTGAAAGACATTTAGCTAACCATGTAGTCCCACATTTTGGGACACCTATACCTATAAAATTTATAAATTTTTCCATATGTCCCACCTATTTTATTGAAATTCATCTATTAAATTTATAAAATATTCGGCTAATTTTATATCAACAAAGTGCTTCTTGACGTGAATATTTCCATTTTTAGAAATTTTTTTCCATTTATTGTTTTCTAAGTATTCTATAATGAGATCTTCTATCTCCACAACATCTTTATAAAATACAGCTGATTTACCATTTATGAAGTTATATGGAATTTCTATTATTGGTTTTTTTGTTAATAACATTGAATTTAGATAAGGAATTTCATAATATCTAAAAGTATCCACACCATAACCATAAGTGTTTATTGAAATTTTAGATGAAGCTATTACTTTTAGATATTCTCTAAAATTCAAAGAACCTTTATTTATATAACAATTTATGCCATATTTTTTTTCAATATTTTTCAATATTTCAAAAATTACTTTTCTTTCTTTAGTGTTTGGAGTGGCAATAAAAGAGACGTCATATTTTTTTTGTTTAATATTTTTTAATTTAGGATAATATTCTATTAAATTTGAAACTCCCAAGGGTATAGGGTATACCTTTTTATTATTTATAAAACTTGGATATAAATACATATCATAAAACCAAACATAATTTTTTAATCCATTGATTAATGTTTTTAAATTATGATACACCATTGCAGGAAAGTGTTTTTTAATATATACGTATGAGTCTATAGATTTTATCAATTTTTCTCTTTTAAAATATGCTACAACGTTTCTATTTGATATGATTTTTCTGATATATGGTAAATCATCTAAATCTATTATAATTATATTTCTTTTATTGTTATTATTTAAGATATACTTTATAATATTCTCAGTATACCTGTGTAGCCATCCTATAATAATGTAATCATAATTATTAAGATTATGTTTAATTTTATCAATATTTGCAAAACTTTTATTGCTGTACTGTACTTTAAAATTTTTTTTATCTATGTATGGCTCAGGATATATATCAATAGAAGTACCAAAAAGTTTTTTTAAGCCAATATAAAGAGTATTTTTTAAATAATGTGAATGTAATAAACTTACAAATAATAATTTCATAATTTCCATCTCCTTCTTTATAATAAAAAATCTATTAAAAAATGTATTTTTTAGAATATGTATATAACATAGTTTCAAATATTGAATGAGAAGGATTTATTAATTTTAGAATCAAGATAAGATGTTTAATGTTTTTAAAAATTTTCTAACCTCTTTAATCATACCTTCCGCCTACTTTTATATTATTCTCTTAAAATAATCGATAGTTCTTTTTAACCCTTCTTCTAATTTAATCTTTGGCTCCCATCCAAGAATTTCTTTAGCCATTGTTATATCTGGCCTTCTTCTTACTGGGTCATCTTTAGGTAAAGGTTTAAATACTATTTCACTTTTACTTTCAGGAATTAACTCTAAAATTTTATAGGCTAATTCTAAAATAGTATATTCTTCAGGATTTCCCATATTAAGAACTGGAATTGTATCCCAATTAAATTTTTTCTCTAAATCATTTTTTAACTTATTTTTATCTATTTCCATAAATTTTAATATTCCATTAATTAAGTCATCGACATATTGAAAACTTCTTGTTTGAGTACCATTACCATACACTGTCAAAGGTTCATTTTTTAAGGCTTGTATAATAAAATTACTTATTACTCTCCCATCATTAGGATTCATATACGGACCATAAGTATTGAATATTCTTACAATTCTAATATCTAATCCAAAATTTTTCCAATACTCATAACAGTAAGTTTCAGCCACTCTTTTTCCTTCATCATAACAGGCTCTTGGACCTATTGGGTTAACATTTCCCCAATAGCTTTCTTTTTGTGGATGTTCTAAAGGATTTCCGTAAACTTCAGAAGTTGATGCATGCAATACTTTAGCATTATGTTCATTGGCTAATTTTAATACATTTATTATTCCAAATATTGATGTATTTAGAGTAAATATGGGATCTTTTTGATAGTGTATTGGTGAAGCGGGACATGCTAAATTATATATTTCATCAATGTTCTCTTTAATATTTATTGGTTTAGATATATCATGTTTTATAAATTTAAAATTATCATAATCTAAAAATTGTTTTATATTTTTAAAGCTTCCAGTATAGTTATTATCAACACATATAACTTTATTGTTTTCATCTTCTACCAATTTTTTTATTAAATTCGTGCCGATAAAACCAGAACCTCCTGTTACCAATATCGTCTTCATCTACCCACCCCATAATATTCAAATCCTAATTTTTTAATTTTTTCATGGTCTAATATATTTCTACCATCAAAAATTACTTTTCTTCTGACTAAATCAGCTATTTTTTCCCAGTTTTCATTATTTAGTTTATCATATTCAACAGTTATTATAATCCCATCGACATTTTTAACAGTTTCATATAAATCATCTAAGATATATATATTATAACCGTAAAATGCCTTTGATTTATTGAATTTGTATAAGTTTGTAGCATTTTCTCTTGCTTTTTTCACATAATCAAAGCCTTTAACGATAGCTCCATTTTCTAACAACATATCTATTAATTTTATAGCCCTACTTTCTCTTAAATCATCAGTGTTTGGCTTAAATGCTAAACCTAAAACAGCAAAGGTTTTTCCATGTAGATTTCCATAATAATTCTTTATTTTTTCAAAGAACCATTCTATTTGCTTTTCATTAACTATATCCGTGGCTTTAATTAATATTGGTTCTATATTGTTTTTTTCAAACTGTTTTATTAATGCTTTAACATCTTTTGGAAAACAGCTTCCACCATATCCGATTCCAGCATTTAAGAATTTATTTCCAATCCTTTGGTCTAATCCCATAGCATAGCTTATAGTTTTTATATCTGCACCTACTTTGTCAGCCAATTTTGCCAATTCATTTATAAATGATATTTTTGTTGCCAAAAATGCATTTGAGGCATATTTTATCAACTCTGCAGTTTCCCAATTGGTTATTATAAAAGGAATTCCTTTCTCTTCAAAATATTTATAAACCTGTTTCATAATGTCTATTAGTTTTTTATTATTTAAATCTTCAAAACCTAAAACAATCCTTTCTGGATTAAAGAAATCATATACAGCTATTCCCTCTCTCAAAAATTCTGGATTTGAGACGACATCAACATTATAATCCTTTAAAAGTTTTTTAACTATTCTATTAGTTCCTACAGGAACTGTTGATTTTATAACAATAACTTTATAATCATCTTTATTTATTGTTTCTTTTATTTTTTCTACAGCTGAGAATAAAAATCTCAAATCTGCATTTCCATCTTTGTCTTGTGGTGTCCCTACACATAAAAATATAACATCTGATTCTTTAATCGGCACATATGATGTTGTAAATACTAAATTTTTATTTACATGCTTTTTTAACAATTCTTCTAAACCCATTTCATATAAGGGATATTCTCCTTTATTCAAAGCTTTAACTTTTGTCTCATCAATATCTATTCCTATTACATTAAAACCCATCTCCGCTAGCCCTACTGCTTGAATTAAACCTACATATCCTGTTCCAATAACTGATATTTTTTTTATCTTATTCATATTTATCACTATTATAACTTTAGGATTATTTTTAATTTTTGGTATATCTATTGTCTCTCTTTCTATTAAAAAATTTTAAATTACCTTTTTATAGCGTTCCAAACTAAATAGCTTTCGGCTTTAAAATCTCTCTTTGTGAATTTAATTTGTTCTCTTTAACTAAATAAACATAAACAGCTTTTGGAATGTCATCAATACATAATTATCTTTAAATAATTTTAAAACGCTATTAATTTCAATAATTTCTCCTTCAATATTTACTTTTGGCTTTATGTAATCTAAATTTCTTAAAAAATCTTTTAGTTTCTCAACTTCATTCTTAAGATACCCATCTAAAACCTTTTTAATATCCTCATTCTTTATTTCTCCAACAATGTAAATTATATCTACTGATTTTCCACCAACATAACTATAAATTAGTTATTTCTCTTCATTAGATAGAAGTTTGTTTAATTTTTCTTTTACTAAGTGGTCAATAAACTTTAAAGCAGTTTCTTTATCAAAATCATCTACCAATAAATATTTACACCTCCCCTCCAACATCGCCCTTTACCACCTTCTCAAAAACTTCTTTAGAAAGTTCCAATAATTTACTCCTATCAACATCTTCCATCATAAATAAAGAGCGAAATGCAGCAAGTTTATCGTATTCATCATTAAGAACAATTTCCCTTATGCCATCAAAACTTAAAATTTCTTTTAATTATCTCTTCTTTTAATTCTCTACCAACTACAAGTTTCCTCTTAGCAAGCTCTTTTAAAAGGTCTTCTGTAGTCATTATGTATAGGTTTTTCATTCAGCTATTATACCACCATTATAATGTTAGTTAATTTTATTGTTGTATAGTTTTCAAGTTTTAAAAATTTTCTCATTATAATTTTAGCACATTTATAAGATTTCAATACCTTCATTTAAAATTGTTGAGTAAAAGCTGCTATATTTTAATTTATTAAATTCATTCTCATTTTTTATTATAACATTTATTAAAATACCGTATTTAACCATAATATCAACGACCAAATCTATAATATCGTCTAATTCAACATCTCCAATAATTAAAATGTCTATATCACTCTCTTCATTATAATCTCCTCTCGCATAAGAACCAAACAAAATAACCTTTTTTATTTTATTTCCAAATTTCTTTTTTAAATTTTTTAAAAAATAGCTTAATGCTTTATCATGCATATTAATCATCTCTTCAAAAGCTTTTTTATAGTATTTAAAAATTCTTCAGCATATTCAATAATTTCTTCAACATCTTCGTTCTTTGGGGAATAAAATACATCATAATCGGATAAAGTTCTTAATTCAAAGGCCTTTGATAAATATTTTCCATATTTTCTATCAATTAAATTTCCTTTAATAGCAACTTCTCCAAATTTACCAATAACACCACTGTGTTTTTTTGGATTAATATTTTTTGATAACAACAACGCTCTTGCAGAATGGAACATACTATAATATGCTCTTGATATTGCATCTCTATATTTTTTGTTCTCAAAAAGTAGATATGCAGAAGATAATTCTTCCTCAGATAATTCAATCTCTTTATAAATTTCTAAAGTCTTGAAATCTTCTCTCTTTATAATCTCAACACAGTCATATAAACTTTTAGCAATAAAATCAGCTTCAGTTTTATCATTATTATAAAGAATCCTTATTGTTTTACATCCAACACTTTTCCCGCAAATTATATCGCTCTCAGAATCTCCAATCATCCAACTCCTACTAAAGTCAATATTCCATTTTTCCCTGGCTTTTAAAAGCATACCATTTCTTGGTTTTCTGCAGTTACAAGTTCCCTCTAAGTGAGGGCAGTAAAATATATCATCAATCTCAGGCAACAATTTAAGCATATACTCATGGATAACTTTTAAATCCTCTTCAGTCATAACACCCTTAGCAATTCCCTGCTGATTAGTTACAACTATCAATATGTAACCCATTTTTTTAAATTCTATCAAAGCCTCTCTAACTTTTGGTAATAATTTAAATTCCTCTATTCTTTTAACATAGTCCCCTATTAATCTTTTATTTATGACCCCATCTCTGTCTAAAAATATTGCCTTATACATAATTATCATCATAAAAATAATAATTTTTTAGCCAAATAACTCATCCAAACTAACTGTTGCAGTTCCAACCTTTCCAACAACAATTGAACTTGCTTTATTTGCTAATTTAACTGCATCAATTAAATCATAACCTTTATCCAAAGCATAAGCCAAAACAGCAATAAATGTATCCCCAGCTCCAGATACATCATGAACTTCCTTAACTTTTGTAGGAATGTGGTAGATTTCTCCGTTAAGAGTTATTAACGTTGCTCCTTTTTCACTTCTTGTTATAACAAAGTTTGAATTAAATTCTTCAACCAACTCCAATCCCACTTTTTCCAATTCATCATCTTTGTTTTCTATCTCTCTTCCAATAATTTGAGAAGCTTCTTTTAGATTTGGTTTTATCAAATAGACATCTTTATAAAATTCCATGTTTTTAGGTTTAGGGTCTACTAAAATCTTACCTTTAAATTCTTTTTTAATTTTTTCCATAAGTTCCTTTGTAATTAAACCCTTTGCATAATCGGAAATTACCAATATATTTGATTTACTGTTGAGTTCTTTAATTTTATCTAAAATTTTGTTTGAAATTTCTTCATTTATTGGATAAATTTTTTCATAATCAACTCTAAGAAGTTGTTGATTATATCCAATTGCAACAAATCTATGTTTCACTATCGTTGGTCTCCCATCTGATACAAAATAGTAATTAATACCATTTCTATTACATAATTTTTCAATACATTTTCCAAATTCATCATTATTAGAAATACTTATTAAAAATACATCATGCTTTAAAGAGGCGATATTATTGGCTACGTTTCCAGCTCCACCAAGTGTATATTTTTCCTCAACTACATTCAACACAGGAACAGGAGCTTCGGGGTTTATTCTCTCAACTTTTCCATAGGTGTATTTGTCAAGCATAACATCCCCTAAAACTATTATCATGGTTTCCCTCTTTATTTATATTTATCTAAAACCCATTCTATTATATTTGTTGTTGAAAAGCCCTTAATAAGGGGGATTATTTTTATTTCCCCACCATAACTTTTAACAATCTCTGCCTCTGGCAAATCTTCCTCTTTATAATCCCCACCTTTTACATGGATATCTGGTTTAATGATTTTTATCAATTCTATAGGAGTTTCTTCATCAAATGGCACAACAAAATCAACAGCCTTTAGATTATCTAAAACATAAGCTCTCGAGTAGAGAGGAATTATAGGTCTTTTATTTCCTTTTATTTTTTTTACTGATTCATCTGAATTTATGCCGACAATTAAAACATCTCCCAATTTTTTTGCCTTATTTAAATACTCAACATGTCCTCTATGAATTATATCAAAACATCCATTGGTAAAAACTATCTTTAAATTTTGGCTCTTTAACTCTTTAATTATATTCTCTAATAGTTTTCTATCTTTAATTATCATAATATCTCCTATTTCCAAAAATATTTGGTTTTTTATTTAAATTTAACTACATAAATAACCTTTTTTCAACTTCTTCACAAATTACATGATAAATTGTTAAATGACATTCTTGTATCCTTGCTGTGTCATTAGAAGGAACTATTAATGCTAAATCAACAATGTCTTTTAGGTTACCACCACCTTTTCCTAATAAGCCAATAGTATAAATCTTCATTTCTTTTGCCTTATTAACAGCCCTTATAACGTTCTCAGAATTCCCACTCGTTGATATTCCAATTAAAACATCTCCTTTTTTTCCAAGAGCTTCAACTTGACGTTCAAAAATCTTTTTAAATCCATAGTCATTTCCAATTGCTGTTAAAATGGAAGTGTCTGTAGTTAAAGCAATTGCAGGCAATCCCTTTCTTTCCAACTTAAACCTCCCCACAATCTCAGCGGCAAAGTGTTGAGCATCTGCCGCACTCCCCCCATTCCCACAAATTAAAATTTTATTACCATTTTTCAAAGCCTCTAATATAATTTCAATTGCCTTCTTTAAATTTTCCTCATTTTCTTCGATAAATTTTATTTTTACATTTGCGCTTTCTTCAAAATACTTTTTCATATGGAATCACCTAAAGCATTTATTCATTAAAAGATAGTCATGTAATTCTCATTTATTACTTTAGTGTTATCCACGAACTAATCCAAAAAAAAGATTTCAAAAAAGACTATGATTTATGACTAAAAAATTCAAAATCCTATTGGAAATATAGTTGAGAAAATGTAGTTTTAATTAAATTTATTATTACTTTTATAAGTCCAATGACTTGTATATATATTGGTTCTTTATTAACATTAATTTCTTTTTCTTCAATTGCATAGTAACCTGATTTATTTATTTTTATTACTATATTGTTTTCTTCATCAACTATGTAGGGAATACTTATCCACGATTTTAATTTATCATCATAATAGAGAACTTTTATTTCTTTGTTTTGAGGTTGTTCTATTTTAATCTTTAATATTAATGGAATGCTAAACTCTGCATCTTTTGGTGATATATAATAAGCTAACGTTACATTTGGAAGGGTAATTTCTCTAATTTGTATTTCTCCTTCTTTACTCACCCTTGTACCATCATAAATTATCAATTTAGCATTTTTCCCAATATTCTTTATTATCGTCCCTTCTATTATGTTTTCTCTTTCTTTTAAATTATTAATATTCGTCACTGGTTTAGAATTGTTTGTTGTTTCTGTAATTTTATTTATTGTTAAACTGTTGTTTAAATTTTCTTTTTCTACTTTGTTTAAGTTAATATTGTTTTCTGATACATCTTTATTTTCTATTTTTTCGTATTCTTTATTAGAAATTTCTGTACTACTATTATTAGAATTATTGTTTATTACATTGATATTTTGACTTTCTGTTTCTAGTTTAGTATTTGTCTGAGTTGTAGTATTTTCTACTTCTGGAGGAGATGGTAAATCACTTCTAATTAAAATATCCTTATAAATTCCACCAATATTTAAATGTATAACCGTCCCAGCAGGAATGTTATTTACTTTATATGTATATCTGAAGTTACCATTTTCATCCGCCTTTATGGTTGTAGATGCAATGATTTTTAATTTTACAGGTTTTGATTGGTTTTTAATTGTTCCCCCTATTTTTATATCGTAGGTTCCAACAGGAACATTTGACTGGGAAACTATTGCTACACCGTTTTTATCAGCTTTCGCACTTTTTGTAATCCATATCCCCATTTTTACAGAGACTGACAAATCATTAACATTTTCTCCTATAACCTTAAAGTTATTTGGTAATGTAGGAATCTCAACATTATTCATAATATATCCATAGTATGGAGGGGATATTATTGGAGTTACTTCAAACCATACTTTACATTTTATATCCTCATTTGGATTAGCTTTTCCTGTTAATGTTATTGTATCTCCTACTTTCGGATTTGAAGGGGTTATTTGAATATCTTTAACTTCTGCATAAATAGGATGAATTAAAAATCCAAAAATAATAAACATGAAAAATAATATTTTTTTAATATTAATCACCCCTTATTAATTTTGAATTCTTAAAATATAAAAAATTTTAATAAAAAAGATAAAAGAAAGGTATTTTATTTTTATTTAATTTCTTCAATTGCCACAATTTTTTTATCTTCTGTGTCATAGGCTATTCCTATAACATAGGCATTTGATACATTTTGTAGTGTTAAAGTAACTGTACTATTTGTTGTAATGTCACTGTATGTTGCTGATGCTGTTTCTGGGTTAAATATTGTCCCTATAATGTCATTTATTTTTGATGCATTTAAGGATATTATATGGTTATTGTCTACAATTGTTTCTTTATTGTTATCTCCAACTACTGATACATTGAATAGGTCATTATTTGGATTTGTTCCATCAACACATACTTTTACTGTAGCATCCTTATTTATCATTACTAATCCATATCTTATTTTGTGTACAGGAGTTTCATTTATTGAGATTTTGTAAGTAATATCATTAGTTATCTTATTTGTTCCATTGTATGTTAATGTCATGTTGTATTTTGCTACTAAGAATCCTCCTACTCCAAGGATTTTTACATAGGTATCATTTGGAACACCTTCTGTAACTATTACAGTCACTACACCAGTGTAATTATCTGTTGGTAATGTCCATGTAGTTTTACCATCAGATACTGTTTTGGTAGTATATTGGTTATTTTTAATAAGTTCAATAAATTCACTAGCATTTCCATTGAGCATATTATTTATTGCTTCTCTAAGTTTTTGTCTATCGTTTATTACTGAAAGTGTTACTTCCTTACCGTTCATATCTGCATTGTTGTAAGTTATTGTAATGTTCTCTCCTTTATAAACTACAGCGTTGAAGTTGTTCATAGATTCTATTATTGATGCTACACTATCATTATCTTTAAAGTATATTTCTACGCCTTTTTCAGTATCTTTTTTATTAACAACATTTACTTCTGCTTCTATAGTTGTTAAATTAATAGTTTTTGTCCCTTTAATTGATAAAGTATTTTTGTCTTGTCCTTCAAATTCTATAGTTTTTCCATTTGCTATGATTTTTATTGCTGGTTTTTCTTCTACTGGTTGTGTCACTGGCTGTGTTACTATTGCACCTCCTCCAGAGCCCCCTCCTCCAGAACTTATTGATGAGACCATTAAGGTAGATGGTATTCCAACTTTATTTGCGATATTATATATCATGTTTGAAATTGATGTACTATCACTTAAAACTAAAATTTCTGAAGCAAATGTAAGTTTTGAGACTATTTTATTTATGACATCTTCTTTTGATACTGGAATTGGAACTACTGCACTTACATAACCTTTAACATAATCTACTATTGCGTCTATTATAATATTTTTACTTTTTTCTCCATAAACTACTGCAACATCTTTATTTTTAACATTTGGATTTATTTTTGGAACATAAGCCAATGCAGTTTTTATAACTGAATCGTCACTACCTGATGCAATTATAGTATATTTTGCATGTGTTGATACAGTGTTTATTATTATTTTTGGAATTTTGTTACCAAGAATTATTACATTTTCTGGAGTTGTAGTTTTTAATATATCTGCTACTTCGTTATCTTTATTTAATCCATAGTATATTACAGGAGCTCCAAAGCTTACTGCCACAGGGATAATTTTTTCATTAAATCCTTCTGCAACTACTATATTCTTTGCCATTTCAGGTTTTTCTTTTTTGATTAATTCAAACATTTTTAGGGAAGTTTCAACTCTGGTTTCACCCCATACTCTTTCAACATTTATATTTAATTTTTTTATTTGGTTTTCAACTGTATTACTAACAGCAACTGGACCTCCAACAATTATTACTTTATTAATATTATTCCTTTCGAGCTCTATTTTTGCTTGATCTGACAACTCATTTGTTGGAGTATATATAAGCATATAACCCATAGCTTTTGCATAAGGTGCTGCAACAACTGCATCTGCTGGCGTTGATACAATTATAGCTACATTTTCACTTGAGGCAAAACTCATAGGTAATACTCCAAAAATAACCAGTATAGATAAAAGTATAGAATATATTTCTATTTTCATAATCTCCTCCCCGATTATGTGATGTAATTTAATTTACTTAAAGTATCAACAATAAATTATGCATTTAATAATATTTAAATTTTTTGTAGGTAATAAAGTTGGTGCGGAATCCCAAATATTATGTTTTTTCATAACCTCTCCTTTATTTAATTATATTGTAAATCTTATTTATCACAATAAATACAAAGATTCCCATTAATAAATAATTTATTGATTTTAAGATTTCCTTGCTTTTCTTATTTATAAAAAAATTTCCAATCTCCAAGCAGATTAGTGTTCCAATTAACAGTATAGTAAAGAAGATATCTACAGATGGAGAGAACAATGCATCTAAAATAGCCCATAATGATAAGAATACTATTATTATATAATCTACTTTCATTTTATCCCTTCAATTATTATTATAGAAAATCATCTATTTTTCCTAATTTTTTTGTAATTATCTTAATAAAATTTTCTGTCTTTTCAAATTTATCAATCAATATTAACTGATTTTGAGATTTTGTAATTGCAAATAATATTGATGAGCATATCGGACAGCCTACTTTTTCACAAACTTTGCAATCAACATCATGACAGTACTTTAGTTTGACATTCTCTATAAGTAGCACTATTTTATCCCCCTCTTCCTTAAAATCAACACCATCAACCAACTCCAATGTGTTTAAAACTGATGACGCTATAGATACTGCTAAACTTAAATCAGCATTATTTAATTCTATATCTGCATATTCTTCAAATTTTTTTACAAGATTATATCCTAAAGGCGGAGATATTAAAAGACCCATTTCTTTTCCTCTCCCGACATTTGTTAAAAAAACAATCTCATCATCAAAATTTCCAAGGTTTATTTCAAAATCCTCATTTGTAGGTATAAATGTTCCACCTTTTGGTAAATTTTCATAAGGGGGGATATATATGGCCTTGCCTTCTAAATGCAGATTGTTTATAAAATTTTCAAAAAAAGATAGGTAGGGGTTTATAGTGCATTCATATGTTTCATAACTTATTAAATTGGAAGGAATAAATGCCAGTATAAGAATCCCAATAAAAATCCCTGCAAAACCTAAATTTATAAAAGTTATGGTTTCATAGTTTATTCCCCAATAAATAAGAAATATACCAAGCGCAATAATTGAAACCCCCAAAATTATGTTTTTAGATGCATGTTTATTTATAATATCACCCCTCAGTGTTATGTCATAGGACTTCCTTAGTTTATATATTAAACTTGTAACTTTGACACCTTTGGGTGTTTATATTCAATTACAATATATATTTATTCATGCGAAAGTCTTATTAAAGATAGACATACATTGCATAAAGAAGAAATTCTTACTCCAATCTATATCTATTTAGTCAAAGAAAATATCTTATTCCTTAACCTCATTAAATCTCTAAAAACTCAATCTTTCTTTGTTTGGAATACTATACAGAAAGTATCTTTAATTCATTTGAGTTTATATTAGAGTAATAGTATATTATAGCTGGTGGTAATGTGAATTTAAAGAAGTATTGGGATTTGATAGTAGTTATAGGTTTATCTTTATTACTGTTGTTTGTTATTAAATATTATCCAGATATTATCCTTAGGAAAGGTTTGGGAATGGCATTTGTTATATTCTTTCCTGGTTATGTATTTATAAATGTACTATTTCCAAAAAATAAAGAGTTGGATAATATTGAAAGGTTGGCTTTGAGTTTTGGATTGAGTATAGCAATTGTTCCATTAATTGGTTTAATTTTAAATTACACATCTTGGGGATTAAGATTAATTCCGATATTAGTTAGTTTAACTATCTTCAATTTAATATTTGGGATTTTAGCAATATATAGGAGAGCAAAAGCAAAAGAGCCTTGGATTCCAATAATTGATATTGAAAAACTTAAAAAAGAACTTGAATGGGATAAGGCAAGTAAATTAGATAAAGCATTAACGGTAATTTTATTAATTGCAATAATTTCTTCAATTGCAACCCTTTTTTATGTTATAACTCATCCTAAGCCAGGAGAAAAATTTACTGAATTTTATATATTAGGCCCTAATGGAAAGGCTTCAGATTATCCAACAGAGTTATTTGTTGGTGAAGAGGGGAGAGTGATTATTGGGATTGTGAATCATGAATATAGAAATGTTACCTACTATGTGGAAGTTTGGTTGGTTAATTTAAGTTATGATTTTAATACAAATAAGACTCATATATATAATATGTATCTATTAGATAGTTTTAATGTAACTCTTCCTCCAAAGCCAGTGAATATTGAAGGAAATTGGACTCCTCAATGGGAAAAAAATTATACCTTCATCATAAATAAACCTGGAAAATGGCAAATTTGGTTTTTGTTGTTTATGGATGAGAGGCCTAAATTACCAAAGCCTATCAATGGAGATTATGCTAACACTACAGCTAAAATGAGAATTATAGAAGCAATAAATGGAAGTATTCAAAGTTTGAAATTGAATGTTGATGTTAAGAAGATATAAAATAAGGTGAAAAAATGCCATTTAAATTCAAAAGATTGGAAATTCCAGAAGTTATTTTAATAGAGCCAGTTATCTTTGAAGATGAAAGAGGATTTTTTATGGAAACCTATAAATACAGTGACTTTTCAAAATTTGGGATTAAAGAAATATTTGTCCAAGATAATCATTCTAAGTCAAAAAAAGGTGTTTTAAGGGGTTTGCATTATCAAAAAAATCCTAATGCTCAAAGTAAATTAGTGAGGTGTATAAAAGGGGAGATATTCGATGTTGCTGTAGATATAAGAAAGGGCTCTCCAACCTATGGAAAGTGGGTAGGGGTTATTTTATCAGAAGAAAATAAAAGAATGCTATATATCCCAAAGGGATTTGCACATGGATTTTGCGTTTTGAGTGATGAAGCAGAGGTTATTTATAAATGCACTGCAGAATATTCCCCAGATGATGATAGAGGCATAATATGGAACGATAAAGATATTGGTATAGATTGGCCAATAAAAAACCCTATTTTGTCTGAGAAAGACAAAAAACATCCTCCATTAAGAGAGGCAGACATTAACTTTGTTTATGAAAAATAAAAAGGTGATAATATGAAAGGGATTATATTGGCTGGAGGATCAGGAACAAGGTTATATCCAATAACCTACGCTGGAAATAAACATCTAATTCCAATATACAATAAACCAATGATATATTATCCATTATCAATTTTGATGTTAGCTCAGATTAAAGATATATTGATAATCTCAACTCCTGAAGATTTACCAAGATTTAAAAAACTCTTAGGAGATGGACGTCAATTTGGAATAAATTTACAGTATAAAGAGCAGAAAGAACCGAGAGGATTGGCAGAGGCATTTATTATTGGAGAAGATTTCATAGAAGATGATAATGTTTGTTTAATCTTAGGGGATAATATTTTGTATGGTAGTGGATTAACTGGAATATTACTTGAAACGAAAAAAGAAATAGAAAAGAATGGTGGAGGTATTGTATTTGGACAGTATGTAAATGATCCAGAACGATATGGTGTTATAGAATTTGATGAAGAAGGGGGGATAAAATCAATTATAGAAAAGCCTAAGAATCCTCCATCAAACTATGCAGTTATTGGGTTGTATTTCTATGATAATGAAGTTATTGAGATAGCTAAAAATGTAAAACCCTCTTGGAGGGGTGAATTGGAAATAACTGACATAAATAACGAATATCTAAAAAAAGGGAACCTAAAAGTTAAGCTTTTACCAAGAGGAGTGGCGTGGTTTGACGCAGGAACTCATGAGAGTTTATTGGAAGCAACAAACTTTGTTGCGGCAATAGAGAGAAGGCAAGGATTAATGATTGGTTGCTTAGAAGAAATTGCATATAGAAATGGATGGATAACTAAAGAGCAGTTGTTAAATCTTGCCAAACCATTATTAAAGACGGATTATGGAAAATATTTAGAAAGATTAGTAAATGAGGGATAAGGATGAGAATATTGGTAACAGGTGGAGCTGGTTTTATAGGAAGTAACTTTATAAAATATATATTGGATAAACATAAAGATTGGGAAGTTATAAATTTAGATAAACTAGGATATGGCTCCAATTTGGAGAATTTGAAGGGAATAGACGAGGATAGATATAAATTTATTAAGGGGGATATAACTGATTTTGAGTTGATTTCAAAACTTATTAAAGAAGTAGATGCTGCTGTAAATTTCGCAGCAGAGACGCATGTAGATAGAAGTATATCTACTCCTTATTCATTCATAGAAAGCAATGTTATTGGAGTCTATACAATATTAGAAGCAATTAGAAGGTATAATCCAGAGGTAAATTTTGTTCATGTAAGTAGTGTGACTGGGGATACTCCAGTATTGCTAAGGAATAAAGAGACTGGAGAAATATTTTTAGAGAGAATAGATTTCCTCAATGAGGATAATTATCATCTCTATGAAGCGCTTACGATTGATGAAGACCTTAAAGCTACCTTCATGCCAATTTCGGGTATAGTTAAACACCCTACTGATGAGATTTACGAAATAGAGTATGAAAGTGGAGGGAGGATTAAAGCTACAGGCTCTCATTCTGTGTTTGTATTCACGGAAGATGGAATAAAAGAAAAATATGTTACCGAGCTGAAAGAAGGGGACTATTTGGTAACCTTACTCACTTTCAACAAGAATAATTTCGAATCAAACCACATTCTCAGGATAAAGGATTACATAGATATGAATAAAATCAAAACAAATGGACGCATTAAGAAGAGCCTAAAAACTAGAGAAAGAATACTGGAAGTTTTAAAAGATAGTCCTAAAACATGGAAAGAACTTGTTGAGAGTTTAGGAAAGTCTGTTTCTCAGTCGCTTAAAAGTATGGTAAAGGAGGGATTAATTGAGATCGTGAATAGGAAATACAAGATAACAGAGAAGGGTTTAGCTGAATTAAGGAATGGTTTTGAAGAGACTGCTTATGTGCTTTACAGGAGACAGCTTAATATTCCACAGGAGATTGAGGAAATAGAAGTTACTCCTGAATTAATGTGGCTCTTTGGTTTGTATTTGGCGGAGGGACATGCCTCCAATACGGAAAAAGAATTCAAAAGAAAGCTAAAAAAAGTTACAATAACATCAAAAGATATTGAGTCGCTCAAAAAAGCAAAAAAATTGCTAGAAAAATATTTTGGATATAAAAAAGCAGTTATTAGGGAAAAGAAAAATGAAGACACATACCAATTGGAGTTTGGTGGAGAAATTTTGCATTCTATTTTCTCAGAGTGGGGAAGCACTTCCGAAACTAAACGTATTCCTTCATGGGTATGGAAACTCTCAAGAGATCATATAGCCAAGATGCTTGAAGGTTATGAAGGAGATGCTCATATCAGAAAAGATGGTAGTAGAATATTCACTTCGAAAAATCAAACCCTAATATTTAGTTTAGTATGGTTAACTAGGCTTAAAGGGATAAACTCAAGGTATGTTAAGAGAGTGTGTAAAAATATGAAAGGGGAATTCCAAAAAAGAGAGGAATATGACTTAGTCATGCACGATTTAGCAGTTTCATCTGAAAATTATGAGGAAAATAAGTTAGTAAGGACGCCTCATTCTAAGTGTATCCCTATGGAATTAGTAAAACACCATTTACCTGAGAATATCGTGGCAAAGTATAATCTCAAAAAGAACAAATTAATTGGAAAAGATATTGCAAAAAGATTGATGAAAGGAAAGAATAAGTATGTTGAATCAGATGTAGGAGTTGCAAAGGTCAAAAAAATTACACGACTTAACGAAAACTTAATGGTATATGATATTGTAATAGATAAGAATCACAAATTCTTTGGAGGAAATGTGCCAATTCTCCTTCACAATACTGACGAAGTTTATGGAGATATTGAGGAGGGTTCATTCACTGAAAATGATAGATTGCTACCTTCATCTCCTTATTCTGCAAGTAAAGCTGGTGGAGATATGCTTGTTTTAGGATGGGCAAGAACATACAACTTAAATGCAAAGATAACAAGATGTTCAAACAATTATGGTCCTTACCAATTCCCAGAAAAATTGATACCTAAAACGATAATTAGGGCAAATATGGATTTGAAAATACCAATATATGGTAAAGGGGAAAATGTTAGAGATTGGTTATATGTTTTGGATCATTGTAGTGGAATAGAATTAGTTTTAGAAAAAGGGGAAAGTAGGGAAATTTACAATATAGCTTCAAATCAGGAGAAGATGAATATAGAAGTTGTTAAGATGATTTTAAATATAATGAATAAATCTGAAGATTTAATAGAGTTTGTTGAAGATAGACCTGGACATGATATAAGATATAGTTTAGATGCTTCAAAAATTAAGGAACTTGGTTGGAAACCAAAATATAACTTTAAAGATGGTTTAAAAGAAACTGTAAAGTGGTATTTGAATAATGAATGGTGGTGGAAGCCATTAATTAATGATAAAGTTTTACATCCAACTCCTTGGAAGTTGAAATGGTGATTTTCAATGGAAAAAGTTGCCGTTATTGGCTTAGGTATGATAGGATATGAAATAATTAAGAAATATTTAGAATTTGATGATTATGATGTTTATATTATAACAAGAAGTGATAAAGGATTCTTTAACGATGTAGAAAGATATTTTGTAGATATAACCAATGAGAATAAAATTAAGGAAACTATTAAAACAATAAATCCTGATTATGTTATAAATACAGCTGCAATGACTAATGTTGATTTGTGTGAAACTGAAAGAGATTTGGCTTATAAAATAAATGCGTTGGGGGCAAAATATATTGGAGAGATTTGTAAAGAAATTGGATGTTTTTTGTGTCATATATCTACCGATTATGTATTTGATGGAGAGAAAGGAAATTATACTGAAGAAGATCCTATAAATCCAATAAATTATTATGGATATACAAAAGCGGAAGGGGAGAGATTATTAAATGAGTTGGATTATGATGCAATATCCATTGTTAGAATCTCCGTGCCTTATTGTATAAGTCCAGTTAAAGATAATTTCTTTATGTGGGTTTTAGAGAAATTGAAAAATAATGAGGTTGTAAATGCTGTAATTGACCAGTGGAATACTCCAACTTATGTAAATGAGTTGGTTGAAGGAATTATTAAGATTTATGAAAATTATGATAATGGCTTATTACACTTCGGTGGGGGAGAAAAAGTAAGTAGGTATGAGTTTGCTTTAAAGGTAGCTGAAATTTTTGAATTTGATATGAGTTTAATTAAACCAATTAGAAGTTCAGAGTTAGGTTGGAAAGCTAAGAGACCAAAAGATACTTCTTTAAATAGTGAAAAAGCTGAAAAATTGTTAAATATTAAATTAAAAACTGTTAAAGAAGCTTTTAATGAGTTGAAGGAAGTTTTAGGTTGAATGCTTAAAGATACATTGCAAGAAATACAAATTTAACAGGAAAGTATTCGGGAAATATTCATTTATAGAATTATAAATTAAACATCTATGATTTTCTTCATCTTTTTATCGTTAAGCTTTACTCACATTTAATTGTGCGAAATAATTTCATGATACAACAATTTATTAAAAAAATAGGGGATAGAACTATGAACGATATAAGATTGTTGGCTATAAAATCATTTAATGAATTTATAAACGAAGTTTTGCGAATTAATCCAAGGATTTATCGAGTTGAAGATTATACAAGAGGATTTATAGAGGCGATGTCAAATAATATATATTTAGAGACCATTAGCAAGCAGCAAGCTAAATTATCCGTCGGCAGACTCTTACTATCGATATATAAATAAGGCAGGTAATTCTATGTTTAAAGAAGTTTATAAATCTTTTGTTAAAAATATATTCAATGATTTAAAAAAATAATAGAAATTTTTGCCTATTGATAGATACGCATTGTAATGCCTAATAATTTATATTTAGAATTAATTCATGAATATAGAAAAGAGAGGGGCAGTGCTAGTTCGTATAAATATATAGCTGCTACTTTACATACTGAAGATTTTTCGTTAATAATCTATTGTAATAGGACTTTTACAAGCATATTTAAATATTTTATTATAACATTTCATGATAATCTATTTTTATTAGATATTATAATTTTTCGAAACAAAAAGTTTATTTTGGGGAAAATATGCTAAAAATGTCGAGGACTATCGTTTATATGCTTTTTATATTACTTTCAGAGATTAATTCGTGTGTAGAGTTATCGAAAACGTTGCGTATTTTCGGAATCGACATATCTCACGATACAATAAATAGAATACTTTGGGAAGAAGGAATCTTCCCACAAGAAAAGCTTTTTAATTTCGTTAAAGATTTAATCACTCCTGATTATAATATTGTCGTTATAGATGACTTTGTTATAGATAAAATTTACTCTAAATCGACTGAATTTGCTTATTATTGTTGGAGTAATCTACATAAACGAGTAATTAAAGGCTTACATATCGTTGATTGCATAATTACAAATGGAAAACATATTATTCCAATCGATTTTAGAGTATATGACAGACCAAGAGATGGAAAGACGAAAAATAATTTATGTAGGGAGATAATAAAGTCTTTAGTGGATAAAGGATTAAATATTAGATATATCTGTTTCGATAGTTGGTATTCAAGTAAAGATAACTTAAAACTTATCGATAGTTTAGGTTTATTCTACCTCTGCAGAATTAAAAGGAATAGAAAGGTAAAACTCTCCAAAAACAGAGAGTGGGTATCAATCGAAGACATTAAGGAAATTCCTAAGAATGGATTAATCGTTTATCTACGAAAAGTTGGCTATGTCAGACTCTTCTGCCTTTCCAAAAACGGAAAGGCAAAATATTATATAACTAATAACCTATTTATGAGTTTCGAAGAATTCCAAGAGGTCAAAAACGCCTCTTGGAGAATCGAGGAATTCCATAGGGGTGTTAAACAGTGCTGTAATACTGGCAATTTCTTCGTTAGAAAAAAATTTCCAATTTTAGGTCATATCTCCCTTTCTATGAGAGCCTTCTACCTCTTAGAGAAAATTAGAATCGATAAAAATATCAGTTGGTACGAACTTAGAAGAAAACTAAATCGAATAGCTGTTGGTAATGCCATAATCTCTTTGTGTGAAGAAATTGGTTTATCGTTAATCTAAGTATTTAAATGTGGATGCGAAAGTCCTATTTAAAATTCTTCATCATCGAAATATGTAATTTATTAAATAAATTCGATTATTTAAATGTGGTTATGTGTAGTACCAGGTTGTGTGTGTTTAATGCATATTCGTAGATACTATATAAATTCCCATAAATAAGATTATTAAATTAATAAATCTATTAAGTTTGTCCTGTGGAATATTAGAGTTTACATGAGTTCCAACATAAACTCCCGGAATAGTTCCAAGAATTAGTGATAAAGCTAATTTGTAATCAACATTTCCCAAAATTATATGGCTCAAAGCACTGAAAGACGTTAATAAGAGGCCATAGAAAATACTTGTTCCAACAACAGACCTTGGTGAAAGTTTTGTGAAATTCGTTAATGCAAGAGTTATTAAAACACCACTACCAATTGATGTAAATTGAACTATCAAACCTACTAAAAATCCAAATAACACTAAAACAGAAGAACCAAAACCTATTTTTTTTGCAAAACTTCTTTTCAAATTTATAATGGATGTGATTATTAAAATTACACCAAGTATTATTGTTAAAAAATTATTTATCTCACCTCTATCCCCTAACCTTAAAACTATAGAACCAACTATTATAGCTGGTAAACTTCCTAAGAACAATTTTAGTGCAATGTTAAAGTTTATATTCCCTTTTTTATTGTGTAAAATTGCCCCTATAGTCTTGGTTACTGCAGCATACAGTAAATCAGTCCCAACTGCTATGAGTGGTTCCACTCCTAAAAATATTAATAAAGGAGTCATTAAAGTGCCTCCTCCAATTCCAGTCAAACCTACAAGAAATCCAATAACAAATCCAATTAATATAAAATACAATGACATAAAACCCACTTTAAAGATAATTTAGTTCCACAGCCTTTTTGATTATTGCTTCAACTTCCTCATCAACACTCATTTTGGAACTATCCACTTTAACTTCTGGGTTATCAGGCTCTTCATAAACTCCATCGTAACCAGTTAATCCTTTTATTTCTCCTTTCAATGCCTTAGCATAAAGTCCCTTTGGGTCTCTCTTAATTCTTTCCTCTAAAGGAGCATAAACATAAACTTCCATAAATCTCCCAATCTCTTTTCTCGCATATTCCCTAACAGATTTATATGGAGAAATTAGAGAGACTATTGCTATTACACCATTTCTTGATAACAATTTGGCCATGTGAATAACAACTTTATTATGCATTTCTCTTGCCTCTTTACTAAATCCCAAATTTGGATATATGGAATTTCTTATTTCATCTCCATCCAAAATCTCAACTCTATAACCCATTTCTTTGAGTTTTTTCTTTAAAGCATTAGCTAATGTGGTTTTTCCTGCTCCACTTGGACCTGTGAGCCAAATCGTAAAACCTACTTTCATAGTATACATCTCCCTTTAAGATTTTTTTCTATCCTAAAGAGCTTTAAAATCGTAGGTGCAAAGTCGTAAATAGTTGAAGTAATTTGCTTACTATCCTCCATTCCAGGTAAATAAATAGAAAATACACCATACTCAGAATGAACCGCATCATCAGGCCCTGTGTCATTCTCTAAAAGATATAGGCTTTCATAACCTAAGGTTCCTGCAGCCCTCCAACTTAAATTATCAAAATACACCATCATATCTGGCTTATCTCCTTTTGTCTTTGGATAAATATCTTCTGGGTAAAACACTTTAGTATCCCATTTTTCTCCATTTGGTCCCCTAATGCCTCTAATAATTTCTGCTACTTCATCTCTGACTTTATGGTAATTTTCTGGCTTTATTATACCATTTGGCTCTCTTCCCACAACATTGAGGAAGATTCTTGAGTAGTAACCTCCCCAAGCCCATGCTATTGTATTTCTCCAATCCACATCCAAATCTTCAAATCTCAACTGTTTTCCAGATTTTAAAATCTCAGGATTTTTAATCTTTAATAATCCTTCCTCAATCAACCACTGGTTTATTGCAAAAGCTCCCTTCATAGCTTTTATTCCATGGTCTGATACAATAATAACAGCAGTTTTATCCAAATCTAAAAGTTCTAAAGTTTTTCCAATTTCCTTATCAAGAAGTTTGTAATAATCTGGAATAACATTTTTGTAGGGATTATAGTCTCCAGGATATAAATGATGATTTTCATCAAAATACTTCCAGAATGCATGATGGACTCTATCCAAACCAATTTCAACAAATTGGAAATAGTCCCAATCTTTTTCTTGAATTAGGTATCTTATAACTTCAAACCTTTTCTCAGTCATCTCCCAAAGTAATTCTTTTACCTCATCTCTATTGTCCTTCCTAAAAACCACGTCAAATATATACTCTCCAACGAGGTTTTCTATTTCACTTTTGAGAGATTTTGGATAAGTGTAATTAACTGATGCGTCAGGGGTTATAAAGCAAGAGACCAAATGTCCTTTAATAGGCTTTGGAGGATAACTTGGAGGAACGCCAACTAAGATTGATTTTTTCCCTACTTCCCCTAAATAATCCCAAACTGCTTTTTCTTTAACCATCAAACTGTGAGCAATCCAGATATTATTATAAGTTCCTTTCTTTCTATGCCTAAATCCATAAAGCCCTAATTCTCCTGGAGTTTTACCAGTAGCCATTACCATCCAGGCAGGAATAGTTATAGCAGGAACACAACTTTTCATAGGGCCATATATTGATTTCTCTAAAAGCTTTTTTATGTTTGGTAGTTTATCTAATAACTTATCAAATAAAAGTTCTGGAGGAGCAGAATCTAAGCCAATAACAAATACTTTTTTTACATTTTCCATTATATCACCTTAAATATAAATTTATAATTTCCAAAACATCATCAACATTACTTTTTTCCAAAATACATCCTAAGACATCCTTCTTCCCACCAGCGTTGTAATTTTTGTGTTTTAATGTTTGAATAAGTTCAGCCATCTTTATTTTGTCAGTTAAATTAGATGAAATTCTGAAATATATCTGTGCTTTTCCGTTAAAATCTTCATTTACAACTACTGCTCCATCATAACCCATTTCCCAAACAACTTTCCTTGCAACTTTTGAGATAATGTTAAATTTACTCTTAAATCTAATAAATACGATCCTATTTTTAACTATTATATTTGAAATAGCATCTTCTATTGCATCATTGATTTTTTCAAGATTCTTGTTCCATTTTTCATACTCTAAAAGTTCTTTTGGTTCTAAATTTAAAATAACTTTCACAGCATTTTCAACTTCATCCCTATCCATTACAATATAATTTGAATCAATCAATTGAACCAATTTTACTGCATCTTCTTTACCAATTCCTTCTAAATTTAGAAATTTTTTAACTTTTGAAATACTAAATGCCTTCTCTCCAATATCCCCCACAGCTCCAAGTGCAGATAAATAGTTCCAGAAGGAAAAATGGTATGAAACAACAAAAGATGCTGATGGGAAATTTTTACCTTCTAAAACTGGGTTTATTTGCCTAACTTTTGGATTTTCAATCCTTTTTTGTATGTGATGATCGATGAATATTGTTTCCTTGTTAATATTTTCTACGTCTTGCGGGAGATTTAAATCTAAGACATAGATTTTTTCTGCCTGTTCAATTTTTTTCCATATTCTTTCATCAAATCTAAACTCACCAATTGGTGGAATTACATTTATAAAATCCTCTAAATTTAAAGCTTTAACTGTTAAAGCTGCTGAAGTAATTCCATCAGTGTCCCAATGGTGAATTATCAACATATTAACCATCCACAAATGGGTTTTCAAAACTCATTATTGTTTCATAAACCTCTTTTCTCATAAAGTATTCTGGAGGTATTTCACCATTAACAATCATATTTCTGATTTTAGTTCCACTGAAATATTCTCTATCTTCCATTGGGTGAGGACAAATCCTTTCATTTACTATACCTTTACATTTTTTGCAATAGAAGAATTCTTTAAAGAACATTGGTGTTATTCCTAAATCTGGGAAGTTTTTAAATATTTCTTGTGCTTCGTAAGGGCCATAATAGTTTCCAACCCCTGCATGGTCTCTTCCAACAATAAAGTGTGTGCATCCAAAATTCTTTCTCATTATTGCGTGATGGATAGCTTCTCTTGGCCCAGCATATCTCATCTCATATCTAACCGTTGCCAAAACTGCAGAATCCTTTGGATAGTAGTGCTTAAATAATGTTTCATATGCTTTCAAAATAACTTCATCTCTATAATCGCCTTTCTTTTTCTTTCCTAAAACAGGGTTTATAAACAATCCATCAACAAAGGTTAATGCGGATTTTTGTAAGTATTCATGCCCCAAATGAGGAACATTCCTCGTTTGAAATGCCACAATAGTTTCAAATTTTCTCTCTTTAAATAATACTCTTGTTTCTATTGGTCTTAAGGTGTATTTCTCAAAGGTGTTAGGTAATTCATTTAAAAGTCTAATTTCTCCGCCAACAAGATATTCATTCATATTATAAACTTTTGCTACTCCAGGATGGTTTATATCTGTAGTTTTAAAGACTTTTTGGGCAAATTCTTTTTTATCATATTTGTAGATATCCTCCACATTCATAACAGCTATTGGGATATTTTCATGATATAAAAGGATTTCATCTCCAACATCAAATTTTAAATCTTTCCCTTTTACATCCAAAACTATAGGAATGCTCCATGGTAAATCATTAGGTAATCTCATATCATCTAAAACATATTGAAATTCTTCTTCTCTTAAAAACCCTTCAAGTGGGGAGTATATTCCATGTGCAATATTTTCAATGTCTATTGCAGTTCCTTCCCTAATACTTATTTTATAATATTCATCTTTTTCTTCTAAAATTCTCTCTTTACTTTTCTCAGATAATAATTTTCTAACTAATTTTCCCCCATGAGGCTTTGAAACCACAGTATCACCTTTAATGATATTTAATTAAGTTTAATTAAAATAAAAAATAATAAATTTGCTAATCTAAATATCCTAATGCTCTTAATCTCTCTTTAACTTTCTCCTCTTCCTCCTCACTAAATACTTCTTCTTTTTCTTTCTCCTCTAAACTTGCTAAAACCTCTCTTAAAACGTAGGTTACATAATCTGAGACAGATGTAAATCCAGTCCCTTCAATTCTTTTTTTAATCTTTTCATAAAGTTGGATTGGTATTGAGACTGTTGTATATTTTCTTTCATCTGACATCTTTTCACCTTAATGATATTTAATGATATTTAATTAAATTGCATTAGGTATATATATCTTACTCTGATAAATATAAATACCCTATTTTTTAGTAGAATAAAAAATAGAGATTGAGAGGTTGGGTAATATTGAGCGAAGTTAATAAAGTCCTACATGGGATTGCGAAAGGAGCTGGAATCGTATTCTTAGGAACAATTATTTCAATGTTCTTTGGATTCTTAAGTGTAGTAATTATAGCAAGGTATTTCTCTACTGCTGAATATGGAATATACAACATGGCTTGGACTATTCTGAATATAGCCATGGTAATTGCTATGCTTGGATTTCCTAATTCTCTTCCAAGAGAAATTGCATATTACAAAGAAAAAGAACCTTTAAAAATAGGATGTCTAATATCAACTGCATTGACAATTATATTATTAGTAAGCTTATCTGTTACAGCATTTCTGATTTTTGGATCAATTTATATTGCTCAGATATTCAATGAAGAAATGCTAATTTATACTTTGAAGATAATGTCACTTGCACTCCCTTTTTTAGCTTTAACAGGAACTTTTGTAGCTATATCTCAAGGGTTTGGAAGAGTTAGAGAAAAGGTTTATTTTCAAAATATATTATACCCTATACTATGGTTTTCTTTTTTAGGACTTGTAGTTATTATGAAATTAAACTTTTATTACATTTTTGTATCATATGTAATAGCTCAAGTTATTACATTCTTTGCATTAGCTATAGATGTATTTAAAAAAAGATTATTTAAGATTGATATTATAGATTTAGAATTAGGGAAGGAATTAATAAAATTATCTATTCCTCTGATGTTTACGGGAATTGCTGGATTTATAATGACATGGACAGATACATTGATGCTTGGATTCTATAAAACTTCAGAAGCTGTTGGTTTATACAATGCTGCAGCTTCATTAGCAAAGCTATTGCCTATAGTTTTATATTCTGCTGGTTTCATCTACCCTCCTTTAGCTACGGCTCTCTATGCTCAAGGAAAAATTAATAAATTAAAGAGGGTTTATCAAGTATTAACAAAGTGGATGTTTCTTGCAACTTTACCTTTGTTTATTTTAATGTTTCTCTTCCCAGAGGCTACATTAGGATTTTTCTTTGGAGAAAAATATTTAGAAGCTAGTAGTATTCTTCAGATCCTCGCCTTGGGTTTTATGTTCCACACACTCTTGGGTTTAAACGGGTTAAGTTTGATTGTTATTAAAGAGAGTAATTTTGTAATGTATTCAACTTTGATATCTGCAGTTATAAATGTGTTTTTGAATGTTCTACTGATACAGAGTTATGGTATCAAAGGAGCTGCTATCGCTACAGCAATTTCATACTTTACAACAAATGTTTTAAATTCTCTCAGGCTTTATCAGAAGGCTAAAGTTCATCCATTTAGTAGAAATTATATCAAAGTTGTTGTTATTAGTCTTATTATGTCAGGATTTGTTTGGATTTTACATTTTAAAATGTTAAACATATTGTATGCAAGCCTTGTTTTAATAGCATTTCTGATAGTTTACTTATTATTATTATTACTAAGCAAAAGTATTGATAAAGAAGATATTGATCTATTATTAGCTATAGAGAGAAAAATTGGGATTAATTTAAGTATTTTAAAAAAAGTTTTACAAAGGTTTATTTAAATCTTGATTTTTGGAACTTTTGCTACTGTTGCGGTTTTCAGGAACTTCATAACTTCTTTTTTCATATGTTTTACAATATCCTCTGAAACCTCTATTTTAGGATTGTATGAAATTATTTCTTCGAACTTCCATTCAGTCACGTTGAAAATTCCTTTAAAGTTTTTGTAATATACTGCTATACGATATTTTTCAAGTTGTTCTATGTTTTTCTTTTCTTCTTCAGTTAATAATTCACCAACATTTACATGTATTCCATAAGACTCTGCAAATACTGTATTAGAATATAACATACTGTCATCAGTTGATTTGTTTTCTATTAAATTTAATATAAATGGTTTTAACATTGTTAGGCTAATATACTTTGAGTTATTCTCTATGATTTCAAGGTTAAGTCCTTTAGGATATTTTATTAATAATGGTATTCTCAAAACTTCATCATATAAAAAAGTTCCATGACCTATTCTTCCATGTTCACCTATTAGTTGTCCATGATCACTAGTCACAATAATAAGAGAGTTATCAAAGAGATTATGTTCTTTTAAAATCTTCATTAATTCTAAGATTCTTCCGGTTACATATTTAACTTCTTCTAAGTATTTTTGCTTCCACATTTGAACTGTTTTAGGGTCAAGTCTATTAGTTTTTAAGTTTTCTACGCTTTTATCATTTTCATTTGGAAAATAGGGCTCATGTACTTCCATTAAGTTTATAAAGATATATTTTGGATTTTTATTTGAAGTAAACCTTAAGTATTTTATAATTGTTTTTATTAAATTTTTAGCACCTTTATCTTTTGGCCATTTTTCACCAAAAGGCCAATACTTAGTGATAATTACATTTAATCCTGCCCTTATTAATAACATACATTGTCTAGAAAATAAAAATGTTTTAAGAATGTCAAACTTATTTTTTAAGTTATATTCTTGTTTTAATTTTTCTATGCATTTTAGGTCATCATTAGATAACCATGGAAAAGAAATAATGTCATAAAAATTATTAAATCCTATGAATCCAAAGGATGGCCTTATATATGGATTAGCACTGAATAAAGAAGTTTCAAATCCCAATTCTAACAATTGTACACTTAAAATTTCTCTATTTTTCTTAAGTTTAACTCCAAAATCTTTTCTGTTTTTAGTTTCATGAGCTCCATGAAATGCTGGATATAAGCCCGTAAAAATTGATGCATGGCTTGGGGTTGTCCATGGAGCGGGTGCTATTGCATTATTATAGGATACAAATCCTATTTTTGTTAGTGCATCTTCCAATGGTTTGGCAAAATCTTTTCTCATAGTATCTACAATGATAATGATTACATTTGGTAAATTGTCCATTCTACACACCCTTGTTTTAAACGTGATCAATCATCTTTGAGCTTATTAATTCCTCCCTAACTTTATATTCCCATAGCCCCCATAAAGGTTTCATAATACTAGGTTGTGGAGGACTTCCAGTATATTTTATAACCTTTCTATTACCATACCAAGTCCATGCTTTTTCTACGATTTCTTTTGCCACAATCTCCCAGAATTTGTTCCAGTCCATGATTTCTTTTAATTTCGTTAATATTTTATCATACGGGCTCCAATCATATTTTTTATAGAATTTCTTATGTTCTTCTATTCGTGTTAGATAATTACCAGGAAACAATGCATAGTAATGGTAGACTGGCTTAGGTACATATGCATAGTGAATCGACTTTAGGGCCCTTAATGGATGCGTAATATTTCTTAGAGCAATCTTTACAATCCCTAAAGGAGTAAATATAAATCCTCCACTGTCCCCACCAAGCTTAATATACTCATTATTTTTAGAAAACAATGGTGCCCAAATCTCTGGTTTAATTATCCAGTTACCTACAAAATATAGATAGGGTAAATAAAATATCTTAACTTTAGGATACATTCTTGCTAAGAAAATCAGTTCCTCTATTGTCTCTTTATCAAACACATGATCTGGATCTATTTTCAAAATATAATCTCCAGAGCTTTCCTCCATTGCTTCGTTTAAAATTTGAGCAAATAATTCCCCTAAGTCTTTTTTACCTCTCCATTTTTTTCTTTTTATTATTATCTTATCCTCATACACTTCTACTAATTTTTTAAGAACTTCATAAGTACCGTCATCACTATAACCTTCACAAATTATCATTTCTTCACAGTATGGAATTACTGACAAAATTGCCTCTACGAAAGGATATCCTTGGGAAATTAAGTTTCTAGCCAACATAATACATGATAATTTAATTTTCCTTTCTCTTGACATAAGTTTGCCTCCTTAGAACTTTTTGATAGTTTCGCATATGTATTTTACTTCTTCCTCTTTTAACCAAGGATGCATAGGTAAGGAGAGTATCTCGTTGCTAATTTTCTCAGTAATTGGTAACTGAACATTAATGCCTAAATCCACATAAGCTTTTTGTTTATGTACGGGAATTGGATAATGTATCTGGGTCTGTATTCCATTTTCTGATAAATATTTTTGTAACTTATCCCTTTCCTTATGTCTTATTATGTATAAATGATAAACATGTTTAGCCCACACTTTTTCAATAGGTGTGATTACCTCATAGTCTTCTAGAAGCTTATTATACAGCTTGGCCATTTTTCTCCTTCTTTTGTTCCATTCATCTAAGTATTTCAGCTTCACTCTAAGTATTGCTGCTTGTAATTCATCAAGTCTGCTGTTGACTCCTATAAGATTATGATAATATTTTTTAGATGAGCCGTAGCTTCTTAACACTCTCAATTTCTCAGCGAGCTCATCATCGTTAGTAACTACCACTCCACCATCTCCATATGCCCCAAGGTTTTTTGTCGGATAAAAACTGAAGCAGCCAACATCTCCAATATTTCCAACTTTTCGTCCCTTATATTCTGCTCCATGTGCCTGGCTTGCATCTTCTATTACATACAGTCCATACTCCTCTGCTATTTCTAATATGGGGTCCATATCTGCAGGATGGCCATACAAATGGACCGGAACAATTGCCTTTGTTTTTTCTGTAATCTTTTTTTCGATTTGACTTACATCTATAGTATATGTTTCAGGATCGATATCCACAAAAACAGGTTTAGCTCCATTTCTTGTAATAGCATCCACTGTTGATATAAATGTGTGAGAAACAGTTATAACTTCATCATCTTTACTAACACCAAGAGCTTTGACAGCTAAGTATAACGCATCAGAACCAGAATTCACACCAATTACGTGCTTTGCTCCCAAATACTCAGCAAACTCCTTTTCAAAAGCTTCAAGTTCCTTCCCTAAAATGAACCACCCACTTTCTAAAACTCTTTGTATTACTTGATTAATCTCTTTCTTAATTTCTTGATATTCTCGCCTTAAATCTACAAATGAAATCATTTTAAACACACCACCTTACCATTTATTTTTTTGTAAGTTTTTCCACATTTACATACTGCCATGTCTCCTTTAAAGTGTAAGTCCATTCCGCACTTACACACATAGCCTTTCAATTCTGCTGGAACTCCATAAACCAAGGCATAATCTGGAACATCTTTAGTAACTACCGCTCCAGCACCAATCATTGCCCATTTCCCAATGGTCACGCCACATACTATTGTCACATTTGCCCCAATGCTTGCACCTTCTTTCACATAGGTTTTAATAAATTCAGGTGGATATATTTTACTTCTCGGTCGTAAGTCATTGGTAAATGTAACATTGGGTCCTATAAACACGTTATTCTCTATTCTCACACCATCCCATAATTGGACTCCGCTTTTTATAGTAACATTATTACCAACTATTACATCATTCTCTATAAAAACATAATCACAAATATTGCAGTTTTTTCCAATTTTTGCTCTTGGAAGAATATGAACATATGCCCAGATTCTTGTTCCTTTTCCAATATTTTCACTCTCAACAAGAGCCTTTGGATGAATAAAAACCTCTTTTTCTTCTAGTTTTTTTCTTATTCTAGATAAATACTTGTTATAATCATGATATTTTCTTTGTAATTCTCTTATCGAATTCATTCCAAAATCCCTCTCTTGCCATTTTTCTAAACGTTTCATAATCCCTTATATAGTCTTTCTCGTCATATGGCATAGATGCTAACACTAAAGTCACTGAGTTCGAAGAAAAGTTAACTAACTCTCTCCAAATCCCCGGTGGAATATATAAACCATAGTGTGGCCTATTGAGAAAAACACTTTTTTTAGAATATCCATCATCAATTATTACTTCAAAACTACCACTTAACGATATAATTACTTGTTCGAGTTCTATATGTGCATGCCCACCCCTAGTTGCTCCAGTAGGGACATCATATAGGTAGTATACTCTCTTAATTTCGAAAGGTACATGTTTGTACTCCTCGATAAAGGTTAGATTGCCCCTATAATCTGTAATTATTGGAAATTTAATAATTTTACACAGGTCTATTCTATCAGCTATCATGAAATCACCTTACTATGTCATTACTATGTTAAATATATCATATGAGAGTGTGCATAATTAAAGAGTTAAATATAATGAGATAAAGTAATAGAGTAAAAAGCAAGAAAAAACTAAGGAGGTGAATAAAATTGGCCCCATTGAAATAGTTATAACTACCATAGATAAATACCTTACTGATAAAATCGAACAACTAAGGCGTAGAGGATGTAAGGGTTATGAGTTAATATTTGTTGTATCCCGAAAATATTTCGCACCTATAAGTAATAAAAAAAATAACAACATAAATAAATAACATAAATAATATGATAGGAGTAAGACTTGACGATAAAAAGATTAAGAAAATTATTAGATGGAAGGAGAATGGATTTAAAACGAAAGATATTACTAAGAATTTGGGAATATCTACTCGTAGAGTTTAGCAGATATGGAAAGAATATCGAGAAACTGAAGAAATCCCAAATATAAAGCGTAGAGGTAGGAAGCCGAAAGAAATTACTCGGGGAGAGGTAGATATTGGTTTCAAAGCAGTCAATATATATAGGAACAAGCTCAGTTTATTTGGAACACTTTATCGAACTTAGGTATAATATACATAGAACTTTCATAGGAATAAATAATATTAATGAAATTTGATGCATTTGGCATCATTTTTTCTTTAATTTAATTATATAAAGTGCAAAAGTCTTGCCATAGGAAAAGTTAAACGGATAAATAAAGAGTTGAATATCGACTAAATAGATTTGATAATTTAGAAGAGTTCATAGTTTGAATGAAATCACTAATATGATTTCATATCTCTCCGCTACGCTCCAATTGACATAATAAAATAAAACCTCATCGTTCTTTAGATTATAGGACTCCTTACGAGGTTTATTTCAAAAATACCGTTAATAATATTGAGGAGATTTCATGAATTATAGGTGCGAAATAATTTCAGGATACCACACAACCTCATATGACCAAAAGATTTATATACTCCCTAACTAATACTTATATCACCACAAACCACAAATTGTATAATCTAATTTTAATTTTGTTAAGTTAAACTTGACACCATTTTGTCAATATTAAACAAAAATAAAAATTAAAAGAAAATTGGTGATGAAATATGGCAAAGCAAAAACCAGTATTAAACGTAGCATTCATTGGACACGTCGATGCAGGTAAGTCAACAACAGTCGGTAGATTGTTATACGACAGTGGAGCTATCGACCCACAGTTATTAGAAAAATTGAGAAGAGAAGCTCAAGAGAGAGGTAAGGCAGGATTCGAGTTTGCTTACGTTATGGACAACTTGAAAGAAGAGAGAGAAAGAGGGGTTACAATTGATGTAGCTCACAAAAAATTCGAAACTCCAAAATATGAAATTACAATCGTTGACTGTCCAGGACACAGAGACTTCATTAAAAACATGATTACAGGAGCTTCACAGGCTGATGCTGCAATCTTAGTTGTCGATGTTAACGACGCTAAAACAGGAATTCAGCCACAAACAAGAGAGCACATGTTCTTAGCAAGAACATTAGGTATTAAGCAAATTGCAGTAGCTATCAACAAGATGGATACTGTTAACTACAGCCAAGAAGAATACGAAAAAATGAAGAAGTTATTATCAGAGCAGTTATTAAAAGTTTTAGGTTACAACCCAGACCAAATTGACTTCATTCCAACAGCTTCATTGAAAGGAGACAACGTCGTTAAGAGATCAGAAAACATGCCATGGTATAAAGGTCCAACATTAGTTGAAGCATTAGATAAGTTCCAACCACCAGAAAAACCAATAAACTTACCATTAAGAATACCAATCCAAGATGTCTATTCAATTACTGGAGTTGGAACTGTCCCAGTTGGAAGAGTCGAAACAGGTATCTTAAGACCTGGGGATAAGGTAGTCTTTGAACCTGCAGGAGTTAGTGGAGAAGTTAAATCAATCGAAATGCACCACGAACAAATACCTCAAGCAGAACCTGGAGACAACATCGGATTCAACGTTAGAGGAGTTAGTAAGAAAGACATTAAGAGAGGAGACGTCTGTGGACATCCAGACAACCCACCAACAGTTGCTGAAGAATTCACAGCTCAAATCGTTGTCTTACAACACCCAACAGCAATTACTGTTGGTTACACACCAGTCTTCCACGCACACACAGCACAAGTTGCATGTACATTTATAGAGTTATTGAAGAAATTAGACCCAAGAACAGGGCAAGTTATTGAAGAAAACCCACAATTCTTAAAAACAGGAGATGCTGCTATAGTTAAAATTAAACCAACAAAACCAATGGTCATTGAGAACGTTAGAGAAATTCCACAATTAGGAAGATTCGCTATCAGAGATATGGGTATGACAATCGCTGCTGGTATGGCAATTGATGTTAAAGCTAAGAATAAATAAATCTACTTTCTAATTTTTAATTAATTTTTAAATCCTATTTTGTATTTTTTATATTCTTAAAGAGACTGAGAGGGAGGAGTATGCAAAGAGCAAGAATTAGGTTATCAAGTACAGACCACAAAGTTTTAGATGAAATTTGTAGACAAATAAAAGAGATTGCTGAAAAAACAGGAGTAGATATTTCAGGACCTATACCATTACCAACAAAGGTATTAAGAGTTGTTACAAGAAAGAGTCCTGATGGAGAGGGTTCATCAACATTTGACAGATGGACAATGAAAATCCACAAAAGATTAATTGACATTGATGCAGATGAGAGAGCTTTAAGACATATTATGAAAATAAGAATTCCAGACAATGTTCAAATAGAGATACAGTTTAAATAAGGCTATTTTTATAAAGTAAATTTTCATAGGCAGGAGACGTTGCAATCCGAACAATGAGGATTGCAACGAATTATTTTTTTATTTTTTAATTTTGTTATTTAATTCCTCTTAATTTCTTAAACAACCTAACTCTCTCAAGAATCTTTTTCTTTATCTCTTCAATTCCTTTACCTTCTTTCAATATAGCAGGAACTATAAATTTCCACTGATGCCATGGTGGCTGACATTTTAGATATTCACAGATGCCATCTAAAACTTCATCCCATTCATCTTTTTTTATCTTATCCATTTTATTTGCCACTAAAATTGGACTAATTTTCAAATCAGTTATAAAGTCAAACATCTCTAAATCAATTGGAATTTCTCCTCTTTCTTTCCATCTCTCAACAATTTCAAAAAATGCCTTTGCATCTATAATTTGAACTGCTGCAGCAATTTCATTAGCATGGTTTTCTATGTAATGAACAATCTCATCTTTAATCTTTTCTTGAACTTTTTTTGGCAACCCTGCCATATAACCAAAACCTGGCATATCTACTAAAATATACTCCCCCATATCATATTCATTAATTTTTAACGTAACTCCTGGTTTTTTTCCTACTCTAATATCTTTTCTTCCAGTCATTAATCTAACAAAAGTGGATTTACCAACATTACTTCTACCAACTACTATAACTTTTGGTTTTATTCTTTTTTCATTATATTTTTCTTTTAAATTTTTATATCTCTCAAAAAAGTTCATAATAACCACATAAAACTATTTTTTAAATTTTAAAGTAAAAAGAATAGAATAAAGTATTTAATTAATGTCTATCTTGTGGTGTTCTAACTTCTTCAATAATCTTTTTACCAGCAACAACTTCATCTATACTGTGTATAGTCCCTCCCAAACTTTCAATAATTTTCTGAATTTCATCGAAATCTAAATTATTCCCTTCAATTGTTACTTTAACATTTTCTGTCTCTTTATCTATCTCATAAACTGTAATATTAACCCCATCAATATTTGATAATGATGTTAATCTTAACGCCATATCTGTTATTTTTGGCTCATGCGGCTTTAGTATATCTAAAACAATTCTTCTAATACCGTTCAATTTTATCCCTCTAATTCTTTTTAATTAATTATTATTAGGTTAATTTATTATTGAATTATTTAAGGTTATTGTTAATATATTTTTATCTATAGATTCATAGAATATTAAGTTATCAAATGATAAGATATTAATAACACTTAAGATAAATTATAATTGTCAAAATCTTAATGGGGGGAAACTATGGAAATAAATGGAGTATATATTGAAGATACATTTGCAGAAGCGTTCCCAATATGGGTGTCAAGAGTTTTAATAACAGCTGCTACAAAGAAATGGGCGAAGATTGCAGCTACAGAAGCTACTGGTTTTGGATGCTCTGTTATAATGTGTCCAGCAGAGGCGGGAATTGAGAAGTATGTCCCACCATCAGAAACACCAGATGGAAGACCAGGATATATAATACAGATATGCCACCCTAAGAAGTCAGAATTAGAGCACCAAATGTTAGAGAGATTAGGACAGTGTGTATTGACATGCCCTACAACTGCTATTTTTGATGCTATGGGAGATAAAGCTGATGAGCAATTAAAAGTTGGATTTAAGTTGAAGTTTTTCGGAGACGGTTATGAAAAGAAAGATGAATTATATGGAAGGATAGTTTACAAAATCCCAATTATGGGAGGAGAGTTTATAACTGAGGCTAAGTTTGGAATTAAAAAAGGAGTTGCTGGAGGAAACTTCTTTATAATGGCAGATACAAATGCCTCTGCGTTAATTGCTGCTGAAGCTGCAGTTGATGCTATATCAAATGTTGAAGGAGTTATAACTCCATTCCCAGGAGGAGTTGTAGCTTCAGGAAGTAAAGTTGGAGCAAGCAATCCAAAATACAAGTTTATGGTAGCTACAACAAACCACAAAATGTGCCCAACATTGAAGGGTGTTGTTGAAGATTCAGAGATTCCAGAAGATGTAAATGGAGTTTATGAGATAGTAATTGATGGAACTGATGAAGAAGCAGTTAAAGAGGCAATGAAACAAGGTATTTTAGCAGCTACAAAAGTTTCAGGAGTTAAGAAAATTACAGCTGGAAACTATGGAGGTAAGTTAGGTAAATATCAAATCAACTTAAGAGAATTATTTGAATAAATTTTCATTTTTGATTATTTTAATTCGCAGGAATAACTAATAATAACGAACTTTGATGCCAGAGGCATCTAAATACCTTATTTAAATTTAATATTATATAAACTGCGAAAGTCCTATAAGGTATTAATGAATGCCTTCCATAAGGAAGGCATTCAAATTTTCTTTTTAAACTTTATCAAATTTATTCAAATTTTAATTTCAAAGTTTTTTAATTCTGATAGACTCATTCTTTCTTTTAAAAACTCTTTTGGAATTAAATATAGAAATTTTGGCTCATAAGGTTCCCCTTTTAATCCTAAAACAACTGCATCAATGTTTTTTGGATAATTTAGTTTTATAATTTCATTTATTGGATATGATTTTTTATATATCGGATATATTTTGAATCCTTTAAAGTATATTCCATCATCTCTAAACTCTGCCCCAATACTTTTTAAATAATAGACAAATGTTTTTGCATTTTCATCTAAATAATCTAATAAAGTGTTTATGTTGTTTGTTTCTATTTTACTATCATCTATCTTTATTCTCTTAGCAAAATTTATCTTTACCTCGCCATTTGTTGATGCATCTTCAATTTTTATCTTTTTCTTTCTAAGTTTATACCATATTTTTTTAAAAAATGACCTTATTTTATATTTTAATAACATATATCCTCCAAATATTGCCATTAGAATTAAAAATATTGGTAAAGCGATTAATGCCAAAATTACTAATAGCAATAAAATTAAAAATATTAAAAAAATTCCTGTAATCCCGCTAACTCTATAAATCTTAACTTTCATCAATATCCCTCAAAGAGTTTTTTATAATTAGGACTCTCACAATTTATATATTATATATTTTATATATTTACTAATGAAAAAATTATGCTAAGGGCATCAACTATTTTTTATTAACATTTATTCCTGCGAAAGTTCTAATTAATCTTATGTATTCTTCTTTTTTTGGCTCCGTTATAATCTTTTTAGAGGGCAGTTTTATAGATGCCCTAAATCCATATTTTCTTGCTATTTCAGTGGCTATTTTGTTATATCTATAGAGTTCATTAAAGAGTTTCTCATTTAATTGGGCATTTTCATCGGCATACTGCAAACAACACCCCTCCCTCCAAAATCCTATCTTGTCTCCAACTTCATGAGCTCTCTCTATCTTTAGGTTATAATAATTCATTAAATTTAAAACATCTTCAAAAGCCAACCTTATCAAAGGTCTAAAAAATAAGATTTCTTTATCTTTCCCCTTGCTATATTTTTGAGGCACAGAAGTTAGTTCCATTTTGTTATATATTACTTCTCCATAAACTTCTCTCAAATAATTCATAACCGCTCCTGAAATTTTCTCGAGAGCTGAATCTCCAGTCATAATTATCCTAATTCCTTTTTCTTTAGCTATATCAACAGCCTTATCTTTCATTATATTTTTACATATTCTACATATCCTACTCCCTTTAGCTCCTTTAGTTCTTTTTAACAATTCTTCTGTTATATCATAAAATATTACTGGAATTCCAAATCTCTTTGAGAGTTTTTCAACCATTTTTTTTGAAATATCCCAACTCCATCTATGGTAGAAATGTATTATATACTTTATATTTAATCCCAAATCCTTAGCTAAGGCTATAGCTGTTGAGCTATCTTTTCCACCACTTGCCATAACTACAATTCCATCATTTAAAACATCTTTTTCTTTAAATTGATTTATAATGTCTATTTTTAATTCTTCTAAGCTGTTTAATTTTCTTTTATTTTTTGTCCATTCTGAAAATTCCATATTTTCACATGTGCTGTTTTATTTAATAAATTTATTTAATAAATAATAGTAAAATATTTATCTTGCAATTATTAAAATTGGATGTTCATAAAATATGAACTTTAATTCCAAATAGAAAACTTTATATACTACAGATGTATAGTTTTTAAACATATAGCTTTAGTGAGGTGATAATGTGAGAAAGTTCGTTGCCCTATTATTGGGGCTAATATTAATCGTTCCAATAGTAAGTTTGTGTGGATGTGTAAATGGTAATCAAAGTTCTAATACACAAACTACAAACGAGCAAACTACAAAAATTATTATAATTAGAACTACAGGAGCTACTTTCCCTAAATACCAAATCCAAAAATGGATAGATACTTATCAAAAATTACATCCAAATGTTAAAATTGAATATGAAGGGGGAGGTAGTGGATATGGGCAAGAGGCATTTTTAAAAGGATTAACTGATATTGGGAGAAGTGACCCACCTGTTAAAGAAATCATGTGGAAAAAATTTTTACAAACTGGAGACCAACCATTACAATTTCCAGAAATTGTTGGGGCAGTTGTTGTAACTTACAATATTCCTGAAATAGGAAACAAAACGTTAAAATTAAGTAGAGATGTATTAGCAGATATATTTTTAGGTAAGATTAAGTATTGGGATGATGAAAGAATAAAGAAACTAAATCCAGATATTGCTGATAAATTACCACATAAAGAAATTATAGTTATTCATAGAAGTGATGCTAGTGGAACTACAGCAATATTTACAACATATTTAAGTTTAGTTAGTAAAGAATGGGCTGAAAAAGTAGGTGCTGGAAAATTAGTTCAATGGCCAGTTGATAACATGGGTAGAGGAGTCGCTGGAAAAGGAAATACAGGAGTTGTTGCCATATTGAAAAAAACTCCTTACTCAATTGCATATACAGAACTTTCTTATGCAATTGAAGATAAATTACCTGTTGCTGCATTAGAAAATAAAAATGGCAATTTTGTTAAACCAACAGATGAAACAATAAAAGCAGCAGTTTCAGAAGTTAAAGCATATATTCCAAAGCCAACAGAAGGTTATAAAGAAAACCTAACACAATTGTTAGATGCACCTGGAAACAATTCATATCCAATTGTTGCCTTCACTCACTTATTAGTTTGGGAAAACAAAAATGGTAAGCACTACTCTCCAGAAAAAGCTAAAGCTATAAAGGACTTCTTAGAATGGATATTAACTGATGGACAAAAACCAGAAAACTTAGCTCCGGGATATGTAGGATTACCTAAAGATGTAGCAAAGATTGGTTTAGATGCTGTAAATATGATTAAAGAATAGATTAGTCAAATGGATATTTTGGACTTTTTTTATCCTTTTAATTATTTTTTAGTTTTTTCCTAGTTAAATAAATTTAAAAATATTAAAAATAATAATAACTTCAAAATTTTTTATTATAGGTCTTTCGTAATATATATTTAATAGCTTCAAAAATACCTTCTAATATTTATTCCTATGAAAGTCCTATATTATTCCAGCCTTTATTTACTCTTAGGCTGTATAAGGAGGTAACAATATGAACATAAAGGAATTAATAAAAAAAATGGATGGATTCAAAATAATTACTTTCCCCTCAATAGTTATAGTATTTATAATATTTGCATTAATGTTAGGATTCTATTTTTACAATGCAATTCCAGCAATAAAGCATTTTGGTATTGACTTATTTATAAAAAATGTATGGATTGCTGCTGAAGAGGCTTCTAAAGAAGTTTATGGATTAGCAGCACCTATATGGGGTAGTATTTATACCGCAACTATTGCTGTTTTAATTGCTCTACCTCTTGCTATAGGATATGCTATATTTGTCAATGACTATGCTCCTAAGAAGTTAAAATTTCCTTTAATTATTATTTCGGATATTATGGCTGGACTTCCCACAATTATTTATGGTATTTGGGGGGCTTTTATATTGGTACCTCTATTAAGAGACTATATTATGAAATTTTTATATGAACATTTTTCTTTCATTCCATTATTTAACTATCCTCCATTATCTGGATATTCCTATTTATCTGCAGGTGTTTTGTTAGGAATAATGGTAACGCCATTTGCTGCTGCAATAATTAGAGAGGCTTATGCAATGATTCCGTCAGTTTATAAAGAAGGATTGATTGCATTAGGAGCGACAAGATATGAAACTACCAAAGTTTTAATAAAATATATAAGACCTGCCATAATTTCAGGACTTATTTTGGCATTTGGTAGAGCGTTAGGAGAAACTGTTGCAGTGTCCTTAGTTATAGGAAATTCATTTAACTTAACTTACAAATTGTTTGCTCCAGGATATACTATTTCATCATTAATAGCAAATCAATTTGGAAACGCTGCCCTTTATGAATATATGACCTCTACCTTATACGCTGCTGGATTGGTGTTGTTCGTAATTGGATTAATAGTAAATCTTATTGGAATCTATTACTTAAAGAGGTGGAGAGAGTATGTCTCTCATTAACTATAAAACAATTAGAATGATTAAAGATAAAATATTTCTATTAGTTGTAGGAATTTTGACCTTATTATCCATTGTGCCATTGTTTCATATAATATATTCAATCATTGTAAAAGGTTTGCCAGTTATATTAGAAAGGGGATTAACATTTATAACAGGAACACTGAGTGAAGGAGGAATAGGTCCCGCAATAGTTGGGACACTTATGCTAACATTATTAGCCTCTCTTATAGGACTTCCATTGGCATTCTTAGCAGGAACTTATGTTTATGAGTTTCCTAATAGTTTTATTGGTAGAACTACAAAGGTTTTATTACAGATACTGTTAGAGTTTCCTACTATATTAGTGGGAACGTTTGTTATGGGCATTCTTGTAGTTCCTATGGGAACTTACTCTGCAATTGCTGGGGCTTTGGCATTGGCTTTAATCTTAACTCCTTATGTTGCAGTCTATACAGAGGAAGCTATGTCAGAAGTGCCAAGAATATATAAAGAAGGAGGTTATGCCTTAGGATGTACAAGAGCACAGGTTATATTTAAGGTCATTACAAAGATGGCTAAAAAAGGGATTTTAACAGGAGTTTTAATAGGTATGGCAAAAGTTGCAGGAGAAACCGCTCCTCTTCTATTTACTGCTGGAGGATTATATGAAACCTACCCTACTAATCCATTAGAGCCTGTTGGAGCTATTCCTCTATTAATTTATACATTAGTCCAAAGTCCTTCCATAGAAGACCATAAAATGGCTTGGGGGGCAGCATTAGTAATGTTAATAATATTCTTAGCAATCTTTATTCCAATAAGATACAGTTTAAAGGATGATATAAAATTGTAAAAAATAATTAAAAGTAATAAAAAAGTAAAAAAAGTAGTAAGTAGTGGTAATTATGGAAAAAATAAAGATAGAGACAAAAAATTTAAGTTTGTGGTATGGGGAGAAACAGGCTTTATTTGATATAAATTTACCAATATATGAGAAAAAGATAACCGCTTTAATAGGTCCAAGTGGTTGTGGGAAATCAACATTTCTAAGATGTTTAAATAGATTAAATGACTTAATACCAAATGTTAGAATAGAAGGAAAGGTTTTATTAGATGGAAAAAATATTTATGATAAAGATGTTGATGTGTATGAGTTAAGAAAAAGAGTTGGAATGGTTTTCCAAAAACCTAATCCTTTTGCTATGAGTATTTATGATAATGTTGCCTTTGGTCCAAGAATTCATGGAATTAAAGATAAGAAAAAATTAGATAAAATAGTAGAATGGGCTTTAAAAAAAGCTGCTCTTTGGGATGAAGTTAAAGATGAATTACATAAAAATGCCTTATCTTTATCAGGAGGACAACAGCAAAGACTTTGCATAGCGAGAGCAATAGCCGTGAAGCCAGAGGTCTTATTAATGGATGAGCCAACATCTGCCTTAGACCCTATTTCAACTTTAAAGATTGAAGAGTTAATGGTAGAATTGGCTAAGGATTATACAATAGTTGTTGTTACCCACAACATGCAACAAGCAAGTAGAGTTTCAGATTATACAGCATTTTTCTTAATGGGTAAGTTAATTGAGTTTGGAGAAACAGAGCAGATATTCTTGAATCCTCAAAAGAAGGAAACAGATGATTATATTAGTGGTAGATTTGGTTAAAACTTTTGATTGGTGAATACTTATGGTAAAAAAATTTGATGAAGTATTAAAAGAAATAGAAAAAGATTTAATAAAGATGGGTGATTTGTGTATTGAGCAAATAGAAAATGCTATAAAAGCATTTACAGAAGGAGATAGAGAGCTTGCAAAACAAGTTAGAAAGAAAGATAATGATATTGATTTAATGGAAATTGAGATTGAAGATAAGTGTGTTAAAGCTATTGCCTTATATCATCCAGTATCTGGAGATTTAAGAGAGATTATGACTGCTATCAAAATATCATCAAAGTTAGAGAAAGTTGGAGATAATGCATCAAAGATATGTAAAATATTGCTAAAATCCAATATAGACGGAAAGAGAAAAAATGAATTATTAATAGTTATGAAAGATTATTTAGTTAATATGCTAAGAAATGCAATGATTTCATTTAAAAATAGAGATGAGAAGTTAGCAAGAGATGTTTATGAGATGGATAAAAGGTTGGATGATTTATATGAGCAACTATATAGGAGTATGATAAGCAAAATCTTAGAAGACCCAAAAAATTTAACCTTAGCTACTGAAATAATCTTTGTAGCGAAATATTTAGAGAGGAGTGGAAATATAGTAGCTTCAATAGGAGATAGAGTTGTTTATATGATTACAGGAGAGAGAATAAAAGAAGAAGAATTAGAAGAAAAAATGAATCAATAACTTTTTCATAACAGGACTTTCACATGGATGATTTTTTATTGAACAATGAACACCTATAAGAAAAGTTGATAATGTAATATAATAAACAGTATAAAATCAAAAATATTAAAATATATTTAGATTTAAAACAAATAAGAAGGTTTAAAAATTAAAGATTTCTTAAAATTTTTACTTAGTTTTTATTAAATTAGTTAATTCATCCATGTTGATTAATTTCTGTTCTCCTGTAACCATATCCTTTAAAGTTACTTTATTTTCATTAAGCTCTTTCTCTCCAACAATAATTACTTTCTTAAATCCTCTCGAATTTGCATAATCCAAAGCTTTTCTCAACTTTCTACCCATAATTTCAAGTTCTACAATTTTTCCAGTTTTTCTTAACTTATCAGCTATAATTAGAGATTTTTTAATTAATTCCTTATCTTTTTTTACTGGGATTATTAAAATATTCTCTTCTTCAATATTTAAGTCATCAATATTCATCATAATTCTATCAAATCCATAGGCAAAACCAACTGCTGGTGTTGGCTCTCCTCCAAATGTTTCTATTAAATTATCATATCTCCCCCCACCACATATCTGCTTAGCTCCTTTCTTTCCATATATCTCAAATACCATTCCAGTATAATAGTCTAAACCTCTTGCAATTCCAAAGTTTATTGTATATTTATCATGAATAACAAACTCTAAAATCTCTTCTAAGTTATTTATTGCCTCTATAGATTTTGGGAAATCTTTCAATATCTCCTTTAGTTCATCTAAAATCTCTCTCCTCCCTTTAAATTTTAATATATCAAATATTATCTCCTTCTTTTCTTCCCCTAAGATTTGAGTTAAATATTTCTCTAAATTTTCATAATCCTCTTTATCTATCAACCTTCTTATTTTAACTTCTTCTTCCTCACTAACATTAAACTTCTCTAAAACTCCCTTTAAAACTCCCAAATGACCAATATGAACATCAAAATCCAAACCAATATTTATTAAACCATCCATCGCTAAATTCAAAACTTCAGCATCTGCTAACGGCTCTTTACAACCTATTAACTCACAACCCATCTGCCAAAACTCTCTAAATCTTCCAGCTTGAGGTCTCTCATATCTAAAGCAATTAGCAAAATAATATAATCTTAAAGGTTTCTGTAAATTCTTTAATTCATTTAAATAGAATCTTACAACTGGGGATGTCATTTCAGGTCTTAATGCTATTTCTCTTCCACCATGGTCTTTAAAAACATAAAGTTGTTTTCTAATCTCTTCTCCTGTTTTTTTAGCAATTAACTCAAAACTTTCAAAGGTTGGTGTTAATATCTCTCTATATCCATATCTCTCAAAAACTTCCCTCAACTTATTTTCAATAAATCTCCTTTTTTTCATTTCTTCTGGTAAAAAATCCCTTGTCCCTCTCGGTTTTTGGAACATAACTATCAACCTAATAAATTTTTAATATATAGAAGCATGACGTTGTATCTATATCTTTAACCTATTATTTCATTATAACTACTAAGTTGTTTCTATATATACTCCATTATTATACATTTTTGGCTTAGAATAAAAAAGAAAATTGCTATATGGGCTCAGTACGTATTTTTAGGGTACTTTTCTGAGTTTCAATAATAGGAATTATAATTAAGTAATAATCAATAATAAAAAAATTAAAAAATATCAGAATGGACACCTGAAGTTTCTTCCAGCATATTTGCTTAATCCTAATTCCTGCTCAATTCTAATTAGTTGGTTGTATTTAGACGTTCTTTCCCCTCTTGCAGGAGCTCCTGTTTTTATCTGTCCAGAGTTCAAAGATACTGCTAAATCAGCTATTGTTGTATCTTCAGTTTCTCCACTTCTGTGTGAAACTATAACACCATAACCATTTCTAAATGCTAAATTAGCAGCATCAACAGCTTCACTTAATGTTCCAATTTGATTAACCTTTAATAATAAAGCATTTGCAGCTCTTTTTTCTATGCCTTTTTTCAATCTCTCAGTATTTGTAACGAACAAGTCATCTCCAACTATCTGTATATCTAACTCTTTAGTTATCAACGCAAAGCCCTCAAAATCTTCCTCATGGAATGGGTCCTCAATTGAAACTATTGGATATTCTTCAACTAAAGCTTTATAATAATCTAAAAGCTCCTCTCTTGTTAATTTTTTGCCTTCAACATTATAGTATCCGTCTTTATAAAACTCTGAAGCAGCAGCATCTAACGCAAAGACAATTTCATCCTCATATCCTGCCTTTTTAACACTTTCAGTTAATAAATCTAAGGCCTCTCTTGATGTTTTTAATGGAGGAGCAAAACCTCCCTCATCTCCAACATTTACAGCATTTTTACCATATTTTTCCATGATAACATTTTTTAATACATGATAGACCTCTGAACCCATCCTTACAGCTTCAGATATTGATGTAGCTCCAACAGGCATTATCATAAACTCTTGTAAATCTAAATCATTTCCAGCATGTTTACCTCCATTTATAACGTTCATCATTGGAACAGGCATAACAAAAGAGTTAAAGCCCCCTAAGTATTTATACAATGGCATTTTTGCTGTTGCTGCTGCTGCCTTTGCTACAGCTAAAGAAACAGCTAATATTGCATTAGCCCCTAACTTTGATTTGTTTGGTGTTCCGTCCAATTGAATCATTATATTATCTATCTCTCTCTGCATTCTTGCATCATATCCTAAAAGTTCTGGTCTAATTATTGAATTAACATTTTCAACAGCCATTAAAACTCCTTTTCCGCCAAATCTCTTTTCTTTATCTCTCAACTCTAATGCCTCATGTGTCCCAGTTGATGCACCACTTGGAACAATAGCTGAACCATAACCATTTCCTTTTGTTATAACTTCCACTTCAACTGTTGGGTTTCCTCTTGAATCAATAACTTCTCTTGCAACAATTTCTTTAATTTCAAATCTCTCATCCATGTTGTATAACAAATTATCACCCTCCAAATTAGTGCTCAAACTTATATATAGGTCAGTTATTTATAAGTTTTTATATACCTTTAAAGAGACTACTTATAGTTTTGTGCAAAAGTTTTTATAATTAAATAAGGGATTAATGGATGTCATCCTTTTAGAAGACATTCAAAATTTCCTTAAACTTTATTTTGCACACAACTATATTGGTGATAGCATGATTACTGAAGCCTTAAAAAAGGTTATTGAATTTAAAGATTTAAATGAAAAGGAAGCAGAAATAGTTATGAAAGAAATTATGAGTGGAAATGCAAAGCCTACACAGATAGCTGCTATATTAACAGCTTTAAGGATGAAAGGAGAGAGTATTGAAGAAATTACATCCTTTGCAAAAATTATGAGAGAATTTTCATTAAAAATATATCCTGATGTTCCTAAGTTGTTAGATACTTGTGGAACTGGAGGGGATAATTTAAACACATTCAATATAAGCACTACCACAGCTTTTGTAGTCTCTGCCTATGTTCCGGTAGCAAAACATGGAAATAAGGTTGTTAGCAGTAAAAGTGGTAGTGCAGATGTTTTAGAAGCATTGGGAGTTAATTTAAATGTTCCTATAGAGAGAGTTAAGGAGTCAATAGAGAAAATAGGTATTGGATTTTTGTTCGCTCCTAATTTCCATCCAGCAATGAGGTATGCTACACCAGTAAGGAGAGAGTTAGGAATTAGAACTGTCTTTAATGTTTTAGGACCTTTAACAAATCCTGCTAATGCAAATTATCAGTTAATGGGAGTGTATGATGAAAAATTAACAGAAAAATTGGCTTATGTTTTAAAGAATCTTGGTTTAAAAGGGGCTTTAGTTGTGCATGGCAGTGGAATGGATGAAATAACAACAATTGGAAAAACAAAGATATCTGAGCTGAAAAATGGAGAAGTAAAGAGCTATTACATTGAACCAGAAGATTTTGGTATTAAGAAAGCCAAATTAGAAGATATTAAAGGAGGAAATGCTGAAGAAAATGCTAAAATAATTAGGGCAATATTTGAAGGAGAAGAAGTAGGGGCAAAGAGGGATATTGTAGTTTTAAATGCTGCCTATGCTTTATATATTGCTGAAGAGGCTGAAAATGTTGAGGAAGGCATAAAATTAGCTGAAAAATCAATTGATAGTGGAAAGGCTTTAAATAAATTAGAGGAATTGATTGAATTCTATAGAGAGGGATAATTATGGAAAAATTAATCATTAAATCCATGAAAAAAGTATTTTTAGAAGAGTTAAATGAACTTGAAAATGAGTTAAATGAAATATTAAAAAAATATAATGTTAAAAGTATAAATGAGCTTAGAAATAAAATTTCTACTGGTGAAATTAAAGAAAACAAGATTAAAGAAGATTTAGAGAGAATTGAGGTTTTAGAAGAAAATATAAATAAAATTATGAAGTGTTTAAGAGAGATAAATGTTAAATCTTTGTAACTTGGTGATTTTAATGATTATTTTAGCTATTGGTGGTTACGACCCTACTGGAGGTGCAGGAATATCTGCAGATATAAAAACTTCTCATGAATTAGGAGTGTATTGTCCAACAATAACTACATCTATAATCCCTCAAAATAACAAAATGGTTTATGAGAAATTTGATTTGCCAGAAAAGAATATAGAAAAGCAGTTTAAGGCAATTTTTGATGAGTTTGATGTAGAATATGTTAAGACTGGTGTTTTAACACAGCCAGCCATTGATGTTTTGCTAAAATATATTGATAAATACAATTTAAAAGTTATATGCGACCCAGTTCTTGCATCTACAACAAAGTTTTCCTTTGTTGATGAGGAATTAATGAAAAAATATGTTAAGCTTTTCAATAAAAGCTTTTTAATTACGCCAAATAGAGAAGAATATAAAAAAATAGTAGATTTTGTAAAAAATAACAATCTAAAAATTAAAGATGATTTATATATCTTAATTACTGGCATTGATGATATTTTAAAAACTGGCTCTGAAACTGTAAATACATTTAAAGGACATAAGGTTGAGAGAGAAGTCCATGGAACAGGATGTGTTTATTCAACAGCTATAACTGCATTTTTATCTAAAGGTTATGTTTTAGAGGATGCTATTAGAGAGGCAAAAAGATTTGTTTTATCCTCTATTATATATGCTAAAAAAACAAAGTTTGGCTATAACTCTAACCCAACATATATTAATAGAGAAAAGGTTATAAAAAACCTTAGCTATGCTATATATTTATTAAAAAAGATGGACTTTACATTAATTCCAGAAGTAGGAAGTAATATAGCTGAATCATTACCATTTCCGAGAGATTTTAATGATGTTGCTGCATTAACAGGAAGAATAATAAAAAATAAGCTCGGAGGGTTTTATATCGTCGGAGATATAGAGTTTGGAGCATCTGAACATATAGCAAAGATAATATTATCAGCAAATAAGTTTAATCCAGAAATAAGGGCTTGTATGAACATAAAATATGATGATGAACTAATAAAAATGCTAAAAGATAAATTTACTATTTCTTCATTTGATAGGAAAGAGGAGCCACCAAATGTCTCAACTATGGAATGGGGAACAAAATTTGCCTGTGAAAAATTTGGTAGAGTTCCAGACATTATTTACGATAGAGGAGGCGAAGGAAAAGAGCCTATGATTAGAGTTTTAGGTAGAGATACAATAGAGGTTATTAAAAAAGTTGAAGTTATTTTAAGGATATATAACTCTATAAAATAAAGTAAATAAAAGCCTTACTAAAATAAGAGCTTTACATCTAATATTAATGAAAAAATGGTGGACTGGGCGGGATTTGAACCCGCGGCCTCCGCACAGCCAATGCGGCGCTCTCCCAGTCTGAGCTACCAGCCCACAAAATAGCAGTGTCTTTATATTACATTGATTATATATAAACTTTTCTATCATATATTTAAATTAATAAATTGGAAAGAAATTATAATTGTGTGCAAAATAAGATAAACTTTTATAATGGTAATTTAAATGCCATCCTTATGGAGTATTATTTACTAATTTTATTTAAGACAGTTTTACACACAACTATATTATAGGACTTTCGCAGGAATAAATATTTTTTGGACATGGACACCTTAAAGGTGTCTAAATTCCAAATTAATATATAAAGAAAGTCCTATAATATGGAGGTAATTTCATGAATTATAACTGCGAAATAATTTCAGGATACCACAATATTGAAAATGGTTATATTAATTATGATTGGGATAATCATGAACAAAGAGAGTAAAATAACCTTAATTGGTAGCAAATTAGCAAAGACCGGAGGAGAATTTATATACTTAGGCGAGATTGAAGAATGTAACAACTGCAAGTTTAAAAGATTATGTCATGGAAATTTGGAAGTTGGAAGAAAATATAAAATAATTTCAGTTAGGTCAGCAAATCATCCTTGTATAGTTCATGAGGGAGGAGTCAAAGTAGTTGAGGTAATTTTAGCTGATTTAACAATTATGATTGAGGCAAAAAAGGCTCTTGAAGGAGTTAATATAAACTATGAACCAATAACTTGTGAGAATTTTAATTGTGAATATTACAACTTTTGTAATCCTGAAGGCATAAAAGCAGGAGAAAAATACAAAATAAAACAGATTTTAAATGAAAAAATAAACTGTCCAAAGGGAAAATCATTAAAAAAAGTTGTAGTTGAGCTTGTTGAAGATAAATAACTACTATTTTATAGTATTTTTATTTAGGTTTGGTTGTTATATATAATATATTGTAGTTATTATGGAGTTGAAATCCCATCTACTCTCTTAAAGAAACTCCGCCCTAAAGGGCGGAAAGCCGCCATATATAGTGCGAAAGTCTTATTAAAGTTCTCCCATTATCTTTGGAAATGCGTCATAATATCTCTTTTTAATTTCATTTACATTCAAATCAATAATGTTCTTTTCGTTAATCTTTATTTTCAATCTATTTCCTCCAACTTTTCCAATTACATAGGCAGAACTTAGCTTGTTAAGAACTTTATCTTTATTTTTTTCCCTAACAGCTAAAATTATTCTTCCAGTGGTTTCTGAGAACAACAATACATCCTCTCTTAAATTGTTTTTATTATAGGAGGTTAAATCAACTTCTAAACCAATATTATTTAATATAGCCATTTTAGCCAAAGCTACAGCTAAACCTCCTCTTGAGCAATCCACAGCTTCAGTAACTAATCCTTTTTTTATAACCTCTCTAACTTCAGCATAAATTTTCTTTTCCTTCTCTAAATCAACTCTTGGGACTTTTCCTTCTTCAGTATTGTGTATAACTTTGTAATACTCACTACCTCCCATCTCATCTTTTGTTTCATTTGTAATTATTAATATATCTCCTTCTTTAATATTGTTATCTAAAACTCCTGGAACTTTTTCAACATTCTCTACTTTACCTAAAACAAATATTGCTGGAGTTGGGTTTATTGGAAACTCTTTTCCTTCAATAATTGTTTCATTGTATAAACTTACATTTCCTCCAACAACTGGAATTTCAAAAAATTCAGCAGCATCTGCTAAACCTCTTATACACTCAGCTAACTGCCAAAATCTCTCTGGTCTTTCAGGATTTCCAAAGTTTAAATTATCAAGCATGGCTATTGGTTCAGCTCCAACTGTTGCTAAATTTCTCACAGCTTCAGCAACGGCATTTACAGCCCCTACATAAGGGTTTAGTTTGCAGTATCTTGAATTACAGTCTGTTGTTAAAGCAATCCCCATAGGATAAATTTCATTTATTCTTAAAACAGCGGCATCTTTTCCTGGCTTTACAACAGTTCTTATTTGAACTTCATGGTCATACTGTTGATAAATCCATTCTTTTGAGCAAATATTTGGACTTTCAAGCAATATTAATAACACTTCATTTAAATCTTCAGGCATTTTTATTTTTTCTTTATCATCATCTCTTTCTTTTAAATCTTCTTTAGCTTCTCTATTATATAAAGGAGCTTCACATAACAAATCTAATGGTAAATCAACAACAACTTCTCCTTTGTATTTGGCAATAATTCTCTTTTCTGGAATTGTTTTTCCAATAACTGATGCAGGTAGTTCATACTTTTTAAATATTTCAATTATTTCTTCTTCACTTCCTGGTTCAACAGCTAACAACATCCTTTCCTGACTTTCGGAGACCATAATTTCGTATGGGGTTAGTGGCTCCCTTAATACAACATTTTCTAAGTAAAGCTCACATCCTATTCCTCCACCGTAACACATCTCAGATGAAGCCCCTGAAAGACCTGCAGCACCCAAATCTTTCATTGCTTTAACTTTTCCTGTTTTTGTAGCTTCTAAGATAGCATCAATTAAACATTTTTCAGAAAATGCATCTCCAACCTGAACACTTGGTCTCTCTTCTTCACTTTCTTCAGTTAAATCCTTTGATGCAAATGAAGCTCCCCCTATTCCATCCCTTCCAGTTGAGCCAACCAATATTAAAGATAAACCTGGCTCTTTAGCTTTCCCTGTAATAATTTCATTCTCCTTAACTAAACCAACACACACAACATTTACTAAGTTATTGTAATCAAAAGAGCTATCAAATTCACATTCCCCACCAACTGTTGGAACACCTATCCTGTTTCCATAATCTCCAATACCTTTAACTACTCCTTCAATTAACCATCTAACTTTATCTCCTTCCTTTCCAAATATATCTCCAAACCTCAAAGGGTCTAATAAAGCTATTGGCTTAGCTCCCATTGATAGAACATCTCTAACAATTCCTCCAACTCCTGTAGCAGCTCCATTGTATGGGTCTATGTATGATGGATGATTATGGCTTTCCATAGCTATTGCTAAGCAGATATCATCTTTCAATCTAATTACAGCAGCATCATCTCCAATTCCTATAACAATGTTTTTGTTTGTTTTTTCATTTATAGTTTTAGCAAACATCCTTAAGAGTTTTTTTGATGTTCTGTAAGCACAGTGCTCACTCCATAAGTTTTCAAACATTGCTAACTCTACGTGATTTGGTTTTCTTCCTAAAACTTTTTCTATATACTTTAAATCATTCTCATCCATAATTACACCTAATTATTTATATTGAGTTTATATACAAAAAATGAAAAATTTACTATTAAACTTTTATGCTCATTCACTGAATATTTCATCCTCTTTAAAAAATAGTTTTATCTCTCGTTCAGCACTTTCCTTTGAGTCAGAAGCATGAATCACATTGTCTGGAGTTGTTAAAGCAAAATCTCCTCTTATAGTTCCTGGTTCTGCCTCAGCAGGGTTTGTTTTTCCTATCATTTTCCTCACAACAGATATTGCATTTTCCCCCTCAATAACCATAACTACCATTCTTCCAGAGGTCATAAAGTTTATTAATCTTTCATAGAACTCTTTTCCTTTGTGTTCTTCATAATATTTCTCTGCCATTTCTCTGTCTAATTTAACCATCTTCATAGCTATAATTTCTAATCCTTTATTTTCAAATCTTTCGATGATTTTTCCAATTAATTTTCTTTTTATGGCATCGGGTTTTAAAGCTACAAAGGTTCTTTCTTTCATAACTATCCCATAATTAATTTTTAAATCCAAATAAATATACAGTATCTCCGAACATCATAAAATCGAATAGTTATTAAAAAAATAGGGGATGAGAATGAACGACATAAGATTGTTAGCTATAAAATCATTTAACGAATTCATAAACAATGTTCTTCAAATTTGTCCAAGGATTTATCGAGTTGAAGATTATACAAGAGAATTTATAGAGGCGATGTCGAACAATACCTATTTAGAGACCATTAGCAAGCTAAATTATCCATCGGCAGACTCTTACTATCGATATATAAATAAGGCAGATAGTTCTATGTTTAAAGAAGTTTATAAATCTTTTGTTAAAAATATACTCAATGATTTAAAAAAACTATAAAAAATTTTACCTATCGATAGATACGCATTTTGAGGGCTATTATGAAAAAAGATTGGATTTAAATGCGATTCACAAATTTAGAAAAGAAAGGAGGATTCCTTGCTTAACCATGTAAGAGAGATTTTACACTTTGCTTAACGATTTAAAAATAAATACATACGATATTATCGTCCTAACCGATAAAGAGTTTAAAGACATCAAAATAATAAAAATCTTTGAACTATATGGGTGTAAGTACATAAGTTTTATTCCGAAAAATAGTAATGTTAAATACTATCTTGAGAATACGAAAAAGGAAAAAATTGGAAGTTCGATTACTTTATTGACCAAAAAACTATAGTTGTTGTAGAGGAATAAATAACCACAAACTTAACTAATATCGACTTTGAAAATCAAGAATCTTATATAAAAATGTATAAAAAAACGATGGAATATTGAAACACGATTTAGAATGCTTAAAGATGTATCTATTAAAACGAAATCAACATCTTTAAAAGTTAGGTCGTTCCTTTTTATGCTTAAATGCGTTATTCATAACTTATGGATTAAAATTCGTAATAAAAAAGTTCGTAATAAAAAAGAATGTATTTCTTTAAAATTCTTCATCGTCGATATATATAAGTTGTTAGAGGAGTTCGATTATTCAATTATGGTTATGCGTAATACTCGGTTGTATGTGTCTAATGTATATTCGTAGATACTGTATAAAAAATTTATTTCTACGAAAGTTGAGGTTGTCAAGATAAGGATTAAATAAATATGTGTAAATAAAGGAAGATATGAAACTTACGATAGAAACGTTAAAAGAAAGGATTAAGAAGATAGTTAAGAGGAATAAGAAGTCGATAGAGATTAAAATCTTAGCAGGAATTTTGTATTATCTGGGATTATCGTTAAGAAAGGTTAGTTTGTTTCTTTCACGGTTTGAGAGCATAAGCCATGAATCGGTTAGAATATATTACCACAAGATTAAAGATATTTTAAACGAGCCTGAAAGAAAGACAAGAAACCTAATTGCAATCGATGAAACTAAACTAAAGCTTGGAAATGAAACTATTTATGTATGGTCTGCTATCGATGTGGAGTCTAAAGAATGTTTGGGTATCTATGTCTCTAAAACAAGATGTTATCTCGATACTATGTTATTCGTAAGAAGGATATTAAAATTTTGCTCGAATAAACCAAAAATTTTGGTTGATGGTGGTAAATGGTATCCGTGGGCTCTACAGAGATTAGGCTTAAAATTCGAAAGAGTTCGATTCGGTTTAAGAAATTGTGTCGAAAGTTTCTTCTCTCTACTCAAACGAAGAACCAAATCTTTCTATAACCGATTCCCTAATAACTCTAAATTCTCATCTGTCATTAGTTGGCTTGAATCTTTCTCCTCTTTCTATAACTTCTTCCTTTACTTATCTTGACATCGTCACGAAAGTTCTATATATTTTTCAATAACTTTTGGAGAGACTCTCGTTTGAATACCTAATCTCTCTAAGATTATATTGTTTAAAATAGCTTTAAGTATTTCTTTTCCTTCTTTTGATTCAGTTATTTCATTTAATTTTCTTGTAGTTGTAGGGGATTTTAGCTTTTTTAAAACTTCTGCTATCTCTTCTTCTGTAATTCTTCCTTTCTTTTTTTGATATATCTCATCAGCTATTTTATACAACTTATCCATATCAAATGGTAAATATTCAGGGATTTTATTTAAAACTGTCTCATCTATAGATGCCAATAATCTTGCTATCTCAATATCTTCAGTATTTTCATCTATTTTCAATTTTTTAACTACAAACCATTTTTTATGTTTTGCCATAAACTCAATTTTATCCTCCACAATCTCACCAAAATAGGCTTTACTTTAAAAATAGGGGAAAAAGAATAATCTAACAAAATAATAAAACAAAAATTATAAAATCAAAATATACTTTTTATCTTATGCAGTGGCTAATCTCTTCAAAATAGGGTCAGTTACATCTTCTGGGCTTATCTCTTCTATATTTAATATTTTTATTTTTGTTCTTTTAACTTTGTATCTTCCACCAAATTCAGAGTATAAAATCTCCAAAGCATGCTCTGGCTTTAAAGCTTTGTATTCTTTTTTGAAGAGCATTGGTTCTCCTTTTCTTAATATTTTTCCTGTTATTCTGAATATCTTAGCCAAATTACCACCTCCTTTTATCAATATTAAAAAGGATAACTTATTCTTTACAAATCTTATAAATGTTTTGTGCTACACCTATCCATCTTAAGTAAGAGTAGATAGATGCCTTTAATATAGAAATATCTTCAGCTTTAACATTTATCTTTATTACATTTTTATTTATTTCCATTGTAGCAGAGGATTTTATTTGAGATGTTAAATGTTCTAAAAATATAGATTTATAAATAGTTTCTGCCTCTTCCTCACTATCGAATTCTAATATCAGTTCAAAAGAATTCATAAAAATCCCCATAACATTTAGAAAAGGCTATCAAATAGTTTAATAGACTTTACTCTAATTAAAGGACCTATTTTAACTCTTCCTTTATAGAATTGGATAGCAAATAGATATTTTGGGTCTCTCTCCAATCTTAATGTTATATTGCTATCTTCATCAATATTTAAATATTGGAACAAAAATTCATCGTAAATTTCATAATGTTTTTGGAACTCTTCATTATCTTTAAGCTCTTTGCTAATCTTTATTTTTATACCATCATCATTGTATATTTTCTCTCCACAAATCTCTCTCTGTAATTTAACAGAAATGAAGCTTGACAACCTTCTCTCATTTTCAACATCATAAACTACTAAAGTTCCAGGGTTAGCTTTAAATTCACCAATTAAAAGAACATGCTTATCTATTTCAAAAATCTCTTTTAATGAAAGCTTTCCTCTTTGAACATAAGGTAAATTTAGGGTTCTCTCTAAATCTCTGACAAAACTTCTTGTTCTTTGAGAAGGTTTTCTTGAGGTTGTTAAAATCATATACTTACCTCGCCTTTACATGTTTAACTACTTTTGGTCTAAGTTTAACCAATATTTTATAACTGCAGTAAGGACATCTTGCTCTATTTCCTAACTCTTCAAATTTTATAATTTTTTTACAGTTTAAACACTTGTATTTAACCATAATTTATCCCCAAATAATTTTGGTCTCTTAAAAGAAAAAAATTAGATATATATGGTTTGATAAATTATTCTTCTTTTCTCTCAACAATTCTTCTAATTGCTTTCATAACTGCTTTACCAGCCCCAGTCTCTGGAGTATAAGCACCTCCAGCTATCTTAGCTCCACACTTTCCACAAACCCATATTGATGTTGAAGCTCTTTTTAATTTTGGAAATCCACAAACAGGACATTTGTATTTTTTCTTTGCTTTAATTTCAACATCTCTAACTCTAACTCTTATTTTTAAACCGTATCTTGGACCAAATCTTCCCGCAGGACCTACTTTCTTTGTGTGACTGAACATACACTCTCACCTCATTTTTAATTTCTATAGCTATTCACTATATTTCTTAACAACTTTTGTTTGGACATTTCCTTTGGTTATTTTGTTTAGATGAGCATAGAACTCTGCTTCAATACCACTTGGTATTTCAATTAATACAATTAAAGAACCATCTGGTTGCCATTCTTCTTGTTTAACAGCTCCAAATTGATATAAAGCATTATATGCCTTAGAAGCAAATTCTGCAGGAATTTTGACAGCAATATCTCTCTTTTCAAATCTAATTGGTAAAAGTTTTTTAAGCTTTTTAACAATTTCAGGAACTTGTTCTTCAGCACTTTTGTAAATGTCAATATTAATTCTTAACTCTTCAATTGCCTTTTCAATTCTATGTGGTGGATGTGGAGTATCTGTTTGTGGGTTTATGGTGTTTCTACTAATTATGGTTATAATTTGTCTTTTCTTTTGTTCTCTAATTTCTTCTCTCTGCTTAGCAGTTAATTGAACTTGACCTTTTAATATAATTTTTTTAGCAATTTCTTTAACATCAGTAGTCCCAAAAACTTTTAATAAAATATCTTCAGGGGCTTTTTCCCCTTTATTTGCGTCTCTAAACACTACTTCAACAGCTAAAAGCTCATCCATATCTACATTTTGACCTTCTTTAAGTTTAGCTGCTAAATATGGGTCAACTAAAATTTCAAATTTTTCGCCATGTGAATTATATCTTGCAATTACAGCCTCTTCTAAGGACACCATAATATCCCTCCCTACATTATATAAATGTTTCGGATTATCAATTTAAATATTTTCTCTTTTTTCATTTAAGCCCAAATATAATGTATAGTACTGCAGTATAATTGTCATCTTTCCAATATAGTTTGGGGAGTAATGTCTCCATAACCTATTGTTTATTTTTGGATTTGCTCCATTCTCAGCCAACCCTATAAAACGTGACAATATGAAACTAAATATTTAAATTATTGTTATAAAGTTAAGAGTTTCAGAATATATCAAATAATATAGTTTTAATTAACCCTAAACTGACAAATGCTGATGCTGTTGTTGATTGTAATGAATAAAAATGGTTTTAGAAAAATATTTTAATATGGAAAAATATAATACACTAAGAATAATGTAATTATAATTTTAATTTTATGTAGGTGGAGATAATGGAACTTGAAGAAGATCTAAGGAGGACTGTAGAATTTCATGGACATCTTTGTGTTGGGTTGGCTTTAGGTTATAGAGTAGCAAAATATGTTAAAAAATATTATAAAAGGTCTGAAGATGAAGAACTAGTAGCAATAGTATATAATAACTCATGTAGTGTGGATGCTATTCAGTATTTGTTAGGTTGTACATTTGGTAAAGGGAATTTAATATTTAAAGATTATGGTAAGCATGTATATATCTTTTTTTCAAGAGAAAATGAAAATAAAAAAGGATTAAAAATAACTTTTAAAGATTTTTTATTTGAAGAAATAAATGAAACAAGAGATTTATTAAAAGATATTGAAAACCCTGAAGAAAAGAAAAAATATATTGAAGATTTAAAAAATAAATGTATAGAGAAAATTCTAAGTCTATCAGATGAGGATCTTTTAATTATAAAAGAAGTAGAAATTCCTGAACCTAAAAAAGCTAAAATTTATCCATCAATTAAATGTGAAGAGTGTGGAGAGTATTTTATGGAAATTAAAGGAAGACTGATTAATGGAAAAATAGTTTGTATAGAATGTTTTAAAAAATTAATAGAAAAATAAAAAATAAAAAAGATTCTTAAACTGATACTTTTTGTTTTGAGAAATAATATGATCTGATAAATTTAGCCACATATCTTGCTACATAATCTCCAACGAATCCAGATACTATTGATAATATTAACGCAATAATTACTCCTGATAAAGTATAGTATGATGACCAGTGAGGATATACTGCTATAGTATAGTAACAAATCCAATTAATAATCATAAATACCGCAAGTCCTACAGCACCATTAAATCTCTCTGTTAAGTAACCCAGAACTAATGCAGATATAATTCCAATAATACTATACCATGTAGGAACTACAATACTAAACCATGGGCCCTCTAAAAGATAAAATGAGGCCAGTAATAATGAAACAACAATTCCATAATATTTTCCACATAACTCCTTAGCAAGAGTTATCCAGAATATATAGTATATCCCTCCAAATATTGCAGGTCCTAGGAATGGAGCATGTAACCAGGATGCGAATGTACTTTCTCCTCCAGCTGCAAGACTTATAAAATACCCAATACTTGCGAATATAAAGGAAACTCCAAGTTTAGCGATACTATTTGTGATTACTGGAGTGTGCTCATTTACATTACCAGATACAGTATCTACAGATGTCATTTTTTTTCACCATCTTTTTTATATATTGAATATGTCTTTTCCTTAATTCACTATATGAAGTTCTTGCATCTCCTAAAGAGTCTTCAGTTAGATAAACACACGGAGATTGCATACAATCCCATCGAACAAATATACAGTTTAGTAATATTCTACAGGGCGTAGTATGAGGAAGTGGTGGATAGATTTTTATTTTATTTTTATATTTTGACAATAAATTAGTTAAAAATTCTTTTTCTTCTTTTGACGTTAATCCATACTTTACATCAGGATCTACTCCATAGATATCAAATAATCTATGTAACACAATTCCATCAACACCTAATTCTATCCCTACATCTATAATTTCTGGAATATGGTCTAAATTATCCTTGAACATAGTAACATCAATATAGGTAACTAATGGAATATCCCTTTCATTTCTCTCCTCAATAAGTTTTTTTATATTTTCTAAAACTTTTTCTTTTCCATCTAATGAAAATATACCAAATGCGATTTCGTCTAATCCACTATTTAATATTTCTTCTAATCTTTTATCGAGTAATGTTCCATTAGTACAAAGACTGGCTTTAATGTTTAACGATTTTACATAGGAGACCATTTTAAATAAATCTGGATGAAGAAGACATTCACCCCAACCATGCAACGCCACTTCATTAAAATCTTTAAGAGGCAATTTTTTGAAATCTTCAAATGACATATACCCTACAGGTCTATTTAAATGACGTCTCATACAAATTTTACAGTTACTATTACAGTCATTAGTCGTCTCCACTTGTAATATTTTAGGCTTTATTATAAATGAAATCATATTATTCACATTATAATTTTTTAAACTTTTTAAAATTTTTATTAATTAATTTTATTATTATTTATTAATATCAACATTAAATTGGGGTATTAAAATAATTTATATAAAAAAATTAAAAATAAAAGACCAAGATGTTATGATCTACTTAAGACTGGAATTTTTAATGAATCTTTTATAGCTAATAACATAGCTCCTACTAAGGCGGCAATTCCTACAACTTGTGCAATTGAGAATGCAGTTATTATAGTTGATGCTGAAACTGTAGTTACTGAAACTGGAGCACACATATTTCTCACCTCCAAAAAATTTTATAAAAATTTAAAAATATATAAAGACTTAGTTTGAAGAGACACTTTTAGCTTTTGCAATTTCTGAAGCTTTAGCTGAAGTTATTGCCATAATTCCTACAAGTCCTAAAACTATCATTCCTATTATTTGTGGGAGGACTAATCCAAGAGTTGGAACACCAGTTCCAGTAGTTATTGCTATTGGAGCACACATATTTCTCACCTCCAAAAAATTTTACAATAATTAAATGTTACTTGCAAATATATAAACTTTTCTGTGAAAAATTTTTATAAAAATCATAAAATTTATGATTAATAATTATGTAAAGTAATAATATAATGTTATAAAAATAAAAAGAAGAAAGTTAGTTTAGTGCTCTATTTGGTACAAGACAGCTGGTAAAGGAGTTTCATTTAATTTACCTTCTTTTGCAAGTTTTAATATATTCTCTGCCTCAGGTTTGAAATATTTTGCCCAACCGACAAGTTGTGCTTTATCATACCATGTTTTTAAATTTAACTCATCTACAGCTTTTTGGGCATATTTTATTGAGTCATTCTTATCTCCTAATTTAGCATATGTAAACGCAGCCATTTCAGTACCTAAGAAGTAATAGTTTTCATGTGCAATTGATCTGTCAGAGATGTTCCAGTAGTTTGAAAGGTATAAGAAGTCATTTAATGCTTTTTTGTAATAACTTTTATTTCCAGTGTATTCTCCAAGGTAGTAGTATGCCAATCCTCTTTCATAATGTCCTACTGGTAAGTCACCTGGATAGTGATCTCCACCATCTTCTGTCATTCCTGTAGAGTACTCAACATTTGCTAAAAGGTTTTTTATAGCATCTTTTTTATCTCCTCTTTTCATATCTACCATAGCAATGTATCTGTGAGCCTCTCCAATATATGGTGAATCAGGATAATCATTTATTATTTTATTACATAAGTTAAGTACCTCATCATATTTACCAAGTTCATAAGCGGAAACAGCAGTAGGCATATATCCTAAATCCATAGCCCAACCATATTTTGGTCCATAATCGTCAATAAATTTATGACAGTAGTAATATGCAGTTGAGTAATTTGCATTACCAAATTCTGAATTTATTATGTATGACCAAACATAGTGCTCGTATGCTGGACCTTCCGGTGCAATATTTACTGATAAATTATAGTAATACAATGCTGTTGGGAATTCCCCCATAGCCAAATAAGTTCTTGCAGTATTTGCATATAACGTTGCTAAAGCCCCTTTTCCACCATATTTTTCAAGTACGGGAATATTTTGCATTGCTTTAAAGTAGTATGGTAATACTTTATTTTTTCTATCAGGATATGAATCATAGTAGAAGTAATTAGCATCTCCAATTCTTACATAACCTAATGCTTTTGCTTCAGGCATTAAGTTCATAAATCTCTCAACAGCATAGATACCTTCATGATAATATTTATCTTCCTGTTCTAAGCCATCTTGTTTGTATGTATGGTATGGGAATTTATCATAATGGTGGAAGTGATCTTGATTGATATACACATTCGCTAAATTGTACCAAGCCCATGGATAGTTTGGATCAGCCTCTATAGCCTTTTTTAATAATTGTTCCGCGATTTTATACTCTGTCATGTTACTATTTGCTATAGCATCTCTAACTATTGGAACTGCTTCATTAGTATATTTTATAGCAGTTGCTTCTGCAGAATATGTTTTGTAAGCATCTACTGCTAAACCTAACGCCAATGCAATGCATATAATACCTATTATTAACTTTACGTAATTTTTCATACATAACCCCCCTACTATTTACTAAATTATTTCTTAATTGTAATAAAATTAACATGATATAAGTTGGAGGTAGAGGTATATATATGTAACTATTTGATATATCCAAATGTGTATATTATTTTTGAGATAAACCTCGTAAGGAGTTTTAAAATCACTACGTAGTAAGCGAGCAACGAAAACCTTAGGTTTTCGTCTAATCTAAAGAAAGATATGGTTTTATTTTACTATGCCATTTATTAAACTTATTTAGTCGATATTCTACTTCTCTATTTATTCGTTCAACTTTATCAATTGTTTTAGGATGTCTAACGGAAGTTCTTATGTGTTCAATATTATGCTCTGCAAGAAACTTCTGGAATTTGGATATACCTCATTTTGCAGGAACGAATTGAGTTCCATTGTCTGTTAATATTTTCTCTAGCAATCTATATGACGATTTGAAACAGTTGAGCAGATATAACAACAAATCACAAAAATTAAATAAAGGGAAAGTAATAGAAGAATTTCTAAAATAAAAGAGTTTAAGATATACGTTTTATTTATTCTTTATTTTTTTCTTCTGTTCTCTTATTTTCTTCATTTAATTTATTTTTAACTTTCTCTATGAGTTTTTTTATTTCTTCTACAGAGATTTTCTTAAATTGTGAATCTTTAACTGTTATTACACAAACATCAACATTTTCTGCTTTTATATCTTCATTTGCTTTTGCTAATGCAGTTATGGCTAACTCTAAACCTTCGTCTAATGTTATATCATCTTTATACTCTTTTTCTAACAACTCCATAACTACAGGTCTTCCACTACCAATTGCAGTCGCTTTATATTCAATTAAAGCCCCACTTGGGTCTGTTTCAAATAATCTTGCTTCATTTTTATCAATTCCAGCAATTAATAATGAAACTCCAAATGGTCTAACTCCTCCATGTTGTGTATATGCTTGTTTAATATCGCAAATTTTTTTTGCTAACATTTCAATTGATATCTCTTCTCCATAAGTTAATCTGTAAATCTGAGCTTCCAATCTCGCTCTATCAATTAAGACTCTTGCATCAGCGACTAATCCAGATGTAGCAGCTGCTACATGGTCATCAATTTGGAATATCTTCTCTATTGACCTAATTTTTACGAGTTTGCTTGTTATTCTTCTATCAACCGCTAATACAACACCATCTTTACAGGCAATACCTATCGCTGTAGTTCCTCTCCTTACAGCCTCTCTTGCATATTCTACTTGATATAATCTACCCTCCGGACTAAATACTGTAATTGCTCTATCATAAGCACTTGGTGGTACCATTTGCATGCTTTCCCCCAGTATAATATTTTTAAAATAAACATCAACTTTGGATGTTTTTTAGTTATTTATTTCATTCATAATAAATTTTTATTTTTATTCTTTTTTATTTTTATGTGTAATCTCATTTTGTTATTGTTTGTGTTAAGTATGGACATAACCATAAATTATATATATGATGATGAATAAAATATAGGTGTGTGTAAAACTATCTTAAATAAAATTAAGGTATTTATTTGAATGAATGCCTACCTTATGGTAAGCATCTAGTGTGTGGTGATACAAAATGAAAAAGGTAGTTATATCAGATGAAGCTAAAGAGTACATCTTAGATAAGTTAAAGAAAGCTAACCATGATATAATTGTTATACACTTTGAAGGATTCGGATGAGGAGGGCCTAAATTTGGAATTTCTATAGCCCACCCCAATGATAATGACAAATTAATCTATAACAAGGAATTTAAAATCTATATAGACCCTATTGCCGACCAATGGCTTGATGAAGTTAATATCTTATTAAGAAGATCAATATTTGGAAAGTCTCTTAAGATAAAAGATAGTAGTAAGTGCTAACTAAGAACCGTTTCCCATTTTCATAGTAATTTTATATACAAACCGATAGCTATGAAAATGGGAAACGGTAGTAATGGTCTATATAAGCTTTATATAATAATAAGTTTATATAATAATAGAAAATTTTTCGTTAATAATCTATTGTGATATTCTTTTTAAGGAATATTCGTTGCTTAATCATGTGAAGGAAATTATAGACTTTACTATTAACGATTTAGAAATAAATCCATCTAATATTGTAGTACTTACCGATAGAGAGTTTAAAAATTTTGAAATAATAAAAATTTTTGAAAAATACGGATGTAATTACATAAGCTTTATTCCGAAAAATGATAAAGTTAAATACTATCTTGAGGATGAATATAAAAAAGAAGAAAAATGGAAATTCGATTATGTTATCGATAGAAATACTATTCCTAAATTAGTTATTGCTGAGGACGAAATAATTACAAACAACGAAAGAAAAAAGGTATATTATACCTTTTTAACTAATATCAACTTTGAAAATCAAGAATCTTACATAAAAATGTATAAAAAACGATGGAATATTGAAACACAATTTAGAATGCTTAAAGATGCAGTTATAAAAACGAATTTAACATCTATAAAAGTTAGGTTGTTCCTTTTTATGCTTAAATGCGTTATTCATAACTTATAGATTAAAATAATAAAAAAGAATGTGTTTTTTTAAAATTCTTCATAATCGAAATATGTAAGTTATTAAATAAATTCGATTATTCACTCATGGTTATGCGTAATACTCGGTTGTGTATGTCTAATGCATATTCATAAGATACTGATAAAATTTAAAATTAAATTAAAATTAAATAAAACTTTATATTTAAATATGTAAATTTGTTATTCTAATTCCAGTCCCTTTTGACTTGTATTTTATATTTAATCCAATTAGTAATGGAGTTATTGCCTCTATAATCCTTGATTTTTCTAAATTACCACAATCAATTGCTCTAACACCATCAATTTGGTTTGCCAACTCAATAACTACCTTTTTTGCTTCTTCATCATTTCCACAAACTAAGATATCGCAATCAACAGGATTATCTAAATCTTCTAAAACAGCATGACAAATATTTTGAAATGCACTAACTACTTTACTTTCTTTTAATACATTCTGAACCATTTCAGCAACAGAGCCATCTGGTGGAAACAATAATCTTGTTGGTTTATCTCCAATAGCTGTTGCCAAAGGAACGCCAATAGAAACAACTATTTTCCCCTTTAACTCTTCTTTCAACTGTTTTATTGTTGATAAGGTGTATTCATAAGGTAAAGATAGAATAACAACATCTCCCTCTTTTGCTGCATCTTTGTTCTCTAATCCAATGATATCAGCCTCAATTCCTCTCTGCTTTAATATCTCTTTAGCTCTTTTAGCTGCTTCTTCTGCTTTTTCTTTTTTCCTTGAACCAATTATTATCTTATTGTTTTTAGCCAATCTTAAAGCTAAACCAAATCCTTGGTCTCCAGTACCTCCCAATATAGCTACTTTCATTATTCCACCGTTAAGTTTTTTATATCATAAGATTTTAAATCTTCGCTGATAATAATTTTAAAGCTCTCATTATACTGTTTAACGTTCATTTTATATATGTTGAAATATTCCTCCTTATCATACCTTGCTGAAATATGAGTTAAGATTAATGCCTTAACATTTGCCAATTTAGCTATATTTACAGCATCTCCAATTGTTGAATGCATATTCTCTTTGGCAATATCTTTGGCTGAATCATCAAATGTTGCCTCGTGAATTAATACATCACATCTTAATTCATTTAAATATTCCCCAAAATCTTCTAATGGAAGAGTATCTCCACTATAAGCTAAACAAAATCCTTTTTTTGGAGGTAATAAAACATCTTCTGGTTTTATGATTTCTCCATGAATATTTTTAACTGTCTCTCCATTTTTTAGTTTTTTTAAATCAGGCCCTATTTTAACTCCAAGCTTTTTAGCTTTCTCAATATCTAAACGAGGTTTTTTAATTTCTTTAAATATATAAGCGTAAGAAGGAATGCCATGTTCAGTAGGATAGGCAATTATCTCATAATTTTCTTGCTGATAAATATTTATAGGTTTTTTAGTAGAAATCTCATAAACTTTTATTGGAAATTCTATATAATGAGTTCCAAGCTTTAATGAACTTTTAATAATATCCTTTGTTCCTTCAGGACCAAATATATTAATTTCCTTATTTCTTCCAAAAAATCCCATACTCTGTAAAAGTCCAGGAATACCCAATATATGGTCTCCATGTAGATGTGTTATAAATATATGATTAATTTTCATTGGAGATATTTCAGTAAAAAGCATCTGTCTTTGGATATTTTCACCACAATCAAATAAAAAAACCTCTCCTCCAAATTTAAATGCTATTCCAATATGATTCCTATTTTTTGATGGAACTGCCGCTCCAGTTCCTAAGAATACCAATTTCATAATAATCATCTTATATTATTCTATATTTTCCAAATATTCCTTAACAACATCTTCAAATTCCAGCCCATCTACCCATTTTTTCATACTGTTGCACCAATCTTCTATGGTCTCATTTATAATCTTTTTTGTTTCTTCAAATGGAATTGCCTCGTAAATATAGTAATATCCTCCATCTTTTATATTCACCTGCTTTCTTTTAACTAAACCTACATTCATTAAATTTTGGACAGACCTTTGAACTGTACTTCTATCTCTGTTAATTCTCTCAGCAATATCATTTATTTTTGATGGTCCGTTTTTTAAAATATCAAAATACACTTTAACATCAGAAACTTTTATACCAAAAACACATGCCATTAAACTATCAAACGTCCACGTTGTACATGGTGTTTTTAATAAAAGTTTGTTCATGTTATCACCTTCATGGTCGTGGCATTGACATTAACTAACAATATCCTTATATTTAAAGATTATCTTTTAATACTCTTTATAAGAATTTTAATAATCCTCTTTCCACTATTCCCATCTCCAAATGGATTTTCCCAATTTCTCTCTTTATTGAGCATTATTTCTACTGCTTTAATTAGCTTTTCTTTATTATCTCCAACTAATATATTTGCTCCAACTTCAACAGTTTCAGGTCTTTCAGTATTATCTCTAAAAGTTATACATGGAGTTTTTAATATACAAGCTTCTTCTTGAACTCCTCCACTATCCGTTAAAATTAAATCAGCATTTTTCTCTAATATTAAAAATTCCAAATAACCAATTGGCTCAATAATTTTTATTTTTTTATTACTTTTTAGTTTATTAAATAAATTAAACTCCTTAAGTCTTTTCTTAGTTCTCGGATGGATTGGAAAAATAATATCTTTATCATATATTTCAGTTATCTTAAATATTCCATTTATGATATTTTTTAACCTTTTTTTATTATCGACATTTTCAGCCCTATGTAACGTTAAAAGAAAATAATTATCATCAATAATACTATTAAAAAAAGCAATAGCATTTTCATTTTTTTCAGCAATTTTTAAATTTTGTAATGTAGCATCTACAATAGTATTTCCAACAACAAATATTTTATTTTCTTCAATACCCTCTCTTAATAAATTATTTTTAGCTTTTTCAGTAGGGGCAAAAAGATAATCGCTAATATGGTCAGTTAAAACTCTATTTATTTCTTCAGGCATGTTTCTATCAAAACTTCTTAATCCAGCTTCAACATGAGCTATATTTATTTTTAATTTTGAAGCCACTAATGCCCCTGCAAGTGTAGTGTTTGTATCCCCCTGAACTATAACAATATCTGGATTTTCTTTTAAAAGAACCTCTTCCATTCCTATTAACATCTTTCCTGTTTGTTGAGCATGAGTTCCAGAGCCTACATTTAAATTATATTTTGGTTTTGGTAAATTTAGCTCCTCAAAAAATATTTTATCCATATTTTCAGAATAATGTTGATTAGTATGGATAATGTGCCAATTTAAATCCTTATTTTCCAATCCTCTAATGATTGGTGAGAGTTTTATAATCTCTGGTCTCGTCCCTAAAATTATTGAGAGTTTCATTTTATCCCTCATATTTTGCTGTTAAAACTTCTCTAATCTTCTTAGCTCTCTCTTTTCCAACACCTTCAACTTTCATTAATTCCTCTTCTTTTGCTGTAAATACATTTTCAACTGTTTTAAAGTGCTTTAATAACCTCTCAGCTAAAGCTCCACCAACATCTGGCAAACTCTCAACAATGAATTTTTGCTGTTCTTTTAAGCTCATAGTGGTTTTTCCATATCTTACCATAACAGCTCTTTTTTCTTTTATTTGCTCTTTCTCAGCAATCTTTATTAATAAATCAGCTGTTTCTTCAGCATTTTTTGTAAATATTATTGGAATACCAAAGTCAAAGATTATTGACAAAATAGCTCCTTTAATAGCATTTTCATGCAATCTACTAAAGCTTTCCCCCTCAATTATTAACAATGGCTTTTCAACTTTTTTTAAATTTTTTAACTGGTTAAATAACCTCTTATCAATTATTGAATTTACAAAGTCATCAACAGTTTTTCTCTCAACAACTACTCTATCACTCAAAATATAATCTCCAACTTCTAAGGTTTTTAACTCAACATCAGCATAGTTATGTAAAAGTTTAGCCATATTTTTTTCTCTAACATCTACAATAATTTTTATTGGCTTTTTTGTAATTCTTAGTTCTTGGTTTATTCTACTTTCTTCTTTTGATTTTTCTTTAGTTTTTATCTGTTTAATGAAGTCCAATATTGTTACTGGCTTTTTAGTTTTTTCATTCTCTTCTTTTATTTCAGTTTTTGAAATTGTATTTTTTTCTTCAGATTCTATGTTTTCTTTTTCTTTTATATTTTCTTTAGATTTTTCTTCATTTTCTCCTAATTTTTTCTGTAATCTTTTGTTTATCAAATAGCACATATTTTTTAATAACCTCTTCATTTCCCTCTCTTTATACAAAGCACTTCTGTAATATGCTTCATCAGCGGTTCCCTTAGCTATTAAAACATAAACTTTCCCTCCTTCACCTCTCATCGCTCTACCTCTTCTTTGAATAAACCTAATCTCTGAAGGAACAGGCTCGTAAAATATGATATAATTTACTGTTGGAATGTCAATTCCTTCTTCAGAAACGCTTGTTGATACTAAAACACTTCCTTCTATTTTAAATTTCTCTATTGCCTCTATTTGTTGTTTTTGTGTCATTCCTTTACCTTCTTTATTTGCTTGACCAATAAATCTTATAGCTTTAATCCCATTTTGAGTTAAAAGATTAACTATCTTCTCTACAGTATCCCTATATTGAGCAAAAATTATAATTCTTTCATCTTTATTCTTTTGTAGAATATATCTAACTAAATCAACAACTTTATTTAATTTTGGATGGTCAACATTAGATTTCATTAAAAGAGAAACTGCTTCCCTAACTTTCTCATCATTAACAATAGATTTAGCAGATTTTGTTCTCTGCATGGATAATTTATTTACATAATTTAAAAATACACCCTTTCCCTGACTTTCTAATAACTCTTTGGCATGCATAAGTTTTAAAGCCTCTGAACAAACCCTTATAAGTTCATATCTTATCTCTTCATCATAAGAAAATAGTTTAGAATTTAACTCAATAAGTTCTGTTTTTGTTACATTAGTAATAGAATTTATAACTCCAAAATCTTTTAATGTTTTCAATCTCTCCTTTAATGCTTCATTTATTAACTTTAACGCTTTTTTAAAATCTTCTGGTAAATCTACTCTAATAGGAATTAACCTTACCTTGGCAATGTAGGGCTTTACATCTTCGTCATCTTCAGTTCTAACTTCAATATGCTCAATTCCTAAGTTTTCACATATTTCCATTACTTTATCTATATCTGAGCCAGGTGATGCTGTTAATCCTAAAATATGGCATTTATCTTTAAATTTTTTTGCTACAAAGGCATAGGCATGGTCTCCAACTGTGTGATGAGCTTCATCGGCTATTAACAAAACAAAGTCATCTATATTTATTCTTCCAGCGATGATATCATTTTCTATAACTTGGGGGGTAGCAATAAATATTTTGCCATTTTTATAGAGCTCAGCTCTTTTCTTTGGAGGGATTTTTCCAGTTAAAGCAATTATTTTGCCTTCATCAATATTTAAAACTTCTTTTAACCTATTATAATGTTGCTCTACTAATGGTCTTGTAGGAGCTAAAAATAAAACCTTCCCATCTTTTTTTGTTAATATACCTGCAATAACTAATATTGCTATGGCTGTTTTCCCTAAACCTGTTGATAAAACACATAAAGTTTTTTTCTTTAAAGCATTTGCCGCTATAATCTGCTGATATAACCTTGCCTCTAAAGTTTTTGGTTTTATTAGTGGATGTTCAATATACATAACCATCCAACTCTTTAAATTTCTATTACAGTATAGGACTTTTGCAGTTTATAGTTGTGTGCAAAATGAAATAAACTTTAAAAAGGAAATTTTGAATGCCTTCCTTATGGAGTATTCATTAATACCTTATTTTAATTAAGATAGTTTTGCACATAACTATATATGCTCTTTAAGTTGTTAGATGCCTTAAAAAATTTATTCCTGCAAAAGTCCGAATGATGGGAAGATATTTAGTTTATTTATTTTATTTAGTTAACTCATCTAACCTATTTGCCCACCTCATTAAAATTTCTCTTGCTTTTTTAAGTTTAGAATTACTATAATCCAATAAAAACTTTAAATAATTATTATCCACAAATATATTTCCATCTTCACCTATTGGAGCATCTACCTTATAGGTTGTTAAAATTTCAACAATAACCCTTTTCTCTGAAACTGACTTTATTGAAGAAGCTTTTAATCCAGAGTGTATGGCTAATTCAAGCATCTTTTTTGCAGAATCAATGTCTTTACATGCAATATGCAATATAGGAGAGTTCATAACAAAAACTAAATAACCTTCTTTTCTCTCTTTTAATGCATCAAACATCTCATCATAAGTAGCGTAGTGATGCCATTTTCCAAGCCATCTCGAATACAGCTTTGGATTTTTATCTTTTGGAATTTCCATTATTCCTACTCTGCCAATACAACTTGAGGTTGTATAATAATTCTCAAGCTCATTAATTTTATTTAATATTGGAATTATCTCTTCATCAACCAAACCTTCTCTTATAGCAAGCTCTAAATTCATTAATGTCCTCTTTTTATCATCTAAAAATCCCATAATACCACTTATGATTACTTTAGTAATAACAAATAAATAAAGCAAAAAGTTTTTAAATCCCTTCTATGTCAAATCAACATTAAAAAATAATATTAAAATAATTATTAGGTTCTACCAAAATGTGGTGTTATTTATGATACCAATGATATATAAAGAGATGTGCCCAAACTGTAGAGGGGAGATAACAAGTGAAAGGTTAGAAATTGGAGTTTGTGAAAAATGTTTAAAAGAAGAAAATGTCTTTGAAAAATTGGAGTTATGTAAAAAACTTAGGGAAGAAAAAACCCTAAATAACTTAAAAAATTACTGTATTATGTGGAATGAATTTAAAGAATTTGAAGGATTTGTAAAAGATTTAGGATTTGAACTTTTAAGCATACAAAAGATGTGGGCAAAAAGAGTTTTAAAAAACAAAAGTTTTTCAATCGTTGCACCAACAGGTGTAGGGAAGAGTTTCTTTGGTATATTAATGAGCTTATTTTTAGCTAAAAAAGGAAAAAAATGCTATATAATTCTGCCTACAACACTCTTAGTTAAACAAACGTATGAAAAAATGTTATCTCTAATAGAGAAAAATAAATTAAACATTAAGGTAGTTGCATATCATTCAGAACTATCAACAAAGGAAAAGAAAGATGTAAAGGAGAGAGTTGAGAATAACGATTATGATATACTAATAACAACATCCAATTTTTTAGCAAAAAACACTCCAAGTATGAAATTTGACTTTATATTCGTTGATGATGTTGATGCTCTATTAAAAGCTTCAAAAAACATTGATAGAACTCTGAAGTTGTTAGGATTTAATGAAGAGATTATAAATGAAGCATATAAAATTATCTATCTAATAAAAATTGGAAAAATAGATGATGCATTAAAAAAGAGAGAAATTTTAAAGGAAAAATTAGAAAAAATAAAACATGGTTGTTTAATAATTGCCTCTGCAACTGGAAAAAGTTATGGAGATAGAGTTAAACTCTATAGAGAACTTTTGAATTTTGAAATTGGATTTGGAATGAATAAGCTTAGAGATGTTGTAGATATTTATGATGAAGAATTCAGCAAAGAAAAAATATTGGAATATATAAAATTGTTTGGTAGTGGGGGGATTGTTTTTATTTCAATTGATTATGGTATTGAAAAAGCGCAAGAAATTGAGAAATTCCTATTAGAAAACAATATTAAAGCAAAATTAATTCATTCAAAAGATAAAAAAGGATTTGATGATTTTAGAAATGGAGAGATAGATGTTTTAATTGGTGTAGCTTCATACTATGGAGTTTTGGTTAGAGGCTTAGATATACCTGAAAGAGTTAGATATGCCATATTTTATGGAATTCCAAAGTTTAAAATTAAACTAAAGGAATATATCAACAATTTAAAAGAGAAAGGAGAGTTGAAGGAAGATATTGACATTGAAGGAAAAACAGAAGAAGAAATTAGGCAAATAATTACAGAAAAATTAAAAATAAAGAATTTTTCACTTAGAAAAGAAGATAACGAATATCTATTATTAATCCCTGATGTAAAAACCTATATTCAAGCTTCTGGAAGAACATCAAGGATGACAGAGTTTGGTTTAACTAAAGGAGCCAGTATTGTATTGGTGGATGAGAAAGAGATTTTTGAATACTTCAAAAAATACATGTTGTTTATGTATGAAAGTGAATTTAAAAAGATTGACGAAATAAACTTAGAGGAATTAATTAAAGAGATTGATGAAATTAGGGAAAAGATAAAATTAGGTAGAGCTAAGGGAAAAGTTCCCGATTTATTAAAATCTGTATTAATGATTGTAGAAAGTCCTAATAAGGCAAGAACAATAGCTAATTTCTTTGGAAAGCCTTCTGTCAGAAAAATAAACAACAGAAATGTTTATGAGGTTTGTGTTGGAGATTTAAACTTAATTATAACTGCAAGTGGGGGGCATGTATTTGATTTAGTTACAAAAGAGGGCTTTTATGGTGTCAAGATAGAAAATAACGTATATATTCCAATATATACATCAATTAAAAAAGTAAATGGAGAGCAATTTACAGACCAAAAAGATATTGAAGAGTTAATAAAGCAATTAATTGAAAGAGGAGAGAAAGTAAATGCAATAGATGCAAAGGAGAATATAGAAATTATTAGAGAGATAGCAGATGAAGTTGATGCTATATTTATAGCAACGGATATTGATACAGAAGGGGAGAAAATAGGTTATGATATAGCCATAAATGCCCTTCCATTTAATAAAAACATCTATAGAGTAGGATTTAATGAAATTACAAAGAGGGCTATATTAAAGGCAGTAGAATCATTTAAAAAAGGAGAAAAATTAGAGTTAGATGAAAATAAAGTTAAAGGTCAAATAGTTAGGAGGATAGAGGATAGGTGGATTGGATTTAGATTAAGTCAAAAATTATGGGAGGTATTTAATAAACATTACCTCTCAGCTGGTAGAGTTCAAACTCCTGTCTTAGGATGGATTATAGAGAGATACAACGAACATAAAATAAAAGTTCCTTATTTATCTTTAAAATTAGAAAATGATATCTACATTGGAAAGGTTTGGGAAAAAGAATTTGATAAAGATGAAGTTGAAGTTGAAGTAAATATCTATGAGAAAGAAATTCCTCCATTACCACCATTTACAACAGATACACTTTTAGAGGAGGCTACAAAGAGATTCGGGTTAGGTGCAGATGAAGTAATGGCTATAGCCCAAGAGCTGTTTGAATTGGGATTGTGTTTAACACCAGACACTTACGTTGTATTGGGAGATGGAAGAATTGAAACAATTGAAGATATTGTTAATACTCAAGAAGGAAATATTTTATCGTTAGATTTAGATGATTTATCAATAAAGAAAGACATTGCTACAAAATTCTGGAAATTGATGTACACTGGAAATCTAAGAAAAATTGTATTATCAAATAATTATGAGATAAAAGCAACTCCCGACCACCACTTATTGGTTTTAAGAGATAATCAATTGAAATGGGTCCCTGCAAAAGATATTAAAGAAAATGATTACATTGCAATGCCTTTTAACTACAAAGTTGATAGAAAACCAATATCATTATTGAATCTTTTGAAATATTTAGATATTACTGATGTTTTAATTGAGTTTGACGAGAATTCAAGAATATTTGAAAAAATAGAAGAATTTATTAGGAAAAATATCAAAACAAGTACAAAATATAAGTATCTTAGAAATAAAAGAGTTCCATTAAAGTATTTGATAGAATGGAACTTTAATTTAGATGAGGTTGAAAAGGAAGCAAAGTATATATACAAAAGTGTTGCAGGCACTAAAAAAATTCCATTATTTAAATTAGATGAAAGGTTTTGGTATTTTGTAGGTTTAGTTTTAGGTGATGGGTCTATTCAAAATAGCAAAATTAAGATTGCACAAACTCCACTAAAAGATGTTAAAACTATATTGGATGAAACATTCCCATTCTTACACAGTTGGATTTCTGGAAATCAAGTAAATATTTCAAATCCAATCATTGCAGAAATTTTAAGAAAATTAGGAACAAGAGAAGGAAAATTAAATGGAATAATATTCTCTCTTCCAGAAAACTATGTTAATGCACTAATTGCTGGTTACTTTGATACTGATGGATGTTTCTCATTACTGTATAACAAAAATGTTAAAAAACATAATTTAAGAATGCTTCTAACCTCAAAAAGAAAAGAAATTTTAGAAAAGATAGGTATTTACTTAAACTCAATTGGTATCTTAAACAGATTGCATAAAGATAAAAATGGAATTTACTCCTTAATAATAAGCAATAAATCATTAGAAACCTTTAAGGAGAAAATTGCCAAATATCTAAGAATTAGAAAAGAAGCATTTGAGAGAGGGTATAAAACATATAGAGAAGAACATGGGGAAGGATTTGGATGTGATTTATTACCAGTAAAAGAAATATTTGAAAAATTAATATTCAAAAAAGGAAGAAATTATATACTAAAAGATAGTAAGATATACATTGAAAATTGGTATAAAGAAAAGACAAACAATATTCCAAGAAAAAAATTAAAGACAGTTTTAAAATATGTAAATAACTCAGAATATAAAGAGTTTTTAGAAAAAATTATTAATGGGGACATATCATTTGTTAGGGTTAAAAAGGTAGAAGATATTTTCTATAATGGATATGTTTATGACCTAACCGTTAAAAATAACCAAAACTTTATATCAAATGGAATTATTTCACATAACTGCACATACCACAGAACCTCCTCTACAAGAGTTTCATTAGATGGAATGAGAGTGGCAAGAGAGTATTTAAAGCTAAATAATTTGGAAGATTATTTAAAAAATAGAGAGTATTTTATGGAAGGAGCTCATGAATGTATAAGACCTACAAAACCAATGGATACTGAAGAGCTTATAGAGTTTTTAAAGGAAAATAATATAAAATTAACTAAAAATCATATAAAAGTTTATGATTTGATATTTAAAAGGTTTATTGCATCTCAAATGAAAGAAGCTGTTGTAGATTATGAAGAAATTTACATAAAAGATTTGGATGAAAAAGTTGAGGGCTATGTAGATATAAAGTTTGATGGATGGAGCAGAATTTATAATTTAAAGCTAAAAAAACTTCCAAAGATTGAGAAAAACTCTTTAAAAATATTAGAGAAAAAAATTAGAAAAATTCCAAAAGTTCCATTATATGATGAAGGAGAAGTTGTTAAGTTAATGAAAGAGAGAGGTATTGGAAGACCATCAACCTATGCTCAAATTATTAAAAAGTTGTTAGATAGAGGCTATGTTATAAAAAGTAAAGATAAAAATAAGCTAATTCCAACAAAATTGGGAATTGAAGTTTATAATTATCTAATAAATAATTATCCTCACTTAATATCAGAGGAGAGAACAAGAGAGTTAGAGGAAATTATGGACAAAATTGAAAATGGGGATGTTGATTATTTGGAAGTGCTAAAAGCTTTATATGAAGAGATTTTGAGTATAGTATAATCTTATTTTTTACCATAAATTGTTGCTAAGAAAGCACCGCCCTTTGGGGTGGAGAGCAGTCATCTAATACTTATCATTAAGATTAGTTTTATATCTTCCTGTGTCTGTACATATTAATTTAATCTCTATCATAATAACTTCGCAAAAAATTTTAGGTATGCCACAACAACCTAATACCCACATAAAATTTTTATATCAAATTGACAGAAATCATCGCCTAAATTTTTTGTCTTTATAAAAATAATAAGTAACCTATGAATTATGATGGTTTAATTGTTCATAGATATTTAAATTTATTCATGTAATTCATATAACTTAATTAAGCTTCTTCTAATTATAGCTTCAATAGCTTTCTCTCCAACTAATGATGTGGCTTCTTTTATAAAAATTTGAGGAGCTACTAAATATGTCTCATTAACTTCTTTCTCTCCAATAGTTGATTTATCAAACTCTTCGATAATCTTCAAAGCTAACTTTAAATCTTTCTGCTTTTCATCAATTAGCATATTTTTTACAGATGTAATTAAAACATCTTTATCTAAAACCTTCATCAAACCTTCAAGTCCTGAAGTTTCAACAATCGATGCTATAGTTTGAAGGGACATAAATATTTGCTTTTCTATCATCTTCTTTGGAGCATTAATAATTTCTTTTCCGACTCTATAATAGTCTAAGACTCCTACTAAAGTAGTAGCAGTAACTAAAACATTCATATCGGCAATTGCAGGCACTACATCTGCAGGAGCTATATATGGTGTTTTTCCAATGCTTTTCACTAGTTCAACTAATTTGTTTATTTGTTCTTCTGTTACATACTCTTTACCTTCTAATGCTTTTCCAGCAATTGTATAATATTTCTGTCCTGGAGTTCCTGGAACTCCTGTTGGGTGCATTGATGAAATTCCAACATCTTTTCTTTTTAATCTTAAAATTCCTTCCAATGACCTATATAAAACAGGAGTAGGAATAGTACATGTGTTACAAATAACAGCATTTTCGGGGACATGTTCAATAATCTTCTTTGCAATGTTTATTGTTATTTTACCAAACGGTGTAAATAAGATATGAACTTCTCCATGTTTTGCTGCTTCTATATCATCACTAACAACTTTAACTCCAGCTTCTTCAACTTTCTTCCATAATTCTTCACTCATTACATCTTTATTAGGTTCTGATAGGATAACATCATGTCCAGCTTTAGCAAATTCTATAGCCATTCTTGCTCCACCATAAGGTGGTTCTCCACCAAATTTTTCTGGTAGATTTAATTGGTTTATATATAAATCTTGATTTCCCGCTCCGTATATTGATATTTTCATTTTAATCCCTCCATAGTAAAATTTAGAAGACTTAATTAGTTTAAATCATAGCTTTTATTTTTTCTGCAGCTCTTTTCATAGTAATTCTAATTAGACCTAAGTTAACTTTTGCATCAGTTAAAACAACTAAGATTCCCTCACCAGCATCGACCATTAAAGTTTTACCATGCTCTCCTTCAACCATTGTTTGCACTAAACTACCCATACCAATTTCTGCAGCTGTTCTCTCAGCTGCCCCAAATGCTGCTGATGCCATAGCCCCTACTAACTCGGCATCAATATTTCCTGGCAATTGAGTAGCTATAACTAATCCATCTTTCCCTACAACCATTGAACCTTTAATCCCTTCTGTCTTATTTAGCTCTATTAATACTCTATCTATCATACTATCCTTCTAAAATATGTCATGTAGATATCGAAATTTGGATCTTAGTTTAAAATATTTATTTTTTAATTGTGTAATAATAACTTACATATGAAAATTATATAACATTAATGGTTCGAAATTCGATAAATATTTAATTACTTGGTTTTAAATTTATCCCATATATATATATTTCGTTTCTCATATCTTCTAATTTTCCTTATGATAATATTATACAGTATCTACGAATATGCATTAGACATACACAACCAAGTATTACGCATAACCATGATTGAATAATCGAACTCATTTAATAACTTACATATTTCGACGATGAAGAATTTTAAAGAAATACATTCTTTTTTATTACGAATTTTAATCTATAAGTTATGAATAACGCATTTAAGCATAAAAAGGAACAACCTAACTTTTAAAGAGATTGATTTCGTTTTTATAACTGCATCTTTAAGCATTCTAAATCGTGTTTCAATATTCTATCGTTTTTTATACATTTTTATGTAAGATTCTTGATTTTCAAAGTTGATATTAGTTAAAAAGGTATATTATACCTTTTTTCTTTTGTAGTTTGTAATTATTTCGTCCTCAGCAATAACTAATTTAGGAATAGTATTTTTATCGATAACATAATCGAATTTCCATTTTTCTTCTTTTTTATATTCATCCTCAAGATAGTATTTAACTTTATCATTTTTCGGAATAAAGCTTATGTAATTACATCCGTATTTTTCAAAAATTTTTATTATTTCAAAATTTTTAAACTCTCTAATCGTATGGATTTATTTTTAAATCGTTAATAGCTAAGTGTAAAATCTCTCTTACATGGTTAAACAACGAATCCTCTTAATAGGAATATCGCAACAGTGCCATTAATATGATTAAAATAATAATTAGGTGGAATTATAGTAGGTATACAAAATAAAATAAAATTTAAACTTTTATAAGAACAATTTGAATGCCTTATTTTAATTAAGATACTTTTACACACAACTATATTTAAACAATGGAAAAAATAATTTAATATATAGGAATTTCTGCCTTACTTAATTTTTCAAATCCATTTTTTTTAATTAAATATAAATCTTCTATTCTTACACCAAATTTATTTTTTAAATATAAACCCGGCTCAATAGTTATTACCATACCTTCTTTTAAAATAATATTCTCATTATCTTTTAATTTGTTCGATAATCTTGGCTCTTCATGAACTTCTAACCCAACACCATGTCCTAAAGAGTGGATAAACAACTTTTCATAATCTCCCAAGAACTCTCTAACTATATTATCAATTTGTTTAGCAGATATTCCTTCTTTTAAATATTTTTCAGCAACTTTTTTTGCTTCATAAACTAAGCTGTAGATTTTTTTCATCTCTTCATCATCATCTTTTAATAAAAATGTTCTTGTTATGTCTGAACAGTAGCCATCATAAACAGCTCCAATGTCAATTAATAAAATATCCTCTATTTTATCTTTTGTAGGTAAAGCATGAGGAAAAGAAGTTTTTTTACCAGAAACAACAATAGAATCAAATGCTGGCTTTATTGAACCATGCTTTTTCATAATATATTCTATCTCTGCCACCAACTCATATTCATTTAGATTTTTTACATCATATAAATTATTTAAAACCCAATTCATGGCTTTATCACTAATCTCAGTGGCTTTTTTAATTAATTCTATTTCATTTTTGTCTTTAATCATTCTCATCTCTCTAATTTTGTCGGATATTATTTTATAGTCTTTATCAATATATTTTAAATAACTAATTGGTAGTTCCTTCTCAACTCCATCACATCCTTTAAATATCTCCTCCCAGCTTTTGAACTCTCTAATTTCTAAAAAGTTAAAAAGTTCTTCAGCATAATCTTTATCAAGTTTTCCAACATATAGATGAGGTTGTTCTTCAAAAACTAAGATAGAAAAGCTCATAAAATATTTTCCTAAGAAGTAATTTATATTTTCTTTTTTAAATATCACAGCCTTTTTTATACCTTCACTTTCCATATATTTTAAGAATCTCTCAATTCTATTATTCATTACTATCATTATTATCACCAAATAGGGCTGGTTGTTATGATAATTTATAAGGAGATATCAAATCTTAATAAAAAATTTCCTTTGCTGAATGAAGAAAAAATACTTTTAGGAACTGACGGAAGTGTAACAAATATTTTAGAAATTTTATTTGAAGATGTTTGTAAAGTAGAAACAATAAACCAAAAAATTGTCGATAATGTAAATTATAGAGAGGTTATTCTTAAAGTTAATAATATTCCATTAGTTTATGCTATTTCAAAAACTCCTTTTAAAAATATAGAAGAGGAAAATCTTAGAGAAGAGATAAAAAAAGATTTATTGTCAGCAGATATCCCAATAGGAAAAATTATAAGAAAACACAACTTAGAAACAAGGAGGGAGATTAAATACATAGGCATTGCAGAGCTTGACGATAGATTAAAATCACTACTAAAAACCAAACACAATAAATTACCAAAAAGAACATATAACATAATATATAAAAATAAATTATTGATGGAAATCACTGAAATATTTGCTATCAGAGGAAAATTAGTAGATTAAGAGGAGTTGCTTCCATAAGGATGCAATTCATCAATTTTGATGGAACTTTATTAAAGTTTCTTATGGAGATATTTGCAGGTGGAACTATGAGAGAGGCTATGTTTTATGAAAAGTTGCCAGATAATAAAGTTAGATGCAACTTATGTCCAAGACATTGTATAATTAAAAATGGGGAGAGAGGCTTCTGCTGGAATAAACAAAATATAAATGGAACTTTATATGCTGTAGGTTATGGAAAAGTTTGCTCATTAGCAATAGACCCAATAGAAAAAAAGCCATTATTTCATTTCTATCCAACAACTCAAGTGGTTTCTTTAGCTATTGGTGGCTGTAATTTTAGATGCTTACACTGTCAAAATTGGACAATCTCCCAATTTCCACCAGATGAAATTCCTTATAGAGAGATGACACCAGAAGAAATAGTTGAGATTGCTATAAAATACAACTGCCCAGGAATATCTTACACATACACTGAACCAACAGTATATTATGAATTTATGTATGACACTTCAGTTGTAGCAAGAGAGAATGGGCTATTTAATGTTATGATTACCAATGGTTATATTGAAAAAGAACCATTAAAAGCCCTTCCTGTAGATGCGATGAACATAGATATTAAAGGAAATGCTGATTTTTATAAAAAAGTATGTAAAGCAACTTTAGAGCCAGTATTAGAAACCTGCAAATTAGCAAAAAAATTAGGAATACATGTAGAGATTACAAATTTAATAGTTCCAGGTTATAATGACAATATAGATGATTTGTTATTTATAATACACTTTGTAAGGGATGAGTTGGGAAAAGAAACTCCATTACATTTTTCAAGATTTCATCCTGATTATAAATTAACTGACGTTCCTCCAACACCAATAAAAACCTTAGAAATAGCAAGAAATTTAGCTATTGAGGAGGGGCTTAAATATGTTTATATTGGAAATGTTCCTGGGCATGAGGGAGAAAACACCTATTGCCCAAACTGTGGAGCTTTGTTAATAGAAAGGTATATATTCAACGCTAAGATAATTAATTTAGATGTAGAAACAAAAAGATGTCTAATTTGTGGGGAAAAAATTGATATAATTATTTAAATTTATATTTGATTATTTAATTTAAGAATTTAGCGCGATGATGAGTGCCGACTTCCCTGAACTGTGATGACACCTGGGACAACTGAGCGTTACTATTTTTATTAATTAAATTAGAACATATTAGGTGGAATTATGAGATTACTAACCTTAGAAGAGGGAAAATTTGCAGTAAAATTTGCAAGGGTAGTAATAGAAAACTATTTAGCAGGCAATAATATAATTATAAAGAATTACCCTCCCATATTTAATGAAAAAAGAGGATGTTTTTGCACTCTCCACACATATCCAGATAAAGAACTTAGGGGATGTATTGGAATTCCAGAGCCAATAATGCCTTTAATTGAAGCTTTAAAAGAAGCAGCAATAAGTGCAGCTACAAAAGACCCAAGATTTATTCCAGTAACCTTAGAAGAGATGGATAACATTGTGGTTGAAGTTAGTATCTTAACTCCTCCAGAACTTATTAAAGTTAGAAATCCAAGAGAGTATTTAGAGAAAATAAAAATTGGCAGAGATGGATTAATTATAGAGTATGGATTACATAGAGGGTTGTTATTGCCTCAAGTACCTGTTGAGTATGGATGGGATGTTGAAGAATATTTAGCTAATTTATGTCTAAAAGCAGGGCTACCACCTGATATGTGGTTAGCTGAAGGAGTTAAAATTTATAGATTTGAGGCACAAATATTTGAAGAAATTGAGCCAAGAGGAGAAATTGTTGAGAAAAAACTAATATAATTCTGATAGTTTGGTAATTAAGATACTGCTTTATATATTTTTCTTGCTTCTTCATCCACTAAATCATAAACTTTTATAACTTCATCAGAAATTATTTTCAAAGTTTCTGTTGGAAAGGTTTCCACAAACACAGAGATTAATTTAACATTATGTTCATTTTTAAATTTGTCAAATTCTTTTAAAAAGGCATCATTCACTTCAGCATAGCCATCAGTTATCAACAGGATATCTGCATTTTTGAAGGTTTCGTTTTCGTTTATTATTTTTATTGCTCTATTTAACGGCTCTATGAAATTTGTTCCCCCACCAAAATATAAGGAAGCTATTTCAATTATTTCATCTATAGTTATATTCTTAGGATTTATCTTTTTTTCAAATCTAACTCCATCATCAAAGGCAATGTAATATATATCCCTATTTTCTCTCTTAGCAATCTCTATTAAAGATAAAGTAACAGCCTTTCCCCAAATTTCCCTTTCTCCATACATTGAACCACTGTGGTCTAATAAAACTACAATCGGCCCTTTTTGCTTTTCTAATTTATTTTGAATATCATAAATTAAGAGTTTTTTATCAGCAAATCTTCTTAAAAAGTCATAATACAAAATCTCATCAGAAAAATTAGCAATCTCTTTTGGTAGTAGATGCTTTAAATCTCTCCCAATTTTTGTAGAATAAATTTCTCCAGAGTAATGTTTAATCTTTGATTTGTATTCATTTATAGCCAATAATCTTAATTTACCAAGTTTTTTCACAATCTCTCTAATTTTTTTATTCTGTAGAATTTTATCTGCCAAATTTATTCTTTCATCAGGAGATAACAGCTTTTTATGCCCTTCTCCTCTACCAAAATTCTCAACGGCATTAAATCCTTGCATAATTTCAGAAACTTCTTCTGATATGTCTTTCATAGTTTCTTTGGCAGTTTCTTTTAATTTATCTTCCAATCCATCTCCTTTTCCTTCAGATATAAATTTTTTTATTTCTTTATTTAGCTTTTTAAGTTTTAAATTTTCAAAAAATTTTTCACAAAACATTATTGTGGCTGTTCCAGCATTTACTTCATCCAATTCAGTTAAAAGTTTACTTTTTTCATACTCAATATTTTTTATAGCACCTTCTAATATTGCCTTATTTATCTTAAATTTTTCTTCAACATGCTCATTAAATTCAACGACATATTTAAAGAAGGCATAAAAGGTATCTTCAGCCAATTTTTCATGGATTGGATGGAATTGAGAATAATAGCTAAGGAGTTTTTGTAGATATTTGCTATTCTTTAAAAATCTTTCAAATGCCTTTTTATCATAAGTATCATGCTTTATAACATTTTTCATAAGCTATCACTTAATTATTTATATTATTTATTTTTTTAATAATTCTTCAACATATTTTTTGAATCCTTCAACTTCCTTCAAAACATCTTCAACAAGCTCATAAGGTTTATTAGCTTCAATTGCTTTATTTTTTACATCTTTTAAGGTTATAGACATGCTATTTAGCTTCCCTAAAATTTCAAGGCATTTTCTATACTCTATTCCTCCTAACTGTATTCTATCTTTATTAATTTTCTTTATTTCATTCATTAAGCTGTCTAAAATTTCTCTCTGCTCCAAAGCAAAGCCAGCAAAGTGATTGGACAATTTAAAAATTTCAACTGAAACTTTAAAGAATTCATCTGGCTCATTCCAATATATATGCCTTAAAATGTCTAAATCATTCTCATCTGCTTTTTCTTTTTCGTTTAGGTAGGAGAAGCATTTAACTGCTTTAACAGACTTTTTAAACCTTCTATCAGAGATTTTTATTCCTTCACTCTCCAATGATAATTTTATTTTAATCAAATCTTCTTTTATATTTGAGATATCAACTTTTAAAGCTTCTTTTTGCATTTCTTTAATATCTTCAACATCAATAACAGTTTTTGGCTTATATTCATCTTCTAAATCAATCAGCTTTGATAGGTTTTCGTAGCTTCTAATTCCCTTAACAACTTTTCTAAACAAAAATCTATCATAAAAAGCTAAGAGCTCATTTTCTTCAGGGAGTTCATTTGAAGCTCCGAAGAGGCTAATTAGGGGCACTTTCTCTATCCTATCCCCATTGTGATAAATCCTCTCATTAATTATTGAAAGTAGAGCGTTTAATATGGAGCTATTAGCTTTAAAAACCTCATCTAAGAATGCTATCTCTGCTGTTGGCAAATAACCAGAAGTTTTTCTGACAAACCTATCGTTGTCTTTTAACTCTTTAATACTTAAAGGTCCAAATAACTCATCTTCGGTTGTAAACCTTGTTATAAGTTTTTCGAAATAATTGGCATTAATATGTGAGGCTATAGCCCTAATTAATTGTGATTTAGCAACTCCTGGATTTCCTAAAAAGACTGTATGTTCATTAGCCAAAATTGAAGTTAATGCAATATCTATTTCTTCCCTCCTCTCTAAAAAATAAAAGTTCAACTCTTTTCTTATTTTTTCAAGCATATTTTCCACCTAAATTTTGTATTTATTTAAATAACCTCTTGGAGTTATCATCTTGTCATTTATAATCTTTGTTGAAGAATTTCCAATGATTAATATTGTATTCATATCTATAAACTCTAAGTATTTTTCTAAGTTATTATAAAGCTCCTTAAAGTTTGTAATTAAAACTTCTTCTTTTTCTCTCCCAGCATTTTTAACTATTCCAATAATATAATCTCTATCTTTTTCTTTTGTAAAATTGTTTAATATTTCCATAGCTTTTAAAAATGGCTCTTTTCTCTTTTTACTTAATGGATTGTATATACAGATAACAAAATCTCCTTCTAACGCAAATCTAAATCTTTTTAATATTAAATCTAAAGGAGTTAATAAATCACTAAAGCTTATGACAACAAAGTCATGATTTAATGGACTTCCTAAGATTGCAGAAGCTAATGAAGCAGCTGTTATACCTGGAATAACTTTTATATCTACATTGTATCCTTTAGCTTCGTTTATCTCATAAGCTAAAGAAGCTAAGCCATAAATTGTTGCATCACCACTTGAGACTAAAGCAACATCTTTATCTTTTGCCTCTTTTAAAGCATAATCAACTCTATCAATCTCTTTTGTCATACCTGTTGTATATATTGGTTTATTAAACCTCTCAACAAACTTTTTGTAGTTTTTATAACATACAATTAAATCTACGTTATTTAATATCTCCTCTGCCTCTTTTGTAAAATGCCTTTCACTGCCACTACCTATACCTACAACAAATAGCATATTTTCAACCATTAAAAAATAATTTAATTATTTCATCACAGAATAGACCAATAATGGGAATATTATTGTGGCATCGCCCCAAATTTCAATATAATCCGCCTTAGCACCAATTTTTCCCCATGAAATGCCTTCTTCAGGTGGTGCTCCACTTAAAGAACCATCCCAAGGTAAAGCTGTGGTTATATATATTGCATAATCTGTTCCTTCCCTAAATAGATTTGCATTTATAATACTATGCTTTGGCAATGAACCTCCTAAAACAATACATGCAGTTTCTTTAGAGTTTATAGCAATGTCATTTAATTTTACAATATCATTTGCCACATCTATCTTTAATTCTTCATCCTTTCTGTATTTTTTGAAGAAATATAGCATATCTCCAATTGAGCCATCTGTTATTGCTGGACAGAATATTGGGATGTTATTTTTATATGCCCAATATAATATTGATTTCTCCTTCTCTTTACTTTTTATTTCTCTATCTAAAAATTCTCCTAATTTATAGCAAAATTCACTCGCTGTAATAATTTTCCCAGTTTCTTTCTGTAAATATAAAAGTTCTTCAAAAAATTTCATCATGTATTCTTCAAACGCTATATATCTATCATTTGGGACAAAGATGTTTCCAATTCTATTTATTCCTTTTTCTCTCAATAGCTTACCATCAACTTTCCAATCTCCCAATATAAAAGGCTTTAAACATTTTATAAAATCTTCCTCGACTCCTCCAGCTGTTGTAACAATGACATCAACCTTTTTATGCTTTACAAGATAAGCTATAATCTCCCTTAATCCAGAAGACACAATATTTGATGTGTATCCAAAAAATACTGTTATTTCCTCTCCTTTTTTTCTCTTCTCTTCAATATGTTTCCAGATATTTATTGCCTTACCTATATGTGAAGCTTGGAATCCAATTTTTAGGTAGTATTTTTTAACTATCTCCTCTAAACTTATATCTTCATCCAACCACGGTCCTTCAATTTCTATTCCTTCAATGTCTTCACTTTCTTTAAGCACGATATCTTTTGGGTACTGCAAAATATCACCACATTTACTTGATTATTGTAAATTTCTTTCCATTTACTTTAAATTTTAGTTCTTCATTGTTTGCATTTTTTATTAACAACTCTGCTAAACTTGGGTTTGTTTTTAGTCCATAAACTGTTGTAGTAATTCTTGGGTTTATCTCTATAATGTATATATCTTCATTTACTATAACATCAACTCCAACATATCCATTTAATCCATCTATACATTTAACTGCTTTAATAACTTCATTGAAAATTTTATCTTTTAATTTATGCTTAATATTTACTTCAGCTCCAACGAAGCCTCTCTCATCGATATACTGCCTATTTAAAGATAACGGATATATCCTTCTACCAACAATCAAAGAGACAGATAGATTTTCCCCTTCAATAAATTCTTGGATTAAAAAATTATCATCAACTAAGTTAAATTTTCCTCCACAGCTGTCTATTTTCTTTACTACGTATTTCTTTGGAGGTAATGTTTTTGGAGTTTTTACATAATTTTTTATTGCTAAGTAAGTTAAATATTTGTTTCCAGAAATTTTTATAGCTTCTGAATTACTACCTAAATTTTTTACTGGATATTTTTCTATAATTTTTGTTAAATTGTATAAAATGTTTTCATCCTCTGGGGCTATAATTAAGGAGTAATCCATTTTTTTATTTTTTAAGATGCAGTTTAATTTTTCTTCAATTTCTTTTTCATCTTCAACCTCAATTATTTTAAGGTTTTTAAAATCTTTATATTCCTTAGTAAAATCTTTATGAATTAAAGATACAACATTATCAATCTCTAAGAATTGTTTTAATAATGTATCAAACATCATTTTTCCTTCTTTTAAAATTCCCTCATCTTCAAAACCAGAAGCAAGGGCATATTCGAAAAATAATATCACTTTATCACCGTCAATATCTCTTCAGAAGCATCTGTTGGCTCTTTAAATCCTATATATACCTCTTTAACAATTTTTTTTATAAATTTCTCTTTATTTTTCTCAATTTTGGAGCTTTGAATACATAAAGGGCAGTAATTTAAATAATTTTCATCCTTTTTAATTTTTATTGGAAAGAGTTCAAAAAAGTTTATAATTATTGCATTCTTATATTTAAAAACTTCACAATTTAAACAGCTTGTAAATATATAGCCTTCTAAATCTTCTATAATTTTATCCTTTAAAAATCCGCAAGGAAATGAATTTATAAGATTTTTTATTTCATCTTTTGTTAAGTTTAATTTTAAAAATTCATGCTCTATATTCTTTTTATTTAAAAAATCTGAAATCTTTTCTTTTGTTTTTTGTGGAACTAACGCTGGAAAGTCATAAGTTATTGCTTTGATGTTAAAAATGTTTGATAAGATATCTAAGGAATATAAATCATATTGACAATGGATTAAACAAATAACATCTTTTTTCTCTTTAGGAATTTCTTTGTATAAAAAATAGTTACAGATATCTTGAAAAATGCTATCTTCAAATAGAGATTTAATTGCTTTTATTCTCTCCTCAAATAAAACTTTGTCAGTATAATCTTCAACTCTTATAATTTCAAATCTATCTTTCATCTCTTCCCTTAATTTTCCAACTACCCAACCTCCAGGCCCTATAATTGTAGATTTATCAGTTCTGTTTTTTGTGTAAATGGTTAATATCTTTTCATTAACTTCAATATCTACTATATCAAATAATGCTTTATTTAACTCCAAACTTTCTCTAATTCTTTTAACTTTATTTTTAATTTCATTAATTAGCTGTATTTTTGACTGCAATGATTGTTTGCCCTGCATATACCTTCTCTCCTACTTTAACTGTTATATTGTAATTAGATGGGATTATAACTGCTGTTTGTGAGCCTAATTTTATTTTTCCAATTCTCTGTCCTATTTCAACATAATCTCCTTCGTTTATACTTAACCAGCATCTTCTTGCAACAAAACCAGCTATTTGAACTACACCTATATAATCAGAACCATTTTTTATTATAACAATATTTCTCTCATTTATTTTTTCAACTCCATCTAAAAATGCTGGATAAAAGCTCCCATCAATATGCTTTATATAAACTACTTTTCCACTTATAGGTGCTCTATTAACATGCACATCAAATGGAGACATGAAAATGCCAATAACATAACAACCATTTGGGAAGTATTTTGAAACATTTAGAACATAGCAATTTCCATCTTTAAAAACTTCTGCTTCTCCGTTTTTGTAGAATTTTATATACTCTACTGTTCCATCGGCTGGGGATATTATAATGTTATTTCCTTTTGTTATCTCCCTATCTGGGTCTCTATAAAAATAAACTGTAAATAACAGTAATGAACAAACAGCTATAGCGAAAAATTTTTTATATTTCCCCATAATCATTCACCATATTCATTGCACCATTTGCATTTTTCATAACCGAGAGCTTTTGCATCTTCCTCAGAATAAAAGTATATTATATTTTCTTCTTTTAATCTTTTTCCATAGGGGCAGTTTTTTGATGTGTGATATTTTTTACCATATATTGATGCGTATATATTAGTTGGTGTTGGAGATAAATAGATATCTCTCTCAAAATTTTTCTTTTCTATTAGTTTAAAATTATTAATATCATTTAAAATTATCTCATATTTCCCTTGATAAATTGAGATTTTTCCTTTAACTTCAACATAGTCCCCTTCTTTAATCATTGGATTATAGCTTAATATATAGTTTAAAAGCTCTTCCCTTGTTTTTCCAAAAGCAACAACATCTAAATTTCCAGTACCATCGTTTATAACAATTCTTGAAATGTTAATGGGATGCCTATATTTATCTCTCTTTAGGTTCATCTCTTGAATATATCCTTTTATAACAACATAGTCTCCTTCTTTTATCTCAGCTATATGTTTTTCTTTTGGTTGTATGGGATTTAAAAATATCCACGTAGTAGAGATAATTATAAAACAAGTTAAAGAAAACAGTATGATATTTTTCTCATTTAATTTCATTTTAAACACCATAATTATCCTTATAAAATCCTTTTTATAGCGTTCCAAACTAAATAACTCTGTGGCTTTAAAAAGCTTTAAATTGGATTTAAGAATAATATATTCTTTTTAATTAAAAACTCTTTATTATATTCGTCAATTTTATACTCATTAACAATATATTCTTTTTTAAATAAAGAAAGTGCATTTGTAACTTTATTATATTTGTATTTTCTATTTTATTATTCTTCATCTTATCGATTACGCTATAAATGTCTGAAGGTTTCCACCAACATAGTAATATATTTCCACTTTCTTTTCATTGGATAGCACCTTATTTAAAATATTTTTTGCTAAGAAATCCATAAACTTTAGGGGGTTCTCCCAACGTAGTCATTTATAGACAAAGATAGACATTTAGGAAATTTTAATTAGATATTTTCCATTATAATTGACTTTATAGACCATCAGAGGGAAATCTGCGATTTGAACAAAATCCGAAGGATTTTATAGCTCGAACCTTCGGTTCGATTCCCTTACTGGAAGCTTCGCTTCCACGTTGGGATTGGGCGTCATCAGTTTCCTAATGGAAACCTCTGCCTCTGTCGTGGACATAAAAACCTTACGGTTTTTAAGTTCTCGTCGCTTCGTTCCGAGATAGCCCCAAAGCCACCCATAATTTCTTTAACCATTCTTAAACCTCTTTTAAAGATATTAAAACAGCCAACCAATTGTCGATTAAAAGAGTTCTTACAATTAGAGCAAAAAACAACCTGTCCTTCTTGGGACTCCATTTTACTCCCGCATATAGGACAGGTTGTCGATGTATAAGCAGGATTAACTAAAATCGTTATCGCTTTATAGCTAATTTTTTGTATTATGCTATTCCAATTAGCTCTATCCAACTTTCGATTAAAATATCTATTTTTATACATCTTTCGTTTATTCAAATCTTCGAAGATAAAGATTACATTAGAGAATAATCGGGATAGTTGAGTAGTTAATTTATGTAAAAAGTCATTAACTCTATTCTTCCTTCTTTCGAACAACCTTTTTATCTTTCTCATAACTCTTAAAGGACACTTTTTAATTAACTTTTTAAGCAAATCGATTTTTCTATCATAAATCTCTTTAATTCTATGCAGTTCTGATATATCTATTCTAATCCAGCCCTCTGTTGGATGGAATAAATCGAGAGATTTTAAGTTGCTATCCACTCCAACGATTATATCTTTGTCTGAATAAGTTAAATTATCTTTGAAGGTTAAATATGCCTCATTTTCTTTTAGAATAATTTCTCCTATTGGTAAATCCTTAACTTTATCAAAAAACCATTTATTTTTAATATCTAAAATTAAATATTCTTTTCTTGGTTTTATGGTTATTCTTATTTCTCCTTTATCTTTATTGTATTTTATTAATGTTGTTTTAACTCTAACAAATAATCTTTTAACTATCGGTTTTGATTTCGTTCTATAACCCTTTTTATAATTCGAAGCCCAACTACCTAAGATAGAATAGGCAGTTTTAATAATTCCATCTATATATTGAGAAACATAATTCCAATTTTCTAACAGTTTATTTCTTAAATTTCTTTTGAATTCGTTTGATTTTGGTAGTTTTGGTTTGTCCTTTTTGGTCCATTCGATATTATTCCAAATTATGTCTATGCATTCGTTTAGTTTGTCTTTGCATTCAATTAAAAAGGTTTTAAGTGGATAATTATGACTAACCTTGTAAGATAAAACTATCTGATAAAGCAATTCTTGATTGTTTTTTGATTTCGTTTCATTTGGCATAGTAATCTTTGGATTTGTTTTTAGATTGTTATATTTTCATATAATATCTTAACGCATATTTAAAGATTTCTCTAAATATTAGTGTGTCTAAAATCGAGTAATATTTATATATTAATATAACTACAAAATAAAAAAATATAGTAACGAAAAGATGGAACTCTAAGATATATGATATAAACGAGATATTAGAAGTTTTTTATGAGATTAGGATATTAAATTACCCAAAGGATTGAAACCAAGAAAATATACTATCGAAATATTACGTAAAGTTTCTGTTGTTAAGGAGTTTTTAGGAATATCGTTAAGAACGATGGAAAACTTGACAGAGATGTTTATTGACCATTCAGTAATCCATTACTGGGAAAAGAAAATTCTTAGGAAGTTATGAAATTTAGATTATGAGAAGACATTTATCGACTCAACAAAGTTTTCGAATAAAGCAGGAGAATTGATAAAAATACATGCTATAACTCGTTACGATTCAGAAAATAAAACATTATTTCCAATATCTATAGGATTAGATAAATCGGACTTAGAGTTTGCTTATGGAGAGGGATATTTTTATAATTATGAGAAATACGATGACAAGGATACTCCAAATAAAATAGTTAAATTCAACTACAAGCCAATAATAAAGAAAACGAAAAGAGATAATAAGGGCTACGGTGCTAAAATTAAGGATAAAATTCTTCTATAAAAAAGAATATAATAAAAGAAGAATATGCGAGGATTTCTTCGGAGCTTTAACCAACAGATTCGGAGATAAATTGAATACTTTCTTAACTTCGACTTCTATTACTCGAATCGCCATCTGGGTTTGTGCATATTTTTTAATGAGGTATCGTATGTAAGTCCTATTTTAGACACACTCTTCCTGCGAAAGTCCTATTTTAAATTTTTTAAATTGTAATTTATATATTCAGATTTACCAGTTAATGTACTTGTAAAAATAAAATAGTGGGCTCGGGGAGATTCGAACTCCCGACCACCGCCGTGTCAGGGCGGCATCATAGCCATCTAGACCACGAGCCCACAACGACAAGCGAAATTAAAGTAGGTATAACTCATATATAAACTTTTCGGTTGTGGTGAGGTTGTCGAAAAATTGAATTAGGAAGAGTATGAAGTATTATATATTAATACAGATAATCTCATTAATATTAATATATTATGTACTATTGCAGCAGCGATATTGCTGTTTCGTCTAATATTTAGCAATCTATCGTTTAATTTTAGACGGTTTTTAGTTTCCAGCCCACCAAAAATGGATTCTACGACTCCACGGTATATATATAAATTTTGATTAAACATACCTTTGATTCGTTTTCTAACCTTATTGGTTTTATAATCCCATTTAAACTCTTTAGTTTTAACTATGGGGGAGATGTTGTGATTTAGTGAGTATTCGAACAGTTCACAGCAATCGTATCCACTATCAGCCAATAGATATTCAATATCTAAAAAATCGATTTGTTTAAGCATTTCTAATAAGTTTGCACTATCGGAACTATAATTAGTGCCCCAACGGGCAGCAACTACTGGAATATAGCCATAGTTAGGATAATAGCATGCTAAAATATGCAATTTACCAAACACTCGTCGTTTAGTCCGTTTTCCTCGATAAATACATTCACTATATAATCTATTTATGGAAACACCCGCGGAGTCAGCGATATATATTTTATTGGTGGGCTGTTTCAGTAAATTGTCTATAATTACATACGTAAAGGTAAGTAAGGCTGACAAAGAGGTATAATCTATTCGTTTGAATGCTTTACTGGTAGGATATTCGATATGGTCTCTAAGTCTCTCAAACTAAGTGTGTAGATATGTTTTAATATTTGAACAGCCATATATTCATTATGGGATATAGCTAGAGCTCGACCTACCCTTCGTCTTTCTATCGAGGGGCGATTTAACTTATTTATAATACGTAAAATAAATATATATGTCTCCACTATGTCGTATTTCTTATATCTAAGGTCGTAAGCTTTCCAATAATCCTTCCGCTTCTTGAAACTTTTCTTTTTCTCTCTTGTTTTCTTATTTTCTTCCCGCTTCATATTTCGTATTATCTACTATCAGTTAGTTTAATATTTTTCGACAACCTCGTAGTGTTGTGGTATCCTGAAATTATTTCGGAATTATAATTCATGAAATTGCCTCCATATTATTAACTATATTTCCAAAATAAACTTCATAAGGAGTTTTAAAATCGATTACGTAGTAAGCGAGTAATGAAAACCTTAGGTTTTCGTCTAATCTAAAGAACGATGTGGTTTTATTTTATTATGCCAATCGGAGCGTAGTGAAGAACTATGAAATCACTAATGTGGTTTCATTTAATTTACGAACTCTTCTAAACTATCAAATCTATTTAGTCGATATTCAACCCCTCTATTTATCCGTTCAACTTTTCCTTTTTAGGTTGTATTTCACCATATTGTTTCAGTATAGTATATATACGATTATTATGCATATTATACCTACATTCGATAAAATGCTCCAAATGTCCTGGGCTTGTCCTCTTATATTCTTCGACTGCTTTAAGGACAATATCTATCTCTTCCTGAGTAATTTCTCTTGGCTTTCGACATCTACGCTTTATATTTGGGATTTCTCCAGTCTCTCGATATTCTTTCCATATCTGCTGAACTCTACGAGTGGATATTTCCAGCTTCTTAGCAATATCTTTCGTTCTAAATCCCTTCTCCTTCCATCTAATAATTTTCTTAATCTTTTTATCGTCAAGTTTTACACCGCCCATATTATATATGAGTTATTACTTTTTATTACTTATAGGTGCGAAATATTTTTGGGATACAACACGACAACCTCTATTTTTTTATGAATAATTATGCACTATTTTTATTTATGAAGATTAACAATTATTCTCCCTATTTTAAAATACTTGACTAAAAATATTTTTATATTTTAGATTTCAAAATTTAGTAGTGAGTAAAGAATTTTCAGGTGGTATTATGTTCAAAATCCAAATATTTAGAAAAATCTCCCAAACATTCTTTTTTATTAGAGCTTTAATAGTTACAGGTTTTTATTTGAGTATTATAAGCTTTGTTAAAGGATTTATTTTAGGAAAAGGAGCATATACCAACTTAAGGATTGTTGCAGTAATATTAGCACTAATTGCTGGAAGAATATTTTGTGGTTGGATGTGTCCTTTTGGATTCTTATTTGATTTAGTTTATCAAACAAGAGTAAAAATCTTTAAATTAAAAAAATTACCAACTATGCCAGAACATATACACCACACATTGAAATATTTTAAGTATTTTGTGTTAGTTTTAGTGATTGTATTAGCCTATGTGTTTGGAACTGATATATTTTTTAATTCATATATCTTAGCTTATTTATTATTGGCTTTATTTTTAGTTTTAGGATTTATTTATCCAAGATTTTTCTGTAAATATGTCTGTCCTGTTGGAGCTTTATTAAGTATATTTGCAAAATTTTCAATATTCAGACTAAAACTTAATAAAAATAAATGTACAGGTTGTAGATTATGTGAATTTAAATGCCCGATGCAAATAAAAATAGCAAATGTAGAAAATATAAACCAAATGGAGTGTATAAGATGTTTTGAGTGCATGAGTGCATGTAGAAAAAAATCAATAACTTTCTCACCTTTCTTTAAATAAAATAACTCATTTACTGACAGTGTGAATTAACGATATGAGCTATAAAAGCAAAAAATAAAAATAGGATGAGGTTAAATAGTTTATTAAAAAAAGGTGATACCAGTATGTTAGCAGCATTTAATGATATACTGGTTGATTCTATAAATAGTTTTGGGATATGTTCTTCGGAAGAGATAGCGAAGTATGGGGTGACGAGGACATTAATGCCGATAAAGACGATTAAAGGGATATCAGAGAGTGTTTTAGAGATTGATAGAACGACAGTTATTAAATATCTGCAAGAACTGTCAGAAGATGAGCATTGCCTATATAATCAGTTATTTAACCTTCCCGATATTTTAGATTACGATAGATACAAATTTGTTGCGATAGTTGATTCAATGTTGGGAAGGAAATTTAGTTGTGGCGTTTATGGATGCACTATTAGATATAATTACATCGAGAGACACTATAAACCATACCAAGATGTAATAAATTGCTGTATTTACCATGAAAAAAAAAGGGTTATATGTGATTTACACAATAGTAAAGCCACTCGATAAAACAACCACAGAAGTGTATATTGAGATTATCGAGTATCTATCTAAGATAGGTATCAGGACGGTCATAGGAGACGCAGCTGTAACTACAAAGAAAGTTTTAAAGAGATGTAAGGAATTAGGGATTACTTACATCGGTAGAATTAAGAAAAATTGGAAGACCGAACTTTTCGGTGATACCGAGAAAATAGAAAAATTATTCGAGAAGGATTTAGATAATAATAAGTTCAAATTAAGGACTATTAATTGAATAAAATATAAATTATCCGAAAAAGTAGTAAATATCCTTCTCGTGGGTAGAGTTAAAATCGTTGCAGTGTTGATAGATAATCAGAAAAAACCTAAATATTTAATCTCTACAGACGCTAAAAAGAAATCTGAAAACATAATAAAAGAGTATATGAAGAGACCGAAAATAGAAGAAGTCCATAGAAGATATAAATCAGTTTTAAAAATCGAATGAAATTATTTAATCTCTAAAAAAAGCAATATTGGGTTCGTTAGATTTATAGCAATTATTCATAATTGTATAGAATATTTAAGCAATAAATACTATATATCATTTTATGAAGTATTTAAAGAATGCAATAAAGAACTAATAAAGAAAGGGCTATCGTAATCACACCGTCAGTGGAGAAAATTAAAATCGATAAAAATATCAGTTGGTACGAACTTAGAAGAAAACTAAATCGATTATCCATGGGCACTACAGAGATTAGGACTAAAATAAGGAGTCTGTCCAACATGGACAATTATATATAAATCCACGTTGGACTTGGGCGTTATCAACCCTCTAGGTTCATTGGCTTAGGTCTCTGTCCCTGTTATGGACATAAAAACCTTACGGTTTTTAAGTTCTCGTCACTTCGCTCCGAGAGAACCCCGGCTCCTCCCATTGGGTAAATTCGATAATAACTGCCCCTCTTGGCCCCTCATTCTCTCCCGCATCTGGGGCAGTTATGATTTCTATTTCTTATATATGCTCATATATAAACCTTTTAGTAATAAAAATCTATAAATGTGTATATTTGTCTATGAAAAATTAATCTGTTTCAAACGGCAATATTTAGTAAAATATATATACTTCCAAAAACAAAACTAATTTAGAAATTTTTTAGAGGTGTTAAAATGAAAAATGAAGTTTTCTTTGGGGAGGGGATGAAAGTAGTTAAAGAAAAATACCCAGATTTGTATGAAGCTATTGTTAAGTTAAATGAAGCAGCTTTTACAGGAAAAGTTTTAGATTATAAGACACAAAAATTAATAGCAATAGGGATAGTAGCTTCAAAATGTGATGAAGTAGCAACAGAAAAGCAGATGAAAAGTGGTATGAAAGAACTCGGCATAACTAAAGAAGAAATTGCAGACGTTTTAAGAGTAGTTTTATTAACAAGTGGAATGCCTGCATTCACAAAGGCGATGAAAATTTTGGAAAAACTCTAAATATTTAAAATTTTATTTTAGAGGGAGAGAATATGAACTATTTTTGTGGAATAAATAAAATGAAAGAAGGAAATGATTTTGAAAAGAAGCACACTCCATTTATTGACTGTCCAGATGTTGTTAAAGCAGATGAATATTTTGAAGTCAAAATATCTACTGGAATTCCACATCCTATGGAGGATGGGCATTTCATCCAATGGATTGAGGTGTTTATTAATGAGATATACTTAGCAAGAGTTGACTTTACCCAATTCATGAAGCCAGACGTAAAGTTAATGGTAAAAGCCCCTTCAAAGGGACATGGTAAATTTTCATTAAAAGCTTTGATGAGATGCAACTTACATGGTGTATGGATATATGAAAAAGAGATTAAATTAGAATAAAATCCTAAGATTTCTGACGAATTTAGTAGGATTAATTATAAATATGGTTAATAATAAATATCATAATAGCAACATAAAAAAATATTAAACAAAAAATTAAAAAACCATTAGAATGGGTGAAAATACATGGCAAAATATCAATGTATGTGTGGTTGGATTTATGATGAAAATGTGGGGGAGCCTTCTCAAAACATCCCACCAGGAACAAAGTTTGAAGAACTTCCTGACACATTTAAATGCCCACAGTGTGGTTTGGGAAAGAATGCATTTAGAAAGATAGAATAAGGGCGATTCATATGATAACAACAAATCATCCACTATATGAAGCTTTAAAAGACATTCAAGATTTCAAATTAAGATTATTTGAATACTTCAAAGATAAAAAAGTTTTTCCAATAAAAAATAAAGTTGAATTAGCAGAAGCTTTACCTTGCGGTTTATCACTACCATGTGGAGAAATTGAAGCAGGAGAGTTGGTTAAATTATTAACTGACGATGATTTCCCAATAAAAGACCCTGAAGATTTAGCAATGAAATTGGCAAATAAATGCTTAATAAAATAAAATCTATAAATTTTTGGTGAAGTTATGAGTTGGTGGAAATGTTCAAATTGTGGTTATATATTTGAGGCAGAGAAACCTCCCGAAAAATGTCCAAACTGTGGGGAAATTTGCACATTCTATGACGTAACCTGCTATACACCAGAATGTGGATGTCAAGGTTATGACCCTAAATTAGTTGCGAGAAGACCAAACGAAGAAAGTAAATTCTAATTTCATTAATTTTATAATTTTATATTTTATTTCATCTTCAAAAAATAAAAAATAAAAAAATAAATAAATGAAGGAGGGATACTTATGTGTGAAGGAAAAATGCCAGTTATTGGAGAAAAATTCCCAGAAGTAGAAGTTAAAACAACTCATGGGACTATTAAATTACCAGATTATTATGTCGAAAAGGGTAAGTGGTTTGTCTTATTTAGCCATCCTGCTGACTTCACACCAGTTTGTACAACAGAGTTTGTAGGATTCCAAAAAAGATACGATGAGTTTAGGAAACTAAATACTGAATTGATTGGGTTAAGTATAGACCAAGTATTTAGCCATTTACAATGGCTTCAATGGATTAAAAATAAACTAGGAGTAGAAATTGAATTCCCAATAATTGCTGATGATAGAGGAGAATTAGCAGAGAAATTAGGAATGATAAGCCCATATAAAGGAAATAATACAGTTAGAGCAGTATTTATTGTAGATAACAAAGGGGTTATTAGAGCTATCATCTACTACCCACAAGAAGTCGGTAGAAACTTGGATGAAATTGTTAGATTGGTCAAAGCTCTTCAAATTTCAGATGAGAAAGGGGTAGCAATACCTGCAAACTGGCCAGAGAATGATATAATAGGAGATAAAGTTATAATTCCTCCTGCATCATCAATAAATGAGTTAAAGCAGAGAAAAGAAGCTTGTGAAAAAGGAGAAATCGAATGTTTCAGTTGGTGGTTCTGTTACAAAAAGTTAGAATAGAATTAATACAATAATTCTATTTTATTTCAATTATTTTGTCCTATAATAATTATTTTGGGGGGAGGTACATGGTTGAACTTAAAATAGCATGTAAATTAGACAAAACCTGTGAAAAACCCAGATATAGAAAATACAAATGTAGAGTATGTGGTTGGGTATATGACCCATTGAGAGGAGACCCTTCTCAAAATATTCCTCCAAAAACTCCATTTGAAAAACTTCCAGATACTTGGATTTGCCCAGTTTGCAGAGGAAAAGTTGGAAAGGAATACTTTGAACCTTTGGATGAGTGGGTAGAATTCGATTAAATATTAGGTGAATTATTTATGAAAGAGACTTTAATGAACTTAACAAAAGCATATATTGGAGAAAGTTTAGCAAGAAACAGATATACATGCTATGCAAAAATTGCAAAGCATGAAGGATATGAGCAGATAGCTGATATATTTTTATTAACTGCAGAAAATGAGAGGGAACATGCTAAATGGCTATATTATTTAATAACTGAACTAAAAAAGAAATATAACATTAATGAAAATTCAATAAATGTTGATGATGTGGAAGTTCCTATTGTATTAGAAAATACCGCTGAAAATTTAAAAGCTTCTATTGAAGGAGAACATTATGAACACACAGAGATGTATCCAAAGTTTGCTGAAATTGCAGAGAAAGAAGGGTTAAAAGAAATAGCTGAAAGGTTGAGAGCTATTGCAATAGCAGAAAAGCATCATGAAGAAAGATTTAAAAAATTATTAAAAGAGCTTGAAAACGGAACATTATATAAGAAAAATGAACCTATAGAATGGGTTTGTAAAAAATGCGGCTATATTCATCTTGGAAATGAACCTCCTGAAGAATGTCCATCTTGTAGTCATCCAAGAAAATACTTTGAAGTTAAATGTGAAAAATACTAAAATGGGGAGGAAATATGAAAGTTGCATTCTTAATTTTCTCATATTTACACAAAAATAAACCTAACATGCCAGTAATGTTCCACACATTGTTGTTTGCAAATGAGATGAAAGAAAAAGGGGATGTAGTAAAGATTATATTAGAGGGGGAAGGAGTTTTATGGGCAAAAGATTTGTTAAGTGAAAATCATCCATTAAAAAATCATTTTGAAAAATTAAAAGAGGATTTTGTAGTTTGTGAAGCATGTGCAAGTATGTTTAACATTAAAGATGAAATTAAAGAAAAATTAAAGTTGGAGAATGATTTATTTGGGCATATAAGCTTAAAGAAATATTTGGATGAGGGCTATAGAATAATTGAACTTTAAAAATTAAATTTCTTTATAATTATTTATTTCATTTTATATTAGGTATAATCTCTCTTTTATTTGAGGTGATTTTAATGGTTGTTGAAATAAAGAAAGATATATTTTGGGTTGGTGTAATTGATTGGGAAATTAGGGATTTTCATGGATATATAACTCAAGATGGTTCTACATATAACTCTTATTTAATAAAGGATGAAAAAAATGTTTTAATAGATACCGCAAAAAGTTATATGTTTGATGAACTAATTAAAGGAATTAACAAAGTTATCAGTCCCGAGGATATTGATTATATAGTAGTAAATCATGTAGAACCTGACCACAGTGGTTGTGTTGATAAGATTGTTAAACTTAGTGGTGCAACAGTAATTACGAATGAAAAAGGGAAGGAGCATTTATCTCTATATTATGATACTAAAGGATGGGACTTTATTGTTGTAAATTCTGGAGATGAAATATCTATTGGAAAAAGAACTTTAAATTTCATAAAAACACCTATGCTCCACTGGCCGGATAATATGGTAACATACTGTAAAGAAGAAAAGATTTTATTTTCAAACGATGCATTTGGACAACATATAGCAACATCTGAAAGATTTGATTATGAAGTAGGAGATATAATTTTTGAGTATGCAAAAGAGTATTTTGCAAATATATTAATGCCTTATAAAATGTTAATTCCTAATGTAATAAATTCCTTAAAAGATTTAGATATAGAATATATATGTCCTTCTCATGGAGTTCTATGGAAAGATATGAAAGATGAAATTATTAAAAAGTATCTCGATTGGGCAAATAATAAAGTAGAAAATAAGGCGATTATTGTTTATGACACAATGTATAACTCCACAAAAAAGATGGCCCATGCTATTGCAAATGGTTTGATAGAAAAAGGCATTACTGTAAAAGTATATAGAATTTCTGAAACTCCTATGAATGTAATTATAAGAGAAATTTTAGATGCAAAATATGTTATTATTGGCTCACCAACATTAAATCAAAACATTTTACCGAACATTGCAAAATTTTTAGCTTATATGGAGGGATTAAAGCCCACAAGTAAAATAGGTGTTGCATTTGGCTCCTATGGTTGGATGGAAATGGCTACTGAAAAAATAAAAGAAGTATTTAAAAGATTAAATTTTAAAATCATTGATGATGATTCTCTAAAAGTTAGATTTGCTCCTAAAGAAGAAGATTTAAAGAAATGTTATGAATTTGGTAAAAGATTAGCAGAAGAAGACTTATAATATTTTCAATTATTTCAATTATATAATTTTATTTTTTTATTTATGGTGGAAATATGAGAATCTTTGGAATTAGTGGGAGCCCAAGATTGCAAGGAACTCATTTTGCAGTAAATTATGCTCTACAATATTTAAAAGAGAAAGGCGTAGAGGTTAGGTATTTTTCTGTTCATAGAAAGACTATAAATTTTTGTATCCATTGTGATTACTGTATAAAAAAGAAAGAAGGTTGCATACATAAAGATGATATGAATGATGTTTATGAAAACCTTATTTGGGCTGATGGAATTATAATAGGAACTCCAGTTTATCAAGGAAATGTAACAGGACAATTAAAAACATTGATGGATAGATGCAGGGCAATATTGGCAAAAAATCCAAAGATTTTGAGAGGAAAAATTGGAATGGGTATTGCTATTGGTGGGGATAGAAACGGAGGGCAAGAGATTGCTTTAAGGACAATACATGACTTTTTTATAATAAATGAAATGATTCCCGTGGGAGGGGGTTCTTTTGGAGCAAACTTAGGAGCTACGTTTTGGTCTAAAGATAAAGGTAAAAAAGGTATTGAAGAAGATGAGGAAGGATTGAGAGTTTTGAGAAAAACACTTAATAGATTCTATGATGTTTTAAAAAGCACTAAATAAAGAGGGATAACAATGCTAAAAATTGCATGGGGGATAACTGGATGTGGGGATAAACTTCCAGAAGTTGTTGAAATAATGAGAAATTTAAAAAATAAATACAATTTGGACATAGATGTTTATTTATCAAAAAACGCAAAGATTGTTGTAAAGTGGTATAAACTTTGGCAAGTTTTAGAAGATGAGTTTTATGATTTAAGGGTTGAGGTTAATGCAAACGCTCCATTTTTAGTTGGAAAATTACAAACTGGAAAGTATGATTTGTTTTTAGTAGCTCCAGCAACAGCAAATACAACAGCAAAAATTGCTTATGGGATAGCAGATACATTAATAACCAACTCAGTAGCCCAAGCAATGAAGGCAAGAGTTCCTGTCTATATCTTCCCACCAGATAATAAAAAAGGAAAAATAGAAACGCTTCTACCAGGAAATAAAAAATTAACATTATACATGAGAGATGTTGATGTTGAGAATGTTGAAAAAATTAGAAAAATGGAAGGGATTGAAGTTTTAGATAAACCAGAGGATATAGAGAAGGTTATTTTAAAGCATTTGGAAATGAAAAAACAGAAAGAAAAAGAAGATTGAATTTTCATCATTTTTCTATTTTTTATTTTATTAAATCCGTTAATCTAAATTCGTTATTTTAATGTGAATATCGTTTTTAATAAAATTTTTGGAGACGATTTTCAAACCGTTAATGATATTTATTCGTTACTATACTAATGATTATCGTAAATCAGTTAAAAATATACTTGGTGATAGGTATGAAAAACTGCATCGCTGCCATACCAGAAATTAAGGAGATGGTTGAAAAGGCAAAATTAAAAGGTATTGAAACCCCTCACACAAGATTCCCTAACCAATTTCCAAAATGTCCTTATGGATTAAAGGGGGTTTACTGTATATTATGTGCTAATGGACCTTGTAGAATAACTGAAAAAACACCATATGGTGTTTGTGGTGCTACAGCAGATGTTATAGTTGCAAGAAACCTCTGTAGAGCAGTAGCTGCTGGAACTTCATGTTATGTCCATTGTGCTGAAAACGCTGCAAGAGCTTTATTGTCAGCAGGTAAAGGAGAAGGAAACTATGAGATAAGAAATGAGAAAAAATTAAGATTTTTAGCAAAAAAACTTGGATTTGATGCAAATAAAGATGCTAAGCAGTTGGCTGTTGAAGTTGCTGAGTTCATATTAGAGGATATGTACAAACCAAGATGGGAAAAGAGTGAATTAGTCCCTAAATTATGTCCAGAAAAGAGATTAGAAGTATTTAAAAAATTAGATATCCTTCCAGGAGGGGCAAAAGGAGAGATTGTTGATGCATTAACAAAGACTTCAACAAACTTAAACAGCAATCCAATGGATTTATTGGTTCATTGCCTTAGATTAGGATTACATGCTGGATTTACAGGGCTTTTGATGACATGTTGGTTAAACGATATATTATTTGGCTCACCAAAGATTACAGTTGTAGAAAATGGATTCAGCTCAGTTAAGCCAAACAACGTAAACATTATGATAACTGGGCATCAGCATGCATTAATTCAGCCATTATGTGAAGTAGCAATGGAAGAAGATTTAATAAAAATGGCAAAAGAAGCTGGAGCTGATGAGATTAAGATTATTGGAGCTACATGTAATGGACAAGATGGATTCAGCTCAGTTAAGCCAAACAACGTAAACATTATGATAACTGGGCATCAGCATGCATTAATTCAGCCATTATGTGAAGTAGCAATGGAAGAAGATTTAATAAAAATGGCAAAAGAAGCTGGAGCTGATGAGATTAAGATTATTGGAGCTACATGTAATGGACAAGATATGGAGACAAGAATTGCTCATTTACCAGAAAGCTTTGTTGGTTACATAGCTAACAACTTTACAACAGAGCCATTAGTAGCTACTGGATTAATTGATGCTGTAGTTTCAGAATTCAACTGTACATTCCATGGATTGAAGTTTGTTGCTGAAAAAACCAAAACAAAATTAATCTGTATTGATGATATGGCTTACATTGAAGGAGCTGAATACATCCCATGGGAGCCAGAAAATGCAAAAGAAAAAGCAAGAGAGATTATTAAGAAAGCAATTGAAGCATTTAAAGAGAGAAAGAACATACAGAAAGATTACTATGACACAAAAGTTAAATCAGTAGTAGGAGTTGGAGAAGAATCATTAGTTGAATTCTTAGGAGGTAGTGTAAAGCCATTAATTGATTTAATAGCCAAAGGAAAGATTAAAGGGGTTGTTGGAGTTGTTGGATGCTCTAACATAGCAAGTGGAGGTCATGACAATATAATTGTAACATTAACAAAAGAACTCATCAAGAGAGATATTTTAGTCTTAGCAGGAGGTTGTGTAAATAGTCCATTAAAACACGCAGGTTTATTCTCTCCTGAAAGTGCTGAATTGGCAGGAGAGAACTTAAAAGAGGTTTGTAAGAGCTTAGGAATTCCTCCAGTATTAAACTTTGGAGCATGTTTGAGTATTGCAAGAATTGAGCAAGTTGCTGTTGCAATTGCTGAAGAATTGGGAGTTGATATTCCAGATTTACCAGTTGCAGCTTCAGCTCCTCAGTGGTTGGAGGAGCAAGCGTTAGCAGATGCAACTTATGCAGTAGATATGGGTTTCACCGTCCACGTTTCACCGGTTCCATTTGTTACTGGCAGTGATTTAGTAACAAAGGTCTTAACAGAGGCTGTTGAAGGCTTAACAGGAGGTAAATTAATTCCTGAACCAAATCCATACAAAGCTGCTGATATCTTAGAGAATGTAATTATGGAGAAGAGGAAGAAATTAGGACTCTAAATTTTTAGTTCAGATTTTTTAATTTTAAATCTTTTTCTTTATTTAAATAAAAATTTAATTAGGTGGAATTATGAAAATTAGAGGGTTTGAGAGCTCAATGATGGGGAGAGATATAGATTTTATTCCCCCAGCAATGACAAGATTATGTTGCTTAAATGAAATTTCACATGCGTTAGCAGGAGTTATGGCTGTTGAGAAAGCTTATAATATAACTGTCCCAAATGAAGGACAGTATTTGAGAGAAATTGCAAGATTGGGAGAGATTGTTGAAGTAGATGCAATAAAGTTAGATGAATTCATAGATACAGATAAATTAGCAGATATTGGAAACAAAATAAAATCAATCTTAGGAAAAAAAGGAAAATATTTAGCAGTTGGTGGAGTCTTAGAAAATATAAGTGAAAAAAGAAAAGAAAAATTAATTAAATTAGCAAAAGAGGGATTAAGCTTAGTTGATAAAGATTTTGTTAAGTTAGTTGATGAGAGAAAGAAAAAGATACCACTTCCAGATGTTAATTTAATTGATGCTTACAACTTTAATGTTAATAAAGTAGAAACAAAGGGTTTGCCTAAAATTGCTCTTTATGATGGAAAAGCAGTTTATAGTGGAGCTTTAGCAAGAATGTATAAAGAAGGATTAATAAACTCAAAAAATATGTGGAATGTATTATCTTCAAGGATGATTGAAATAGAATTCTGCTTAAATAAAATTATCATGCTTTTAAACAAATTAAAATTAACTCATCCATACATGGAGCCAATTATAAGGGATGGAAAGGCTGTTGGGGAAGTTGTTATAGAAGGTGGTGAAGGAATCATTTATCACAAAGTTGAATTACTTGGAAGAGAGATTTTGGATTACACAATACTAACAAGTGAAAACTTCAACAAAGCAGTATTAAATAGCATAAACAATGAGGAAGCAAAAAGAATCATCCAGCTTTGTGAAAGATGTTACTATTTATAAATATTTTAGCATAAAGAGGTGATTTTATGACCGGATGCGGTTCTTGTGGCAAGATTATCAAAAATATTGAAAAGAAATATTACAACAAATTAAAAGAAAAAGGCATTGTGTTGGTTGGTGGGGCTGTAAATTTAGATGATGAAGAAGAAGTTAAAAAAATAAAGGAAATTAGAAAAAATGCAAAGATATTAATTGCTGTTGGTAGCTGTGCTGTAAGTGGAGGTTTCCAAAGAATGCTTATTGGCTTAGAGAATGGATTCCCACAAAGATTTGTTAGAGTTGGAGATGTTGTTAAGGTAGATTATGCAATAATTGGCTGCCCACCAGATGAAAAAGAGGTTGAAAAAGTAGTGAGAGCAGTTATTGAAAAAGATACTGCAATAGTTGATTCATATTTAATACTAAAACCTTACGAAATTATTGCTGGAAAACCAATTATTGATGCTTACATGAAAGTTAATGAGGTTTTATTAACTTCAAATAAAGAGTTATGTTTAGGATGTGATGATAAACCAATAAATGATGAGTTCTGCACAGGTTGTGGGACATGCGTTGCTAAATGTCCAGCAAACGCTTTAACAATTGATGAAAAGCCAAAAGTCAATATAAGTAAGTGTATTAAGTGCGGTACTTGTTTCTTTAACTGTATAAGAGTAAAAGAGGCACTACTAAGCGAAGCGAGGTAGTGCATCCTAAGTCTCCCAATAGGGCAAAGCCCTATGGGTGTTGGAACTTGCTTCTTCAACTGTATAAGAGTTAGAGGTGATGATAAATGAAATATCTCTCAGTAAAATCAAAATTAAATATTGAAGCACAAGATGGGGGATTCACAACAACCTTTTTAGGTTATTGTTTAGAGAGTGGAATATTAGATGCAGTAGTAGTAGTTAAAGATAAAAATTGGAAACCAATTGCCTATTTAGCTACAAACACAGTTGAATTATTAAAATCACCAAAAAGTAAATACTCTATCTCACCAAACAACAAGTTGTTAGAATATGCAACTGAAAATTATGATAAAGTTGGATTGGTTGGTTTGCCTTGCCATATATTAGGAGGATTGCAGTTTGATTTAGCTTTAAAAGTTGGTTTATTCTGTACAAAAAATTTCCACTATGAAACAATAAAAAACATTATAAAAGAGAGATTTGGACTTGATATGGATGAAGTTGTTAAAATGAATATCACAAAAGGAAAATTTGTTGTTGAAACCTTAAAAAGTACTGATTTAGTCCATTCAGAAAAAGTAATTTATGAAATTCCAATAAAAGAGATTGAAAAGTTCTGCAACTTAGGATGTAGATTATGCACAGATTTCTCAGCAAAATACGCAGATGTATCAGTTGGAAGTGTTAGTAGTGAAAATGGATGGAATACTATAATTATAAGAAACAAGAAAGTTGAAGATATAATAAATGAAATGGTTGAGAAGGGATTAATTGAAGTTAAAGAGGCTGTTGATATTAAAGCAGTTGAAAAATTAGAAAACATTAAAAAGAAAAATGAAGAAATTAACAAATGTTCTGCATACTTTGCTGTATGCCCTGCTCTATTTTAAAATGGCCCCTTATTTTTATTTATCCAACCGTAAGAGATATAAATTTAATAAAATTTTTTACTTTTTTATAATTTTATTTGGAGATGAAAGTATGCTAATTAAAAAAATTGAAGCACTAAAAAATTCACAGATTAAAGATATTATTGATAAAAGAATCCAAGAATTTAAATCTTTTAAAAATAAATCCAATGAAGAATGGTTTAAAGAACTATGCTTTTGCATATTAACAGCTAATTTTACAGCTGAGGGTGGAATAAAAATACAGAAAGAAATAGGGGATGGATTTTTAACACTTCCAAGAGAAGAGTTAGAAGAAAAATTAAAAAATTTGGGGCATAGATTTTATAGAAAAAGAGCAGAATATATTGTTTTAGCTCGAAGATTTAAAAATATCAAAGATATCGTTGAGAGTTTTGAAAATGAAAAGATAGCGAGAGAGTTTTTAGTGAGAAATATAAAAGGGATTGGATACAAGGAAGCAAGCCACTTTTTGAGAAATGTTGGCTATGACGATATTGCCATAATTGACAGACATATACTAAGAGAGCTTTATGAAAACAACTACATTGATGAGATTCCAAAAACATTGAGTAGGAAAAAATATTTAAAAATTGAAAATATATTGAGAGCTATTGGAGAGGAGGTAGATTTAAAACTCTCTGAATTAGATTTGTATATATGGTATTTAAGGACTGGAAAAGTTTTAAAGTGAGATTATGGTAAATGTTGAAAGAATTAGCATATCATTCTCTAAACCATAGGGCCTCGCCCTATTGGTATACTCGGGATGCGTTGATTAGCTTTAGCTAATCAACGCCTCTTAAGTAGAGATAGGTGAAATAAATGGTAAACGTTGAAAGAATTAGCATATCATTTTCAAAATTTCTTTTAAAAGAGATAGATGATGTTGTTAAAAAGAAGGGATATTCAAGTAGAAGTGAATTAATAAGAGACGCTGTGAGAAAACATATCCTAGAAAGTAACTCATTATTAGATAAAGAAGGAAACATTAGTGGGATAATTATTGTTGTCTATACACCAACAAAAGAGTCTATGGAAAAAATGAGTAAGTTGTATTTTGAATATAACGATATAGTTAAATCATTAAATCAATCCTACATAACAACTTCATGTGGTAAAAATAAGAAGGTAGAGATTTTTGTTGTTGAAGGGAATGCAAAGAGAATATCTGAATTTTACGATGGAATTTCAAAGATTGATGGAAAGATTTATGATAAAGTTATTGTATTCTAACGTAAGATAAATTAATAATAATTTGTAATAATTTGTCATTCAATTCTTTATTACCTTTTTATTGTTATTTCATAATAATTATAACAAATTTACATCAGTAAAGATATAATAATTATATCCATTTTGAGTTATATTTTGGCAAAAAAAGGTTTCTGGTTTCTCGGGAAATAGGTTTTCTATTATTATAAATGGGATAATAATTATAAAAAGAAAGTCAGTATTATTGAAGCCCTTAAAAGTGGAGATATAAAAACATTGATTGCATCGTTATTATATTTTGATACAGGATTCCTGGTTTGGTTATTATTTGAACCTGCTTTAGGTTTATTTATTGCACAGGACCTGGGTTTATCACCTGCTGAGAAAGGATTTATGATTGCAGTTCCAATCCTCGCTGCGACACTATTTAGGATTCTTTTTGGTTACATTTACCAGGCAATAAATGGAAAATACATTGCAATGAGGGCCCTCTATTGCTATACTCCTTAACACCTCTACTAAAGGAAGAGGAGTAAATTTTGGTTATACCAATAAGGGCGGAGCCCTATGGTTCGAGACACCCCCGTATGCTTGCATTTTTTATTAATTAAAATAAAATTCTGTTCTTATTATAAAACTCTTCCTCTAACTTTATTTATGTCAAATTTTGCTGTTTCTGCAATAGCCATAACTGCCAAAACTCCTGCTTGTAATGGGTCTCCAACAACTAAATCAGCTACTTTTGGAACAGAGCCAAACATCTTTAAGCTTATTACTGGAATACCTGTCTTTTCTTTCAACTCTTTAACTGCTTCAGTTATCTTTCCCCCCATTAGAGAGCCAGCTAAAACTAAAATCCCTACTCTTGGTAAGGTTGCTACAGCTCTAACAGCCTCATATAAATTTTCTTCACCTACAATAGGAAGAGTGTCAACGCTAATCCTTTCCCCTCTTATATTATGTCTATCTGCTTCACTTATAGCTCCTCTTGCAACTTCAGCAACTTGAGCTCCTCCACCAATAATAATAACTCTCTTACCATAAATCTTTTTTAATGAGCTGTGAATCTCAAAGCTTTTTACATATTCACAGCTTTCTATTCTTTTTTTTAATTCATTAATATCTTTAATTCCTTCAACTTCCATATAAATAAATCCAATTTTGCCATCATCTTTAATAAATTGTTGAGTATAAGTTATATTTCCACCCAATTCAGATAAAATGCCAGTAAGTTTATGTAAAACTCCAACTTTATTCTCAGCCTCTATGCTTATTCCTATCTCCATACTCTCACATTAAATTTTTCTAATTCTTCTTCTAACAGCTTCAGCATGCCCCAACAATCCTTCAGCTTCAGCTAATGTGATAACAATATCAGCAATATTTTTTAAACTCTCCTTATCTAATTTTTGGAATGTTATTTTCTTTAAAAATGTCTCTACATTTAAACCAGAACTCATTCTTGCAAATTGTGAAGTTGGCAAAACATGGTTTGTTCCAGAAGCATAATCTCCAACAGGAACTGGGCTATACTCACCTAAAAACACACTTCCAGCATGTTTAATTTTATTTAAAACTTCTTCTTGGTTTTTGGTTAATATTTCCAAATGCTCTGGGGCATATTTATTTGAGAACTCAATACACTCTTCTAAATCACCAATCAATATGGCAGAGTTTTCCAAAGCTTTTAATATAATTTCTTTTCTTTCAGCTTTTTCTATCTCTTCAAATATTTTATTTTTAATTTCTTCTGCCTTCTTTTCAGATGTTGTGGTTATTATGCAAGAGGCATTAGGGTCGTGCTCAGCTTGGGCTATAAAATCTAAAGCAACAAACTCTGCATTAGCTGTTTCATCAGCTATAATTAAAACTTCTGAAGGACCTGCTAAAAAATCTATTGCCACATCTCCATAAACCATTTTTTTGGCTGTTGTTACATATATATTTCCAGGACCTACAATAATATCAACTTTTGGAATAGTTTCTGTTCCATATGCTAAAGCTCCTATAGCTTGAACTCCTCCAACTTTAAAAATGGCATCAACTCCTACGATGTCTCCAGCTATCAATGTAGCTGGATTTCCCTTCCCTTCTTTTGTTGGTGGGGAAGTTATATATATTTCTTCACATCCAGCAACCTTTGCAGGGATTGTAGTCATTAAAACAGTTGAAGGATAAAATGCCCTTCCTCCAGGAACATAGCATCCAACTTTTTCTATTGCTCTAACGACCTGTCCTAAAATTATTCCGTTATTTTTAACCTCTAAGTCTTTAATTTGCTCCATTTGCTTTTTGTGGAAGAAGTAAATATTTTCCTTAGCTTTTTCTATTGCTTCAATAATTTTGTAATCTACTAAATTATATGCCTCTTTTATCTCCTCTTCACTAACTTTAAAATCTTCTATTTCAACACCATCAAACTTTTTTGTGTAATATTTTAAAGCTTCATCTCCCTTCTTTTTAACATCCTTCAAAATCTCCATTACTGTTGGTAAAATTTCTTCAAAGTTTGTTTTATTTCTATTAATTATTTTTTCCTCCTCTTCCTTAGATAAATCCCTAATCTTTTTAATTATCATAATTTATCACCAAATTTTGATTAACAAACTTTAAATAGGACTTTTACACTTTATATAATAATAAGGAAAATATAATGCCAAGAGCATCAATACTGTTCGAATGCAAGAGAACTGATTGAGGTTATAGGCTTCAAAGTTATAGATATTTAAATTGCATTCAGACCGTTATACCTTTCAATATTTATTAGAGAAAGTTCTAATTTAATATATATTTAGTGCTTATAATATTTACTATTAAGAAAAATTTAAGGTGAGAAGATGATACTCTTTGAGTGGGGGACTTATAACGCTTTATCAACATTAAAACAGGCAGCATTATTAGGAACAAGAATTACAGAAATTCCACCAGCAGTGTTATCAAGAAGATTACCAACTGGATACTATGAGAGTTATAAAAAGTTAAGTAAGGAATATTTTACATCAATCTTAGCTCATGGCCCATATTACAGCTTAACATCAGAGAAAGGGTTAAATGCTCATCTTTCAGCCATAGAAAAAGCTACACTATGTGGGGCTGAGATTTATAATTATCATCTTGGTAAAAGAGTGGGGGATGATTTGAACTACCACTTAGAAGTCTTAAAAAAATTCAGTGAAGTTAATAGTGAGATGATTTACTCTCCAGAGCCAGCGACAAATATTGGCGAGTTTGGAACATTGGATGAAGTTGAAGAGTTAGTAAAAGCAGCTAAAGAGGAAGATATAAAAGTCATTCCATCTTTGCAGTTAGAAAACATCTTCTTAAATGAATTAGGAGTTTATGAAAAGGATGATTTAGATGAAGCAGCAGAAAAGGCTGATGTTGATTGGGGGCTAAAAATCTTTAAAAGAATGGATAAAATATCAGATTATATAATGCATTTCAGATTTTCACAGGTTATAGGGCTAAAATATGGAAAGAGATTTTATAAGAAAAGAGTTCCTTTAGGAAAAGGTTATCCTCCAATTGAACCATTAACTGAAGCTTTATCTATATACTTAGTTGAGAACGCTACAAGAGGGGGCTTTAAGAAAGTTCTATTTGTCTATACTGGATTGCCAGAGGTTAAGTATAGAGATTTAATTGATTTATATGCAATGATTATGAAGAAATCTGTAGATAAGTTAATGAGCAAAGAGAGCCAGGTTGAATATGGAGAGTTCTATAAGGTTATGAGTTCAGAGGAAGAATAAATTATAATCTATTTTTTATTTTTTTATTTTTAATTTTTATTTTTACACTTTATATTGGTGTTCTCATTTTTAAATAAAAAAAGGTAGAGAATATGATATGTTTGCCAGTAATTGAAAATAATGTGGAAGACGCAATAAAAACAGCTGAGAAGTATTTAGAAATAGTAGATATTGTTGAATTTAGGATAGATATGCTTAAAGAAGTTAGTGAAAATGATATAGAAAAATTTACCCAATATCCTTGCATAATAACAGTTAGAGCGGATTGGGAAGGGGGTTATTGGAAAAAATCTAATGAAGAAAGATTAAATCTAATAAAAAAGGCAATTGAATGTAATGCTAAATTTGTAGATATTGAGTTAAAAGAAGAGAAGAATAAAGAACTTGTAAAATTTAGAGATGAGATTGGTTCAAAAACACAAATTATAATTTCATATCATGATTTTGAAAAAACACCTTCAAAAGATAAATTAATTGAGATAATTGAAAAAGCTCTTAGCATTGGAGATATAGCAAAATTTGCAGCTATGGCAAATAGTAAAGAAGATATTATCAATATTTTGGATGTGATAAACAAATATTCAGGAAAAATTATTGGCATTGGAATGGGAGAAAAAGGAAAACTAACAAGAATCTTAGGGGTTTATTTTGGTTCAATATTAACCTTTGCCTCTTATAAAGGTAAAAGCTCAGCTCCTGGGCAGATTGATATTTACACTCTAAAAGAGATTTGGAAACTTATGGATTTAAAAGCATATTAAGCATAGTTTCAGCCAATTGTTTATGCTCTTTATTGCCAACTTTTTTAATTATTGAAAAATATTTTTTCATATCTTCCAGCATATTTTTTTTCTCATTTTCATCAATTTTTATACTTTTATTTATTAATCTTGAGTAAATAACTGCCATCTCAACTAACAAGCCATCTGCTCTATTATATGGCTGTGGAATATTGTTTAAATATATTCTATCTATTTCCTCTCCTTCTAAAATCATTAATTTATTTTTTCCAAATTTATCTTCTCTATCAACAAATTCTCTTTTTATAACTTTGTAAAGTATAACATAATAAGAATTTTTTAAGTAAGGGATGTTGTTATAGTAAAGATATTCATCATTATCATCTAAAACTGCCTTTGTTATCTCTATTGGTGGAACTACATTAACTGAAAAATAATCTTCAGTTAAAAGATTTTCATAAGTATGAGAGCCAGAAAAAAGATGCATAATAACTTTTTTATCTTTAAAATAAACACCTATTGGAGCTTTGTTATCTTTATCATTTCTTCTTGTTGCTACAACCACTTCATTTATCATAGATATCCCAAATTCACTTTTATACTCTCTAAATCTTTTCCTCTTCCATAAGATAAATTTATCTTAACTTTTCCTTTATTTGCCTTTTTGTTTAATGGAATCACCAATGGAGGGTTTAGCATTGGTGTTTGCCCTGCAATATGTTTATCATCTAATATTGTATATGTCCTTAATTTTATTCCTAAGTTTTCACAGCTTTTTTCAAGCTCTAACTCTATATTATAGCTTACTTCAATAGGATTTATCTTATAGAAATTAACTTCCTCATAAATAATCTCTTCAGAAACTTCTTCTGATTTAATATCTTCATCATAATAGATATGGTTCATTTTTGCCTCTACAAGTTGTATAGTGGAGATTGCCTTAGCTGGAATAATCTTAGCATCTTCTTTTAAAAAACCTCTCTCTATTATTGAGTTCATAACCTTAACTTGTGGTTCAGTAATTAAAGCAGTGTCTAAAAGCTCGGCTATAACTACATCAGCTTTTTCTTTAAATTTGTATGTTGTAGCATCTCCTTCAATAATCTCAATGTTATTGAATCCATTAACTTTTATATTTTCCTTTGCGTAATCATATGTGAAACTATCTAACTCAATAGCATAAACCCTCTTAGCATTTTTTGCCGCAATCATCGCTAATATTGCAGAACCAGTCCCTAAATCAAAGACTACATCATCTTTATCTACAACCCTTTCTATAGCATTTTTAAAGATTGCTAATCTTTCATAATCAGTTAATAAAGAATAGTGCCACTGTGGGACTTTCAATTTTAGCATCATATTCTCACATAAATTTATATAACATAATAATTTTATAATTGATAATTATCCATATAGTTCGAAATTGGACATTGTCGGAAATATTAAACTGATAGTAATACCTGGTTGTGCATAATTTAGTGTATATCCATAGATAAAGAATAAAAGATATAATGATGGTTTTATGATTTTTCTTTTTTTGCTAATATTTTGTTGATTCCATCTATAACTGCTTCAACTGAAGCTCTAACTATGTCTTCACTTGCTGCTTTTGTAGTAATTTCTTTTCCATATCCTTCTAATGTTACAATAACCTCTGCCAATGCATCAGTTCCTCCGGTTATGGCGTTTATATGATACTCTTTAAGTTTAATTTTCTCTCCTATAGCTTTTTGTATTGCCTTAACAGCAGCATCTACTGGCCCAACACCAATAGCTGAACTTTTTTTAAGGTTTTCTTCAATCTTTAAAGCAACTGATGCTGTAGGAATTACTTTATTTCCAGTCATAACTGCTATTTGCTCTAATTCAACAACTCTATCTTCTTTAGCTAACTTACCGACAACGTCTTCAACTATTGCTTCAACATCTCTATCAGTAACTCTCTTTCCTTTGTCTCCAAGGGCTTTAATTCTCTTAACTATCTCATCAAATTGCTCTTTATTTATGTCTTTACCTATCTCAATGCCAAGCTCTTTTAACTTTGCTTCAATTGCATGAGTTCCTGTATGCTTACCTAATATTATTTTTCTCTTCTGTCCAACTAATTCTGGAGGAATTGGTTCATAGGTTAATGCATGAGCTAAAACTCCATGGGCATGTATTCCACTTTCATGAGCAAAGGCATTTTCTCCAACAATTGCCTTATTTGGTTGAACCTTAATTTCAGTGTATTTTGATACAAGTTGAGAAATTTCATAAAGTTTTTCAGTCTTAATTTTAGTTTTTATACCATAAATTGACATTAAGCTCATAACAACCTCTTCTAATGCCGCATTCCCACCTCTTTCCCCTAAACCATTTATTGTACAATGCACTTGCTCTGCTCCAGCTTCAACTGCAGCTAATGAATTAGCTACTGCTAATCCAAAATCATTATGGCAATGAACTGATATTGGGACTTTTATTTCTTTTTTTATCTCATTTATTAAGTAATACATTGCCCTTGGAATCATAACACCAACAGTATCTGGGACATTGATAATATCTGCCCCAGCATCAACTGCCTTTTTATAAACCTCTATTAAATAATCAAGCTCTGTTCTTGTGGCATCTTCTGCAGAAAACTCTACTCTAATTCCATGTTCCTTTATATATTCAATAGCATTAATTGCTATGTCAATAATTTCTTCCTTAGATTTCTTTAATTTGTATTTTCTATGCAATGGGGATGTTGCTATAAATGTGTGTATTCTATCTACACCACAATCAATAGCCACGTCAATATCTTTTTTAACAGCTCTTGCCAATCCACAAATCTCAGCATTTAAATTTAATGAGCAGATTTTTTTAATAGCCTCTTGCTCACCTAAGGAAGAAACAGGGAATCCAGCTTCAATAACATCAACACCTAAATCATCTAACTTTATAGCAATTTCTATCTTTTCTTCTGGAGTTAATGAAACTCCTGGAGTTTGCTCACCATCTCTAAGTGTTGTATCAAAAATATAAACTCTATTTGGAATATCTATGTTTTCAAGAGCCTTTTTGATAATTTCGTTCTCTTCTTTATAAATTATCATAATCCCACCAAAAACTTTATTATCATATTTTACCTATTCGATGAGATATTATAAAAATTTTTATAGAAAAATTTTTTCTATGAAGCTATAGACTCTAAACGATATTAGCATCCCAGATATTAATAGAGAAAGTAATGAGATGATTTTTATTTTTCCTGAAGATTCTTTGAACACAGCCAAATAAAGCAAAAAATAAGCTATTAGTGTAAAGAACATGCTTATATCCACCAATGTTTTTGCATCAAAAATTAATAGAATTATAACTAATAGAGTATTTAAGATAACTCCATAATGTGGAATTTCTTTTCTCAATTTTGTAAATATTTGAGGAAATATTTTATCCCTTCCCATCCCATAAGGCATATAAGATAATGTAAATAAAACGCTAAACGCACAGCTTGATATAATAATCAATACTCCAACAAACAAAAATAAGTTATCCCCGATTAATATCCTTAATATCTCATTCAAGTTGTTTGTTTTTACATTTAAAGATATTACAGTTAAAGAAAATAATAAATAAAGAATTCCAATAATAAAAGTTCCTATTAATAGCCCATAAGCTATAGCTTTTTGATTTTTAAATGCAGATAATGGCATTGTTATGCCTTCCCAGCCAGTAGCTGCCCATAATCCAAAATAAATTGTTAGAATAGTATTTTTTAAATTAAACTCTCCAATGCTACCAATTTTTATGCCGTTTGAAAATACTATATACAAAATAATCGTTATCGTTAAAATCCCAAAGATTCTGACAAAGTTTCCTACAATTTTTAAACCACACAATATTAAAGCTGTTAAAACAATAATTAAGAGCAATCCAACATAAGGAACATTAAATACTGTATTAAAAATTATCTCAAAGAATGACACAACTCCAGATAGGGCAAAAACTCCAGAGAGCCACAATATATAAGCTGAAAAAACTCCAATCACTCTCCCTAAAATTTTCATTACAAACTTATAAACTCCTCCACTTTCACTAATCTTTGTTGAAGCATAAGCAAAAGGAGAAGCCATAATTAAAGATACAAATATTAGTAGAATCCAACCCCATACTATAGATTTCCCAAACATCATATATGTCAAAGGAGATAAAACAAAAATCCCTCCACCAACAATAGAAGTTATTGTTAAAAATACAGCATCTTTAAGAGTTAAATGTCCCATAACTAACACCAATTATTGTTAATAAATATTTAATGTATAGCTTAAAGCAAAAATATTTAATACATTCTTTTATAATTATCTTTATTCAAAAGTTGATTGAGGGATAAGATGAAGATGCTATTAATCCACTCTGATTATTTAGAGTTTGAGGCAAAACAAAAAACTAAAATTGCAGAAGAAACTGAGAATTTAAAAGGTAAATTAGATGAGTGTTTAGCTTGCTTTATTGCAGTGGAGAGAGAGGATGAAAATAACCCAAAAGGAACTGCTATAGGGGCAGTAGAAGAGATTGAGAAAGTTGCTAATCAGTTAAAAGTTAATAATATTGTTGTTTATCCTTATGCCCATTTATCAAGTGATTTATCTTCACCTGAAACAGCTATAAAGGTTTTGAAAGAGATTGAGAATATTTTGAAAGAAAGGGGCTATAATGTGTTAAGGGCTCCATTTGGATGGTATAAAGCATTTAAAATTAGTTGTAAAGGCCATCCATTAAGTGAGTTATCAAGAAAGATTGTAGCTAAGGAAGAGAAGAAAGAGAAAGGAGAAGAATCTAAGTTTTATTTATTAAATCCAGAAACAGAAGAAGCTGTTGAGCTAAGTGAAGAAAATATTAATATAATAAAAGATGAAGAGCTTTTGGCATTAGCTAAACATGAATTGGGAATTAAAGAAAATAAAGAAAGAGAAGAACCACCACATGTAAAGTTTATCAAAGAAAAAGATATTTGCAGTTATGAAGAGGCATCAGACCCTGGGCACTTTAGATGGTATCCAAAAGGTAAGTTGATTAGAGATTTATTAGCAGATTATGTCTATAACATGGTAGTTAGATTAGGAGCTATGCCAGTAGAAACACCAATTATGTATGATTTAGGAAATCCTGCTATTAGAGAGCATGCTGATAAATTTGGTGAGAGGCAGTATAGGTTTAGACAAGGAAATAGGGAGTTAATGTTAAGATTTGCGGCATGTTTTGGGCAGTTTATGATGAAAAAAGACATGTATTTGTTGCCAAGATATTTGCCTTTAAAACTTTATGAGCTATCAACATACAGCTTTAGATATGAGCAAAGAGGGGAGTTAGTAGGTTTAAAGAGGTTGAGAGCATTTACAATGCCAGATATGCATACTGTCTGCTTAGACATAAAACAAGCAATGGAAGAGTTTGAAAAACAATTTTGGGAGTGTTTAAAGACAGGAGAGGATTTGAATTTAAGTTATTCAGTAATCTTTAGATTCACAAAAGATTTCTTTGATGAGCATAGAGATTGGTTCTTTAAGATAGCTAAGGAATACAAAAATAAATACGGAAAAGATGTTATCTTAGAAATTCTTCCTAAAAGAAAACACTATTGGGTTGGTAAGGTAGATATTGCTGTAATAGATAGCTTAGGAAGACCTATTGAAAATCCAACTGTTCAAATAGATGTTGAAAGTGCTAAAAGGTTTGACATAAAAGTGCATACAAATGAAGGAGAAGTATATCCAATAATATTGCATTGCTCTCCTACTGGCTCAATTGAGAGAGTCTTATGTGGTTTGTTAGAAAAAGCAGCTATAGAAGCTAAAGAAGGAAAAGCTCCAATGCTTCCTGTTTGGCTCTCCCCTATACAAGTTAGAGTTATTCCAGTAGCTGATAGACATTATGACTATGCTTTAAAAGTTGCTGAAAAGCTGAGAGAAAATAATATTAGAGCAGATTTTGATGATAGAGAAGATAGGGTAAGCAAAAAGATTAGAAATGCAGGAAGTGAATGGATACCTTATGTTGTTGTTATTGGAGATGAAGAAATGGAGTCTGGAAAATTAACAGTAACAATTAGAGAAAAATCAACTTTAAAAAAGCCTTATAAAGAGAAGATGACATTAGATGAGTTGATTGAGAGAATCAAAAAAGAAACTGCTGGATATCCATATAGACCTTTACCATTACCAATAAGATGTTCATTACAGCCAAAGTTCCATTAAAAATTTCATAACAACAATAATATCTTTTTCATGCATGTATGAAAAAATATATAAATAGCAATCCATATTTTTAAATAATTATCTACTGCTATTTTTTATATAATCTCATTATTATAGGACTTTCGCAGTGTGTATATTAACTATGGAAATTAGGTGCCTTAAAACATTAATTCCTGCAAAAGTCCTATATTATATAAACTAATAAATTTAAAGTCATTAAGCTTTTTTATTATAGGACTTTCACAGGAATGAATATAACAATGAACTTTGATGCCCTTTGGGCATCTAAGAGAATATATAAACTGTGAAAGTCCTATTACAATCATTTTGGGGGAGAATATGATAGTAAAATGTCCAATTTGTGATGGTACTGGAAAAAAGGTAGTCAAATATAAAACATGCCCTGTATGTGAAGGAACTGGATTTATAGATGAATTTTCACCAAAGCAACATATGAAAAGAGTTTCTAAGAGAGCAAACTATGACTTAGATTATGGAGAAATAGAATGTCCAAAGTGTAAAGGAACAGGAAAAGTTCCAATTTATGCAAAATGTGATTTTTGTGGTGGTAGTGGAAAAGTAGTTAAATGTGATAGATGTGGAGCTGTGATTGGTAGATATCCTGACTTTAAAGATAGAACATTGTGTGATAAATGTTTAAAAGAAGAGGAAGAGAGGAAGAAAGGATTAAGAAATGTATATGTGTTTGATGAATTAGCTACATTTTACGATGTTGAGCCTGGTAAATTCTATAAAGGAGTTGTTACAAGAATTGAAAAATATGGGGCTTTTATTAACTTAAATGAGCAAGTTAGAGGGCTTTTAAGACCAAGAGATAGGATAAGCTTAAGATTAGAGAATTTAAATGTTGGAGATGAAATAATAGTTCAGGCAATAGATGTAAGACCTGAAAAAAGAGAGATAGACTTTAAATACATTCCATTAACAACCTATGATTTAGTTAAATATGAAAAAGAAGTTCCTCTCTCTAATATAAAGGATATCTCTCAAAACTTAGTCGAGATGAGAGACCAGGTTGTGCATATAAGAGGAGAGGTAGTTCAAATAGTTCAAACTCCTGGACCAACAGTATTTACAATAACCGATGGAACTGACTTTGCTTGGGTAGCTGCTTTAGAAATAGCTGGTTTGAGAGCTCATCCCGATGTTAAAGTTGGAGATATAGTTGATGTTATTGGAAGAGTTACAATAAGAGATGGAAGATTACAGATTGAGAGGATAAAACTCAATAAGTTAGTAGGTGAAGAGGCAGAAGAAATTAAGAAAAAGATAGAGGAAGAAATTGATAGAAGGGCAGAGCCTGCTAAGAATATACCATTCTTAGTTAAGAGTGAAGTTTTAGAGAGATTGAGACCAAAAATGGTGGATGTTGCTAAGAGAATTAGGAAGGCAGTTTTGGATGGAAGACCAATAATTATTAGACATCACGCAGATACTGATGGTTACTGTGGAGGAATTGCGTTAGAAAAGGCCATATTACCAATAATTGATAAATTTGCCATAGATGTTGATGCAATATGGCATTTCTTTAAGAGAAGACCTTCAAAGGCTCCATTCTATGAGTTGGAAGATGTAACAAAGGATTTGGTATTCTCTATAGAAGATGCCCTAAAGTTTGGGCAGAAATTGCCTTTAATTGTATTAATTGATAATGGAAGTACTGATGAAGATATTCCAGCTATATCCAAAGCTAAAGCCTATGGTATAGAGGTTATAGTTATAGACCACCACTTCCCTGGAGAGGTCGTTGATGGTAGAGTAGAAGTTGACGACTACGTAGATGCCCATGTTAATCCTTATTTAGTTGGTGGAGATAGCAACTTAACTGCTGGTGTATTAGGAACTGAAATAGCGAGAATGATAAATCCAGAAGTAGAAGACGAGATAAAACACCTTCCAGGAATAGCGGTTGTTGGAGACCATGCTAAGGGAGAGGAGGCAGAGCAGTATATAAAAATAGCCCTTGATAGATTAAATGAATTTAGTAAAAAATATGGTAAGGGAAGAACCTATGATAGAGAGTATTTAGAGAAAATAGCTCTATGTATGGATTTTGAGGCATTTTACTTAAGATTCATGGATGGTAAGGGGATTGTTGATGATATATTGGCAACAAATATAAAAGAGTTTGGAAGACATGAGAAGTTAATAGATATATTGTATGAGCAGGCAATGAAGATGGTTGAAAGACAGATGAAAGCTGTAATTCCCGCTCTAAAAACAGAGTTCTTAGAGAATGGAATTATATTAAATACTTTAGATGTTGAAAAATTTGCTCACAAATTTACATTCCCAGCTCCAGGAAAAACCACTGGATTTGCTCATGACTATATTGTCCAAAAATATGGTGAGGATAAGCCAATTATAACTCTTTCCTATGGTCCAGACTTTGGAGTTGTTAGAGCAACAGATGCAGTTCATGAAAAGTATAACTTCAATTTAAACTTAATAGTTGAGCAGTTAATGGAAGAAATTCCTGAAGCATCAATAGATGGAGGAGGACATGAGTGTGCTGGTAGCTTAAAATTTGTTGAAGGTTTGAGAGATAAGGTAATAAATAGATTTATAGAAATTATTAAAAGTTTAAAGCCAAAAGAGTAATTAAAAAATAAAAATAACTCTTTTAGATTTTTTTGCTCATTTCATATAAGAAGATAGATAAATTACCTAAAGCTCCAATCTCATTTTCAACAATGTATCTTCCTAATCCTTTTTCTAACTCTAATTTTGTAAATCCTGTTGAAGCTCCACAGAAAACAACTAAATCATTTTCTCCAATTTCATTAAAATCTAATTTTTCCTCACAAATATTTTTGTTGCCTATTAAAAACACTTTCTCAGGTCTTAAAACTTCTATAGCATCATCCAACTCTTCAAAGAATAAAACATTTTTTCCTAATTTGTATGCCATTTTATGCAATGTAGGAATTCCACTTTGAGCAGCTGATGCTGTTGCTTTTGTAACAACTATTGTATTGACATCAAATCCATATGCAATTCTTCCAAACTCTTCTACCTGCTTAGAACTGTATGTGTTATGCAAGCAAATAAACATAACCTCTCACCTTTTTAGTTTTTTAGTCTTTTATTATTACAAGACAGATTATTTATTCTAAATTACTTTCTAAACTACTTTATTTTAAGTTTTCTTTAACTACCTTAGCTATAGCTTTACTCAAAGCTACAGGAACACTCTCCTCCGAACCTTTTAGTAAAAGCTTCACTAAAATATAACACCTCCTCGCTTACGCTCGGAGGTGTAACTTTATAAATTATTTTTAATTTCTCGTGCTATAGCTCTACTCAAAGCTACAGGAACACTTTCTCCTATCTGATTATAACAGCTTCTTATTCCCCCAGCAAATAGGTGATAATCAGGATAACTCATCAACCTTGCCTGTTCTCTTGGTGTTAATAATCTATCTTCATAAGGATGGATAAAGAATCTCTTACCCATAACTGTCTCAGCTAATTTTAGAGGATGTAATCTTATGTAATTTCCTAACCTTCTATTAGCCCCTTTGAAATAGATAAATGCATCCCCCCAACCTAATCTATGAACTCTCTTCCTAAATCTTGCAGGTAGAGCGGCAAATTCATGATTTGGAATATCTCTACCTTTATACATTAAATCTCCTATAGCCTCAATAACAGTTTTTGGCTGAGTTTTTTCTGGATTAATTTCTATGTTTGAGACAAAGACTCTCCTTCTAACAGATGGATTTCCATAATCCTCTGCTTTTAATGTGTTGAAATAGACATTTTCATAACCAATTTCTCTAAACTCTTTTATTATTTCTCCTCTAACCTCTTTAATTCCAGGAACATTTTCCATAACAAATATTTTTGGCTGTAAGTCCCCAACAATCCTTATATACTCTAAAACTAATCTTCCAGTTTCATCTTTATATAATCTATCATAAGGATTTTTCTCTCTTTTTGGATTAGCTCCTGTATATCCTTCACAAGGCGGACCTCCAATAATAACATCTACTTTTTTATTTTTGATGAACTTTTTTATCTCAAGTGAATGAATTTCTCTAATATCATCATTAATAACAACTGGATTTAGTTTTTCAGTTTTTTTATTTAAAGTTCCCAATTTTTTTAACCACTTTATATCTTCCTCCTCAAAAGGAAATTTAAATGAGTATATCCCAACATAACCCTTTAATTCTTTCAATTTGAATTCTCCAGGTCTTACTTTTTCATATATTCTACCATTAAAATTTAATGCATAAGAAAAAGCAGCATCTTCCTCTATTTCAATAGCCACTAATGGCTCAAAACCCACATCTACAAACCCTCTTGAAAATCCCCCACATCCACAAAATAAATCAATAAATTTCAACATTATCACCAAAAATAAAATGTTATTTAAAAAATAAAGTAACGCTTAAAAATTTTTAATTGAAGGGTAAAAAAGCTATAATAATTTATTGTGATTCTTGAGCTTTCTTTAACTCTGCTTTCATATCTTGATAAACCTTAGTCCATTTTAATTTTCTTGGGTTTCTTCCCATTTTATAACTCTTCTCACATTTTGATGAGCAGAAATACAATACAGTTCCATCTTTTTCTACTATCATTTTTCCTTTTCCTGGCTCAATTTCATAACCGCAAAAGCTGCAAGTTCTCCATTCTGGCATAGCTATCCCTCTTTAAATAGTGTTTCAATGATTTAAAATAATAGTTAGAGTATTAAGTTATTTATCTTCTTCTGTCTAATGGTCTTGCTTCTCTTTCTGTCTCTCTTAACATTATGATGTCTCCAACTTTAACTGGACCTTTAACGTTTCTAACTAAAACTCTACCCGTATCTTTTCCACCTAAGATTTTACATCTAACTTGTATGATTCCTCCAGTAACTCCTGTTCTACCAATAACTTCAATAACCTCAGCAGCTACTGCCTCTTTATAAACAAATTCATCTTCCATCCTCATCACCTATAAAAAGGCTAAATTAGAAAATTTATAAAAAAATATTTGATAAATTCAGCTTCTAATAATTTACTGTTTCAAAGCATTTACTTTTTCAATTAATGCCTTCAACTCTTCAGCATCTCCTTCGTTGACGATAGCAACTGATGATGCAGCAACTTCTAATCCAGCTGCTCTACCTAAATCTTGTTTTGAAGCTACGTAAGCGTAAGGGATTCCTTTTTCTTCACATAAGTATGGAAGGTGAGCAACAACTTCTTCTGGTTTAACATCTTCAGCAATGATAACTAATTTTGCTATTCCTCTCTCTACAGCTTTTGTAACTTCATTAGCCCCTTTCTTTATTTTTTGTGCTTTTGCAACTGCATCTAATAACTCTTTTTGAATTTCTTCTGGAACTTTAAATTTTACATAAACTGCCATAGCTTTCAACCTCCTTCATTTATTAAAAAATGGGCAATCCGGAGGGAATTGCCCACTCCTACAGGGCAAAAGCCCTGTAGTATCATCGTGGTTTAGAATAGGTATAACAACTTATTGATTTTTAGTATATAAAACTTTTGGATAAATTTATAGAATTCTTTCAATTGGCACTACTAATATATCTCTTGCCCCCAAAGCGTGAAGTTTAGGAACTAATGTAAATATCTCATCCTCATTAACAACGGCATGGATTGCAACCATGCTGTCATCAGATAGGACTTCAGAAACTGTTGGACCAGCCATTCCTGGAATTAGCTTTCTAATTTCCTCAACCTTATCTTTCGGGGCATTCATCATAATTAATCTTTTTGTTTCGGCAAATAAAACACTTTTTATGGCAATAACTATTTGATTTATCTTTTCTCTCTTTTCTTTATCCTTTAAGCTATTTTTATTGGCTATTAACCTTGTAGTTGATGAGACAATCTCATCTATAACTTTCAACCTATTTAACTTTAAAGTAGTCCCTGTAGATGTTAAATCACTAATTAAATCAGCTATACCTATGAATGGAGCTATTTCTGTTGCTCCACTAAGTTCAATGATTTCAACTTTCTTATTTAATTTTTCAAAATATTTTTTTGTTAGATTGGGAAACTCTGTAGCTACTCTCATCCCTTCTTTTATGTCATCAATACTGTTTATCTCTGAACTCTCCGGAGCAGCCAAAACCAATTTTGCAAATCCAAAACCAAAATCTAATAGAAAATCAACTTTATCTTCAACATTTCTCTCTAAGACCAAATCATAGCCAGTAACTCCAATGTCAGCAACACCATCAGCTACAAATTCAGGAATGTCTCTTGCCCTTGCAAACATTACTTTAATGTTGTCATCTACAGTATTTGCAAATAAACTTCTGCCTTTAATAGTAATCTTTAACCCTGCTTTCTCTAAAACTTTCATTACTGGCTCTGAAATTCTCCCTTTATTTGGTAGTGCAAACATTATCATCCTATCACGTAAAAAATTTATGTATTTATATTTCTTATTTTTCCTCTCTTTCTTAGAATTTCCTTTTTTATTTTTTCTCCACTAACTCTAAGTAAATTTGAAACACTTCTTGGTATTTTTCCATTATCAGAAAGTATTTTTGCAATAATGCTTGATAATAAAAAGATGGCATATATATGCTCAGCTTTTGTTCTATGTATGTGATGTGGATAAATATTTAACTCATCATACTCTTTAAATTCGTTATTATCGCAATTATATTTTTTTTCAATATATTTTCTTAAATAAATAAGGAGTTGATGTAATTGTATAAGCTCATCTTTATGCATTTAAATCACCAAAAGTGATAACTGTCAAATTAACAGGTTTTTTTATAATTTTTGCATCCTTACAGAAAATTAAATTAGTTTTCTCATAAAGTATATCTATAAGCTTTTGATTAACAGTTCCATTAATTATAATTGTATCAACGGTTTTATAGTTATCTATATTACTTATTAGTTCTTCAACACCAACAATAACCTCTTCTTTATCTCCAAAAATTATTAATGCCTCAGAATCTTTTAATTTGTTGAACTTTTCATAAAACTTTCGATATTTCTTGATTTTTGGAGGAAGCCTTTCTATATCATTTAAGGGATTGCATTCATTACTTACATCTATTTCATTAATTTTATTATAACTTATGTTTATTTCTGCCTTTGTTTCTGGCATTATTTGGACTTCTATATTTTTAATATCTTCTTTGCATATAATTTTTTCATCAACTTTTTGCTTATCTTTTAATATTTGACTTAATATATGTTCAGCAGGGATTTTGCTTCTTAAGCATTTTATTATTTCTTTTTTAGATAACTCTTCAACTTCTTTTCCTTGAGGAGCTCTTGCTATAAAATCAACATCACAAACATGTAATAGCTCTTTTAAAATCAGTTCTCCTCCTCTATCCCCATCTGTAAAGACAGTTACTATCTTTTTCTTACTAAGCTCTATTATGGTTTTTGGAACTGAAGTTCCCTCAACTGCTATCACATTTTTAATACCACATCTCAATAAATTGAGAACATCAGCTCTTCCCTCAACAATTATAATATCGTCTGAGCTATCAACTGCAGGACCTGCAGGAAGTTTTTCAGGCCCATACTCAATAATCTCCCCCATCCTTACACTTTCTTTAACTTCTTCAACAATTGTATTTATATCAATATTACTCATTAACTGCTTTAATATCTCCTTAGCTCTCTCAACTATGTATTCTCTCTTTTTCTTTCTAACATCTTCAATATCTATTACTTTAACTGTTGCTACACACGGCCCTACTCTATCTATTGTTTCTAAGGTAGCAGCTAATATTGATGTTTCAATTCTATCTAAACTTGAAGGGACTGTTATCTTAGCTATTGACTTTCCATTAATATTGGTTAGCTCAACATCTATTCTTCCAACTCTTCCTGTCTTTTGTAGCTCTCTTAAATCTAATTCATCTCCCAACAGCCCCTCTGTCTGCCCAAATATTGCTCCAATGACATCATGTTTTTCAACGTAACCATCAGCGATGAGCTCGGCATAAATGATATACTTAGTAGTTCCTAAATCCATGATAATCACCAGTAATAATTCTACCAGTCTCATGAGTGAGAGTAATCTCACAATATCTAACATATCTAATAGAACAAATTAAAGTATAAAAAATTATTTTTATAGTTGTGTGCAAAACTATCTTAAATAAAATAAGGAATTAGTGAATGCCTTCCATAAGGAAGGCATTCAAATTGTCCTTATAAAAGTTTATTTTATTTTGCACACAACTATATTTTGGAGCTTCTTACATTATTGAATATTATATTAAAATATTTGACATAATAAAACCAAAAAGTATATATAGTAGTTCTACGTATGTTATTCTTGCTTACAACCGCTCAAATGAGCGGCCTTGGTGTAGCCTGGTAACACACGGGCCTGCCACGCCCGGACCCCGGGTTCAAATCCCGGAGGCCGCACCACTGGCTTTAATTAGCCAGGGCTTGATTTGAACATGCGCCGGTGGTGTAGCCTGGTATCACTCTGGCCTTCCAAGCCAGCGACCCGGGTTCAAATCCCGGCCGGCGCACCATAATTTATTTTTTATTTTACTTCTATATATTCATGAAATTAAATTAATAAATTTAAAATTTTTCCTGTGAAATTATGAGGGTTTATTTAAGATTTCATTTAGATATACCAAAAGAAGTTTGTAAAAGCTTAGAGGTTGATAATTACATTAATGAAGATATTGAAATTAATTTAAAATGTGAGAAAAAGCCTATATTGTATGTTAAAACTCATTCTATAGGTTCTTTAAAATCAATATTGGATGATTTCTTTAGATGTTTAAATGCTGGAATGGAAGTTTATGGCATAACAAAATATTATTTAATAAGGAATGTAACTAAGGATGATTTAAATAAATTTTTAGAATTATACTATAAAGCATATAGAGGTTTTGATAAATATTATTATAAAAAGAAGAAATGGGCAAGATGGTATTTTAAATGGTTGATGAGGAGAGATGAAAATGGATTTTTTGTATATGAAATAGAAGGAAAGCCCATAGGTTTTGTAGCCTGTGATTGCAATTGGATTAGTAATATAGAAAAAAGAGAAGTGGCTGAAATACATGAAATATTTGTTGACCCAGATTTTAGAGGAAAAGGAATTGGAACCGCTTTAATAAACAAAGCTATTGAATATGCCAAGAAAAGAGGAAGAAATATTGTAGAGTTGTGGGTTGGGGTTGAGAATGAAAAGGCAATTGAATTTTATAAAAATTTGGGATTTGAGGAGAAAGAAGTAGTTAAAGAATGGTTAAGGATGGTAAAGAGGATTTAATTAATACTTTTTTAAATTTGTTGTTTTAATAAAGGATTAACTTTAAATATAAAAAATTTATCTTATCATTTTTACTGTTGATAATTAGGACTTGGTGATATAGATGAGAAATATAATCGTAAAAAAATTAGATATTGAGCCAATTGAGGAAAGACCTGTTGAAATTGTTGAAAGAAAGGGTCTAGGACATCCAGATTCAATTTGTGATGGTATAGCTGAGAGTGTTAGTAGGGCTTTATGTAAGATGTATATTGAAAAGTTTGGAACTATTTTGCATCACAACACAGACCAAGTTGAGCTTGTAGGAGGGCATGCCTATCCTAAATTTGGAGGAGGAGTAATGGTAAGTCCTATTTATATTTTATTATCAGGAAGAGCTACTATGGAAATTTTAGATAAAGAGAAAAATGAAGTTATAAAGCTTCCAGTAGGAACAACAGCAATCAAAGCAGCTAAGGAATATTTAAAGAAGGTTTTAAGAAATGTTGATATTGATAAAGATATAATTATTGACTGTAGAATTGGACAAGGTAGTATGGATTTAGTTGATGTCTTTGAAAGGCAAAAAAATGAAGTTCCTTTAGCTAACGATACATCATTTGGTGTTGGCTACGCTCCATTATCAACAACAGAAAGGTTAGTTTTAGAAACAGAGAGATTTTTAAATAGTTATGAATTGAAGAAAGAAATTCCAGCAGTAGGAGAGGATATAAAAGTTATGGGTTTAAGAGAAGGGAAGAAAATTACTTTAACAATTGCTATGGCTGTTGTGGATAAGTATGTTAAAAATATTGAGGAATATAAAGAGGTTATTAAGAAAGTAAAAGAAAAAGTTGAAGAGTTAGCTAAAAAAATAGCTGATGGATATGAGGTTGAGATTAATATAAACACTGCAGATGACTACGAAAGAGAAAGTGTTTATTTAACAGTTACTGGAACCTCTGCAGAAATGGGAGATGATGGTTCTGTAGGTAGAGGGAATAGAGTTAATGGATTAATAACTCCATTTAGACCTATGAGTATGGAGGCTGCAAGTGGTAAAAACCCAGTAAATCATGTAGGTAAGATTTATAACATCTTAGCTAACTTAATAGCAAATGATATAGCTAAGTTGGAGGGAGTTAAGGAGTGTTATGTAAGAATATTAAGTCAAATAGGTAAGCCAATAAATGAGCCAAAAGCATTAGATATAGAGATTATAACTGAAAATGGTTATGATATAAAGGATATTGAGCCAAAGGCAAAAGAAATTGCTGATAAATGGTTAGATAATATTATGGAAGTTCAAAAAATGATTGTTGAAGGTAAAGTAACTACATTCTAAATATAAAATAATAAAAATAATTTTTTAATTTTTATTTTATCCAATGTATCTTAAATCTTCTTCACTTGGTGGTTTTGCTTGAGCTGCTTTTAACATCTCTTCTTCAAACTTCTTAATCTTTTCAATAAACTGCTCCATACCCTTAGCTCTTTTCTCTAACTCTGTCATATCAACTTCTATATTTTCAAGTTTGCAGAACTTTTCTAAGACAGCTTTTGCAGCATTTGGGTCTATTAAATAGCCAGGAGTTTCTCCCATTAAGCAAATTCCAGGAATTCCATTTAAGTCTGCAAACATTAACATTAAGCCAGCAGCTCCAACAATTCCCCCACCATCAGTTCTGAATAAAATTCCATGTTCTTTAAGATTTTCAGCAAGCTCTTTTGATGTTGTAGCTCCATAAACTTTAATTTCTTCACATAACTTTCCTACACCAAAACCTCCTAAAGTATAGACAAAGTTAGCTCCATACTCTATACCAATTTTAACAATCTCTTCAGCTAAGTGGTATTGACCAATTGGAGATAAAGCTTGAGTATTTCCTAAAACAACAATCATTGGTTTTGGTTCTTTTATTGCATAAAATTCAGCACACATATACTCTATAGTTCCATCATCCTTGACTAAAACTTGTGGTGGAAAGTCATAGCAAAATAACTCTAAGAATTTCTCACCATTAAATTCATGAACTAAATGCTCAGCCGCTAACCTACCAACGTGTCCAATTCCTGGCAACCCTTCAATTAATAAAGCATCTTTTAGAGGTTCAATGTCTTTTATTTTCCTTGTAATGATTTTGACCATAAGTTATCACCTTTTATTTATTTAGTCTTTAGAGTTTTTTATATGTTTTTGCAAATTTCCTTATAAATGTTATTTCGTCAATTCCAATATTTAGTTTTTCTCTTATGATTTTCGCAATCTTTCCCTCTCCAAATAATAAAGCTACAGCTCCAGTGAAATTTTTTGTAGTTCTTTTTTCCTTAGCTTTATCAAAGTCAATGATGTAGGTTTTTTTATCAGTTACTAAAAAATGCCTCCCTCCTTGTATTTCTTTATGTTCAATTCCAAGCATATCAAGTTTTAATGTTATTTTTAAAATATCTTCAACTACTTTTAATAATCTATCATTATCTAATTTATTGACGGCTGATTTCAACTCCTCCCCATCTATAAACTCCATAATTAGATAATCATTATCAAACTCATAAACCTTTGGGGCTATATTGTATTTTTGTAGGAGCTTTAAAAATCTTGCTTCATTTAATATGGTGTTTTTTGGACTGTCTGTTCTTGGAATTTTTATAGCTACTTCTTTATTGTTATAAATTCCTTTCAATACAACACCTCTATGCCCTTTTCCTAAAACATCTATAATTTTAACTCCTTTATTTTCTAACTTATTTATTACATATTTATTTAAAATATTTTCTGGTACTTTTTTAAGAATTTCTTTTTTAATTGGTATCCCCTCCAATATAGAGACTGTCAAGATATGGATTAAATAAAAATGTGCAAATGATAAAAAAACTAAATCTTGGAAATGAAATTATGTATGGTTTGCTATCGATGTGATATCTAAAGAATGTTTAGGTATCTATTTCTATAAAGCTATATACTATCTCGATACTATCTTATTCGTAAGAAGTTTGTAAAAAATATATTATTAAAATTTTGCTAAAATAAACCAAAGATTTTAGTTGATAGTGGTAAATGGACACTGCAAAGATTAAGACTAAAATTTGAAAGAGTTCGATTTGGATTAAGAAACTGTGCAGAAATTTTCTCTCTACACAAACGAAGAACCTAATCTTCATATAACTAATTCCCTAATAACAATAAATTCTCAATCGTCATTAGCTGGCTTAAATCTTTCCCTGCCCTATATAATTGGTTCCTATCCATATCTTGACGACTTACATCATCAATAATAAAAATAATAAAAAATAAAGATTTAAATAAATGTAATGCCTAAAATATTATTATGGCAGATGATGACGTTTATCCCCGTCTGAGTTGTGATGAGTAGCAAGCCGGCTGATGCCATTTTTCTTTTTTAGAGAGTCTGGCTGTATATCTTAACATACAGTATCTACGAATATGCATTAAACATACACAACGGAGTATTACGCATAACCATGATTGAATATTCGAACTCCTCTAACAACTTTAGACTTATACAAACCAGTACTGCCTCTCTCTTTATTTGTGAGTTAATTCTAAAAATTATTACCCTAATAACCCTCAAAATGCGTATCTATCGATAGGCAAAAATTTCCATTGCTTTTTTTTAAATTGAATACGATTTTTAACGAAAGATTTATAAACTTCTTTAAACATAGTATCGTTTGCCTTATTTATATATCGATAGTAAGAGTCTGCCGATGGATAATTTAGCTTGCTAATGTTCTCTAAATATATATTATTCGACATCGCCTCTATAAATCCTCTTGTATAATCTTCAACTCGATAAATCCTTGGACAAATTTGAAGAACATTGCTTATGAATTCGTTAAATTCATTAAATGATTTTATAGCCAACAATCTTATGTCGTTCATTGTTCTACCTCCTCCTATTTTTTTAATAGCTATTCGATATTATGAAATATTAACTTTTCTGTTTATTTTATGATGTTCGGAGATACTGTAATAAAATTATAGTGGGACTAAAATGGATGAAGTAAAATTAATTGAAATTATCAAAAAAACTCTAAAGTTTTCTAATGAATATATAATAAAAGGCATTGATGATGACTGTGCAGTTATAAAACTTAATGACAATTTTTATTTAGTTGCTACGACAGATATGATGGTTAAAAAGGCACATATTCCTTCTATATTAACTCCTTACGAAATTGGAGGAAGAATTTTAACTGCAAATGTTTCAGATATTGCATCCATGGGAGCTAAGCCATTGGCATTTCTATTATCTATATCTTTATCTAAGGAAGAAGCAAATGAGAAGTTTATTAAAAATTTATATAAAGGATTAGATGATTTTTCTAAGCTTTATGACTGTCCAGTAGTTGGTGGAGATACAAATAGAGGAGATGAATTAATATTATCAGGAACAGCCTTTGGAATAACAGACAATCCAATTTATAGAAATGGAGAAGTTGGAGATGATATTTGTGTAACTAATGATTTAGGTAGGGTTTATTGTGCTTTAACTCTATATTATATGCTCAAAGATAACAAAATTAGCCATAGTGAGTTTGAAAAACTTTGCCAAAAATATCCAAAGATTATTGAAAAATTGAGAAAACCTATTGCAAGGGTTAATGAAGGGTTATTAATGAATAAACTCATAAATGGTTGCTGCGATATATCTGATGGTTTAGGAAAAGAAATTACTTATTTCAAAAATTTTGAGATATACAGTGATAAAATTTTTAAGGTTATTCCAAAAGATGTCATTGAATTTTGTGAAGAATTCAACCTAAATCCAATAAAAGTTGCTCTAAATAGTGGAGAGGAATTTGAGCTTTTATTTACAACATCTAAATTCAATAAAGTGAAAAATTCACTAAAAGGTTATTCAAAGATTTATAAAATTGGTAAAATTATAGAAGAAGGACAGTTTATTGATGGAGAGGAATTTTATGGAGGAGGATACATTCACAAATGGTAAATTAACAAAAAAAGAGAAAATCTTATTTTTGATAAAATTTTATATTATATTTTTAGTGATGTTTTTTATTTTGAATTATTTTGGAGAATATTTAGTAGGAATAGTTACTTATCTAAGTTACACATTTACAAAAATAATAATTCCAAATGCGAGATTGATGAATAATTTTATATATTTACCAAACAACACTGTTGAAATAGTTAAAGAATGCACTGGAAGTTTTTTAATCGCTGGATTTTTAGCTCTAATTATTGTTTATTCTAAATGTATTAAAGAGTTTTTAATTGGATTATTTTTTGTATTGTTGGCATTTTTTGTAAATATTTTTAGGATAGTGTTGGTTTGTTATTTAGTAAATATGCATCCGAAAAATCCTTGGTTATATCATGAAATTGCAGGATATGGGATTATATTAACGTTTGTTCCAATATTAGTTTTTGGTTATTTAAAAATTATTGAAAGAAAGATTTAGAGGGGAAAAATGCAATTTATAAGGGTTAATACTTTAAAGATTAATCCAGAAGTATTAAAGGAAAGATTAGAAAAAAAAGGTGCTATTTTAGAAAAAACTTTCTTAGATTATGCTTTTGAAGTAAAAAAATCTCCATTTTCTATAGGCTCTACTCCAGAGTATTTATTTGGTTATTATATGCCACAATCAATATCATCAATGATTCCACCAATTGTTTTGAATCCAGAGGAAGAGAGTTTTATATTAGATATGTGTGCAGCCCCAGGGGGAAAACTACTCATTTAGCCCAATTAATGAAAAATAAAGGAACAATAGTTGCAGTTGAAATTAGTAGAAGTAGAGTAAAAGCATTGAAATCAAATATAAATAGAATGGGTGTTTTAAACACAATTATAATTAATGCAGATATTAGAAAATACAAAGATTACCTATTAAAAAATAAGATATTTTTTGATAAGATTTTATTAGATGCCCCATGCTCAGGAAACATTATTAAAGATAAAAACAGAAACGTCTCAGAGGAAGATATAAAATACTGCTCTTTAAGGCAGAAAGAGTTAATAGATATCGGTATAGATTTATTAAAAAAAGATGGAGAATTAGTTTATTCAACTTGCTCACTGGAAATTGAAGAAAATGAAGATGTTATAAAATATATACTGCAAAAAAGGGATGATGTTGAGTTAATAAAACTAAAAGCAAATGAATTTAAAGGAATAAATATAAGAGATGGATATATAGAAGGAACCTTAAGAATTTTTCCACCAAATGAGCCATTTTTTATTGCAAAACTGATGAAAATTAAAAGTTAAAGAAAGTTGATGCAATGATAATTAACTATATTATAATTAAATGCTCATTAGTTTTTTGGGTTTTTTGGTTTTCTTGGAGCAACCATAATTTCACCCCCGTAGGTTCTAATATACAATGAATTTGTGGGGTATATAAAGAAATATTCAAAAAATTCAACGTCCCTTTTTGAAGTTTATTTTAAAAAGGAGTTTGCATATAAATAATATATAACAAAAGATAAGAACATATAAATAAAGTAATGTGTGGAAATTTATAATACTATATGAATGCCTTCCTTAAAGAAGGCATTCACTAATTCCTTATTTTATTTAAGATAGTTTTGCACACAACTATATTCTCAATTTGCAGATAATCTCTTTAAAAAAAGTGTGAGTAGAATGCCAAAAAAAGTCCATGATAAATTGAAAATAATGGAAGATATCATAACTCTTGGTAAAAAAGGAGAAGAACTAACGATATATAACATCACAAAGAAACTCAATCAAAATATTAAAAACCTAAAATGGACTGATATGGAAAAGCATTATATCAAAGAACAAACTATAAGTGATGCAATAAACGAACTAAAAAAATTGAATTGTTTAGAGATTAAGTCCATTGAAAAAACAAAAACAGGGAAAGAAAAAAAGATTTATAAACTAACAGAAAATTCTGAAAAGATTTTTGATATTTACAAAAGAAATTATTCAAAAATACATAAAATTTTAAAAATTATGAAGTCTGATAATATTTCTGATGAAGAATTAGACACTATTATTTTTATATTAAAAAGATTGTTAAGGTGATGTTTTGAGTAATGATGTAATTGTTATTAATGGAAGTTATTTAGAAGGAGGAGGGCAAATAATTAGGACTTCTATTGCATTATCCGCTTTAACAAAAAAACCAGTAAAAATTATTAACATAAGGAAAAAAAGAAAAAATAAAGGTTTAGCTCCTCAACATGTAGCGGCAGTTAAGGCAGTTAAAAAACTATGTAATGCTAAAGTTTATGGATTACATGTAGGTTCAGAAGAATTAACTTTTATACCTTCAAAATTAGGTCCAAAAGATTTTGAAATTAATATAGGAACTGCTGGAAGTATATCTTTAATTATTCAAACTCTTCTTCCTTTATCATTAGGAATTAACAAAAAATTTACAGTTAAAATAAAAGGAGGTACTGACGTTAAGAGAGCTCCTCCAATTGATTATGTAAAAAATGTAACCTTAAAAATTCTTAGAGATTTTGGAGTATTGACAGAGTTAAAAGTTTTGAAGAGAGGATTTTATCCAGAAGGTGGGGGAGAGGTTATTTTTGAGGTTAAACCATCAAAAGTTAAAAAATTTGATTTAATAGAGCATTCTAAAAGTAACTTAGTTGAAGGAGTAGCTTATGTGCAAAATTTAGATGAAAATATAGCAAGAAGAATGAGAAAAAAGGCTGTAGATTTGTTAAACAAAGAAAAACTTAATTCCAATATAAAAATAGAATGTTCTAAAGGTTTTTCTACTGGAGCAGGGATGGTTTTATGGAACGATACTTTAGGAAGTAGTTGCTTAGGAGAGAAAGGTTTAAGGGCTGAGATTGTTGCTGAAAGAGCAGTTAATGAGTTATTAAAAGAGAGAGAAAGTGGAATGGCGTTAGATAAATATATGGGAGACCAAATAATTCCATTCTTAGCTTTTGGTAAAGGAATTGTTGGAGTTTCTATCATAACAAATCACACAAAAACAAATATGTGGGTTGTTAAGCATTTTTTAGATGTAGATTTTGAGATTAAAGAGTATAAAGAAAATAACTGTAGTGGATTTGTTATAGAGGTGGTTTAAATGTTTGATTATTTTGAAACTACTGCTGATTTGGGAGTAATTGCAAAAGGAAAAACTTTAGAAGAAGCTTTTAAAGAAGGAGCTAAAGGACTTTATAATATTATGGTAGATATTGATAAAATTGATAAAAAAGAAAAAATTGAATTTGAATTAACAGGAGAAGATTTAGAAGAGCTATTATATAATTTTCTAAATGAATTACTTTTTTATACTGATGTTGAAGGCTTAGTTTTTAATGACTTTGATATAAAAATTGAAAAAAATGATAAATATAGATTAAAATGCACCGCCTATGGAGAAAAGATAAATAAAGAAAAACACAATATAAAAGAAGAAGTTAAAGCAGTAACCTACCACAAAATGGAAATTAAACAGGAGGATGATGGATGGAACATTAGATTTATAGTAGATTTATAAATTAACAATAAAAAATATTAACTATTTAAATTCCCCTAAGATATTTCCTTTCATATCTATAATTATACAACTAAATTTAATTCCATCCCATCTTTCACTTAACCTTTCAACAACTCTTTTAGCAATAGTATCAAAAACATCTTTTAAAACACCTTTTTCATTTAAAATTTTAATAACCTCCTCTGTTGTATTTGCATATAAAATTTTTTTTATTGCCTCTTTGTCATCAATAAATAGAGATGAATAAGCAGCTAATATCTCATTTCTACAATCAGCTACCTTTGAATGAGTATTATATATTCCTCCAGCCAATTTAATTATTTTTCCTGCATGTCCAAAAATTAAAATCTCTTCAACTCCTTTCTCTTTAGCTTTATCAAGCATAAATCCCCAAAAGTTTGAAACTTCAATAATCTCATCATCATTAGCATTTAAAAGTAGTTTGGCATACTTAGTTCCAATATTTCCAGGAACAAAAATTAACCTCTTATAACCATTAGCTAAAGCAACATCTATTTGTGGTGCTAAAGAGTTCATATATGCTTCATTTGACATTGGTCTAACAATTCCAGTAGTTCCTAATATAGATAAACCACCAATTATTCCAAGTTTTGGATTTAGTGTTTTTTTCGCCAACTCTTTACCTTTTGGTATTGAAATGGTAACTTCTACAACTTCATCATCACTTAACAATTTTAAAAGGTTGTTTCTAATCATTTCTCTTGGTTTTGGATTTATAGCTGGCTCTCCTTTTTTTATTTGCAAACCATCTTTTGTAACTATCCCAACACCTTCTCCTCCTTTGATAATAACATCCTTTTTTCCTTTTTTTAACTCCACTTCAGTAATAATTTCAATTCCGTTGGTTATGTCTATGTCTTCTCCAGCATCTTTAATAACTACTGCCTTAGCTTTATTTTCACATTTTTCAATTTTTTCTATTGGAATAATTAATTTATCACCATTTAAATTCTCAATCTCAACATAACTAAGTTTTTTTCCAAATTTTAAATAGTATAATGCAGAATAAGCCCCAGCAGCAGCACAAGAGCCAGTAGTGTAGCCAAATTTTGATTTTTTCCTGAAATCATAAATCATAATCTCCCATTATTCCAAATTATAATTTTGTGCAAAACTATCTTAAATAAATTTAATGTTTATTTCATTATGCATAAAACTATATTATAAAACTGCGAAAGTCTTATTAACTATCTTCTTCTCCTTCTTCTAAACTTTAATTTTTTCGTTATTAATGGGATTCTTTCTACTTCTAAAGCATCAGCAGTTGGATAAACCTCTGAGATATAGGCAGAAAATGTTATGGGAAATCTCTGCCTTTTCATCTCCTCAATAATATCTTCCAATATAAATGGATTTAAATATATATTTTTATCAATAATTTCAAACTCAATCTCGTTCTCTTCCAAAATCTCAGCTATTTCTTTTAAATCATCCTCATTGTCAAAAATCATAATACCTCTCAACAACAATCCATCTTTTGTTATAACCTCATAAGGTTTAGCAACATTCTTAGCTCTATTTATTAACCTATTTTTCATTTGTATAGCATCTTTTAAAACTGATGGGCAGTAGTTAATGAATAAATCCCCATTAAATTCTTTTAAAACTTTTAAAGCTGTTTCTTCACTTCCAGCAATTGCATTGCTTACATCATCCTTCGGCATAAAGCCTCTTTTTTCCAATTCATAATAGTTCTCTTCAGAGAATTCAAGCTCATTGATGTTCATAAATTTGGCTATTCCATCAATTGCCTCAGCCAATTTTAATATATCATTTTCCATATTTGGGATTGCTGGAATTTCAACTCCAACATCTTCAATATACTTATTGCATAAGCTCAATTTTTCACATAAAAGCTTTATATATTCTTCATCATATCCTTCATTGAATATCTTTGTTGGATGCAACCTTATTTCATCCAGACCTGCTTCTTTTAAAAGTTTTAGGTTCTCTTCATTTACTGTTTCTGGAGTTGTATAGAGATGAGCATGAAATTCATCAAACTCTTTTTTTAATGCCTTTAAGAATTTTACAGTTCTATTTATTTTTAATAAAGGATTTCCTCCTGTTATCCCAACCCCTCTACTACTGCATACCTTAGCTTCTTCTATAGCCTCTTCAACGGTGGTTATTAATCTTTCATTCGCATAAATTACATCTTTATTTTTTCTCTTTTCAGATAAAGGGCAATAATAGCAATTATTATTACAAATTCCTGTAATAAATAAAACTAATTTTTCTCCTCTAACACATTGCTGACATCCTTTAGGTAGTTTTTTATAATTTTTTTCTAAATATTTTTCAATATCTTCCACATCCATGATTTCACCTAACAAAATATGAAGATGATTAATGGATAATATACGACTTTTATATTTTGAAATTTTTTAGTTGTTATTCTTATCACCCTCCAAATAAACCGTATATGTTGGAAATGCCATTTCAATCCCTTCTTTTTCAAATTCTTCTTTTATTTTTAAGTTTATTTCATCAACTGCATTTAAATAATAATCAAAACCTATATTTCTAACAAAGTATTCTACTCTTAAATTTAAACTCCAATCTCCATATTCATTAAAATGAACCCTATATGGAGGAAGAGTAGCAGGATGATTCTCTACAATTTCTTTTATTATATCCTTGGCTTTTTTAATTTTCTCAACTGGTGTATCATATGTTAATCCTATAGTTGTTAAGACCCTTCTCCTATCTCTAACTGTTAGATTTTCAATAGCTGAATTTAACAATTCTGAATTTGGAATTGTTATTAAAGTATAATCAAATGTTCTAATTCTTGTGCTTCTTATACCTATTTCCTCGACAATACCTTCTATGTTGCTAACTTTAATCCAGTGACCTAAACTAAATGGCTTATCAACTAATATCAAAATCCCAGCAATGAAGTTTTTTATTGTATCTTGCATAGCTAATGCTACAGCCAAACCTCCAACTCCTAAACCAGCCAATAGAGCAGTGATATCATAACCTACAGAACTTAGAGCTGTTAATACCCCAAGGACTATGGTTATTATTTTTATAATTTTCTTTAATGGCTTTATTATATGTTCATCAAGCTCTGTTTCTGTTTTTTCAGTTAATGGAATTAAATAATGCTCAAATATTCCATCTATAAACTTAACTGCAATATATGTGGCTGAAAGAATTACAACTACTTTTATACCTTCCTCTATTAATTTAAATATGTAATCAGGCAGAATTAAAAACTTTATACCTAAATAAAAGAATGCTGTTACTACTATCACAATAACTGGTAAATCTATTGCCTCCAATATTATATCGTCAAGTTTTGTTTTTGTTTTATTTATAATTTTTTTTTAAGATAATTTTTTACTATTTTATCAACAATTCTTCCAATAAAAACACCTAACAAGACAATTCCAATAAATATAATTATATCGTAAATAGTGTTTCCAAAAATCTCCATTTTTGTTTCACCCCTATCTAAATCTAAATAATCGAATATAGTTGTTGTGCAAAATATACCTTATTTTATTTAAAATAGTTTTGCATACTACTATAATTAAGTGCAAGTATTAGATATATAAAAATTTAAAAAATTATTAAAAAATAGATTTCAAAATATTTGTTAAAACCACTAAATATAAATATTTATTTTTTTCTACCTCTTTGGATTTCATATATTCTTTCTACATCTTCTATGGTGTTTATATCCTCTTTTCCTTTATCAAATCTAAACCTCACAACCCTTGGGAATCTCAAAGCATATCCACAAGGATATTTATCAGATTTTTGTATCTCTTCATAAGCAACTTCAATAACTATTTTTGGTTCAACCTCAACCTCATCTCCTAAATCTCTAATTATTATTTTATCAATCTCCTCCTTCAACATTTCTAAATCACTTTCAGTTAATCCAGTCCCTACATGCCCAACTGGGTAGAGATTTCCTTCCTCATCCCTAACACAAATCTCAAATGAACCATACCAATCTTTTCTCTTCCCCATTCCTCTTTTTGCCTTTGTAATTACAACATCTAAACTCTCAAGAGTTGGTTTAAATTTATACATAGTTCTAACTCTACTTCCTGGAGTGTAATGGGCTTTTAAGTTTTTAATCATAACTCCTTCATGTCCTATGGAGAGAGACCAATTGTAAAACTCTTTTGCTTCTTTTGCATCATTTGTAACCAATTTATAGGATATATCAATTACTTTATCTGATTTAAGCTCTTTCTCTATCCTTTCCTTTTCAGTCCTCCAATCATTCTCATATCCTACAATATCCTCTAAAACTTTTCTTCTCTTCTCAAATTCTTCGTCTATAAATGATATTCCATCTTTATAAAGAATATCAAATAAATAAACTCTCAAATTTATTTCTTTCATCATCTTTCCAATATCATACTTCCTCCTAAACCTTCTAAGTATATCTTGGAACGGTCTTGGTTTTCCTGTCTCTTTATCAATAGCTACACACTCCCCTTCAACAATTAACTTATCTACATCAATTTTTTTTACTGCTTCAACAATCTCAGGCAATGCATTTGTAACATCCTCCAATCTTCTGCTGTATATTCTAACTTTATTTCCATCTTTGTGGATTTGCACTCTTGCTCCATCATATTTGGTTTCAAATTGGGCTTTACCCATCTCCAATAATGCATCTTCAATTGAAGGAGTAAGCTGAGCTAACATTGGTTTTATTGGTCTAAATAATTTTAATTTTAACTCATCACTTTCTAAATCTCCTATCAATAATTTTTCAGCTAAAAGTCCAATGTCGTTGGTTATTGCATATATCTTCTCCAACTTTTCCTTTGGAACATTGAAGTATAAAGATAAAGCGTCTAATATTGTTGGGACGTTCATCCCTATTCTCATATCCTCTAAGATTAATCTTGCTAAATATCTACATTCAATTGGTGAAGCTCTAAGGAATAAACTACTTATTAACCTCAACTTTTTCTTTTGAGACCCTTCACCTTCTATCTCCCCTACTCTCTTTAAGGTTTCATAAACTTCATCAACTGTTAATGGTTGAAAAAATAAAGATACTTGTTTAATTTTTGATTTTAACTGCTCTATGGCTAACCCTATATCACCCGTCTCTTTAATTTTTTCTAATAGCTCATCTTTATTAATGCCTATAGAAATAACAGCATTTATTAAAAGTTTTTCTCCAATTCCTAACTCTCTCTCATCATATTCTGGATAAACTCTTCCTATAGCCATATAACAAATCTTTTTTAAATCATCTGGCTTACCTTTCTCTTTAACCATTTCTATTAATTTTATAAAGTAATCCCTTTTTTCCAATCTTTTCGTAGTTTTCTCAATTTTGTCAAATATCTCACATACATCTTTCCACAGCATAACTATTCACCACTTTTATTGAAAACCTTCTTTACCGATTAATGGAACAAATGCTACAGGACCACAATCTTTTATTATTATATTATCTCCTCTCTTTTCAGCTAAAATTAATTTTTGCATGAATCTACCAACAGGCATTAGTAATTTTCCGCCATCTTTTAGCTGTTTTAATAAAGGCTCTGGAATCTTCGGTCCAGCAGCAGTTGCATATATTCTATCGTAAGGAGCTAATGGTTCATAACCTAAACTTCCGTCCCCCACTATTACAATAACATTATCATAACCCAATTTTCTTAAAGTTCTCTCAGCTTTCTCAGCTAATTCTGGTATTCTTTCAATACTAACAACTAAACCATCCTCTCCAACTATTTCAGCAGTCACAGCTGCATGATATCCACAACCAGTTCCAATTTCTAAAACTTTCATTCCTGGCTTTAAATCTAAAAGCTCACACATCATTCCAACCATATGGATAGCTGAAATTGTTTGTCCATAACCAATATCTAATGGAGTATCTACATAAGCATATTCTCTCAAATGTTTAGGAACAAACTCTTCCCTTGGGACTTTTAATAAGGCATCAATAACTCTTTTACTTTTTATATACCCCTCCCTAATTAATTTTTCAATCACTGATTTCTTTTGTTCTTCTAAGCTCATGATTTCACCAAATAGGATTTATAGTTTTGTACAAAACTATCTTAATTAAAATAAGGTATTAATGAATGCCTTCTTTAAGGAAGACATTCAAAATTTCCTTTTTAAAGTTTATTTCATTTTACACACAACTATATATTAAGGAACATATATAAATGTTAATTATAGAAAATTACATAGCGGCTATAGATTTGTGCAAAATAAATTAAATTTTATGGTGTTGAATATGGTTGAAGAATCTTTCTTAACAGATACTCAAATTAAAGTTTTAAAATTAAGAAAAAAAGGATTAACTCAGGAAGAGATAGCAAAGATATTTGGAACAAGCAGAGCTAATATTAGTATGATTGAAAAAAGGGCAAAAGAAAATATAAAAAAGGCATATAATACAATAAAAATTTATAATAGAATAATGGCTCCTCTATCTATTGAAATTGAAGAGGGCACAGATGTTTTAGATATTCCAGATATCGTATTTAAAAAAGCAGATGAAGGAGATATAAAAGTAAAATACAACACCTTAGAGCTTATAGAATTTATAAAAGAAAATGCTTCAGAATTTATAAAAAAAAGAATAGTTAAAAAGAAATTTAAAATATACATTCTTGAAAATGGGGAGTTAGATATTGGAGGGAGCTAAATGAAAATCATAGAAGAAATCCCACAAAAAAATATTATTAAGCTTATGCCTGAAAATTTGGATGATTTGTGGGTTTTGTATAACATTATTGAAGAAGGAGATAAAGTATTTGCAGTTACTGAAAGGAGAGTTCAAGATAAAGGAGATGTTATTAGAGCAGATAGAGGAGCTAAGAGAAAAATGTTTTTGGGAATAGAGGTAAAAAATGTAGAATTTGATGAAAACACAAAAAGAGTTAGAATTTTAGGGACTATAATTCATGGACCAGACGATGTTCCTCTCGGCAGTCATCATACAATTGAAATTAAACCATTTGATGAGCTTTCAATTGAAAAAAATTGGAAAAAATGGCAGATAGAGAGAATAAAAGAGGCTATTGAATCATCTAAGAGACCTAAGATTTTAGTTGTTGTTATGGATGATGAAGAAGCTGATATCTTTGAGGTTAGAGATTACAGCATAAAAGAAATTTGCTCAATAAAATCTCATACTTCAAAAAAATTAGATTATAAAATTAATGAAGAATTAAAAAAGGAGTATTATCATGAGATAGCTAAAGTTTTATCAGAGTATGATGTTGATAACATCTTAGTTGCAGGCCCTGGGTTTGCAAAAAATAGCTTTTACAATTTTATTTCTTCCCAATATCCTGAACTTAAAAATAAGATTGTAGTTGAAAGTATATCAACCACATCAAGAGCTGGATTAAATGAAGTTATTAAAAGAGGAATTATTAATAGAATATATGCTGAGTCAAGAGTCGCAAAAGAAACACAATTAATCGAAAAACTGTTAGAAGAGATTGCTAAAAAGGGATTGGCAGTTTATGGCATTGATGAAGTAAAAAAAGCCTTAGAATACTCAGCTATAGATACACTATTAGTTTCAGATAGCATCGTAAGGAATTATATAATAGAAGAAATAATAGACACTACAGAAGAGATGGGTGGGAAAGTAGTTATTGTTTCTTCTGAACATGATGCTGGAAAGCAATTAAAAGCATTAGGGGGAATAGCAGGATTATTGAGGTTTCCTATTGAATAACTACTCTTGAACTCTTTTTAGAAGCTCTCTAAGCTTAAGGTTTTCAATAAATGTAACAATATCACCATGGGTTTTTTCTAAGATTCCTCTGCAGATATCTTGCTTTCTTCTTAAATTATCCACTACATGGTAATAATCAAAGTTCATTAAAAATTCATATAAATCTTCCATGAATTTGAAATATTTCTCAACCTCTTCTAAATTATCATTTTTCATTGCCTCTAATACCTCTCTCCTCAACTCTCCAATAACATCAGCCAATCCTAAAATGTAGTTCTCCTCTCTAATAAAATCAAGCTCTTTGAAACTTGGAATTTTATTATCAAATTTTATCATATACAAGGTGAGTGCTTCAACAAATTCTTGTTGAGGTGTTGATAGATAATTAATAAACTCTGGAAATGTTGCTAAACTATTTAGCTTTTTAATTTTTTCTGATATTTCATTTAATTCGTCTTTAAAATTACCTTTATTATTTGACTTGTGGATTTTTCTAATTAACATAGCACAATCTCTTGTTATTTCTCTTGATAATTTTAAAATTTCTTCTCTAACACTATCTTTATTTGCAAGGTAGTTTATTAAATAATTTAGCTCGTCCATAATATCACCAAAAATTTTATATACCCATTTGTTAGTATTTGTTTATACACTCCTTTTCTTTTATTACACTAATCCGTTATTAATTTATACCTCAATGATGTAGGACTTTCGCAGGAATAAATTTCTTATGGTAAATTGACGCCATTTAAGTTATTATATAAGGATATAATGTATATAAACTGCGAAAGTCCTACAATGCAAACCTGAAAAGCCTAAATAGGGCAATGACAGGTTTGCAAAATAAAGCTATTTATATTTTATATATTAAATTAAACAAAACACTTAATAAAAAATTTTAAAAATATCAATAAATATGCTGGAGGTTAGATTATGGGATTAAATGTTAATAGACCAAGAAGAGGTTCATTGGCATTCAGTCCAAGAAAAAGAGCAAAAAGACCAGTTCCAAGAATTAGAAGCTGGCCAGAAGAAGAGACAGTAAGGTTACAGGCATTCCCTGTATATAAAGCAGGAATGAGCCATGCATTTATTAAGGAAGATAATCCAAAAAGTCCAAATGCTGGGCAAGAGATATTTACTCCAATCACAATATTGGAAGCTCCACCAATCAACGTATGTGCTATAAGAGTTTATGGAAGAAATGAGAGAAACTACTTAACAACATTAACAGAAGTTTGGGCTGACAACTTAGACAAAGAATTAGAAAGAAAAATCAAATTGCCAAAGAAAGAAGATAGAAAGACAGTAGAAGATTTAGAAGCATTAAAAGACAAAATTGAAGAAGTTAGAGTTTTAGTTCATACAAATCCAAAATTAACATGCCTTCCAAAGAAAAAGCCAGAAATCTTAGAAATTAGAATTGGAGGAAAAGATATCGAAGAAAGATTAAACTATGCTAAAGAGATTTTAGGTAAGCAATTAAACATTACTGATGTCTTCCAAGAAGGAGAGTTAGTTGATACAATTGGAGTAACAAAAGGTAAAGGATTCCAAGGACAGGTTAAAAGATGGGGAGTTAAGATACAGTTTGGTAAGCATGCAAGAAAAGGAGTAGGTAGGCATGTAGGTTCTATTGGTCCATGGCAACCAAAGATGGTTATGTGGAGTGTTCCAATGCCTGGACAAATGGGATATCACCAAAGAACTGAATACAACAAGAGGATATTAAAGATTGGAAACAATGGAGAAGAAATTACACCAAAAGGTGGATTCTTACATTATGGAGTTATAAGAAACAACTATGTTGTATTGAAAGGTTCAGTTCAAGGACCTGCAAAGAGATTAATTGTATTAAGAAGAGCTATAAGGCCACAGGAACCATTAATCAAAGTACCTGAAATTACATACATAAGTACAACATCAAAGCAAGGTAAGTAAATAAAAAACACTTTAAAATAATTGAAATAAAAGGTGGATAATAATGAAGGCCGTTGTTTATAATTTAAATGGAGAGGCAGTTAAAGAAATTGACTTACCAGCAGTATTTGAAGAAGAATACAGACCAGATTTAATTAAAAGAGCATTCTTGTCTGCATTTACAGCAAAATTGCAGCCAAAAGGTTCAGACCCAATGGCTGGAAAGAGAACAAGTGCTAAGAACATTGGTAAAGGGCATGGTATGGCAAGAGTAGATAGAGTCCCACAAGGATGGGCGGCATTTGTTCCACAAGCAGTTGGTGGAAGAAGAGCTCACCCACCAAAAGTTGAAAAAATATTATGGGAAAGAATAAATAAAAAAGAAAGAATTAAAGCAATAAAGAGTGCTATTGCAGCTACAGCAAACCCTGAATTAGTTAAAGAGAGAGGGCATGTCTTTGAAGCAGAAAACTTACCTATAGTTGTTGAAAGCTCATTTGAAGAGTTGCAAAAAACAAAGGATGTATTTGCAGTATTTGAAAAATTAGGTATTAGTAGTGATATTATAAGGGCTAAGAATGGAATTAAGATTAGAGCTGGAAAGGGTAAGATGAGAGGAAGAAGATACAAAAAACCAAGAAGTATTTTAGTTGTTGTTGGAGACAAATGCAATGCTATATTAGCTTCAAGAAACTTACCAGGAGTTGATGTAATTACAGCTAAGGATTTAGGAATTATACACTTAGCTCCTGGAGGGGTTGCTGGAAGATTAACAGTATGGACTGAAAGTGCATTGGAGAAATTAAAAGAGAGATTTGAATAAATAAAAAGATAGAAACAAGGGGATAAAAATGGATGCCTTTGATGTAATAAAAATGCCAGTTGTTACAGAAAAAACTGTTAGAATGATTGAAGAAGAAAACAAATTAGTATTTTATGTTGATAGAAGAGCTACAAAAGAAGATATAAAGAGAGCTATGAAAGAATTATTTGATGTAGAAGTTGAGAAAGTAAATACATTAATAACTCCAAGAGGAGAAAAGAAAGCTTATGTTAAGTTGAAAAAAGGATATGACGCAAGTAAAATAGCTGCAAGTTTAGGAATCTACTAAATAAATTGAAACACAAAAATTTATTATAAGTGGTGGTGAAAATGGGAAAAAGATTAATCTCTCAAAGAAGAGGTAGGGGAACTCCAACCTATACTTGCCCTTCACACAAAAGAAGAGGAGAAGCAAAATACAGAAGATTTGATGAATTAGAAAAAAAAGGAAAAGTTTTAGGTAAAATTATTGATATTTTACACGACCCAGGAAGAAGTGCTCCAGTAGCAAAAGTTGAATACGAAACAGGAGAAGAAGGATTGCTGATTGTTCCAGAAGGTTTAAAAGTAGGAGATGTCATTGAGTGTGGTGTTGCTGCTGAAATAAAACCAGGAAATATCTTACCATTAGGAGCTATTCCAGAAGGGATTCCTGTCTTTAATATAGAAACAATTCCGGGAGATGGGGGAAAATTAGTTAGAGCAGGAGGTTGCTACGCTCACATATTAACACACGATGAAGACAGAACTTATGTAAAATTACCTTCTGGACACATTAAAGCTTTACACTCCATGTGTAGAGCTACAATAGGAGTAGTTGCTGGTGGAGGTAGGAAAGAGAAGCCATTCGTTAAGGCAGGTAAAAAATATCACGCTATGAAAGCTAAAGCTGTTAAGTGGCCAAGAGTTAGAGGAGTTGCAATGAACGCTGTCGACCACCCATTTGGTGGAGGAAGACATCAACATACTGGTAAACCAACAACTGTTTCAAGAAGAATGCCCCCAGGAAGAAAGGTTGGACATATTGCTGCAAGAAGAACTGGAGTCAGAAAATAATTTCTTCCTAATTAATAATAATATATATTTAATATATTTAAAAATATATATTAAAGGTGACTAATTATGGCTTCAACAAAAAGGAGAAGAATTAAAAAGAAAAAACAAGTAATTTCAAGAAGAGTCGAATTTAGATACAGAGGTTATACATTAGAAGAACTCCAACAAATGCCTTTGAGAGAGTTTGCAAAGTTATTACCTGCAAGACAAAGAAGAACATTATTGAGAGGGTTAACCCCACAACAAAAAAAATTAGCTATGAAAATCAAAAAAGCAAGAAGATTATTAAACAAAGGTAAAGAGCCAAGAATTATAAGAACTCACTGCAGAGATTTTGTTATAACACCAGATATGGTTGGTTTAACATTTGGAGTTTATAACGGAAAAGAGTTTGTTGAAGTTAAAGTAACTCCAGAAATGATTGGACACTACTTAGGTGAGTTCTCATTAACAAGAAAACCAGTTCAGCACGGTTCACCAGGTATGGGTGCTACAAGAAGTTCAATGTTTGTTCCAATCAAGTAAATTCGGAAGAATTTTTTACTATTTTTTATTTTATTGGAAATTTTATTTAACTTTTTAATTTTATATTGAACATACCTTAAGGTGACTAAATACCAAAAATTAATAAATTAATAATATAAAGTGCGAAAATCCTATTCATACTCGACAGTTGCATTTTTTATATTAAATTCTTTCCCTCCAAAGAGTTTTAGCCTTATACTTTTACAATTTGGGCAATATATTTCAAACTCATCCTCTATTATTGCCTCTCCTTCATATCCACAATCTAAGCATTTACATTTTGGTTTTATAAATTTAACATTAATTTTAGCATTCTCGCAAATAGTTCCTTCAGCAATAACTTCAAATGCAAATTTTAACTGCTCAATATTAATAAATGTTAGTTCTCCAATCTCTAAGTTAATTTCACTAACTTTCTTTATCTTTTTTCCTTTATCTTCTACTTTTTTTACACTATTTAGAATTGCCTCAAGCATAGCTGTGGCATAGGACAATTCATGCATACTTATCCCAGCCCTAATTCTTTAATAATTATTTCTTTAACTTTATCTTCTTTATTTTTTGGAGTAAATATTTTGAAATTAAAAACAGCTCTTATAACATCATCCCCATCTACAACTCTACACTCTCCTAAATAAGCTCTTTGCTTGTCAAATCTAATATAAAATTTGTTATCCTCAACTCTTAAGTGTAAATCCTTTTTTAATTTGTTTAAATTTCTTTCATCTGATTTTATCAAATCTATAACATGTTTAAATATCTTCTTAGCTTCTTTTCCTTCAACATTAATATTGATAATCTTTATAGGATTTCCAAAATAACCTTGTGTTTCAACAACTTCTAAGTTTATTTTCTCCTCATCAACATCTTGTGGAATAATAAACTCCAATGCCTCTAAAACTTTATCTTCATCCTCAGTAGCATGTACTATTGCACTAATTTTTATAGAATTTAGCATAGTAACACCTTTTCTAAATTATAGTTTTGTGCAATAAAAATTGCATATCCATAAAATAAGAATTTATTAAGAATTTCCAATAGACAATTATAAAAAAGAACTATAAAAATTTATTTAGCTAAAATGATTTCAATTGTTGAGACATTAACTTCTCTCCCATCTGGGTTTTTTACTTTGTCTGTCCCTATTTCTATTTTCTTAACTTTTATGTCTTTTATAAATCTGTTTCTTATCATCTCTGCAACATCCACTGCTTTATTAATGGCTTTTCCTCTTGCTTTTATTATCACTTCATCGTTACTTGTTAACTGTGTTAGAACTGCTACAACGTAGTTCATCACTGGCTTTTTCCCTATTAACACTACATTATCCATATTCTCAACCTATCTGATATCTGTTGTATAAATGCATATAGAATTAACTTCATTACCTATTTATATTTTTCATTGAAACTTTTAGTAAAAGTTTCATCAAAACGGATGCATTGCTTCCTAAAGGAAGTAATGCCCATATATAATAACATAGGACTTTCACAAGATAAAAATTTAGTTCCCATCAAGCATTCACATATTTGTTAATGTTGTTTAATTATATTAAGATATTGATGTGTTATAGGGCAATCGTGAATAAGACAATCTTAACGGATAATTTAGATATGGCTCGAATATGTTTTGGAACTTCTCAATGATAGGACTTTCGCAAGGATAAATAATAATGAACTTTAATGCCTTTGGCATCTATACCTTATTTAGTTAGTATATAAACTGCTTTATAGGACAGTATCTTCTGGGTAAGCAGGCATCTTGTGCTCTGCCAAGTCCAATCCCATTTTCTCTTCATCTTCACTAACTCTCAAACCTCCAAGAACCATTCCTACAATCTTAGCAAGTATAAATCCTAAGCCAGTTCCATAAATGATACAGAATATTGATGCAATAATTTGTTCAACTAAATTGACTCCTCCAGCTCCTCCTAAAGCAGGCAATCCAAAGATTCCTGCCAATATAGCTCCAACAACTCCTGAAGTTCCATGAACTGGAACAACACCACAGACATCATCCAACCCAAATTTTTCAACTAGTTTATAAACTATTGGAACTTGTAATCCAGCTATTAATCCTATTATTAATCCGCCAATTGGACTTACAATATCTGTTCCTGAACAAATTGCTACTAAGCCAGCAACAATTCCGTTAGCTGTAAAGAGGACATCTTTCTTTGACGTAATTAAAGCTCCAAGACCTCCTCCAGCCATTGCCATTGTTGTTGTTGCACATACGAGTCCTGAGATATCTTTTAATGCTAAGGAACTACCTACGTTGAATCCATACCAACCAATAGCCAATGCAAAAGCCCCAAAAACAGCCATTGGTATGTTATGCCCTAATATTGGCACTGGTTTTCCATTAACGAATCTTCCTACTCTTGGTCCTATTGCTAAGATAGCCCCTAAAGCTAAGAATCCTCCCAAACCGTGAACTACCAAACTTCCAGCATAGTCATGCCATGGGACAATTCCCGCTCCCCAAGGTCCTAAATATACAAATAACGGATACAAGAGTGCTGTAATAATCAAAGATAATAATACATAAGCACTAAATTTAATTCTCTCAGCTACTCCTCCAGATACAATTGTTGCCGCTGTTGCACAGAATACCAAACCAAAGAACCAGCTTGCTAAATTTAATCCATTGTTTGGCCAGTTTGTACTAAATATTTGACTCCACCAGTGTATATATGCTGAAAGATTAAAACCTGATTTAGCTAATACTCCACCTATAAACAACCATGCAACACAACCAATAAGCCAATCAACCATGTTTTTCATCATAACATTATTAACATTTTTCTTTCTAACCTGCCCGCCTTCAAGCATTGCAAAGCCCCACTGCATCATGAAGACAAGAACTCCCATAACTACAAGGAAGAAAACATCTGAAGCATTAGCCATTATAGTCAAAGCCTGAACTATTGAATTTATATCAGTTGCATTTGCTAATAAATCTGCTGTAGCCATTGCCTTCACCTCTACGTTTTATTTTTTAATTTTATTTTTAATCTTAGAGAACTTCTCTTCCTTCTTCCTTAGTTCTTACTCTAACAACTTTTTCTACTGGAATAACGAATATCTTTCCATCTCCAGGATTTCCAGTTCTTGCATTTTCGCAAATTATGTCAATAACCTTATCAACATCTTCTTCTTTTACAACCAGTTCAATCTTAACTTTTTGTAGTAAATCAACGATGTAATCTCTTCCTCTGTATCTTTCAATGATTCCTCCCTGAACACCCCTACCTTTAACTTCACTAACAGTCATACCAAGATATCCTGCATCAGCTAAGGCTTTTTTGACAATCTCTAATTTTTCTGGTCTTATTATTGCCTCTACTTTTTTCATATTATCTACCCTTTATATCACACTTAGAAACGGAAATCCTGTTCTTAAGGAAAAGGAAATTATATTCCTATATACTCTAAAAATAGTATAAAAACTTTTCGGTTAGGAAGAGATTGTCAAGATAAGATAAGGAATAAGTTATATAGGGAGAAGAAAGATTTGAGCCAGCTAATGGCGGTTGAGAATTTAGAATTATTAGGGAATCGGTTATAGAAAGATTTGGTTCTACGTTTGAGTAGGGAGAAGAAATTTTCGACACAATTTCTTAAACCGAATCGAACTCTTTCGAATTTTAGTCCTAATCTCTGTAGAGCCCACGGATACCATTTACCACCATCAACCAAAATTTTTGGTTTATTCGAGCAAAATTTTCATATACTTTTTACGAATAAGATAGTATCGAGATAGCATCTTGTTTTAGAGGTGTAGATACCTAAACATTCTTTAGATTCCACATCGATGGCAGACCATACATAAATAGTTTCATTTCCAAGCTTTAGTTTAGTTTTATCGATTGCAATTAGGTTTCTTGTCTTTCTTTCAGGTTCGTTTAAAATATCTTTAATCTTGTGGTAATATTGTCTAACCGATTCGTGGCTTATACTCTCGAATTGAGAAAGAAACTAACCTTTCTTAACGATAATCCTAAATAATACAAAATTCCTGCCAAAATTTTAATCTCTATCGACTTTTTATTCCTTTTAACTACCTTCTTAATCCTTTCCTTTAACATTTCTATCGTAAGTTTCATATCTTCCTTTATTTACACATATCTATTTAATCCTTATCTTGACAACTTCACCTCCACATTACCGAAAAGTTTATATATGTAAAGTATATTATTAGCAAGCTAATGCGGGTGGGACAGTAGTGAGCCCCCACCTCACTGCTGATAACCCGCGTCGTAGGAGCCGGCTCCATTTAGTTTAACAAAATTTACAGCTTAACACCCCTCCCCCACATATATTTTTATTTGCTATTATAATTTATTTATTTAAATGTTTAGAATAATATTTTTATAGAAAATTATTTATACGAACTAATACAATATAAATAATAATATAAAAATATAAAAAAATAACAATAATTTTTATATTTATGATAATGCTGTGGGGGTAACATTCTATGAAAAGCATAGAAGAATATATAAAAGACGCATTTGAATATTCTTATTCAGATATTAAGAATTTTATTGTTGGAGGGTTACTGTTATCAATTTCTACTGTTATTGGAGTTATTTTTGACATCTATTTATTAAAGTATATTAATTTATATTCTTTTATGGCTGATATTTCAAAGATATTTGTATTGTTTATCTTGGTAATACTAATTTTGTTAATAATTGGAATTATAACAAGTGGTTACCTTGTTAGAGTTATGAAAACCACTGTAGAAGGTTCAAATATCCTACCAAATTGGGATAATATTGTTGAATTGTTTATAAAAGGGGTTTTATATACAATTGGTAGTACTATTTTAGCAATAATCTTCTTTATAATTCCAATTATATTAATAGTCTTAGGGGTATTTTTATTAATAAAATCCCCTATAGGGTTTGCAATATCAATGTTAGGTTTTATTATATTATTAATTTCAGGAATTGCATTCTTTTTCTATTCTCTATTAGCAGAAGTTAATTTTTCAATTAAAGGTTTCTTTGGATTTTTTGAGTTTAAAAAAATATTTAAAATGATATCTTTAAAATATATTGTATTAGTAATCCTTGTTTTTATTATTAGCGTTATTATTAACATAATTGTTTCATTACCTTTTGTTATACTCTCAATAATATTGGCTCCACATAATATGATATATAGTTACTCAGCGTATACTGTCTCTCCGAGTATTGTAATTCTTCAGTTAATAGAAGGAATCATTAAAGGATTTGTTGCATTTTTTATTATGATATTTATAGGTAGAGCAGTAGCATTATACTACAAAGATAAGATTGAAGAAGAAAATATTTAATTAAATTAATTATTTAAATCTTAAATTATAAAGATATTCTGCTAACTTAAAAACATAATCTTTATTTTTTAGACCATCAATCCAATTTTTTGGAATTTTTTTAAAACCATAATAAGCTCCAGCTATAGCTCCGTACATGGATGCTAAGCTATCAGTATCACCTCCAGCATTTATGCATTTTATCATCCCTTCTTTAAAGTTATCAGTCAGTAGATAGGTTGCTATAGCTGAAGGGACCACTTCTTTAGCTAAAACTCCTGTCCCAAAATAATCATAAGCAGAATCTATATCATCAAATTCTTTGATTTTAGATATAAGGTTAGCAAAATACTCATCTACCTCTTTTATATAATTATAGCATTCATCCAATAATCTAAAATCTTTTCTTTCTTTTAAAGCATTGCTTACAAAAAATGCAATTGCTAAAGCTCCAGCAATCGCTTCAGGATGGTTGTGGGTTATTTTTGAAGCTTTTATAACTTCAACTTTTAATTTATTTATATTGTCATAAAATAAAATAGCTATTGGATATATTCGCATAGCAGCCCCACATGTTGGACTATCTACTCCAGAGAAATCATTATTTTTCAATTTTTCAATAGCTTTTAATGATGTTAAACCAATATGTGGAGGATTTTTTTCTCCCCATTTTATTAAATAAGATGCAAATTTTTCTATATCTATGCCGTTTTTATCTAAAGATTTTATAATAAAAATTGCTTGTTCTGTATCATCAGTCCATTCTCCTTTTTTAACTTTTCCTGCCAAATAATTTTTTGGCTCAACATAATCATCAACAAATCCATAAATATTTTTTATTTCATCTTTTTTTAAGCCCTCTGTAGGCATTCCTAAAGCGTCTCCAATTACTGCCCCAAATATGCAACCATATATTTTATCTTTCATTTTGTTTAATATATCGTTCATAAAGACTCACCATTGAAGAATGATATTTTAATGAGTTAGAAAAAATATAATTATATATGTTTTAAAATACTTTGATTGGTGAAGTTTATGAAAATTGGAGTTTCTACTTTATTTTTTTGGGAATATCCAATGGTTGAGATATTTGATATATTTAGAGATATTGGAATTAAATGTATAGAATTTTTTCCAGAAAATCCTGATTTTTGGGATAATAGATTTGATTTAGATTATATAACTGAGCTTAGAAGAGAATTTCTTAAATTTGAGGTGGCATTGCATAATCCTCATATTGAATTAAATCCATCATCTTTAAATCCATACGTTAGAGAAGCAGTTATAAAAGAGACTCTTTGGAGTATTGAGTTAGCTAAATTTTATAAATGTAAGTTAATAACCCTACACCCTGGAAAAAGACCAACTAATAGACCTCCAACAGATGAAGAATATGAAGCATTCTTTAAATATTTAGATAAATCATTAGAAGCTGCAATTAATAAAAACATAACATTATGCTTAGAAAATATGCCAGAGAAAATCAATAGAATTGGATGGAATCCTGAGGAGATGGAATGGATTTTAAAAAGATATGATGGACTATTATATATGACTTTGGACTTTGCACATGCTAAAGAGCATATCGATGAATTTTTTGAAAGAGTTATCGATTATATTAGACACACTCATATTTCTGGAGTAGTAGGAAGAAAAGACCACTTTCCATTAAGAAAATCAGAAATTGATTTTTCTCATTATATAAAAGTGCTTATAGAATATGGTTATGATGGAATGTTTAACTTAGAGCTTGATGATAGAAGGTTAGGAAAAAATCCAGTAACAAAAGAGGAGAAAATAGATGAAGTAATAAAAGAGATAGAATTTTTAGAGAGCATTATTTAATTTTCTATCTTAACTAAATCCTTTATTTCATCTGGGACATTTCCTTTAGCTATTGCTGGACTTATTGCTGGTTGTCCATTTTTCTCTAAAACTTCTGGATGTTCTAAGACAAGCTTAACAAACTCTAAAGCCTCTTTTTTATGAGGAGCGTTTGTAGGAACAGTTAAACCATAAACAATTGGTTTTGCTACTATAGTTTTATTTTTATTTAGGAATTCTACTTTAACCTTTTTATAATAATCAGCAAACTCGTAGTATCCAAGGTTTATTTCTTTTGGAAGCTCTACATACTTTAAGTGGTGTTGATTTGCAACACTCTTGTAAATGAAGAGATAATCATAAGCACCAGCTTCTAATGGAGCCAATAAATCTGTTTCTTTACTTCTGAGGACTATTTTGTTAGTATTTATGTTAATCTCTTGTGGTACCAGTACTACATAAGTTCCATTTACTTCTTTGACTTTAATATTAGAATTTTTTAAAATTAAGTCTTCAAAAATCTGTGGATTTTTGTAGTAAATGGATGCTAACATTAAAACCATTAAACTTCTATAACCGCAAGGGTCGTCATTAGGATTTGAGAACCCAAATTTAACATCAGGTTTTTCTAAAATCTTATACCAATTTGTTGAATTTATCTCATCTTTGTATTTACTGTTATCTGTGTATGCTAAAACAATTTCATTTCTTGCAAACATAATATACCAGTCAGCATATTTTGGCATCATCATTTGGGGAATTAAAGAATAATCAGCTAACGCTAAAATATCAGCTTTTTTTCCTAAATCAGTTATCATTCTCACACATTCAACACTTCCATGTGCTTCACTTTGGATTACAACATTTGGATGCTCTTTTTCAAACATTTTTTCATACTCCTCAAAAGGAACTGACAAACTTCCAGCGTGGAATATCTTCAGGACAATCTTTTCTTGAGGATTTTCTTGAGTATTTTGTTGTTCCATACACCCACATAGAGCTGTCCCAATAACCAGTAATATTCCAATTAATATTAATTTTTTTATCATCCATGCTCACCTTTTTAATAGGCTTCCAAAAGTAAAAGTATTTTGATTTCATATTTAAATATTATGTTCATCACTTTTAATTAACAAAACTTATAAAACATTAAAAATTCAAAAATAAAAATTGGACAATAAAAATCAAAGGTCTGAGACTATGAAAAATGTTTTAATAAATGCAACAACAAAAAATTTTGAAATCATTGAAAAAAATATATTACCAATAACTTGGGGACTATATTGGCATAATAAATTTGAGACATGGAAGTACGATGTTTTTGATGAAAGAAATGTCTTTTGTTTTGGTAGAGGAGTTTTGCCAGTTATTGGAGGGCATAGATTGATATTTTCCTTTAGGTCTCCACTTTGGGATGGTTTCTATTTTTCATCAATGGGAGGAGCTGGATATCAGTTCAAAAGCACAGGATTAAATAATGTAGCAATTGTTGGAAAATGTGAGAAGCCATCAATATTGGTTATAGAAAATGAAGGACAATTAAGAGTTGATTTTATTGAGGTTAAAGAAGAATATAAGACTGTTTATGATGTTAGTAAATATATCCTTGAGCTCTACAAAGACAAAAATATGAGAAGTGTTGTTGTAGGTGAAGCTTCCAAAAGAACAAATATGGGGGCTTTATTTTCTCAAACAGTTAGAAATGGTGGATTTGTTGAGGGCTCAGAAGATTGGGCAGCAAGAGGGGGAGGAGGTTCTGTACTTTATAGAGCTCATAACATAGTAGGAATTGTCTTCTTTGGAGATGAAAAAGAAAATAAAGAGGAAAAAGAAAAAGCTAAAAAAATTATTGAAGATTATTATAAAAAACCAATGAGTAAGGTTGTTTTAGAGCACACAAAAAAATATAGGTATAATGAAGAAACAAAGACTGGAGGGACTTTTGGGAACAACTGGCTTTTGTATAAAGAGAAAGTTCCAATATTTAATTGGAGAATGCCCTATATAGATAAAGAGGATAGAAAAAAGATTTTAGATAAAATATTAAAACTTTATCTTGAAACATTCAATAAAGAAAGTATAGAATCAAAGAAATGGACAAACTGTGGGGAGCCATGTCCTGTTGTATGTAAAAAGTATAGAAATAAAAACAAAATTGATTATGAGCCTTATGCAGCTAATGGAACTTTATTAGGAATTTTTGATTTATATGAAGCGGATAGAGTTGTTAAAACAGTTGATGCATTAGGATTTGATGCAATAGAAGTTGGAAATTTAATTGCATGGGTTTTTGAACTCTTAGATGTTGGTTTGTTAAAAGAAGATGAGCTAAATATAAAAAAGCCAATATTTGACCATAAAAAGATTATAGATGGAAGTGATGAAGAGATTAAAGAGATTTCTAAGCACAATGCCGAGCAAGCAATAAAGTTATTGTATAATTTAGCAGAGAACTCAAATGAAATCTACAAAATCCTATCATTAGGAAAGAGAAAAGCATCTAAGATATTAAATGAGAGATTTAAAATCAGAGTTAAAGAATTTGGCAAAAAGTTTAATGATTTTGCTGTTTATGTTCCATTTGGCGATTGGGGAGAAATTGCATCAAATTTATACTGGACTCCTGGATTCTTTATACCATTTGTTATTCAAGGAAGATATCTAACTTATTACAAACCAGAGTTTAATGAACCAGAAAAATTAGCAGAATTAGTTGTAGAAAATATAAAATTAGAACTGCCAATAGAAAACCTTGGAGTTTGCAGATTCCATAGAAAATGGCTTAAACCAGTATTAAATGATTTAGCTAAAGAGTTTTTAGGTATAGAAGATATTGTAGAAGATTCAATAAACCTCTATAAAGAAATCTGCAACTACAACAAAAAGATAGGATATCCTGCAAAAATTGAAAGTGAAAGAGTTAGAGATTTAATTAAAGCATTAGCAAAAGAATTTGGCAATGAAAAATGGGTAAAAGAATTTGAAAATAGAGAAAATGTAGATACCTATATAAAAAGAGTTTTAGATAGATATTCTGAACTCTTAGGTATTGATTGGAAGATTAATTAAAATCTATTACTCTCTTGCAGGTCCAGCATCTTCAAAGCCCTGTCTTAACCCTTTACCAGCCATTTTTGTTAAGTATTCTGGTTTGAATAATAGATAATATACATTTTCAGCATGTTCCTCAGCTCTTCTTTTAGCTAACCAATCTAATTCTTTATCATCTTTAGCTTCATCTTCATGGACAAATACTTCAATTATATGCTTATTTGTCATTAATTGAACCAACATTAGTCCTAAAGAAGCTTCATGAGCACAAACTTTATCTTTATCTGCCTTTCCAGGCATTCCTAATGCCATAACTATATCGCAGTTTTCTTCTTCCAATAGCTTTTTACATGCCACGGGTAAATCTTTTATCCCTGGAACAGTCCTTCTAATAATTTTAATATTTGGAGATAGTTCTTTTAACTTTTTTATAGCTGCAGAAGCCATATCAACTCTTGCAAACGTGGTATCTACAATTCCTACTTTTTTTGTCAAAATTTTCACCTTTTTAATTTATTTTTATTCCTTACCATATATGGAGATTTTTATATGTCCATCAATTAAATAGTCAAACTCAATTTCTTTATCCCATCCCGCCTTTTTAAAGATACTCATAAAACATATACCAATAACTTTTTTAGGAGATAGTCTTTTTATTAATTCTTTAATTTTATCTGTCTCTACATTATACTTAGGCATTGCTAAACCTCCAAATAAAACGACTGCATCTACTTTATCTAAGCTTTCAAAGTTTTCCATTTGCATACCTACATCTTTAATAACAAGTTTTTTAACATTGCTTAAATCTCCATTTGGAATGAAATAACTCTCTTTATTTCTTATTGCATATCCAAACAATTCTGCAAAAGGCTGACAAACTCCAATAGAGCCTACAAATGCAACACTTTCTATATTGTTATTCTCTATAAAATTTTTAAATTCTCTTAACATTGGTGTAAGTCCATTTTCTTCTTTTAGCAATTTTAATACCAACTGTATCACCTATACCAATTTTTTGATATAAATAAAATATAGTTTCATAGTTTTTTTTGAGGCATATAATAAACACACCTTCTTATAGGATTAGTCTAATTGATTTTAATAAAGTTAGGACTTTGGAGTTTAATTACTTTTAACTAAAAATTAAAGTAGGATGTAAGTAATAAAAATTTTATGTCTTATTTCTTAAAGCTAAATTTCCATTATCAAAATATTTATATTTATAAGATACTCAACTTTTTTATACAGTTTATTCAATTTATTCAAAATAACACAAAAAAATAATTAGGGATAGAATGCCAAAGTTGATGTTAGCCCTTGATGTTTTAAATAAAGAGGATGCCTTAAAAATAACTAAAGAGATTAAAGATTACGTTGATGCTATAAAAGTTGGATATCCTTTAGTTTTATCTGCTGGAGTAGGAATTATAGAAGAAATAAAAAAAATCTGCAATAAGGAGGTTATATGCGATTTTAAGGTTGCAGATATTCCATCAACAAATGAGAAGATAGCAAAGATAGCTTTAAAATATGCTGATGGGATAATAGTCCATGGTTTTGTTGGAGAAGAATCTGTTAAGGCTGTTCAAGATGTTGCTAAAAAATTAAATAAAAAAGTAATAATGGTTACTGAAATGAGTCATCCTGGAGCAGTTCAATTTTTACAACCAATAGCTGATAAATTGGCAGAGATGGCTAAAAAGCTTAAAGTTGATGCTATTGTAGCCCCATCAACAAGACCAGAGAGGCTTAAAGAAATTAAAGAAATTGCAGAATTGCCAGTTATAACTCCAGGTGTTGGAGCTCAGGGAGGAAAAGTTGAAGATATAATAAATATCTTAGATGAAAATGATTACGTCATTGTTGGAAGGGCAATATATCAATCAAAAAATCCTAAAGAGGAAGCTAAAAAATTTAAAGAAATGCTAACCAAGTGATAAAATGAAAAAGAAAAAAGATATACTAATTGTTGGTTGTGGAAATCTCTTATTTGGAGATGATGGCTTTGGTTATGAGGTTGTTAGCAGATTAGAAAAAATGGAACTCCCAGAGAACGTTGAAGTTATTGATGCTGGGGCTAGTGGAGCTTATTATTTAATGACCTTAGTTGATGAAGATATTAAGAAGATTATAGTTGTTGATGCTATTGATTTTAATTTAGAGCCTGGAACAATAAAAAAGATTGATGTTAATGAACTACCAAATATTAGGAAATATTCCTTTGATGCTCACAACGTTCCATTAGCACCATTTCTTAAAGAGTTGCATGAGAAAGGAATTGAAGTAGTTGTTATTGGTTGTCAAGGTAAGGAATTTACAATGCCTAATATAAAACCAGGGCTGTCTGAAGAAGTTGCTAAAGCTGTAGATAAAGCCATAGAAATGATTTTAGAAGAAATAAAGAAATAAGGGATTTCACATGCTTAGAGAGATTTTGCAAGGTAATGCTGAAAAAGGGACAATAACTCAAATTTATGGACCACCAGGAGTAGGTAAGACAAATATATGCATTATAAACTCTATAAATGCTGTTAAATTTGGGAAAGTAATTTATATTGATACTGAAGGAGGCCTATCAATAGAGAGGATTAAACAAATTGCTCCAGATAACTATCAAAAAGTTTTAGAAAATATGATAATCTATGAAGTCTTTGATTTCTATGAGCAAGATAAAGTTATACAAAAAGAGCTTCCATTAATTGCCAATAATGCAAGTTTAATTGTGGTTGATAACATCACTTCTTTATATAGGTTAGAGTTGGGCGATGAAGCTAACAAAAATATCATGCTCAATAAAATGCTTGGCAATCAAGTAAAAACTTTATTAAAATTGGCTAAGACAAATAACTTGGCTGTCATAATAACTAATCAAGTAAGGGAGACTGTTAATGGCTTTGAGGCTTCTGGAGGAAGATTGTTGGAGTATTGGAGTAAATGTATTGTTAGATTGGAAAAACTCAATGGAGATAGATTGGCTATATTAGAAAAACATCTACATGCTAGAGAAGAAAGAGTTAAATTTAGAATAGTTGAAAGGGGAATTGAGATTATTGATTAATATATAAAATTATAAATATATATTTTTAAGTATTTTCAATCGGACTTTCGCAATAATATATAAATCTTACTTAACTGCCGTTTGAAAGTGATATATACACTTTTATCGACAGTTAAAAGAGGAGTGTATCTAAAATCGAGTAAGATTTATAAGCTCTCTTATACACACCTGAAAAATACATCATTGCTATAGGTATCATATTTTTATTAATTATATAAAGTGCGAAAGTCCTATCGAAAATAAATAATATGAAGGTGATTTAATGAATTATCATTACAAAATAATTTCAGGATATCACAATATTTCTCAATTTTTAAAAATGTGATAATATGAATATAAAAGCAGTAGTTGAATTCATAAAAAACTTTTCTAATTCAAAAAATTGCAAAAAAATAGCTGAAGTTGGAGTTGGATTTAAATTTGATATTGCAAAAGAGTTAAATAAATATTTTGATTTAATGGTTATTGATATCAATGAAAAAGCTGTTGAAAAAGCTAAATTTTTTGGATTGAAAGCCTATAAAGATAATTTATTTAATCCAAATATAAATTTATATAAAGATGTTAATTTAATATATTCTATAAGACCTCCACGAGATTTACAACCATATATTTTACTTTTATCAAAAGAGATTAATGCTAATTTAATTATAAGACCTCTTTTAAATGAAATGCCTATAAAAGAGCTGAAACTAAAAAACTATAAAGGAGAAGTGTTTTATATAAAAGAGATTTAATTAAGCTTTCAATTTCTTTCTTCTCCAGTATCTCATTTTTGGATGGAATCTAACTCTTCCTCTTGTTTTAACAATAACAAACAATGGAACTCTTCTATTCTGCTTCAATGCTTTAGCCAATCTCAACTTCTTTCCTAATGGCTTGTTACTCCCCATTTTTCTCACCTAAATTTTCTTTTTTAATCCAACTACTCTTGTTTGTTTATGTTCAGGGAAATATTTTCCAGGGTTTTCTCCTCTCTCCTTCAATATATATCTAATTTCAGCCTCGTAGTCAGAGCTTAACTTAGTTCCACTTTTTATCTCTTCTAATATAAAAAATTCACTTGCTAAATGTCTTAGTGTTTTATAACCAAAACCCATTAATGGGGTTATATATTGAATATTTTTCCTCATCTCTAAGCTCTGAATCTCTGAATACCTAAGTTTAGGAACTTTATCATCTCTTCGTGTCCCATCCGCTAAAATGTTGTATTTATCAGCTAAAATTTCTAAGACAGTTTTATGAATATATTGTATAGCTGGAGCAGGATATTTATTCTCTATAATCATATCAGCAGCTTTTTCAACAATTTTTCTATCGAGAGTTATGACTTTATGCTTAAATCCTAAAATCTTAGCGGTCTCTTCAGCTAATTTATAAGAAGGAATAACATCAAAATTTATGGTTATTAAATGAGGATTATAACCGAGTTTTTTTAATATAATCGCTGAGAGGGAACTATCTTTCCCTCCACTAAAGAGAACATGAACATCCATAAGTTTCACTTTCTAATGATTTTAATATCTCTCTTTCTCTTTGTCATAGCACTTAATCTCTCAAGTAAAGCTTTAAAGTCCTCATCTTTTAATGGAATAGGCAATCTACCAAGTTGAGCTAATTGAATCAGTTGCATTTCAACAGCTTCAGCAAATTCTGGTCTCGCTAATCTTATTCGCTCCAACCTCTCTCTTGCTTCAGGAGCTAATATCTTTCTTAATAATGCTCTTTTTTGCATTTCAGCTTCTAATAATGCCTCTTCTTGCTGTTGTTGTTCAGCAAGCTTTTTTTGCAATTCAAGAAGTTTTCTTCTTTTAATTTCTTCAATATCCATTTTGCATCCCCTTAGTATTTAGCAAGAGCAGGGATTTCATTGATTATTTCATCCCTAACCTCTTTAGCAATGTTGTCTAAGAAACTTCTACCTTTTGGTGTAATAACTCTACCTTCTGGTGTCTTTTCAACAAATCCTAATTTTTCTAATTCTTGTAAAGCTTTTCTAATGATATTTCCACTACCTTTGTAGAAGTGCTCAGGTGCATGGCCTCTATTTTTTCTTCCTCCGTAAGCAGTTCTTAATCTTGAAACTCCAACTGGGCCGTAAATATAGATTTTTCTTAAAATTGATGCACACCTTATATACCACCAGTCATCTTGCTCAGGCCTTCTCTCTCTACTCATACCTGTCTTAACAAAAGGGACCCACTCTGGAACTCCAATATCCATCTCTTTTAATTTTTCAGCTGTCTTCTGAATTAACTTATCAGCTGGAACATCATAGACAGTTACCATTTTTGCACCTCTCTTAAATATTTTAATTTATTTTTGATATTCTCTGAATTCTTTATTTTGTGGTTAAGATTTAGATTTTTGTTAGTATAAAACATCAAACTTTTTCACTTATATATTTTTAACTCTAAAAATTTTATCTTTGCAAAAGTTTTATTAAACCAATAAAACAAGCTTAGTATTAATTTGATTAGGTTATATTTATATCTTATTATTGATAGACACCTTTACGTCTAAAATTTAACTTTATTAAAAAAGAGAACCTAAGCCTCATATAAGACAATATAAAAAATGAATTCAAAAAGTTTCAAATGGAGCCGGGGGTGGGATTTGAACCCACGTAAGGCGGATCTGCAGTCCGCTGCCTAGCCCCTAGACTACCCCGGCTCTCCAAACCTATGAGTTGCATACATAAACTATATAGAGGTAGTATATAAATTTTATGGTTTATAAGTGTGTCTAAAATAGTACTTACATACGATACCTCAGCAACATGATTAAAGAATATATACAAACCCAGATAACGATTCGAGTAATAGAAGTCGAAGTTAAGAAAGTATTCAATTTATCTCCGAATCTGTTGGTTAAAGCTCCGAAGAAACCCTTGCATATTCCTCTTTTATTATATTCTTTTTTATCGAAGATTTTATCCCTAATTTTAGCACCATAGCTCTTACTACCTCTTTTTGTTTTCTTTATTATTGGCTTGTAGTTGAATTTAACTATTTTATTTAGAGTATCCTTGTCATCGTATTATTATAAAAATATCCCTCTCCATAAGCAAACTCTAAGTCCGATTTATCTAATCCTATAGATATTGGAAATAATGTTTTATTTTCTGAATCGTAACGAGTTATAGCATGTATTTTTATCAACTCTCCTGCTTTATTCGAAAACTTTGTTGAGTCGATAAATGTCTTCTCATAATCGAGACTTCATAATTTCCTAAGAATTTGATTTATTATCGATATTCTTTTCCCAGTAATGGATTACTGAATGGTCAATTCTAACTCCAAAAAACATCTCTGTCAATTTTTCCATCGCTCTTAACGATACCCCTAAAAACCCCTTAACAACAGAACTTTAAGTAATTGTTCGATAGAATATTTTCTTGGCTTTAATTCCTTAAGTAATATCTCCTATCACGTCATCAAAAACTTCTAATATCTCGTTTATATTATCTATCTTAGAGTTCCATCTTTTCGTTACCATATTTTTTTATTTTGTAGTTATATTGATATAAATATATATAAATATATAAATATTACTCGATTTTAGACACACTCCATTATACCGTAAATTATATATATATGGAAGTAGGAAACTTACTTCCAGAATTATTCAATCAAATTACATTGGGGGATGGAAATGAACGTTGAACAAGCAATAGAATACGTAAAAAAGAACAATGTTAAGTTCATAAGATTTCAGTTTGTTGACATATTAGGATTCCCAAAGAACGTTGCATATCCTGTTAAAGCTGGAGAAAAGGGAATTGATGAATTAAGAGATATTTTTGAAAATGGAGTTTGGTTTGATGGTTCATCAATTACTGGTTTTGTAGGTATTGAAGAATCAGATATGTTATTAAAACCAGACTTATCAACACTCTCTGTTTTACCATGGAGACCAGAAGAGAAAAGCGTTGCAAGAGTTATCTGTGATGTTTACAAAGATGAGAAAACACCATTTGAAGGAGACCCAAGAAGCAGATTAAGAGCTATTTTAAATGAGTTAAAAGAAGAAATGAATGGAGAGTTTTTCGTTGGTCCAGAGCCAGAGTTCTTTTTGTTAAAGAGAGACCCACACAACCCACACAGATGGATTCCTGCAGATGATGGTGGCTACTTCGATGTTGAGCCATTAGATGACGCTCCGGACATTAGAAGAGATATTGTTTTAGCTTTAGAAAACTTAGGATTCCATGTTGAAGCATCCCACCACGAAGTAGCTCCAGGACAGCATGAAGTTGATTTCAAATTCGACAACGCTTTAAAAACTGCTGACAGTGTTGTAACCTTCAAGATGACAATTAAAAACATTGCTAAGAAACATGGCTTAAGAGCTACATTCATGCCAAAACCATTCTTTGGAATGAACGGAAACGGAATGCACTGCCACCAGAGTGTTTGGTTTAATGGGGAACCATCATTCTACGACCCAGAAGGGCCATACAATGGATTAAGTGAAACATGTTTAAGCTACATTGCTGGTATTTTAAGCCACGCTAAGGCATTAGTTGCTGTAACAAACCCAACCGTCAACTCATACAAGAGATTAGTTCCTGGTTATGAAGCTCCAGTAAACATTGCGTGGGCTAACAAGAATAGAAGTGCTATCATCAGAGTTCCAGCAGCAAGAGGAAAAGCTACAAGAATCGAGTTTAGAGCCCCAGACCCAACATGCAACCCATACTTAGCATTCGCATGTATGTTAGCAGCTGGATTAGATGGAATTAAGAAGAAAATGGAAGCTCCAGAACCTGTTGAAAGAAACATCTTTAGAATGTCAGAAGAAGAGAAGAAGCAGTTAGGAATTGAGTCAGTTCCTGCAAACTTGGCTGCTGCATTAGACGAGTTAGAATGTGATGAAGTCTTGCAAAAAGCTTTAGGTAAGCACATCTACGAAAATTACATGGAGATTAAGAGAGCTGAATGGGATGATTTCAGAATATCAGTTACAGACTGGGAGTTAGGCAAATACTTAGTCTACTAAATTCCTAAATTCCCAACTCTATCTTTTTTTATTCAAACAAAATTTTAAAAATTTCAATTATTCAATCTAAAAAAGGATGAGATTATGAAAGCGATAACTGTTTTAAGTGGGGGATTAGATTCTACAGTAGCTACATTGATAGCTAAAGATTTAGGTTATGAGATTACGGCAATAACTTTCAATTATGGGCAGAGAGCTGTTAAAAGAGAGATTAATTCAGCAAAAAAAATTTGTGAGATTTTAGGTATTGAGCATATTGTTGTTGATTTACCTTTTATTAAGCAGTTTAAAAAAAGCTCTTTAATAACTGAAAAAGAAATTCCTTCACTAAAAATAGAAGAGTTAGATAGTAAAAAAGCTTATGAAACAATGAAAGCTGTATGGGTTCCAGCAAGGAATTTAATAATGTTTAGTATAGCAAGTGGTTTTGCTGAGGCATTTGATGCAGAAAAAGTATTTATTGGAATAAATAAAGAGGAAGGAGTTACTTTCCCAGACAACACAATAGAATTTGTTGAGTCATTAAACAAAGCCTTAGAATATGGAACACTAAATAAGGTTAAAATAGAGGCTCCTTTATATGATAAAACAAAAGAGGAAATTGTTAAAATTGGTCATGAGATAGAGAAAAAGCTTGGCGTAGAGGTTTTGAAGTATAGCTATTCATGTTATAGAGATAATGGAGAGGACTTTTTACATTGTGGGAAGTGTGAAAGTTGTATGAGAAGGAAAAGAGCTTTTTTAATGGCAGGAGTTGAAGATAAAACAAAATATATTGAATGAATTATTAATTTTTATTATTCACCTCTTTTTTTCTTTAATTCTACAAGTTTTTTAACTGCATCTAAATTAACATTCTCGTCGTAGGTTATATAACCGTTATAAACTGCTCTCTTAAAGAACCCTTCTCCCCATTTGTTTCTTATTAAGACAGTTGAATATCCCTCTTCACTACCTACATTACCCACAGAAATATCTGATGTCAAGCCAGTAAAATCTTTACAAACCTTACATCCCTCTCTCATTGCAAATTCAACATCTTTCAGTTTATATTCGACAACTTCCCCATTAACTAATGTAACCTTCAATTTTCCTGATTCAATATCCATCTTTTTAATTTCCCATGGTTCTATTCCATCTGTTTTAAGCTTTTTAATCATCTTACTGTAATCATAAGTTTCAAAACAGAATAAAGCAATTTTTAACCTTATAGCTTCCCTAAATGGCTTTAATAAATCATTATCTGATGATAGTATTTGATAAATTGCATTTATTACACATGGTGTTCCTACAACAGCCAATTTTTTTAATTTCTTATCCATAACTGCTGTTTTTAATGCTTTTAATATTGGCCCCTTCCATAGATATTTACTTCCAGCTGCTTTAATAACATCTTCTTTTGATAATGCTAAGTATGACTCTGGCTCTAATGTCCATTTATCATCAATCATTACAATAGCTCCATCAATTAATCCTTCATCAAATGCATTAGCTAATATAGCTGTTACAACTCCTCCATTTTGTGCATTTTTTATTTCTATGGATGCCTTTGCCTTTACAGCTTTTAATATATTTCCTAAATCTGTTGGTTTAGGAACTGATGATTTTTTTATTCTTGGACACGCATCGTAGCAGGCTCCACAAGGGACATCATAAACTACAGTTTTACAAAACTCTGCTGAAATTGGATGCTCAACAATATCTGCCGGGACTATTATGCAAGAGCATTCATCACATTCAAACTTTACTGGACTTTCCTCTCTAAAATATAGATTATTTACTGGACAGACAGCTACACAAGCTCCACAACCGCTACATATATTTGTATCCCAGACTTCCTCTTTTAAATTTTTATATGATTTCATTAATCTCACCTAAGGCTCATTTTGGTGTTTCTTCTCCTAATAATTTTAAAAAATTAATAAAAAATTTTGATATATTTACATAAAATTACATTAAGTCAGGAGTATAGAGTTTTCCAAATGGTCTCTTTGAAATTGGTGCTATTTTTGTCCATTTTGAATTTAACAATTTATTTTTAACATCTTCTGGTAGATTAAACCATTTGCAGAATTCTTCAATATATGGTTTTATTTTTTCTAAATCTTCTTGAGTAAATTCTTTTATATCAGCTGCTACACCTAATTGGTCTTTATCTATCTCTCCTCTAATGTAAATAGCTCCTCCATGAATTCCAGTTCCTATCATTCTTCCCTTAACTTTTCCTAAGTCATTTCCTTTTTCATCAATGTTTAAGACAATTATAATACCTCCAGCCATATATTCTCCTAAGAAATCCTTAGCTCTTCCACCAATAACAAGAACAGGGACTTTATCTTTATAAGCTTTCATATGTATGCCGCTTCTATAACCAACATCTCCTCTAACAAAAACCTTTCCTCCTCTCATTGAATGAGCAGTTACATCTCCACTATTACCATAGATAACTATTGTTCCATCATCCATAGTGTTTCCTGGGGCAAATTCAGCATTTCCATGAACTATTATTGTAGGACCGCTCATAAACATTCCTAAATCTCCGCCAGGAATTCCGTAAATCTCTATAGTCAAATCCTTCTTCTGTAATCCATTCCCAATAAATCTTTGCCCTAAAACATTTTTCAATACAATTTTTTTGATATCAGGATTTTCTTTTAAAATTTGGTGTATTTTTTCATTTAACTCCCTATAATGCATGTCTTTTGCATCTATAACAACCTCTTCCATGTCTTTCACCTTTTAAAAAATTGAAATATTTTTACTCTCCAGCAGCTTTTATTCCTAAAACTTCTAACTCCTTCTCATTTAATCCAACTCCTCTCAACCTATCTCTGTTTCCTCTTAAGCTTTCAATTGAGTTAATTCCAGCAGCTCCTAAGAGTTCTTTAATTTCATGTGTCCATGCTTTAATTAAGTTAGCAACTCTTTGAGCTCCAACTTCTGGGTCTAATCTCTTAACTAACTCTGGTCTTTGTGTAGCTATTCCCCAAGCACACAATCCAGTGTAACATCTTCCACAAACTCTACATCCAAGAGCAACCATTGCAGCAGTTCCAATATAGACAGCATCTGCTCCTAAAGCTATAGCTTTAAATACATCTGCTGAACATCTGATTCCTCCACTTGCTATAATACTAATTTCATTTCTCAATCCTTCCTCCCTCAATCTTTGGTCTACAGCTGCAATAGCCATTTCTATTGGAATTCCTACATGGTCTCTAAATACCTTTGGAGCAGCTCCAGTCCCTCCCTTATATCCATCAATAACAACTGCATCAGCATCACTTGTTGCTATTCCAACAGCTATAGCTGGAGCATTATGGACAGCTGCAATTTTAACAAACACTGGCTTTTTCCATCTTGTTGCTTCTTTTAAACTTCTAACTAATTGAGCTAAATCCTCAATTGAGTAGATATCATGGTGAGGAGCTGGAGAAATAGCATCAGAACCTTCAGGAATCATTCTTGTTGCAGATATTTCAGCAGTAACTTTCTCTCCAGGCAAGTGTCCTCCAATTCCTGGCTTAGCCCCTTGTCCTATTTTAATCTCTATTGCTACACCTTTCATTAAATATTCTTCATTAACTCCAAATCTTCCACTAGCAACTTGTGTAATTATGTGGTCAGCATAAAGATAGAGAGCTTTTGGCAACCCTCCTTCACCAGTTCCCATGAATGTTCCACATTCTTTAACTGCTTTAGCAAATGATAAGTGAGCGTTTAAAGATAAAGCCCCATAGGACATGTGAGCAATCATTATTGGTGTATCTAACTTTAAGTTTGGGGCTATTTTTGTTTTTAACTTAGCTTTTTTAATCTTTTTACCATTAATCTCCTCTTCAACGAATTCAAACTCTAATTGCTTTGGTTTTTTACCAATGTATGTTCTCAATTCCATTGGCTCTCTTAGAGGGTCGATAGATGGATTTGTAACTTGGCAAGCATCTAAAACAATTTTATCAAAATAGATTGGATGGTCTTTAGCATTAGCCATTCCACTCAATAAAATACATCCTGTTTTTGCTTGGTTGTAGATATCAGCTCTTGTGTCTATATCCCATAATGGATGGCTTCTCCAAGATACAGCATTTTCTTTAATTGTTATAGCATCTCTTGGACACATAGCAACACATCTATGACATGCTCCACATCTATTTGAATAACTAATTATTCTATCTCCGTCTCTTCTATGAACTCCCCAAGAACACTCTATTGTACATCTTTCACATAGCATACATTTGTTTGGGTCTACCTCTACCTTATACTTTGGTGGAACATAGCTTGGAATCATGTTTTCACATCCGTATTTTTTTGATATTATTTGTATTTGTTTTATTATTATGTTGAGCATATATTATTTCCAAGGTCTTGCAATAACTGGCATTCCAGCATCTGGCATCCAAACTCTATCTAAATCAGGACAGATTCTTCTTATGGCAGATTCCTCACTTGAAATAAATAGCATATCATCTTTTTCAGCAGCTATTAAAGGTCTTAACTTAATTCTATCTGTTAAACCAAACATAGTTGTATCTTTTTCAACGTCTCCATTCATGAATAACAAACCATGCGGTGTTCCAGCAGCAATAGCAAAAGGACCATTTAGCATAGCTCCTCCATAAGTTAATCTTATTGCTGTATGCAATTCTCTCTCTTCCTCTGGCATCTTATCTATCTCATCCCAGAATCTTGGTGCTAAAGCAGATAATGCATATTCAACAGGGATTTTGTGTTTTCTCATCAATAAATCTAAGATATAGGCAACAACTTCAGTATCAGTCAATAATCTACACTTATAACCAAACATCTCAACAAATCTCTTGTTTGTTCCATAGCTTGTTATCTCTCCATTATGAACTACACTCCAATTTAATAAATTGAATGGGTGAGCTCCTCCCCACCATGCCTTTGTGTTTGTTGGGTATCTCGCATGAGCTAACCACATATAACCTTCATATTTATCTATTCTGTAAAATTCAGCAACCTCATTTGGCCATCCAACAGCTTTAAAAACACCCAAATTCTTACCACTTGAAATGACAAAAGCCCCATCAATCTTATCGTTTATCTCCATAACGATATCTACAACAACATCTTCCTCTCTATTAGAGTATTTTTCATCAACTTCATAGAAGTATCTCCAAGGAATATGGACTTTTTCTATAATACCTTCCTCTGTTGGAATTTCCTCATCTTTAACTATGGTTCCATACTGTTCTAAAACATTTTCAACTTCCACCTTTATTTTTTCAAATTTTGGTGTGTTATCAATTAAAATATGGAAAGCATAGCAATCTTTATATTTTGTTGGGTATATTCCATAACCTACATAACCAGAGCCTTTTCCGTTTCCTCTCTCTTTTAAACTATCTAAAGCTAAGGCTATCTTATCCCCTTTTATCATTCTTTTTTTTCTACTCATAAAACCGATAATACCACACATAAACAACCCTCCATAATTAGATATAAAAGAGATAGTTTTTGGATTTTGTAAATATTTGTTGATGTTAGTTATATTTAAATAATTATGGTTTGAAAAGTATTTATTATAAATTCCAATATAAAAATCAATATTCTTAATGGCTTTTGTCTTTCAATAATTTTGAATGTCCAAATATATGAATATAAAATAATAAAGATTAATATAAAACGAAAAAAATTTGAAGAGAACTGTTATAACGAATATGGAATTATAAAGATACATAATGATAAGAAAGTCTTTTTTGTAATAAGATAAGCTGTTTTTTAGATAGAACCATCAATATAACTTAAAGAACAATAAAACTAGAAGACCATGTTATAATCCAAGAGCAATAGCCGCATCCGAACATCATGTCCTCAATAAATGTCGTTGGAAAATATTAAACTAACGGATAGTAGATATGAAATATGAATCGGTAAGTAAATAAGAAAAGAAATGAGAAAAAGAAAAATTACAAAAAGCGGAAGGGTTATTGGAAAGCTTACGACCTTAGATATAAGAAATACGAAATAAAGGAAGATTATGCATTTATTTTGAGTATTATAAATAAGTTAAATCGCTCTCCGGTAGAAAGACGGTAGATTGGTCGAGCTTCAGCTATATCCCATTAATGAATATATAACTGTCAAATATTAAAATTTAAGGGACATAGAGACACTCTTCAGCCCAATATTCAAAAAAAGTATTAAAATTTATGCCAATGAAACTTCTACTGTTTCAACGCTCTCAACATCGTCAATCTCTGCTAAAGCATTTTCTATTGGCTCTGTTCCTCCTTCTCTTTCCTCCATTTCAATAACGGTGTATATAGCGTATAAACCAAAAGCTAATGGCTCATCAAATAATCCCCTTATAACAACATCTTGTTTTTCTAATACCTCTTTAATCTTCTTTTTTAACTCTTCTTTATTAACTTCTGGACTTGTAGGCATAATTTTTATTTTTGCTAATACAGTTGCCATTTTCTCACCACATATTATTGAAATTTAGATTTATGGGCCTTCAAATCCATATCCATAGGGCTTCGCCCTATTGGTATACCCGGGATGCATCACCTCGCTCCGCTCGGTGATGCCTCTTAGATAATAAATAGAATTGGACATTATAAGAAATTTATATTAAGTTTTATGGGCCTTCAAACCCACATTTTGGACATTTATATGGGTTGTTTAATTTTCTACATTTCTCACATCTTACAATCTCTACTTCTCCACAGTTTGGACATGGGAATTTTGTTGATTTCTCTCTTGGTGCAATCTCTGCATTACAGCTTATGCAAATGTATTTCATCTTTCCCACCCAGTAATTTTTATATGAAACTTTTAAAAATCATAGAGGGAAACCCTCTATTTCTATACTCCTTGTCCATTAAGTTTTGCCGAATGAAGCGAGGTATAGTCTCTTTTATCTATCTTTTATCTATTCCGATAATTTTTGTATATATGTTGTGTTTTCCTTCTAAAATATCTATAACTCTCTCTGGATATTTGCCATTAACAACGTAAGCGTTCATTTTAAATTGTTTTAAAAGAATTGGAAAGGTCTCATCTACAGATGTTAAACCTTTAATGTCATTTGCATTAATAATATTTAATAGTTTCCCTTCTGGGAATTTATCATATATACCATCAACATTTGTAGCTATTATAACTTCCCTAACATCTAATAACTTTCCTATATATAAACTTAATGAATCTGATGTTATAGCCCAAGAATGCTCAGCCATATCAGTAGATAGCAAAATTTTTGAAGGTAATATAACAGCAATTTTTTCTTTTTCTATCTCTCTTTTTAAGTCAAATAATGTATCATAAGCTTTTATATACCCAATTTCAGCATAGACCTCTCCAATCAAATCCATGCATTTTATAGCAAGCTTATGGGATAAAGAGTTTGAAATTTTTAGATTTTTATCTATCTTTCTAACTATATTTGCAAATTCCCCTCCTCCAGGAATAACTAATATTTTTTTATCATTTTCTTTTGCATATTTTTTCAATGCTTTTAATAATGGCTCTGCATCATAAGTTAAAGAACCACCAATTTTTATTATATGCATTTATCTTCACCAGTAATTATAGTTGTGTGCAAAATAAAATAAACTTTTATAAGGACAATTTGAATGCCTTCTTTAAGGAAGGCATTCTTTAGTTCCTTATTTTATTTAAGATAGTTTTGCACACAACTATATTTCAAAATCTCATAAAACACTTTAGCCATCTTAATTAAATCCTCTATTTTAATGTGCTCATTTGGTTGGTGAGCAGTTTCCTCACCAATGCCCCAAACAGCTACTTTATAACCTTTCTCTCTCAAAAATGCTGCAACAGTTCCTCCACCCATTCCACAGAGCTTTGCCTCTCTATCTAAAACATTCTTTATAGCTTTTTTCAATTCATTAATAATTTCTGAGTTTTCATCTGTATAGTTTGGATTTTCTGATTTTAATATTTCATACTCTATTGTTGCCTCTATTGAGGTATCATAATACTTAATATATTTTTTAAAGTCAAAGTTTTTAATAAACTCTTCTATAAACTCTAAAACTTCCTCTATTTTATAATTTGGCAGAATTCTGCAGTCAAAAACAACTTCAACATATCCTGGAATTGTGTTTGGATTTTCAACTTTATTTTTTAATATCGTTGGTTCAAAGGTTGAATACTCTGGCAAAAATATTGGATTAATTTTGTTAAATGTTTTGTATATATTGTTGTATAACTCATTTGCAAAGTTAAAAGCAACTATATCAGCATTTAACCCATTTTCAGGTGTGCTACCATGACACTGCTTTCCTCTAATCTTAAATTTTATCCATAAAATGCCCTTCTCTCCAATCTCTACAAATTCTCCAGTTGGTGTTCCAAAATCTGGAACTATAATTAAATCATCTTTTTTAAATATCTCATCCTCAAAGTTATCCAATAGATATTTTAAGCCATATTCACTTCCATCCTCTTCATCAGAGACAAAAATTAATGATAAATTGTATTTTGGCTTAATATTATTTTCAAAAATCATTTTTAATAATAGAAGAGAAGAGACTATTCCTTTATGGTTGTCCTCTGCTCCTCTTCCATAAATTTTTCCATCTTTAATAACTGGTTCATAAGGATTTGTATCCCACAAACTAATATCACCTTCTGGAACAGTATCTAAATGAGAAATTATATGTAATGTTTTATCTCTATTGAAATCTATTTTAAAAACTATATTTGTCCTCTCAATGTCATATCTGTCAATAGTGTTGTATTCTTTTAGAGTATAATTTTTTATATTATATTTTTTAACATATTCCATTAATTTGTTTTTAACATATTCTGCTTTTTCTTTCTCTCCTTTTCCACCAAATGAAGGATTAACTGAATTTATTTTTATTAAATCACTCTCCAACTTTATAGCCTCTTCTTTTAATTCCTCCATATTTATCATCTCAATCTTTTAGAGTATTTTAAAATACAATATTAATGTTGTTAAATGCAATATATAAATTAACATTCCAATTAATAAAAACCTTACTACCCCAACTTCCCTATTAGATAATCTTAACGTTATCAAATTTGCAAATGAAGAAATTAAAGTTCCATTTCCTCCAACATTCACACCATAGGCAATTGGAAGCCAATTATCGTAGATATTTGAGAGAAGAACTGTTGCTGGTACATTAGAGATAATTTGGGATAATAATGATGAATAAACCATTATCATCACATCATCTCCTCGTATATGAAACAAATTTATTATACCTAATTTTTTAATACCATAAACATCTATAAACAAAAATATGAATGTTAATAAAAACAAATAATCAATTTTTGGTTTTTTAATTAAAATAATTGCCAAAATTATTGGAAATATATAAATGAAATTTAAAAATCCAAAGATGCATAGTAAAATCAGCATAAAGATTATAAGATAAATTATCCACTCTTTTTTAAACTCCATTTCTACATTTATCTTACAATTATATTTTTTAAACTCCATAAATGGCAAAATAATTAAGATTCCAAAAATTTCGAAAGGAATCATATTTTTTATAAATTCAAAAGCCCCTATATTATAAAAATGATATAAAAATAGATTTTGAGGATTGCCTATTGGAGTTAAACCACTCCCAATATTTGCAGATACCCCCTCAAGTATTATAAGTTTTTCAAGGTCTTTTTTGTCAGCTTCTATATATTTAAATAAAATTAATGTGAAAGGAATTATAACAAACAAAGCAATATCATTTGTTATTATCATTGATAAAAATAATGTTAAGGTTATTAAAGTAATAAATACTCTACTTGAATGTTTTATCACAATTAAAGAAATATAATCTAAAAATTTTGAATCTTTTAGAACATTTACAATAACCATTAAATAAAACAAAGATAGTATAGTTTTCCATTCTATTACATGGATAGCTTCAGATAAGCTAACTACAAATATTAGCATTAGAATGCCCACAAATATAAAAATTAAAAATATAAATGTATCAACTCTCATAAATATCCCAACGATGTGGTGTTTATTATGAACTGCTCTAAATGTATTAAAAAACTTTGCTATGCTGGAAAAAACTGTAAAAAGGATATAACAAAAAAAATTTTAGATGAATATAAAAAAGAAGACAATTTAAAAATAGCTAAAGTTTCTTCTTATATAGAGGCTACATATTACATGAAAAAAACGAGGTTGGAGGAGATTATAGAATTCTGCAAACTTATGGATTATAAAAAGATAGGTATTGCTTTTTGTATTGGTTTAGAGGAGGAGGCAAAAATATTAGAGGAAATTCTATCTCAACATTTTAACACCTATTCAGTTTGTTGCAAAGTCTGTGGAATTGATAAAGATGTTTTAAAGTTGAAAAAAATTAACAATAATAACAAAGAGGCGATGTGTAATCCTATAGCTCAGGCAGAAATTTTAAATGAGATTGGGGTTGATTTAAATATTATTGTTGGTTTATGTATTGGACATGATATTCTATTCCAAAAATATTCAAAAGCTCCAACGACTACATTTATTGTTAAGGATAGAGTTTTATCTCACAATACAGCTGGTGTTTTATATAGCAAATACTACCTAAAAAAGCTTAAAGGGATAAAATGAAAGATTTAAGACCAATAATATGGAATGATGATAAAAAAGAGCTAATTTTAATAGACCAAAGGAAGCTTCCAAACAAATTAGAATATTTTATCTGCAAAAATTATGAAGATGTTGCATTTGCAATAAAAGATATGGTTGTTAGAGGAGCCCCTGCTATTGGAGTTTCTGCAGCTTATGGATTGGCTTTAGCTGAAATTAGAGGAGATGATATCTATAAGGCATACAACATCTTAAAGAATACAAGACCTACTGCAGTTAATCTATTTTGGGCATTGGATAGATGCTTAGAAGCTTACAAAAAAGGAAAATCAATCTTAGATGAAGCAAAAAAAATTCATGAGGAAGATATAGAAACCTGCAGAAAAATTGGAATGATTGGAGAGAAGCTTATAGAAGATGGAGATACTATCTTAACCCACTGCAATGCTGGAGCTTTAGCAACCTCTGCCTATGGAACTGCTTTAAGTGTTATTAGATTTGCCTTCTACAATGGAAAAAAGATTAGAGTTATAGCTGATGAAACAAGACCAAGATTGCAAGGAGCTAAGCTAACAGCTTTTGAGCTAAGTTATGAAGGTATTCCTGTTAAGGTTATAACAGATAATACTGCGGGTTTTTTAATGCAAAAGGGAGAGATTGATAAGATTATAGTTGGAGCAGATAGAATTTTGGCAGATGGAACTGTCTATAACAAAATTGGAACCTATAGTTTGGCAGTTTTAGCTAAATATCATGGTATTCCTTTCTATGTGGCTGCTCCTTTATCAACGTTTGATTTAAAAAGTAATGAAGAAGATGTTATTATTGAAGAGAGGGATGAGAAAGAAGTAGCTTATATTGATGGCGTTAGAATAATTCCTAAAGGTGTTGGTTGCTATAACTATGCATTTGATAAAACTCCTCCTGAGCTAATAACTGCAATTATAACTGAAAAAGGAATTGTAAATCCTAAAAAAGAGGAAATTCTTAAAATTTTTGAATAAATATAAAAAATACAATGTGAAAATATGGCATGTATTGATAAAATGAACTATGAAATTTTATACAAAGGCGGATTTAAAGATTGTGCAGAATTTATAAGAAAAAATTTTAAAAATGTTAAAGAGATGAACGCAGGAGATGAAATCATTAAAGGAATTTTCTTAATTGGAATTCCACCAATTCCAGTAGCATATGAGGATAATTGTATAATATTCCCTTATACAAAACCATGTTATGGAACTTTTGTTTTAAAAATTAATCTTGAAGAGATAAAAGAAGAGGAAAAAGAAGGAACTGAAAAAAATAAAAAGAGTTTATTATCAAAACTAAAATTCTGGTGAAAACATGAATATATTAGTTATAGTTGGATGTCCTGAACCGCCAGCATTAATTCCTTCTGTTTTATATTTAATAAACCAATTGAAAAAAAGAGGAGATAATGTTATTATAGCTGCAAATCACGCAGCAATAAAGCTTTTGGAGGTTGCTGATGATGATAAACACTATTTAAAAGGTGTTGGAGCTGTAGATATTGATGAAGGCATAAAGGGAATAGAAGAAATTGATAAAATAATTGCCTTTGTCCATAATGATGGAGGAGTTAGCTATACAGTATCCTACAAAACCAAATATAACAAAGACACATATGCCATTGTCTTTGGAAAACAAATAAATAAAGATTACGTTGAAACTCTAAAAAACAATAATATAGAGGTTTATACTGCGAGAGCTTTCCATAATCCAATGCCAATTGTAAATAAAATAAAAGAACTTCTATTTAAATCTTTTTAATAATCTCTAAAAATTCATCTACTTTTTTTAAATCTTTCTTTCCACCATAAGCTTCTAATGAGGAAGATACATCTACAGCGTAAGGTTTAACTGTCTTTATTGCCTCTAATATATTATCCTTATTTAAACCACCAGCTAAAATTAAAGGTTTTTCTAAAGATTCTTTCAATTTTTTAGATACTGCCCAATTATGAACCTTCCCTTCAAATTTTATATTCTCTATTTTTGTATCTACCAAAATTGCATCAACATATTTTTCATATTCTTTAGCAGTATTTAATAAAGCTTTAAAACCTATCTCTTCATCTTTAGGTATGTGGATAACTTTAATTATATCAGCATTTAATTTTCCATTATTTTTTAAATTTCTTATCTCTTTAACAAAATCTAAGCTCTCAAATCCATGTAGCTGTATAGCATTTGGTTTTAAAGATTTATAAATCTCTAAAACCTCCCTTATATCATTTGGCATTAATACAGAGACTAATGATGTAAATGGAGCAATATATTTTTTTAACTCTATAGCTTTATCCAACGATATTTTTCTTGGAGTTTTTACAGGGACATCTATTATAACTCCAACAGCATGAACCCTTTTTGATATATATGCCATATCTTCTTCATTAGTAATTCCACAAATTTTTACCTTAACCAAATTTTTCACCTTTTATATTATATTTGGGCTGAGGGAGTTTGGTCATAAAGTATCTGACGGTGGGATTATGATAGTCTTTTCTTTATTAGTTCTTTACTACACTCTTTAATTACTTTATAAAAATAGGACTTTCGCAGGAATAAATATTTTATTGAAAATGGACACCTTTAAGGTGTCTAAATTCCAAACTATAGTTGTGAGCAAAACTATCTTAATTAAAATAAGGTATTAATGAATGTCTTCCTTTTGGAAGGCATCTAAATTATCCTTTTTAAAGTTTATTTCATTTTGCACACAACTATAATTGCACGTGCAAATTTGAGAGAGCATATGGCATTATATTGGTGGGAAGGAAAGATTGAGGATGATAATGAAATAGGGGCTATTTTAAAGACGGATGATGATAAATGGGAAGAGGTAAAAAAGGTTATTAGGGAATTACATCCTTATACAACACCTTTAATTATGAAGATGAATATTGAGGATGTGAATAATGAGTATTTAAAATGGCTAAAAGATTTGTAGGATAAGAATAGTGTTTAAATTCAATATATAAACTGCAAAAAGCTATAATGATAAAATTTATAAACTTCCTGCTAAAATAAAAAATATCCAACATATCACCATAAGATTTTTTTGAGGGATAGTCATGTTTTTAACATTGGATGATTTTAATTTTGATGAGAAAAGAGTAGTTTTAAGAGTAGATATAAACTGTCCAATAGACCCAAATACAGGAGAGATTTTAGATGATAAGAGGATTAGAGAGATTAAGAACACAATTACAGAGCTCATACACAAAAATGCTAAGGTTGTTATCTTAGCTCACCAAAGTAGACCAGGGAAAAAAGATTTTACAACATTAAAAAACCACGCAAAGGTTTTATCAGATGTTATTGGTAAGGAGGTAGAGTATATTGATGAAGTTATAGGTTCTACAGCGAGAGAATCTATAATTAATATGAAAAGTGGAGATGTTATATTGTTAGAGAATGTTAGGTTTTATTCTGAAGAGGTTTTAAATGATTGGAAAAAATGGAAGGATATTACACCAAAAAAACAGGCTGAAACAAATTTAATTAGAAGATTGGCTCCTCTTTTTGATTATTTTGTTAATGATGCCTTTGCAGCTGCACATAGAGCTCAGCCATCATTAGTTGGTTTCTCTTATTATATGCCAATGATTGCAGGAAGATTGATGGAAAGAGAGGTTGGAGTTTTATCAAAGGTTTTAGAAAATCCTGAAAGACCTTGTGTTTATGTTTTAGGTGGAGCTAAGGCAGATGATTCAATAAGAGTTATGAAAAATGTTTTAGAAAATGGAACAGCTGATAAAGTTTTAACCTCAGGAATTGTTGCTAACATATTCCTTGTAGCTATGGGATATGATTTGGGAGTTAATGTGGATGTTATAGAAAATCTTGGATTGAAAAGTCAAATAGAGATTGCTAAAGAGTTGTTAGATAAATTTGAAGATAAAATAATAGTTCCGATAGATGTAGCTCTAAATATTAATGAAGAGAGAGTTGAAGCTGATTTAAATAAAAATGAAAAAGTAGAGCATTTAATTAATGATATTGGAGAGAAAACTATTGAACTTTACAGTGAAATAATTAATGAGGCAAATACTATCGTCGCCAATGGACCTGCTGGTGTGTTTGAAAAAGAGGCATTTGCAAAAGGTACTGAGGAGTTGTTAAAAGCAATAGCTAACTCAAAAGGATTTTCAGTTATTGGAGGAGGACATTTGTCAGCTGCAGCTGAGTTATTTGGAATTACTGATAAAATAGACCACGTTAGCACTGGAGGTGGAGCTACCTTAGATTTCTTAGCTGGAGAAAAATTGCCAGTAATAGAGATGCTTAAGGAACCATATAAAAAATATAAAGGATAATTATTTTTAATTTTTTATTTTTGCATCTAATAATAGTAGATTTTTATCATATAATTATTAAGGTTAAATCAAGTATTTAAAATAAAAGCAAATCGAAAGTTTTAAAAGAAATAGTATTAAAAATTAAAAATACAATATTACCAAAAAAGGGGATTCTATGAATTTAAAAAAAGTTGTTGATGAGATAAGAAATTTTGAAGGAATCTTGAGGAAAGTAGCTATTAAAGATGTTGTAGAGACCTTTGATTTTGATGATGAGGATTATGAATTTGATATTATAGTAGATTTTGGAGATGATGCTGCTGTTATAGGAATAGATGGAGATAATGCTATTTTATTAGCCGCTGATGGAATTTGGGGTAAGCTCTTAGAGGCAGACCCTTGGTGGGCAGGTTACTGTTCAGTTTTAGTTAATTGTAAAGATATAGCGGCAATGGGAGGAAAATGTGTAGGGATGACTAATATAATAAGTATAAAAGATAAAGATATCTGCAGAGAGGTTTTAAAAGGAGTTAAGGATGGAGTAAAAAAATTTGGAGTGCCAATGGTTGGAGGGCATACACATCCAGATGCTATGTGCAATGTCTTAGATGTTTCTATAACTGGAATTGCTAAAAAAGATTGTATATTGAGAAGTGATAACGCAAAAATTGGGGATAAAATTATCTTTGCCTATGACTTAGTTGGGCAAATTTATAAATCATTCCCATTGAATTGGGACACAACAACAATGAAATCAAAGAAGTTAGTTAAGGCACAGATGGATGCTTTAGTTCAAATTGCAGAGAATAAATTAGCTAATTCATGTAAAGATATAAGCAATCCAGGAGCTATTGGAACTTTAGGTATGCTTTTGGAAGTTTCAAGAAAAGGAGGTATTGTAGATATAACAAAAATTCCTAAACCAGAAGAGATTGATTTAATCCACTGGCTTAAAGTTTATCCTGGTAGTGGTTATGTCCTAACTGCGAGAGAAGAGAACTTTAAAGAAATTAGGAATATTTTTGAAGATGTTAAAATAACTGCAGAAATTTGTGGTGAAGTTATATCTGATAAAAAACTATACATCACTGATGGTGAAAATAAAGAAGTTGTTTTTAATTTTGAGAAAGAGTTTATTTGTGGCTGCTGATTTTTAATAGAACTTTCGCACTTTATGTATTATAGTTGTGTGCAAAATGAAATAAACTTTTATAAGGTATAAGGATAATTTAGATGCCTTCCAAAAGGAAGACATTCATTAATACCTTATTTTAATTAGGATAGTTTTGCACACAACTATAATAAATAGCTTTCAGTTATAATTTAATTAATTTTAACTTTTATAAGGTAATTTTTTAAATATTTTATGTGGAAAAATAAAAAATTAAGGTGAGCATTAATGTTAATAAGACCAAGAAGATTAAGAAAAAACCAAAAAATTAGAGATTTAGTTAGAGAGACAACGTTAACAAAAAATGATTTAATAATGCCAATCTTTGTAGATGAAAATTTAAAAGGAAAGGAAAAGAAGGAAATTAAATCAATGCCTAATCAGTATAGATTTAGTGTAGAAGGAGCTATAGAAGAAGCAAAAGAAATTGCCGATTTAGGAATCCCAGCTGTAATATTGTTTGGCATTCCAAAGTATAAAGATGAGATAGGAAGCTCTGCCTATAATAAAAATGGGGTTGTTCAAAAAACTATAAGAGGAATTAAAGAAGAGCTTGGAGATGAGCTTTTAGTTATAGCAGATTGTTGTTTGTGTGAATACACAAGCCATGGACATTGTGGAATTGTTAAAGATGGAAAGATATTAAATGATGCTACTCTTCCTATATTATCAAAAATAGCATTATCTTATGCTGAGGCAGGAGTTGATATTGTTGCTCCATCAGACATGATGGATGGGAGAGTAAGAGCAATAAGAGAGGTTTTAGAAGATAATGGCTATGATGATGTTGCTATAATGAGTTACTCTGCAAAATATGCATCATCTTTTTATGGACCTTTTAGAGAAGCAGCTGAAAGTGCTCCAAAGTTTGGGGATAGGAAGAGCTATCAAATGGATATAGGAAATGCAAGAGAGGCTTTAAAAGAAATTGCCTTAGATATAGAAGAAGGGGCTGATTTAATATTAATTAAACCTGCTTTACCATATTTAGATATAATAAGGATGGCTAAAGATAACTTCAATGTGCCTATTGGTGGCTACTGTGTTAGCGGAGAATATGCAATGGTTGAGGCAGCTGCTAAAAATGGTTTAATTGAGAGAGAGAAGGCTATTTATGAAGTATTGCTAAGTATAAAAAGAGCTGGAGCTGATTTTATCATTACATATTGGGCTAAAGAAGTTGCTGAAAAATTGTTATAGGGAGAAATATGAACATCTTAAAAAATTTTTCAGTTCCTAATTTGTGTGATGCAGGGGCTAAGCCTTTAAAAGGCATAAAACCTATTTTAGATAATCAAAAGCTTGTTTTTGGTGAGGCTATAACTGTAAAGATAAACTATGATGATTGGGGAACTTTAATAAAATCAATAAGCTTTGCTAAAAATAAATTTATTGTTGCTGAAGTTACTGGCGAAAAAAAATATGAAACTGCTGTTTGGGGAGGATTAGCTTCACTAAATGCTAAAATAAAAGGGGTTAAGGGGGTAGTTATAGATGGATGTGTTAGGGATGTTGAAGATATAAAAGCTCTAAAGTTCCCAGTTTTTGCAAAAAATTTCTGCCCAAATGCAGGAAAACCTTTAAATCTTGGAAAGATAAATGTCTCTGTGAATTGTGGTGATGTTTTGATAGAGCCAGGAGATATAGTTGTAGGAGATTGTAATGGAGTAGCAGTTATAAAAAAAGAAAATCTTAAAGAAATTATTGAAAATGCTAAAAATATAAAAGAGAAAGAGAAAAAAATTAGAGAAAGAATTTTAAGAGGACATGATTTAAAGGCTATTCTAAATTTAGAATAATAAAAATTTTAAAATAAAAAATTTGCAGGGTGATAAGTGTTGAATGTTCCGCGTAGTCTGAAATCTATTATAGATATAATAAATAGAGAATCCGGAACAAGATATATAGTTAGAGGGCTTATTGATGGCTCTCTATCAGCTCTTGGAGTAGTTATTGGAGCGAGTGGTTCAGCTGACGCTTCTGTTATCATAGCTGCTGGGCTTGGAGGGGGGATAGCTAACGGATTGTCCAATATTCTTGGGGCATTTACAGCTGAAAAAGCATCATTAGAAAGAGAAAGAATACAAAAAGAAAAGAGTTTATTAAAGCAGAATGGATATTTAAAGAAGTCAATAATTTACAAAAAGGCAATTAGAGAAACGATGATTTGTGGTCTTATTGATGGAATATCAACATCTATTGGCTCAGCTCTTCCTGTAATCCCTTTCTTTTTATTTGATATAAAAACAGCTTTATATGCAGCAATAACAATAACTATGGCTATATTGTTTATATTAGGTGTGTTTATAGGAAAGATTTCTAAGGAGAATGTAGTAATTTCAGGAATAAAGATGGTTGTTGGAGCTTTAATTGTGGCAGTTTTATGCTTTATGATAGAGAAAGCATTTTAATTGGGGGAATATGAAAACAAGAGAATTATTTGAGAAATTAAAGAAAGAGCTTGATAATTTTAGCATATATGATATTATGATGATTAGAAGCTTTATTGAAAAAGATGCTAAGTATCTTCCAGAAAAATATAAAAATCACTACGTTGAGGCGATGATGAAGTATTTAATTGAAACATTCAACGAGATTAAAAAAAAAGTTGAAGAAATTAAAGATGAAGAAATTGATGAAGAAAAATTAAACGAAATGCTTAAAAGGATTGAAAAGTTTAGAAAATATTATACACCAGATGAAGAGAGATTTATAAATCTCTCAAAAATTCTCTGCCCATATCTATCTTTTATTGCCAAAAAACCATTACATCCGGAATATTTAACATTTCCTGGAAATGTAAAGATTATTAAGAAAGGAAATAACTATTACTGTCCAGTTAAAAATAAACAGCTTAATGAATATTCCCTATGTGAATTCTGTATATCTAAAAGTATGGATGAGCTAAAATAATTAGGACTTTTGCTGTTTATATATTTATGGTTTATATATTTATGATGCCTTTGGCATCAAATCTACCTTTTAATATTTATTCCTGTGGAAGTCCTAATGATAATTTTTTATGGAAGTTTAATAAAGTTCATTTTTGTGGCACAATTATAACCATCAAAAAGAATAAAAAATAATTTAGTTAATATAGGACTTTCACAGGAATAAATATATTTTATTATTGAATACAGACTCCTAAAGGTATCTAAGTTCCTTATTCAATATAAATACTGAGAAAGTTCTATAATAGAAAACCAAATAACCTCATAAAAAATGGTGAAGAAATGAGAGCTATAATAGTAGGGAGTGGAGCTGGTGGATTAACAACAGCATCAACAATTAGAAAATACAACAAAGAGATTGAAATAGTTGTAATAACAAAAGAAAAAGATATTGCTTACTCACCTTGTGCAATTCCTTATGTTATTGAAGGAGCAATAAAAAGCTTTGATGACATTATTATGCACACCCCAGAAGATTACAAAAAAGAAAGAAACATTGAGGTATTAACTGAAACCACGGTTGTAGATGTTGATTCAAAAAATAACAAAATAAAGTGCGTAGGTAAAGATGGAAATGAGTTTGAGATGGATTATGATTATTTAGTTTTAGCTACCGGGGCTGAGCCATTTATCCCACCAATTGAAGGAAAAGATTTAGAAGGCGTTTTTAAAGTTAGAACTATTGAGGATGGAAAAGCAATATTAAAATACATTGAAGAAAATGACTGTAAAAAAGTTGCTGTTGTTGGAGCTGGAGCTATTGGTTTAGAGATGGCTTATGGTTTAAAGAAAAGAGGTTTAGATGTCTTAGTTGTTGAAATGGCTCCTCAAGTGTTACCAAGATTCTTAGACCCAGATATGGCTGAAATCGTTCAAAAATATTTAGAAAAAGAAGGAATTAAAATTATATTATCAAAACCATTAGAAAAGATTGTTGGAAAAGAAAAAGTTGAGGCAGTTTGTGTTGATAAAAAGCTATATGATGTTGATATGGTTATAATGGCTACTGGTGTAAGACCAAATATAGATTTAGCAAAAAAAGCTGGCTGTAAAATAGGAAAGTTTGCAATAGAAGTAAATGAAAAGATGCAAACCTCTATTCCAAACATCTATGCTGTTGGAGATTGTGTTGAAGTTATAGATTTTATAACTGGAGAGAAAACTTTATCCCCATTTGGAACTACAGCTGTAAGGCAAGGAAAAGTGGCTGGTAAAAACATAGCTGGAGTTGAGGCAAAGTTTTATCCAGTTTTAAACTCAGCAGTTAGTAAAATAGGAGAGTTAGAAATTGGAGGAACTGGATTAACCGCATTCAGTGCAAATTTAAAAAGAATTCCAATAGTTATAGGAAGAGCAAAGGCATTAACAAGGGCAAGATACTATCCAGGAGGAAAAGAAATTGATATAAAGATGATATTCAATGAAGAAGGTAAAGTTATTGGATGTCAAATAGTTGGTGGAGAAAGAGTTGCTGAAAGAATAGATGCTATGTCAATAGCAATATTTAAAAAAGTTAGTGCTGAGGAGCTTGCAAATATGGAGTTCTGCTATGCTCCACCAGTTTCAATGGTTCATGAACCATTATCATTAGCCGCGGAAGATGTTTTAAAAAAGTTAAAATAATTAAAAAAATAACTTAATTTTAACTTAATAACTTAATTTCTTCGTTATTTTTTTCCAATCCATATAAAACTTCTCCAAGACCTTCCCCAATTCCGTAACCCAAATAATATGTTAATCTAAATAATAATCCTCCATTATTGTCTAAACCATACTCAACAATCTCAGGATTTGAGACATTGGCAAGCTCTTCCAATTTTTTCAAAGCGGTTTCTTCTGTTCCTACCTCATCAACTAATCCTACTTTCTTAGCATCTTCTCCAGAATATATTTTTCCATCTGCTATTTTTAGTGTATAATTAATTGATAAGTGTCTATGCTCTGCTACCCATTTAACAAAATCCATGTATGTTTCATTTATCATTTTTTGCAAATATTCTTTCTCTTCTTTAGTCATTGGTCTAAATGGCGAGCCAATATCCTTATACTTTCCAGCTTTTATTGTAGTTACATTTATACCAAGCTTCTTCATTAATCCATAATAATGTATTATATCCATTCTAACCCCAATACTTCCAACTATTGAATGCTTCTCAGCTACAATATAATCTGCAGGAACTGAAACCATATAAGCTCCAGAAGCATCTAAACCCTCAACATAAACAACAACTGGCTTTTTCTTAGCAAGTTCTTCGACCTTTCTTGCTAATTTTTCACTTGCTATAACCTCCCCTCCAGGTGAATTAACAATCAATAAAACACCTTTAACTGAATCATCCTTCTCCAAATTATCTAATAAATTTATATAATATCTTGCATCCTTTTTAGTTTCCGGGAAAATTCCATTTCCTTGATTATAGTCAAAATATATTTCATTGCATAAATAAACCTTAGCTATTTTCTCTCCACCAAACAAATTAAAACTTTCTCCTGATAAGCTCATGGCCAATAATATACCAGCTCCAACTATACAAATCAAAATTATAGAAAGTAGTAAAAGAATGACATAGATTTTTTTCATATTTCCACTCAATTAATGTTTTTCAAGTTATGATTTATAGATATACCTTTCTTAATATATAAACAAGTCCCACCCATCTATCCCTATACATCACCGCCCCTAAGCACTTAGTAATAATTTATGGTAAAAAATTATATTTGAATCTTTCTTTCCCACCTATATTTTTAATTATATTTAAAAACTCCTTCTCAATATCTTTTAATTCTTCTCTGCTATATCCATAAATTCTAAATGTAATACTTTTGTATCCTTTTTTAATTTTATCTCCTTCATAAACATCAATTATTTCAATGTCAAAAACATTTTTTAATAAGTTTAAAATAACTTCCTCATCAACATCTTTTTTAAATAAAATTGAAATATCAATATATTTCCTCTCTAAATACTTCTTTTTTAGCTCCTTCAACTCATCTCCAGAAAATACCTCAACTCTCAAAATATTAAACCGCTGCTTCTTACCATTTTTATCTAATATTAGATAATCATCTTCAATATTCTTTAAAAACCCAAAATGAATAACATCTGAGTTTATATTTTTTACAGCAATCTCTTTTCCTATTAATTTATTTAATTTTTCAATCTCAGAAGATAATGCAAACACGGCTTTATCTGAATAATAAGCCCCTCTTTTTGCTTCGCCACCAAAATGCTTAGCAGCTTCTTTCATTATCTTAACAAATCCCTCTCTATCTTTATTTTTAACTATCTCGCTAATTTCTTTACACTGATTTATAAATGTCTCATGAATTTCCTTTATTCTTGGATTGAACATTTGGATATCAGCGTAGAGATAAGGATTTTGCCCTATAATTCTTCCAATAATAGAAATCATCAACTCGTATATTGGAGAAGAAAATTTTCTAGATTCTTTTATATCAACATTAAGTTCTTTTAATGTAGCTCCTAATGAAATAAATGTAAAATGTGTTAATCCCTGCACAATACCCATAATTCTATCATGTTTTTGTGGAGAAATGACTATAACCTTAGCTCCTTCTTCTTTTAAAAAATTATAAACTTTCTTAAACCATTCACTCTTTTTATGCTTTTCAGATGGCGTTAGAATAACTACCTGCCTTAGCAAAGATGGAGTTGATGGACCAAACATTGGATGAGTAGGGATAACAGTTACTCCCTCTTTAACATTTTCTTCCATAGTTCTTGCAGGGATTTCTTTAATTGAGGTTATATCCATCAATAAACAGCCCTCTCTAACATGAGGAGCTATTTCTTTAATAACTCTCTCTGTAACATTTATTGGAACTGCTACAATAACTATATCTCCTCTTTTAGTAGCCTCAATATTGTTGTTAGTAAATTCAACCCCAAGCTCTTTCTCAACATTTTTACCCTTCTCTACATCTCTTCCAGTAACTATCACGTTAAATCCCTTATTTTTTAAATATCTCGCAAACCATTTTCCTAAACCATCAGTACCTCCAATAATAGAGATTGTTAAATTTTTTTTCATAAATCTCCCTCAACATTTTATTAATTAGTTATCCACCTAAATAAGATTTAATAAAATGTAATTAACTAAAATTCCTAATATAGTTCCAGCGATAACTTGGGAAAATGTATGTTTCTTTAAATAAATCCTTGCATAGCCAGTAATAATTATTAATATGAGATATAAGGAAGATAACCAAATGTTATTTGTAAAAGCATATATAAGATAAGCCATAGCTGATAATCCATAATTATGCATACTTATTTTCCAAAACTTTGTTATAATTAAAATTATTAACACATTAACAAGAAAGATTGTTATAAATTCACTCTTCCAAAATAAATTTAACAATACTAAATACCATAAAGTAAAAAATAATGGTATAATTCTATTTTCTTTATTTGGTATATCCCAAGATTCATTTTTTATTTTTGCCCAACAAATCCAAAAAACACATGGGATAAAAAATGCTATGTATAAAAGCAAATCAAATTTTGAAATAAGTAAAAATCCAATAAATAAAAATAATAGATACATTAAAGAGAATATTTGAAGAATCTTTTTTATGCTCACAATTTCACCAAAACATCATAAGTATCATATATCCAATTAGAGGTAGTCCTACAATTGCCCAAATTATAGGATTCCATCTTAAAACTTTTTCTCCATCAAATGGTGGAATTGGGAGCATATTAAAGCCTGCTAAAAATAGATTTATGTGAAATCCAAACTTTCCTATTAAATATAGTAATGGTATATTATTAAAAATCAAAGCCAATATTAAAAATATAAATGCCAAAGCAACATTTGTTAAAGGTCCAGCTAAGGCGATTTTTCCATTTTCTTCATAAGTTAAGTAGTCTTTATAAATATATACAGCCCCAGGAGCTATAAAGGTAAATCCTAAAAAAATCTTTAATATTATAGCCAATATAAGCCCTTCATACCACGCTCTAAACTCACTCCATGCTCCATACTTCCTTGCAACTGTTCTATGCATTAATTCATGAAATACAAAGCCACTCCCAACGGCTATTAAACTAACAATAAAAATTAATATTGAAAGATTTGGATAAGAGAAAATAAAAGCAATAGCCAACACTGATACTATTAAATCAATTATCTCTCTCTCTGAAAATTTAAACATACTCATTTTTTCACCTTTTTTAATAATATTTTACTTCCCTATCATATAATAATTTTCCTGATATTAGTCCCGTTATAAGTCCAGCTAAGTGTGTTATGTGTGCAATTCCTGTTTTTATGGAGTATGGAAGTAATATTAAATCAATAAGTGCAAATATAGCTACAGCTACTCTTATACTCACTGGAATTGGCAATGGAAACACAACAACCCTTAAATGTGGTGATAGGATAGCCAAAGCTCCCATTATTCCAAATATAGCTCCAGAAGCTCCAACTGATGGATTGTAATCTCCCGTTAGATAAGCATAGATGATATAAGCTAAATTTCCTATAATTCCTGATAATAAAAAGATTAAAAGATATTTTTTTGAACCAACCCTATTTTCTAAGTATGTTCCAAATATAAATAATACGAACATATTCACCAATAGATGAGTTATATTTGCGTGCATAAATATGCTTGTAATTATCTGCCAAGGCATATAGGTAAAAAGATTTGGCCATAATGCAAAATAGTAATATAGTTGTGGCATAAAAACACTAACAATGAACATAATTATACAAATTCCAATTATTAAGAAATTCATCAATTTTATCCCCTTCCAATATTTTAGAAGTAATTATTTGTTTTAATACTTATAAAAAGGTGATGACATGGAACTTAATATAACAGGCTTTATTCCCAAACATATGGAAAATAGAGGAAAATTAACTTTAAAAGAAAATTTAAAAATTATTGAAAATATTTTAGAGCAAAGAAAAGTTCCTGAAAATGGAATTGATGAAGAGCATATAAAATTTTTACTAAGAATTTTATCCTTTATGGATACGGATAAAGACCCAAGTGTTATACAAATTGGTGAGAGAGAGGCAAGAGTTTATACTAAACTACAAAGAGAAGGAGTTTTTGATTTCTGTCATGGAGTTGGAAGGAGTGGAAATTTAACAGACCCTCAACCAAAAGCTCCTGGAGCAAGTGTGATGTATAAATTAACCAATAAATTGTTAGAGAATTTTTTAAAAACTTTAGGATTGAAAGTTAAAGCAATAGCAACACCTGTAGCTACAGGAATGAGTATTGCTCTATGCCTATCAGCAACAAGGAAAAAATACCATTCAGATGTTGTTATCTACCCCTATGCAGCTCATAAAAGCCCTATAAAAGCAACTTCTTTTATAGGAATGAGGATGAGATTGGTTGAGACAGTTTTGGATGGGGATATTGTTAAAGTTGAAGTTTCAGATATTGAAGATGCCATAAGAAGAGAAATTAATAGTAAAAATAACCCAGTAGTTTTAAGCACTTTAACTTTTTTCCCACCAAGAAAGAGTGATGATATTGAAGAAATTGCAAAAATATGCCAAGAATATAATATCCCACATATAATAAATGGAGCTTATGCTATTCAAAATTTCTATTATATTGAAAAGTTGAAAAAAGCTTTAAAATATAGAATTGATGCTGTAGTTAGCTCATCTGATAAAAATCTATTTACACCAATTGGTGGAGGATTAATATATACAAAGGATGAGAGTTTTTTAAAAGAAATTTCCTTAACTTATCCAGGAAGAGCCTCAGCAAATCCAATTGTAAATATTTTAATTTCTCTCTTAGCAATAGGAACTAAAAACTATATAGATTTAATGAAAGAACAAAAAGAATGTAAAAAGCTATTGGATGAATTACTAAAAGATTTAGCTAATAAAAAAGGAGAGAAGGTTTTGAATGTGGAAAATCCTATTTCATCATGTATAACAACAAAAAAAGACCCATTAGATGTTGCTGGTAAGCTTTACAATTTAAGAGTTACTGGACCAAGAGGAGTAAGAAAGAATGACAAATTTGGAACCTGTTATTTAAAAGAGTATCCTTATGATTATATAGTTGTAAATTCAGCTATAGGAGTTAAAAAAGAGGATATCTACAAAGTTATTGAGAAATTAGATAAAGTTTTATAAACTGTAGGAGGTCGTGCTGTATCGTGGTCATCTTCATTGAGCAAAAGCTCTCTCCCACGACTCGCCCTGACCTCCTTTACTGTTCCCCCAACTTCGAACCCGCTATCATCGCAACCTTAAATGGATATGCTCCATGTGGGTCGGTTCGTTGGGGATAGATATATATCTTTAAGCAGTTATATAAAATTAAGTATTATTAATTTAATCATTTAACAAAGTGTATAAGAGGGTTCGAAACAGATTCTTAGTTTCTGTAGCATGTCGTAACATTATTAAATATCTTATTATTCGACAACCTCAGTTCATCCGTAAACTGTAAATATAGGAAAGAACTAACAAAATAATCGAAAAAACTATTTAGTGAATGAACATGCCAAAAACGATTAAATTATCTAAAATCGTGGTATTGAAGAGTAAGCCATTGACTAAGAGAAAAATAAAAATCATAGAAAATACTATCAAAGCTTATAAAGAAATTTTATCTATTGCTTTAAATTATAGTTTAAAGAATAAAATAAAAAGCCATATAAAAATTAGAAAGGGGATATATGAAGAAATAAAAAATAAATATTCAAATCTACCGACTCATTATATTTACACTGCCTCACAAGATGTATCTACGAGAATAAAAAGCTTTATATCAATGAAAAAGAGAGGAAAAGCATATACGGAAACTCCAGAAGTTAGAAACGTCTCTTTATGGTTGGACGATATTTTATTCAACTACAAAGATTTCAAAACCATATAGAAAAACTATATTCGATAGATAAAAAAGGAAAGAAGACTTTGCATATAAGATTATCTACACCGAATGGTAGAATAGTTATTCCTCTAAAGCCACATAAACTGTTTTTTAAACTGTTAAATGAATGTTGGAAAATAAAAGCTGGTTTTAAACTGAGATTGAATAAAGAGGATGGAACAGTAATGGTTTTAATCCCATTAGAAAAAGAAATAACTATTAATGATGATTATAAAGCTGTTTATGCATTGGATTTTAATTTGGATAATATAACTTATGGTAATTTCGAAAATATAGAGATAATAAAAACTGATTTAGGAAAATTAACCGAAAAATACTCTAATATAATGGCTAATATCCAAGAGAAATTCTCATTTAAAGGTATTCATAAACAAGAAAAACCGTTAAAGAGGAAAGGTTTTATCTTGCTTAAAAAATTCGGTAAGAGATTAAAGAATATCAGAGAAGATAAGTTAAAAAAGTTAGCTAACAAAATAGCAAAAGAACTTAAAGAAAAAGATACAGTTTTAATTATCGAGGATTTGTCCTCTTATTTTAACCAAAATATTGCTAAAAAGTCATTTAAAAAGCTAAAACATAGACTACACAACATTTCCGCTAAAAAATTTTTAGACAATCTTAAAAATAAGTGCTTAGAATTCGGGGTTAAAGTTGTTGAGGTAAATCCAGCTTTCACTTCTATATTATGCCCGAACTGTGGAAATAGATTATCTCAATTATATAGATTAGCCGATGAGAGGGCTCTGCCTTCGAGGCTAATGTATTGCTTCGATTGTGGATTTTATGCTGATAGAGATGTTGTAGCCGTTTTTAATTTGATAAAAAGATTCATGGGGCTGTATCCGTTCAGCCCGAAGTCCAATGAACTCATAGCAGAGGGAATGGTATTCCTGATGAAGCTGTGGGTTAAGGACAACCCTTTTCTATAGCTATAAATTTATTAAATACTATCTATGAAATACTATATAACTATAATAAGCTATAGAAATGGGAAACGGTGAGATTGTGAGGTATGTAGTAGGGCACAAAAATCCAGATACTGATAGTATAGCATCAGCTATTGTTTTAGCTTACTTCTTAGATTGTTATCCTGCAAGATTGGGGGATGTAAATCCAGAAACAGAGTTTGTTTTAAGAAAATTTGGAGTTATGGAACCAGAGCTAATAACATCTGCTAAAGGCAAAGAAATAATTTTAGTTGACCACTCAGAAAAGAGCCAAAGTTTTGATGATTTAGAAGATGGGAAGTTAATAGCTGTTATAGACCACCACAAAGTTGGTTTAACAACAGCTGAGCCAATTTTATACTATGCTAAGCCAGTTGGTTCAACAGCAACAGTTATAGCTGAACTCTACTTCAAAGATGCTATTGAGTTAATTGGTGGGAAAAAGAAAAAATTAGGAGCAGATTTAGCTGGTTTATTGTTGAGTGCAATAATATCAGATACAGTTTTGTTTAAATCACCAACAACAACAGAATTAGATAAAGAGATGGCTAAGAAGTTAGCAGAAATTGCTGGAATAAGCAATATAGAAGAATTTGGAATGGAAATTTTAAAGGCTAAGTCAGTTGTTGGTAAGTTGAAACCAGAAGAAATTATTAATATGGACTTCAAAAACTTTAATTTCAATGGAAAGAAGGTTGGAATTGGACAAGTAGAAGTTATAGATGTCAGTGAAGTTGAGAGTAAGAAAGAAGATATATATAAATTATTAGAGGAGAAGTTGAAGAATGAGGGCTATGATTTGATTGTCTTTTTGATAACTGATATTATGAAAGAAGGTAGTGAGGCATTGGTTGTTGGTAATAAGGAGATATTTGAGAAAGCATTTAATGTTAAATTAGAAGGAAACAGCGTATTCTTAGAAGGAGTAATGTCAAGAAAGAAACAGGTTGTTCCTCCATTAGAAAAGGCATACAACGAGTAAAATTATTATAAATTTTCATTTTAATTTTTTGTTTTAATTAGCAAAAAAGTGATATTATGCACTACTCTATAATAAAACCAATATGCAAAAAAGAAGTTGTTGAGATAGATAAAGGTTCTCTAAAAACTAAGAGAAAGTTTGCATTTTTGTTAGAAATAGAGGATAAAATATTAAAAAATAAAGAATTTTGGGCTAATGAAGATGTTGAAGTTGTAGTAGATTACTCTTTTACAAATTCTAAAAGACCTAAGGAAAAAATTGAAATTTATATAATAAAAAATATAGAGAGGGAATAATATGGATTTAGAAGGAAAATGTTGTTTAATTCATGCTATTGGTGGAATTATTTTTGGTTATTTGGCAAATTATATATACACTGCTGGCTTAGGAATGTTTAGCGGAATTGCCACTTTGATATTTTTATTTATTGGAGCAGTAATTTTTGGACACATTTCTGCTAAAGTGTTTGGAGAAGAGAGTTTAACTCAAAAACAGTGGCTTGGCTGTGGAGTTCTACCATTTTTTTTAGTAGCTATAGTCGTCTGGATATTGAAGTTTAACGGGCTAATTTAAATATTGGGGTGAAAACATGGTTTTAAAAATGGATAAGTCAAAAGATTTATTTGAAGAGGCAAAAAAATACTTAGTTGGAGGTGTTAATAGCCCAGTTAGATACTTTAAGCCATATCCATTTTTTGTTGAGAGAGCTAAAGATTGTTATTTATTTGATGTTGATGGAAACTGCTACATAGATTACTGCTTAGCTTATGGTCCTATGGTTTTAGGTCATGCAAATGAAAAGATTATTGAAGCTGTTAAAGAGCAACTTGAATTAGGTAGTGCTTATGGATGTCCTACAGAGAAAGAGATTATTTTAGCTAAGGAAGTTATAAAGAGAGTTCCTTGTGCAGAGATGGTGAGATTTGTCAATTCTGGAACAGAAGCAACGATGTCAGCAATAAGATTGGCAAGAGGAGTTACTGGAAGAAAAAAGATTATAAAATTTGATGGAGCTTATCATGGAGCTCATGATTATGTTTTAGTTAAGAGTGGTAGTGGAGCTTTAACTCATGGACATCCAAACTCTCCAGGAATTCCAGAAGAAACAACAAAAAATACTATCTTAATTCCATTTAATGATGAAGATGCTGTAAAAAAAGCAATAAATGAAAATAAAGGTGAGATAGCTTGTATTATAGTTGAGCCAGTAATGGGAAATGTGGGATGTATCTTACCAAAAAAAGGTTATTTAGAATTCTTGAGAGAAATAACTGAGGAAAATGACATTTTATTAATATTTGATGAAGTTATAACTGGATTTAGATTGGCAAAAGGAGGAGCTCAGGAATATTTTGGGGTAGTTCCAGATATTGCTACTTTGGGTAAAATATTGGGGGGAGGGTTTCCAATTGGAGCTATTGTTGGAAAAAAAGAGATTATGGAGCAGTTTTCTCCATTAGGAGCTATATATCAAGCTGGAACATTCAACGGAAATCCGATATCAATAACTGCTGGAATTGCTACACTTAAACAATTGGATGATAAATTCTATAGAGAAACAGCAAGAACAGCTAAAATATTGGCAGACACTTTAAGAGAGTTAGCTGATAAATACAATATTAAGGCTAAGGTTTATAACATTGCATCAATGTTCCAAATATATTTCAATGAAAATGAGGTTTTAAATTATGAAATAGCTAAGCAGAGTGATGTTGAGAGATTTATGAAATACTTCTGGGGGTTATTAGAGAGGGGAGTTTTTGTTCCTCCTTCACAATTTGAATGTTGCTTTACATCAATAAAGCACAATAATGAAGTTGTTGATAAGACAATAAAGGCTATGGAAGATGTCTTTAAGAGATTAGAGTAAATTTATTGTTATATGACTTTCGCAAGAATGAATTTTTTATTGAACATGGACTTCTTTATGCCTCTTAATAAGAAGGTGAAATTTACCTCAGTGAATATTATAATATTCAACTAACCATAGGTCTAACGCCTAATGGTTTTGATGAAACTTTTTCTAAAAGTTTATGTGAGAATGGTCTAAGTAAGGTTGTAGGCATTAGATTATAACAAAAAGTTCAAAATGGAGAGATAAAAATGATAAGGGAAATTTTTAGCTCAATAATGGGAGAAGGGAAATATATAGGAAGAAGGTTTATATTTGTAAGATTTGCTGGATGTCCATTAAAGTGTGTTTACTGCGATGAAAAAAGCAAAGAATATTTTAATAGAGTGGAAAAAATCCCAGGCAGTGGAGAATTTGAAACTTTACAAAATATGAAGATTGAAGATGTAATAAATGCTATAGACAAATTAAAAACACCAGATTTGTTTGCTATATCATTTACAGGAGGAGAGCCTTTATTATATCATAAACAAATAAAAGAAATCGTTGAAATTTTAAAAGATAAAGGATACAGAACATTTTTAGAGAGCAATGGAATGTTTCCAGAAAAAGTTTTTTATTTTGATATTGCATCTATAGACATAAAGCTGAGGGAACATTTTGACCATATAAAAGATGAAGATTATGAAAAACTCTACAAAAATGAGCTTAAAACAATAAAAAAGCTGTATAATTTAAATTCTGACGTCTATGCAAAGGTTGTTATAATGGAAAAAACAGATATAGAAGAAGTAAAAATAATAGCAAAGGATTTGAGTGATATAGGAAATATAACTTTATGCATTCAACCAGTAACACCTCATGGAAATATAAAATCTCCTTCTCAAAAGAAATTGTTTGAAATTATGGAAGCTTGTGGAGAGTATTTGAAAGATAATGTTATGCTAACAATACAAATGCATAAGTATTTGGGGATGTTATAACAGTATCTCAATATAAAACATTGAACAGTTATCAAAAAACGATTTTATAAACGAGGTTTTGCATACTAATCTAAGGATTTATAAAGTAAAAGAGTATACAAAAGGACTAAAGAAATATTCAACAATTAAGAAAACTTATAATAAATGTAAAAATAAAAAATATTGGTAATAGATACTGAGGTGGCATTATGAATACATTAAAATTAAAGGGTGATAATAAAGAGAATTATAAATTATATTGGCATATTTGGTATATATTATTTGGAATTCTTCTTATCTTAATGTTTAATTTAAAACCTCCATATAAAACATTAATTATTGGGACATTACTTATTATGATTTTATTTAGGATATCGATATTTTTTATTAGAATTTTAAAAATTACCAACGGCAAAATCTAATACTATGACGGCTCTCCGCCCTAAAGGGCGGAGTTTCGAGAGAGCGAGCCTAAGCTCGCCCTCTCCGGCCCCGCCAAAGCCACTACCCGTATCCCATTAGGGATTCGGGGCTACGCTTTAACCATTTCCATGTCCCCAGCGGTGGAGTTTTCGATAACCCCACCAATTAATAACTTGGACTGGGGACATAAGTTAGTTTATTAATTCGAGTATATAAAAGTTATGTTTGTCCCACTCACCTCCCCTATCTCCTTGCTTCGCAAGGAGAGTAATGAAATCTGAAAGATTTCATCTGAATTCATCACCGCCCTAAAGGGCGGTGCTTTCTTAGCGACAATAAATGGTAAAACTATGAAAAATTTACCAATAATATTAAATAAGATTCATATAAAACTATAAAAAGAGTATAAAAAGAGAAAGAATAAAACAAAAATTAAATAACTATTATTAATAACATAAGACACACTACCAATGAAAAAAATGAGGGAGATTATGAATAAAGAAATATTAAAAAAGGTTATAGAACTAAAAAACAATGGGCTTACAATTGGAGAGATTGCTGAAGAACTCAACGTATCAATGGAAACAGCAAGATATTTAGTTTTAAATGCTGAGAAACTATTAAAAGAGGAAGAAAAAACTATGAAACTTAAAAATGTAGATGTATTCATTAGTTGGAAAAATATTGGTTGTTCAGCAAATAGGTTAAAATGCATAAGCTCAATAATAGTTGATATCTTAAAAAGTAGGAATATTGAGTTTGATACTGTAGTAGGAATCTCTACAAGTGGTGTTCCTATAGCTACCTTAGTAGCTTCTGAGTTAGGGAAGGAGCTAACTATCTATATACCAAAAAAACATATATCTGAAGAAGGGAAAAAGATAACTGGTTCAATTTCACAAAACTTTTCTTCTGTAAATTACAAAAGGGCTATTATTATAGATGACGTTGTAACAAGTGGAAGCACATTAAAAGAGTGCATAAAGCAATTAAAAGAAATTTGTAGCCCAAAATTTATAGTTGTATTGATAGATAAAAGTGGATTGGATGAAATTGAAGGAATACCATTAATTCCATTGATAAGAGTTGGAGTTGTAAATGTAGAACATTAAATAAATTTATTTGTTTTATCTTTATTTTTTTATTCTAAATTTTTTTATACTAAAAATTTGGAGGGCTATTTATGTTACCAAAAGCTACAGTAAAGAGGATAATGAAACAACATACAAACTTTAATATATCTGCAGAAGCTGTCGATGAACTCTGTAAAATGCTCGAAGAAATTATAAAAATAACTACTGAAGTAGCTGAACAAAATGCAAGAAAAGAAGGTAGAAAAACTATTAAAGCAAGAGATATTAGGCAGTGTGATGATGAAAGATTAAAGAGAAAGATTATAGAGCTCAGTGAAAGAACTGATAAAATGCCAATATTAATTAAGGAGATATTAAATGTAATATCATCTGAATTATAGTAGAAAAAGCAGAGGAGATTAATATGAGAATAGCAGTAACAAAATTCTTAGGGACTAATTGTGATTTAGATGTATGCCATGCAGTTAAATTAGCTGGTGGAAATCCTGAGCTTGTTTTTTTCACTCAAGAGAACTTAGATAACTATAGTGGAGCAGTTATTCCTGGGGGATTTTCTTATGGCGATTATTTGAGAGCTGGAGCAATAAGTGCAAGAACACCAATAATTAAAGGGTTAAAAAAGTTAGTTGATGAAGGAAAACCAGTATTAGGAATATGTAATGGAGCTCAAATTGGTTTAGAGGCAGGATTTTCTAAAGGAGTTTTAACAAACAACTTAAATTCAAGATTTATTTGTAAATGGGTTTATATTAGAGTTGAAAATAACAAAACACCATATACACAGTATTATAAAAAAGGAGACATTTTAAAAATACCTATTGCCCACGCTGAGGGAAGATTTTACGCTGACGATGAAACACTCGACTATATGTATAAAAATAATATGATTGTTTTCAAATATTGTGATGAGACTGGAGAAATAACCGAGGAAGCTAATCCAAATGGCTCTATTGACAATATAGCTGGTGTTTGTAATGAAAACCAAAATTGTGTTTTATTAATGCCACATCCAGAAAGAGCAAGTGAGAAAATACTCGGCTCAGATGATGGGTTGAAGATGTTTAAAGGAATGATTGATTATGCTAAAAAACTTTAACATAATATATTAGAGTTTTAAATGCATATATTAAGGGATTTAATTTTACTTTCTTGCTTTTATATACCCCTGCCTTAATTTTAGTACTAGAAAATTGATAAAAAGTATTACTAATTTTTTCTGATTAAAATTTAGATTTTTTAGAGATTTTTGTTATTTGTTTTTATTGTGTAGATTTTATAGATAAATAAGATTTATTTTATATAAAATAATGTCTGATTATTGAGATTTTTGTTTATGGTTGTGCATTTTATTTATAAAGAGTTTGCACAATCTTTCTTACTCTTATAAAGGTTTCAATAATTGGGCAGTCAGAAAAATCGGATGTTAAAAGAAAGTTTTATATAGGAGTTTGTGTATTAGATAAGTAATAGTTGGTAGGGTTTGAATAGTTAGTCCATTAAAACAAGGATGGAAACTCTTTTATTTTCTCGTATTGATTTGTACATCCAAGTTTGAATAGTTAGTCCATTAAAACAAGGATGGAAACGATTCAAACATTTTCATCAGATACATTCTTAATCACAAATATGTTTCCATGTTTGAATAGTTAGTCCATTAAAACAAGGATGGAAACAAGAAATTATCAAAATTAAAAAAGGAAAAATATGCATTGTTTGAATAGTTAGTCCATTAAAACAAGGATGGAAACTGGTAATATTGTGCACAACTATGATTAGGCAATTGTGTTTGAATAGTTAGTCCATTAAAACAAGGATGGAAACAATATGGTTTTGCAAATGGCTAAAAGGGAAGGGTTAAATGTTGAAACGTTTGAATAGTTAGTCCATTAAAACAAGGATGGAAACATTCTACTATTTCTATCATGCCCTATCACCTCCCTGTTTGAATAGTTAGTCCATTAAAACAAGGATGGAAACTCTACTATAACATTCAACAACCTCTTAAGCTCTAACGTTTGAATAGTTAGTCCATTAAAACAAGGATGGAAACAATAGGTGAAACTATGGCAACGACTTATGAGATAATGTTTGAATAGTTAGTCCATTAAAACAAGGAATAACAAATAAAAAAGGCAAAATAATGGGGGAGTATACCAATAGAGGGGGCGAAGCCCCCTCTATGGTTTTAGATAAAAAAAGATACACTTTAAATATTCAAGATTTTTATTTCCTATTGATATTGGATGGTCTGGAGCTTGCCCTTTATAATCAATCATAATTAACTCTTTTTTTGCTCTAAAAGCTGATGATATAACTGTTCTTTTAAACATCTCCTTATCTACATGATGAGAGCAAGAACAAGATACAAATATCCTTTTAGCTAATTTTATTCCTAAATAATTTAGAGAGGCATAAGCCCTCAAAGCATTTTTTATATCTTCTTCAGTTTGTGTAAATGCTGGAGGGTCTAAAATTACTATATCAAATTTCTCTCCATCTTCTATAAACTCTTCCATAACTTTAAAGGCATTCCCTTCAATAAACTCATACCTATCTTTTGGAATATTGTTTAGTTCCATATTTTCTTCAGCTGTTTTTAGTGCCTTTTTAGATAAATCTACTCCTACAACCTCAGCTCCTTTTATAGCACAATGAACTGAAAATCCTCCAGTATAACAGCAAATATCTAAAACTTTATCTCTTTCTTTCACAAATTTCTCTATCTCCAATCTATTTTCTCTCTGGTCTAAAAAAAATCCTGTTTTATGCCCCTTAACATTTACTTTAAATTTAACTTCTCCCTCTTTAATAATTGTTTCAAATTTCTCTTTATTTCCAAAAATTTTATTTTTAAGAGGAGCTCCTTTCTTTCCTCTCTTTACATATATTGTTTCTAAGTCAGATAATTCAAATAAAATATCAACAATATCCTTTAAGTATACCTTTTCAATAAGCTTTGACATCAACTGCATAGCCCCTATCTCATTATATTTATCAAATATTATTGTTGGTAGTTCATCCCCTTCAGCATAAATCCATCTGTAAGTGTTTTTATAATTTAAAATATCTTCTCTATAAATTTTTGCATTAAATATTCTTTTGTAGAAGAAATCATAATCAATTTCTTCATTTTCAGTGGTTAAAATCTTTAAAATTACTGATTTTGGATTGTATAAAGCCTTAGCAACAAATTTTCCATTATATGTAAGAATAACTATCTCCTCTTTTTCTGGTAAATCTTCTTTGTTTTTTATTGCTTTAGTATATACCAATCTTGAAAAATTTTTTATTGAATTATATGCCCTCTTATCAATCTCTAATTTAATCATTAGTTCCACCAAACCATTTATTGTTTATTCTTATCTTCTACTTTATTTACTAAATATGGAACTTCATCTTTTTTAAATATCTTAACTTTATCCCCCTCTTTAATCTCTACATCTTCAATATTATCAAACTCATAAACTTCATAGCTTTTATCATCCATAACCATAATGTTTGGTGTAGTTGCTATAACTGTTGCTGTATCTAATTCATCATTCTTTTTTGCCATTTTTGTTTCCTTCTCTGCAATATGCCAAGCTAATCCGATTTTTTCTCTTTTATAATCGATAGATTTCATATAAACCTTATCTTCAGTTATTGCAGTAACCAAGTAGTATTTATCTTTATACTCTACAACATCTCCAACTTTATATTCAGGAATCCTTACAGAAACTGTAACTCTATAAAGCTCTTTTCCACTATCTCTATCAACTCCAACTAATGTTGCAGTCTCTGTAATCTTTCCTCCATATCTTTCTTTAATTTTTTGAGCAACATTTCTTGCAGCTCCAACTGAACCTATCTGATAGTCTAATCCCTCTTTTTGTGGAATGAATTTTGCTATGAATGCCATTCTGTCTTTTTTTAGTCTTTTAGCTAACTCTTCTCTAACAAAGTTATCTAACTCTTCTCTTTCTTCTTTAGTTAAATATCTATTCATTGCTCTAACTTGTAATGTTGCTTCGTAATAGTTAGACATAAATCTTGAACATCTTGGACATTGAACCATCCTTAAATGCACTTCAATATCTTTTTCATAAATTCTATCTTCTTTCTCTCCTGGCAATCTTCCCTTAGCTACAATATGAACTGGAATAATTAACTTACTTCTCTTTCCTCCAGGAAGTTGGGTAACTTTAGGGTAAATTTCAACATCTACCATAACACTTTTCTTTTTAATAGCATCTTTTGTTGCGTAATATGCAATTTCATTTAATATCTCAAATGCTTCTTCACTCTTAGGTGTTTGCCATATCTTTCTTTTGTAAGAACCACACATATGGCAAACTTCTATCTCAACTCTCTCTGGAACTTCAATTAATGGATGTTCTTGAGCATAGCAAACAGGACAAAGCCCATCTATAAGCTCATCCTCTGCCCCACATCTGTAACAGAATCCTCTAATCTTCATAATCTCACCTCGAACACAACTTATATACAATATTTTATCAATATTTTATAATTAAAATATTAATATTAAAATTAAGTTATAATTAAAGGCGAAAAAATGAATATTTCAGAAGGATTAAAATTTTCTATGAAAGATAAAGATTGGACTAAAAAAGTCCTTATTTGGGGTTATTAAATATTGTCCCAATTGTAAATATTATAAGCATGAGATATTCATTAGAAACTAATGAAATTAATTATATATAAATGAAAATACACTTCCAGAATATCCAGAATAGGATAATTTAGTTTCTAAGTTTATAAAAGGTTTGTTGAGTGTTATAATAAGCTGTAATAAAATAAATAATAATATTAATATTTATAGCTTTGTTAAATGCTGATGAAAGTATTAATTCATCCTTAATAAATAATTTATTTTTTAAAGGTGGGATTATGAAATTTTTCAACAGAAAGAAAGAAATTAACGAAATCCTGTCCATTTTAGAAAGAGAGCCTGATGATATTTACTTTGTATTTGGACCTATAAACAGTGGAAAGACAGCATTAATTAATGAAATAATAACTAACAGGTTAGATAAAAATAAGTATGTAGTATTTTACTTTGATTTGAGAGAGATATTTTTATCGAAGTATGAAAACTTTATAGAGGTTTTGTTTGAATAATACAGTGAAGATAAAAAACCATTAGATTTAATCAAAAGGATTATTAAAGATATTCCAGTTGTTAGTGGTATTCCAGTGCCAAAGAATACCTTAAACGAACTATTGAATAAAAAAACTACTAAAAATGTTTTTAAATATATAACAAATATTTTATTGGAGTTAAAAAAGCAAGGAAAGCAACCAGTTATAATTATTGACGAATTACAAAAAATTGGAGATTTAAAAATAAATGGGTTTCTAATTTATGAACTTTTTAACTATTTTATTTCTTTAACTAAACATAAACACCTATGCCATGTTTTTTGCATCTCATCAGATAGTTTATTTATAGAGAAGGTTTATCATGAGGCCATGCTTACTGGTAGAGCAAAATACCTATTAGTTGATGATTTTGATAAAGAAACTGCCTTAAAGTTTATTGACTTCTTAGCTAATGATATATTAAATAAAAATCTTTCTAATGAAGAAAAAGAATTAATTTATTCTTATGTTGGTGGAAAACCAAAGGATATAAAATATGTCGTTGGGGAGAGTAAGTTTAAAAATTTAAAAGAGATTTTGGACTTGAGGATAAAAGAAGAAATTCAAAAACTAAAAAACTTTATAAAAGATTTAAATTATGTAAAACCAAAAATAAAAATTGAAACTGAAGTTATAGAAATTAAAAAAGAAGAAATAATAAATGCTTTAAAATTGTTTAAAAATAATTATGAAATTAGTGATGATTCAATAGATAAGCCAATTTATATTTATTTGGTTAAAAAGAACATTTTATTTTTAAATCCTATTGATGGGACTTTAAAACCACAGAGTTATTTAGTTTGGAACGCTATAAAGAGAATTTTATAAAAGACATAATTAATACGCAATGATAAAAGTCTTTTAACTAAGAATGACATTGAAAAGTTTGAGAAAAGGCATGAGACGTTTAGAAGATGATAAAAAATTTTATATATTTAAGTTGAAAAAATAATTAATTAATAATCTTAATCTCATCCAAATAATCAACACCTAACAACTTTGAAGCGTTGTCCATAAACTTAGATATCTCTAAGAATCCTTCACTATTTATTAAACATATAAAGTTATTTCCCCCTTCAAAGTATGATTTAACAAACTTACATTTAATTACTTTATCTCCATTTTTTGTTTTTATTTTAATTAAAACCTCATCATAAATATCAAAATCTATTTCATCAGCTCTAATATTGGTTATTATATTTCCAAATCTATCTATGTGTATAACTCTCTTTTTTTCAGTATTTAATTTAACTATATCACTTAGCTCCTCTCCATCATAGCTGTTATTAATTAAAATTTCAGCCCCTACAACGGCATACACATCTCTCCCATGAAATGTTGAAGATGGTTTATATTTGCTCTCATCAATTTTAATAATTCTTTTTATTCCTAATTTTTCAGACACATAAGTGAATAATCCATTATCAGGCCCAACTAAATAATGTCCATTTTTTGTTTCAATAACGATTGAATTCCTTTCACTACCAACTGTTGGGTCTATAACTGCAACATGAACTGATGGTGGAAAATATGGAATAGCAGTTAGTAATATATAAGCCCCATGATAGATATTGAACGGTTTTATTTCATGGCAAATATCAATTATTTTTGCGTCTTTATTATGTTTTTTTAAAATATCTAAAATCCTACCTTTTATTGCCCCAACATATCCCTCACAATTTCCAAAATCTGTTGTTAAAGTTATTATATCCATTTTTTCACCAAAAAAGGATATTTTTATTTTATTTCAACTTTTGCATTTAAAAAGACCGGTCCCCTAACATCTATAACTTTGTTTTCTCCCATTATCTGTTTTAAAGCCAACTCATCAACTTTTAAGTTTATATCACTTAAACTCCTAACTATTGGAACTCTGAACTTAAATTCATCTACATTAGAAACTAAAGCTTCTTCAATCTTAGCAACCAATTTGTAGATAATTCCATCTATGTATCTAATGTTTGTAGAAACTCCTTCTTCCTTAGCTTTCTTTAAAATTGGGATATACTGCTCTTTAACTCCTTCATAAGTTGGAGGAATACCATAGATATTTCCATCATAGACATAAACTTCATTTAATACTGAAGGTCCTAAAAGCTTTTTATTTGGTTCATTCTCAAATATTTCAACCTTAATTACTCTTTTTACTCCATTAAAGTTAAACTCTTTTTTAACTTCAATAGAACATGGGCTTTCCTTATCTTTGTTGGCTATACAAATATCAATAAGCTCATTGGCAAAATTATAGAGCTCATCTAATATAGGAACTTTATCTATCTTAATCATTCCAGCTATATCTCTATCACTAAGTTTATATTCATAAAATTGAGGATAAACCATTGCCCTAACATCTTCATAGCCGTAAATAATCATTGCCAATCTCTCAACTCCCAACCCAAGGTTCATAACTGGCACATCAATGTTGTATTTGGCTAAGGCAATTGGTGAATAAACTCCAAAAGTTGCTACTTCAATCCACTCTCCTAATTTTGGATGATATGCATAAACTTCTGTTTGAGTCTCTGGAGTATAGTATTTACTCTTTTTCTCATCTGGCTTGAACCTAAATTTTGTAAATCCAAACTGCTCTAACAATCCTTCAGCAACGATTTTTCCATCATCTATACTAACATCTTCACCAACAACAACACATGATGCGGAGTGATAAGTCATTAAATGGCTTCTATCTTCTTTTTGTTCTCTCCTAAAGCATCTATCTATAGAGAATAGCTTTAAAGGCAGTTTTCTCTTTTTTATTAGATGGCTTAAAGTTATAAACCATCCAGAAGTCATGTGACTTCTTAAAGTTAATGTTGATGCCTCAGGTTTTAAATCCTTAAATTCAGGAAATGCAGTTTCTAAAACCTTTAAACCCATCTCGTTACTTACATTTAACGCCTTAGCCATCTCGAAAACCAAATCATCCCCATCTATAGCTCCTTTCTTATATAAGTGAAGAACTTCCCTTAAACTTTCTTTCTTTTCCTCATCTATATCTATACCTAATTTCTTTATAATTTCAACTTTATCATTACCTAAACCTACATCAGGTCTTGGCAATCCAGCTAAGTAAAAACATCTATCTAAAACAGCCATAGCTTCTGGCCCAAATTGCTTGTAAATCTCTAATTCATCAACAATGACTGGATTAATCATCTCTTCAAATCCCATTCTTAAATATGCCTGCCTTAATTTTTCTATTGTTTCCATTACAGGATGAGGTTTTCCATAAATTGGCTTAATTCTTGGATACTTATCATCTATATGTTTATCTTTAATTAATGCCTTAGTCTCTCTCCAAGCCTTTTCAAAATCTTTCTCCGCTAAATCTAAAACCTTTTTTATATCAAATCTCATTTTATCATCCCTTAATTTTAATCAATTTTAATTACTTCTAATATTTCTCTGAAACTTTAATAAAGTTTCATCAAAGCTAACACCTCCGAGCATAAGCGAGGAGTTGTAAATATCCACCTTTTTATTATCCCTGTTAGTCAATTTTAATTACTTCTAATATTCCTCTAATTGCCAACAAATCTAATTTACTTTGTGGTTTTAAAATACCTTCTTCAATATTTACAAACAAAATGTTTTTCTTAACACTCCAGACAATCTCATCAGTTATTTTTTTATTAAAATATTTCATCATTGTTTTTAAAGTTTTCAAATAACTTAATAACTCTTCTAAATAAATCTTTATCTTCATCCTCTAAAGAATATATTAAGTCCATTAACTGCCTTTTTCTAACTCTGAGAGATTTTTCGCAGAATTCTTTAATATCTTCTCCTAAGATTTTTTCTTGAACTACTTCATCCTATTAATTATATAAACTACTTAATTATATAAACTACGAAAGTCCTATTTTAAGCTAATTAAATCAGGTCTTGGCTTTTTAAATTTATATTCTTCCCTACAAATATTACAAAGCTCTCTAACTCCAATATTTATTACATCATCACTTCCTGGCAACACTCTAACAAATATCCAATCAGCATTTATATCATAATTTTTAGCTAACTCCTCCAATTTATTTAAAATCTTCTCTTTAAATATTTCAACATCATCAATAAAAAGCCCCCTAACAGTTATCATTATCCCTACACAAGAGCATCTTGAAGCAAAAACATCCATTTCAGAGATAAAAATTTCTCTACCTAAAAGTTTTATAAAAAACTTCTCAATCTCTTCCCTATCCTTCAAAATTTTATTTTTCAATTTTTCACCTTTAAGGCTTTCTCTGCCAAATCTTTACAGAAATTGCATTTACTACATAATTTATTACATGATTTCCAATATTCTATAGCTCCATCCAAAGCCCTATTATCTAAATAATAAAAATGCTCTAACTCTCTTGGGCAATCCAATAATTCCATCAAATTTCCTTCCCATTTTTCATTTAAATAAGCATTTAAGGCTCTCTTTATCCATCCAATTGGATGACTTCTTCCAGAAATTTTAAATATATCAACTAAACCTTTATAGTATTTTAAATCTTCTGGTCTTATGAAAGGGCTTTTTATTATTAGCTCTTTTTTCTTAATTCTTAAATTTATGCATTTGTTATAATAATAATCATCCAACGCAGGAACATTTTGAGCATTTGCATGGGAAAAGAAATTGAAATGCTGAATTCTCATAGGGCATTTGTATAAGCAGGATTCATTAACTAAAATTTTTAACTTACAGCTAACATTCTCTTTAATCTCTTGTATTATATCAAAGTGCCTATTTATTGAGCTGTCTAAGGTTATTGCATAAACCTCTTTTTCATCCCAAAATAGGGCTTTATCTAAACTATCAACTAAGGCAATACATGAGACATTAACATCCAATCCATTACTTTTTGCCAAATCAATTAAATAAGGGTCTGATAAGGCAACACTATCAACATCTATGTTTTTTAATTGGCTAAATATCCAATTTATATAACTGATACCTTTTAGTGTTAAGTGTATTCCACCAATGCAGGAAGCGTTTATAACTACCTCAAATCTGATGTTATTTTTCTTTGCATAATTAACTTGCTTAGCTAAATCTTCGAAATTTGGTTTGTATAAAGTTGCTCTTCCAGTTCCTATAAACTCTGGAAATCCCATATAAACTTCAAAACTTTCCTTTCTTAGCTTTTTATTTATTCTTCTATGTTTATTTATCTCATCTACAATAATTTTTAATGATTCAAAATTTCCTGGATGTGGAATAGAGAACAATGGTCATCACCATATAGATTATTTTGTAATTAAAAAAAGAGAAAAATTACTCCTTTTATATCATTTAAATCTCCATTTATAAATTTACATCTTCTTTGATATTTATATGTGCAAAATATTTTTGGATACCTCCAGCTATAAAATCCTTTTTATAGCGTTCCAAACTAAATAACTCTGTGGCTTTAAAAAGCTTTAAATTGAATTTAAGTATAAAATATTTCTTTTAATTAAAAATTCTCTAATTTTTTATGGATTTTAGTGTCTTCAATTATGTAATTTTAAATAAACTTATAATAATTAACAACTTCTTTATAAAGTTCTTTATTTTCCTCTTTGACATTTTCTAAAAAGTATACATAGTCATGTAAAAATTACAGCGCAATATTAAACGAAATATGTGCTGGCTGTAAAGTCATACTTTAAAATACTATTCGAGTTATAAAAACTATTTCTATATTATATAGAGAATAATAAATATAAAAATAATTTATTCGCTCAAGAATCGAACTTAGGGTTCTTAAATCTCGATTATAAAAAAATTATATACCTTATGACCAAACTCTAAAAGTTAAGAAGATGTAAAAATGTAATATTGAGCATTTTGTGAGGAATATATTTTATTGGAGTGTAAAAGCATATTGAATATTTCTGGAGTTTTAATTGGCAATTCTTCTTTCTGCCCTCTACCAATAGGGATTACCATAAAATTCAGTTTTTTATTTTCAATATTCCACGATCCTAAGAACAAATAATAACCATATGATGTCTTTTTAGGTTGTACTATGTTGTTTTCTGAATTTATCAGGAGCATGTGATTGTCTACAGATTGTCCGAGTAATCCTAAAAATAAGGGAACCCTATCGAAATCAGCATAGATTGAATTATTATTTTTGTATTCTTTTATCCACAATCCAGCCATAATCTCAGAATTAGTCCATCTCGCACATGATACTTCTTTTCCAAGATATCCAGGATATGGTGGATCATTTGCAACTTTATATATTAAACCTGAAGTAAATACCAAATAAATTACCAAAAATACTGTGAAAAACTTTAAAATTACTTGGTTGTTTAGTTGTATTTTGGTAACTTTTTGTAAAAATCTAAAAACGGCGATATAACCAATGACCTCAAACGGGGCTAAAAAGAATAAAGTAAGCTGATAAAGTCTTGAAGCATTTAGAGCATTTGCAAAGTATGGAACTACAATACCTGCTACATCATATGCAAACCAAACAAAAGTTAATGCAACATATTCTTTATTAATTTTTGTTTTTTTATAATTAAAGAATAACCATAAAATACCTATACCAATAAACCCTTGAGTAATTAAATAGATATACTTACCTATGTTATGTAATAGTGAGAGATGTCTAATAATGAAGTAAAACCCTTGAGCTTTAGGTGTAAATACATCATAAATTGAGTTTAAGATAATATTTCCAGTTTGAACAATAGTATCAAACACAGAAGAGCGTGAAACTAAAATGTGATATAATAGGGTTATTATAATAAATATAATAATACATCTTCCATTAAGCAATAGTTCTTTTTTTTCTTCAGGATATAGAATTGAGTAAACAATCCATCCTATGATTAGTGATATTATAAATAGCCAGACGGTTCCATAATGGGATATAACTAAACCAAATCCAAACATTATCAGAAAAATTTTTTTTGTATTGTAATTTAAATTTCTTGTAAATATTAAAAGTATCAAAAGCATTAAATAAAGTTCAGCAATTTGTTGTCTTGCTACTGCTAACATCTCAATAAAGAATGTACTTAGAGAAATGAAAAAAAATGTTGCTAAAAAGGACTCTTTTTTTCTTAAGAAGTAGCAGTATGTTCTGTATAATCCAACTGGAACTAATGAAAATATGAGAGGATATATTATTTTGAAAACCATAATTTGACTAAGATTAAGAAAAATTGAGTATATAGGATTTAAAAGTACTACACTTAAAACAGAATTATAATTATTTAATACTACATTTGGATCCCAATATCCATGTGTTAAAACCAAATGAGCTAAGTAGTATTCACCATTAATATCATATCCCCAAATGTAATTCCATGATGTCCCAAAATCAGATACATAAAGTAAAGATATTGTTAAAATCCAAATAGTCCATGTTAGATATCTTGTTTTTTTACTATATATTACATATATTGGAATAATAATAATTAACAAGAATGTTAGCATAATTAATGAAGAATCTCCAGTAATATTGAAAAAGTATGCACTACCTATTCCTAATATTGGTAGAATTAATAAACCTAAGACATACGGATTTAATATATCTTTAAATAGAATTAGATTCATATTGTTTTTATTATTAATATATGTCTTGTCCTTAAAGTATGCTAATATTAGAAATAAAATAAATGTAATGTTAAATGTAATTAAAAGTGGTATAAGAGATATTGGACGTTTAATACCAATCATTGGATAAAAAATGTCCATAAATAAACCTATTATCATAATATACAATAAACTTAAACCTGTAGCGAAGAGTAATGCTTCAATCCTATCTATTTTATTAATTCTCAGGATTCTTAAAATGGTATATCCTGGAATAAAAGTCAAAAATAAGAATCCAGTTACCTGTCTTATTATTGGAATGTTCAATCCTATCTCATCAAGTATTATCAACCCATCAAACACTAAAAGTAAAGAAAGTGAAATTATAACAAATTTTTTAAATCCCCATTCATTTAGACTCAACATTAAAACCCCTCAACTATTAATATTTTTGAGATATCTTTATATAGATTTATGATAAGTAATGATAAATAAACAGATATTAATAGTTTTGTAATAATTATGTTCTGGTGTCTGTATGTATCCACGGGTTTCCATAATAATTTTGAATTGGAATGGTTGGAAAGATACTATAGAATGTTTAGAATCGCTCTATAAAATAACTTATCCCAATTATGATGTTATTATTGTGGATAATGGATCCAAAGATGACTCTATTCAAAAGATAAAAGAGTATGCTGAGGGGAATATCGAGGTTAATTCAAAGTTTTTCAGGTATAACCCAAACAATAAGCCTATTAAGGTTTTCGAGATAAGCGAAGATGACGCAAAACAAGGAAAGTTCAATAAACCGGTCTATGAAAAGTTTGATCCTAACAGGCGGATGATTTTGATCAAAAACAATGATAACTATGGATATGCTGGTGGAAATAACGTTGGGATAAAATTTGCTTTAAGTGTTTTGGATCCTGATTATGTTTTGCTTTTAAATAATGATACAGTAGTTGATTCAAACTTTTTAACGGAGCTTGTTAAGGTTGCAGAGAGTGATAAGAATATTGGTATTGTGGGGCCAAAAATTTATTATTATGATTATAAGGGGAGGAGTGATGTTATTCAGTATTGTGGTGTAACATTTATTCCAAAGCTATTGCATAAAAAAGTAGTAGGGTATAAGGAAACTCACTACAATCATATTGAACCGGTTTTAACCGATGAGGTTCATGGAGCATGTATGCTAATTAAAAAAGACATCTTTTGGAAAGTCGGTTTTCTAGATAACAACTTTTTTGCATATTGGGAGGAAACAGACTTTTGTTATAAATCAAGAAGAATGGGGTATAAACTGAAGGTTGTACCAATAGCAGAAATATGGCACAAAACTGGCTCAAATAATCCATCAGAAAAACGAATAAGCACTTTTGCAACATATTTATTCGCTAGGAATGCTATTTATTTCATTCGAAATAATTTGAATGGTTTTGATAAATTTATCAGTCTATGTTTTATATTTACGATAAATTTTGCTTTTTTAGAGGCTGTTTATTTCATATATTACAAAAAACCCAAAGTAGCTGTTAGTTATTGCTTGGGCTTAATAAATGGCATTTGGGGGGAGAAAGGAAAACCCAATTTAATGTTTAAGTAAAGATTGATAAACTTTCTCATAATCCCTTGCAACTTCCTCCCATGTCCTTATTTTCTTGCTAAACGGCCCTACCTTAACATCACTATTCACAATTTTTAATATTAACTCAGCAACTTCTTTTGGATTAGGTGGATAATTAACACCAAAACATCCTGGTTCATTTAAAAACTCTTTTAGAGCTGTTCTTTTTGTAACTATTACAGGAGTTCCTAGAGCTAAGGCTTCAGCAACGGTTATTCCATAAGCTTCAGACTCAGAGAGCAACAAAAATACATCCGCATTTTTTATTTCATTTATAAGTTCCTCTCTAGGTAAAAAAGATTTCCACATAATTTTATCATTTATTCCAAATTTTTTTGCTAATTTTAATAACTTTTTCTTTTCTGGACCATTTCCAATTATCGTAAGAACTACATTTTCTACTCCAAAATCATAAGATAAACTATATAAACTTTCTAATATATACTCTACTTTTTTTCTTTTTATTAAATATCCAGAATAAAGAAGATTGATTTTATCTTGATGTTTTATAGTCTTTTTCGTATTGATTATATCCACACCATGAGGTATTATCGATATTTTATCTAAACTAATGTCAAATATCTGCATAAGCGTTTTAGCTTCAAATTCAGATGGTGAAATTATATAATCTACTAGTTTAAATATTTTACTTCCAATAAAAAAATTGTATATTCCCCAAAAATATCTTCCGACAAATGTACTTCTGGCTACATCTAAATGAGGAGAATATACTAATGGAGTCTTAGGAAAATGTTTCTTAATAATGTAAATCATTTCTGGTGAAAACAATGTATGGTATCCATGAACATGAACAATATCTGGATTAAACTTTTTTATACTTTTATATATTACGTCAATATTCTTGATACTAATCCCGTAGAGTATTTTTCTATATTTATATCCTCTAATTAATATAAAACCCTCTTTTTTTTCTTTAATCATCTGTAAATTATCATCCCATGATGGATTAAAAACTATAACATCATGACCCCACTTAGAAAGCCATCTAGCTGTTTCAAAAACGACTTTGTTTATTCCTCCAGGTGCTGTAGTTTCCATATAGTTTATTAATAGAATTTTCATTATCATCTCCTCCAAACAAAAAATTTAAACACTCTCTCATACTCCTTCGCAACTTTCTCCCAGTTGTACTGCCTTCTTATCCTCATAATTTGAGTCTTCTTTATAAGCTTTAAATCAAACATCCCTCTCTCAAGCATTTTCATTTTGTTAGCTAAATCATCAGCATCTTTAAAGTATATTCCCCCTTCCTGCAGAACCTCCTTGTTAAACGGCACACCATAAGCTAATATTGGTCTCTTAAACAGCATCTGCTCAAGTAGAGAGGGATTTGTCCCTCCAACTTCATAAGCGTGAATATAAGCAAAACAGTACTTCCTCAAAACTCCGAGAACTTCTCTGTCATATATTGGATCTAGGAAAATTATATTGTCATTATTACTTTTTAATTTAAGCAAATGTTGTGTATAGGGGTCCCTTTTGTTGAAGTTTCCAACTATAACAAGCTTATTTATAGAATCTGCTTTTTTAAATCCTTCAATTTCCAAATGAATATTGTTCTCAGCAACTATACGAGCAACTGTTAGGTAATACCTCCTCGGTTTTAATCCAAAGCTATTTAAAATTTCTATCTCGTCCTCTTTTGATAACTTCGATGGAAGAAGTTCTCTTGCACCATAAGCAATGTAAATTACTTTTTTTGGTTTATGTTTCCTTTCTAAATGCTTTTTAATACCCAAGGAGTCAGCGACCACAATATCAGGTAACTTACAAGACAAGTATTCCATCAAATACATGTAGATCATTGTAGCTAAATAAATTGGAAATAAATAAAATGGCACAAAATAGCTTCTCTTTATCAGTCTTCTCCATTCCACACCATCTGGGTTTATCATAATTTTTTTCTTTGCAAGTTTTGCAAGAATTGCTGCTACAGAGCTATCAGGTCCAAGAAAGTAAAATAACTCTATGCTTTTTTCATGTTTTGCGAGAATATATGAAGTATTGAGAAGGTCATTAATTGTTGGAATACTTGTACTTTTACTTTCAATTGCTGGAGAATGAACTCTGATAATTTCAGTATAGTTATCTTCATAAAATTTATTATCCTCATGCATAACATAAAATTGAAATTTATCTTTTAATCTCATAGTGAGTTCTTCTACAAAAGTTTCAGTACCTCCATAGTTAGATGGAATTCCTCTTAATCCAATAATTGCAATTTTAGGTTTATTTTTAGGTTTATTCAACATCTCACCTTTTAATCAAACCTCTTTTTAACGAGATACCATCCAATCATTAATCCAGTTTTTATAGCACCTAATGGATTACCCCCACCTAATTTAGGTTTATTTGGTCTTTTTCTGTAATTTATTACAATTTCACCAATATTAAAACCTTTTTTTACAATTTCAGTATAAAAGTTAGCTTCAAGGTCAAAACCATCGGCATCTATTTTAATAGACTCTAAAACATACTTTCTAAACCCCCACATTCCAGTACATAAATCACTAATTTTCATTCCATAAAGAATTGTAGCTAATAATGTCAAACCGAAATTTCCTAATTTATTAACTTTTGACATTGCTCCATTTTCAATTTTTCCTTTTAATCTAGATCCAATAACAACATCGTATTTTTCCAATGCTTTAACAATGTCATAGATATATTCAGGAGGATAAGTATAATCTGAATCAAGCATAACTAAATAGTCATAATTGAAATCTATTAACTCTAATGCTCTTTTTACACCTCTTGCTTTACCTATTGGCACATTATATACTATTGCCCCCTTTTTCTTAGCAATTTCAGCTGTTTTATCAGTACTATGTCCATTAGCTACAACAACTTTTACATTATACCCCTCATTCTCTAATTTCTTAAATGGTATTTCGTCAATAACCTTTCCTATAGTTTCTTCCTCATTAAGTGCAGGTAATAAAACTACAACTGTTTTATTTTTCATAGTATCACACTATTTAAATTTTTATATGCTTAAAATTGATTTTCTATACTCTTCATATCTCTTCCAAGCCTCTTTAGCTTTTTCTTTTTCACCCAAATATTCATAAGCTTCAGCAACATGTTTCCACCACATTCCATCACTTTCAGCTTCCTTTAAACAATAATCTAAAAATTTTTCATAAGCCTCTTTAGTTAAATCTTTTTTACCTAATTTTTCAGCTATTTTACCAACATCTTCCCAAAAAACTCCTTCTTCTTTTGCTTCATTAATATAATACTCTAACGCCTTTTCCCATGCATATTTTGCTTTCTCATCATTTCCAAGATTTTCATACAACTTAGCTACATCTTCCCAAAACCATGGCTCTTCTTTTGCATATTCTTCTAAAGCCTTTACAGCTTTATCCATATTTCCTGATTTTTTCCAAAATTCATAAGCTTCTTTTAAATAATAAACATCATTCTCCTTTTCATATAACTTTTCATACAACTCAGCTGCCTTATCAAACTTCTTAGCCTTTTCATAAGCCCAGGCAGCACTCTCAAGCCATCCAAGCTTAAAGTACATCTCAGCTGCTTTTATATAATTACCCTCTTTCTCATACTTTCTTGCAGCTGCCTGATACTTCCCTATCTTTTCAAGAGCCTCAGCACTTTTAAACCTATCAATTAATCCTAAATCTGGTTCACTTATATACCAAACAAAACCAATCAATCCTAATATATATAAAGCTATAATTACTCCAATAATCTCAAGCTTTTGCCAAGTTATGGATAAATAAGTAGCATACCCACTTAAAATTGCAGGTATCAAAAATAACAAACAAAATTTCCAATTTTTTACATAGGCACTTAAAATTGCAAAAAATAACAACATTAAAGTTACTCCTCCAAATCCTAAACTTAAAATTAATCTTATAAGCATCAATAAATCAAATTTCCACACTATTATTCCAGCTACTGCCAATACAACAGCTAAAAATCCAACCATATATGCTTTTAATTTGTCCATAATATTAACCTCTCTTCTCTTTTATATATTTATATAGTGTGGTATCCCGAAAATATTTCGCACCTATAAATAATAAAAAAGAAAAGATAACATAAATAATGAGGGGTGTAAAACTTGGAAAAAGGATTTAAAACGAAAGAAGAAGTTGGGAATATCTACTCGTAGAGTTCATTAGATATGGATGGTATATCGAGAGACTGGAGAAATCCCAAAGATAAAGCGTAGATGTAGGAAGCCGAAAGAAATTACTCGGGAAGAGACTATTCTTAAAGCACTCGAGGAATATAAGGGAATAAGCCCAGTTCATTTGGGACACTTTATCGAACATAGGTATAATATACATAGGACTTTCATAGGAATAAATAATTTATTGAACATAGACACCTTAAAAGGGTCCTATGTATATATTCAACATAACCGTATATATACTATACTGAAACAATAATATAGTAAAATACAACCCAAAAAGAAAAAAAGATGTAACTCTCCGCTTACTAAAAACGATTTAACGCTTCGAAGCCTAATGAATTTGTGGTAGAGGGATTTTAAACTTGTAGATATTGATAGAATTAGGCATAATTCATTAATATTATTTATACTAACAAAAGTCTTACCATAAGAAAAGTTGAACGGATAAATAGAGAGGTTGAATATCGACTAAATAGATTTAATAGTCTAAAAGATTTCATAGTTTGAATAAAATCACTAATGTGATTTCATAACTCTCCGCTACGCTCCGATTGGAATAATAAAATAAAACCACATCGTTCTTTAGATTATAGGACTCCTTATGAGGTTTATTTCGAAAATACCGTTAATAATATGGAGGAGATTTCATAAATTATAATTGCGAAATAATTTCAGGATACCACAGCTATAATAAAAAGCTTAAATATATTTACAATTACTGTGAAATTATGAAAGTAAGAGAACTAAAAAAAAGAGAAATTAATTTAATAAAAGAAGAACTAAGTAAATACACCAATGAAGATTTTGTTAAAAATTTTAATTATGAAAATTTGGCAATTTTGGAAGGAAAATGGCTAACTGTTTGTTATGCAAATAAACAAACAATAAGAAATTTAAATATGTTTCATGAGATATTTTCAGTAGGTAATGTTTTTGGTGAGATTAAGAGAAAATTTAGATTATCCTTAGAGGGATTTACACTAATATCCCAACATATAATAAATAATTATGCAATTGTAAATGAAAAAGGAGAAACATTGTTTTTGTATGGAAGAGACATATTTAAAGAATCAATTATAGAGGTTAAAGGCTCTGGAAGAATAGCTATTTTTAATAAAAATAGAGAATTTTTGGGAATTGGATTCTTAGATGGAAAGATGATTAAAAATATAAAGGATAAGGGATGGTATTTAAGAAAGGGGGGATAGATAAGGACATTAAAAAATAGACGATTTAAATATTGTTATTATTGATTAAATCATTAATTTAAATTTAATAGGTGGAATAATGAAAGCAAAAGAATTGGCTCAAAAAATTTTATTAGATATTTACAAAAACTTAGATGAGTTTTCAAAAGATGTAATTAGGGGAGATTTGGCAGATGTTGAATTTAAAGGATTCTACCTAAAAGGAAAAAACGGAGAAAAAGCTTATATTAGGAATTTGGATGATTTTGAGAATTTGGAAGATTTTGATGTAGAGATGAGAAAATATACGCTAAAAAGCATTAATTTAAAAAACTTAGATGATGGTTTGATGATAATAAATCTATCTTCAAGAGCAAGTAATGAGTATAAGTTTGAGGCAAATGAATACTCAATAATCTACCCATCAAACGATACAACCATAGAGTTTAAAGAGAGGATGTTAAAGTGGATGGAATTAGAGGATGATGAATTAGATGAAAAAATTATAGAGTTTGATACAAAGATTAATGAAATTCTCGAAGAACTATTAGAAGAAATTGATGTTGAAGAAGAGATTTCTGTATATATTGATGTATTTATGGATGTTAATAAAATCGAAAACTTTGTAGAAAAGTATGATGAGAGAGTAATTATCTGGATTCATCCAGTATTTTTATTCTCAAATAATGATGTATTAAGAGGACTTTTGGCTTACGAGTTATCAAGATTCAAAAATAAATTCTTAGAGATTGGATATAAAGATATAATAAAATACTGCAAGGAATTGAAAAAATTAACCAATAAAAAACCAAAAGTTCTTGAAAAAATTAAGAATATTGCAAATAAATATGGAGATACTGAATCTTTAAATTTAATAAATGAAATTGAGAATGAATAAATGAGAAATTTTTATGATAGTGGAATTGGTGGTAGTTTCCTTAAATAGAACCTATAAAACAAAAGATCATAAAATAAAAAGTTATCAATAATTAAAGAAATTCTAATAGCAATCGATGAAACCAAACTAATGATTGAAAATGAAATTATTTACGTTTGTTATCGATGTAGTATCTAAAGAATGTTTATGTATTTATGTTTCTATAGAAACTATGACCAAAACTCGAAAGAGTTCAATTTAATTTAAGAAATTATGTCTAAAAATTTCTTCTCTCTACGTAAAAAAGAACTAAATCTTCCTATGACCTATTCCCTAATAATACTAAATTCTTAGTCTGTCATTAGCTGTTTTGTATCTTCCTCAATTAATCTTTTTTAATAATTTTTAATGTTTCAATAAGATTGTCAATATGCTCTTTTTTAATGTGTGGCATAACAACAATTCTTAAAGCTTTAACACAATTACACACTGAGACATAAATTCCTTTATCTCTAAGTTTTTTACAAACGTCTTTATAATTTTCATCTTCAATTGCAACAATATTTAATATAGGTTCAATAACTGGCTTAAAATTATTTTCTTTTAATTTTTTGTAAAGATAGAATGTGTTTTCCATACACTCATTAACTATCTTCCTCTGCCCTTCTTTACCTAAATATTTTAAAACTGCATAAGTGCATGCTCCTCCAAATCCTACTCTTGTCCCTAAAATTGTTGCTTGCCTGGTTTCTGTTAAATAAGGAGCATTAACATCCAAATATTTTCTATAACTTATATTTTTAAATAAAATACCTCCACTTGGAATTGGACAGTGTCCCATTTTATGAGGGTCTATGGTTATAGAATCTACTCCCAAAGAGAAGTCAAACTTATAATTTACTTCTCTTTTTTTGTATTTATCCTCCAAAAATGGAATTACTAATCCTCCAAATGCTGCATCTACATGGATATAAATATTATTTTCCTTAGCTATTTTGCTTAGCTCTTCTATATTATCTATAGTTCCAAGCTCTGTTGTTCCAGCAATTCCAATAATTCCATTTATCTCATAATCTTCCACTGCATCCCTAACAAATTTTTCATCTATAGTATAATCTTTTTTAATTGAAGCATAGATATAATCCAAATCCATCATATCTCTTCCTTTCTCAAATGAGAAGTGGGCAGTTACTGGAACAATAATTTTAGGATGTTCATTTTTTGATAGACCTTTTCTTTTTTTCTTTCTCCATATATTTTTTATACATCTCAATGCCATTAAATTAGCCTCAGTTCCTCCACTAACTATATGCCCATAGGCATTTTTATTGTTTAACAAAGAGCCTAATAATTCTATAGCTTTTTCTTCTAACAATTTAGTTCCTTTAAATAAACCTGGGTCTCCCAAGTTTGTTTCTAAGAACATATCTACAATTTTTCTTGTTATAGGTAGTATATTTGAACACATTGAACCAAAAATCTTTCCATCTTCATACTTTAAATCTAAATCTCTGTATTTAATTAACTCTTCCAAAATTTCTCTCTCACTAACGCCCTTTTCTTGCATAATTCTCACGTTTATACCTCTCTGTATTATTAGGGATAAATTATATCCCTTCTTAAAATTATTCAGAGTTTCGTATGGAATACAAAAGCCAAATTCTTTTATAAGTGCCTTCTGATACAAGGGATAATACATTATGAAACGAAAAAATCAAATAAAACTTATTACACTGAATACTATGCTATGGAGTGATATGGACAATAAAGACGTATTTTCATAGATAAAATGCATGGTATATTCAATAGAACTCCTATATAAATTAAATGATAGTAAAGTGAAGAGACCATGATTTAATCCAAAAGCTATATTAGTTATATTCCAAAGATATTTAAATTTTATGGATAAATGGGTTATAATATGTGTAATTTACAAAAAAGACTGATTTAGAAGGAATATTATCACATAAAAAATTAAAAAATAAAATATTGTATTATAAAAAAGTGTTGTTGAAGAGAATAAAATAAACATTATTCATTATTTATCCACATTTAAAAAATAATTTTATGTTTTTGAATATCTTTAGTTTTTATGACGGTTCTCTACCCTAAAGGGCTGTTCATCCTTACTAATAATATTATAATAATAACTATTAATTGGACAAAGGTAAATAACATTTTAATTTTAATTGTTTTTAATTGATATTTTCATATCTATCTAAAAATTATTAAATTTATGATTATTTAACAAGATTTTTCTAATTGAAAATAAAAGATGTTTAATTCAGAGTGATATACTAAAGTTATAAATTTATGGAAATTAGTATTATCAAAATAGATTACAAAAACTATAATTTAGGTGAAAGAATGAAAATCTCTGATGTTGTTGTTGAATTGTTTAGGGATGCAGTTATTTATCTGCCAAAAGATGTAAAAAATGCATTAAATGAAGCGTATAATAAAGAAAGTAGTGAAATATCAAAAAATACTTTAAAAGCAATTGTAGAAAACTATGTAATTGCTGAAGAAAAACAAGTTCCTTTATGTCAAGATACTGGTATTCCAATAATATTTTTAAAAATTGGGAAAAACATAAATTCATCAGAAATCATGAAAATCATTGAGGAAATAAAAGAAGGTGTAAAAAAGGCTACAAAAGAGATTCCTTTAAGACCTAATGTAGTTCATCCTTTAACAAGAGAGAATTTTAAAACAAATGTTGGATTAAATGCTCCTTTTATAAACATAGAGTTTGATGAAAACTTAGATAGAGAGATTGAGATAATTGCATTTCCAAAAGGAGCTGGTAGCGAGAATATGAGTGCTTTAGAGATGCTAAAGCCATCTGATGGTATAGAAGGAATAAAGAAATTTGTCCTTGAAACTGTAGCCAACGCTGGAGGAAAACCTTGCCCACCAATAGTTATTGGAATAGGTATTGGTGGAACTGCAGATGTGGCATTAAAATTAGCTAAAAAGGCATTACTAAGAGATATTGGAGAAAGACATAGAGATAAAGAAATAGCTGAGCTTGAAAAAGAGTTGTTAGAGAAGATAAATAGCTTAGGAATAGGAGCTATGGGTTTAGGTGGTAATATTACAGCTTTAGATGTATTTATTGAAATTGCTGGCTGCCACACTGCTTCTTTACCGGTAGGGATTTGTATTCAATGCTGGGCTGATAGAAAAGCATGTAAAAAAATAAAAATGGATGAAATTGAGCTATAACACAAATTTCTATTTTTAATATATTCGAATATTTAAACATGATATACTAAAAAACAAATTATAGTTGTGTGCAAAAGTTTTTTAAATAAAATAAGGAATTAGTGAATGCCTTCATTATGGAAGGCATTCAAATTGTCCTTATAAAAGTTTATTTTATTTTGCACCCAACTATAAATTCCATATTCTGCACTTAAAGTTTAAATATTAAATGCGTTATAATATTAATCATCAAAAAATTCTGTTAAAAGGTGAGATTGATGTTAAATGAACCAGTAAAGGAAATAATGACAAAAGATGTAGTTACAGTAACACCAGATACCCCTGTTTCAAAGGCTATTGGTATAATGGAAGAGAACGGATTTCATCATTTAATAGTTGTTGATAATAAAGATGGTAAAGAAGAATATTACTTAATAAGCATGAGAGATTTGTTGCTGGCATCATCAGTCCATGAGGAAGTAGGTTCATTAATGTATAAAGCACACTGTATACATGAAGAAACACCAGTCTTAGATGCAGTTTGCGAGATGTTAGATAGTGGGCAGAGAGCAGCTCCAATTGTTGATGATAAAGGTAAATTAGTAGGAATTATTACTGACTATGACATAATGGCAAGAGCTGCGAAATCAAAGATAATGAAGGATACAAAAGTTACAAAGATAATGACAAGGAATGTTATAACAATAAGAGAAGATGATTCTATTGGTAAGGCAAGAGCTTTAATGAGAGATAACAACATTGGTAGATTAGTTGTTGTAGATGATGAAGGAAAGCCAATTGGAATGGTTACTGAAGTTGATATTATAAAGAAAATCCTTAAACCAAAGAAAAAAATGACTGTTGGTGAATTTAAAGGAGAAAAAGTTCCAAGAATGGGACAGCCAGTTAAATTAATTATGAACACTCCCCTAATTACAGTTGATGTTGATGCGAGTGCTGCAGATGCTGCAAGAGTTATGCAGGAATATGACATTAGAGGGGTTCCAGTTGTTAAAGGTAAATCATTAAGGGGAATTGTTACAAGATTAGATATTATAAAATACATTGCTGACTTAAAGAAAGGAGCAATGATTGAAATTGAATTACATGGAATGCTTGACCCTGAATTTAAAGACCTTGCTGAGAGAATTATTGCAACAGAAGTTAAAAAGATGGTTAAACACGCTGGAAAAATCCATTGGATAAAGATAAACATCAAAAAAGATAGAGATAAGGGTGGAGTCCCATACTATACAATAACTACCTACGTTAAAACACCAAACAAATTATATGTGGGAGAAGGTAGACCTAAAGCTTCATTACCAAACAAATTAAAGGCAGAAGGTGAAGATATAGAATACACTTCAGAACATGAAAGATGGGAATTCATTGACATATTAAAAGAATCATTAGAATCAGTATTAAAACAGTTAGAAGCTGATTTTGAAAAACACCACCCAAAATATGCTGGTAGAGTAATTAAAGGTCAGATTCCTGAAGAATTTAACCCAGAAGAGTTTAAGATAGAGTAAGCCAGTTTATTTTATTATATTATTTTAATTTTTATTTTTAATTAATTGTTTTATTTAATTTCTGAATAGTATTAAGTGATTTTTATGAACGAGTTAAAGGTAAAGAGAATTGCAAATGGGACAGTTATAGACCATATAGACGCAGGAAAAGCATTAATAGTTTTTAAGGTTTTAAATGTCCCAAAAGAAACTTCAGTAATGATAGCTATAAATGTCCCATCAAAAAAGAAAGGAAAAAAAGATATTTTAAAAATTGAGGGCATTGAACTAAAAAAAGAAGATGTAGATAAAATATCCTTAATTTCTCCAGATGTAACTATCAACATCATTAGAAACTGTAAAGTGGTTAAAAAATTAAAACCTCAAATTCCAGACAACATAGAAGGGATATTAAAATGTACAAACCCTAACTGCATAACAAATAAAGAAAAAATTAGAGGAAAATTTAAAATAGAGAGTAAAAATCCATTAAAGATTAGATGTTATTATTGTGAGAAGTTTTTAAATGAAGTGGTTTTTGAATGATAATATAGTTTTGTGCAAAATAAACTAAACTTTATAAGGAAAATTTGAATGTTTTCCAAAAAGAAGACATTCATTAATACCTTAATTATTAATTATAAATACTTTTACACAAAACTATAATTTAAAGGGAGAATATGGAATTAAAAGGAAGGAGTATTTCAAAAGGAGTTATTGAAGGAATAGCAATCGTTTCAAAAAAACCATTCTCTTTTTTAGGAGGTGTTGATAAACAAGGAAATATTATTGATAAAGACAGTGATTTATATGGGCAATCCTTAAAAGGAAAAATTTTCGTCTTTCCTTATGGTAGAGGAAGCACAGTAGGTTCTTATGTAATTTATGGTTTAGCAAAGAAAGGGATTTTAAAGGGGATAGTTAATAAAGAATGTGAGCCAATAGTTGCTACTGGAGCTATTTTAGGGGGGATTCCATTAGTTGATAAAATAGAGATAGAAAAAATAAAAACTGGAGATAGGATTGTTGTTGATGGAAATAAAGGAGTTGTAAAAATTTTAAGATAATATCCAATAACAAAGTATGAATAAATCTTGATTTTTAAATTTTAGGTTTAGTTTATAATCTATTTTAAAAACTTTTTTGGTGATAATTTATGAGTAGAGATGCTAATCCATTCAAAAAAATGCCAACAATCTTAATGCCTGATGAATTGATGGCTAAAGCTTTAAGAAGAGGAGAAAAAGTTGCAAATGAGATGAGAAAGAAAGAGTTACCCTGGCTATTAAAAGCAAGATTTGTGGAAGAACATAAAGTAAGAACAATAGCCTCAGTTGTTGCTGATAATTTACAAAAAGTTATAGACAAAACACCTCCAGTAAGAAAGCTTCCTAAATTTTATCAGGAGATGGTTGAAGTTTTAGTAGGAATAGATGATTTCAAAAAATCTATGGGAGCGTTTAAATGGGCATCTGAATTAGTTAGAAAATTAGGTAATGAATATGCAAGAAAAATTAGAAAAGCAAAAACTCCACAACAGGCAGGAAAATTAAGGAAGGAATTTGTTGGTAGAGTTAAATCTATATTAGAGCAGATTCATCCAGAGATGGCATTTGTTGCTGTAGCAAGAGAGAAGCTAAAAGATTTGCCAACATTCAAAGACCTTCCAACTGTTGTTATTGCAGGTTATCCAAATGTTGGTAAATCAACATTATTAAAAAAACTTACTGGAGCTGATGTTGAAATAAATAGCTATCCTTTTACAACTAAGGGAATAAATGTTGGATATATTGGAGAGATTCAGATGGTTGATACTCCTGGATTGTTAGACAGACCTTTATATGAAAGGAATGATATTGAGTTACAGGCTATTTTAGCTCTCAACTATTTGGCTAATTTAATTTTATTTATAATAGATGCCAGTGAATTTTGTGGTTATACTATAGATGAGCAGATAAATCTATTAAAAGAAATAAAAGAGTTGTTTAAAGTCCCTATTGTTGTAGCCATAAATAAAATTGATTTAGTAAATGAAGAAAAAATTAAAGAAATTGAAAAGAAAGTAAGAGAAGTAGGAATTGAAAAAATATTAAAAATCTCAGCAGAAAAAGGTATTGGATTAGAAGAATTAAATAGAACTTTCGCATCCACATTTAAATACTTAGATTAACGATAAACCAATTTCTTCACACAAAGAGATTATGGCATTACCAACGGCTATTCGATTTAGTTTTCTTCTAAGTTCGTACCAACTGATATTTTTATCGATTCTAATTTTCTCTAAGAGGTAGAAGGCTCTCATAGAAAGGGAGATATGACCTAAAATTGGAAATTTTTTTCTAACGAAGAAATTGCCTGTATTACAGCACTGTTTAACACCCCTATGGAATTCCTCGATTCTCCAAGAGGCGTTTTTGACCTCTTGGAATTCTTCGAAACTCATAAATAGGTTATTAGTTATATAATATTTTGCCTTTCCGTTTTTGGAAAGGCAGAAGAGTCTAACATAGCCAACTTTTCGTAGATAAACGATTAATCCATTCTTAGGAATTTCCTTAAGGTCTTCGATTGATACCCACTTTCCGTTTTTGGAGAGTTTTACCTTTCTATTCCTTTTAATTCTGCAGAGGTAGAATAAACCTAAACTATCGATAAGTTTTAAGTTATCTTTACTTGAATACCAACTATCGAAACAGATATATCTAATATTTAATCCTTTATCTACTAAAGACTTTATTATCTCCCTACATAAATTATTTTTCGTCTTTCCATCTCTTGGTCTGTCATATACTCTAAAATCGATTGGAATAATATGTTTTCCATTTGTAATTATGCAATCAACGATATGTATGCCTTTAATTACTCGTTTATGTAGATTACTCCAACAATAATAAGCAAATTCAGTCGATTTAGAGTAAATTTTATCTATAACAAAGTCATCTATAACGACAATATTATAATCAGGAGTGATTAAATCTTTAACGAAATTAAAAAGCTTTTCTTGTGGGAAGATTCCTTCTTCCCAAAGTATTCTATTTATTGTATCGTGAGATATGTCGATTCCGAAAATACGCAACGTTTTCGATAACTCTACACACGAATTAATCTCTGAAAGTAATATAAAAAGCATATAAACGATAGTCCTCGACATTTTTAGCATATTTTCCCCAAAATAAACTTTTTGTTTCGAAAAATTATAATATCTAATAAAAATAGATTATCATGAAATGTTATAATAAAATATTTAAATATGCTTGCAAAAGTCCTATAATAATAAGTAATATATAACTATCCTATAATATAGTTGTGTGCAAAACTATCTTAATTAAAAAAGGTATTAAAGAATGCCTTCTAAAAGGAAGGCATCCAAATTATCCTTACAAAAGTTTATTTCATTTTGCACACAACTATAATAGAATTATTGCTTATACCACTCATTAAATTTATTTTCTATAAATTCTCTTATTTTTATAGGTTCTAAACCATTAGCTATGCTATAAACTGCTACTCCTCCAGCTCCAACACCCTCTTTTACTGAACCTTTGCAGTAATTTTTTAACCCTTCAATTTTCGCATCTTCAAAATAAAACTTAGATGCTAATATTGGAATTTCTCCAATTTGCTCAACTATCCCTTTTAAATCTCCTTTTTTATCATTTAAAACAAATTCAGTAGTACCTATGGCTATTAAGTTTTTATCTAAAATTTCTCGATTGATTTCTTTTATAATAGAGAGAACTGCACTCATCTGAGTGCCTCCAGCTAATATAACGGGCTTATTTTTTTCAGCAAAACTTATAGCTAAACCAGCAACAACAGGCATCATTTTATCTCCAACCGCATTTAAAACATCAAAGACAGATGAGTTTTCATTTATATCTGCTTTCTTTAAACCCTCTCTAACAATCTTTATTTTTAATTCATGAGGGTTATTTACAGAGCCAGAGCTAACCTTTCCCTCGGCATCATATCCTAAACCTAATAAAACTCCTAAGGCTGTTGTAGTTCCTCCAGGAACACTTTCTCCAACTATTAGCATATCAGCATCTAAGTTTTTTCCTAAAAGATAACCTTTTTTAAATAATTCTTTTGAGTTATTCATAGCTTTACCTTCTTCTATTTTTCCTGTAGGTTTTTCATCTACTTCTATAAAAGGAATCTTTGGTTTAATAAAAGCTCCAGCATCTATATGTAAGTTTTTTATATTTTTTAGCTCAACACATGCCCTTGTAATAGTTGCGGGGCTTGGAGAACCTGTAGCATCTATAGGTGGAGTTTTTAAAGTTAATGACTTTCCATAAAAAACAAGCTCAACATCTGCAGATGGTGTGTATTTAATAACCTCTCTATGAACTCCAGATATTGGTATGTATAAGGTTGTTTCTATTGATGAAATTACACAAGTAAATAATGGATTTTTTCCTTTAATTTTATCTAAAAATCCATTTTCATTTATTGCTATTATATGCATTTTTATCCCTCATTATATATTTAATCCTCGTTTTCTCAGCTCTTCATAAACTTCATAAGGTACTTTAGGTTTTTCCAAAATTTTTTTAGCCTTTTCTTTTGATAACAAACCTAATCTAACAAGTGTTGCTACTCTATCAATCTCAAAGCTAAAACCATATTTATTATAAAATCTCTCCAATGCTACACCGAGCACTAAACAATTTGTTGTATATCCTCCCAAATCTGGTTTTTTCCAAGGTAAATCTTCCAACATTTTATATTTCTCCTCTTCTTTAAATTTGTAAGGAGCTAATAATCTTATCATCTTTATGCCTTCTTTCATTTCCCTTATTGCTGAATGTCCGAAAGGTAATTCATGCCCTGTAATTATATACTTCAACCTTAACAATTTAGCAACTCTCCAAACCTCTCTTAATATTAATTTTGAGCATCTTCTACAAGGGCTTTCTCCTCTTTTTATAGCATCTTCAAATAATTCAGTATAATCTCTATTTAATATCATTAAATCAACATTATAATGTTTAGTTACATTTAAAGCATTTTCTATAGCTTCTTTAGCCATATACCTATTATCAACCATAACACATAATGGATTTAGTTTAAATTTCTTTTTTAATAGTTTTAATGCTAAAACACTATCTTTTCCACCAGAAAATGCTAAAACACAATGATATTTCCCAACTTCTTTTTTTAAATTAAATAGAATTTCTTCAACCTCTTCTCTCATCTTATCGAAATTTGGTGGATACTTTAGCATTGTTAAACAATCTACACATATTGGTTTGCCTTCATGATTAACTATCTTTTTTGTTTTTGATGTATGAACACAGATTGAACATTCCATAATTTCACAGATAACATTTTATATGTGGATGAAAATTTATCAAAATTATAATATTAAATTAATTTAAGGGGAGATGAATGTTTTATAAGTTATTGTTTGCATCGCTTTGGTATATATTGCCAGCTTATGTTGCTAATGCTTCAGCATGTATTTTTGGTGGAGGAACTCCAGTAGATTTAGGAAAAAATTTTATTGATGGAAGAAGATTGATAGGTAATGGTGTAACATATAAAGGCAGTGTTTTTGGAATCCTATGTGGAACCTTAGTTGGAGTAATACAAGGAATTTTAGTAAATTTTAATATTTTTAACAGCTTAGATTTTTATGGTTCTGTTATTGACCATGCAATATTAGCTTTCTTTTTATCTACTGGGGCTGTTGTTGGTGATGCAGTTGGTAGTTTTATAAAAAGAAGATTAAATATTGAAAGAGGAAAACCTGCTCCATTATTAGACCAGCTTGATTTTGTAATTGGAGCTTTAGCATTTGGTTATATTGTAGCTCCAATACCTCAAGAGATGGCAATTATAATCTGTCTATTTACCGTGTTTATACATTTACTTGGAAATATAATCGCTTATAAATTGGGAATTAAAGATGTTTGGTGGTAGAGATGATAACTATAGATATTGAGTTAAAAGATAAACCTGGTGAATTATTGAGAGTCTTAACACCAATCTCAAAACATGGGGCTAATGTAATAAGTGTTATACATTCAAGAGAAGAAAAGAGAGGAGGAAAAGTTCCTGTAAGGATTGTTATTGATGTTGATGATAAAGAAAAATTAAAAAATATTTTAGAGGATTTAGAAAAGGAAGGGGCTATAATTAAAAAAATTGATGGGAAGGATAAAAAGGTTTATTTGGATGTTGTTGTTATAGGGCATGTTGTTGACACTAATATAAGAGATACAATAGATAGAATAAATGAAATAGGTCTTGTTGAAGATTTAGATTTAATTATGCCACATCCAGATAAAGAATCGTCAGCAATGATGAGAATTATTATTGATAAAGATAAAATAGAAGAACTATTTTATCTATTTGAAAAATTAGAAATAGAAAAAGGTCTGTTATTTATAAAATCCATGTTTTAAAACAATATTTTGCAGATATTAATATTGGTGAGATGATGGACATTATCATAATTGGATTTGGAGCTATAGGGAAGGGAGTTGCTAAGGTTTTGCATGAAAAGAGAGAATATTTAAAGAAAAACTATGAAGAGTTTAAGGTTGTTGCTATAACAGATAGCTCTGGAGCTGCAATAGATGAAAATGGGCTAAATTTACAAAAGGCAATAGAAGTTAAAGAGAAGACAGGAAAAATTAAAAATTATCCAGAAAAAGGAAAAGAAATAAGCTCCATAGATGTTATAAGAAATGTTGATGCAGATGTTGTTGTTGAAGTAACACCATCAAACTTAGAGACAGGAGAACCTGCTAAAACCCACATCTTAGAAAGCTTTAAAAATAAAAAACATGTTGTAACTGCTAATAAAGGGCCTTTAGCTTTATGTTATAAAGAGCTGATTGAAGAAGCAAAAAAATATAATGTTATTTTTAGACACGAGGCATCAGTTGGAGGAGCCATGCCAATAATAAACTTAGCTAAGGAAACATTAGCTGGAAATGAAATTTTATCAATAAGAGGAATTTTAAATGGAACAACCAACTATATATTAACAAAGATGGAAAAAGAGGGTTTAGATTTTGAAACTGCATTAAAAGAAGCTAAGGAATTAGGGATAGCTGAAACAGACCCAACTCAAGATATTGAAGGTTTAGACACTGCAGCAAAGATTGTTATTTTAGCCAATTCAATTATAGGAATGGATAAAACAATTAAAGATGTAAAGGTTAAAGGAATTAAAAGGATAACTCCAGAAGCTCTATTTTTAGCTAATAAAAGAGGATATACAATAAAATTAATTGGGCAAATTAAAGATAAACACTTAATCGTTGAGCCAATGCTTGTTCCAATAGACAATCCATTAAATGTCAAAGGAACTTTAAATGTCGCAATGTTTGAAACTGATTTGGCAAAAGAGGTTGTGGTTGTTGGAAGGGGAGCTGGGCCTATAGAGACAGCATCAGCTATTTTAAGTGATTTAATCCATATTTATCAAGCTACAAAAAGATAACTAATTTTGTTAATTATTGATTTTTATTTTTTATTACCAGTATCCTGTGCTGTTGGATAAGGCATAAACTCAACAGTTCCTCTCTGCCTTATTGGTTGCTTATACAACTCCATTAGAATATAAACTTCGTCTGGAACATTTGTATCTACATTTAAACCAAGTTTTTTAGCTTCTTCAACAGTTATTGGATAGTCATGAGTCCATCTACCTTCTGTTAATGTCTTAGATAGCTCTTTAGCTTTTTCTTCCCCATATCTATCCTTTAATAAATTATATACAAAATTTTGTACTTGATTTATTGCTTTTTTAGCAATGTCTGCTAATATTAAAGTCTGGTCATCTACTTTTTCAACACCTTTCTGTTCAACAGCCCTAACAATACTTGGAGCAGGATACTGCCCAAGTTGTGGGTCTACAGGTCCTAAGACGGCATTTTCATCCATAATTATTTTATCTGCGGCTAAAGCTATTAAAGTTCCTCCACTCATTGCGTAATGAGGAACTATAACTCTCGTTTCTGCTGGATGAGCCTTTAACGCTTTAGCTATTTGAGTAGCTGCTAAAACTAAACCTCCTGGTGTGTGTATAATCAAATCTATTGGTTTATCTTTAGGAGCAGACCTTATAGCTCTCAAAATCTCTTCACTATCTTCAATGGTTATAAATTTATAAACTGGAATCCCAAATAAACCAATACTTTCTTGCCTGTGTATCAATGTTATCACTGTTGAATTCCTCTTATTTGAAAGTTCTTTAAGGATTTTTAATCTTGCAAGCTGTAATTGTTTATATTGTATTTGTGGAGCCATAATCAGATAAAAGAATAGAAGCCACCAAATTAATGAGCCAATAAAACCACTAAACATATCCATTATTATCCCCATTAATTATTTTCTTTATCCATTTATCTAACATCTCTAAAAAATTACCTTCGCATAGGACTTCGCCCTATTGCTATACCCAGGATGCATTGCTTCCCTTAGGAAGCAATGCCTCTTAAATTATTATTTTCTTTATCCATTTATCTAACATCTCTAAAAAATTATCTTCGTTATCATTTATATTATTGTCTATTTCAATCTCTGGGATTTCTATTTCTAAATCAACATTAAAGGCATTTCTGCAGAAGTTTTCATAATCAATTTCTACCTCTGGAATTAATCCTCTACTCTCATTAACCACTTTTTTTATTCCATAAACTCTTATATTATATTTTTCAGCCAAATTTTTTAATTTCCCAAATAAATTCCAATCATACACTTTGTTTAAAATTATTCCCTCAACTTTAATCCCTAAATCTTTAAGTAAGCTGTAATATGCCATTGCTTCTACAAAAGCCCCTTCTATTCCACTTATATTACAAGGACTTATTATATAAACTGGAAATCCAAGCCTTTTGGCAATTTGGTATGAGGAGATATTTTTTAATGCAGCTGTAAAAGCCCCCATAACTCCCTCAACAATAATATAATTATAATCTGATTTTTTTATATAATCTAAAAATTCAAAAACCTCCACCCATCCTCTCTCTCCAATCTTTATACTATTGTATTTTGTCATCCTCTCTCTCAATAAATATAAAGCTGGCACTATATCTCTAACATCTCCCCCAATTTTAGCAACAAAAACCCTTCCCTCTAATTTTGCAGATATAGCAGTGGTTAAAAATGTCTTTCCACTATTTGACGATGTAGCCAATAAAATAATTCCTCTCTTTTTATTTTTATCTTTCTTAGTATTATTATTTTTAATACTTTCTGGATTTAGCCTATATTTTAAAGCTCTCTTCCTTAGCTCATCCTTTATAATCTTATTTTTTTCAAAAATTTTCTCTTTTTCATCCTCTGTAACTCCCATAAACTTTAAAAAATTATCTCTAATAAATTCATTATCTAAGAAGTTATGAACCATTGTCCCAAACACTTTGCCTTTAAAAGCTCCAGAGATTATTTCTTGTTCTTTACTTAATTTATAATTTAGTTTTCTTACTTTTGAAATCGTAAAAATTTTTGTTTCTTTATCAACTATCTTAATGTCTCCATAGGTGTGACAGTGAAACCCCTCTCCTTTTCCTTCCCCGAATATTGATTTTTTCATCTCAAATTCAACTCTATCCGTACAAACCAATGGATAAAATTCAACATCTAACAAACCTAAACCCTCCCTAACAATTGGAATTACACTTTTCCTTCCAATGTCTATTTTTTTTGATAAGATTTGGAATCCACTACATATTCCTATTATATAACCATCAAAGTTAATTATTTCTTTTTTTATCTCTTCATTTAATGATTTACTTTCAACTAAACTACCTCCTGGTATTATTAAAGTATCTAAATCTTTAATTTCTTTGTAGTTTTTTTCGTCTATAATTTTTGTTGTAAGATTTCCAAAATCTTCAAATAATGGTAGGGAACCTTTTATATCTAAAATGCCAATTTCCATAAATTACCCCCCTATAGTCTATAAAAAATACTAATTGTGATATAAATGGATTTAAAAGATATAAAGTTGAGGAAGATTATAGAAATATTAAGTTTAATTTTTACATTTGAGATAGTTATTTCTTTTATATTATCAACTTATAACCCTTCCTATCAAGATTTGTTAATAAGATTAGATTATATTTCGATAATATTCTTTACCTTTGAATTTATATACAACTTCTATTATGCTAAAGATAAAGCAAAATTTTTTAAAGATGTTTATAATATTGTTGATGCTATAGTCATATTTGCATTCATACTATATTCTTTACAGATATTCTATTCAAAAGCGTTTTTAGGCCTAAGAGTAATAAATATTTTAAGAATTTTGGTTCTACTTAGAATAATTAAGTTGAGGAGGTTAAAAGAAAATCAGGAATTATTTAACTTTTTATCACTATTAATAATTTGCTTTATTTCTTCATGTTTAATATGGATTGCTGAATCAGGTGTAAATCCTGCAATAAACAATTTTTTTGATGCTTTTTATTTTACAACAATATCTATAACAACAGTAGGTTATGGAGATATAACTCCAAAAACAGCAGCTGGGAAGCTGATAATAATATTCTCTGTCTTATTCTTTATTTCTGGATTAATTACATCATTGCAAAAGGCTTTAAAGGGAGAGTAACCATAGAGGGGGCGTAGCCCCCTCTATTGGGATACTCCCCCATAAGCTTGTATTAGTTTAATAATAAGAGGCATTACCGAGCGAAGCGAGGTAATGCATCCCGGGTATTCCGAACCATAGGGCTAACGCCTTATTGATATGAACCTTTTAGAAAAAGGTTCATCAAAAAATTTGGGGTATACCAATAGGGGCATAGCCCCTATGGTTCGGGATACCCAAAATTTACACCTCTGCCAAAGGCAGAGGTGTTAGGGAGTATAGCAATAGAGGGTTTCCCTCTATGCGGTGTTGAGCCCTATGGTTATAAAAGGCTTTAAAGGGAGATTAAATGGACACTTATAAAAAAATAAAGCTTGGTATATTGGTAATTATCTTACTCATATTAATTGAATCAGTAATATTGATGACAGTTGAGGGTTGGGATTTCTTCACAGCTTTTTATACTGCAGTTGTTACAATCTCAACAGTTGGTTATGGAGATTACACACCAAAGACATTTATTGGAAAGCTCTCTATCATAATATACATATTTGCTGGGGTAGGAGCAGTTGCATATACTATGGGAAATATAGCAGGGTTTTTTATTGAGGGGCATTTTAAAAAATACTTTAGGTTGAGAAAAATGATGGATAAAATCAAAAAACTAAACAACCATTATATAATATGTGGTTATGGAAAATTGGGAAAAGTTATAGTTGAAGAATTAAAAAAATGTGGAATTCCATTTGTAGTTATTGATTCAGATGAGAAAATATTGGAAGAAGCTCTTGAAAAAGACCCAAATCTTATATGTATTGTAGGAGATGCCACATCAGACGATATTTTAAAAAAGGCAAAGATTGAAAAAGCTAAAGGATTAATTTCAGTAGTTACTTCAGATGCTGAAAATGTCTTTATTACTCTTTCAGCAAAGAAGTTAAATCCAAATATTTATGTGGTAGCAAAAGCAGAAAAACCATCAACTCTTGATAAGTTAATAAAAGCGGGTGCTGATAGGGCTGTGTGTCCATATATAGTTGGAGGAATGGAAATTGCAAGAATTGCATTAAATCCAGATGTCGTTGAATTTATTCACTCCTTAGTAGCTACAGAAGAAGACATGGAAGTTAGGAGGTATATTTTAAAAAATAAAGAACTTGACAATAAACTTTTAAAAGATTCAAAAATTAGAGAAAAAACTGGAGCTACTATTTTAGCTATTAAAAAAGGAGATAGAATGATTACGAGTCCTCCTCCTGATACAGTAATTAATGTTGGAGATATAATATATGCTTTTGGTACTAAAGAACAGCTTGAGAAGTTAAAAAAATATGTTGAAGAATGACATAAACATAACTAAAACTGGTAGTCCCAATGAAGTTGTGGGTTGAGGACTACTCATTTCCATAGCTGTCAGTTTGTATGATATGTTGTTAAATACTATGATAAACTATGGATTAGTTTGTAAGCTAAAATTATAAAAATATGAATACTATAAATGATTTTTCAAAAAATATATTAAATATGTGTAAAATAAAATAAGCTTTAAAAAGGAAATTTTAAATGCTTTCCTTTTGCACACAACTATAATAATTTATTTATTTATAATATTATTATATATTTTGAAATAGACTTTCGCAGTTTATGTAGTATCATCAACATCAAAAATGCTTTCCGGATATTTGTTCCTACGGAGAGCCCTATTTAAAAAACTTTTAAAAAACACCTATATTTTTACAAATAAAGTAAGCAAAGTAAGATTTACGGGGGATAATTATGACAAAGAAAAAACAAGCTAAACAGGCAGAAGTAAATATTGGAATGGTTGGACACGTTGACCATGGAAAAACAAGTTTAACAAAAGCATTAACAGGAGTTTGGACTGATAGGCATAGTGAGGAGTTGAGGAGAGGAATTTCAATTAGATTAGGGTATGCTGATTGTGAGATAAGAAAATGCCCACAATGTGGAACTTACACAACAAAACCAAGATGTCCAAACTGTTTAGCTGAAACAGAGTTTTTAAGAAGAGTATCTTTTGTAGATTCTCCAGGACATGAAACATTGATGGCTACAATGCTCTCTGGAGCTTCTTTGATGGATGGGGCAATTTTGGTTATAGCTGCTAATGAACCCTGCCCACAACCTCAAACAAAAGAGCATTTAATGGCTTTGGAGATTTTAGGAATTGATAAAATTATTATTGTGCAAAACAAAATTGATTTAGTAGATGAAAAACAGGCAGAAGAAAATTATGAGCAAATAAAAGAATTTATTAAGGGAACTATTGCTGAAAATGCCCCTATAATTCCAATCTCTGCCCACCACGAGGCAAACATTGATGTTTTATTGAAGGCGATACAGGACTTTATTCCAACACCTAAAAGGGACCCTGACGCTACACCAAGAATGTATGTTGCAAGAAGCTTTGACATAAACAAACCAGGAACTGAGATTAAGGATTTAAAAGGGGGAGTTTTAGGAGGAGCAATTATTCAAGGAGTATTTAAAGTAGGGGATGAGATTGAAATAAGGCCTGGAATCAAAGTAACTGAAGGTAACAAAACATTCTGGAAACCATTAACTACAAAGATTGTTTCATTAGCCGCTGGAAATACCATACTTAGAAAAGCTCATCCAGGAGGTTTGATTGGTGTTGGGACTACATTAGACCCATATTTAACAAAATCAGATGCCTTAACTGGAAGCGTTGTTGGATTGCCTGGTACTCTACCACCAATTAGAGAAAAAATAACAATAAGAGCCAATTTGTTGGATAGAGTTGTAGGAACTAAGGAGGAATTACAGATAGAGCCATTGAGAACTGGAGAGGTTTTAATGCTAAACATTGGAACTGCTACAACCGCAGGAGTTATAACATCAGCAAGAGGGGATATAGCAGATATAAAATTAAAACTTCCAATATGTGCTGAGATTGGAGATAGAGTGGCTATAAGCAGAAGAGTTGGTTCAAGGTGGAGATTGATAGGTTATGGAACTATTGAGGCATAATCCTATTATTAAAATTTGAGGGATTAATGATGATTGAATATCTCTTAAAAAATAAAGAACGGATTATCAAAAAAATGGAAAAAATTAATAAAATATCCTACAACATCAATGAATATTGGATTGAAGATAATTTTGATGATTCAGTTGAGATGAACTTTGCTGGTGGAGATGGGAGCTATAATCATATTGACTATATCTCATTTTCATTTTTTTGTGTTGGAGCAGTTAGTTTTATCCACAAAATTGGAGAAAAAGTCAAAAAAACTAAAGATAGCTACATTTTTGACATTTCTCATCCATTAGATATTGAAAATAGATTAAGAACTTATATGCTCACTTTGGAGTTAAAAACTGCTTTCCATGTTTTAAAAAATTATGATGTTGATTATTATCTTTTGGACGGTTCATTATTCTCCCTGCTAATCTTTGCAAAGACTAACATTGATAAAGCAGATAAAGATAGGTTTAATTCTATATACAAAGAATATAAAAAAGAATTAGATAAACATATCGAAGAAGAGATAAAAACTGGAGATATTGGTGTTATATCAAAAGATTTAGAATTGGATAGAGATGAAAAATTATTAGTTGAGCATGCTGAGTATATATTAACATTAACTAATCTTTTAAAAGAATATAAAGATAAACTAATTGGTATTTCAAAAACATCTAAGATAAATATTTATTTTAATGCTGAAATACCAGATATTGCTGTTTTCACAAAATTTACCAATAAAGAAGGTTATTCTATTCCAATAAACTTTATAGAAATGATAGGAGATAAAAAAGGAGAAGGACATAGTCAATTAAGTAGTATAATGAAGGGAATAAACTTTATAAGTAAATATGATGGGAATATTGAAACAGCATACATACAGTTTGTAAGATTGGAGAATAACTGTGGAGTTGTGGGAATAACAAGCTTTAATAAAATAAATAAAGAAGTCTTATCTGCACTAAAGCAAATATCTATTAACGGCTATCCCTATATATTAAAAAAATCTCATGAAACTGTTGAGATAACTAATAAAAAATTGCAGGCAATTGCAAAAATGCTTAATATTGATGACCCAATTGCAAGACACATTTTAGGAAAAAGAAAAAAATTCTAACACAATGGAGGGAGATAATGAAGTATTTAATAACTACCGCCTTAGCATACACAAACGGTCCTCTACACTTGGGTCATGCAAGAAGCACCTACATTCCAGCAGATATTATGTATAAATATTTAAAGTTGAGAGGAGATGATGTTATCCATATAGGTGGAACTGACAATCATGGGGTTCCAATAACATTAACTGCTGAGAAAGAAGGAAAAAGTCCAGAAGAAATTGTTGAAAAATACCATAATGAGATTAAAGAAGATTTAGATTTATTAGGAATAGAGTTTGATGCTTTTGGAAAGACTCACAGCCAAATACATATAGAAACAGCTCAGGAATTTTATTTAAAATTGAAAGAAAACGGCTATATATATGAAAAAGAGATAGAGCAATTTTACTGCCCAAACTGTAAAAAATTCTTGCCAGATAGGTATGTTGAAGGAATCTGCCCATACTGTGGAGGGGAAGCAAGAGGAGACCACTGTGAGGTCTGTGGAAGACACTTAGAACCGTTTGAGTTGAAAGAGCCATACTGCGTTATCTGTAAAGAGAAGCCCGAGATTAAGAAAACAAAACATTACTTCTTTAAGTTAAGTGCTTTAAAAAAGGAATTAGAGGAATATATAAAAAATGCAGAGGAAATGCCAGAGCATGTTAAAAATATGGCATTAAATTGGATTAAAGAGTTGCATGATTGGGACATTTCAAGGGACATAAGCTGGGGTGTCCCAATTCCTGGTACTAATCAGGTAATGTATGTTTGGTTAGAGGCACCTATTGGCTATATCTCATTTACAAAAATGTTGGGAGATGTTTGGAAGAAATATTGGTTAGAGAAAGATACAAAGATTTATCACTTCATAGGGAAGGATATAACTGTCCATCATGCTGTATTTTGGCCAGGAATGTTAATTGCTCATGGTTCCTTTAATTTGCCAACAGCAGTTATTAGTGGAGGTTATTTAACTTTAGAAGGAAGAAAAATGAGTACAAGCAAAAGATGGGTAGTTTGGGTTAAAGATTTTGTAAAACACTTTGATGCTGATTATTTAAGGTATTATTTAATCATGTCAGCTCCATTGTTTAAAGATTGCGATTTCTCATTTGACGATTTCAAAAATAAGATAAATAATGAGCTAATTAATATAATTGGAAACTTTACTCACAGAGTTTTAACATTCACACATAGAAAGTTTAAAAAAGTGCCTATTGTTGATGAAAACAGATTAAAAGAGGAAGATAAAGCTTTATTGAAAAAATGTGAAAAAACTATTGAGGTAGTGGATAAAAACATAAGGAGCTTTAAGTTTAGAGATGCTTTAGTTAGTATATTACATCTTGCTATTGAAGGAAACAGCTACTTCCAAAAGATGGAACCATGGGCAGTTAAAGATGAAGAAAGATTAGAGGAAATATTATATACCTGCTGTAAGACAGTAAAAACTCTCTCCTATTTGTTATATCCATACATGCCAAGAAAATCTTCTGAACTCTTAGGATTAATGAATGAAGAACTTGATTTGAATTTGAGAGGACATGAGCTGAAAAAACCAAAGATTATATTTAAAAAGATAGATGATAAAAAGATAGAAGAGATTAAGAAAAAACTTTATGAAAATAAAATAGAAGAAAATGAAGGAGGAGAAAAAATGGAGCAAATAGATATAAGTTATTTAGAAAAGATAGATTTGAGAGTAGGAGAAATTGTTGAAGCTGAAGATATAGAAAAATCTAAAAAGTTGTTAAAATTAATTGTTGATTTAGGAGATGAAAAAAGACAGATAGTTTCAGGAATTAAAAACTACTATAAACCAGAAGAATTAGTTGGTAAAAAAGTTATAGTTATCTGCAACTTAAAACCAGCTAAATTGTGTGGTGTTTTATCTGAAGGAATGATTTTAGCAGCTGAAGATGATGAAGGAAATGTTAGCTTATTAACTATTGATAAAGACATAAAAATAGGTAGTAAGGTTAGATAAAAGTTAGATAAAATAAAAAATTAATTATATCTTAATCTAAAGGATGAATGGTCTTTAAATTCATATTAGATTCATATTTAGACTTTTGCGGGAATAACTAATAATGAACTTTGAGGCTTTTAGCATCATGAATACCTTAAATGAAATAGGACTTTTGCAAGCATATTTAAATATTTTATTATAACATTTCATGATAATCTATTTTTATTAGATATTATAATTTTTCGAAACAAAAAGTTTATTTTGGGGAAAATATGCTAAAAATGTCGAGGACTATCGTTTATATGCTTTTTATATTACTTTCAGAGATTAATTCGTGTGTAGAGTTATCGAAAACGTTGCGTATTTTCGGAATCGACATATCTCACGATACAATAAATAGAATACTTTGGGAAGAAGGAATCTTCCCACAAGAAAAGCTTTTTAATTTCGTTAAAGATTTTATCACTCCTGATTATAATATTGTCGTTATAGATGACTTTGTTATAGATAAAATTTACTCTAAATCGACTGAATTTGCTTATTATTGTTGGAGTAATCTACATAAACGAGTAATTAAAGGCATACATATTGTTGATTGCATAATTACAAATGGAAAACATATTATTCCAATCGATTTTAGAGTATATGACAGACCAAGAGATGGAAAGACGAAAAATAATTTATGTAGGGAGATAATAAAGTCTTTAGTGGATAAAGGATTAAATATTAGATATATCTGTTTCGATAGTTGGTATTCAAGTAAAGATAACTTAAAACTTATCGATAGTTTAGGTTTATTCTACCTCTGCAGAATTAAAAGGAATAGAAAGGTAAAACTCTCCAAAAACGGAAAGTGGGTATCAATCGAAGACATTAAGGAAATTCCTAAGAATGGATTAATCGTTTATCTACGAAAAGTTGGCTATGTCAGACTCTTCTGCCTTTCCAAAAACGGAAAGGCAAAATATTATATAACTAATAACCTATTTATGAGTTTCGAAGAATTCCAAGAGGTCAAAAACGCCTCTTGGAGAATCGAGGAATTCCATAGGGGTGTTAAACAGTGCTGTAATACAGGCAATTTCTTCGTTAGAAAAAAATTTCCAATTTTAGGTCATATCTCCCTTTCTATGAGAGCCTTCTACCTCTTAGAGAAAATTAGAATCGATAAAAATATCAGTTGGTACGAACTTAGAAGAAAACTAAATCGAATAGCCGTTGGTAATGCCATAATCTCTTTGTGTGAAGAAATTGGTTTATCGTTAATCTAAGTATTTAAATGTGGATGCGAAAGTCCTATGAAATATAAATTGTGAAAGTCTTATAGTTTTTAAGACTTCAATTCATGCATTAAACATTTATTTCTGTGAAAGTTCTATGCTAAAAATAAACAATAGCTCCCTTAGGAGAAACTTTTTTATATGTAAAAAGAGATTTTTCAGCTGATGCATTAGTGGTGATTATTTATGGACATTACTCAATTCTTTCCAGATATAGGTAGTGGATTTATTATTGGATTTGTAGTAGGATGGGCAGCAAAAAAGGCAATAAAGGTGGTAGTATTCTTAATAGGTGTTTATATATTAAGCTTACTTTACTTGGCTAAAATAGGTGTTATAAGTATTAATAAAGAGGCATTTTCAGCATTACTTGGAAATCTTGAAAACTCAATATTGGTTTTTGGGAATAAGCTTATAGGTTTAATTCATTCATTTTCATTTGGAACTTCATTTCTTGTAGGTTTTGGATTGGGATTTAAAAAAGGCTAAAAAATTTTAAATTTTTTATTTTTCTAATTCTACTACATCAACAGGCTCTAATGGAATATTCTTTAAAACTTTTCCAATTGTTGCTTTAGCTATTCTTATAGCATGCTCTGGGCTTTCAGCGTTAAAGACTTTCATAGATAACAAAACACCAACTAATGCAGTTCTTGCTACAACTAATACACAATCTACAAGTTCTCCACATTTTGGACATATTGTTAATCCAATATCTATATCCACATAGTTTAATCCTTCTCTATTCAACATTTTACCTATTTGGGATATTGTTACACTAATAGCATCTTCTACATCATCTACATTTCTCACAATATATGCAGCTTGTAAAGTTACATGATAATTCGGCATTGTCTCTCACCAACAACAAAAAATCTCATTTTATTTAAAACGTTAGCTCTTTGTTAATTACCTTATTTAGGGCTTTACTATTATTTAAAGTTATTGTTTGATAAGTTTAAATAGGACTTTCGCACTTTATATGCTATATAAGGAACTTTGGCACCTAAAGGTGTCTATATTTAATCAAAAAATTTATCTCTGCAAAAGTTCTATTCAATAAGGTATTTTATAGGGATGAATATGATAGAAAAAGCAGAGATTTTAATGGAAGCTCTTCCATTTATACAGAAATTTTATGGAAAGACTTTTGTTATAAAGTATGGCGGTCATGCAATGATTGATGAAAAGGCTAAAAACTGGACTGCTCAAGATGTAGTTTTGTTGAAGTATGTTGGAATAAATCCAGTAGTTGTTCATGGAGGAGGGCCAGAGATTAATAAAGCTATGGAAAAGATGGGAAAGAAGCCAGAGTTTATTCATGGTTTAAGAGTTACTGATGAGGAAACGTTAGATATTGTTGAAATGGTCTTAGCTGGAAAAATTAATGGTGATATTGTCTCTAAATTATCAAAATTTGGTGGAAGGGCTGTTGGATTATCTGGAAAATCTGGAAGGATTATAATAGCAAAGAAAAAAATAAAATATATTAAAAATGAGAATGGGGAAGAAATAGCTGTAGATTTAGGTAGAGTTGGAGAAACAGTAGAGGTAAATACAGAATTATTGGAAATTTTAATAAATAATGGATACATTCCTGTTATATCACCAATTGGTTTGGATGAGAAAGGAGAAGCATATAATTTAAATGCCGATACCGTTGCTGGAGATATAGCGGGAGCTTTAAAGGCTGAAAAGCTTATTTTAATAACAGATGTTGATGGAATAATGGATGATATAAATAATCCAGAGACACTACATAGAAAATTAACAGCTTCTGAGTTAAAAGAGATGATAAAAGATGGGAGAATAAAGGGAGGTATGATACCTAAGGCTGAAAGTGCTTTATATGCATTAGAGCATGGTGTTAAAAGTGTTCATATAATAAATGGAAAAATTCCTCACGCTCTATTGTTGGAAATATTTACAGAGGAAGGTATTGGAACTATGATAACAAAAGATTAAAGTTTTTAGTCATTAAAAAGTCTATTAGCTAATTTTTTATATCTATTTTTTTAAAAACCTTATAAAAATAAAATTTTTTTGGTTGATAATATGATTATTCTTTTAGATTTAAATGGAACAATAGCTACCGATGGGAAAATAAAAGAAGGTGTTAAAGAAAGATTAGCTACTTTAAAAGAAAAAGCAGAAATATACATTTTATCAGCCGATACTTTTGGAACTTTAAAGGATATTGCAAATGATTTGAATGTTAAAGGAATAAAAGTAGATAGAGAAAAATATGGTAGTGAAAAAATAGCTAAACTAAAAATTTTAGAAGAGTTAAAAAATCAAAATCCTAACAAAAAAATTATTGCTATTGGTAATGGAAATAATGATGAACTGTTATTAAAAAATGCTGATTTAGGAATTTGCGTTATTGGTGATGAAGGAGCTTGGAGCAAAACAATATTAAGCTCAGATATTGTCGTTAAAGACATAATAGATGCCCTTGATTTGATATTAAAGGAAAATAGGATGAAAGCAACAATTAGAGATTAAATTAATATATCAAAAACCTTCTCGGCTGTCTTGGAAGTTAATTCATAGATTGTTATAGCTGCATCAGATATCTGTTTTAAGCTAACTGTTGGCTTTGTATTTATGCATATAGAATAAATTTTTGTCTTTCTTTTCATTTTTTCTTCTTTAATTTTTTCTAAAAACTCTAAAGATATTTCGCACTCTCCATCTGTTATAAGGACAATATCTCCATTAAATTTTAATGCCTCTCTCAATGGTTTTTCAAAATTAGTTCCACCACCATAAAATACAGAGGCAAATTCTAAAATTTCTTCAAAAGATACCTTTTTTTCATAAATCTTTATATCCCTAACACCATCGTCAAATAATATTGCTATATATCTCTTATTTCTTTTTAAAGATATATCCATTAAGCAGAGAGCAATAGCCTTTGCCCAAATTTCTTTGTTCCCTCTCATAGAGCCACTTAAATCTAAACAAACTATGAAGTCTCCACAGTTTTCATTATTTTTCAATATCTTATAATTTAAAAGTCTATTTTCATTGTATCTCCTTAACAAATCAATAAAAAGGGTTTCTTCAGCAAAGTTTCTATACTCTGAAGAGAGCAGATTTATTAAATTATTTCCAAAGTTTATTGAGTATTTTTCTCCTGAGAAGTGTTTAATTTTTGTTTTATACTTCTTTATAGTTATTCTTCTAAACTTCCCTAAAATTTTTACAAACTCCTTTAATTTATTGTTTTTTAATAATTTTTCAGTCAATTCTAATTTTTTCTTTGGGTCAGAATGGCTTTTATATCCTTCTCCTCGACCACAAGTGCTGAAAGATGATGTTATGCTTTCCATATAGCTTTCAAGCTCATCTAACAACTCATCTATATCTTCCTCTTTACTTTTTTCCTTATGCTCTTTAAATTTCTCACAAAAAAATTCAGTGGCAATTAATGAATAATTTTCATCTAATGTAGTTATTGATTTTATATTTTTAAATCTTCTATCTCTTATAATTTTTTTAATTAAATCATTTTCTTCCAAAATCTCAATTTCATATTTAAAGAATAGATAAAATATCATCTCTGTTTCTTTTTCACTTATATGAAAAGTTATTTTATCTTTACACCTTTCCCAAACCATCTTGTCATACTTATCATATCTAATCATTTTTTCACCATAATACTAAATTTAAGATAAATCATAAAATATATATACTATTTTATACAAAAGTATTACAAGGTGGAATTATGGAAGTAAATCTTCTAAATATATCTATAAAACCTCCAATAAAAATCCCTAAGAATAGAACTGTAGAGCTAAATGTTGATTGGTACATTGAGTATAAAAAAATGGACGCAAAAAAATTTAATTTTGTGTGTAATATTAAAGCCTATGGGGAGTTTTCTTTTGAAGCTTATATTGAAGGGGAAATAAATACTGAAAAAGATTATGATATTATTCCTGAATATGTGTCAGTAAGTATCATTGAAAATTTAATGAAATCTATTCCTAAGCTAATTGGCTATGCTCAACAATTTAGAATTGAAGAAAATATTTTTGTTAATCAGCCCGTATCTTTTGCATCATAAATACAGCTTTATCTCCAAAGTCTCTTAAAATTAGTGGGATGAACTCATAAATTAACTCTTTATCATATCTATAAAGCTCTTTTATTATATAGAGAGAATATTCATTAAAGTTCTCAAAAATCTTTAATAGAATAGCATCTTTATTGTCTGATTTCATTATTAACTTAACCAATACTTTGGCATAAACTTTGTTGTCTAATTTCTTTATAAGTTTTGGATATGCATAAATTGTTAATTTCGAAGGAATATTTGCCAAAGCTTCAGCACTTGCAAATCTAATACACTCAAACTCACTATCTAAGAGCTTTATTAAGTAAGGAATATAAATATAAACTAAATTTGGATATTTAACACCAACTTTTTCTATAATTTTTATGCAATAATAAATAATTTCTCTATTTTTTGAATCAGAAGTGTATTGGGTTGAGATTATATCCTCAAACCCCCTCTCTTTTGTTGATGTTAATAATTCAAATACATCATCTAAGATATTTAATTCAACCAATTCATCAACTTCCATTTTGTATAATTCTTTTAAAACCTTTAATCTCTCCCTGTTTCCATAGTTTAGTTTTAATTTCTTTTTATATTCTTCAGAGTTCATTTAAAATCCCTTCAATATAATTATTAAATTCATCCGTCTCTTTAATAACTTCATCAATAAAATCAGTTTTTCTTTTGTTTATAATGGCTTCATTTCTAATTTTTTTCAACTCCAATCTTATATATGCCATTTTACAAAGGATTTCAATTAATTTGTTGTAATCCTTTTTACATTCACTAATTTTCTTAATGTCTATGTATTTAAGTTCATTTTTGAGATTTTTAATTATCTCTGCCTTATCTAACACTTGTTCAGCATATTTGTTGGTTATATCAAATACTACTCTTGAAACAACTAATATATCATCTACATCCTCCCAAAATATATGCCTCAATATTTCCAAATCTTCAATTTCAGCCTCTTTTCTTCCATTTAGATAGGCATAGCATTTAATTGCCTTAACTGATTTTTTAAATCTTCTATCTGAAATATATATATGATTTTGGGACAACTTCTTCTTTATATCAACTAAATATCCAATAATATTTTCTATATCAACATCATTAGCTTTTTCTTGCATTTTTTTTAGTTCTTTTATAGTTATTGTGGTTTTTGGTTTATACTCTTCATCCAATTTAATAAGTTTTATCAAATTCTCACAGCTTCTAATTCCCTTAACAACTTTTCTAAACAAGAATCTATCATAAAAAGCTAAGAGCTCATTTTCTTCAGGGAGTTCATTTGAAGCTCCGAAGAGGCTAATTAGGGGCACTTTCTCTATCCTATCCCCATTGTGATAAATCCTCTCATTAATTATTGAAAGCAAAGCGTTTAATATAGAGCTATTAGCTTTAAAAACCTCATCTAAGAATGCTATCTCTGCTGTTGGCAAATAACCAGAAGTTTTTCTAACAAACCTATCGTTGTCTTTTAACTCTTTAATACTTAAAGGTCCAAATAACTCATCTTCGGTTGTAAATCTTGTTATAAGTTTTTCGAAATAATTGGCATTAATATGTGAGGCTATAGCCCTAATTAATTGTGATTTAGCAACTCCCGGATTTCCTAAAAAAACTGTATGTTCATTTGCCAAAATTGATGTTAATGCAATATCTATTTCTTCTCTCCTCTCTAAAAAATAACTATTTAGCTCTTGTTTAATTTTTTCAAATTTATGCATGATTTCACTCTAAATGCTAATTGTAGTTAGTTGAGCTAGTTCAACATTACTAATACCTTTTAGTTTATTTACCAATTCTATTATTCTATCTCTTTGCCCTTTAATTGCTATTTTTCTAATGATTTTTCCTTCAAATGGAATTTCAAGGGATACTATTACAATATCTCTATAATAGCTCTCTAACTCAATAATATCCTCAACAGCTTTTGAATTATATATAACTGTTATTTCACCAATTTTTGATTCAATCCTGCTAAGCCAGTCATATTTTTTTACATAATACTCTAAGGCTCTTCGTATAAACTCTGAACGAGATATTTTTTCCTTATCTATAATTTCATCAACGTCTTTCAGTAGATTTTTTTCAATGGTTAATGAAATTCGTTCCATAATATCACTTTTGTAATACTTATTTACAGAATAGTATTAATAGGTGTATGATATAAAAATATTACTATTAAAAATTAAGAATTAAAATATATAAAATTTTTTTATAAATTAAAATATTGTTTTTAATTTAGTATTAATATTTTAATTTAAGATACAACTATATATTAAAAATCAAATCGAAAATATTATATATGATGAATTTTGTCCTATAACGTATGCCCTAGGAATCACTCCCATACAATTTAGCATCTTCAAAAGAAGCATAAGTTGTATATGGAGCTCACCTCTGTGAGGATTTATAATGGGTTTATAGTTGTGTGCAAAATAAAATAGACTTTTATAAAGACAATTTGAATGCCTTCCTTTTGGAAGGCGTTCTTTAATTCCTTATCTTATTTAAGATAGTTTTGCACACAACTATAAATCTTTAACGAAATTAAAAAGCTTTTCTTGTGGGAAGATTCCTTCTTCCCAAAGTATTCTATTTATTGTATCGTGAGATATGTCGATTCCGAAAATACGCAACGTTTTCAATAACTCTACACACGAATTAATCTCTGAAAGTAATATAAAAAGCATATAAACGATAGTCCTCGACATTTTTAGCATATTTTCCCCAAAATAAACTTTTGTTTCGAAAAATTATAATATCTGATAAAAATAGATTATCATGATATGTTATAATAAAATATTTAAATATGCTTGTAAAAGTCCTATTTTGGAATTTTTTTATTTTTTAGATTTTAAATTTTAATTAGAGGGGTAGTATGAACTTTGAAGTTGTTGAATTTAAAGGCATATAATAGATTCAAACATTTTATTAAAAATTTTAGATAAAATAATATCAATGGGAGGGGATTTTGAAATAGAGAAACTTGGAGTAGGAAAAACAAATGAAGATAAAAGCTATGCAAGAATCTTAGTTAAAGGAAAAGATGATTAGTCATGATGGATATTGAATATGCTATTGGAAAAATATAAATAAGATATAGGTTTTTAAAATGAATTTTTAAAGTAAATCTTAAATTAAATTGAGGGAGAAATATGAAAATCTCTATATGTGGAAAGGGTGGTTGTGGAAAAAGCTCAATAACAACTTTAATTGCTAAGGAATTTGCTAAAAATGGTTATAGAGTTTTAGTTATTGATGGAGATGAATCAAACTTAAGTTTGCATAAATTATTAGGAATGGATTTACCAAAGGACTTTATAAATTATCTTGGAGGAAGAAAGGAGTTTATGCAAAAGTTAAAATCACAACCTAAAAAGAACGTTAAATTATTTGAAGAGTTGTCAATAGATTCCTTACCAAAAGATTATTTAGTAGAGAAAGATAATATCAAGCTCATAGCTATTGGAAAAATCCATGATTTTGGAGAAGGTTGTGCATGTCCAATGGGCGTTTTATTGAGAGAGTTTTTAAAATCTTTAAAATTAAAAGATAAAGAGGTTGTTATTGTTGATACCGAAGCAGGAATAGAGCATTTTGGTAGAGGTGTTGAGGGAGGATGTGATGTTATTATTGCTATAGTTGACCCAACATATGAATCCATAAGATTATCTAAGAAGATAGAAGAGATTGGAGAGAAATTGGGTAAGAAAGTTTATTTTATAGTTAATAAGGTAGATGACGATACAAAGGAATTGGTTCTTGAAAATATTAATAAGGATAAAGTTATTGCAATAATTTCAAATAATAAGGAAATTATGAAATGTGGATTGATGGGAGAAGAATTAAATGTGAATATTCCTGAAATTAAAAAAGTTGTAGAAATTTTAACAAAATAACTTTTTTTATTATATTTATATTATATGTGCGAAATATTTTTCAAGATACCACACAATTTTAGAAAAATATGGTTTCTTGGATTGAATTAAGTTAGATGGATAAAATTTTATATATTGAAATTTTTATAATCTATTTTAACAAAAATCTAAAAAATTATAGTTATGAGCAAAACTATAAAAATAAAGGAGGGAGAGAGAATTAAAAGAAGAGCACTTTTAGTTTTAAGAAAAGATAGTAAGTTTGACAGTAAAAATATAGAAGAACTAAAAGAATTAGCTGAAGTCCTTTACAATCCAATAAGAACAGTAGTTCAAATAAGAAAGCCAGACCCAAAATATCAAATTGGTAGTGGATTAGTAGAGAGAATTGCTGAAAAAATTAAAGAGGAAAATATAGATATTGTTATAGTTGGGAATCAGCTAACTCCTTCACAAAAATATAACTTGGCTAAGAAATTCAAGGTTGAAGTTATTGACAAGATTGAACTAGTTTTGAGAATATTTTATAAGCATGCGAGAACTAAAGAAGCTCAATTACAAGTTAGATTGGCAGAGTTGCAGTATGAATTGCCAAGAGCAAGGGAAAAGGTTAGGTTGGCTAAGATGGGAGAGCAACCAGGATTTGGTGGATATGGAGATTATGAGGTTGAAAAATACTATCAGAAAGTAAAGAGGGAGATTTCAAGCATAAAGAGGAAATTAGAGAAGCTTAGAGAACATAGAAGAATAGCAAGAAAGAGCAGAGAGAAGTTTGATTCAGTAGGTTTGATTGGTTATACAAACGCAGGAAAAACAAGTTTATTAAATGCTCTAACTGGAGAAAGTAAAGAATCAAAAAATCAAGTTTTTACAACATTAACTACCACAACAAGAGTTATAAAGGGCATTAAAAGGAAGATATTGGTTACTGACACAGTTGGATTTATCGATGATTTACCACCATTTATGATTGAGGCATTTTTATCAACAATTGAAGAAAGTGCAGATAGTGATTTAATTTTGATTGTTGTTGATGCATCTGATGATATAGAAGAAATTAAAAGAAAATTAAAGGTAAATCATGAAATTCTAAGTAAAATTAATTGCAAATCACCAATAATAACTGTATTTAACAAAGTAGATAAAATTACAGAAGATAAAAAGAGAATGATTTTGGAGAAATTGAATAGATATATTGTAAATCCAATATTTGTTTCTGCAAAATATAATACAAATATTGATTTGTTAATTGAGAAAATTATTGATAATCTAAACTTATCAATAGGAACAATAGAGACAAACAATCCAAAACTCATATCTTATTTATATGAAAATACTGAGATTATTGAAGATATTTTAGATGAAGACAAACACATAATAACATTTAGAGCTAAAGAAAGAGATGTAAATAGAATTTTAAAGTTGCATAAAACTACAGCATATAGTTGTGTGCAAAACTATCTTAAATAAAATAAGGAAATTAGTGAATGCCTTTCTTATGGAAGGAATTCAAATTGTCCTTATAAAAGTTTATTTTATTTTGCACACAACTATAAATTTTTAGGTGATGAGGTTGGATGTATTAAAAAATTTACCTATTACAGACAATCATATCCATGTTGATGATAAAAATGGATATGGAGCTGAGAAAGTTGCGAAAACATTCTATAATTCTGGAGGAAAGGTGATGATAGTTTTAAATAAACCAACATTTGATGGGGATTTAACAAAATCAATGGATGTATTGGTTAAAGATGTAGAGAGAATAAATAAAAACACACCTGTTAAGGCTTTTGGTTTAGTTGGAGTTCATCCTGCTGAATTAACATATTTAATGAAATTTATGAGCTTGGAGGAAGCAAAACAAAAGATTATTGATGCCTTAAATTATGCAAAAAAGCTTATTGAGGAGAATGATTTTATTGTTGGTATAGGAGAGGTTGGAAGGCCACATTATAAGGTAGATGAAAGTGTTTGGAAAGTTTCAAATGAAATATTAAAATATTGCATGTGTTTAGCCAAAGATTTAGACTGTGCTATACAAATTCACGCAGAGAGTTCTACAGAAGAGCAATTTAAGGAGTTTTCTGAGATGGCTAAAGAGGTTAATTTAAATCCTGAAAGAGTTGTAAAACATCACTGTGGAGATATGGTAGTAGAGGGGGAGAAGTATGGTATATTTCCTTCAATTTTAGCTTCAAGAGTAAATGAAGATATTATTAAAAAATCTCTAAGGTTTGTTATGGAAACTGACTATATAGATGATTTAAAAAGACCCGGTGTTGTTTTGGGAATAAAAACAGTCCCAAGAGTTACAAGAAATTTAATTGAAAAGGGAATTTTAAATGAAGATATGGTTTATAAAATTCATAAAGAGAATATAGAAAAGATTTACAATATAGATTTAGAATTTTAAGTTTATTTACTTTTTATCATCCTCTTTTAACATTTCGTTAATCTCTTTTTCCATTATGTGCCCTTCAACAACAACTTCTACATTTTTAACTCCTTCTAATGATTTAACAGCATCTTTCGCCTGAAATGCCATTCCTAAGACACTCATACAGGCTGGATTTGTTGGTATTAACTTAAATTTAACGTTTCCTTCATCATCAACGTCTACATCCTTAATTAATCCCATATCTACAATACTTATTCCCATGTGTGGGTCTGCAACTGTTTTTAAAGCTTTTATAACATCTTCTTTGGTTACCACATTTACACCTATTTGAAGTTTTTATTCCTAATTTATGGATAATCTTATAAATATTTTATTCAGGCTATCTCAATGTTCTAACTATCTTGTGGAAAACTTCAAGATTTCTCTTATTTATTTAGATAAATATATTAAAATTTTTAGTTTATTATTTCAAAATTATAATTTGCTAAAGTATTTAAAACTAATCACAATTTTAATCTATGTTTGTGTGTTAATTGAAGATATCTATTTTTTTGAAAAAAGATAGTAATAAAGCACTATTATCTTAGAATAATATCACTACACTGAATCGGTCTGATTTTAATGGATTATCTTCCTCATCTAAGCATAAACTAAATACAAAGTTTCCATACCGAATCGGTCTTATTTTAATGTTATCACATCTATAAGCCTATAAACATAAACATAGTAGGGTGTTTCCATACCGAATCGGTCTTATTTTAATGAAAATTAGAAATTATTCATAAAAGTTATTCATAAAATTAGGTTTCCATACCGAATCGGTCTTATTTTAATAAGCATATGAGAACAAACTAAAAGAGATAGAAAAAGGTTTCCATACCGAATCGGTCTTATTTTAATAAAAGTAATGGTAATACATATTTAGTTTATATTGAGTTTCCATACCGAATCGGTCTTATTTTAATTTAATGTAAAATATAGAGCGTTAGAGGAATGTATGAACGGTTTCCATACCGAATCGGTCTTATTTTAATTTGCAATCAATGTTGTTGTGGTTGCAGTTGTAATAATTTCCATACCGAATCGGTCTTATTTTAATAGTAAAAGGTAAGGCAAATATTATAAAAGCTAAAAAGAAGATGTTAAATTTCCATACCGAATCGGTCTTATTTTAATAGGAGGCGTTTTTTGAATTAAACGAAATTAAGCATTTTTAAACCTTTATTTTATAGGGGTTATATTACAACCCCCCAATTACTTGGTTTCTTTATATACCCTAACTCATATAAATACTTTACGGTATTGTATTAATTAGAACAATAAAAACCCCTTAACTAAAAAATCAAATTATCTATCGGGGAAATCTAAATATAAAAATAATTATCTAAAATCTCTTAAAAATCTTACTAATTTAATACATCTAAATAAGTAAAATATTAAAAATAAGCTACCCTTAGAAATTAGCTAAAAATCTTTAAAATCAAAAAATAACCATTTAAAAATTTCTAAATTAAAAATAAAAAAGTTTTAGCGTGATAAATATTAGTTGAATATTTAAATATTACAAAAATTTACTCTACATATCTCGCTCTCTTTTCAACATCTTTCATTAAATCTAATATAATTTCCCATCTATCATAGACGCTTTTATAACCTTCTAAGAATTTATCCCAAATTTCTTGAAACTTTTCATGGTGAGTAGATATAATAGCTTTTTTAAAAACTATTAAATCAACTGCTTTATCCTCATCAAGATTTGAAATCTTTCCTAAACCAAAATCAATAATATAGAGATTTCCATCATATAAAAAGTTAGATGTGGTTAAATCATTATGAATTATATCATTTTTATGTAATTTCCCAACAATCTCTCCAATTTTATAGGAGATATTTAAGTTATCCTCAATAATATCTTTAGCTAATTTTCCATTAATATAGCTCATCATAATTCTTTTATTGGATATATCAACATCAAAGATGTATGGAGCTGGGATGCCAAAATCTTTAACTAATGCCAAATATCTTGCCTCTCTTGCTGTTCTACTTTTTCTTATCTTCTCATCTAATCTCTCATCTCTATAGCTTTTTTTAACTCTCTCTTTTATTATAACATCAAAATCCAAATACTTATCTTTTTTAATATCTGCCTCTGCCCCTCTGCCAATTAAATGTTCTGGAATCTTCCTCTCTTTACCTTTAATTTCTTTTATCCAATTAACTTCAACCATATCAGTCCTATAGTTTGGAATTACCTTTGTTTCATCTAAACTCATAAATTTTCCATTTTTATGCATTAACAAACCAAGCCATGCAATCATTGCTCCATTATCTCCACAAAATTCTTTTGGTGGCACATAGAACTCTACATTCTGCCCTTCACACATTGCTTTTAACATCTCTCTCAATCTGTTATTTGCCGCAACACCACCAACAAGCATTACTTCTCCTTTATTTGTGTGAGCTAAGGCTCTTTCAGTTATTTCAGTAAGCATTGAGAATGCATATTCTTGTAGAGAATAGCAGATATCCTCCAATCTCTCTCCAGCGTCATAAGCCCTCATAGCGGCAGTTAATAAACCTGAAAAGGCAATATCCATACCTTTAACTGTATATGGCAAATCAATTAATTTTTTTCCTTTCTTTGCTAACTCCTCTATATAAGGTCCCCCAGGATGTGGAAGATTTATATATCTTGCAAACTGGTCTAAGCAGTTACCAACGGCTATATCTAATGTCTCTCCAAAGACCCTATATTTTTTTGAGACATAAGCTATAACTTGAGTGTTTCCTCCACTAACATATAGGGTTAGAGGGTCTTCAGCTTCAGTAGTTAATTTACCAATCTCTATATGTGCTATACAGTGATTAACTCCAATTATTGGTTTTTTTAATGTTAAAGATAGAGTTCTTGCTACTGTTGCAGTTACTCTTAAACTTGGCCCTAATCCTGGACCTTGAGAAAAGGCAATCAAATCAATCTCATTTTTATCTACAACTTTAAAAGCCTCTTTTATAAGCTTAGGAAATGTTTCAGCATGATGGTCAGCGGCTTCTCTTGGATTAATTCCTTGTTTTGGAGGTTTATACAATATAGTTTTGTTAAATAAAACTTCTCCATCTGAAGTAACAATTCCTACTCCAGTTTTTTCTGCAGTTCCTTCTAATCCTAAACAAATCATAATATCACTCAAAAAATAGTTATAGTTGTGTGCAAAACTATCTTAATTAAAATAAGGAATTAGTAATTGTCCTTATAAAAGTTTATTTTATTTTGCTCACAACTATAATATAAATTCAATAATATATATAGTGGCATCCTTAAAAAAGTTTAAAAAAGTTTTATTTTAAAAATTTATTCAAATTCAATGGTTGCTGGTGGTTTGTCAGTTATATCAAATACAACTCTTGCTACATTAGGTATTTCCGAAGTGATTCTTTTACTAATTCTTTTTAACAAATCAAAAGGAATCTCTGGAACATGGGCAGTCATTGCATCTAAAGATTTAACCATCCTTAATGCAACAATCCAGTTGTATTCCCTTTCATCTCCTTTAACTCCAGTAGCTTTGCAATCTAAAACAACAGCAAAATATTGCCATAAATCTTTATCTAAATTAGCTTTTTTAACTTCTTCTTCAACTATTGCGTTTGCCTCTCTACAGATGTTTAATTTTTCTTCTGTAACCTCTCCTAAGACTCTAACAGCCAATCCGGGACCTGGGAATGGTTGCCTATAGACAATACTATCTGGCAATCCCAATTCCTTAGCTAATAATCTAACCTCATCTTTGTATAGCTCTCTCAATGGCTCAACAACTTCCAAAACCATTCCATGAGGCAAAGCTACATTGTGATGGCTCTTTATATTCCCTTTTGTTTCAATCCAATCCGGAGCTATAGTTCCCTGAACTAAAACCTCTGCCTTAATTTCTTCAGCAATCTCTTCAAAAACATCAATAAATAACTTTCCTATAATTTTTCTCTTCTCTTCTGGGTCTGTAACTCCTCTTAAAGCATTTAAAAATCTATCTTTTGCATCAACAACTATTAAATTTAATCCTAACTTGTCTCTAAATGTTTTTTCAACTTCTTCCCTCTCTCCTTTTCTCATTAATCCAGTATCTACAAATACAGCAGTTAGCTTATCTCCAATAGCTTTGTGGGTTAAGACGGCAGCAACAGAGCTATCTACTCCTCCACTTAAAGCAATTATTGCTTTTCTATCGCCAATTTTTTGTTTTATCTCTTCTACAGCCTCTTCAATAAATTTCTGTGGATTAAACATAAAGATATCACCTTTAAATTTATGATTAAGAAGTTTATTATGCTAAAATAATAACTTTATATTTAAAAATTTTCCTGTAAAATTCTATTATAGTTTTATTTTTCTTCTTTCTCAACATTTTTACCATTATTTTCATCTTCTTCTAATATAATAATGTTTTTTTTACAGCCATTTAGATGTTTAAAAGCATTTTCTTCAAGTTTTTTAGCTAAATTTTTTGGAACATTCTCCATATTATCAGCTAAATACCTCGCTACACAGGCAGATAATAGCAATATAGCAGCTTTTTGTTCACTTTTAAGTCGATGAATATGATGAGGTCTAATATCTAAAGTTTCATAAATTTCAAATAATTTTTTGCATTCCTTATTATTTTTAAAATCATCGTTCATAATTTCTTTTACAACATAAACAAAAAATTGATGAAGTTTCATTAACTGTTCTTTGTGCATGTTATCACTTTAAATATAAAGAAGAAATTTAAAACCTTAAGATTAATAATAAAATTGGCTAAGAAATATATAAAATTTTGGTGGGATTATGAGAGATATTATTAATAAGCTTAGCCCCATTATAATAGAAAAAGCTGACAAAAAGTTTGGAGTTTCAAGAATATTAAAGAAGTATGATGGAAAGCCAGTGTATATAAAAGACGTAAATGGATTTGAGGTTGTAGGAAATCTCTGTAGTAGAGAAACTCTCTCAAAGATTTTTAATGTAAAGAAAGAAGATTTTATATTCTTTATGATAGATTCTATGGAAAAAGAAAAAGAAGGAAAATTGAAGGTAAATAACAAATTGAAAGAAAAATACATTATTGAAAGTCCAGAGAAGATTAAGGAATGGCCTATTCCAATCTATTATGAAAAAGATGCTGGACCTTATATAACAAGTGGTGTTGTTGTTGTAAATGATAAAGATTATGGTTGTAATTTATCAATTCATAGGATTTTGGTTAAAGACAATCATTTAGTTATAAGAATGGTTGAGCAGAGGCACTTACACTTTTTATATACTAAAGCAATAAAAGAGAGAGGTTATTTAGATGTGGCTATAATTATAGGGGTTCATCCAGCTGTTTTGTTAGCTGGCTCTACTTCAGCAGATATAACATTTGATGAGCTTAAATTTGCAGCTGCTTTGTTGGGTGGTGAAATAGAAGTATTTGAGCTAAATAACGGTTTATTAGTTCCTGAGGCAGAGTTTATTATTGAGGGAAAAATATTGCCAGAAATGGATGATGAAGGGCCTTTTGTTGATATAACAGGAACTTATGATATTGTTAGGAAGCAGCCAATAATTAAAATTGAAAGATTATATAGAAAAGAAAAGCCAATATTCCATGCTCTATTACCAGGAGGAATTGAGCATAAGACATTGATGGGAATGCCTCAAGAGCCGAGAATTTTAAAAGGAGTAAGAAATACTGTTCCAACAGTGAAGAATGTTGTTTTAACTGAAGGAGGCTGCTGTTGGCTTCATGCTGTAGTTCAAATAGAAAAAAGAACTGAAGGAGATGGAAAAAATGCTATATTGGCAGCATTCTCTTCTCATCCAAGTTTAAAACATGTAGTTGTCGTTGATGATGACATAAATATTTTTGATATAAATGATGTTGAATATGCTATAGCTACAAGAGTGCAGGGGGATAAAGACATTATTATAATACCTGGAGCAAAAGGTTCATCTTTAGACCCTTCAAGTGATTTAAAGAATAAATTAACTGCAAAAGTGGGGATAGATGCAACAATGAGCTTAGTTAAAGGAAAAGAGCATTTTGAAAGGGCTAAGATTCCTGATGATTTAGAATGATTTAAGCTTAATTATTAATTCCCCAAACAATTTTTCCTGAATTAACTCTGCCTTTCCATCATTAGCTAAGTATAAAGAGGGAATAAAATACCTTACTCTCTCTTCCTTTGTTTTAAACCTTTCCTGATAAATTATAATCCCCTCTTTCATTAAATCTTCTAAGAGCTCTGCTATTATGTCTGAAATATCTTCATCTTCTATAAGCTCTTCTATAATCTCTTCAACTTCATTTATCTTTTTTTCCCTCTTTTTTTTAGATTTTTTTACTTTATTTAGCTCTTTCTCGATAGTTTTAATTAATTCCTCAACAGTAACTGGCTTTTTACTTTTTTTATTTTTTTCTTTATCTTCTTTTTCCTTTTTTCTGCTTTTTTTTGGTTTATTCTCTATCTCATCGTAGTAATAATCATCATAGTATTCATAATCATCATCCTCTTCAACTTTGCATTCGTCATATAGCGCTTCAGATTTCATTCTCAATAAGATGCCTCCAACAAGAATAACATCGGCAGACAACCTAATATCAAACTTTTTAAGCTCTTTGATTTTTTGAATATAATAATCTGCTACTTCAGCAATATTTATATCCCAAGGATTTAGATTTTTTTTCTCTATCCCCTCTTTAATCATTCTAACCCAAAAAACAATGTCAAAATTGGCATCAACCATAACAATCATCCTCCATAGAGGGGCAAAGCCCCTCTATTGGTATACTCCCCCATAAGCTTGCCTTTTTATTTAATAATTTTTATTTACTATCAGAACCCTCTTTCACTAAATTATCTTTTACTTTTTTAACAACTCTAATTCCAAAAATTTTCGTCTCTGGATAATTCCCAGTTTCGTCTTTTTCAACAGATTTAACCATATCCCAAATTGTCAATAGAGCTATAGAGATACCAGTCAAAGCTTCCATTTCAATTCCTGTTTTGTATGTGGTTTTTACTGAACAAGTAGCTTTTATCTTATCTTCAAACATCTCAAAGTCAATATTTACTGAAGTTATTGGTATAGGATGGCACATTGGAATTAGTTCATAAGTTTTTTTAACAGCCAGTATTCCAGCTATTTGTGCAGTTGTTAAAACATTACCTTTTTTAATTTTTTGTTCTTTTATCAATTTAATAGTTTCTGGCTTTAATTTTATATAGCCCTCTGCAACACATTCTCTATAAACATCTTCTTTTTTAGAGATATCAACCATCTTAACTCCTTTATCATCAACATGCGTGAGCATTTAATCACCACTACTTTATTAAATTAAACTAATACAACAATTAATATAATAATATAATATAAGGTAATAATGAATACTCCATAAGGAAGGCATTCAAAATTTCCTTTTTAAAGTTTATTTTATTTTGCACACAAATATATATAAATCATTTTTATAAATATATTTATATATGTAAGTTTAAAGTTTATTGGTGATTATCATGGATGAAAAGACAAAGTTAATGAGATGTATCATTGAAAGAATTTTAGATGAACACAACAAAGGAAAAATTTTAGATAAAAAGAAAATAGAGCAGATTAAAGCGGAGTGCTTAAGAATACATAGAATTGGTATTGGGCATCCATCAAACTCTGAAATTTTACAGTATGCTACTGAAGAAGAAAAGAAAGTGCTAATTCCAATATTAAGAAAAAAACCAGTTAGAACAATCTCTGGTGTTGCTGTTGTTGCTGTCATGACATCTCCAGAAAAATGTCCTCATGGAAAGTGTATGTTCTGTCCAGGAGGAGTTGGAAGTGTGTTTGGAGATGTTCCTCAAAGCTATACTGGAAAAGAACCAGCCACTATGAGAGGTTTAATGTTTAACTTTAATCCTTATTTGCAAACAAAGGCAAGGATTGAGCAGTTAGAAAAGGTAGGGCATCCAACAAATAAAATAGAGCTTATTGTAATGGGAGGGACATTTCCCGCGAGAGATATAGCTTATCAAGATTGGTTTATTAAGAGATGCTTAGATGCTATGAACGGTGTTGAGGCAGGTAGCTTAGAGGAAGCTCAAAAGATAAATGAAACTGCAGAACATAGATGTGTAGCTCTCTGCATAGAAACAAGACCTGATTATTGTGGAGAAAAAGAAATTAATCAGATGTTAAAATTAGGGGCTACAAGAGTAGAGTTAGGAGTTCAAACAATTTATAATGAGATTTTAGAATTCTGCAAAAGAGGGCATAGTGTTGAAGACACTATAAAGGCTACTCAATTATTAAAAGATAGTGGTTTAAAAGTATCTTATCACTTAATGCCAGGAATGCCTGGCTCTGATATGGAGATGGATAAAAAGATGTTTAAAGAGATATTTAGCAATCCAGATTTTATGCCAGATATGGTTAAAATCTATCCATGTTTAGTTATTGAAGGAACTGAACTCTATGAAATGTGGAAGAGAGGAGAGTTTAAACCATACAGAGAAGAGGAGGCAATAGAGATAATTAGCTATGCAAAATCAATAATGCCAAAATGGGTTAGGACTTCAAGAATTCAGAGGGATATTCCAGCAACTGTAATAGTTGATGGAGTTAAGAAAAGTAACTTGGGAGAGTTAGTTTATAAATATATGGAAAAGCATGGTATTAAATGCAAGTGTATAAGATGTAGAGAAGTAGGGCATGTAATGTATAAAAAAGGAATAATACCAGATATTGAGCATATAAAGTTATGTAGAGAAGAATATGAGGCAAGTGGTGGAACTGAGATATTCTTATCCTATGAAGATGTAAAAAATGATATATTAATTGCTTTCTTAAGATTGAGAGAGCCATATAAACCATTTAGAAAAGAGATTGATGACAATACTATGTTAGTTAGGCAGTTGCATGTCTGCGGACAAGAAAAACCTTTAACAAAAGATTTAAAAGAAATTACTTGGCAACATAAAGGTTATGGAAAAAAACTTTTAGAAGAAGCTGAAAGGATAGCTAAAGAAGAGTTTGGTAAGAAGAAAATTTTAGTAACAAGCGGTATTGGTGTTAGAGAATACTACAGAAAGTTAGGATATGAGAGAGTTGGGGTTTATATGGGTAAATACTTAGAATAAATGACACAATGAAGGGGAGATATAGGTTATCATCTATTTTTATTCTTTTGCTTATAAATTCAGAAAATGATGCTATTAGTGAAACTAAAATTCCATAAATTCCATAAAATGGATATAAAATCAATGAAGCAGAGATAAAAAATGCCAAAAATCCTTCAACTGTTTTTCCAAAGTATTTTATTTTTAGTTGTCCTCTAATACCTATGAATGTAGCTAAAGCATCCCCTACGGCAAATACCAATATACCAAAAAATATGGCGTTTATATCATCAATTAACAATAATGAGGCTAACATACCAAAGGCAAAGTATATAGCTCCTTTTCCATCTTCATTTTCTCTTTTGCAAATATTTAATAAATCTGAAATTATTGGAACATAATGCCTTTTACATAAAAAATATAAAAAAATCCCTACTGTTATACTAATAATTAATGGAATTATTAATGCTTTTTTAAATACCAATACTGAAAAAGCTATTAAAATCCCAGCAACTAAGTGAATTGTTTGTCTATAAAATTCTCCCAAGGTTTCAACCTTTTTAATTTGTTAGTGATGTAATGATTATTAAAACAGAAACTTATTAATATTTTTTTGGTTAAAATAAAAATTGGTGATAATATGAAAGATATCAAAAAACTTCTTCTCTTAGTTTTTGCAGTAGCTATAACAGTTAGCTTTTCAGGATGTTTAGAGCAGCCAAAAATTGAAATTATTGGGCAGAAAATCCAAAAACTGAATGCAAATAACACAAAGATAGAGATTCAAGTGTTGGTTGATAATCCAAATCCTATTGGGATAACCATTGACAAAATTTCATTTGATATTTATGCTTTGGTTGATGGGGATAGAATATATTTAGGACATGGAGAGCAGAGAAATATTAAAATAACCTCTGGAAATAACACTTTCACTCTACCAATAACCATATCCAACAAAAAACTTATTGAAGTTGCTGTAAAAGGTAAAAGCACAAAAATACCTGTTGAAATTAAGGGAGATATTGAAGTTAATTTAATTATAACAACTGTAAATATTCCAATAGATATTAAACAAGAGATAGATGTCTCTGCGATAGTAAAAGAAGAGATATTAAATCAATTAAGTAATTTAAATAACTTAAATACTAGCCAAATACAATCAATAACTCAAACTCAGTAGTTTATTAAGTATTTTTCATTAATTATTTTTAGATTAATCTTTTTTATTTTTAGTATTAAAAATAATTAGATATTAATCAATAACTATTATTCTTCTTTTATAATTTCCACTCCATACCTAACAACATTGTCTCTCATTAAATAATCTCTAAATTCACATATTTTGTAAGTCATTTCTATAATCTTTTTTGCATATAATGGCTCAACTAACGTGTTTAAAAAAGCTCTTAAGTCATTGGGATTTTTTATCTGATATTTATTTTCAGCATCAGTGCATATAACAACAGGCACATCAAACTTTTTTGCCAATTTTAGGTTATTTCTAAAAAATATTAATGTTCTTGCCCTCTCATATCCATCTTTGTTCATTAGATTTTTGAGATTAACTTCAATAGCTACTCTATGATTTGATGCTAATCTTGCTAATACATGGTCTATGCCACTATCTTTTCTTCCAAGTTCAGGGGTTGATAAAATATCAACATCATGCATCTCTACAACGGCTCTATTTATTTTTAAAATTCCTCCTTCAACCAATATTATATGACATTTATTTCTAAACTTTTTTACCTTGTTTCTTAATTCTTTAGAACTTTCTGCCTTTATTTTAACTCCAGAATATACTTTTAATTTGTAATTTTCACCAATAGCTTTAACTTCTTCATATTTTTCTTTGCTAAATTCATCGTCATATTGATAAAAAACAAATCCATTCCATTTTAATTCCTTGAGTAATTTAATTTCCTCTTCATTTTCTATCCTGTTTATATCAATCCTCATGATATCCCATTAATTATTTAAATCTAATAACCTTACTTTCTTCTTTATTATAAATACCAACTGCATCTATACTATTTTCCAATAACGCAAACATCACATCTCTCTCATATCCAAGATTTTTTAGATTTTCTGCAGATGAAGAATTTAAAATCAAAGACATCCAATCGTGTTTAGTTAATTCTACTGCAGCTTTAATGAATTCATCAAACTCTCTGTTAAGGTATTTAGCTATAATACCACATCCAATAAAATCATCTATTGCAAAGTTATTCTCTCTGTGGCAAGGGATTAAGCTTATATCTTCAAACTCTTTAACAGCTTCAGCAACATACTTTGCATTAACTATAGCTCCTATAAAAATATGCTCTGCATCTAAGTTTTTTAAAACTCTTGTTCCATTTGTAGTTGATAAAATAACTTTCTCTCCATTTTCATACCTTTCCTTTATAATATCTTTATTCGCTAAAATCTCAGTTGGAGAATTTCCAAAGTCAAAGTTCTCTATTTTTTTACCTTTTCTCTCTCCAATATATATAGCATTTTCTTCTCTACATGTTGAGGTGGTTATATATACTTCATCAATAAATGATAAGAGTGTTATTATTGTTGTAGATGCTCTCAAAACATCAACTACTATAGCTACATCATTACATTTATACTCAGCAAATTTGTTACATAAAGTTATCATACTATCAACCTTTTGAAATTTTTGAAAGCTTTAGGAGGGAAAAATATTGAGTGTAGAAGGATTTTTACAAATTATAGGAATAATAACACTAACAATATTTGCTTTAGCATTTATATCCTTCATCTTAATTTTAATTATCGGCTATGTATTATTAAAAAAGAATAAATTAATATTTCCAAATTTAGCTTTATTTTTAATGGATAATCTTTACTCAATACTATTGAAGATATTCCTTCTAATAGGAACAGAGGATACATTTTATAGAGTAGGGATAGAATTTTACAACAAATATTATGAAGACAAATTTAAAAAAACTGAGAAGAGAGTTTTGATATTACCGCATTGTCTTAGAGATACGAAATGCCCAGCTAAGCTAACGCCAAAGGGTGTTGAGTGCATATTTTGTAATAGATGTAAAATTGGGGATATTATAAAAGTTGCTGAAGAAAAGGGTTATAAGGTTTATATAGTGCCTGGCTCTACATTTTTAAAGAGAATTTTAAAGGAAGTAAGGCCAGAAGGAGTTTTTGGAGTAGCATGTAATAGAGATTTATTTTATGGAATGAACTCATTATCAAGAAAAGGTATCCCCTCACAAGGACAACCTTTATTAAGGGATGGATGCATAAATACTCTGGTCGATGTTGATGAACTAATAACAAGATTAAAATCATTATAATTTATAATAATATAATAGTATAATAATTAAGGTGAGATTGAATGTTATCAAAAATAAAGAACACAATAAATTCATTAAGAGGAATTACTGAGAAAAAATTAGAAAAGAAGGATGGAACCAAATACATAATGTTTGGAGGTAAGGGAGGAGTTGGAAAAACAACAATGAGTGCTGCAACAGGAGTTTATTTAGCTCAAAAAGGATTAAAAGTTGTTATTGTCTCAACAGACCCTGCTCATTCTTTAAGAGATATATTTGAGCAAGAGTTTGGGCATGAACCTACAAAGGTTAAGGGCTTTGATAACTTATATGTTGTAGAAATTGACCCTCAAAAAGCTATGGAAGAATATAAAGAAAAGTTAAAAGCACAAATTGAAGAAAATCCATTCTTAGGAGAGATGTTAGAAGACCAGTTAGAAATGGCTGCTCTCTCTCCAGGAACTGATGAAAGTGCTGCTTTTGATGTATTCTTAAAATATATGGACAGCAATGAGTTTGATGTGGTTATATTTGATACCGCTCCAACTGGACACACTTTGAGATTCTTAGGAATGCCAGAGGTTATGGATAAGTATATGACAAAACTTATTAAGTTGAGGAAGCAAATGAGCGGATTTATGAAGATGATGAAAAAATTCTTGCCATTTGGAGGAAAAGATGATGATATTGATTATGATAAGATGTTAGAAGAATTGGAAAAGATGAAAGAAAGAATTGTGAAAGCAAGAAACATCTTATCAGACCCTGAAAGAACTGCATTTAGATTGGTGGTTATTCCAGAGGAGATGAGTATCTTAGAGAGTGAGAGAGCAATGAAAGCTCTCCAAAAATATGGAATTCCAATTGATGCTGTTATTGTAAATCAGCTCATACCAGAAGATGTTCAGTGTGACTTCTGTAGAGCAAGAAGAGAATTGCAGTTAAAGAGATTGGAAATGATTAAAGAGAAGTTTGGGGATAAAGTTATTGCCTATGTTCCTCTCTTAAGAACTGAAGCAAAAGGTATTGAAACTTTAAAAGAAATAGCAAAGATATTATACGGAGAGGAAAAAGAAGAACAGAAAGTTACTGCTCAATAGATATTGCTACAGTAACTCCATTTCTTTTAAACTTTTTTAATAATAAACCAATATTGTCAAAGCTCTTATTTGTTAATTTTTTGACTGCTAAGATTGATGCAGGTTCTGAAACTCCATAAACTCCTATATGTTTATATACAAATTCCGACTTTTCTAAATTCATTTTTTTATAAACTTCATTAATCTCTTCTTTTTCAAAAATAAACAATGGTTTTTTAAATTTATTTACTGTCTCTAAAATTCCTTTCTCATATTTTTTATCTTCTACTGTGGCAAAAGCATCAACTCTCCAAACTGGTATGTTTCTTAAAAATAAAGCTTTTTTAACTGACCAAAATACCTTATATCTCTCAATTCCTTTTCTTGCTCCCAAACCAACAGCAATTCTTAGAGGTTTTAATTTTATGGAGTTATCAACTATAACCTCATAACTATCGTGGTAATTGATTCTATAGCCATTCAATATTTTTATTTTCCAATGTTTTGGGATTGTTAATCTAATCTCTTCCTCCAAAATTTTCTTATTTATCTTTAGTATATCTTTCCTTTTTGGGGTTTCTAAGAATAGTAGTTTAGATAGCTCATCAATCCCTATTTTTCCATTTACATCAGTTGCAGTAGTAAAAATGACTCTTCCATTTATATTATTGGCTATTAGTTTAGAAAAATAATTTCCCCCGCCTAAATGGTTTGATAACAATGGAATAAGTTCTTTATTTTCACTACACACAACAACAAATGGGTCTTTAAATTTATCATTTTTAATTTTATCTAAAAACTTCCTCAACACTATACCAGTAGCCATTATGAATATAAAACCATCTTCATCTCCATTTATTTTAAAATCTTTTATGTGCTCTACTTTATTTTCATAATAGAAATAATCTAAAACTTCTTTAATCTGTTCAGCTATTTGTTGTCCTCTCTTTGTAATATATACAATTTTAATCATTACTAATCACACAAAAGGTTTTTATCTAAGTTTCTAAGTTAATGATAAAATAATAAGTATGAGGTGGATATTTATGGGTTTAGAACATCTAATTTTATTGATATTAATAATTGCAGTAGGAATTTTATTCTTTAAACTAACTTATAAAATATTGAGATATTTAGCGGTGAATACAATAATCGGTTTGATATTGGTAGGAATTTTAAATTTCCTCGGAATTGTGCATATAAAGCTAACCTTAATAAACTTATTAATAATAGCAGTTGGGGGAATAATAGGAGTCTTTATCTTAATTTTGCTTTCAATTTTATAAAAATAAAAAAAAGATATTAAGCTTTCATTGAATATTCATAAGCTTGACAAGCCCAATAATCTAAAACATCTTTTATAGATTTTAAGTTTTTTTCCTTTCTTTTTTTGATTCTTGCCATGTTTCTTAGTATTTTTAATGTTCTTTCAATTTCGTCCTTACTCATTAAGGTGGCGTCTATTAATAAGCTTATTGCCTTCTTATCTATGTCATCCATAATACCACCTTTTAATATTATAATTTAGATTAGTATTATGATATATAAGATTTTTGGTTGATAGTATGAAGATTTTATTTTTTCAATTAAGTAAAAGTTATTTTACAATTATTAAAATTTTTTGTATTATTGTAAATCCAAATATTTAAAATAATAAATTAACAATATAAAAATAAAAAAAGAAAAAGAAAGAAAAAGAGATTAAAATCTTACTGAATTCCCATTGCTTTATTTGTTTTTTCAATTGATTTAAAGTTGTCATTTTCCATTTGGAGCATAGCCCTTATACAGTCAATATTTTCAGGAACTACTATACTCTCTTGATGTACCGCTTGCATTAAAAATACCTCATTTTCTAAAACATTAACGCTCTCTTCCCAAACAACAAGCTCATTTAAATCATATCTCAATCTTCCTAAGTCTCTTCCATACTCAATTATTTTAGCTGTTGAAGTAAATCCGTCTTCTGCTTTAACAGTCATAACTCTTGGAGTTTTTTGAATTGCATTTAAAACATCGTCTCTACTAACATCTCCATCAACTTCAACCATTAATGTGTGTTGGTGCATTAATGTTGTTGGAACTATAACTGCTGAAGTTAATATCTTTCCTTCAAGCTCTGGAATAACTGAAACAACATCAGGGCCGTGATGGGAAGGAACTGTAACTGGGTTTGGTGTTATAGCATTTATTGGACCTATTTTGTCATCATTTGGGTCTGCGGCCCTTCTTACTAAAACAACTCTTGCTTTCTTAATATCTGCAACTGAATTTATTGCATATAATATTCTACACAAACCTGTAGTGTTGCATGAAACAACTCTTACATAATCTTTTCCATAACATCTGTTATAACTCCATAAAGCGTTGAAGTTGTCTTCGACATCTTTTGCTTTTTCACCTCCTTGCAATATAGCTTTAACTTTATGAGGCTTGTAAATATTTTCTAAGTTTTGCTTTCCAATCTTCTTAGGAGCTCCGTCAACAACAATATCTGCCTCTTCTATGATATCTAAAATAGTTCCTTCTACTGGAATTCCTGCGTCTTCAAATAATTTAACTCTCTCTTTATCTGGAATTGCTACAAATAACTTGTATCCTTTCTCAACAGCTAATCTTGCTTCAAAATCAGGTTTTGTCTTTGTAACTCCTATAACTTCCATATCATCTTGCATTGAAACTGCATCAGCTACTCTTTTACCAATTGAGCCATATCCATTTATCAATACTTTTGCTGACATCAAAGCTCACCATTGGTATTTGTTGTAGGAATATAATGTATGTTAGTAATATATATTTTTATAATTTGTTTATTTTAATAATATGAAAAAACAGTATCTCCAAACATCATAAAATAAAAGTTAATATTTTATAATAAATAACAAATTAAAAAAATAGAATGTGACAGAACTAATGAATGACATAAGATTGTTAAACTATAAAATCGTTTAATGTTAACAGATTATCTATTTTAAATTTTCATTTTAAATTTTCATAAACGAAATCATATTTTTTGTATTTTTCTAAATTATTCAAAATTTCTTTTAAAATATTATCCAACTGGTTTATACAATCTTCAAAACTACACTCATTAACTACTACAAAATCAGCCAATGCAATAGCATGGCCAATACTGAATCCCAATTCCCTTAAATCCCTTTCTACAAACACTTCCCAATTTACTGAATCATCTTCTCTCCCTCTTTTCATCAATCTTTTAAATCTTGTTAATGGGGAGGAGTGTATAGCTATTAAAACCAATGGATTATGTTTTCTAAAATAATTTACTTCATATAAACTTCTTATACCCTCTACAATAACAACATCTTTATCTTTCAAATTTTCTTCTATATATTTTAGGCAAGCTACTGCAATTGCTTCATTTCCAAACTCTTCCCTCAACTTTATAGCAGTATTTCCAACATTTTCAGGATTTAACTCTAAACCCCTTTTTTTTGTTTCATACCTAACAATGTCTCCCATGGAAACTACTGGCAGATTATATTTTTTTGCTACTTCATTTATTGCACTTTTTCCAGCACCAGGCATTCCTGTAATTCCTATTAATAGCATATTTTTCCCTTTTAAACTTTTAAAAGACTAATCAGTGACTCAAATTCTAATTAATAAGTATCATTTTAAATTACTTTGAAGCATATAGTTTCATATATTAGAAAATATTATGCAATAATATTTAATTAATATTTTATATTATATTTTACTGCAAAAGTTCTATTTAAGATACAGTGCTTAGTGTGTTCTCAGCTACTTTAGAACTTTGATTTATAACCACTATATTAGCTTTTTTCGTTTCAATTGCTGTTGATATTAAATAATATCCAACTATCAATGCCGAAAGTATAACTACCATAACAAGCATAGAAAACTCGAGAGATATTTGTCCTTCATTAGATTTTATAAATTTTTTTATAAATTTCATTGCTATCACATAAATAGCGTTTTTTGTTAATAATTTATTATTAATTTATTATTGTTGGTAATGTTATTTATAATTTCATATGGTGGTTTATAATGCTTATCATTAGGAAACCAAAAAAGAAGAAGGATGAGATTGAAATAGTTAAGGTTGAAGGAAAAATAGAAGATGGTATAGAGATTAAGAATAACCAAAAAATATTTGCCAACTATAAAAAAGTTGGTGATAAATACAAGCTATATAGGTGTAGAGTTGGGGATAAGTTAATTCAGCCATCTAAGGTTTTAGATATATTAAAATCTGATAAAATATTCATATTAAAGGAAAATGAAGATGTAGAAGATGTTTTAAAATCCTACAATTTAAAGTTTAATTACATAGAACTTTGTCCATTTTGCTTATTAAAAAATATTTACAAAAGATTAACAAGAAATAATAGATGTAGGTATGGAAATTTAGAAATCTGTATAAGTTGTGGGGTTAATGAAATTAAAGAAGAAGTTAAAATTAATGAAGAATTTATAGAAAAATTTTTAAAAAGATTTAAAGATGTTGATAAAGTTCTATCTTTGTTAAGAATAAGAAATCCATTAGATAAACCAGAATTAACAAGATATGATATTATAACTGGTAGTGAAGAGGATAAAATTGAAAATTATAAAATAGACGAGCTAAATATTCCAAAAGAGCTTAAAGAGATAATAAAAAGTAGAAATATTTATGAGCTTTTGCCAGTTCAAACATTGGCTGTTAAAGCGGGTCTATTAAAAGGGGAGGATTTATTAATTGTCTCAGCTACTTCTTCAGGAAAAACTTTAATTGGTGAATTAGCAGGAATTAAAAATTTAATTGAAGGAAAAGGAAAATTTCTATTTTTAGTTCCTTTAGTGGCTTTAGCTAATCAAAAATACTTAGAATTTAAAGAAAGATATGAAAAATTAGGGTTAAAAGTTAGTTTAAGGGTAGGGTTAGGAAGGATTGGAAAGAAATGTGATGTTGATACATCATTAGATGCCGATATTATAGTTGGGACTTATGAAGGAATTGATTATTTAATTAGGACTAAAAGATTAAAGGATATTGGAACAGTAGTTATTGATGAAATCCACTCTTTAAATTTAGAGGAAAGAGGGGCGAGATTGGATGGTTTAATTGGTAGGTTGAGATTTTTATTTAAAGATGCCCAAAAAATATATTTATCAGCAACAATTGGAAATCCAAAGGAGTTGGCTAAGCAATTAAATGCCAAATTAGTTTTATACAATGGAAGACCTGTTCCATTAGAACGACATCTAATATTTTGTAAAAATGACTTTGTTAAGCTAAATATTATCAAAGAAATTGTTAAAAGAGAGTGGCAGAGCATTTCAAAATTTGGATATAGGGGGCAGTGCTTAATTTTCACTTACTCAAGAAAGAGAGCAGAGCATTTAGCTAAAGCTTTGAAATCTAAGGGGATAAAAGCAGAATTTTATCATGGAGGTATGGAATATATAAGGAGGAGGAAAGTTGAAGATGATTTTGCAAATCAAAAAATTCAGTGTGTTGTTACAACTTCAGCGTTATCTGCAGGGGTTGATTTTCCAGCATCTACTGTTATTTTAGAAAGCTTAGCTATGGGAGCGGATTGGCTAACTCCTGCTGAATTCCAGCAAATGTGTGGAAGGGCTGGAAGAAAGGGAATGCATGAAATTGGAAAAGTTTATCTTTTGGTAGAAATAGGAAAGAAGTATCATGCAAAGATGGAAAATACTGAGGATGAAATTGCTTTTAAATTATTGAATGCAGTTCCTGAAGATGTTAAGGTTGAATATAGTGAAGATGAAGAAGAAGAGCAGATATTGGCAACAATTTCAGCAGGAATAACTAATAGATATGATATTGATAGAGTGCCATATATTGGAAGGGCATTTTCTTTAAACAAAATTTTAGGGAATTTGGAGAGTTATGGGATGATAAAAGTTAATAATGATGTGAAATTAACAAATTATGGAAAGGCTGTTGCAATCTCATTCTTATATCCAAAGATTGCTGAAAAAATTAGAGAAGGAATTGCAGAAAATAAACACATCATTAAATTAATCACAGAGATTATGCCATTTGAAAACGTTTATCTTTCAAATAATCTAAAGATGAAACTTTCAAAAATTTTGAATATTAATGTCCCTTCAAGGTTCTTTGATGCATTGGAAGTTATTAGGGAGGGGATGGAAAAAATTAGAGATAAAAAGTTAAAAGATGAATTAACAATAATTATTATGGAATTTGAGGGTGTTGAAGTTGAGGAGAAGATTTTAGAGATGATTATTAATCTAAGAATCTCAGGAAAAACTCCTGGGCAAATTTCAAAAACATTATATGAAGAGTTTAAAATTCAAACTTACACTGGAGATATCTACTATTACTTAGAACAGTTATTAAACCTTTTAGATGCTATAGAAAGAATTGCGAGAATATTTAATAAGAAATATGCTGAAAAAGTTAATGAACTAAAAGAAAAAATAGAAAATCCTTAATAAATTTAATTAAACAAATGAAGAATTCTTGTGAAACCATGGAGACGTCAAAAAAGGTAGTAATTGTTATACTTCTTACTATTACATTAATTTTAACTTATGCCTACTTAATAAGTAGAATTGAAGGAGTTGATTACTTCACTGCATTATATTTTAGTGTTGTTACAATAACAACAACGGGTTATGGAGATTTTACTCCAAAAACATTTATAGGGAGGGTATTAACTATAATTTATTTATGTATAGGTGTAGGAATAGTGATGTATCTTTTTAGCTTAATAGCGGAGTTTATTATTGAAGGTAAATTTGAGGAAATTATGAGGTTGAAAAGAATGAAACACAAAATTAAAACTCTAAAAGACCATTATATTATTTGTGGTTATGGAAAATTAGGGAAAGTTGTGGGGGAGAAATTTATTCAAGAAGGAGTTCCGTTTATAGCTATAGATATTAATGAAGATATTTTAAAGGAAGAGTATGAAAAATATCCAGATAAGTTTTTATACATAGTGGGGGATGCCAAAAAAGATGAAGTACTGAAAAAAGCAAAAATTGATAAGGCAAGGGGATTAATTGCCACTTTACCAAGTGATGCTGATAATGTGTTTGTTACATTAACTGCAAGAGGCTTAAATCCAAATATTTTAATTACTGCTAAAGCGGATGAGAAAGAAGCTATAAGAAAATTAAAAATAGCAGGGGCTAATAGAGTAGTTTCTCCTTATTTAATTGGAGGATTAAGAATGGCTGAAGTTTCTGTCAGACCAGGGGTTTTAGATTTTCTAAGTACATTTATTAAAGTAGCTAAGGATGAATATGAGGAGGATATTGAGTTAAAAAAATTTGTTATTGAAAAAGATTCTGAATTGGCATATAATAGCTTAAAACAGGCAAATATTAGAGGAAAAACAGGAGCTACTATTTTGGGAATAAAGAGAGGAAATGAATTTTATATAAACCCTTGTCCAGAATTTATTATAAAACCTGGTGATATAATATATGCGTTTGGAACTGAAGAGAACTTAAAATATTTAGAAAATCTTGTAAAAAAGAAGAAAAAATAAATAATATTATTAAAGTTTCATATATGCCTCTACCAATTTGACTCCTGCATCTGTCAGTCCTTTTTTACCAATTAAACCAACATTTCTCAATATAACCAAATTCTTTTTAATCTCTTCATTTGTTAATGATAGATATTTGGCTAATAATTCAATTTCATCCTCTTTTTTCTCCTTCCAAACCTTATCAAACTCTTCTTTGTGCTCATAAATTGTTTTTAATATATTGAATGTTGTTGAGGTTACTGCAAACTTTGTAGCCAACAACTCTTGAATTTTTGCCATCTCTATAGCATCTTTTATATCTTCTCCTAACTCTGTTAATTTAATCATTTTATTTTGTAACTCTTTAATAAATCCTTTTGATTCTGCCTCATTTAAAGCTTTAATAATTTCTTTCTCATCTCCACCAACATGCTCTTGGATTAATTTAACTAACTCATCTCTGTGAATGTATCTCTTCCTTGGAATCTTAATGAGAGTTGAGATATCATATTTTGTTAGGTATGGCTTTCTTTTAATTGTTTTTGATAATTTTATTAAGTATTTACCTTTTTCTGTTATTCCTCTATTTACTGTTCCTTCTTCTTTACCTTTAATTACCCATTCAGCAATTGGAACGTCCCCACTTTCTGGATATGTTATAGCTTTCATTCCATCTGTTGATACTTCTCCAAGCTCTTTAACTTTTTCTCCAAACTCTGTCATCCAATAGGTATCTTTATTTTTAATAACTTCTCTCTTTATCAATTCTTTTGATTCAAGAGTATGCAATATAGCTCCTAAATCATCAATATTTGTTCTCTTTTTAATCTCATTGTATGTTGGAAGAATCTCTGGATTAGTTTCATACTTTTCTTTAATTTCCTCAATAGCCTTCAAAACTTTAATTTCATCATCTAAGATATAGATAGGAAGAGTTTTCTCTTCAACTTTACCTATCTCCTTATATGTGTCCATCATAGCTTGCCCTAATTCAGTAACTTTTCCTTCATCATAGAAACCGCTTTCTGTCATCTCTTCAGTAGTTTCTCCTCTCTCTAAAATCTTAAAGTCTTCATTTCTCAATATCAATGCTCTACTTAGATTTGGAACTAATGATACTACTTTTAAAGCATAATTTAACGCTTTAGTTGTAGTAAATGCCTTACCTACTGTTTTTGGTGAGATTAAAAGTAATCTCATAGCTTGAAGAGCATTAATTATATTGTCTCCATATTCTTTACTATTTTTATATGCTATTAGCTCATCATAAACCCCTATCTTTGGCATATCTTTTATAAATGCCAATATCTCAGGAGTTAGATAAACTACTGGATGAGTCTCCTTATATATTTTCAAAATCTCTTTTCCAATATCTGTTAATCCATTCTCGTCTGCTAAGAATCTCTCTTTTAACATTACCATCCATTCATCTGGGATATTTCCTGTTTTATCTAACAATTCCATAATTTTTATGATTTCAGTATCTACAAACACATCTGGAATTTTTTCTAAATCAATTTTATCAACAATTTCCATTAATCTTTTTCCAGCTTCAGTAAATAATATCTTGTTATCTTTTAATTCTGCAAATCCTAATATAAATAACTCTAAAGCTCTTGTTTTAAATTCTTCTGGAAGAGATTTTTCTATTTCATTTTGCAGTTCAGTCTCTTTCATCTTTTTTAATATTTCTAAGTGTCTCTTTTTTAGGAACAATATTTCACCTCTACAATTCTTATATTTTTAAATTATGTTCATTTTTTATTACTTAAAGTTCTTAATTTTTTATGTTATTTTTTATGTTTATGAAGTTCTATAAAAACTTATCTATAATTAATTAATTTAAATAATAAAAAATTTGCAAAATTTATAAAAATAAAAAATAAAAATATAGTTGTGTGCAAAATAAAATAAACTTTTATAATGGCAATTTGAATGCCTTCCTTATGGAGTATTCATTATTACCTTATTTTATTTAAGATAGTTTTACACACAACTATAAAAGTTGCTAAAATCTGAAAAGGACATAACTGTTGAAGGATGCTAATAATCAATTTTAAATTAAAATTTAAAAATTTTAGTTAAAAATGGCTCTATTTTATTGAATTATTTATGTCATAGCACCCGCCACCCTGCGAACCTTTTTAGGAGCAGGTGGCGAAAAAAGACCCGAAGCATGCACTAAAATATAAGGTGAAACCATGAAATTTAAGATTGTAAATACTATATGCCCTTATTGTGGTGTTGGTTGTGGTTTAGGTTTAATAGTTAAAAATAATAGAGTTGTTGGCGTTCATCCTAACAAAAGGCATCCAATAAACGAAGGAAAGTTGTGTGCTAAAGGAAATTATTGTTATCAATTTATACATAGCAAGGATAGATTAACAAAGCCATTGATAAAAAAAGAAAGTGGTTTTTCTGAAATATCTTGGAATAAAGCACTAAACATAATAGCTGAATATTTAAAGGATTATAGAGATGAAATTGGCTTTTTCTCATCTGCAAGATGCACAAATGAAGACAACTACATTTTACAAAAATTTGCAAGAGTTGTTTTAAAGACAAACAATATTGACCATTGTGCAAGGCTTTGACACTCAGCAACTGTTACTGGAATGAGTGCATGCTTTGGGTCTGGTGCTATGACAAACACTATAGGAGATATAGAAAAAGCAGATTGCATTTTGATAATTGGCTCTAATACCTTTGAACAACATCCATTAATTGCAAGAAGAATAATGATAGCTAAAGATAAAGGGGCGAATATTATTGTTATTGACCCAAGAAAAACAATGACTGCAAAAAACTCTGATATATATCTTCAAATAATTCCTGGGACAAATGTGGCTTTAATAAATGCCATGATTCATGTAATTATAAAAGAAGGATTGATAGATGAAGAATTTATAAAAAATAGAACTGAAAACTTTGAGAAATTAAAAGAGGTCGTTGAAAAATATAATCCAGACTATGCCTCAAAAATATGCGGAGTTGATAAAGAGCTAATAATTGAGAGTGCCAAAATTTATGGAAATGCTGAGAAGGCATCTATAATATACTGTATGGGAGTTACTCAATTTACACATGGTGTTGATGCTGTTAAAGCATTATGCAATTTAGCTATGATAACAGGAAATATTGGTAAAGAAGGAGCTGGAGTTAATCCATTAAGAGGACAGAATAACGTCCAAGGAGCTTGTGATATGGGAGCTTTGCCAAATGTATTTCCCGGCTATCAGAAAGTTGAAGATAGCTATAAATTATTTGAAGAGTCTTGGAGAACTGATTTAAATCCAAATCCTGGTTTAACTATACCAGAAATGATTGAAAAGGCTGGAAGAGAAATTAAATCTTTATATATTGTTGGAGAGAATCCTATGGTCTCAGACCCAGATGTTAAGCATGTTGAAAAGGCATTAAAAAGATTAGATTTTTTAGTAGTTCAGGATATATTCTTAACTGAAACTGCAGAATTGGCAGATGTGGTGTTGCCAGCTGCATGTTGGGCAGAGAAAGATGGGACATTTACAAATACTGATAGAAGAGTTCAATTAATAAGAAAAGCTATAAATCCACCAGGAAAAGCTTTAGAAGATTGGATAATAATTAAAAAATTGGCTGAAAAACTTGATTATAAAGATAAATTTAACTATAGTAGGGCTGAAGACATATTCAATGAGATTAGAATAACTGTCCCACAATATAGAGGAATAACTTATAAGAGATTAAAAGCTGGAGGAATTCACTGGCCTTGTTTGGATGAAAATGATGTAGGAACAAAAATTTTATATAAAGATAGATTTTTAACAGATAATGGTAGAGGAAAAATATTCCCTGTTGAGTATAGAGAAATAGCTGAATTACCTGATAAAGATTATCCATTCATCTTAACCACAGGTAGGATTATTTTTCATTACCATACAGGAACAATGACAAGAAGAAGTAGAAATTTAGTTGAAGAGATTAATGAGCCATTTATTGAAATAAATCCAGAGGATGCTAAGTCACTAAACATTAAAGATGGAGATTTAATAAAGGTTAGTTCAAGAAGAGGAAAGTTAATTGTAAAAGCAAAAATTACTAAAGACCTCAAAAAAGGAGTAGTATTTATGCCATTCCACTTTGTTGAAGCAAATCCTAATTTATTGACTAATACTTCATTAGATGAGCTATGTAAGATTCCAGAGCTTAAAGCATGTGCTGTAAAGATTGAAAAAATTAATTTATATTAATTTATTAAAAATTTATATACTACTAATAGGAAATATATTTCCTATTAATATAGGTGAGAAAATGGAAGAGATTGTTAAAAAAATAACGAATTTTATCAAAGAGAAGGTTGAGGAAGCAAAGGCTAATGGAGTTGTAGTTGGATTGAGTGGTGGTATTGATTCTTCAGTTACTGCCTATCTATGCGTTAAAGCCCTTGGAAAAGATAAGGTTCTTGGAATAATAATGCCAGAGAAAAACACTAATCCAAGAGATGTTGAACATGCAAAGATGGTTGCTGAGCGTTTAGGAATAAGATATATTATCTCAGATATAACTGATATTTTAAAAGCATTTGGAGCTGGAGGTTATGTTCCAACAAAAGAATTTGATAAAATAGCTGATGGAAATTTAAAAGCAAGAATTAGAATGTGTATTCTCTACTACTTTGCAAACAAATACAATTTATTAGTTGCAGGAACTTCTAATAAATCAGAAATTTATGTTGGTTATGGTACAAAACATGGGGATATTGCTTGTGATATAAGACCAATAGGTAATTTGTTTAAAACAGAGGTTAGAGAGCTTGCTAAATATCTTGGTATTCCAAAAGAGATTATTGAAAAACCTCCATCAGCTGGGCTTTGGGAAGGGCAAACTGATGAGGGAGAGCTTGGCATAAAATATGAAACTTTAGATAAAATACTGAAATTGTATGAAGAAGGCAAATCTGCAGAAGAAATTTCTAAAGAGCTAAATATTTCAATAGAGTGTGTTAAATATGTATTTGATTTAATTAAAAAGAGTGAGCATAAAAGAACTCTTCCTCCAACACCAGAGATTTAATAAAATAAATAAAATTAAATAAAATTTTAATTAAATATTTTGACAGTAAATTTGAAATGTAAAATGAGAAAATATCATGATTACCATTTATTGTTGCTAAGAAACTCTGCTTTAGGGCGGTGATGAATTCTGATAAAATCTTGAAGCAAGGAGACAGGGTGGTGGGTTGGTAATTTATATTTTTTTATATCTTTTTTATTACTTATAGATACGAAATATTTTTAGAGTACTACTACACAAATTTGGTGAGGGATAGGATGATTTTATTGGATGAAGATACAAGAGCAATAGTTCAAGGAATTACTGGAAAACAGGGTAGTTTTCACACAAAGAAGATGTTAGAATGTGGGACAAAAATTGTTGGAGGCGTTACACCAGGAAAAGGTGGGCAGAAGGTTTATGGAGTGCCTGTTTTTGATACAGTTAAAGAGGCAGTTGAAGAAACAGATGCAAACGCATCAGTAATTTTTGTTCCAGCCCCATTTGCTAAGGATGCTGTTTTTGAGGCAATAGATGCAGGAATTGATTTAATTGTTGTTATTACTGAACATATTCCAGTTCATGATACAATGGAATTTATAAACTATGCTGAAGATATAGGTGTTAAAATTATTGGTCCTAATACCCCAGGAATAGCCTCACCAAAAGTAGGTAAATTGGGAATTATACCAATGGACGTTTTAAAGGAAGGTAATATAGGAATAGTTTCAAGAAGTGGGACTTTAACTTATGAAATAGCTCACCAAATAAAAAATGCAGGATTTGGTGTCTCAACTTGTGTAGGAATTGGAGGAGACCCAATAACTGGAATTAGATACAAAGAAGTTTTAGATTTATTTGAAAAGGATGATGAGACTGAAGCTATTGTTATGATTGGAGAGATTGGAGGAGGAGCTGAAGAAGAGGCTGCTAAATTTATAGAAAAGATGAAAAAGCCAGTAATTGGTTATATTGCTGGTCAGTCAGCTCCAGAAGGAAAGAGAATGGGGCATGCTGGAGCTATAGTTGAAAAAGGAAAGGGTACTGCTGAAAGTAAGATGAAAGCTTTAGAAGCGGCTGGGGCTTATGTGGCAAGAAATATATCTGATATTCCAAAGTTATTGGCAGAGATTTTAATAGAGTAATGAAGTTTTATTATAGTTGTGTGCAAAACTATCTTAAATAATAAAAGTTTATTTTATTTGCACACAACTATAAATAGGGCAATTGTTAAAATTTCTTAATTTTTTTAATTTTTTAAGGATATATTAACTGCTGCCATTGGCTTCAAAGTTTTCATTGCCCCATATATAACAGTATCTACGAATATGCATTAGACATGCACTACAGGATATTATACATAACCACATTTAAATAATCGAATTTATTTAATAAATTAGTAATATTGGCGATGAAGAATTTTAAAGAAATACATTCTTTTTTATTTTATTTTAATTCAAAAGTTATGAATAACGCATCTAAGCATAAAAAGTAACAACCTAACTTTTATAGAGGTTGATTTCGTTTTTATAACTGAATCTTTAAGCAATCTAAACCTTGTTTCTATGTTTCATCGTTTTTTATACATTTTTATATTTATATAAGATTCTTGATTTTCAAAGTTATAGTTCAATCCCCTTCTATTTTTTTAATAACTATTCGATATTATAAAATATTAACTTTTCTATTTATTTTATGATGTTCGGAGATACTGTTATTTAATTATATTTAATTAATCATACTATAATTTCATACTATAATTTATTGTAATATTTGAACTTTTTTGTTCTTTGTCAGTTATATTTATATAGTATTTATATTAAAAATTATGAAAACTTTTTAAATAGGACTTTATTAATAGAGGTGAATATGATGGTAGAAAAAGGAAAAATGGTAAAAATTAGTTATGATGGATACGTAGATGGAAAACTCTTTGACACAACTAACGAAGAATTAGCTAAAAAAGAAGGAATTTATAATCCTGCAATAGTTTATGGTCCTGTCGCTATTTTTGCTGGAGAAGGACAAGTGTTACCAGGATTAGATGAAGTTATATTAGAGATGGATATTGGTGAAGAGAGAGAAGTTGTTTTACCTCCAGAAAAGGCATTTGGTAAGAGAGACCCATCAAAAATAAAATTAGTTCCATTATCAGAATTTAAAAAAAGAGGAATTAAGCCAATAGTAGGATTACCTATAACAATTGATGGAATGCCAGGAAAAATTGTTAGCATAAACAGTGGAAGAGTTTTAGTTGATTTTAACCATGAATTCGCAGGAAAAGAGGTAAAATATAGAATAAAAGTTGAAGAAATTGTTGAAGATAAAAAAGATATGATAAAAGAAATTGTAAAAATATATGTTCCAAGATTAAATGATGTAAAAGTAACAATAATAAATGGAACAGTTAAAATAGAACTGCCAGAATTTGCTCCATTCATACCAAACATCCAAACAGCTAAGATGGCGATTGCCAACGAAATATTGAAAAGATTAGATGATGTTGAAAAAGTTATATTTGTTGAAACATTCGAAAGAAAAAAAGAGAAAGAAGAAAAAACTGAAGAAAATAATAAATAAATTTCTATATTCTAATTAATTTAAATTCATTACGTAGCTTTTTTATAATTAATCATCCATATCTTTTTTTAGATTCTCTAAATTTTTAGTAGTGAATAATTATGAGAGATAGATTTGGTAGAAATATCAGGTCTTTTAGAATTTCTGTAACAAATAAATGCAATTTACAGTGCTTTTATTGCCATAAAGAAGGGCATAGTTCAAATAATAACAGATACATGACTGCTGAAGAAATTGGAATTATAGCAAAAACTTCAACAAAATTTGGAGTTAAAAAGATAAAAATCTCTGGCGGTGAGCCTTTAATAAGGAAAGATATTTGTGAAATCATTAAAAATATTAGAGATGAGAAAATAAAAGATATCTCTTTAACAACTAATGGCATTTTTTTAGAAAATTTAGCTGATAAACTTAAAGATGCCGGGTTGGATAGAGTTAATGTGAGCTTAGATACCTTAAATCCAGCGTTGTATAAAAAAATTACAAGAGTTGGAGATGTAAATAGAGTAATAAATGGGATAAAGAGAGCTATTGAGGTTGGTTTAACTCCATTAAAGGTTAATTTCTTAGCTATGAGTTTTAATATTAAAGACTTACCTGAGATTATGAAATTTTGTAGAGACATTGGGGCTATTTTACAAATTATTGAATTTATCCCTTTAAAAGAAAATTTAAAAAAGTATTATTATGACATTTCCACGATAGAAAATGAGATTAAAGAAAAAGCAGACAAAGTTATAACAAGAAAATTCATGCAAAATAGGAAAAAATATATAGTTGATAACTTAGAGGTAGAGTTTGTAAGACCTATGGACAATAGTGAGTTTTGTATGCACTGCACAAGGATTAGATTAACCTATGATGGCTATTTAAAGCCTTGTTTATTGAGAGATGATAATTTAGTTGATGTTTTAAGTCCATTAAGAGAAGGGAAAGATTTAGAGCCATATTTTATTGAATGTATTAATAGAAGAGAGCCATATTTCAAAATTAAGTAGTATTTTTTAGTTTTAAAATGTAGTTAAATACCTTCTCTATTTCTTTTACGGCTTTTGAATCTAAATTAATAGGTTTTCCTATAAAATCACTTTTTATAACTTCCTCATCGTATGGAATAAATCCAATAACTTCTAAACCAAGCTCCTTTTTAATAATATCTTTTAATAATTCTTTATTTTCATCCCTTACTTTATTAACAATAACACCCAAATTTTTTATTCCCAAATCTTTAGCAAGCTTTTTCATTCTTTTTGCAGTTATTAATGATTTTTTTGTTGGCTCTATAACAATAAGCATTAAATCAACAGTATCTATTGTTTTTCTTCCAAAGTGTTCAATTCCTGCTTCCATATCTAAGATAACTACTTCATCTCTCTTTAAAATTAAATGTCTCAACAACCTTCTCAATAAAACAGAAGCTGGGCAAACACAACCTTCTCCTCCTTCTTCTATAGTACCCATAACTAACAATGTAATGTTTCCTATCTTATAACCAATTTTATCAATCAAATCATCCACTTTTGGATTTATCTTAAAAATATTTCCATAACTTCCAGGTTTAGCTCCAGTTCTTTCTTCTATTATATCATGCCTTTTTGATAACGGAGTTATCTCTTCCTCAATCCCAAAAGCTAATGCTAATGTAGGATTTGGGTCGCAATCAACTCCAATAACTCTAAAGCCATTTTTTTCAAACAACCTCATCAATGTAGAAGCAATAAAAGTTTTTCCTACTCCTCCTTTTCCAGTTACTGCTATCTTCATTTTTATCACAGGTTATTTTTTTATTGTTTTTAACTTTATCTTTTGCAAGATTTTTATGAATTTTTACTATACATTTAAATCTATTAAAATTTATTTTTATCCATTTAAAAAAGTTATAAATATTTGTAACTTTTTTATTTTATAATTTAACAGAAATTATATCATAAATTTAAAATATCAAAGGTATAATAAAAATTTTAGCCATGAAACTATCGTTACAACCGTTTCATATCGTAAGGTTTATATAGTAGTTTGTCGAAGGTATATACCGTCAATCAAATAAGAATAATTAAAAACTTTAGGTGATAAAGTATGGCAATGAGCTTAAAGAAAATATGTGCTATTGCAGTTGGAGGTGCAATGGTTGCTACAGCTTTGGCAAGTGGAGTAGCTGCAGAAGTAACAGTTATTGGAGAACTTTCAAAAGACTTGTTCGTTAAAGATGGTCAACCAAACTGTTATGTTGTTGTTGGTGCAAATGCTCCTTCAACAATGGATGTCGTTTCAGCAGCAGACATTGCTGCTAAAATCGGAAACTTATGCTACAAAGAAACTGCAGTCGAAGAAGGAAGCGCTGATTTAAATGTTCATGTTTCAGCAGACGCAAGTAAAGTAGAATTTAATACATCTGAGTATGATAATTATACCTATGTAGTAACTCCTGATGATGGAGACTACCCATTAGACAAAGGAATAATCTTTGGACGTATGACATATTACAGTGGAGGTCCAATAACTACTAAAACATTAACCACATTAGTGAAAATTGATGATGTAGATCCAAAAAATATTTACTCAGTAAACAATGATGATGGTATTGAAATAGGATTCTTTGCAATGAAAAATGAATCAAATGAGATAGGTATTGATTTAGTAGGCTATGCCTCCATAGTAACTGATGACTCACAATTGAATACATCTAATACATATTTAGCTCCTGGAGTATTGATACCATTCTTAGGCCAACAATATATGTTTGTTAAAGCAGATGCTGACAATGATGACTTAATAATTGGTAAATGTGTATATAATGGAGTTTTAAGTGAAGGCGAAACTTACGATTTAGGAAATGGCTATGAAGCTAAAATAAAGGCTGTTTTAGAAGCAACTACTACAGGAAGTCCATCAAAAGTAGATGTCCAAATATTAAAAGATGGTAAGGTAGTAGCAGAAAAATTTGACTATGCAAATACTACAAATCCATTAGTGTTAGTAAGTGGTCCTGTAGGTGTAATCGTAGTAAATGCATATAAAAACGTAGCAGCTACTACTGGATACGCTGACGTGTACTTAGTAAATGATATAAAGAGATTACACTTAGGAGATAAATACGAAGGAGATTACAAAATTTATGCTGTAGTTCAAGATCCTAATGCTGATCAAATAGATATATCTAAAGATACAGATATCTCAGATAGTGGTGTTCCAATAAAAGGTGAAGGTATAGTTGACGGTAAGTTAATTTGCGGTATTGCATTAGTAGATGATACAGATCCTACAAATGATGATAATAAATTAAGTGCAAAAGGAGATACTTTCTCAGCAATAGATGACTACTTTAAGTTGAAAGTAGATGATGTTGTCGACGCAAAATCAGGAACTTACAAAATATATGTCTATTCTGATGTAACAAAAGATGCAACAGTTAATGTAGGACAAACAGTTCATGTATTAAACGCAGATATAACCTTAAATGGACTTGAAGCTACAGCACAGCAAGTATGTCCAATCACAGCACCAATTGCAAAATTAGATACCGAAGTTAGCTTAGACACAGCAGACAAGAACTTAGTCTTAGTTGGAGGACCAGTTGCAAACAAATTAACAAAAGAGCTCCAAGATAGCGGTAAATTGCCAGTACCTATTAACAACACAACAGGACCAGTTATCGAAATTGTCAAAGGAGTAGCAAACGGACACGATGTAGTTGTAGTTGCTGGTGGAGATAGAGAGAAAACAAGAGAAGCAGCATTATACTTAATTAAGAATCTCTAAATTCATTAAATCTTTTTTCTTTTTATTTTTTAGACATATTAATTTATATATTTGAATTAATAGTAAATAACTAACAGTGTGAATTAACGAAAAGAGTCTTAAAACCAAAAAACAGAAATAGGACGAGGTTAAATAGTTTATATAAAAAACAGTGATATCTGTATGTTAGTAGCATTTAATAATATGCTGGTTGATTCTATAAATAGTTTAGGGATATGTTCTTCGTATGGGGTAGTGGGGACATTAACGCCGATAAAGACGATTAGAGGGATATCTATTGCTTATATAATCAGTTATCTAACCTTCCCGATATTTTAGATGACGATAGATAAAAATTTGTTGCGATAGTTGATTCAATGTGAGTAATTATCTAACCTCAAAAAGCAATATCGGTTTTGTTAAATTTGTAGCGATTATTCACAATTGTATAGAATATTTAAGCAATAAATACAACATATCTTTCAAATAAAGGACTATCGTAATCACACCGTCAGTTATTTAGCAATTCCTCTTGGAATAATACTTTTATCAATTATGTTACTAACTAGTATAAAATTAGTACTCTATAATAGAGTGTTATTGGGTATAATATTAGCTATAATGGATGGCTGGATTTATCGTAAATAGGGGTATTATGACAACTCTCCGCCCTAAAGGGAGGAGTTTCTTTAAGAGAGCAGAGGGTTAAAAACCCTCACCCTCCATGGGTTGCCAAGCCCACTATCCCTATCCCTTTCGGGATTCGGGACTACGCTGAATAAGATATTTCTTGCACCATTAACATCTGCATTAATAACCGTTCCACACTCAGAACAAACATATAAACCTCTGTATTTCCTATTTGATTTCTTTATTACTCCACAAACACTGCATTTTTGAGATGTATAACTTTCATCCACCAACTCCACTGATATTCCTTCTTCTTCAGCCTTGTAGGTTATTCTATGTATTAGTTTTCCGAACGGAATTTTATGGAATTTTTCGTTATTTTTTCTACCTATGTCTATATTTGAAAAATTATTAGTTAAATTCCCTACATATCCCTATCCCTTTCGGGATTCGGGACTACGCTGAATAAGATATTTCTTGCACCATTAACATCTGCATTAATAACCGTTCCACACTCAGAACAAACATATAAACCTCTGTATTTCCTATTTGATTTCTTTATTACTCCACAAACACTGCATTTTTGAGATGTATAACTTTCATCCACCAACTCCACTGATATTCCTTCTTCTTCAGCCTTGTAGGTTATTCTATGTATTAGTTTTCCGAACGGAATTTTATGGAATTTTTCGTTATTTTTTCTACCTATGTCTATATTTGAAAAATTATTAGTTAAATTCCCTACAACAATCTTCGAAACTCTCTTTTTTTTCGCTAAATTAACAATCCATTTACTAATCTTATGAATGTAGTCATTTACATAATTCCTTTCCTTCACTGTTAATCTTGCCAATCGCTTGCAATTTTTTAACCCCTGTTTTGCAATTTCTGACTTAATTTTTGCTATCTTCTTAGCAAACCCTCTTAATTTAGACAATAAAATTTTCCCATCGAATATGAGAGATTGTTTTTCTCCTTGTATTACTGTAGTTGCTAAGTTCTTCACTCCTAAATCTATTGCCATTACTTTTTCTTTCTTAGGTTTCTCTGGATTAATTTCCTTTTTATAAATCAAATGCAATACATAAAACCTTTGTCCATAAATATCGTGTGGAACTATTTCAACTTCTTTAACTTGCATGGCATCGAGCGGTAGAGTTTTCGAGAACTCTACCCATAGGAACTTGGACTCGATGCCATGCTTTTCTTTGAGATACTGTCTTGTTTGCTTCGATAAAGACAATCTCAGCTTATTACCGATAATTTTAAATCCATCTTTTTTCCATTTCACTGGATAATGTCCGTTCTTTGGTTGAAATCTTGGTCTCTTCGTATGTTGTTTAAAGCAGTTTAGCCAAGCGATTTTTAGTTTCTGCAAAACAGCCTGAGCTGATTGCGAATGAAGGTTTTTATACCAAAAGTTAGTTTTCAGTTTCTTTTCTAATTCATTAATCTTTATATTGCATTGTATAACTTGATAGTTAGCTACATTCCATAGTTTCGATGCAGAATAAGTTAAATGGTTTAAGATAATCCATTGTTCGTCAGTTAATTTTCTTGTTAGATTTATCGTTAAAACTCTCGTTACTTCCAACTCAGACACCTTTCTGGCTGTCTATATATTGCCTAATAACATCGAGAGTTACTGTTCCAACGGTGGATATAAATCTACCTCGAGTCCATAGAGTAGGAAGTTTTCTTTTTAACTCTGGAAACTCATATCTTAATTTATTTGAGGTATATCCTTTAATTTGTGCTACGATTTTATTTATTCCGATTGTTGGGTCTGCATCTAACAGTAGATGTACATGGTCTGGTGCAATAACCATGTCTAAAACTTCTGTATTTAGTTCCTTACATTTTTCTCTGATTAACTCCTCCAATCGTTCTTTTATCTTACCCGTTAAAACAGGTCTTCGATATTTCGGACAGAAAACAACATGATACTGACAACTATACACAATGTGCTTGCCCATGTCGTGGTGGTATTTCTTTGGTGGGGATTTCAACTCCATAATAACCACCATATATTATATATGACAACCTTATATATTAATTTTACAATATTTAATTAACACATCTAACACATAAAATAAGTCCCCACCCACCTCCCCTAATTCATCACCGCCCTAAAGGGCGGTGCTTTCTTAGCGACAATAAATGTAAAAAATAAATTTTCAGCAGCATTGAGATAAAAGAAATATTATGGTGGATAAGGGTAGTATTTGGGAAATACCTGTTATCATATATTATAGCATCTAATTATAATAATTATAATTTCAATAATTGGCTGGATAATTATAATTTTTATACTATTTTATTTACTTTTAGTATTTACATACTACTTTGCTGTATTAGATATATAAAAAAAGTTTCTAATAAATAATATAGTTTTAATGATTTTATTTAATTTTTAAATAGGTAATTAGTAAAACTCCAATTTAAAATTCATAATTTAAAATATGTGGTAATTATGACAAATTTTGATGAAAAGGTTTTTAAATCATATTATGAGCATAAAATAAAGAGTTTTATAAAGGAAGAGCTATCTAACAACTTAATTAAAAATAATATTTTTGAATTTGATATAGAAACGTTTTTAATGCATTTTCCTGATGCATGTGAAGTTAATGATTTAATTATTGAAAGACCAAAAGAAGTTGAGGAAATTATTTTAGATATATTTAAAGAAGCTTATGTTGAGTTGTTTGGAGAAGATAAAGAGTTAGAAAAAATACAAATTGCATTTAAAAATCCAAAAGGTTGTGAAAAGTTAATTGAAGATATATCATCATCAGACATAAATAAATTAGTTAAATTTGAAGGTGTTATAGTAAAAGCTGGAAAGGTTTGTGCTTTATTAAAAAGAGCTTGCTATGTATGTCCAAGATGTGGAAATATAAAGTATAAGACCATACACAACTACTTTGAACTTCCTAAAGTTATTTGTAATAATGGAGATTGCAAAGAAGAGATGGTTATTGATTACGAAGAATCTACCTACATAAATATTCAAGAATTAGAGATTCAGCAACCAATTGACTTAATGAAAAACCCAGATGACCCGCCAAGAAGTATAAAGGTGTTTTTAGAGAACAGCCCTGGGATTTATTCCGGAAGAGTGGATGTTGTTGGAACAGTTTTAAAGAAAAAAACGAGACCTAAACTACCTGTGTTTGAAATCTTTGTTAAAAGTAATTATGTTAAGATATCTGAAAGCTATCAAAAAATTGAAGTTAGAGATATTTTAGGGAATGATGAACTTATAGATACTCTAAATGAATTAGGTAGAAAGAAGAATATTATTGACATCTTATCAAACTTTATGATTTCTCAGATAAAGGGCTATGAATTAGTAAAGAAAGCAATATTTTTACAGCAAATTAAAGGAGCTTTTAAATTCTTACCAGATGGAACACCTTTAAGGAGAGACAGTCATATTTTATTAATTACAGACCCTGGAATTGGAAAAACCACTATGCTTAGAAGAATAGCAAGATTATTTCCTCAAAATGCTTATGCATCAGTAACTACTGCTACTGGAGGAGGATTAACTGCTAACGTTATTAGGGAGGCTACAGAAATTGGAGATGGATGGGTTGTTAAGCCTGGAGTGTTTGTTAGAGCTAATGAAGGAACCGCTTGTATAGATGAGCTAACTGTAGATAAAAATGTAATGAAATACATCTTAGAAGCTATGGAAAGTCAAACAATACATGTTAATAAGGGAGGAATTAATGTAAAGCTTCCTGCAAGGTGTGCAGTTTTAGCGGCATGTAATCCAAAAAGGGGGAGGTTTGATAGAAATTTAACCGTTATAGAACAGATAGATATTCCAGCTCCATTATTAAGTAGATTTGATTTAATCTTTCCATTAATGGATAAACCAAATAGAAAAGAAGATGATGAGATAGCTGAGCATATATTAAATACTCATATAGAGACTGCAACAAAAGATTACAAAATCTTAGGGGCTATTGATATTGATGGAATTACTGTGGATGAGAAGCTTTTAAAATACTATATCATTTACGCAAGGAGTTGTGCATATATAGAAGAAAATCAAGACCTATATTTAGGAGAATTTGATGAAACAAAGCTAATTATGCCATATTTAACTGAAAAGGCAAAGAAAATGATTAAAAAGTATTACTTAGAGATGAGAAAGTTAGGAGAGGGAGATAACCCAATACCTATAACTGCAAGACAGTTAGAGGCAATTATAAGAATTGCTGAGATGCATGCAAAGGCAAGACTATCAGATAAGGTTGAAGATGTTGATGCTGAAGTTGCTATAAATATTATTGATGATTGTTTAAAGCAAGTAGCCTATGACCCAGAAACAGGAACTTTAGATTTAGATAAGATAGCTGGAACTCCAAAATCAAGAAGAGATAAAATGGATGCTATCTTAAATATTATTAGGGAGATAGTTAGCTTAAGGGATGATGGCTTAGCACCAGAAGAAGAGATATATGAGAAAGCTGAAAGTATTGGTTTATCTGAAAAAGATGTTGAAAATGCTTTAGAATATCTAAAAAAGGCAGGGGATATATACAACCCAAGAATTGGATTTTGGGGGTTGTTATAATATGAGTATAGAGGGAAACCCTCTAAGAAGAACCTTTTACTAAAAGGTTCTTCTAAAAGTTTCAAAATGAAAATAATGAAATTTTTTAATAGAGAGAAAGAAATCCATAAGATTTTGTCAATTATAATAGAAAGTGAGCCAAATTTAATAGGACTTTCGCAAGAAATAAATAATAGCAACGAACTTTGATGCCTTTGGCATCTAAATACCTTAATTTAGTATATAAACTGCGAAAGTCCTATTAAAAAATATAAATGAAAAACTTTATATTCTACAATTTTAACAGTTACTATAACTTTTACACATAAGAGTGATATTATGACAAATAGAGTTTTATTTAAATTGTTTATTGAAGAAAAAAATGTGGGAAAAGCAATAAATATTATGACCTTAGCTGGAATTACCGGATTTTTCTTGCATAAGTATAGAGGATTGTCGCCAGATAAGATAAAAAATTTAGGTAAAGAAGAATTAGAAAATATTGAGAAGGTGTATGAAATTATAGAGAAAGAGTCTGATAAAGCAGTTGTTGTTGGAACAGTTGTTAGAAAGGAAAAAGCTAAAAAAATAGAAGAGCTATTAAAAGAAAAATTAGATAGTGAAAGATGGACAGTAATGAAGATTCCAATATTAAAAGTTAAGGTTCATAGAGTTTAAAGGTGAGTATGAATGAAAGTTCTTCTATATCTGTTTGTTGAAAGTGAAAATGTTGGAAAGGCAATAAACGCCTTATCAGAGGGAGGAATAACAGGATTCTTCCTATATGACTATAAAGGTATGTCTCCTCAAGATTGGCAGGGATTTTTATTAGATGAAGACCCAGAAATGGCTATAAAAGCAATTAGCGATTTAGCACAAAATGCAATATTGATTGGAACTGTTGTAGATGAACATAAACTTATGGAGATTGAAAAACTAATTGACGAAAAATTAGCTGATTGCAAATATACAATAATTGAAGTTCCTATTGAGGGGATAATAGTGAATATGCCTTAAAAATGAGGAGATTATATGAGAAGAAGAGGAAGACCAAAAATACCAAGATTTATTTCTGAAGAACCAAAATTTAGAATATTTAAGCCACAAGGAAGGCCTATTGGAGATTTAGATAAGGTTGTATTAACTGTAGATGAATTAGAGGCTATTAGATTGGTTGATTATCTTGACTATACTCAAGAAGAAGCCGCTAAATTGATGGGTATTTCAAGAAGGGTTTTATGGAGTTTATTAACAGAAGGTAGGAAAAAGATTGCTGATGCATTAATAAATGGAAAGGCAATAGTTATTGAAGGAGGAGAATATAAAATTAGAGAATGTGGCTTCTGTATGAGACATAGGTTTGGCATAAAAAAGCACTGTAGAACTTTAGATGGTGAGGAACTATGATACTATTGGAAGTTAAAAACGTTACAAAAAAATTTGGAGATAAGGTAGTTTTGAAGAATATATCATTTACATTAGAAGAAGGCGAATCATTAGGTATTTTGGGTAAAAGTGGAGCAGGGAAATCAGTTCTATTACATATGTTAAGAGGAATGGATGGTTATGAGCCTACTGAGGGGCAAATAATTTATCATGTTTCCTATTGTGAAAAGTGTGGTTATGTAGATGTTCCTTCAAAGGCAGGAACGCCTTGTAAAAAGTGTGGAAAAGAGCTTAAAAAAATAGAAGTTGATTTTTGGAATGACAAAAAATACACTTATAATTTAAAAAGAAAAATTGCCATAATGCTTCAAAGAACCTTCGCTCTATATGGAGAGAAAACAGTCCTCGAAAACATCTTAGAGGCATTACATCAAACAGGATATGAAGGAAAAGAAGCTATTGATAAGGCATTAGAGCTAATTAAGATGGTCAAGTTAGAGCATAGAATAACACATATAGCAAGAGATTTAAGTGGAGGAGAAAAGCAGAGAGTAGTTTTAGCAAGACAAATAGCTAAAGAGCCATTTATATTCTTAGCTGATGAACCTACTGGAACCTTAGACCCTCAAACTGCTAAATTAGTGCATTCAGCATTGAAAAAACTTGTTATTAAAAATAATATAAGCTTAATCTTAACTTCTCACTGGCCAGAGGTTATTGCTGAATTAACAGAAAAAGCTATTTGGTTAGAGAAAGGAGAAATTATAATGGAAGGTTCTTCAGAAGAAATCGTTAATAAATTTATGGAAACCGTTAAAGAGTTTAAAAAACCTGAGGTAGAAGTAGAAATTAAAGAAGATATAATAAGATTAGAAAATATCTCAAAACATTACTGTTCTGTGGAAAGAGGTATTATTAAAGCAGTTGATGGAGTTACTTTAAATATAAGAGAGAAAGAAATCTTTGGTTTAGTTGGGGTAAGTGGTGCTGGAAAAACCACTTTAGCAAAAATAATAGCAGGAGTTCTTACTCCATCTAAAGGGAAGTATTGGTTTAGAGTAGGAGATGAATGGGTTGATATGACACAACCAGGATTAAATGGAAGGGGTAGAGCTAAGAGATATATAGGAATATTATTCCAAGAATATGCTCTCTATCCACATAGAACCATATTGCAAAACTTAACAGAGGCAATAGGTTTAGAACTTCCAGATGAATTTGCAAGGATGAAGGCAGTTTATACTCTAACCTCAGTAGGTTTTAGTGAAGAAGAAGCAGAGGAGATTTTAGATAAATATCCTCATGAATTGAGTGTTGGGGAAAGGCATAGATGTGCTTTGGCACAAGTTTTAATAAAAGAGCCAAGAGTCGTTATCTTAGATGAGCCAACTGGTACAATGGACCCAATAACAAGAAATACAGTTGCTGAGTCTATACACAAATCAAGAGTAGAGTTAGAACAGACATATATTATAGTTTCACACGATATGGATTTTGTATTAAATGTTTGTGATAGAGCAGGTTTAATGAGAAATGGTAAATTAATTAAAGTTGGTAAGCCAGAGGAGATTGTTGCTTTATTAACTGAGGAGGAGAAACAAGAAATGTTTGTACAAAAATAATTTATCTATACTGCATCTATAAACTTTAATATCTCATTTTTATTAGGAATAATAGGATAGCCAACAACTATATCATTATTATCTTTAATTTTCTTTAAAACTTCTTTATTTTCTAAAGATAATATAAACTCCTTCCAATTTCCTTTATAATTTTTCCTTCTATTTAAATAACCTTCCATAGATTTTAATACATTTTCATCAATTTTTGAAGTAAATGGAATGTATATGGCTCTCTTTGAGTTTATATTACATGTTTGTCCATATATATAATAAGCGATAAGATTGTTTTCTTCAATAATATTTTTAACAATACTCTCAACACCTTCTGTTCCCACCCAAATATTGTTATTGTATTTCATAGCCACTCTAATAACATCTAAAATTCTATTATTATTAAATTTTCTCTCTTTCTCAGATAAGTAAAATTTATTTCCTAAGACGATACATAAATCAAAATTGTAGGATGAATAAAGCTTTAACAATTGAAATACATTTTCTTTCTTTGCTTGAACTGTCAAAACAATATTTGATATATTTTCTAATCTTTCTAAAATATCTTTATCAGTTATTGGATTATTCTCAGCGTCTATAATGTAATAATCAAAATATTTTCTAACAAACTTCCCAAACTCTACGATATCTTCATATATTTTACTTGGCTTTATAGAAATTGCTATCATAAAGTCACCACAAAAAACTTTAATAGGACTTTCGCAGGAATAAATTAAATATATTTAATGATGAAGGTGATATCTTGGAATTTTCAGAATGGTATTCAGATATATTAGAAAAAGCTGAAATTTATGATGTTAGATACCCAATAAAGGGTTGTGGTGTTTATCTACCTTATGGATTTAAAATTAGAAGATATACATTTGAAATAATAAGAGATTTGTTGGATGAAAGTGGGCATGATGAAGCCTTATTCCCAATGTTAATTCCAGAAGATTTATTAGCTAAAGAAGGAGAGCATATAAAAGGGTTTGAGAATGAGGTTTATTGGGTAACTCATGGAGGAAAAACTCCTTTAGATGTTAAATTAGCTTTAAGACCTACTTCAGAAACTCCTATTTATTATATGATGAAGCTTTGGGTTAAGGTTCATACAGATTTGCCAATAAAAATATATCAGATAGTTAATACCTTTAGATATGAAACAAAGCACACAAGACCTTTAATTAGATTAAGAGAGATAATGACATTTAAAGAGGCTCATACAGCTCATTCAACAAAAGAAAAAGCGGAAGAGCAGGTTAAAGAAGCAATATCTATCTACAAAAAATTCTTTGATACTTTAGGAATTCCCTACTTAATTTCAAAGAGACCTGAATGGGATAAGTTCCCAGGAGCAGAATATACAATGGCATTTGATACAATATTTCCTGATGGTAGAGCAATGCAGATAGCAACAGTTCATAATTTAGGGCAAAACTTCTCAAAAACTTTTGAAATTATATTTGAAACTCCTACTGGAGATAAAGATTATGCTTATCAAACATGTTATGGAATTTCAGATAGGGTTATAGCTTCAATTATAGCAATACATGGAGATGAGAAAGGATTAATTCTACCACCAATAGTAGCTCCAATTCAAATAGTTATTGTTCCATTAATTTTCAAAGGAAAGGAAGATATTGTTATGGATAAAGCAGAAGAAATTTATAAAAAATTAAAAGGTAAATTTAGAGTCCATATTGACGATAGAGATATAAGACCAGGAAGGAAGTTTAATGATTGGGAGATAAAAGGTGTACCATTGAGAATTGAAATAGGGCCAAAAGATATTGAAAATAAAAAAATAACCATATTTAGAAGAGACACTATGGAAAAGTTCCAAGTTGATGAAACACAGTTGGAAGAGGTTATAGAAAAAACTTTAAATAATATTATGGAAAACATTAAGAATAGGGCATGGGAAAAATTCAAAAACTTTATAACTATCCTTGAAGATATAAATCCTGAGGAAATCAAAAAAATATTATCTGAAAAGAGAGGGGTAATTTTAATTCCATTTAAGGAGGAAATATATAACGAAGAACTTGAAGAAAAGGTAGAAGCAACTATTTTAGGGGAGACAGAATATAAAGGTAATAAATATATAGCAATAGCTAAAACTTACTAATAATTTATTATATCTCTATCTTTTTATTAATTTTCTCTTATTTTTATTATGGAAATGCCATATTTGTTATATTTAATTAAGAGAATAAACCACTAATCATTTATGCTTTTATAAAAGGTGAAAAAATGGATGCTATGAAAGGAACAACTACCGTTGGTTTAATTTGTAACGATGCAGTAATTTTAGCAACTGATAAAAGAGCATCAATGGGTAATTTAATAGCTGATAAAAATGCGAAAAAATTGTATAAAATTGACGATTACATAGCATTAACAATAGCAGGAAGTGTTGGAGATGCACAAGCAATAGTTAGATTATTAACCGCTGAAGCAAAGCTATATAAAATGAGAACCGGAAAAAATATTTCTCCATTGGCATGTGCCACTCTATTAAGTAATATTCTACACTCAAATAGGTATTTTCCTTTTTTAACTCAGCTAATTATTGGAGGATATGATTTATTAGAAGGAGCTAAATTATTTTCATTAGACCCATTAGGAGGAATGAATGAAGAAAAAACCTTTACAGCTACTGGTTCAGGTTCCTCAATAGCCTATGGGGTTTTAGAAGCTAAATACGATAGAGATATGTCTGTTGAGGAAGGAATAAACTTAGCTATAAAAGCATTAAAATCAGCAATGGAAAGAGATACATTTTCAGGAAATGGCATATCATTAGCTGTTGTAACAAAAGAAGGAGTTAAGATATTTGAAGAGGAGGATATTGAAAAAATTTTAGATAGTATGAAATCAAAATCTAAGAAAAAAACTACAAAAAGAAGTAGAAGAAAAAGTAAATAAATCAAATTAAAATTGATAAAATTTTAAAAAAATAAATGAAAATATATAACAACTAATACTCTATATTTAGTTTAATTATAGGATATAGAGCTATATTAAATTTCTATTTTTATTTTACTTATTTTTTAAATTTTTTTCATTGGGCTATAAAGGCTACTATAGGCCTTTCGCAGTTTATATTAAATTTAAGGCTTTAGGTATCTATATTCAATAAAAAATTTATCCCTACGAAATTTCTATACTATAGTTGTGTGTAAAATGAAATAAACTTTTATAAGGACAATTTGAATGCCTTCCAAAAGAAAGGCATTCTTTAATTCCTTATTTTAATTAAAAAACTTTTGCACACAACTATAAAATTTTCAATTTAAAAACAAAAACACAGTAAATTTTTAAAAGCTTAGGAGGAGGATTATTTTGTCAGCAGAGGAAATTTTAGAAAATATAAAAAAAGAAATTATAAAAAAATCACCAAAAGAGGCAAAAATAGTTGATGTTCAGTTTGAAGGGCCTGAAGTTGTAGTTTATGTAAAAAACCCAGAAGTTTTTACAAATGAGATTATTAAAAACCTTGCTAAGGATTTGAGAAAAAGAATTTCAATAAGACCTGACCCCTCTGTTTTAGTTGAGCCAGAATTTGCTAAAAAGAAAATTTTAGAAATTGTTCCTGAAGAGGCAGAGATTACCAACTTTGTTTTTGATGCAAACACTGGAGAGGTTATAATAGAATCAAAGAAACCTGGATTAGTTATAGGTAAAGAAGGAAAGACATTAGAGCTAATAAAAAAAGCAATAAGGTGGGCTCCTAAGCCAGTAAGGGCTCCACCAATACAATCAGAGACAATTAAAGCAATTAGAGCTACACTTTATAGAGAAAGACATGAAGTTAAAGAAATTTTAAGAAGAATTGGTAGGAGAATACATAGGGATGTTATTGTTAAAGGAGATTATTGGATAAGAGTATCTTTCTTAGGAGGAGCGAGAGAGGTTGGAAGGTCTTGCTTATATGTCCAAACTCCAGATACAAGGGTTTTAATTGATTGTGGAATTAATGTAGCGTGTGAAGATAAGGCATTTCCTCACTTTGAAGCTCCAGAGTTTTCAATTGAGGATTTAGATGCAGTTATAGTTACTCATGCCCATTTAGACCACTGCGGTTTTGTTCCTGGTTTATTTAGATATGGTTATGACGGCCCTGTTTATTGCACAAGACCTACAAGGGATTTAATGACTTTATTACAAAAAGATTATTTAGAAATTGCTAAAAAAGAGGGTAAAGAAGTTCCTTATACATCAAAAGATATAAAAACTTGCGTTAAGCATACAATACCAATTGATTATGGAGTTACAACAGATATAAGCCCAACAATAAAATTAACTCTACACAATGCAGGGCATGTTTTAGGTTCTGCTATTGCCCATTTACACATAGGGGAGGGGTTGTATAATTTAGCATACACTGGAGATATTAAGTTTGAGACATCAAGGTTGTTAGAGCCAGCAGTTTGTCAATTCCCAAGATTAGAAACATTGATAATTGAATCTACTTATGGGGCTTATGATGATGTTCTGCCAGAGAGGGAAGAGGCAGAAAGAGAGCTTTTAAGAGTTGTTAGTGAAACAACAGATAGAGGAGGAAAAGTTTTAATTCCAGTATTTGGTGTTGGTAGAGCTCAGGAATTGATGCTTGTTTTAGAAGAAGGGTATAATCAAGGCATATTCAATGCCCCAGTCTATTTAGATGGGATGATTTGGGAAGCTACTGCTATACACACTGCATATCCAGAGTATTTATCAAAAGAAATGAGGCAGAAGATATTCCATGAAGGAGATAATCCATTCTTATCTGAAGTGTTTAAAAGAGTAGGGAGTACTAATGAAAGAAGGAGAGTTATTGATAGCGATGAGCCATGTATAATTTTAGCGACATCTGGAATGCTTACTGGAGGACCGAGTGTTGAATATCTAAAACACTTAGCCCCTGATGAGAAAAATGCAATAATATTTGTTGGTTATCAGGCAGAGGGGACTTTAGGAAGAAAAGTTCAAAGAGGTTGGAAAGAAATTCCAATAACAACAAGAAATGGAAAGACAAAATCAATTCCAATCAATTTAAAAGTTTATACAATTGAAGGATTTTCAGGACATTGTGATAGAAAGCAGTTAATTAAATATATTAGAAGATTGAAGCCATCACCAGAAAAGGTTATTATGGTTCATGGAGAGGAAAGTAAGTGCTTAGATTTCGCTGATACTGTAAGAAGATTGTTTAAAAAACAAACCTATGTGCCAATGAACTTAGATGCAATAAGAGTTAAATAAATAATATTGGTAAAGTTTAAATAGAATAATCAGCTATTATTACTCGATTAATATTTTTATCTAATGTATAATAAAAAGAGAGTAAAACACAAATCATGGATTTTAAGGTGATAAATTATGTCAAAAGGTACTCCATCAATGGGTAAAAGAAACAAAGGTTCATATCATATAAGATGTAGAAGATGTGGAAGAAGAGCATACCACGTAAGAAAAAAGAGATGTGCTGCATGTGGATTTCCAAATAAAAGAATGAGAAAATACTCATGGCAAAACAAAAAAGTTAATGGTAGAAGAATAAGATAAATTATGATTATTTTCTTTTTTATTCTACACTGATAGTTTTTTATATAGAGTTAATATATAATTTTTTTAATAATTTTATTTTGGTGATAAAATGAGTGACCTTGAGAGTATTGATTATTATGATTACAAAGCATTATTAAAGAGAGCAAGAAGCCAAATTCCTGACTATGTTTTCCAAAAAGATAGATTTGAGTTACCAGAAATTGAGATTTTAATTGAAGGAAATAGAACAATAATAAGAAACTTTAGAGAATTAGCTAAAGCAGTTAATAGAGATGAGGAATTCTTTGCTAAATATCTTTTAAAAGAGACTGGTAGTGCTGGTAACTTAGAGGGAGGTAGATTGATATTACAAAGAAGAATCAGCCCTGAATTGTTAAAGTCAAGAATTAATGATTTCTTAAGAGAGTATGTTATCTGCAAAGAGTGTGGTAAGCCAGATACGAAGATTATTAAAGAGGGAAGAGTCCATTTACTCAAATGTATGGCTTGTGGTGCTATAAGACCTATAAGAATGATTTAATTAAAAATTCTTAAGGGAAATCATGGAAGTAAAAGCCATTGAGATTTTTAAAAAATATCTCTCTTTAAATATTTTAAAAAAGGTTTTAATTACTTATTTTTTATGCTGGATGGGGTTTTTATTTTCTTTTTCAGTTGGAAAGTTTCTTTTATATCTTTCATCTATTTTAAAATCAAATATTATTGAGCAACCTGCAAAGATAGCTCAACACATTGGAACTATAAAGTTTAAAGCAGTTTCTTCTACAGTTTCAAAAACTGTTGGGATGAAAAGTTTATACTTAGATTATGCACTCTCATATATTATTTCTAATTATATTGGTTGTTTAATAATAGCTTTAGCCCTTGGAACTCTTGGTTATTTATACAAAAAGGATTTAGAAAAAGCCAAATCGTTAAAAGAAAGAGAAGAAATTTCTAAAAATTATCAAAAATATTTGTTAATATTGTTTATTTTAGCTATTATAAATCCTTTAACTGGATTAGTAGGAATAAACCTCAGATATTCTGATTTAATTGCTGTTCTTCCTCATGGATTTTTTGAGTTTTTTGGATTTTCTATTGCAGTAGTTGCTGGGGTAGAGATATCAAATAAAATCTTTCCAATAATTAAAAGAAAAATATCTTACAAAAAAATAGCATTTTTAATGGTTTGTTCTTTTATCTTTATCTCTATAGCAGGATTATTAGAACCAATAGACTGGTTTATCTATAGCTATGCAAAAGCTTATGGAATTCCTCTATTATCTGCATTTATAATGGGATACAAAAATTTATTATATTTGTTATCTATAGTTGTATGCAAAACTATCTTAATTAAAATAAGGTATTAAAGAATACTCCATAAGGAAGGCATACAAAATTTCCTTTTTAAAATTTAGGACTTTACCTTATTTAGTATATATACTGCGAAAGTTCTAAAAACCTTAAGGTTTTTATGTCCACAACAGGATGGAGGTTTCCATTGGGAAACTGATGATGCCCAATCCCAACGTGGAAGCGGAGCTTCAAGTAAGGGAATCAAACCAAAGGTTCGAGCTACAAAAATAATGGAAAATATCTAATTAAAATTTCTTAAATAGCTATCTTTGTCTATAAATAACTACGTTGGGAGAACCTCGTCATAAGCACTTAATAGTATATACATTTATTTTTTATTTTTTAGGATTTCCTTTAGTTCTTTCATTTTTGGTGGGAGTTTTTTCCATCTCCAAAAGCCTCTCAAAATCTCATCTTCATCATAGCCAAATCTTTTTAAAACATCAACCCATTTATTAAATAACTCCTTATATAATTCTTTAACTCTTAAAAACTCAGAGTTTAAAGCTGATGGGCACATATAGCATCCAATTCTTTCAAATCCTTTATCATAAAGCTCATTATAGATAACATCATTTAGATATATCCAACTCCAAACATCAGTCCCTTTCCAATCTAATATTGGAAAAACGTTTATTTGATTCTCAATAAATCCACTTTTTCTTTCATAACTTAATTTCTCTCTTGTAAAACTTTCATATTTTCTTGAGCCATCTATAGTATAAACTTTCTTATATTTCTTTAAATACTCTTTTAATGGCTCTAATTTTAAAATACTGTTGCACCACCTATAATCTTTTGTAGGAACTCCTTCTATTTCTAAATATTCCCAAAAATTTTTACCTTTTAAAATTACTAAGTTTAAATCATATTTTTTAGCAAATTTTTTAACAAACTCTATTGTATCTTTAAATTCTAAACCAGTATCTATAAATATAACTTCTAAATCGTCTATAACTTTATTGGCCAATAAAGTAGAGACAGAGGAATCTTTTCCACCACTAAAAGAGGCATTTATAGCATAACCTTTATCTTTACATTTTTCATAGTATCTCTTCATTATTGATATTGATTTTCTCTCTAATTTTTTAATTCTTTCTTGATTCTTTCTTAAATAATCTTTAATTATTTCATATCTAAGCTCTTTTTTTAGAGTTAAATCTTTAATTTTTATAGTATCTCCTTTTTTAACACCTACACCAACATAATCTCCTACTTCAACACCAATATAATCATTCTCACTAATGTTATTGAGTTCTTCAATATTTTCAATTAACTCAATTGGGACTTTTTTACCCTTTAATCTTCTTTTTGTTGGTTTTATTTTGATTTTTGGTACTTCTATTAAGTAATAGGAGGCATAAGGATGAAATTTCCAATTTAAATCAATTAAATCAAATTGTAGTATTCCAATGCACTCTCCATTAATAAAAACTTTCTTTCTGTAATCCAATCCGCCAATTTTTTTTAGAATTATGGCTAAATCATAAGAGAAATTTTTATTAAGTAGTTTGTTTAAAATATCTATCTCAAACTTAGAGGCAAATTTATCATCCATTTTAATCACCTAAGTTTAATATTTTAATAAGGAACTTTTTATATAATTTTAATATAAATTAAAAGCTTATGAAATTGAATTTTAAAAATATTAAAATTATTTCTCTTATTTATCAATAATTTGCAATAATAAGAGAAAAAACCGAAAAATTTTCAGTGAAACTATGGAAAATTGGAATGAATTATTAAAAAAAGGTGCTAAGGTATTAGAAAAAAACAAAAACAACAAAATTTTAATAGTTACGCATATAGATACAGATGGATTGACATCAAGAGTTATTTTACAAAAAGTAGCTGAGAGATTAAACCTAGATGCTGATTTTATGTTTTTAAAACAAATTACAATAGAAACAATAAATGAGATTCCATTTAAGGATTATGATTTAATAATTTTTGCTGACTTAGGTAGCGGGCAACTAAAAATGATTAAAGAAAAACTGAAAGAGCTTAACTTATTAGATAAAAAAGATAAAATTATCATTTTAGACCACCATCAACCTGAAGAGATTAAGATTCCTGAAACTATTGTTCATATAAATCCTATAGCAATAGGAAAACGTGGGGCTGAAATTTGTGGAGCAGGAGTTTCATACTTATTTGCAAAAACGATTAACAATGAATGGATAGACTTGGCTAAGTATGCTGTTTTAGGAGCTGTTGGTGATATTCAAAACATAGAAGGAAAATTAACAGGTTTAAATGAGAAAATCTTAAAGGATGCTATAAATGCTGGAGACATAAAAAAATCTATGGATTTGCAGATGTATGGTAGGCAGACAAGACCTTTATTTGTATCTATGAGATATTGGGCAGATATTAGAACTGATTTACTAAACAATGATTCAAGAATAATAAAATACATCCAATACATAAATAAAAAGTATGATATTGAGATAAACCCTACTATGAGAATAGCTGAGATTCCTTTTGAACATAAAAAAATTATTGGTAATGAACTTTTAATAAAATGCTTAAGCTATGTTCCAAATCATTGGACTCCATATATTCCAAAGGTCATATTTGGAGAGGTTTATGAGTTTAAATGTGAAGAATTTGGCTCTCCATTGAGAGATTTGGAGGAATTTTCAACTTGTATAAATGCATGTTCAAGATATGGAGATTATGAAACTGCCTTAAATGTGTTAATGGGAGATAGAGGGAAATATTATAGTAGAATGCTTTCAAATTTGAGGAAGCATAGGAATAATTTAAGAGAAGCTTTAGAGCATGTAAAGAATGATGTTGAGATAATTAAAAAAGAAAACTTCCAATACTTTGAAACAGATAAAATTATGCCAAATATTGTAGGAATTGTTGCTGGAATGAGCTATTCTATTGAAGAAGTAGATTGGATGAAGCCAATATTTGCTATAACAGAGGATGATAACGGCTATAAGGTCTCTGCAAGATGTCCTAAGCTTTTATGCTTCGCTGAGAATATAAATTTAGCTAAAGCAATAAAATATGCATCTGAAAAAGTTGATGGTAGTGGAGGAGGGCATAAATTTGCTTGTGGAGCATATATTCCTAATAATAAGAAGGAGTTTATAAGATATCTTGAAGTTGCTTTAAAATAAAACAAATATTAAAATTAAGGTTTAATTAAAATATTTTGTGGTGATATTGTGCAAATTCCAATTTTAATAGTTCGTTTAAAAACAAATAAACCACTTAAAAAATCACAAACTCCATTTTTGAGAGGTTATATTTTAAATATGTTTGATAAGGAAAATTATGTGGAGTTGCATAACCACAGCGGGAATGGTTTTGTCTATACCTATCCAAAAATACAGTATAAAATTATTAGTGGAGATGCTGTTTTAATTGGTATAAAAGAGGGAATAAATATTTTAGGAGAGATTATTTTAGACATTAGAGAGTTAAATTTGAAAGGGGAATTTTATAAGGTTGTAAATGGTTATGCAAAGGTTAAATTTGAAGAATTTGGTGTAGCAGATGAGATGATAAAATATAAGTTTATATCTCCATGGATTGCCTTGAATGAGAGAAATTATTTAAAATATAGAGAGTTGGATGATGAAGGAAAAAAAGAATTGTTAGAAAGGATTTTAATTGGAAATGTTTTGTCAATGAGTAAGTATTTAAATTACACTGTTGAAGAAAAACTAAAAGCAGAACTTTTAAAATTTGATGATTTAGTTGTTAAATACAAAGGCAATAGGTTTATTGGCTTTTTTGGAGAGTTTTTAATTAACTTTAATATTCCAAATTATTTAGGAATTGGTAGAAAAGTTTCTAAGGGCTTTGGAAGTGTTGTTCGAATTCCATAGAGGGGCTATGCTTTCTCTATTGGTATACCACCATTTTTTTGTTAATTTTATTAATTATCCAATTTTATTATCCTTGTTTTAATGGACTAACGATTCAAACGCAGTAAAGCAAAAAGCTATAGAGGATTTGAGGTTTAGTTTCCATCCTTGTTTTAATGGACTAACGATTCAAACAAAACTGCTGAAAGTAATATAAAAAATGTTGATGAGTTTCCATCCTTGTTTTAATGGACTAACGATTCAAACATTATGACTGCGATTTAGATTATAAAGAACTAAAAGTTTCCATCCTTGTTTTAATGGACTAACGATTCAAACATAAAATATTTATCGTACTTAAGAAGAAGAAGAAAATGTTTCCATCCTTGTTTTAATGGACTAACGATTCAAACGATACTTCAATTAATGACATCAAAGTAGATTACGAAGTGTATTTAAAGTTTCCATCCTTGTTTTAATGGACTAACGATTCAAACTTTCGGTCTTTGACCCTGAAATTGTCTAAAATAGTAGTTTCCATCCTTGTTTTAATGGACTAACGATTCAAACTATTTTGTGAATTAAACAATTCAGGGAGGAAACAGAGTTTCCATCCTTGTTTTAATGGACTAACGATTCAAACTGTTTTATTCGTGATGATTAGATTATAATAAAATCTGTTTCCATCCTTGTTTTAATGGACTAACGATTCAAACCTGGTTATAACCAGCCGCACCATTCGAGAATTTGTCGTTTCCATCCTTGTTTTAATGGACTAACGATTCAAACCCTACCAACTATTACTTATCTAATACACAAACTCCTATATAAATCTTTCTTTTAACATCCGATTTTTCTGACTGCCCAATTATTGAAACCTTTATAAAAGTAAGAAAGATTGTGCAATATCTTTTTAAATAAAATGCACAACCATAAATAAAAATCTCAATAATAAAACCTTGTTTCATATAAAATATGTTTTATCTAACTCTAAAACATACAAAATAAAAGTAAATAAATGATATTTAATTAAAACAAAAATTTTCCTTAGAAAAAATTAGTAATACTTTTTATCAATTTTCTAGTACCAAAATTAAGGCAGGGGTATATAAAAGCAAGAAAAGTAAATTAGAAAAATTAATAAGCATATTAAAAAATCTATTTACAACATATATTCCTATAACAACAATCGATACACTTCCTTTTATTAACTTTAATATTCATGGGAAATTTCTCATTCTCAATAATATCAAAAATTAAATCAATAAATCTAACTGCATCTTCAAAATCCTTTTGTTTAAAGTTAATTTTTTTAACCAAATTCCCACTTCTTACATAAACTACAAAACCCCTATTGACTTCAACTCCAAAGTTTTCTTTAATTAACAAACCATATAATATGGACTGATACTTATGAGTTTTAAACAACCTATTCTTATATTCTGCAAATTTGTAATCAAGAGGAGCATAACTTCCATTCTCCAATTCCAAAACCTCGTCCACAATACCAACAATTCTATACTTTTTGGAAGATAAGTATACATTTAAAAACTTTGCCTTAGCATTTATGGATTTTCTAATGTAATTTTTGTTTATTTTTTCTTTTAAGTCATGAATATTCCTTCCAATTAAAACTTTTTCTCTTTTCTCTTCATGTTGGGGAATCCCCAAGACTCTCTCAAAATAAACGAACCTTGGACAATACATATACTCAACAACATCAGATACAGTAATCATCCCTTCCAATTCCATTTAAAGCACCATGGTCTTTTTATTGTCTCTAACTAAATCCTTATCAAACTCCTCACCAATACAAATTAACTTTCCAAAGCATTTTTCGCAAACCTCAATAATATAGACCTTATCATTTTCTTCAATAATATTCTCACAAAAAACTCTTAATTCATCAATCCTATTTTTATTTAAACTCCCAGCAAATACACTCTTTTGAATTCTTAATAGTCCATAGTTTAGACATTTATCAGAAACTCTCTTCCTAATTTTGTCATTACTTATGTCATAAATTACATAAATCATAAATACCTCTCCTTTATGTCATTTGCAATTTCATAACACTCTTTTTGGATGAAATCAGGAAACTTATACTTCTTTCCTTTAGATTCAAACTCTCTATTAAATACATTTTCGTTCATAAATGAAGAGAATTCTCCAATCCCAACATCCGACAATGCTACCCCATTATGCAAAGGAACAAAAAACTCATCTTTAACTTTCTTTTTGTTTATAAAATTCACAACTCCTCTATCTACATAAACTCTATACATCTCAATCAAATCATAAACCAAACTTGTTTTATTATACCCATCAGAGTGGATAAACCCAACATAAGGGTCTAAACCAGCAATAATGCAACATTTTTCAACAATAGGATACAGCATTCCATAGCCATAATTTAATAAAGCATTAAATTCATCCTTTGCAGGTCTTCTACTTCTTTCTCTAAACTTATACTTTTCTGGAAGAGCATAATTAATCCCTTCAAAATAATACTTTGAGGCAATTCCTTCAAAACCTATGATACTGTCTTTTATTGTTCTTTTTGGAATGTTGTCATCTATTTTACTTAAATAATCGTTTAAATCGTCAATGCATGATTTTATACCATCAATTAATCCTTCAAAATCTCCCTTATGGTTGTGATTCTTTTTTAATTCCTTTAAATATGTTATTTGATTTTTCATTTTTCTTTCAATCCATTTTGACGCATATTTTATCCCTTCAATAGTTTCGGAAAATTTTATCTGATTTCTCCTAATTTTTCCAGTCTTACCTAATTTACAGTGCCAAATCATTCCTGCTGGTTCTTCATTTTTTAAAAATATTATTGGGATATTATTTTCTATTGCTAAATTTATTGCTGATGTTGTAATTGTCCCATCTTTTCCTAAGATAATTCTTTCAACTTTATTTGCAGAAATTTCTACTTTCTTTACTTTATTATTTTCCTTTACTTCAAAAATAAATCTATCTCCTTTCTTAGATATAAAAAATCCATAGGATTTTAAAACAATATCCATACTTCCACCAATTCTAAAATTCCAAAAACTATATATAATATTGCTTTGCTATTATTTAAATTGTTGTAGTGGGGGATAAAAATGTTATCAAGCGTGGCAACGATTGGGAAGCATATTATTGAAAAAGAGGGAAAAGATATTAATAATCCACTATCTATATTGGTAGAAAATCCAAACGTGGATGGAAAATATAACATAATCTTTAAAATTGCATTTGATGAAAATTTTAACTATTTGGGAGTTTTTGATGATATGTTTGATTCTTCAATGATTTTAAAATTACTATATAAAAAATCTTCTGGTGCTAATGCTCCTGATTTAAGTCCAACATCCAAACTTGTTGAAGCTGAAAAGACATTTAATAAAAAAATATTAAGAGCAGTTGCAGATGCAAAGAAATTCAAGAATACTCATTTTCTAAAAAAATTAGAAAAAGCATTAAAAGATAACAAAGACAAAATTATTGAAGATATCAAAAAATTAAAGGAAAGCTATCCAAAGGATGGGGTTATATTAACAATAACTTTTAGAAAGGGGGATGAGGAACTTTATGTTGGAGATATTGAGGAGTTTAGAGATTGTTTTATGTATAAAGCAATTAGGGACTATTACTATATGAAAACTGGAAACATTACTGCAAAAGGTTATGGAATTTGTTCAATTTGTAATAAAAATGAGGAGGTTTTTGGATTATTTAGGGAATTTGGTTTTTATACAATAGATAAAGTTGGGAATATTGATGGATTAAATCCAAATGAAGCCTGGAAAAGATTTCCAATTTGTTTAAAATGTGCTTTATATGTAAAGGCTGGTAAAAATTATTTAGATGAGCATCTAAAAGCAAAATTTTATGGAAATGATATATACATTATCCCAAAGGTATTAGATGAGAGTGTTATTGAAAAAGTTCTAAAAAGATTTGAAGATATGGTAAAAGAGTTAGGGACAAGAGATTATTCATATATGGAAGATAGGTTGTTTAGATTTCTCTCAAGGAAAGATATCTACCTATACATCACATTTATGTTTTTTGAAAAAGGAAATGATTTTAAAATAACTCAAATGATTGAGGATATCCTACCATCAAGATTTGGAAGATTATATAAAGAGATAAATAAAATAGAAAGCTATGGAATATTTAAATATTATAAACTAAAGATTAAAAAACCCTCAAAAAAAGAAAAAGATTACTATAAAAAAATTTTTGGAGATGATTTTGAAGGTCTAAAATTTAGATTTGGATATATAAAAGAATTTTTTGATAATGATGACTTTCTAAAGATGATGAACATAATTATCTCAAGTAAAAAAATTGACTACTCATATCTTATCAATGGATTTCTTTCAAAAATTAGAGAGAAATTTGTTAAAGATGAGCCTTATGAATTATTTGCATATAAATCTTTCATGATTATTCTTTATTTGATGAATTTAAAGATTCTGGATGGTGAAATTATGGGGGATAGTAAAGAATACTACCACTATGACGAAGTTGATGAGTTTTTTGAAAACTATAAAGGATTTTTTGATAAAGATGAAAAGAAGGCAGTGTTTTTATTAGGTGTATTGACAAATAAATTATTAGCCCTCCAATATCAAAAAAGGCAGTCAAAACCATTCCAAGCAAAGCTTTATGGTTTAAACTTGGATAAATATAAAGTTGAAAATATCTTTAAAGAAGCTAATAAAAAACTTATGGAATATGAGCAGGAAGATAATATTGTATATTATAAAAAATTAAGAGAAAAAGTTGCAGAATACTTTGTGAAGGCAGGAAATACATGGAATACAAAAAATAGCGAAATATCTTATATTTTCTCATTAGGAATGGCAATGAGTGATAGATTCAAAAGCAAGGGAGGGGATAACAATGAGTGAAATCATAAAAAATAGAAGTGAAATCATATTTTTATATGATGTTAAAGATGCAAATCCTAATGGAGACCCCTTAGAAGAAAATAAACCAAGGATTGATGAAGAGACTGGAATAAACATTGTTAGTGATGTAAGATTAAAGAGAACAATTAGAGATTATTTGGATAGTATAGGTGAGCTAATATTTATAAAAGAAGTTAGAAAAGATAATGGGGAGTTAAAAACAAAAGATGAGAGATTAGAGGAGTTAGAAATAAATAATGCAGAGGATTTATTAAAGTGCATAGATATTAGATTATTTGGAGCTACAGTAGCTGTTAAAAAGAACACAATAACTTTTACAGGACCAGTTCAATTTAGATTTGGTAGAAGTTTGCATAAAGTTTTCCCAAAACTAATAAAAGGGACTACTGTAATGCCTTCAAAGGAGGGAAAAGGTCAGGGGACTTTTACTGAATACTGGATTGTGCCTTATTCACTAATCGCCTTCTATGGAATAATTAATGAAAATTCTGCAAAAACTACAGGGCTAACAGAAGAAGATGTTAAAAAGTTAATTGAGGCAATGTGGAATGGGACTAAGAATCTAATTAGTAGAAGTAAAATTGGACACACTCCAAGATTGTTAATTAAAGTTAATTATAAAGAAAATAACTATCACATTGGAGATTTAGACAAATGCTTAAAGTTAATTTCAGATATTGAAGATGAAAAAATAAGAGATGTTAAGGACTTTAAAATAGATATAACTGAATTAATTGACATATTAAAAGAAAACAAAGACAAAATTGAGAGTATTGAATACATCTGGGATAAAAGATTAAATTTAGTTTATAATGGAGAGCCATTTAACTTTGAGAATGGAGAACTTCCATTTAAGGAAATAACTCTATAACCTAAATTTTTAAATTTTTATTTTTGGTGGGATTATGAATATCTTAGTTTTTGATATTTGGTCTGATTATGGGCATTTTAAAAAAATTTATACTACAACAAGCCCCCTAACTTATGACATAATCCCAAAAACCTCAATTTATGGGTTTTTGGGAGCAATGTTGGGATTTAGTAGAGATGAATATTTAAAATATTTAAATGGGAATACTACAAAAATTGCCTTAAGAATTTTAAATCCAATAAAAAAGACATATTTTGGATTAAATCTTATTAATACTAAAGGAAATTACTTTATTCCAATAAAAAAGAAAGGTCATGAGCCAAGAACACAGATAAGATTTGAGTTATTAAAAAATCCAAAATATAGGCTTTATGTTAATATAAGTGATAGCAAAATATACAACAATTTAAAAAAACTCTTAAAGGAGCATAAAACAATTTATACCCCATATCTTGGACTTTCAGAATTAATAGCAAATTTTAAGTTTATTGGAGAATTTGAGACTGTAATGGAAAAATCTGATGATTTTATTGAGATTAATTCAGTTGTTAGGAGAGATTATATTGAAAATATTGATTTCAACTTTGAAAGAGAATATAGATTTGAAAAGATTCCAAATGATATAAATGAGAAAAGAATTACAACAGAATATGTTGATGTTTTTTATGAAAAAAATGGATATAGCATAAAATGTAAGTTAAGAGAAGAATATTGGAAAGTTTTAGAATTAGATGAAAATATTGTTTTTATATAATTTAGAACTTTTTATTTGTTTATTCTCTCTTTTAGCTCTATTTTAATCCAATTATCTTAATAAAAAGAAGATTCTATCTTTATTGTTATATCCTTATTTTAATGGACTAACGATTCAAACACAAGTAGTAGATTATTATGATGTTGAGTGGGCAAGGTTTCCATCCTTGTTTTAATGGACTAACGATTCAAACTTGTGAAAGAACAGTTGATGTTATTGAATATGTTGCAAAGAATAAGCGTTTCCATCCTTATTTTAATGGACTAACGATTCAAACCACATCCAGCAACCTAATATCGTAAAAACAGCAACCTAGTTTCCATCCTTGTTTTAATGGACTAACGATTCAAACTTTATGCGTATCTTTCGAAAATACGAAAGAATTACATGTTTCCATCCTTGTTTTAATGGACTAACGATTCAAACAAATAAAAATTTCGAGGTGGTTGGAGTGAAATTTGAGTTTCCATCCTTGTTTTAATGGACTAACGATTCAAACAGGAGGTGGTGTTATGGAGATAGTAATAGAATTTTTGTTTCCATCCTTGTTTTAATGGACTAACGATTCAAACATTTCGAACTTATTCCATCCTATTTTTTGTATCTGGTTTCCATCCTTGTTTTAATGGACTAACGATTCAAACGAGATTATATTTAGATGATATAATGATTTTCGACTACGATTTAGATAGTGAGTTTCCATCCTTGTTTTAATGGACTAACGATTCAAACATGAAATAGAGATTTTCGACTATGATGATGATTGCGAGTTTCCATCCTTGTTTTAATGGACTAACGATTCAAACCTCTTTTTTTGATGAAGAAAGTTTATTATCTTATTGTTTCCATCCTTGTTTTAATGGACTAACGATTCAAACTGTGTGAGATTGGAAAAAGTGAAAATGATGAATTTGGTTTCCATCCTTGTTTTAATGGACTAACGATTCAAACCATGTAGTACGTATTGAAATAGGTTATAGATGTTAGTTTCCATCCTTGTTTTAATGGACTAACGATTCAAACGTAAAAAATAAAAATAAAAAAAGAGAGGTGAGAGGTATATGAAAGGTTTCCATCCTTGTTTTAATGGACTAACGATTCAAACCCTACCAACTATTACTTATCTAATACACAAACTCCTATATAAATCTTTCTTTTTAACATCGATTTTTCTGACTGCCCAATTATTGAAACATTTATAAAAGTAAGAAAGATTGTGCAAACTCTTTATAAATAAAATGCACAACCATAGACAAAAATCTCAATAATTAGTAGAGATTTTATATAGTTTAAAACTAATCCAAACTTAAATACATAAAAATAAAATCAAATAAATTAAATATTGGAAAAGTAAAGATTTCTCATTGAGAAAATTAGTAATACTTTTTATCAATTTTCTAGTACCAAAATTAAGGCAAGGGTATATAAAAGCAAGAAAGTAAAATTAAAAAATCTAATATACACATTAAAAAATCCAATAACAAAAAACTAAATACAATAATATAATAATATAAAAAACATTTGCTAAAGGTGATATTATGCTTCTATCTCATCCAAATTATCCTCTAAGAAGCCATCTGATTAATACAAAAAATAGAGCGTTGGAGAAATACAAACCTCCAAAATTAAAATATTTTGAAGGAGAAATAATAAGAGAAATTTTAAAAATCATAACATTATCACACGATTTTGGAAAATCAACGATTTACTTTCAAAAATACATTAGAGGAGAAAAAGTCAAAAATTCTTTAAAAAAACATTCCACAATTTCATTTTTATTAACAAACTATGTAATTGAAGAGTTTCTAAAGTATTACAACATAAAAAATAATTATTATCAACTATTTTCTTTGTGTGTTAAAAATCACCACTCTTTTATAAGCAATCCAATACACGACTTAGGTAGTGTAGAGGAAAATAAAGACATACTAAAAGAGCAGTTTAACTCATTGGATATTGATTTTATAAACAATATTTTAAAAGAAAATAATTTACCAGTAATTGAAGATGACTTTTCTAATATCTTAGAAAAATTTTATAATTTGGAGGATATTTATGAAGATTTGTATGATGAAAATAATGAGCTAAAATATGAGTTCTATTTACTCTACTTATATTTATTTTCGTTGTTAATATGTTCTGATAAAGAAGATGCAATATTTAAAGGTAGAAATGCAAAAAGCAATCCAACACTACCATATAGCATAGAAAATTATATCAAAAATCTCCCAAAGAAAAATGACATTGACTATCTAAGAACAAAAATGTTTCTTGAAGTAAATAAAAAGGTCGATGAAATTGATTTGAATCATAGAATTTACTCTTTAAATGCTCCAACTGGAATGGGAAAAACTTTAACTATCTTCAATTTTGCATTAAAATTGGCTAATAGAATCAAAAGAGAAAAAGGCATTAACATGAGAATAATTTATTGCCTGCCATTTTTAAGTATTATAGACCAAAATTATGCAGTTTTAGAAAAAGTATTAGAAAAAACTTTAAAAAATCAGATAACTTCAGATATTCTTTTAAAACATCACCACTTATCAGATATTTCTTATAAAATAGAGGAGGAAGAAGTAGATGTTGATAAATCTCTCCATTTAATAGAAACATGGAACTCAAAAATAATAACTACAACTTTTATACAGCTTTTTTATAGCATATTCTCTAACAAAAACAAAAATTTAAAAAAATTTTATGCGTTAAGCAATTCAATAATTATCTTAGATGAAATCCAAGCAATTCCTTATAAGTATTGGCATGCTATAAATAAAATCTTCAAATTTTTGGCTGAAGAATACAACATTTACTTTATATTATGCACAGCAACACTACCAATGATTTTTGAAAATACTATAGAGCTTTTAGATAATAAAGAAGAATACTTCAACAAAATGAATAGAACAAAATTAAAAATTCACAAAAATGAGATGAATTTAGATGAGTTCATTGATATAATTAGCGAGGATATAGAAAACAACCCAGACAATGATTATCTCATTGTTTTAAATACAATAAAATCATCAAAAGATGTTTATAATGCATTAAAAGAAATGGATTTGGATGGAGATTTTTACTACTTATCAACAAACATCTATCCAAAAGAGAGATTAAATAGGATTAAAGAAATTAACAAAAATAAGAATAGGAAGATTATTGTTTCAACTCAATTAATTGAGGCTGGAGTTGATATAAGCGTTGATGTGATTTACAGAGATATTGCTCCTCTAGATGCTATAAATCAAACTGCTGGGAGATGTAATAGACATAATGAAGGTAGAAGAGGAATAGTAAATATTGTTAAGTTAGTGGATGATAAAGGAAGGAAATATGCTTCTTACATTTATGAAAAGCATCTTATAACTAAGACAGAGGAATTGTTAAATAAGTATGATGTCATTGATGAAAGAGAATTTTTAAAATTAAATAACAAATATTTCAAAAAATTGGGGAATTATAAGGATAAATCAAAAGAAATCTTAAAAATAATTGAGAACTTTGAATATGATGAAATTAATAATAAATTTAAGCTAATTGAAAATCCTCCATCTATTGACTTGTTTGTTTGTGTTGAAGATGAAGCAGAAAAGGTTTGGGAAGAATATGAAACTATAATGGAAATAAAAAATATTTATGAAAGAAGAAAAAAATTTTTAGAGATAAAAAAGAAGTTTTATGGGTATGTTATAAGTGTTCCTGAGTATATTATAAAAGGAAAGGATATTTTATTTAATCATCTGGATAAAATTGATGAAAAATATTATGACAGAGAGACTGGTTTTAAGATTGTTGAAGATAATACACTAATACTATAATACAATAAATATAACAAAAAACTTTAGATAATTATATTTTTCCAAGGCATTTTATCTATTTTCCCTAAGTATTTATCCAATAACTTATCTTTTTTTAATGCACTAATTAAGTTTGTTGGATTTTTTGAGACCTCTAAATATTTACTAAGCTTTTCATCTCCTCTTGCTAATACACACTGACAAATCATAGAATTAAAGTTCTCATACTCCACTTTAATCCCTTCTTTTTTTAGATTCTTTTCAATATACTTAATTTTTTTCTTAGATGATAAATCAAACTCCTCTACATCAAAATCTGTATGTGGCTTAGGAATCATAGGATTTATAGAAATTTCCACTTTTCTAATTTCTCTTTTTATCTTCTTTGTTAAATCTATGAGCTCTTCAATATCTTCCTCTGTTTCTGTTGGAATACCAACCATAAAATAGAGTTTAATTTTCTCAACATTAAATTTCTTAGCTAAATCAACTGCGTTAAATATATCTCCATCTTTAATATCTTTTTTTATAAATTCTCTCAGCCTTTCACTTCCAGCTTCTGGAGCTATTGTTAATGTTTTTGGTTTCAAAATTTTCATTAGATCTTCATTTAAAGTATCTGCCCTTAAAGAAGAAGGGGATATTTGAACTCCCAAATCGTCCAAAAAATTACAGAGTTCAACTATATATTTATAATCTCCAACTGATGGAGCTATTAATGCCACTTTATTGACTTTATTAACTTTAATTCCTTCTTCAGCCAAGTATTCCAAATCGCTGAGCTTTCTAAACCTTGGTGGATAATATATAGCTCTTGCTAAGCAAAATCTACATCTTCTTGGACAACCTCTTCCAAGCTCTAACAAAAATGATTTTCCATAAGCTCCTTCTTCAGAAGTTGGCTGATATATTGGATAATCATCTATGGTTAATTTTTTTGGATATATCCTTTTAACTTTATCCTTTTTCAAAAATTTTGAATAAACTCCTTCAACATCAAACTCTCTATTTATAACTTTTAGCATCACATCGCTATTTTCAATCTCTCCAACTATAACTGCATCAAAAAATTCAGCTATAGGATAAAAGTTTTCCATTACACAAGGCCCTCCAGCAACAAAAACAGCGTTTGGATTAGTTTTTCTTAAATCTTTAACTATTTTTATTGCATTAAAGTAATCATTTTCATACTGCAAAGTTATAAAAATTGCATCAAAATTTCTTATCCTTTCATAATTCTCCAAAAAATAAACTCCTACATTTAAATCTTTATACTTACTTAGATGATTAGCTAATACATGCACAGCTAAGCAAGAAATTCCAGCTTTAAATTTGTTTGGATATATTACAGCAATATTTTTTATCATTTATATCACAAAAATAATAATATTTTTTATTTATCTAAGACATTAACAACATCTCCAACAACGATAACTCCCGGAGGTCTTGCATTTTCTTTTTTTGCTTTTTCAACAATATCTCCCAAAGTCCCTTTAATAACTTTTTGATTTTTCGTAGTTCCTTCCATTATAATTGCTACAGGAGTATCTTTGCTTCTTTTAGGATTTTGCAACAACTCTTTAACTAAATTTTCTAAATTAGTTATTCCCATTAAGATTACAATAGTATCTGCATTCAACTTGCTTAAATCAACCTGTTTCTCTTTTTTATCCTCTGCCTCATGCCCAGTAACTACTGTAAATGAAGTAGCAACTTTTCTATGAGTAACGGGAATTTCAGCAACTTCTGGAACTGCTATAGCTGATGTAATTCCTGGGATGATATCATAAGGTATATTGTGCTTCTTTAATTCCAAAATCTCCTCTCCTCCTCTACCAAAAACAAATGGGTCTCCTCCTTTGAGCCTAACAACTAACTTCCCTTCTTTAGCTTTTTCAACTAATATTTTATTAATCTCTTCCTGTTTAAATGAATGTTTTCCCTTCCTTTTACCAACATAAATCAATTCAACATCTTTTTTAGCACAATTTAATAAATCTTTTGATATTAAATCATCATAAACAATAACATCCGCCTCTTTTATTGCTTTTAAACCTTTTATTGTTATCAGCTCTGGGTCTCCTGGTCCAGCTCCTACTAAGATAACTTTGCCTGTCATTCTTTCACCATACTATTTTTTGCCTTTAATTTTTCTTCTAATTTCTTTTTTCTTCTCTCTTTCTTTTCTCTAATCATTGGAATTCTATATATTGCCCCACAATCTAAGCATGTTATAACAACGTGAGGATACCTCTTACTTTTAACTCTAACTCTTGCATTCTTTCCATATAATAAAAAAGTTCCACATTTCTTGCAAATTCTTCTTTTCCATTTTTTAGGAAATTTTATTCTCATCTTCATAGCTATTCTTCTTGCTAAATAAACATATCTCTTAGCTCTATCCCAATTTCCTTTTTTTGCCTCTTCTTCAGCTAAGCTCATTAATATGTCAATTCTTTCATAAGCAATCTTCTTTATTTTTTTTTCTAAGAACTTTTTCATGATTTCACATTAAAATAATCTCTTTATAGCATTCCAAACTAAAAAGGATTGAGGTTTTAAAATCCTTCTCTGTGGATTTAAAAATAATATGTTTTTCTTGACTAAATAAATATAAACTGGTGTGGTAATATTATTTCTTCTTTTTTAATTTCTATAGTTTTATCTCCAATTTCTACCTTTGGGTTTGAATAATATAAAACCTCTAAAAACATATCCAATTTTGCTATTTCATCATTTAGCATTGACTCTAAGATATTCCCTAAATTTTCATATCTTAAGCTGTTAATAACTGTTTTTATTAGTATTGGTTCTCCCCCAACATAGCTATATATTAACTCTTTTTCATCATTAGATAGTTTTTTATTTAAAATCTCCTGAGCTAAGAAATCCATAAACTTTAAAGCTTTATCTCTCTCAAAATCATCTACTAAAATATAAATAGTTGTGTGCAAAATAAAATAAACTTTAAAAAGGAAATTTTGAAGGCCTTCCTTAAAGAAGGCATTCATTAATACCTTATTTTATTTAAGATAGTTTTGCACACAACTATAAGCATTGCTTCATTATATACCTTCTCTATAAATAAACTATCAGAACTTAAACAAAACTTTAGGTAAATCGACAAAAGAATCTGTTAATTTTCATCTCTCCAATTTTTTGCAGTTCATCAATAATAATTATTAGTTGTCTTCCTTCTCTTTTTATTTCTAATAATACATTGGTTATATACCTAAAAACATTTTTACTTGTTTTTTTCTTAAAAATCTCATTTATGGTATTTTTTGGTATGGGAATACTATATAAAGACGGTAAATCATTAATAACAGCTTTGATTACTTCTAATGGACTTTCATCACTCTCATACTCTTCAAACAACACTTCAATGAAATCCTCATATTTAGAGATAAAAATCCCTCTAAGATTTATATAAAAAACCACATACTTATTTTTATCCAACCTATTGTTAATTATTTCATTAATTATGGCATCAAAAATACCTTATTAATAATTAATATTAATACCTGTGAAAGTCCTATATAAAATAATTACGTTGTGATGCGTATGAATGACATAGAAAAAATTATAAAAGGGATAATAAAAGATATGAATCCAAGATTTAAAAGAAAAACATTGAAAGATTTGTTAAATGAAGAGAAACCCCATATAATAATTAATGGTAAGAGGCATAGAATAAAGAGAAGAGAGCTCGAGTTTTTAAAAGAAATTGCAAACGAAGATTTAAAACTTCCTATTGTTTTGGAAGTAGATTCCTCTTTGGGAGGGGCAATAAAGGTTAGTGGAAAAGAAGAGGTTAAAGTTATTTCAAAAATATTAGGTAGAGAAATAGATATCTTCTCAGATAAGGATGTTATGTATATATACAAACCAGAACTAAAAATTGTTAGAAAGGAATTACCTACAACTACTCAACTTATATTTAAATTATCTTTATATGATTAAAATGTGATAGCTATGAAAAGAAAAAAATACTATGGAAAGGACCCAATAAAAAAGCTTTTAAATGACCCCGATAAGAGAGAAAAAATTTTTAAATTTTTATTTATTCTAAACATATGGGTTTGGTTAGCATTTATTATCGGGTCAGTAATATTTATAATTTTAATAATAAAATATTATTGGTGATATGATGAACACATTGGTTTGGTTGTTTGCAATTGTTGCCTTAAGTTTTTCAGCATTGGTAGGTTTAAGATTAGCTTTTAAAAAAGGAACTTCTAATGTTTTAATAGGTGAATCTTTGATAACTGTTGTTATTGGGACTTTAATAGTTGTTATTTCACAAAAATATAATATAGCGTTTGCTAATACTATCGCTTTATCTATCTTTATATGTGGAGTTGTTGGAACTTTAGCATTTTGTAAGGTAATAGGGGGTAATAATGAATCAAAAGCAAAACAGTCAAATTAATAAAGATGATATATTTATTGTTATTCCTGCATTTAATGAAGAAAAGATGATTGGAGAAACTTTAAGAAATTTAAAAAGAGAGGGATATAAAAATATAATTGTTGTTGATGATGGCTCAATGGATAAAACTTCTGAGATAGCTAAAAAAGAGAATGTTATTGTATGTAAGCATATTTTAAATAGAGGATTAGGAGGAGCATTAGGGACTGGAATTAAATGTGCTCTACTTTATAAACCAAAGATTATTGTAACCTTTGATGCCGATGGACAGCATCATCCTAAGGATGTTGAGAAGGTAGTTAAACCTATCTTAGAAGGCTATGATTTTGTTGTAGGAAGTAGAATGATGGACAAAAATGAGTTAAAAAACATGCCTTTAGTTAAAAGAATAGGTAATTTTGGCTTAAATTTTATAACCTACTTAATGGGAGGGTATTTTGTAACAGATAGCCAAAGTGGTTTGAGGGCTTTCTCTTATGAAGCTGCTAAAAAGATAATAGATGATTTGAAAAGTGACAGATATGAGGTTTCATCTGAATTTATAATTTTAGCTAAAAAACATAAATTAAATCTTAAAGAAGTGCCAATAAAAACTATCTATACTGAATATTCAATGAGTAGAGGGACCAATGTAATAACTGGATTTAAGATTTTATTTAAGTTAATTATGCAGAAGATTTTTTAATAGGACTTTCGCAGGAACAAATATTAAAATAAAGTGCTAAAGACCCTATGTCTCCAGCGGTGGAGTTTTCATCTGAATTAATTACCTCCCTAAAGCAGAGTTTCTTAGCGACAATAAATGGTAAGATCCTTGATTTTTAAAGAATATATTACTTAAAAAGGTTTGTATTTATTTCGTTCTCTGCAATACTACCAGTTAAATATAATTTTCCCATTATTAGAAACTGTTAAGATAAGGTTAGGAGACAATTATAGAGGAAGATAAAAGATTCTATTTTAAGATTTATAATTTATTTGCATATTTTGATATATTTATTTAATTCTTATCTTGACCGTCCAAATATATATAAAGTAAAGTAAATTATTAATATCACTATTATAAATATAATTGCATTATTATCATCATTTAAAAATTGGTGAGAGATTATGAGTAAAATTGGATTTAGCCCAATAAAAATAAAATCTTTTTCAAAGATTAAAACTTATGATGATACATTACCATCATTGAAGTATGTTGTATTAGAGCCTGCGGGATTTCCTATTAGGGTTAGTAGCGAGAACGTTAAGGTTTCTACTGATGACCCTATATTATTTAATATCTATGCGAGAGACCAGTGGATTGGTGAGATTGTTAAAGAGGGCGATTACTTATTTGATAACTCAATCCTACCAGATTACGCTTTCAAAGTTATCTCAACTTATCCAAAAGAGGGAGGAATGATTACAAGTGAAACAGTATTTAAACTTCAAACTCCTAAGAAAGTTCTTAGAACACAGTTTAAAAAAGCTAAGTTCAGCGAGATTATTGGGCAGGAAGATGCGAAGAAGAAATGTAGAATTATTATGAAGTATTTAGAAAATCCAAAACTCTTTGGAGAATGGGCTCCAAAGAATGTTTTATTCTATGGTCCTCCAGGAACTGGAAAGACATTAATGGCAAGAGCTTTAGCTACAGAAACAAATTCATCATTCATATTAGTAAAAGCTCCAGAGCTTATTGGAGAACATGTAGGAGATGCCTCTAAAATGATTAGGGAGTTGTATCAAAGAGCTTCTGAAAGCGCTCCATGTATTGTGTTTATTGATGAGTTAGATGCAATAGGACTTAGTAGAGAATATCAATCATTAAGAGGAGATGTTTCTGAGGTTGTTAATGCTTTATTAACAGAATTAGACGGAATTAAAGAAAATGAAGGAGTAGTAACTATAGCAGCAACAAACAACCCTGCAATGTTAGACTCCGCAATTAGAAGTAGATTTGAGGAAGAGATTGAGTTCAAATTACCAAATGATGTAGAAAGATTGAAAATTATGGAATTATATGCTAAAAAAATGCCAATTCCTGTTAAAGCTAACTTAAAAGAATTCGTTGAAAAAACCAAAGGATTTAGTGGTAGAGACATTAAGGAGAAATTCTTAAAACCAGCACTACATAGAGCGATATTAGAAGATAGAGATTATGTTAGTAAAGAAGATTTAGAATGGGCTTTAAAGAAGATTGTAAGTAATAGAAGAGAAGCTCCACAGCATCTCTACCTTTAATCCATATAATCAAAGTAATTGTCATAATGAATAATTAAATAATCTCCTACAATCCACAACTCTTTTTTATGCTTTCTATATAAATTTATAAGCTTTTTTATTGTTTTTTTATTTTCTCTCTTGAAGATTTCATCTAATATTATAGTTAATGCCTCAATAACATTAGAATTATTGAAATCTAAATCTGCTTTTATCATTTCATCAATAACCTTTATTAATTCCTCATCATCAGCATTTTTGACAAACTGATTCCGTAAGAATGATTTAAATGTGTGAATATTCTTTTTTTCTAAGGGAATTAGCTTTATTAAATCAATGGCTTTATTTAATAAACTATCTATATCTAAAAACTCATCCCATAGGTAATGTTTAATAACTAAATTTTTTAAAATTTCTAAAATCTCATCTTTACTTTTATTTTCTAATTGTTTAAAGATTTCTTCTGCATCTATGTAGTTGCTGTTTTTGTATGCCTCAATTAAAGCATAAGCATGTTTGCAGTTGTATCTATAAGGACATGAGCAAGAGCCAAAGTAATTGTTTAAATCAACTTTAACTTTATATACATCAGAGCCAATAACTTCCCCAAATAAAAAATTTTTATACTTTATACAGTATTTTACTAAGTTGTTTTTATAATATAATTTACCTCTTTCTATTATTTTTGGGTCATAATTCATAATATCTCCTTAATTTTTTATTCTTTAATTTTTTGATAATATTTTAAAAATGTAGTGATATAGGAAGTAGAGATATTATATAAACAGTCAGAAAGGAGTTTAAGAGTGTTAATGTCTTATTAATAATGTAAAATATTAATTTATAATATTATATTTATAAACTCAATTTTTGTAAAATCTCTTTCCTGGTGATGAATAATGTATATTGGAATTGACGATACAGACAGCCCAGATAAATACTGCACTACATATATAGCAACTTTATTAATAGAGGAGTTAAAAAGCCATGGATACAGTGTAGATATGCCAAAACTCATTAGAATGAATCCAATGGTTAAATATAAAACAAGAGGTAATGGTGGAGTGGCAATACATGTTTTAGATGAGCTATATTCAAAAGATAAGGAAGAGATTAAAAACATAACCATTAGTTTAGTTGAAAAATACACTGATTTTGAATGTGAAAATACAAATCCTGGAATTGTGTTTTTAGATGAAATAAAATATAAAGAAAACAGGGATATTCTTAAAGATTATTATAAAAAAGTCCTTTATGATATAGTTAGCGTTGATTATGCTGAAAAATTCATATTAAAGGTTGGAGGGGAGTTTATAAAATATAAATTAGGTAGAGGAATAATTGGAGCTTTAGGAGCTATATCATCAACTCCACCTTACACTTACGAGCTTTTAGCTTACAGAAAGAAGGGGATGTGGGGAAAGAAGAGAGTGATTGATGAAAATAGTGTTATAAAAATGGATAAAGAAACATTCCCTTACACATTCGACAACTACGATTATGAAAATAATAAGATTTTAATAACACCAAACACTCCATGTCCTGTTTTATTTGGAATTAGAGGAATTGATACTGAGATTTTATTAAAAGCTATAAACATGATTGAAGGAGAAAAACCAGAGAGATTTATGATTTTTAAAACAAACCATGGAACTGATGTTCATCTAAGAAAAATGAATATTAAGGATATTTATCCAAATACAGGAGTTATTGTTTATGGAAAAATAATAGAGATGCCAAAAGATATAGAAGGTGGGCATGTAATATTTAAATTATCAGATGGAACTGGAGAAATTGATTGTGTAGCTTATGAGCCAACAAAAGGATTTAGGGATATTATAAGAAAGTTAATAGTTGGAGATTATGTGGCAGTTTATGGAACTGTAAGAGAAAAGCCATTAGGAATAAATATTGAAAAGATAAAAATTCTAAAATTGGAAAAAAAGTTTGTTAAGGATAAAATATGCCCCTATTGTGGAGGCACATTAAAAGCAAAGGGTAAAAAAGCTGGTTATAAATGTAGAAAATGCAAGAAATCTATTGCTTACGATGAAATCAAAAAGATAGAGGTTGAGAGAGACATAAAGATTGGATTTTATGAAGTGCCTGGCTCTGCAAGGAGGCATTTAAGTAAGCCAATACAGTTAATAGATTTAATTTAAATTAAAGGAGAGGATGACAAATGGATATAACATACAAATTAGCAAGCTATAGAATTTGCTCTCCAGAGGAGACATTTGAAAAGATACAAGAGGTATTAAAAAAGATTCAAATAATAGAAATTAAAAATATACAACATTTAGACAAATTGGGAATTCCAGTTTATTATTTAAAAAGGAAGGTTATTGTGGATGGAAAAGAAGGAGAGGCTGTGCATTATGGAAAAGGGGCTAATGATATTCAAGCAAAGGTCTCTGCATGTATGGAAGCAATAGAGAGATTTTCAGCAAGTTATGATATAAATAAAGTTAAAGAAAAAGCAGATAATCCAATAAACATTGAAGATTTAATATTGCCTCAATATGCAGATAAAAATGTCAAAGAATGGGTTGAGGGAATTGATATTATTAATGATGAGGATGTTGATGTTCCAGCAGATGCTGTTTTTTATCCTACAAATGGAAAATTGTTTAGAGGAAATACCAATGGATTAGCAAGTGGAAACAATTTATATGAAGCTATTTTACATGCTACTTTAGAGATTATTGAGAGGGATGCATGGAGTTTAGCAGATTTAGCAAGAAGAATTCCAAAAAAGATTAATCCTGAAGATGCAAAAAATCCATTGATTCATGAGTTAATTGAAAAGTTTGAAAAAGCTGGAGTTAAAATAATTTTGAAAGATTTAACGTCAGAGTTTGAGATTCCTGTTGTTGCTGCAGTGAGTGATGATTTATCAAAAAATCCTCTAATGCTCTGTATTGGAGTAGGATGCCATTTACATCCAGAGATAGCTATTTTAAGGGCTTTAACTGAGGTTGCTCAAAGTAGAGCTGCCCAATTACATGGATTTAGAAGGGACGCCAAGTTGAGGAAAGAATTTACTTCAAAAATCTCTTATGAGAGATTAAAAAGAATTCATAGAAAGTGGTTTGAATTTGAAGAAGAGATAAATATTGCAGATATGCCAAACAATGCAAGATATGACTTAAAAAAGGATTTAGAATTTATAAAAGATAAAATCTCAGAGTTTGGATTTGATAAATTAATATATGTTGATTTAAATAAGGTTGGAATTGATGCAGTTAGAGTTATAATTCCAAAAATGGAAGTTTATACAATGGATAGGGATAGATTATCAAAAAATGCATTTGGAAGAGTTAAAAAAATATATTATTAATGGGAGAAATGCTTTAATTCAAATACATCTAAATTTTTATTTTGTTCTTTATTTTTTTCTTTGAAGAAGTCTTCTAATATTTTTCTTTCTTTTATTAAACCAACTGAATCTGCCCTACACTGCCCACAAGCTCTAAACTGCGGGATATATTTTTCACACTCTTCTCTAATTCTCTTTATTTCTTCACATGTTGGAGCTCTTAGATGTTTCATCTTATATAATGGAATTAGAGGAATAATATTCTGTATATAAGCAAAATCTTTTAATTCTTTGGCAATATCAACAATATGTTCCATATTTATCTCTGGAATTAGAACAGTATTTATTTTTATTATTAAACCTTCATCATAAGCTTTTTTTATCCCGTCTATTTGGTTCTCTATCAGTATTTTAGCCCCTTCAACGCCATGATGTATTTTTTTATCATAATATACCCATTCAACTATATCTTTTAAAATCTCTGGATTTATAGCATTTACAGTAACAGTGACTGTTTTTACATTTAAATCAGCTAATTTCTTATAGTATTTATTTAATAGCAACCCATTTGTAGAGAGACATTTTATTAAATCTGGAAACTTCTCATCAATAATCTCAAGTGTTTCAAATGTCTCTTTGTTAAATAAACTATCCCCAGGTCCAGCAATACCTACAACTTTAACATTTGGAATCTCTTTTAATACTTTATTTAAATAATTTTCAACATCTTCTGGTTTTAATACTGATAAAGCTACTCCTGGCCTATGCTCACACGCCTCTTTACCTAAACTTCTTCTACAAAATTTACATGCTATATTGCATCTTGGAGCTACTGGCAAATGAACTCTACCAACTTTATCATGAATTTTTTCGTTAAAGCATGGATGAACCTTTGTTATATGGGAAAATTTTAACATCTTTGTATTTTTTGTATCCATATTACCACATTTATTATTTTTTAAATATCCTTCTAATTTCTATATTTTGCATAATTTAAAAATTTTCTATATCAATAAATTTATATCGATAAGTATATTGGATAAAAATTACAAAGTTAAATTATAGTTTTGTGCAAAAGTGTTTATAATGAATAAGGTATTAATGAATGTCTACCTATTGGAAGACATTCAAATTTTCCTTATAAAGTTTAGTTTATTTTGCACAAAACTATATCATTTTACATTTAAAAATTTTTACATTCTCTTTATTTAATTCTTTTATCAGCTCTTTTTCTCTATTTTCATCAACTAAGATTATTACACTTCCTCCTCCCCCAGCTCCTGTTAATTTTGCTCCAAAACCAAATTTATTTCCAATATCAACAATTCTATCAAGTTTTGGTGTTGAGATGTTTAATTTCTTTAAGAGTTCATGATTTTCAGCCAGTAATTTTCCAAAATCTTCTTTATCATCAATTTTTAAGGCGTTTTCAATAATCTTATCAATTTCTTTAAATATTTCATCTTTATTTTCAATTTTTGCCACTTCATTAACTAACTCTGCAGTTTTTTTCTTTCTTTTTTCAGCATAGACAATTAAAAATTTACAACTTTTTAAGAATTTCTCAAAATCTCCTTTAATTTTCTTAAATTTGTTGTTTTTTATTTCTAAGATGCCTTTATATGTTATTGTTGAAGTATCTGTAATACTTGCCTTTCCTTGAATCTCTTTCTCCACTGTATAACCAAGTTTTGCAATCTCATCATCTTTAAGATGTTTATTATAAAATTTGCTAACTGCCTTTATTGTTCCAATTGTTATTGAGGCAGAGCTACCCAAACCACAACTTATTGGAATTTTTGAACAGATATTTATCTCAAACCCTGTTTTTGGGTTTATATTTAAATAATTTATAGTGTTTTTTATTGCACAGAGGCAGTATTTGAAATCATCATAGTTATTTGGGTTGATATTTTTTATATTATCTAAATTTAACTTTAAGCTTTTATTTAAGTCATTTAAATTTAAAATTATTTCGTTTCTATCTAATTCTCTAATTTCAATAATTGATGTTAAATCAATAGCCATTGCTATAGCTCTATAACCATAAACAACTGCATGCTCTCCAAATAATATAACCTTTGATGGAGTTTCAATTATCATAATAAGCCCTACTTTATCTCTTTATTTGAAACTTTTAGAAAAAGTTTCATCAAAACGGATGTATTGCTTCCTAAAGGAAGCAATTCCTCTTTTTTTAGGTGTTATTACAATAGTGACGTAGTTCTTATTTTTATGTATTCGTTAAATGCTTCTCTTGTAGTCCCTACAACAACTCTTTTATATTTATTTCCATTTTTGTCAATAACCTCCTCTAATTTTCCTCTTGCAATAATTTCTTCACCATTAAAGCACTGTCCAGCATAAGTATGGGTGAAAGAAACAATCTCTTTTATCTCTTCATCATTATAACACTCTATCTCATAAATTGCAGGATTATCAAATGCAAAATCGTCATTTAAAACTCTTCCCTCTATTTGTATGAAACCCAAGTTTTTATATTTTTTGTCTCCATATTTTTCATTTATTTCATTCCATTCTCTTGTAAATAATAAATCAAACATTGTATTGTCTATAATTCCTCTATTAAACTTCCTTTTTTCATAAAATACAAATTCCTCATAAGTTAAAGTTCTATCTTTTATTCTCTTTTCATAAGCTATTTTCCAAAAATTATCTGATAATGGCTTTAATTTATTATCTTCAAATGCCTGTTTTAGAGCTTCCCTTCCTTTTTTATGCATATCTTTTCCATAAATTACAAAATCGATATCTGAATTTTTATTATTTAATTTTAGCAATAGAGAGCCACTAACACCCATACTTTTAATTGGAATACCATAATCTTCTAAAATTAAAGCTAATTTTCTACATTTTTCTTCCAATTCACTTAAATTGTTTTCTTCATTAACAATATCATTTAATCTATCTTTTGGACTTAAAATTCTTTCAATATCTTCTTTTGGAATAGCATGCATTAAAACATTGATTGTTTCATCATAAAAAAGATATTTTCTAAATTTTTCTTTTAAAAATTTATAAGCTTTTTGAGATTCAGCCATCTTTACATACTTTCTTCCATTAATTTCTCTAATATTGTTTTTATCTACATCAAAATCTACAAATTCATAAGGAACATATCTCAAAAAAGCAAAAAATCTATCTTCTGGATGATAATATGTATTTACAGCAAAATATAGTCCTTCAACAGTCTCTATAAAGTCTCTTATTCTTACTCTCATACTATCACAGTTTCTTTTATCTTTTCAAGCCTTTTTAGGGACATTTCAGTATATAACTTTCTTAATAATTCAATATCTATATTAATCTCTCCATCTTCTATTGTAAATGGGATAATATAATCTTTAATTTCTTTATATGGTGGATATTTTGGATTCTTCATTATATAATCTTTAAATGAAGTATTACTTATAACTAGAGCTCCAAAGTTCTTTATATAGTCAATTATAAAGTCATAAGCTTCATCCTTTGATTTTACTCTTTTAATATTGCATTCATTGACTAAATAATTCCAAATATCTTTTCCTTTAATTTTATAATATGTTTCCATATCTATTACAACTATTATGTATTTAAATCCTGCATTTTTAATTTTTTTAATGAGGTTTTCTATAGATTTAGATGAAAGATTATGTATATTTCCTAAAACAGATAGGGCATCAATAATAACAATTCTTCTTGATGGCTTTGGTGGATATATTCTTCTAAATATTTTTTCCTCTTTAATATATTCCCCAAGGAAAGAAACAATCTCACTATTTTCTAAATATTCTTCTAAATCGTCTATTGTAATAAATCTTGTAGAATACCATAATGGTACTGAATTATTAACAATCTTGTTTAGCATATCTTTTTTTATCTTCATTAATTTTTCCTTTTCTTTTAATTTGTTATATAAATCTTTGAGATTTATTGTTTCATCTATATTCATATCCATTAAAATCTTTAATAGATAACCTTCTTCAAATGTTTCTAACCCAAAGTTCTCACATATTCTTTTTAGTTCTTTATACTCTTCAAGCTCTTTTTTACTTAAAACTCCTACAGCTTTTGCTATCTTATATTCTTCTGCATCATTAAAACCTTTACTTAATGCATCATTATACTCGTATGCATCCTTAAAACCTCTTTTTAAAGCATCTTGATATTCGTTAATATCGCCAAATCCTGCTTTTAGCGCTTTAACTAACTCATCAAAGTTTTTAAATCCTTTTTCTAATGCAAAGTAATAGAGTTCAGCATCATTTGAAAATGTCTGTTCTTCTAATATACCATAATTAAGATATTCTATAATATACTTATCATCTACCTTTTTTGCTATATTCTCTTCTACAAGTTTTTTAAGTCCATTTATAAATCCTAGTTCTTTTGCTTTTTTATAATCTTCAATATTTCTAAATCCAGAAGTTTTATATTTTTTATACTCATCAAGATTTCCAAATTCTAAGTATTCATAATACTCTTCAGCACTTAACCCTAAGGATTTTGCCTCTATAAAATCTGACAATGATTTAAATCCATGAGTAGGGATATAAAATATAACGCCATTATCTACAAAGAAAAATATTTGCTCAAGGTTATCTTCATATCTGTAAATTACATTTTTTCCGAGAACTCTATGAGCTTCAAGAAATTCCTCAACACTTTTAACTTTAACCTTTGGTAAATTTTCGATTTCGTCAACATCCACATACTTTATTAAATTAGCTTTTATCTTAAGAATATTTAATTTTTTGTCCATACAATCACCATTTTATAAAGTATGAGACTAATTGAAGCTAAAATCTTAGATATATCTTTAAACTTATTTAATCATGGATTTCTTTACCATAGTACTTGGAAAGTCTTTTAAAGTTTCTGCATGAAACTTTTTCTAATAATTTTTTTCATAACTTCTACATTAGGTTCTACACCAGTCCATATTTTAAATGCAACAGCCCCTTGATATACCAACATACCTAATCCATTTATTGTTTTTGCATTAACTTTTTTTGCCTCTTTTAATAAAACTGTTTCTAATGGATTATAAATTAAATCCATAACTACCATATCTTCTCTTAACTTATCAGCTTTAACTATTGGTTCTACATCAACATTTGGATACATCCCAATTGGTGTAGCATTAATTATTATATCAATATCCTCTAAATCTACGTCTAACCCGCTAAATTTAACTTCTTCACCAAATTTTTTATTCAATTTTTTAGCTATCTCTTTAGCTAAGTTTTCTGCTTTTTCAACTGTTCTATTAGCTATTATAATGTTGTTATCTTTTGCCAATTCAAAAGCTACAGCTCTTGCAGCTCCCCCAGCCCCAAAAATAACTATGTTCTTATTTTTAACTTTCCCTATCTCCTCCTCTAAAGCCATCCTTGCTCCAATGCCATCTGTATTATAGCCAATTGCTTTTCCATCCTCTATTTTTATTGTATTTACTGCCCCAATTAATTGAGCATCTTTGTCTATTTCATCCAAATATTTCATAATTTCTATTTTATATGGGATTGTTACATTAAATCCTACAATTCCTAAAGCTTTAGCTCCATCTATCACATACTTTAAATTTTCTGGCAAGACATCAAAAGCTACATAAACATAGTTTAATCCTTTATCTTTAAAAGCTGCATTGTGCATTATTGGTGAAAAAGAATGCTCTACTGGATGACCTATCAACCCTATAACCTTAGTTTTTGCATCTATCATTATCATCACTATTTGTTTTTTATTAAAAACAAAAATTTAAAATAAATTTACTTTTTAATTAATTTAATAACTTCAGCTATCTTTTTACCTAAGTTTCTTGCAGTTTCTAAGCCAATATCATCATCTTTGCAATCTCCTGGAGCTTTTCCTACACCTGTCCCTCCATAGTGAGCTGTTGGGTCATTATCTCCAACAACTATCATTGAATGTATTAAAAAGAAATTATGAATTTGTTGAATTGTTGTCTCTTGTCCTCCATTTCTACTTGCTCCAACTGCTATAGCTCCTCCAACTTTATTTTTTAATTGAAAACCAACTCTTAAAGGTCTTGACCTATCCATCAACATCTTTAACTGAGCTGAAACTCCACCAAAGTAAACTGGTGAGCCGAGTATAATCCCATCAGCTTCTTTCATCTTTTCTAATATTTCCTCAACATCATCAATTATCTGACAACAACCTGTCTCTTTACACATATTGCAAGCAATACATGGATTTAATTCCTTATCAGCCAATGATATGAATTCTGTCTCAATTCCTTCCTCAGCAATAGCATTTAAGGCCTCTCTAACTAATAAAGTTGTATTTCCTTCAGGTCTTGGACTACCACTTATCCCTATAACTTTCATATTTCTCACCTCATAGCATACTAATTTCAATTATTATTTCAATTTATTTTGTTAATATTTAATAATTTTTCTCATCATATCTACATTACTCTAAAATAGTTAAGCCATTTTTTAACATTTTGATACCAATCATCTAATAGCTCCTCAATTATATCGCTCACTTTATCTAACTCTACAGCGTTGATATAATTTATATCCTACTTTTTCAGTTCATTAATCTTCTCACCTGATTTAGTTTTTATTTGTCTTTATCAGTTATTATTTTTACATAAAACTCTCTTCTTCTTGGTCCATCAAATTCAGCAAAAAAAATGCCTTGCCAAGTTCCTAATAATGGTTTTCCATCTTTAATAATAATTGTTTGAGAACAGCCAACTAAAGAGCTTTTTATATGTGCATCTGAATTACCTTCTAAGTGTGTAAAATTCCAATTTTTAGGAATAAGATGAGAGAGAAAGTTTGTTATATCATCCTTAACAGATGGGTCAGCATTTTCATTTATAGTTATTCCAGCGGTTGTGTGTGGAACATAAATAATTGCTATCCCATCTTTAACCTTTGATTCTGCTATAGCTGAAACTATTTGAGGAGTGATATCTACCAACTCTTCTCTTTTATTTGTTTTTATTTGGAATTTAAATAACATTATCTCACCAGTTCATTAGAGATTACGGTAACTTTTAAATAGTTTTATAACTAATAAACCGATTACATTACAATTCTACAATTTTAAGGTGAGAATAATGGATGTCAAAAGTAAGTTATCAATTTTATTTTTAATTTTATATATTATATTAGGAGCATTTATTCAATATAATGGAATATCACAATTTAAATCTTTACCTTCTCCAATTTATGGAGGGGATTACTATTATCAGATGGGGGTTATTTGGCATATTAGAGAGGGAGGTAATCCATTAGAAAGTTCATCAATGCTTGGTGGAATGCCAGGTTATTTACCTGTCTATGGCTATTTATGTGCTAAATTTTGTGATTTGTTAAATTTAGATACAATGAAAGGAATGTTTTATTTTTCAATAGTTATATTTATTCTTAGTAGTATTATATGGTTTTATTTATTTAGAATTTTATTTAAAGATGATTGGATTGCATTAATTGGAGTGGTTTTAGCTAATGGGATAAGTTCATATCCAATATTAAAATATACTAACTTTACTCACCAAATTATGCTACCTTTATTTGTTATTGCTCTATATTTAGCATTTAAAGAAAGAAAGATAATTCATTATGCTTTGTTGGGATTAATTTATGGTTTATTAACCCTATCTCACATGGTTGCATTTGTTGGAGCTACTTTGATATTATTAATTTTCATAGTCTATGAAATATATAAAAATAGAGATAGAATTATTGACTATTTAAAAGAAAATATAGTAAAATGGGGGATTTTTGGTATTATCGCTGTGCCTATATTGATGCTTTACTGGTATAAACCGTTATTTGTATATCATCTTCATAGCTATTATGATAGAGTACATATGGATACTATAGATTTTGGTAGGTTAGATGTACAAATAAGCTTTTTATTAGATATGATTAAAACATATTTATTAAATTTTTCATCTATTGGAGCTATTATAAGCACTTTATTAGTTTGGTTGGGGATATATGCATATTATAAATCAGAAAATAGTATAGAGAAAGAGTTTATTAAAATATTTGGAACTGGTTCTTTATTTGCTACATTTTGTTATTTCATAACTGAACCCCTGCTTAAAATTAACTTTGTCCCAACATATATGCAAGGATTTTATTTATGGTTGTTAGCTATCCTTATAGGGCTATTTGGATTAAAATATATAAAAGAGCACTTTAAACTATATGATAATAAAAATATTATTGTATTTGGAGTTTTATTTATTCTATTATTTGCTAACACTACCTTTGCATTTATTGATTATATAAACAATAATAAATGGGCTAAGGTAGGAAAATATCCAATGCCTGAAGTATATCAATCCTTACAACAATATTTATTAACACATACAGATGTAAATGATGTAATCTTATCAACTAAAGAATTAAGCTTTGTAATTAATTCAATTAGTGGAAGAAAGGTAATGGTTGATAGGTGGGCACAACAAAATAACCCTTACATTAACTTACCTCAAAGAGATATGGATGCCGCTATAATATTATATGGAAATGATACAAAGAAAAAATTGGAGTTAATTAAAAAGTATAAGGTAAAGTATCTATATTGGGACTATTATTGGATTAATTCTGAGTTTCAATTTGATAAATATGGGCGAATTATTGGAATTTATGACCCATTAATGACTTATGATACAAAAGAAAATAGAGAATATCTAGATAAATATGGAGTTAAATATATCCCAATGTATTATTGGATAGACCCATCTACGAGGTATCCAAATGTTAGGAAGTTTCATATTTTAATTATATCTCCACAAAACTACTATAACTTCACAAACCCTTGGAAACCTGATTTAAATAAATATTTAGTAGAAGTTTGGAATTATACATATAATGGTCAAAAAATTGCTGTATTGTATAAAATAAATATCAGCCATTAGGTAGAAGTTGTCAAGATAAAAAATAAATAAGTAAATGTAAATATAGTTGTGTGCAAAATAAAATAAACTATTATAAGGACAATTTGAATGCCTTCCTTATGGAGTATTCTTTAATACCTTATTTTATTTAAAATAGTTTTGCACACAACTATAAAAGAAGATATGAAACTTACTATAGAAGTAATATCTCTGTTAAGTCTTCCATAGCTCTTAACGATATTTCTAAAAACTCCTTAATAACAGAAACTTTAAGTAATAGTTCGATAGTATATTTTCTTGGCTTCAAACCTTTGGGTAATTTAATATCCTCTATAATCTCATCAAAAACTTCTAATATATCGTTTATATCATATATCTTCGTGTCTCATCTTTTCGCTACAATATTTTTTATTGTTATTATATTAATATATAAATATTACTCGATTTTAGACACGCTCTTAATAAAAAAAATATTTAAAAAAATAAAAATTTCTTTTATTTCTTTTTTTTATTTTTTTTAATAACAATCATCCTATCTGTACATGTAAAGCATGGGTCACAGCTTGCAATAATCAATTCAGCATCTGAAACATGATGTCCCGGTAAGATAGCTTCCATACAAGCTAAGTTAGTTGCTGTTGGTGTTCTAACTTTTGCCTGCCTAACTCTTCCATTTTCATCTAAACCATAGGAATAATAAACCTGCCCTCTTTGGGCTTCATTATATATATCTATTGGTTTAAATTCTTTTAATTCATAGTTTGGATTATATATTCTCTTATCTAAGTTTGGCAAGTCCTTTAACCCCTGTCTAATTATTTTAATGCTTTCAAAACACTCATAAAATCTTACAGCCAATCTGCTAAAAACATCTCCATCATCAAATAAAACTTCTTCAAACTCAAAGTTGTCATAAACTGGAACCTGCCCCTTTTTTCTCATATCACAAGAAATTCCACTACCTCTTGCAGTAGGTCCTAATGCATGCAATTTTTTAGCAGTTTTTTTATCTAAAACACCAACATCTTTAACTCTCGCCATAATCATTGGGTCATTTACTGTCCTATCTAACAATTTTTTTACGTTTTCTTCAAACTTTTTTAGTCTCTCTAATAATGCAGGAATTTTACTCTCATTTATATTACATCTCGGTCTAATTCCTCCTATTATTGGGCATGAGTATTGAGCTCTTCCTCCAGTAATCTCTCCTAAAATTTGCATTATTGGCTCTCTAATCATAAATGCTCTAAAAGCCATAGTCTCAAAACCTAAAACTTCAAATGCATGCCCAAACAATAAAGTGTGAGACTGTAACCTCTCCAATTCTTCAACTATAGCCCTTATATACTCAGCCCTCTCTGGAACTTCTATATCACATCCTCTTTCAGTAACCATTACATTACACCATACATGAATGTGAGAGCAGATTCCACAAATCTTTTCTGATAATATACTAACTTTCTCTGGAGGTAATCCTTCCATAATAAGTTCTATCCCTCTATAATTAACACCAATTACTAATTCAGCCTCTTTTATAATTTCATCTTCAATAAATAATCTTAATCTGTGAGGTTCAAGCATTGTTGGATGAACTGGACCTATAGCTATTTCTCCCTCATACTTCATGAACAACACCTAATAATTATAAACATTGATTAGACATATTATATGACCTACCAACAATGAGTATAGAACTTTCGCAGTTTATATATTAAATAAGGTATTTAGATGCCTTTGGCATCAAAGTTCATTATTATTAGTTACTCCTACGAAACTCATAATAATTTATCATAATTAATAATGATAATTTACCTAACCTTTTATATACTTTTGTTTTAATAAACATATTAGATTTTTATAGTTGTGTGCAAAATAAAATAAACTTTTATAAGGACAATTTGAATGCCTTCCTTATGGAGTATTCTTTAATACCTTATTTTATTTAAAATAGTTTTGCATACAACTATATTTTTATAAAATTATTAAAAATCTGGTGATTGTTATGACTCAAATGGACGATGCAAAGAATGGAATTATCACAGAAGAGATGAAAATTGTTGCTGAAAATGAAAAAATTGACGCTGAAAAACTTAGAAAGCTTATAGCAAAAGGTTATGTTATTATTCCAAAAAATGTTAATAGGGATACTACACCCATAGGAATTGGGCAGTTTTTAAGAACTAAAGTAAATGCAAACATTGGAACTTCTCCAGATTGTGTTGATATTGACTTAGAGATAAAAAAGGCAAAGATTGCTGAAAAGTATGGGGCAGATGCAGTAATGGATTTGAGTACTGGAGGTAATTTGGATGAGATAAGAAAAGCTATAATGAAGGCAGTTAAAATCCCTATTGGAACAGTTCCAATTTACGAAGTTGGAAAATTAGCGAGAGAGAAATATGGAAGAGTCGTTGATATGAATGAAGATTTAATGTTCAATGTAATTGAAAAACAGGCAAAAGAAGGAGTAGATTTTATGACATTGCATTGTGGTATAACTAAGCAATCAGTTGAAAGGTTAAAGAATAGCAAAAGAATAATGGGTGTTGTAAGTAGAGGGGGGGCTTTTTTAACAGCTTATATATTATATCACAATGAAGAAAATCCATTATATAAAAACTTTGATTATTTATTAGATATTCTTAAAGAGTATGATGTAACTATAAGCTTAGGAGATGGAATGAGACCTGGATGCTTAGCAGATAACACAGACAGAGCTCAAATTGAAGAACTAATTATTTTAGGGGAGTTAGTTGATAGATGTAGAGAAAAAGGAGTTCAATGTATGGTAGAAGGGCCTGGACATGTTCCTCTAAATTATATAGAAACAAACATCAGATTGCAGAAAAGTTTGTGTAAAAATGCACCATTCTACGTTTTAGGGCCGATAGTTACAGATATAGCACCTGGTTATGACCACATTACATCCGCAATTGGTGGAGCTTTAGCTGGTTACTATGGAGCTGATTTCCTCTGCTATGTGACTCCAAGTGAGCATTTAAGATTGCCTACAATAGACGATGTTAAAGAAGGAGTTATAGCCACTAAAATAGCCGCTCAAGCTGCTGATGTTGCTAAAGGCAATAAATTAGCATGGAAGAAAGAGATAGAGATGGCTCACGCAAGAAAAAATCATAATTGGGAAAAGCAGTTTGAATTAGCAATAGATAAAGAGAAAGCAAGAAATATGAGAGAAGAAATTCCTTCAAAAGATAAGAGGGCTTGTTCAATTTGTGGAGATTACTGTGCTTTGTTGATGGTTGAAGAATTAGGGAAAAGATAAGTTATAGTAAAACTAAATTTTATATTATATTCAAACATTAAAATATTTTTAGGTGTTTCTTATGGATAAAAATGAGTTAATAACTGAAATTTTAAAAAATGAAGTTGTTAAGGCATTAGGATGCACAGAAATTGGACTAATAGGCTATACTGTTGCTAAGGCAAAACCTGAAGATTTGTATTTAATAAAAGAGATTAAACTAATTTTAGATAAAGGAACATTTAAAAACGCTTATGCTGTTGGTGTTCCAAACACTAACAAATTTGGAATACTACCTGCAGTTGTTGGAGGTTTGTTAGGTAATAAAGAAAATAAGCTTGAAGTATTTAAAGATATAAAATATGATGAGGAATTAGAGAAATTTATAGAAAATAAGCTAAAGATAGAAGTTATTGATTCAGATGTCTATTGTAAGGTAATTATAGAAGCAGATAAAACTTATGAAGCTGAAACTAAAGGTAGCCATTCAGGGAAGGTTATAGATGAAAGTTTAAAAAATGCATACAAAAACTTAACTCTCAAAGATTTCATTGATTATATTGAAGATATTCCAGAAGATATTGTTAATATTATAAAAGAAACAATAGAAACAAACAAAAACTTATCAACACCAGAAGTTCCCGAAGATTTTATCAATCTAAGTTTAGATGATGAATCACTAAATTATATGCTTAAAAAAACCATCTCAGCAGTTTATAACAGAATGATTGGCATTAATAAACCAGCTATGGCTATTGCAGGTAGCGGAAATATGGGATTAACAGCTACTTTACCAATAATTGCTTATGATGAGATAAAAGGAAATGATGAAGAGAAATTAATAAAATCTATCACATTATCTACTTTAACCACTATATATTCAGCTTATTATTCATCCTACATCTCAGCAATGTGTGGATGTGTAAATAGAGGAGGGATTGGAGCAGTTTCTGGTTTATCCTATTATATTTTTGGAGCAGATAAAATTGAAGAAAGCATTAAGAGCTTTACGGCTAATCTTCCAGGTATTATTTGTGATGGAGGAAAAATTGGATGTGCTCTAAAAATTGCTTCAGGCATCTTTGCAATATATTTGTCTTTATACTCTAAACTTCCTTACACAAATGGAATTGTTGGAAAGGACTTTAAGGAATGCATAGAGAATATTGGAAAAATTGGTAAGGCAATGGAACCTGTTGATGATGTGATAATAGAGATATTGAAAAATAAAAGATAGATTTATCTTTTAAATATAATTTTTAATGCCTTCTTTAATGTTAAATTTTCCTCATACAACAAAACACCGATTTTAAACAGCTTTATTGATAAGATAAACGATACAGCTATACTAATAATCATAATAGCTGTTGATAATGCTATTTCTGTTGAAGGTAGTTGAGTTACACTTTCCCTTAAAACTACTGTATATGGAGCAGTAAATGGAATATATGAAAGGATTTTAGCCATGTAATGATTTGGATTAACCATTATCGTGTTCATAAACATTATTGGAATAATTTGTATAATCATTATTGGGGATATTAGTTGAGAGGCATCTTTTGGATGAGTAAATAGGGAAGAGATTCCACATAATAAAGAGGAATAAAATAAATATCCCAATATAAAATAAAGCAGAGCTAAGAATGCTAAATATAGAGAAACTTTAACAGCAAAGATTAATATTACAGGTAAAGCGAATAATAGCCAAATACTTATTTGCACTAAACCTACTACTGAAATTCCTAATATTTTACCAAACATTAAGTTTTCAGATGATGCATAACATAATAAAAGCTCCATAATTCTGTTTTGCTTCTCTTCGATAGTTGATGAGACTATAAGCCCTGATAAAGAAGAGATGGCCATATAAAGTAAAAATACAAAACCTATTGGTAATAATTGAGTTAATAGATTTTCTTTTTCAAATCCTTTCTCAGATACTGAATAAATCTCAAGATTCAATGGATTTACAACTCTGTTATATGTCTCATTATCCACCTTACCTTTTAAAAGCTTTTTTAGTAAAAAGTCCTTTAAAGTATCTATAATTATAGGATTTGGGGACTTTGTTGTAGAATAAATAATTATTTTTCCTGATTTTAAATAATCATTTGGAATAAATATTAAAACATCTATGCTTTTATTTAAAACAGCTTCTTTACCTTCTTTAATATTATCGTATTTTATAAAATATATAGTTGTATTTTTTCCAAAATTATTTTTTATAACCTTATTTGGAATATTCAAGCCGAATTCATCAACATATCCAACTTTTATCTCTTTAACTTCAAACATCATAAAACTTCCAATTATTGCTAAGACAATTATAATTAAAGGAACGACAACTGTGGCTATTAAAAACTGTTTTCTTTTTATATTGCTGAGAATTTCTCTCTTTCCAATAGTTAAAATTTTTTTAATATCAACTTTCATTATTACCACCTAAATCCAAAAATAGCTCTTCCAATGAATATCTAACTTCAAATTTAATTACATCTTCTGCCTTTTCTTTTAAAATTAAAACTCCTTCTTTATAAGGAATTTCTTTCTTTATTAACTTTCCATTTTCTAAATACTCAATATATGCCATTTTTCTGCAAATATTTTCAATCTTTCCATAATGTATAGTTTTTCCTTTCTTTAAAATTAAAACTCTATCACACATCCTTTCTATCTTATCCAATTGATGAGTTGATAACACAACTGTTTTCCCTTCATTTTTTAATTCAAATATTATATTTCTCAATAGCTTAACATTAACAACATCTAATCCAGAAAACGGCTCATCCAAAATAACAATATCTGGATTATGAATAACTGAAACAATAAATTGAACCTTTTGCTGATTTCCTTTAGACAACTCTTTAATTTTTGAATTTTTATAATGAGAAATGTTTAATTTATCTAACCAGTAATCAATACTTTTAGTAATCTCATCCTTATTCATTCCAGCCAATTCACCAAAAAATTTTAATACATCTACAACTTTTTCATCTCTATAGAGTCCCCTCTCTTCTGGCAAATAACCAATTTTTCCATTAACCTCTACATAGCCAGCATATTCCTCAATAATTCCTGATAATATCCTTAAAGTTGTTGTCTTTCCAGCTCCATTATGTCCCAATAATCCAAAAATCTCCCCCTCATAAACCTCAAAAGAAATCTTATCTAAGACCTTTTTATCCCCAAAGTATTTTGTTAAATCTTTCACAAGAATTATTGGTTTCATTTTTTCACATTAATGAATTTTTTAAGCTTTTTAATGATATTAATTATTTGTTTTTTTAGTTAGGATTTTGTATAAATATAAATATAAACTCCTAAAAGTGTCAAAGTAATCCCTATTTTATATAAACTACAAAAGTTCTATATTACAACGATAATTAAAATTATTAAATTATTATAATAACCACTCATAGATGTGATAAAATGCTTGAACCAATAGCCTATGATATTGGAAGATTATGCAAAGAGAAGGATAAAGAGCTAACTCCAAAGCTAATTGACATTGATGTTAAAGCTGATGGTTTAAAGATGCCTTATGATACTTATAGAGAATTAACACCAATATTTAAAAAATCTTTTATTGGAACTACTGAATATAAAGGTAACGAAATTAAATACCAAATACTAAACTTTGGTAAGCATGTTGATTTAATTAACTTGGAAGATGCCGATTTATATGTTATTGCGGATGGTAGAAGGTTAATAGAAAGGAATGAGCTACAAATAATCCCAAAAATTAGAGAGAGGATATCTCCAAACTCAGCAATTTATTTCCCAGCAACATTTCCTTGGGAAATTCCTTTGTTAGTTTATATGGGTGTTGATTACTTTGATAACTCTTTAGCTAAGTTATATGCATCAATGGGTTACAAATTTACAAAAAATAGAGCTATAAAGATTGATAATTATAGCTTTGAAGAACTCTACAATATTAACAAGAAAGTTTATGAAGAAATCTTAGAAGAAGTTAAAATATCTATAAAAAATGGATTTTTAAGGAATGTTGTTGAAGAAACTTCCATATCTCATCCATATTTATGGGCAAATTATAGAAGGTATGTGCCAGATTTAAGAAACATCCCATTATCAAAAGAGAATAAGATTATTGTAACAACAAATATCAACATTCCAGAGGTTAAAAAATACTTAGAGAGATTAGATAGATATGAGCCATATTCAAATGTTATAGTTTTGTTACCTTGTTCTTCAAAAAAGCCATATTCAACCTCTCAATCACATCAAAAGTTTATAAAGGCAATAAATGCCTCAAAAGTTGTTGTTGAGGAAGTTATATTAACTTCACCTTATGGTTTAGTGCCAAGGGCTTTGGAAAAATTGGTTAATTATGACATCCCAGTAACTGGAGAATGGAGTTTTGAGGAAATAAAGCTGATAAATAACTGTTTAAAAAACTTTTTGAAGAAAGTTGAGGAAAAATTTAATGATTATGTTGTTATAGCCCATTTGCCAGGGCATTATCTTGAAATTTTAGATTTAGATGATATTGTTATAACTTCCAAAGAAAATCCAACATCTGATGAAGCTTTAAAAAATTTAACAGATACACTAAAAAATTACAAAGAACTAACAAAAAATAAAAATATAAATAAAAGAGGGCAAAAAATCCACAACATTCAACAGCTATCAAAGTTTCAGTTTGGGATAAATTTCATCCCTAACGAAATATTTATAAATCATAGAGGACAGATATTTACAAAAGTTAATGGCAAAAATCAACAAATAGCCTCAATTAATCCAAAAAATGGTTTGCTTATATTAACCTTAAGTGGAGGAGAATTATTATGGAATATTGGGGGAAGGGATATTAATTATGTAGAGGTAAATTATGAAATTAAAAAAGGTTCACTTTTCTCTCCAGGATTTGTTGATTGTAACGAAAATATCTCTTATAACGATGAAGTTGTTTTAATTAAAGATGATAAATTCTTAGGTATTGGGAAGGCATTAATGAGTGGATTTGAAATGAAAAAAGCTAAGCATGGGGCTTTAGTAAATATAAGAAACGTTAAAAGGTGAATGGCTAATGAAGATTGAAAAAGTAGCTGAACTACTAATAAAAGATAAAAACTTTAAAGAAAAAGAAAAATTAAAGTATTTATTAAAAGAATATATAAAAACAAAAGACGAAATTAGTTATTTAGAAAATATTCTTGAAGATTTTGAAGAGTTAGATGTAAATCTAAACCATCTTAAAAGGGACGCGGACATTATAAAATCAATATTACCAAGGTTAAGTAAATATACTAATATTCCTGTTTTTTTGAAAATTGTTGAAATGTTAGATATTGTTGATAGAATTGATACAAAAGAGCTTGAAGCTGTGAGATGGAATATAAATAAAGAAATAGAAGAGCTAAATGATAAACTTAAAACAGTTGAGAATGAGTTAAAGGCTATAATAATAAATGAATCAATATCAAAAATAGGTACCTCAGATTTAGAAGAGTTTTCAAAATACTTAGAAATTTGAAATGCGAAGATAAAGAGCAAAAAGAAGAAATATGAAACTAAATAGGGCTTTTTTATATTAAAGATTAATCTCTTTAAATACTGGTTTTTCTTTTTCTACTCTTGCATATACTGAAATGTAATCTTTTATTCCACTCCATTTTATTTTCTCTCCCAAAACTTCCTGAATTTGGAATATTCCTGCTTCATTTGATAATATTATCTCTATTTTTATTGGCTTTTCATCTCCTTCTTTTATTTTAACTTTTTCTACTGCAGCAGCAGAAACTGAATGTATATCATAGCATTTTTTACATATTGGAACTCTTGACCTTCCTTTTGTCATATCTGTTCCATCTGCAACAGCTATAACTCCTGCCTCAATAGTTAAGCCCATAACTCCCTCACTATGGGAATAAATAGCATGTAAAACTTCAGTAGTCATTTGATAAGCTTTCTCCTCATTATAATACTTTTTTAATATATTTTCAACAATATCTAAAGCTAAGTATGCTGAATGTAAATGATGTATATCTCTGTGAACTGCATTTCCAATATCGTGGAGATAAGCTCCTAAAAGAGTTATAACTAAAGAATCTTCAAACGTTCCTTTGCAGTCTTTTACAAAACTTGGTTCTATTCCTTTTTTATGTAAAATTTTTAGCATCTTTATTGCATTGTTTGCCACTATTTTAGCATGAGTTTTTCCGTGGTCGTTATAGCCTAATCTACCAACAGCCATTATATTTGACATTTTTAATAAAGTATTAACCTTTTTATTTTTAGTTAATTCATCATAAATCATTTTTGGAATGCCTTCTAATGAATTTAGCTCTTCATACTCCATGGTTCTCCCCATTGGACAAAAAATTTATTAAAAAATTTTTATTTATTTTTTATCTTTTAGTTTTATCATTTCATCAAACAAAAACATCGTGTCGTGAGGTCCTGGTCTTGCTTCTGGGTGGAATTGAACTGAAAAGATAGGCAAATCTTTATGTTTAATACCTTCAACGGTCATATCGTTTAAATTTATAAAGCACACTTCAACGTCATCTGGTAAGCTCTCTTCCTTAACAGCAAATCCATGGTTTTGGGAGGTTATATAAACTTTTTCAGTTTTTAGGTCTTTAACTGGCTGGTTTCCTCCTCTATGTCCAAACTTCATCTTGTATGTTTCTCCACCAAGTGCTAAGGCTAAAAGCTGGTTACCTAAACAAATTCCTGTTATTGGAACAATTCCAATTAAGTTTCTAATATTATCAATAACTTCTTTTAACCTTGCAGGGTCTCCTGGACCGTTAGAGATTAAAACAAAATCTGGATTATATTCTAAGATTTCATCATATTTTGTGTTGTATGGGACTTGAATAACTTCACAGTTTCTTTTTATAAGATTTCTTATTATATTTAATTTAACTCCACAATCAATTAGAACACATCTCGCTTTTGGATTCTCAACTTTATGAATTTTTGGTTCTTTTGTTGAAACTAAAGGAACTAAATCGATATCTGATATATCCTTATATTTTTTCACTTTCTCTAATAACTCAGATACTTCATCATCACTTATTTCTTCAGCAACCTTTAAACAGCTCTTAACAACCCCTTTATCTCTAATCTTTCTTGTTAAGAATCTTGTATCAATATCTTGAATCCCAGGGATATCATATTCCTTTAAAAAGTCATCCAAAGCTTTACTTGTAACTTCTCTAACAACAAAACCCTCTGCCTTTATTCCATCTGACTCAAACCAATCCTTTTTAACTCCATAATTCCCTTCCAATGGATACGTCATCATGACTATTTGTCCTTTATATGAAGGGTCTGTTAGAACTTCAACGTACCCAGTCATAACTGTTGTAAAAACTAACTCTCCAAAAACTTCCTTTTCTGCTCCAAAACCTTTTCCTTTTAAAATTGTCCCATCTTCTAAAACTAACACTGCCTCCATATATTTCACCAAAATACCTATATAGCTTTGTGCAAAATAAAATAAATTTTATAAGGAAAATTTGAATGCCTTCCTTTTGGAAGGCATTCATTAATGCCTTATTTATTATAACTACTTTTGCACAAAGCTATAAACTATCACATATATATATGATTGAGATAATCATCTATCTACTGCTTTAAGAAGATATTATCCATTTTATAATTTATGGTTGTTAATAATGATGAAATGGTGAATAGGCATGGTTAAGATATTGGTTACAGACCCTCTACATGAAGATGCTATAAAGATATTAGAAGAAGTTGGAGAGGTTGAGGTAGCAACTAATTTAAGTAAAGAAGAATTATTAGAAAAAATTAAAGATGCAGATGTTTTGGTTGTTAGAAGTGGGACAAAAGTTACAAGGGATGTTATTGAGAAAGCTGAAAAATTAAAGGTTATTGGTAGAGCAGGGGTTGGAGTAGATAACATAGATGTTGAAGCAGCAACAGAAAAAGGGATTATAGTAGTTAATGCCCCTGACGCTTCATCAATTTCAGTTGCAGAATTAACAATGGGATTAATGCTTGCTGCAGCGAGAAACATTCCTCAAGCAACAGCATCATTAAAAAGAGGAGAATGGGATAGAAAGAGATTTAAAGGTATTGAATTGTATGGAAAAACACTTGGAGTTATTGGTTTAGGTAGAATAGGGCAACAAGTTGTTAAGAGAGCTAAGGCATTTGGAATGAATATTATAGGTTACGACCCTTACATTCCAAAGGAAGTTGCTGAAAGCATGGGAGTTGAGTTGATTGATGACATAAACGAGTTATGTAAGAGAGCTGATTTTATAACTTTGCATGTTCCATTAACACCAAAAACAAGACATATTATTGGAAAAGAGCAAATAGCTTTAATGAAAAAGAATGCTATAATTGTTAATTGTGCAAGAGGAGGGCTTATAGACGAAAAAGCATTATATGAAGCTCTAAAAGAGAAAAGAATTAGAGCTGCTGCTTTGGATGTTTTTGAAGAAGAACCACCAAAAGACAATCCATTATTGACATTAGATAATGTTATAGGAACTCCTCATCAAGGAGCTTCAACTGAAGAGGCTCAAAAAGCTGCTGGGACTATAGTAGCTGAGCAGATAAAGAAAGTTTTGAAAGGAGAATTAGCTGAGAATGTTGTAAATATGCCAAACATTCCTCAAGAAAAGTTAGGAAAGCTAAAGCCATATATGTTATTGGCAGAAGTCCTTGGAAACATTGTCATGCAAGTGTTGGATGGCTCTGTTGGTAGAGTAGAGCTTATATACTCAGGAGAACTTGCTAAAGAAAAAACTGATTTAATAAAAAGAGCTTTCTTAAAAGGGCTATTATCTCCAATATTATTAGCTGGAATTAATTTAGTCAATGCCCCTGTTATAGCCAAAAATAGAAATATAAATGTGGTTGAAAGCACAACATCAGAAGAAAAATATGGAAATGCCATAAAAATTACTGCTGAAAGTGATAAGAAGAAATTCTCAATAGTTGGAGCTATTATAAATAACAAACCAGTTATCCTAGAAGTTGATGGATATGAAGTTAATTTTATCCCTGAAGGAGTTTTAGCAATCGTTAAACATATTGACAGACCTGGCACAATTGGTAAAGTTTGCATAACTTTAGGAGATTATGGAATAAACATTGCCAGTATGCAAGTTGGTAGAAAAGAACCTGGAGGAGAGAGCGTTATGCTATTAAACTTAGACCACGCAGTTCCTGATGAAGTTGTTGAAAAAATAAAAGAAATTCCAAATATTAAAGATATTGCAGTTGTTAATTTATAAAAATTAAAAATTAATATTAATAATACTTTTTTATATCTGACAGTGTGAATTAACGAAAAGAGTCTCAAAAGCATAAACCAGGAATAGGATGAGGTTAAATAATTTATTAAAAACGGTGATACTTGTATGTTAGTAGCATTTGATGATATACTGGTTGATTCTATATATAGTTTAGGGATATGTTCTTAGTATGGAGTAGTGGGACATTAACGCCACAGATGCGGGAGAGAATTAGGGGTCAAGAGGGGCAGTTATTATCGAATTTACTCAATGGGAGGAGCTGGGGTTCTCTCGGAGCGAAGCGACGAGAACTTAAAAACCGTAAGGTTTTTATGTCCATGACAGGGGCAGAAACCTAAGCCAATGTATCCAGAGGGTTGATGACGCCCAAGTCCAACGTGGATTTATATATAATTGTCCATGTTGGACAGACCCCTCACCATAGGCTCATCTCCAAAGCAAATAGAATTTGGTAAGCAGAGATAATTCAGATATACTCATGTAATTTTTGTCTCATTTTCTGATTTTATTAGATTTTCAGATATTTCAATCAATTCATCTATAGTTCATATTTCTTTCTCAATTTGCTCTCTTTTTATTGAGATTGGAATTGTTTCCATCTTTAATCCTCTTTTTCATCTTTCTTTTTCTTCTTCATCATCTAATTCCAATAAATCATAGATAGTAATTTGATTATACTCTTCAAACTCTCCATTTTTAAGAACTTCTTGTAATATAGATTTTCTTCTTTTAAGCTATTTTAACAAAGCATAGAGGCTTGATATAAATATCCTCTAAAGAATTATTAGTGGAAATACTATATTCCTACAATTACTTTGGAGCATGGTGTATTGGTCTCTTATATATTTAGATATGTCATTATACAAATCTATTTCATCATATGTAATATCCAGTAACCTTTAATGTATCTTCAGAGCTATGTATAATATCTACAATAAATAGTTCTTTTAATTTTGGACTTTTAAGAATACAACCATGTTGTATTTTTATGTCTATAATCAACTCTCGTTGAGGTTAATTATATAATTTGGCATATATACCTATATTCCTACCTTGCGATTTTAGACGCACTCTGCAATTGTTGCTATCTAAGACACTATAACTTTAAATCAAAAATTGGCTGTAAATTTTAAATTTATCAAGTTTAAAAAATGAGGAAAAGATTTTTATATTATTGTTTAATTATTTTACTACTAACAAATATAGTTGTGTGCAAAATAAAATAAACTTTTATAATGACAATTACTAATTCCTTACTTTAATTAAGATGCTTTTGCACACAACTATAATTAGCTTAAGAGGTGACTGTTATGGAATTACCACCACAAATTCAAGCTCAATTAATGCAATTACAACAATTACAACAACAATTACAAATGATTTTAATGCAAAAGCAAAGTGTTGAAGCTGAATTAAAAGAAAGTAAAAAAGCTTTAGAAGAATTAGAAAAATCTACAAGTGATGAGGTTTATAAATTAGTTGGTGGATTATTTGTTAAAAGAAAAAAAGATGAAGTTAAAAAAGAACTTGAAGAGAAAGTAGAAACATTAGAGTTGAGAGTAAAAACATTAGAAAAACAAGAGGAGAAATTACAATCAAGATTAAAAGAATTGCAGGAAAAATTACAAAAAATGATACCTGCAGCACAGTAAATTAATTTTTTCTTTATTTTCCTTTTCAATTTTATTATTTTTGGATTTTTAAGCTTTAAATTATGATTATTTTTAATATGCCTTTAGAGTCAATTTTCTTTTTAACATTTATTCCTACAAGTCCTTTTAATTTTATTTATGGTGAGCAAAATGAAGTTATTAGATTATTTAAAAAGAGATGAGATTCTTTTTTTATGCCATCATAATGCAGACCCTGATGCAATAGGAAGCTGTGTAGCTTTAAAATATTTAGCATCTCAATTAAATCCAAATGGAAAGTTTAGAATTTCAGCAGATTCTGTTAGTAAGATTTCAAGAAATATTTTAAATGAGATAGGAGAGAGTGTTGATATAGAGCTTTATCCTAAATTGCCAAAAACAGTTTTTATAGTAGATACTGCCTCAATAAATCAATTAAAGATTAATTTTGATGAATTAAAAGAGAGAGAGGTTATTTTAATAGACCACCATAAAAAAACTGATTTAGCTGATATTTGCAAATACTACCTAATTAGAGATGATTATCCATCAACATCTGAAATTATAGCTGAAATTTTTAAAGAATTACATATTTTTCCACCAAAAAATATTAGAATTGCCCTATTGTGTGGAATTGTATATGATACGAAGCATTTAAAGTTAGCTAACTCAAGAACATTTGAGTTAATAAGTTATCTAATAAAAGATATAAGTTTTCAGAAAATTCTCTATCTATTGTCTCAAGAGATTGATTTTAGTAAGAGAACAGCCCACTTAAAGGCATGTAGTAGAATGGAAATAAGAGAGTTTGATAAGCTTAAAATAGCGTTATCTCATGTTAGCTCCTATGAAGCTTCATGTGCAAAAACTATAGTGAGTATAGGGGCAGATATAGCTTTTGTTGTAGCTGTTAGAAAAAAAGAGAAAGAAATTAGAGTTAGTGCAAGATGTAGAAAACATGTTTCTAAATATGTGCATTTAGGTAATTTGATGGAAAAGATTGGGAAAGAGTTGGGGGGTAGTGGAGGAGGCCATAGTGAAGCTGGGGGATTAAATGCACCTTATGATAATAATAAAAGTAAAGATAAAGTTATAAAAGAGGTTTTAGATATCTGCTATAAAAGATTTGTAGAAGAGTATAAAAAAGCAAAAAATAAATAATTTAGAATGTAACAACGTTATCACTTTCTTTGACAAAAGCTATTAAATCGTGCATTGTAGCTAATTTTACACCTTCAATTAAGTCATCTTCTTTTAAACCTCTTGCTTTACAACAAGGTCCGCAAACCTTAACTGTAGCTCCAAGTTCAATAGCATTTTTCAACAACTCTAAATAATTAGGTACATCTGAAGGATTTTGGTCTTTTTTAGCAACATATACCCCATTTTCAATCAAGAAGATATTTACATCAATCCCTTCTAATAGAGCGGTTAATGCAAATCTTAATGCGGAATAAGCTCTTTCCTTACCATAAGGAGCCTCTGTAATAATTACAGTAAATTTCATACTTTCACCCAACTATTTATTTTTTAATAACAATTCTAAATCCATTTTCTGTTTCTTCAGCAGAAACTATAGTATATCCATTATTTTCAGCAAATCTTTTTATATTTTCTAATGCAGGTTTGTAATCTCCAACAACTTCTAACTCTTCTCCTTCATTTAATTCTTCTAAAGCTTTTTTTGTTTTTAAAACTGGAACTGGACAGATGTCCCCTGTAACATCAAGTTTTCTCATATCCCTCACCATTAAATTTTTAATAGAATTGATATTAATATAATGTATAAAAAATTAATCTAAAAAAATTTTAATTGCTCATTAAGTTATTAGATTTTTTAATATCTAAGTTTATTTAGTTAGATATTTTCCCATTATAATCAACTTTATAACCTATCAAAGAGAAATCTGCGTTTTAAACAAAATCCTTTAGATTTTATAGCTCGAACCTTAGGTTCGATTTCCTTACTAAACGCTCTTTCTTTTATTCGAATCTTCGAGGATAAAGATTACATTAGAGAATAATCGGGATACTTAAGTAGTTAAGTTATGTAAAAGACATAAACTCTATTTTTTTTCTTTTCTCTAACTGACGTTATGATAGTCTTTTCTTTATTAGACTACACTTTTTAATTACTTTATAGGTAAGGTATATTATATTTATTGCTTAAATATTCTATACGATACGATTGTGAATAACCACTACAAATTTAACAAAACCGATTATTGCTTTTTGAGGTTAGATAATTACTTAACTGTCGTTCTATCAATCCCTAACTATGACATCCCTTTAATCGTCTTTATTGGCGTTAATGTACCCACTACCCAATACTTCGCCATCTGTTTATATAGAGATGTAAAAAAATTGAAAAAAATCATTAGAAGGCTATAAAACGGTGTGATATAAAGGAATTATTTATAAATATACTATAGAGCAAATGGAAAAGAGAAAAAAGCATGAAAAAGATATAAATAAAATGAATAATTAAAAACAATAAATAAAAATCTGGGAAAGGATGAAAGTTATTAGAGATTCCATTCACAAAGATATATATTTGGATGAAAACGAATTAAAGATTGTTGATAGTGAGGAATTTCAGAGATTGAGAAACATAAAACAAACAGGTTTAACACACTTAGTTTATCCGTCAGCAAATCATACAAGATTTTAGCATTCTTTAGGAACTATGTTTATTGCTTCAAAAATAGCAGAGAAAATTAATGCAGATGTTGAACTTACAAGAGTTTCAGCATTATTACACGATATAGGGCATCCTCCATTTTCTCACACCTTGGAAATTTGTGGCTACAACCATGAAAATTTTGGTAGAAAGAAAATTAAACACATGGATTTTGAAAATTTTTCAAAAAATGAAATTATAAAAACTCTAAGTAAGAAAAATTTAGAAGGAAAAATAATTTCAGGAGATGTGGATGCAGATAGAATGGATTATTTGTTAAGAGATAGTTATCACACTGGAACAGCTTATGGAATGATTGATTTACCAAGGATTTTGAGAGCAATAACAACATTTGAACATTTTGGAAAGATTAAATTAGGAATTTTAAAGAAAGGTATTCAGGCAATTGAATCATTATTAGTAGCGAGGCATCAAATGTATTCAGCTGTTTATATGCATCCAACAGTTAGAATAGCTGATACAATGATGAAAAGGGCAGTTATAAAAGAAATACGAGAAAAAAATTTAAATATAAAAGATTTAGCCAATATGGATGATATTACTTTAGTGGCATTTTTAAGAAACTCTAACAACTATTTGATGGAAAGAATAGACAAAAGAAATCTTTATAAAAATCTTATAACCTATGGATATTTTGATTTGAATCCAATAGAAAAATGGATTTTTGTTAATTTAGATGAAAAACATATATTATCATTGGAAAATAAATTTTATGAGGAATTTGGATGCGATATATTTATTGACATCTATCCAATTCCTAAAATGGAAGAGCATAATGTCTATATAATTTTAGATGAAGGAGTTAAGAGATTAGATGAAGTTTCTCCATTAGCTCAGAGCTTAAAACCATCTGAAATGAGGTTGTGGAATATCTCCATTTATGCACCAAAAGAAAAAATTAAAGAGCTTAAAGAGAACAATATAAAGGATAGAATAAATAAAATCTTAAAAGAATTGGATATGAAGGTTGAGAGTAAGTTAATAGATATTTTAAAAGAATATGGCTCAATTAAAGGTAAAGGAAGATTTTCAGAGCTTGCAAAAGAAAAAGGTATGTCCCCAAAAGAGTTTTACAATGAATTACATAAACTTATATTTTGTGGTTTGATAAAAGAGAAATTTAATAGGAGAAAATACATTTATAGCTTAAATTCTTTTTTGCAAAAAAATAAATATTCATAAACCTAAAAATCCTCTTCCTATTAAATGAGATATCCTTAAACATTCTGGAAATTTACTTTTAAGCCGTGTTTTTTTAATAACATTTTTAACAAAATCTATATCAGCTCCTATATATTGCACATAAATATTGTCAATTCTTTCTGGCTCTGGGAAGCTGTTTATAAGCTCTATTCTCTCATCTGCATCATTAAAGTATTTTTTAAGAGCTGAGAATATCTTCTTTTTATTTGGATATTTATCTATAACTACAACAACTGGTTTTTTTGTCTCTTTATTTATTTTCCATAAATTGGCTATATTAAACCCTCCAAATGTTATTCCTGATAAAAAAATTACTTTTATTTTTTGATAATGCTTTTCTTTAATAATATCTATTATCTTCTCTGTAACATCCATTCCATCCCTTTTAAATTTTCTAAAATAAATGCCATCTATTATTTTATTCCCTCTCATATATGTGCCTATCAAAATACACTCTTTGTCTGTTCTATTAAAAGGAGCATCATCAAAACCTATAACCTCTATTTCATCTTTCATATATACCACAAATTTTAAATATACCTCCATATATTCATTAATGACGTCATATTTAATTAGTATCTTATTAATATTTTTTGTTATTGTGAGAGTATGAATAAAAAATGTTTTTGCATATGTGGGAAAATATTTGCCTTAAATTTGTATGGAAAAAGATATTCTAAAAAAATCATAAAAAAGAGAGATTTAAAAAAATATAAGCTATATCTTCATCCTGCAGTTGCAGTTGATGGAATTATAGTGAAAGATAATAAAATTCTATTAATAAAAAGAAAGAACAATCCATTTAAAGGCTGTTATGCCCTTCCAGGAGGATTTGTTGAATGTGGAGAAACTGTTAAAGAGGCAGTTGTTAGAGAAATTAGAGAAGAAACTGGTTTAATCACAAAGGTAAAAAGTTTATTAGGTGTTTATTCTTCACCAGATAGAGACCCAAGAGGGCATGTTATCTCCATCGTCTTTATATTAGATGTTATAGGAGGAGAATTAAAAGCAGGAGATGATGCAAAAGAGGCAGAGTTTTTTGATTTAAATAATCTTCCCAAATTAGCTTTTGACCATAAAAAAATAATTGAAGATTATAGTTATGTGCAAAACTATCTTAAATAAAATAAGGTATTAAAGAATACTCCATAAGGAAGGCATTCAAATTGTCCTTATAATAGTTTATTTTATTTTGCACACAACTCTATATATGAGGTGGAAAAATGGTTAAGTTTTGCCCAAAATGCAACAACTTAATGCTACCAAAGGACGGAAAATTAAGATGTGTAGTCTGTGGTTATGAAGAAGAAACAACAGCTGAAGGAAGTAAAGAGTATGAATACAAGGAACACTTAGAGAATAAGAAGGAAAAAATTACTGTTATTGAAAGTGAGGGCTTAGAAACATTGCCAACAACAAGAGTAGAATGTCCAAAGTGTGGGCATAATGAAGCTTATTGGTGGCTACAACAGACAAGATGTGCAGATGAGCCAGAAACAAGATTCTACAAGTGTAAGAAATGTGGACATACATGGAGAGAGTATGACTAATTTATTTAATAAATATAACTATTAATACCTATAGAGACTGCCAATAATTATATGATAGGACTTTCGCACCATATATATTCCATAAAAAATATTATTTTTACATTCAAATTGTTATACTTTTTAATATTTATTTCTGTGAAAGTCCTATAGAAAAATTATAATATCTGATAAAAATAGATTATCATGAAATGTTATAATAAAATATTTAAATATGCTTGCAAAAGTCTATAAAAAAAGAAATATAATCAATGATTTCTACAATATCCAATTTCATATCCTCCTAATTTAATATTGTTTTAAAGTAATTCAATAATATAGAACAATTTTTTGACAATTGTTATTTTGGATCAATTCCTACGATAAATCCTTCATTTGTTATAGTATTTGTTATTATTGTAATGTTCTTTGTTTCGGTTGCATTTATTGTATTAAATTTGAACCAATAAATATTATTATAAGTTCCATTTTCATCAAAATCTCCAGAAATGTTTATTATATCTATATTATCTGGTTTATACCAATAGACATAGACATCAGTAGTATTTACAAAACTCTTAACAGAAATAAAGTATTCGTTAGGTAATACAGAAATACTTGAAGTTATGGAAGTTATATTAATATTGGATATTACAGTTATTGTAATATTCTTGTAATCATCAGAATCCCAATGGACATAGTCGTTTGTCGCATTTACGGTTATTGTATAATTTCCTGGATTCGAAGGAGCCGTTAATGTAAAGTTTAAAGCAACTGTCTGATTTGGTAATATATATGGAATAACTTTATTAGTTTCCCCACTCCAGCCATTTGGAAGTGTTATATTTACAAATACATTTGACAAGTCCATAGTTCCTGTGTTTTTAACATATACTGTAAAATTAAAGGTTTCTGAGATATTAACCAAAGTTTTTGTAGAAACATTAACTATTGACAAATTATATATTGGATTACCTGAAAGAATTCCTGTTTTTGTTGTTGTAGCTATCCTATAAACATTTCCGCCATCCAAATAGCTATCATACAAAAAATAATAATACAAATAATACAAATAATTATAATTATAATAATTGTTTCTATAATCAGAATAATCTTCTATTTCATGAACAACAATTTTCCAGACACCATAATTTTGGTTAGGGTTAGGAACATTGACTCTATAATTATACCAAGTTTCATTTCCATATGCTGTAAATTCTTTATATTTTGTTCCATTTGGTAAGTAAATAGAAACGTTTATCGCTCCATCTCCATCATATACTGATATATTAAATGACGAAAGCCCTTTAGGTGTTGAAATATACCATGTTTTATTTTCTAAATTATTTGTATTCTCTCCAATAACCATAGCATCAGGAGTACCATAGTAAGTAGATCCATTTATAATATATGTTGTATTTAATTTTAAAACTGGAGAATTTATAGCTGATAAAGAGTAATAATTACCATTGCTACTAGGCCAACTGCTCTCAAAGATATCTACAATCCACCAACCGTATACATTACTTGTATTAATTAAAAAATAATTTGGAGGTTCACCAGCTTGTGCATTATTTGGTGCTATATATGAACCATACAATGTTCCATTTGGATAAGATACATTAACAGTTAATCCATCACCGTCATAAATACCAATAGTATATTTTGATGTTCCATAAGGTACCATTAAATAGTATCTATGAACCATATTAGTTTGATAATTCCTACATATTGTCGCCATTCCTGAGTCTGAAGATGATGGTGGTATTGGTATCTTAAACCACAATCCACTTGATATATTAGTCGCAAGTATTATTTGATTATCTCCATAACCATCGTCATCATAATCGTATTCTTGAGTTAGTTCTATTCTCCACCATCCAGTTTGTCCATGAATAGATATATTTTGAATTACCCATATTGGATTGTCAATCTCACCATTCAAAAATGACCAACTATTATCATATGGATAAAATGAATAATATAATGTGCCATTAGGATAATAGACACTAACTTTTAATCTATTTATGGTTATTGGTATCGTAATAATACCAAAGAGGTTTATGGATCCGTTTAAGTTATCCGGGTCAAATATTGCTATATTAAAATCTGATGTTGCATAGACATAGAAATCATGATAGTTAGAAGCGAGACCTCCAACACTTAACAATGTCGCATTTGGAGTTCCATAATAGGTAGTTCCATTTATAATATAGGTCATATTTACTTTAAGGTCTAAACTATTACTACCGCTAATATTTAAACTGTAAAAATTTTCTCCAGGATATTGTGATAAACTATTATTAATAACAATTTTCCAAAATCCAAAAGCTCCGTTTGTATATATTTCAGTGTAATTCCAATTATTATTTGCAGATTCATTTAATTTTTTGTATAATGTCCCATTTGGATAATAGATAGATACAATAAGACCATCCCCATCATAAACTCCAAAATTAAAATTGTTAATACCCTGAGGAACATAGAGCCAGTAAGTATGTACTTGCTGACCAACATCACTACCTATTGCTACATCATACTCACCATAATATCCTACCCATCCAATTCCTCCATCATCTTCTATAATACCATTTATTTTGTTGTCATCATCTCCAAATTTTCCATCTTCTAATGTTAAATTAACTACAATTTTATTTCTATAAATTTTTATTATTGCTGGATATTTTCTCCATAATAGAGTATTTGGATTAAACTTATAATATACTAATTTTAATAAGCTTATATTTTTTGGAAATATCGTAAGATTTTCTAAATTATATGAAAGATTTAAGTTTTTTATATAGCTTATATTAGTTATATTTATATTTGGTATTGAGTACAAATTAGAAAATTTTAGAGTATTTAAAAAAGTTATATTAGAATACTGATATATAATAGAAACTTTAACTTTTTCTCCTTTTGAAATATTTGATATTCTAAACTTAATTAAGTTAAATGGGAAATTGGCATTAATTTTAACTGGTGTATCCTCTTCATCAACAAATTTTAAATAATCCAACTTACCTTTATTTATATTTACCGTTATGTTATACAATTCCTTTCCTTCTAAATCTTCAACATATAAAATTCCGGTTTTATTATTTTTAAATTCAGTTTTTACATTATACTTTGGAATATATAGCTTAAATAGGTCAATTATAATACCATTTCTTTTTCTATCTTCATCTAATTTACCTCCATCTTTTAAATTAAATATTATTGTTTTTCTATCTTTTCCTATAGTGTAATTTATCAATATGGTTTCATTATTTATCTTTTTCCAATAGTATATATACATCCCTTCTGGAATTTTAAAAGGTAATTTAACAGTCAAATTAACTGAATCTCCAACTGATAAGTTATCTATTAATAAAAATACATTCCCGTTTTCAAACTTCAGCTCCTCAAATTTACCTTTGTTGATTGTAACATTTATCTTATAAAGTTTATTTCCATAAGGAATTATAATAGTTTTAAAGTCTGAAATATTTTCTAATTGTTTTGTTGTTTTTATTTGGATAGTTTTATTAACATTTCCGCAATATATTATTACTTTTTCAGTGTTTTTTGGAAATTTAATGATAAAAATACTATTATTTATTTTTATAATTCCAGTAATATTTTGAGGGATAACTGTATAATTAATGTATTTTGGAGGGATGTATTTCCAACTTATATTACCAACAATTTCAGAACCATTTAAATATGTATTTATACTATAATTATCAACATAAACATCTTTTGTTATATTATCTACAACAATTTTATAAACTCCTATACTATTGACAACTAAAGTTGAAACAAATTCTTCTTTATTATATCTTGAAAAGTTTAAAGTTAAGTTTTTATATTGAGTGATAACTTTAGCATTTTCTGGTTTAAAGTTTGTATATATTTTGATTTTATTACCTACAAACGCAATTTCTGGAACTTTTAATAATAACTTTTTAATTTTAATATGAACTTTTGTTATAGCATTCCCGCACTTTAAAATTACTGTGTAATTACCATCTGTAAGATTTATAGGTATGCAAAAACTACCATTCTTAACTGTAACATTTCCACTTAAATTTATCGGCATAATAGTATAATCAACAATCTTTGGCATAATGTAATAATAACTCACATTACCAACTATACTACTATTATTAAATTTAGCATTAATTTTGTAATAATCTACAACAAAGGTTCTTTTAATTCCATCAACTAAAACAGTATAATTTCCTAATATAATATCTTTATTTAGCTTTACTGATAAATAATAATATTTTCCTCGTTTATGGATTTTTAAATCTATAATTTTGTTATTTGGAGTTATTATATATGCTTTATTTGGTTTAAAGTTGGTTTTTATAATTATTTTTTCTGATGGGAAATATACCTTTTTTAAAATTATCGTTTTGTTTATGTTGTTTAAAATATTATTTTTAGAATAATTTAAATATATAGTTTTATTTAATGTTTCATTATCAAATTTTGAATAGATAGTTAGAGTAGTATTTAATAATAATGGATAAATAACGTAAGTATCTTCACTTATTTTTTTAAATTTAACATTTACATCTAAATCTTTATATTTAACAAATAGTTTTCCATTAGTTTTAACAATTAATTTAAAGTGATTAAATGAAACATTTAAATAATGGGGTTCTACTTTTGTATAATTTAAATATATAGTTTTATTTAATGTTTCATTATCAAATTTTGCGTAAATTTCAATTGGAATATTTAAAATAACTGGTGAAATAATATAAGTTTCATTATTTATTTTAACAAATTTCAGAGATGTTTTATTAGCAAATCCATAAGGTATTCCATTGGTTTTTACAATAATTTTATATTCTTCTACAGAAACATTTAAATAATACATATCTTTTTTATAACTCTTATTCTTTTCTTTTGTTTTATTTATATAATTTGTTATATTTTTTGTAATATTTTTGGTTATATTATTTAAATTGCTAAAATTAGTTATTGTACTTAAATTTATGCTTTCATTAAATTCTTCAGTTTGACAAATATTTGAAAAATTTCCAATGACTGTTGAATTTAAGTTATTAAAAGTTATGGATTCATTTAATGTTGATATATTAACTCCAACACTAATAGTTAAACATATTAAAACTGTCAATATAAATATTGAAATGTTCTTTAAATTAAATATCATAACAATCCCTTTATAAACTTTTTAAGTAATTTTATACTTAAAGGAATTATTTCAAAGTTTATAGAACAATTTTTTGATAATTTTCAAAAATTTAAAAAAGAGATTCTTATTATTTATTTTTATCACCCTCCTTTTTTCTATTTTTTAAACTTAACTCAGTATATACCAAAATTATTATAACAATCACCAATATTGTAAGCCAAAATAATATATATCCATAAGTCGGTAGTTTTGGTAAAGGAAGTACAGAAAACTCTGCTTTAACTATAAATAACTTATCTTTTGGTATTTGGAAATTTTTACCATCAGGTTCTAGATAAGTTAAATGATAAGGAGATTTAAAATATATATTAAATTTCTTTATATTTAAATCACTTCCAATAGGAATTGAAACAGTTTTAAATAAAATTCCATTATCTACTATATCCGCATCATATTCAATAACTAAGGTAATATTTTTTCCACTATCTATAGGTTCCCATATTTGATACTCTATAACTGTGTAAGTATCTTTATAAGTTACAGTAACGTTCATTGGATATTTTTGATTTCCGATTATATAATATCCTTTTAAATTTTTAATCTCTACAGGTTTTTTCTCTTTTGTAAATGGTATGGGTATTATAAATATCTTTTTTGGTTCTTCTTTTTGTAATCTTAATTCTCCAATACCTGGAACTATTGGATATTTAGCAATATTCTTTATTGTTATTATATTTGTTATATGTGTTGGGTTTTTGGTTAAATCTACTATCATTTCATAGTTTGAAATTTCTTCCACATCTGCAAATACAGATGACATTAAAACTAAGAATATAAAAAATAATATGACTTTTTTCATTTTCTCCCTTCTTTATCCTCTTCAGAGTTTCTATCGTTAGTTTCATATCTTCCATTATTTACACTTACTTATTTATTTTTATATTCTTAATAGGTCTTTCGCATGAATAAATTTTTAAAGATATTTTTGATGCTAGAGGTATCATATTTTCCTTATGTCATATAGTAAAAATTCCTATTTAATCAAACATATAAAAGTTTAGTTAATAGACTTAATAAAATTAAAGATTTAAAATTAAAAAAATATAATATCATGTTTGATTAAAATTTAAAATAGAGATTATTAGAGAGCATATTTCTTCAATCTTATTATTAATTCTAATCCTAATATTGCTGTTAGCAATGCTAATATAGGCTCATAGTTGTTTTCAATAGCTCCACTTACAGCACTTATTTTTGGTGAGGTTGTTGGGAGTAATGAGTTTGTAGGATCAATACCTACAATGAATACATCACTTGGATAAAATGTCCCAGTTCCATTTAATTTATAGTGAATTACTACTGTTTGGTTCTTTAGTATTTCAGTAGCATCATTCCAATCGCCATCTCCATCTGCTCCAGGATATATTGAATGTAATGCGTATATTAAGCTGTAGTTGTATCTTGGGTTGTTGTATAAAGGTATAGTAGTATTATAGATTACCATTGATGATTGATTTACCCAATCGTCATATCTTGTGAAATTCTTTGGAATTAAGTCATAAACATATACATATTCTGGAGTTTTTGCACTACCTATGTTTTCAACTACGATATATATATCGTAAGTTCCATCAGAATTTGGAATTATATGCTTAGTTACTTTAAGTAAGTACCCTCCTACAACATAGATTTTTTCAATTATAATGTATGAACTTCCATATTTGCTATTATCTTCATGCATTGAATAGTTTAATAGTGTTATATTACTATCCACAACAGTAAATGTGCAGTTTGCCCATACTACTGGGACTCCATCAAATGTATAGCTATATTTAGATGTGTTCCAATAATCTCCTGGATTTAATATTATAGGTAGTGGATTACCAAATACATGTTTTGAGCCAGGGATTAAAAGGGAGATGTTGAATGGGTCTACAATTGTTGGATTACTTCCATTTACAGCCCATAAGGTAAGATTTGTTAAGTTAAAGCTGTAGGTTTTAGCTAAGTTTGTGAAATTTGCCCTTTCATACCATATATTAAATGTTCCAGTTGAGGAATTATAGTAAGGTCCTTCTTTTAAAGCTTGTATAACTCCATTACCTGTAGCATAAACTCCAGCTATTGTTGTGTTACTTATTGTCCCATTGAATATAAATTTAATTACTGCAAATCCAAAATCTGCTGGTATTATATATCCAGACCTATTTACTGGAAAAGTATTATTCTCCTCAACTGTTATATTTATACTTGCATTTTGTGAGATATTTAAAATAATTCCTGTCCAATTTAGTGAATCGTTTGCTGTTCCAGTGAAATAAGGACCATCCCATAATACATAACTACCAGTGCTATTTTCAACTTTTGTTATATTTAAAAATGTCCAATTACCATTTCCGTAGTCTGAACTACTATTACTTAAATATTTAGTCATACTTAAATAAACTTCAGTATTCGTTGAAGGTAATGCTGATATATTTCTTGATAAGTTTATATATATTGTGAAATTCCAATCCCTCTGAGCAGGCACTTTATTCAAAGAGTATTTTTCACTAACAATAATTGGAACTCCTCCAATAGATTTATTAATCCCAAACTTTACAGCTACCCAGGTGTTGTTTGGTAAAATTGGAATGTGTATATATACATTACCTTTGCCAATTAATCCAGTATATGCAGGAGGTTCTGAAGATATATTTATTGAATCTGCTTTAGGAGCAGTAGTTAAATCATAATCTACAGTTAATGGAGTTACATTATTGGATACATTTACAGCAATCCAGACATCTGATAATGTGTCATTAATATCACTTGCTGTATTGTTTATTATAATGTATCCCGTTATATTGTAGCTTTCAATTTTTACTCCTTCTACGGTTGCAGTAGCCGTTATATTATACTTCTCTATATATGATATATATAATGGTCCATTATCACCATAAGCCGAAACCATTGTCAATATCTCTAAAATACATAAGATTACTACCAACAATGTAATAAATCTATTCATAATCATAATCATCCCTCCTTATAAATATATAAATTTTTTAGTGTATATCAATATTATAATTCGTTATTTCATTATAAGTAATATATAGGCAAACTAAATATATATGGTTTTAAATATATATGGTTTACGGACAATCTTTAGACATTAATATTAATTAGATTTTTAAAATAATAAAATAATAATAAAATTATTTGAAATAGTAACTATAACACCTAATATATAAACATTTTCATATTAAAATTACTTATAGCTTCAACAAAAAATTTTAATTCAATAGCATATTAATTCCTTCCATAACTGCATCTACAGATGCTCTTATTATATCTGCATCAGATTTTCTAACTTCAACAATTTCAGTTCCTTTTCTTAATTTAACAACAACCTCTATTAAAGCATCTGTTCCTCCTCCTATTGCCTCAACTCTATACTCTTCTAACTTAATATCTGCTACTCCACTTATAGCTTTTCTTACAGCATTTATTGCTGCATCTACCGGCCCTACACCATAAGCAGTTTCGATTAAAGTTATATCTTCCCCCATATAATGAAGTTTAACAGAAGCAATTGGAGTAATTTTATTTCCAGAAACAACAGTTAATTCATCTAATTTAATTTTTTCCTTTACTACTTTTCCAGTAACTTCCCTAACTATGGCTAACAAATCAGCGTCTGAGATATATTTACCTAAATCTCCAAATTCTTTAATTCTTTCATAGATTATGTTTAATTGCTCCTCACTAACATCTATACCCATTAAATCAAGCTTATATTTTAAAGCTTTTCTACCTGAATGCTTTCCTAAGATAATTCTTCTCCTATTTCCAACCATTTCTGGTTTTATTGGTTCATAAGTCTCAGTATTTTTTATTAAACCATCAACATGTATTCCTGCTTCATGAGCAAATGCATTGTCTCCAACAATTGCCTTATTTGGTGGAACAGGAAGTTTCATCAATCTTGAAACAATTCTTGAAACTTCATACAACTTCTCCATCTTTATATTTGTATCATAACCATAGAGTATTTTTAAAGCAGTTACAACTTCTTCCAATGAAGCGTTTCCTGCTCTTTCTCCAATACCATTAACTGTTACATGGCACTGAACTGCCCCTCCTAAAACTGCTGAACAGGTATTTGCTGTAGCCATTCCAAAGTCGTTATGGCAGTGAACTGATACTGGTAAATTAACGTTCTCAGTTATTTTTTTAAATAACTCTACACTTTTTTGTGGTGTTAAAACTCCTACTGTATCACAAACACAAACTCTATCTGCTCCAACCTTTTCTCCTTCATTAAACAATTTTATTAAGAAATTTACATCACTTCTTGTTGCATCCTCTGCAGATAATTCAACTATCAATCCATGGTCTTTAGCATATTCTACAGCTTTTAAAGCAGATTCTAAAACTTCGTCTTCTGTTTTTCTTAGCTTATATTTCATATGGATTGGTGATGTAGGCACTACTAAATGAACACTATCTACATCACATTCTAATGCCGCATCTATATCTATTGGTAAAGCTCTGACAAATGAACAGATTTCAGCATTTAAACCCTCTTTTGTTATTAATTTTATTCCTTCTCTCTCCCCTTTTGAAGTTATAGCTGAGCCTGCCTCTATAACATCAACTCCCAACTCATCTAACTTTCTTGCTATCTCTAACTTATCATTTGGTGTTAAAGAAACTCCTGGTGTTTGTTCTCCATCCCTCAAAGTTGTATCAAATATCCTCACTTTCATAACAATCCCTCATAAAAATAATTGAATTTAATACTAATAAAAACTGTTTCAAATATTGGTTATAATATATTTAAAATTTTAGGTGAAATATCTAAAAACTAAAATCTGAAAATAGTTAATGAATAAATCTCCTATGATTTAACAACTTTCCCAGTTATCGACCTTCTTCCATAATCAACAATTTCAACATCAACAAACTCTCCAATTTTAAGATTTTTATCTAAGATTCCAACTAACAATGGATAGCTTCCAAACTGTCTTCCAAAATATAATCCATCTTTCTCTTTAACTTCAACAAATACATCTCTTAATATTGTTCCTTTTGGTACAACCCTCTTAAGCATTTTATTGTCTATCTCTTCTCTAACTTTTTCTTTAAACCATAAAAATAATTTTTTTCTTTTCTCTGCTTTTTTTATATCTTTTAGAGATATTTCAGTTCCAAAAAATGGAACAACTTGCCTTATGTTAATCCTTCTAATCATAAAGCCCCTATCATAAATTTCTTTTAAATATTCAAAATTTATAGTAAATGTTTCTTTTCTCTCCCCCTTTAATCCAAACAATAGATTTATGCCTGGCAATAAATATGGCAATCCTGTTTCTCCTCTTTCTTTTCCTATAGAGTTTAAAATTTCTACAGCTTTTAAAACATCTTCTGGTGTTGTTAATAAATTATTTGCTTTAATTACTTTTTCATCAAAACTCTCAACACCAAAAGCTGCTACATTTCCAGAAGTGCAGTATTTAACTAATATTTTAGCTACTTCTCTACTCTCATTTTCATGCCTTGCTATAACTGCAGGATTGGCATTATCTATATGCAAAACCTTTGGATTAGAAACATTTCTAATGCCTTCAAATAATTTTTCAATTGCCTCTACATTTGGTTTTGGAACCTCTTCTTTTTCTGAATCAATAGCTTTATAAGAAAACATACAAGGCTGTCTTCCAATTCTAAAATATCTTATTCCTTCATCATACAATGCCTTAATCTCATCAACTATATCTTTCTCCTCTCTAAATTTAGGTAGTCCAAATCTTCTCGGCTCCGTGCAAAAAGAGCAACCCCCACTTAAAGCTCTTGAACACCCCCTATAAGTTTCAATTTCAGCTATTATATATGGATAATTTGGATGCTTTTTAACAACTTTAGCTCCTCTAATGGCATATTCTCTCAACTCATTATAACTTCTATATCTATTAAAATCAATTTTTTCTATACTTCTCTCACTTAATAAATCATTTAAAACAGCTTCCAAATCACCTTCAACAACCACATCAAAAAATGATTTATATTTACACTCATCTTCTATCTTTCCTCCAATCATTGAAGAGCCATATTTTGTTGCTGCAGGCCCCCCTAAAATTTTTAACCCATTATATCTATAAAGTATAGATACAAACTCCTTTAATGTGGCAGGATTTGCATTTAAATACTTTCCTGGTGTGTGAAAACCACATATGCAGATTATTGCATCGTATTTATCTAAATCAAAGATTCCCCTAATTTCTCTAAATTTATCGATAGTTATATAATCCACTTCAACATTATATTTATCTAAGACACCATAGGCATATCTTGGATAAGTGCCTATATAAGGAGGAACTCCTAAACCTGCTGGTTCATCTGTATAGCCATCTAAAATTAATGCTCTTTTTATTATCATAATATCCCCACAAAATTGCCGATGATGACGATTGGCTTTGCTGATTGTGTGATGAACCGTATGAGCACTGAGGCAGTAAATAATAAAATAAAAATAAAACAAAAAAGATTTATTCTTCAAATAAACTAAATATGTGTTTAGTCCAATTTACCCACAAATCATTAGCTCTTTTGCTCTTTTCATAAGTTTGCATAACTATATAGTAGTTACCTACTTTTCTGTAATAGCAGTAACTAACAGGAAGACGTTTATCTTTTGGAATGAATTCGTAATAGGTATAATATCCAAATGCATCTCTTTGTGAGTATTTTTTAACATAATTATATAAATAAGCATAAGAGAAATCAATAGGTTTTGTGCTAACTTCAAATGTAACATTATTATATTTTTTTATTACATATCCTTCAGATTCTATCGTCTTTTCATAAGGAAGATTTAAAAACATATCATCTATATCTATATTTTTTGAAAAATCGTATTTTTTAGTTTCTTTTGTATTATTTTTCATATTATTTGCAATACTTTCATTGTTTGTAATCTTGGTTTTGTTATTATCTTTTAAATTGTCCATTTTTACATTTTCCATTGATTTGTTGTTGTAATTTTGCATATTTCCATTTTTAGTTGAGATATATAATTCATTAACCTCTTTTTTCTCATAATTTAAGCATCCACTAATAGAGACAATTAAAATCAAAGATAAAAAAAATATTATTAGCTTTTTCATAAGCTATCCCTTACTAATTTTTTAATTCATATAAAAATTATAAAATTATAATTATAAAATTATTATAAAACAGCTTTCTCTAAATCTTCTGGTCTATGCAACTCTCCACCAATTTTATCAACTAAAACCACTTCATCAGCTTTTTTACAAACTCTTTCGACTTCATAATATATTTGTCCTAAGTTCATCTCTGGAACTATAACTTTTTTTGCCTTTAACTTTTTCAACAACTCATCTGGGAATGGATAGACGGTTATTAATCTTATATATCCAACATCCAATCCTTTTTCTCTTAATTTATTGACTGTATATTTCACAGTTCTTGAAGGTGTTCCATAGCAAATAAACATTATTTCTGCATCTAAATTCTCAGCTTCATATTTGATTATATCATCCTTATTTTTTCTTATTTTATTAACTAATCTTCTAACTAACTTATCATGAGTTTCTGGAGAAACATCAGGGTAGCCCCTCTCATCATGGGTTAATCCAGTTATATGCACATTATACCCCTCTCCAAATACTGGCATTGGAGATACAAGAATATCAAAAGGATAAACTTTCTTTAGAGGTTTTTCTTCTGGCTTTTTTCTATCAATTATTTCTATGTTGTCATGTAAAACAACCTTTTCTCGCATATGTCCAACAATTTCATCAGCCATAACAAAAACAGGAATTCTGTATTTTTCAGCATAGTTAAATGCCATTATTGTAAAATCATACATCTCTTGCACTGAGCTTGGAGCTAAAGCAATAACTTCATAATCTCCATGGCTTCCCCATCTACACTGCATCATATCTCCTTGAGAAGCCATAGTTGGCTGTCCTGTTGAAGGACCTCCTCTTTGAACATTGACAATTACACATGGTGTTTCTGTCATATATCCAAATCCTATGTTCTCTTGCATTAAACTAAATCCAGGACCTGAAGTTGCTGTCATTGATTTTAAACCTCCCCAACTTGCACCAATAACTGCTGCTATACTCCCAAGCTCATCTTCCATTTGGATATAATAACCTCCAACCTTTGGTAATTCTCTTGCCATTGCCTCAGCTATCTCTGTGGATGGGGTTATAGGATATCCTGCAAAAAATCTACATCCTGCCTTTATAGCTCCTTTTGCACAGGCAAGGTTTCCTTGCATGAACTCTATTTTCATTAAATACTCCCTCCATTCATAATTTTAATTTTAGAGTAGTTAAAATAAAAGTTATATTAATTGAAGGTTAAAATTGATTGAAAATTTTAGAATTCTTCAACAGCACTCATTTCTCTTATCTTTTCTCTTATCTTTTTAATCTCTTCAAATTCTGGTTTTTTAATCTTTGGCTCAACCCTAATTGGTTGAATTATATTTGTTAGTTTTCCACCTGGTGGAACCATTGGTAAAGCTTCAGCAGGGTCTATGACAATATCTAAGAGATATGGCTCATTACTCAATATTGCCTCTTTTAATTTCTCTTTAATCTCATCTGGTCTTGTTATTCTATCAGCTTTAACACCATAACTTTCAGCTAATTTAACAAAATCTGGACTCTCTCCTAAATGCACTTCACTCTGTCTCTGTCCATAATATAAGTTTTGCCATTGATAAACCATTCCTAATGTTCTATTGTCAAAGATACAAATAACAACTGGAATAACATATTCACTAATTGTTGCTAACTCTTGAGAATTCATTAAGAATCCTCCATCTCCCGTAATAGAGATAACATTAGCGTAAGGTTTAGCAACCTTAGCCCCTATTGCAGCAGGAAATCCAAAGCCCATAGTCCCTAAACCACCAGAGGCTAAAAAGCTTCTTGGCATCTTTGTTTTAAAGAAATGAGCCATCCACATTTGATTTTGTCCAACGTCTGTTGTTATTATTGTGTTTTTTAATTTAGGGTCAATCTCATCTAAAACTTTCATTAAATCTTTAACAAATCTCTGTGGCTTTATTGGCTTGTCATCAAAATCCATCATTGGGATAGAGTGTTTTTTTAATTCATAAATCCTTTCAATCCATGCATCTTTATTTTTAATTTCCAATGTTATTAATGCAGCTAACAAATCTCTTAAAACATTTTTTGCATCTCCAACTATTGGAATATCTGCCCTAACATTCTTCCCTATCTCAGCTGGGTCTATGTCTATATGAATAATTTTAGCTTCTGGGGCAAAGTATCTAACATCCCCAGTAACCCTATCTGAAAATCTACAGCCAATTGCTATGAGAACATCACATTCTGTAACTGCATAATTTGCAGCTTTAGTTCCATGCATTCCAATCATTCCTAATGACAGAGGATGGTCTTCTGGAAAGCTTCCTTTACCCATTAAAGTAGTGCAAACTGGGATTTTAACAAATTCAGCTAATCTCATCAATTCTTCTGAAGCTCCACTAATTATAACTCCTCCACCAGCTAAAATTACTGGTTTTTCAGCTTCAGCTATCAATTTAGCAGCTTTTTTTATCTGTAAAGGATGCCCAACAGTTTTTGGTTTGTAGCCAGGTAAATCAACCTTTGCTGGGATTGGATATCTTTCAACATCAATCTCTCCATCTTGCACATCTTTTGGAATGTCTATATGAACTGGCCCAGGCCTTCCAGTTGTAGCAATTTCAAAAGCAGCTCTAAAAGTTTCAGGAATTTCTTCAGGCTTTTTTATTTGGAAGTTGTGTTTTGTTATTGGCATAAATAAGCCAAGAGCATCAATCTCTTGAAATGCATCATTTCCAATTAACTTAGTGGGAACTTGCCCAGTCAAAGCAATAACTGGGGATGAATCCGCATAAGCCGTTGCTATCCCAGTAACTAAGTTTGTGGCTCCAGGACCTGAAGTAGAGACGCAAACTCCAGCCTCTCCACTTGCTCTCGCAAATCCATCTGCTGCATGTGCTGCTGCCTGCTCATGCCTTGTTAATATATGAATTAAATTGCTATCATACAATGCATCGTAAAATGGTAACATTGCCCCTCCTGGATAACCAAATATAATCTTGACTCCTTCAGCTTCTAATGCCTTTATAATTGCCTCAGCACCTTTCATCTAATCACCAAAAAATGAGTTGAAATAGGACAAAAGTCCTATTGGGAGTATCATAATGATAAAATTAAAATTATATATAAATTTTTATACTAAGGATAATACTGGACTTTATACAGTTCATATATTTTTCATGGAAATTATAGTTGTGTGCAAAAGTATCTTAATTAAAATAAGGAATTAAAGAATGCCTTCCTTTTGGAAGGCATTCAAATTTTCCTTTACAAAGTTTATTTTATTTTGCACACAACTATATTGCTCACTATATATAAAAACTATGACTTAGGACATATATTCCTGTGAATGTCCTATAATATCTGAAAAAATTAAAATTTAGGTATAAAAAAGTTATATATTAATAAATATTAATAAAAAAGTAATTGTTAATTTAATTATTCTGACTCAGCTGGTTGGACTTCACATACCTTTATAGTAAATGTTAATTCCTTTCCAGCTAGTTCATGGTTGAAATCTAAGGTTACCGTATCATCTGTAACTTTTATTATCTTTGCAGGAATTCCACTGGCTAAGATTAACATACCCTCCTGTGGTTCAAAATCTGCATCAGCAAACATATCTTTAGGGATTTCCTGGATTAATCTCTCATCTCTAAATCCATAACCTTTTTCAGGAGGAATTGTTACAGTTTTTTCTTCTCCAACGTCCATACCTATAACAGCTTCTTCAAAACCTTCAATTAAATCCCCATTACCTACGATAAAACCTAAGGGCTCATAATCCCTTTCAGGATAGTATATGCCATTTTCTTTAGCAACTTCTTCAATTGATGTATCAATAACTTTCCCATCTACAACTAAAATATAGTCTACCTTAACGTAATCTCCTTTTTTAATCAAGTTAATCAACTCCCAACATTTCCAAATACATATTATGAAAGATATATAAATAGTTTTTGGCTATTAATTGTTTTTTATGGATAAAGCGTATATTTTGGGGATTACTATGGAAAAAGTAAATAGTTATTTAGAGATTATTAGGGCTAAAAATTGTATAACTGCGTCTATTGGAGGTATTATAGGTTATTTAATTTCAGAAAATTTTGATATTAATATATTAAAAGTTATTTTAGTATTTTTTGTTGTATTTTTTGTTTGTGCTTATGGGAATGTGATAAATGACATTTTTGATATTGAGATAGATAAAATAAATAAGCCATTTCGCCCATTACCATCAGGAAAAATTAAATTAAATGAGGCAAAAAAACTTTCAGGCATTTTATTAATTTTTGGCTTAACTCTTTCAATATTTATAAATATATATACGTTAATTATAGCAGTGGTTAATGCCATCTTCCTATATTTATATGCAAAAAAATACAAACGATATAAACCAATTGGAAATTTTATTATTGGCTATTTAACAGGTTCTGTATTTCTATTTGGTGGAGTTGCTGGAAAAAATGTTATGCCAGTTATTATTTTATTTTTATGCTCTTTACTTTCAATTTGGGGTAGAGAAATAGTTAAAGATTTTGAGGACATGGAAGGGGATAAAAAAGAAGAAGTAATTTCACTACCAATAAAGTATGGTAAAAAGGCATTATATTTTGCCACTTTTTTGATAGTTCTGGCGGTTGTATTAAGTCCTCTTCCTTATATATTAAAAATATTTGGAATATATTATCTAATTTTAATAGCAATATGTGATATTTTGTTTATCTATGCTATGGCTTTATTATTAAAAAAGCCAAATAGAGACACTGCTTCAAGGGTTTCAAAATTTTTAAAAATCATAATGAACATTGTTCTTTTGGCATTTATTGTTGGTGCTATTTAAATGATAGAATTTATAATATTCCAAAGGAAATGTTTTTAATATAGGACTTTCGCAGGAATAAATTTTTTATAATAGAATATAGACACCTAAAGGTGTCAAAGTTTCTTAATTCAAGTATATAAACTGCGAAAGTCCTATAATAGATAACTAAATAGTTATAGGTAAAAATGAAGAATTTTAATAGTGAAATTGGTGAAAAAATGTTTCCAGGTAAAGTAAATCCAAGAATGTTGAAGAAAATGCAAAAGATGATGAAGGATTTTGGAATGGAAACTGAAGATTTAAATCCAAAAAAAGTAATATTTGTATTTGATGATGAAGAGTGGGTATTTGAAGAACCAAAAGTTCAGGTCATGGACATATTAGGAGTTAAAACTTACTCAATAACTGGAAAACCTAAGAAAGTTAAAAAAGAAAACATGGAAGAAGAAGAGGATGTTAAAGTTGAAATAACTGAAGAAGATGTTGAATTAGTGGCTAAGCAATGCAATGTTTCAAAAGAAGAGGCAAGAAAAGCATTAGAAAAATGCAATGGCGATATTGCTGAGGCAATATTAAAATTAGAAGAAGAAAAAGAAGAAAATTAAATAGGTCTTTCGCAGGTATAAATATTAAAAGGCCTTTTTGATGCCATTGACATCATATTTTCTTTATTATTAATTATTAAAATTAAATATATAAAGTGAAAGTCCTATTTTAAGCTCCAAATTTCTCATTTCTTCCAGTTAAATCTAATAAAATCTTCATTACATGCTCTCCTTTAATCCAATGCATAGCTCCTTTTGCACAGCTGAATTCATTAAATTCTGTAACATCATCAACTCTAACACTCTTTCCCCAAATAACTATTGGAACTGGGTCTGCTGAGTGGTCTTTTACCTCTATTGGTGTTGAATGGTCTCCAGTTAATACAAAGTAAACTTCATCTTTGTTAATATTCTCAAATACATAGGAAAGCATCTCATCTATTTTTTCTAAAACCTCTTTTTTAAGTTCATATTTACCATCATGGCTTGCTTCATCAGCTCCTTTAACATTTACTAAGACAAAATCATAATCATATTCTTTTAATGCTTCAATCAATGCCTTTGCTTTGCCCATAAAGTTTGTTTTTGGTGTTCCTGTAGCTCCCTCAACTTCTATAACATCTAAACCAATCATTTTAGCCAACCCTTTTATTAGTCCAGTTCCACAGATACAAGCTCCTCTCAGATTGTATCTTTTAGAGAACTTCTCTATCTTTGGAACTACTCCGGCACCTCTTGGTAATATCATATTGGCTGGTGGTAATCCTTTTTTCCTTCTTTCTACATTTATTGGATGATTATTTAGTTTTTCATAAACAATTTTTAATAATTTGTTTAAAATCTCAGCGGTTCTTTTCGCTTCTTCTGAATCATCTAATGGCTCTATCTTTTTAACTTTAACGCCCTCTTCATGCGGGTCTCCATCACTAACTCTGCATGACAAACCTTCTCCTCTCAAAACTAAAGCTCCTCTATATCCTTTTGAAGATTTAAAAATAATTTTAACTCCATCAATCTCTAAACCATCAATCTCCTTCTCTAACTCTTTAGCTTCTTCTGGACTTATTCTTCCAGCTCTTCTATCTAAAACAACAAAGTTCTCATCAACAGTAGCAAAATTACATCTAAATGCTACATCTCCTTCTTTTAAATCCAAGCCAACACCATAAGCTTCTAATGGCCCCCTACCAGTATAAACCTCGTAAGGATTGTAGCCCAAAATAGCTAAGTGAGCTGTATCACTTCCTGGTCTTACACCAATATCTATGGCATTCATTAATCCACAAATTCCTTCTTTAGCAATTCTATCCATTGTTGGAGTCTTCGCCTCTTTTAAAGGAGTGTTACCATCTTTATTTGGTCTATCTCCCAACCCATCTATAATAAATATAACACACTTTCTTTTCATTCTCTCCCTCACACAATTATAAATCCTCCAAATGCATCATGTTTTTTATCATTTTTATCTTTATCTTCTTTTTTATCTTGGTTATAAATATTTTCTGTATCCATTATGTCATCGTTTACTACTATAATAGTGGATTTTATTGAATTTTCTTCAGTTATATTTTTTGTATTTCTTTCTTTCTGATTGTTGATATTGGAGTTTTTGTCAATCTTGTTAATTTCTAATTTAATCAAAATTTCCTTTATATGGTATTCAAAATCATATAAAATGTTTAAATAACTTGCATACGCATCAAAAGGTAGGTCAAAGTGACTGAAATAATTATGAACATCCATGTCTCCAAAACATTTAGTGCATTGATAATAGAAGTTGTCACTTGTTTGTAGAACTTTGTATATCTTATAAATTTCATCAAATTTTCCTAATTTTTTTAATTTACTTTTATTTTCTTTTATAAATTTTCCAATATTCTTTAATTTTTCAAAAGATATCATCTGCATCTTATTTCCTAACCATGCACTTACATCTCTTTCAGTATCTGCCCAAGATATTGTAGAGAATTCATGCACATAAATTTCTCCTCTCGGCTTTAATCTCTCAACAACTTCACTAGCATTAACAACCTCTAAATGCTCATGCTTAGCTATCTCTATAGGCAAATATCTTAGAAATTCAAATATTCCAGTTTCTTTCCAGTGATGCTCTCCAAATGTCTCATAGTCCATATAAATGTTTATAACTTCCCCAGGTGTTGAAGCTAACCATGTAGCATATTTATCAGCTGTTAAAGGATATTCATTCCAATCTCTTGCTGAAAATCTAAAACCAATATCATCACTCAACCTATAATTCCTCAGCAAAATCTTCATACCATCTGGTGATTGATATAAATAGTTCGGACTTCTCCAACCCAAAATTTTTTCTATTCCCTCTGTAAATATAGCCTTAAAACCTAAATCTTTTGTTATTTTTGCAATTCTATTGTTGTATATTAGCTCAGTATTTCTAAATACCTTAGCTTTAAAACCAAACACATCTTTATATAGTTGTTTATGCATCTCAATATCTTCAATAAACTCTTCTTCACTTTCAAACAAACTTGATAATGAGTGATGATAAGTTTCGGCAATAAGTTCAACATTTCCAGTTTTTACCAAATCTTTGAATAAATCTAACACGTAATCATTAAATTCTAATGCCTGCTCTATAAAAATCCCTGTAATTGAATAATTTACTTTAAAATCATATTCATCAATAAGCTCTAACATTAGTTCATTTGCTGGAATGTAGCATTTATTAGCAACCTTATTAAAAATTTCTTTATTTAATTCTGTATCCACATATTTTTCCCATAAGTTATTTCCCATTTTAATCTCTTTATTTAATCTGTGTGGCTGATGAACTTCAAAATTAAATGTTATTAACATGCTACCACATCATAAAATTTATGGTAGTATAACATTGTCATTTTCATATATATAGATAAGGAACATCGCATTACTCCACCCTAAAGGCATTGCAGACATTGGAATGCCAAGGTCTTTATGTATCTGTTCTGGAAACAAACCATTAAAACTATATTTAACTGCCCAATCAAATAATTTTTTAGATTTTTGTAAATATATATTAGCTCTATCATCATTTTTCTCTTTTAAAACTTTAGATAACCTTCTATAATATAGAGAAAGCCATATTGTGGTTATAATCCATGGATTACCTCCAAAGTATATATCTCCTGGATACCTTCCAATTCCTCCAACTTTGTATTTGAATGCCTTTTCAATTGCGTTGGCTGTTTTTATCATCCTTTCATCATCAACATCAATTAAATTGAAAGGATAACTTAAACCCAAAATGCTTGTATCTATCTCTTTATTTACTGGATTTATTGATTTAATAAATCTACCTTCCTCTTCTAAATAAAATCTCTTTGAAGTTTCATATTTTAAGAATTCAAGTGTCTTTTCCCAATGTTTAACATCATCCCTTTTATCAACTGCCTTACTCATGCTGTAAGCACATTTCAACCCTGCGTAGATAGCTCCCATCGTATATGCAAAAACTCCAAATTTTTCTTCCCATAAATCAAAACATGGCGTGAAGTTTAAAGCAGCCGAATTTAAATAATTTCCAGCCTTTTCAATAGTCTCCCAGTATCTCTTAACAAATTTTCTATCTCCACTTAATCTATAATGCACATCCATAGCCCATAACACAGAGCCTACTTGGTCTATTTGCATAGCAGTTAATCTTGGTTTTCCATTAACATAATAGTTTTGTAGCCAAGAACCATCAGCATTTTGAATTTTAGCCATGAATTCAAAAAATCTTACGGGAATTCCTCTAATTCCAAATAAATCTAATGCAATTGCCATATAACTTCCATCCCTCCCCCATACATACCTATAATCAGGATACAAAGAAGGAGAGGCGATAATTCCTCCATCTTTATCACATAACATTAAGAGAGTCATTAATGCCCTTTTGGCTATGGAGAGAATATCTTTATTTGAACTAAATTCAGGATGAATAAATCTTTTTATGTCTCCTATAATATTTTTCCAATAATTCATTGATAAATCTATAATATGCTCATAGTTATTCATTATAATCTTTAGTTGTTCAGTAATTATCTCAAAGTTTCCATCAAATTTTTTCGGAAGTATATAAATGCTAAATGCAACACTTTTCTTTTCATCAATTCTTATATTCCAAGATATGGCACTATCAGTCATTAACCCATAGCTTTCTTTATGCTCCTTTAGAATTCCATTTTCAATATCTATGTATGCACTATTTTTGCTGTATCTATTTCCACACTGAAATGAATCTATCTTTTTATTACTTCCTATACAAAAAACGTATTTTTCATCATACTTAACAATACATCCATCTTCTAAAAATCTTACAGTATTTTCTGAAGGATTTTCTCCAATTCTCAAATTTTCATAAAAAAATAATTTAAAATTCAATTTTTTATCAAGTTTATTTTTTATATGTAATCTTCTAATGATTACATTATGAGAAACTGGAACAAAATCTTTAATTGTCAATATAATTTTATCATCTTCTAATATGGTTTTGAGTATATTTGTGCCTTCAATATATTTTTGAGATATGTTCCAATCATCATCCCAATGCCATTTTACTTTATTATCATAAATTGCCAATGCAGAGTCAAAGAAGTGAGTTTCATAACCCACATGTGGATAAAAAATGTAGCTAATTTCTCCATAATCTCCAATTTTAGCTAATAAACTGTTATTACCTACTACTCCACTCATATAAATCACGCTATTAAAAATTAAGGTTTTTATTTCAGTTTAATAACCCACTTTTTATCATCTTTCAATATAGATATTTTGTCTTCTCTTGCTAACCATCCAATAGCCATTTTCACAATATTGGAATTATAACCTTCTTTTTTAAGAGCTTTTTCTATTTGAGATAAACTCTTTTCCCCTTTTTCTAATAAATGGTAGATTCTTCCAGCAGTTTCACCAATTTTTCCCCACATATCTTGCATTTTATCACCTCATCATCATTTCCATAGCTATTTTATAAACATTTACTGTCTCTTTAGCTATATTATCCCAGCTATATTTTTCATAGACTTCTTTTTTGGCATTATTAACTATATACTCTCTAAAACTAAAATCTGATAAAACCCTATCAACACCCCAAGCAATTGAGTCTGGATTTTTTGGATAAACCCAAACACCATTGACCTCATGCTTTATAATTTCTCTCAACCCTCCCACTGAGCTAACAACCACAGGTGTGCCAGCAGCCATAGCCTCTAAGGCAACAATTCCAAAGGGCTCATAAACTGATGGAATTACAACAACGTCTGCTGATTTATAGAGTTTTTTTAACATATTTTCATTAACAAATCCTAAAAAAACTACTTTATGCCTAATACCTAATTGATAACATAAATCTTCTAAATAATTTCTCATATCTCCATTTCCAGCTATAACTAATTTTGCATTATACTTTTGAAGAATTTTAGGCATTGCTCTTATTAAATACTCTACACCTTTTTGATATGTTAATCTTCCAACGAACAAAATCATTTTTTCGCTATCTTGAACTCCAATGCTTTTTCTAAAATTTAATATCTCTTCCCAACTTAAATTAATATCAAATTCCCATGGATTTATGCCGTTATAAATTACTTTAACTTTATCTTCTGGAGTATTAAATGTTGAGCAGATTTCTTCCTTTAAAGAATGACTTACAGTTATTACTTGGCATGATTCATAGGTTGAAAGATATTCTATTGTATGTATAGCTTTTGAGTCATCTGAATACAATCCTCCACATCTCCCAATCTCTGTGCTGTGTATTGACTGAACATACGGCATTTTACATGAATGCTTTAAATTAGCCCCTACAAAATGTGTCATCCAATCATGACAGTGGATAACATCATAATTATCAATTCCTAAGATTCCTAACTTCTTTTCCATTTCTTCAGCCATAAATATTGCCCAAGTTAAAAAATGCGGATGGACTATTGGTTTAACTCTATAGACATTTACTCCATTTAAATTTTCATAATCAGGTAACTCATAACCAACAGTTATAACATCCACTTCATGCCCATTTCTAACTAAACCCTCTGCTAAGCCTTTACAATGAATAGCTAAACCTCCTATTATTCTTGGAGGATATTCCCATGTTATCATTGCAATTTTCATAATATCATCATAAAGTTTGTGGTAAGGTTTATATAATTTCTTATAAAAAATTAAATACTATATAGTATAAAATATGATAGCTAATAAATAATATAAAAACATTGTGATACTATGAAAATAGCTATTATTGCTCCAACGATAACTCCAATTGTTTCTTATGGAGGATTGGGAGATGTAATGAGAGATTTGCCAAAATTTTTAAAAAAAGATAATGATGTTTTAGTTTTAACACTCAACCATTATAATAGATACAATAATCTTCCCCATGAAATTATCAAGAAAATAACAGTTGTCTATAAGGGTTCTAAGATTAAATTTGATATTTTAAAAACAAAACATCCAACAACAGGAGTTGATTTAATTGTATTTAGTAATGAAAGCGTTAATAATTTAAATGTTTGGGATGCTATTAAGTACGAAATTTTTGCTGACTTAATTGTAAGTTATTTGGATGATATAAAAGATGTTGATGTTGTATCTGGACATGATTGGATGTGTGGTTTAGCTATAGCCAAATGTAAAGATATCTTAGATTTGCCCACTACTCTAACTATACATAATGAAGCATTTAAGGGGGAGGTTGTTGAGTATAAAGGAGAAGTTTTGACTCTTTTAGAGTTGGGAATAAAATATGCCGATGCCGTTAATACTGTAAGCCCTACACATGCTGAAGAGATAAAAAACTGCCAATATATAAAGAAATATTTAGATAATAAACCCTTTGTTGGAATTTTAAATGGTATTGACATTGAGGAATACGACCCTATAAGAATAATGGATAGAATGATAATTCTTTCAAATAACAAACTCGACCCAAGAAACTATGCCTATATCTCCCCCTACTCAGCTGAAGATGCCCATAATATAAAGCCAAAAATAAAATACTCATGGTTTTATAAGGGGGGAGTTTATGAATATGTTGAGGATTGGAATAAAATAATAGATAGAGGTATTTCAGCTACTGAAGTTGAAGTATATGGGGGATTAAAAGGAGATATAGAAATTCCACTAATTGGATTCGTTGGAAGAGCCACATATCAGAAAGGATTTAACACGATGTTTGAAGCAATCCCTGAACTTTTAGAGAAATATGATATAAGATTTGTATTTTTAACAAAGGGAGAGAAAGATATTGAAGACAAACTAAAAAATCTTGCTAATGAATATGATGGAAAGATTTTAGCTTTAATTGGATATTGCCTTCCATTGTCTTCTTTAGTATTTGCAGGAAGTGATTGGATGGTTATGCCTTCATATTGGGAACCGTGTGGTTTAGTGCAGATGGAGGCTATGGCTTATTGCACTCCGGTTATAGCTACAGAAACTGGGGGTTTAAAAGATACTATAATTCCTTTACATCATAATCCTTATGAGCATCCAAACTTTGATAAGGCAACAGGCGTTTTATTTAAGATTCCAGATAAAATTGGATTCATATGGGGAGTTGAGCATGCATTAAATTGGACATTTTATAAACTTAATGAAATATGTATGTTTATACAGTATGTAAGATACAAATGCCCTAAGCATCCTTATGATGAAAATGCTCCTCTCCCTATGATGATGAAAAACTGCTACTATCATGTACTTAGAAACTTAAGTTGGCAGAATTCTCCATCTATAAGAAAATATAAAGGTTTATTTGGTGGGGCAATTTACAATCATTATCTAAAATGATGTTATGAGGGGAAATATGCTAAGCTATGATTATAAAAATGCTTTAAAAACCGGAGATATAAGTTTTGATGACATAAATAAGGTAGATTTTATCAATGCATATTCAAAGTTGATGGATAAGTTAAATAATGGAGTTGTTGGATTTAGAGATGTAATATACAACGAGAATTTGGATAAATACAAATTCCTTAATGGATACAAAAATGTTGTGGTTGTAGGAATGGGAGGCTCTATATTAGGAACTATGGCTATTTATTATGCAGTTTCAGCATTTAAGAATAATGCCTATTTTATAGACAATAGTGACCCTGAAAAAACTCTTTCAATATTAAATAAAGTAGATTTGAATAATTCTATAATTTATATTATTAGTAAGTCAGGTAATACATTAGAAACCCTGGTTAATTATTATTTAATTAAGAAAAGGATAGAAAAATTAAATTCTTTTGAAGGAAAAATTGTTTTTATTACCAATGGGGGAAAATTAAAGAGAGAGGCAGAAAAAAATAATTATGAAATACTTTCAATTCCTGAAAATGTTCCTGGAAGATTTTCTGTCTTCACTGCTGTTGGTTTAGCCCCTCTCTATTCCTTAGGATTAGATATATCAGAAATATTAAAAGGAGCTAAAAAAATGGATAAAATATGCCAAAATGAAGATATATTAAAAAATCCAGCGTTGTTGAATGGTGTTATACACTACTTATATGATAAAAAAGGAAAGGATATTTCAGTTGTTATGAGCTATATTGAAAGCTTAAAATGTTTTGGAGAGTGGTATATACAGCTTATTGGAGAAAGCTTAGGAAAAGAGGGAAAAGGATTAACACCATTATTATCAATTGGAGCTAAAGACCAACATTCTCTCTTGCAATTGTATATGGATGGAAAAAAAGATAAAATTATTACATTTATTACTGCTAAGAAATATAGGTTGGATGAAGAAGTGATATTTGAAAATTTAGAAGATAAAAAAATTTCTTGTAAGCTTTCGAATATTATTAAATGTGAGCAGGAAGCTACAGAAATTGCCTTAACAAATAATGGAGTTCCTAATGTAAAAATTACTCTTGATAAAATAAATGAAATGACGATGGGAGCTCTGTTATACATGTATGAGATGCAGGTAGGGTTTATGGGAGAGCTCTACAATGTAAATTCTTACAATCAACCAGCAGTTGAAGAAGAAAAGAGAATATGTTGGGAACTAATCAAAAAATGTGGTGACTATAATGATAAATAGATTTATTGAAAATATAAAAGGAGTTAAGCTTTTCACAGCCTATAATACAAATGTAGATGCAATAAAATATTTGAAAGATAGTGATGTCCAAAAATTGGTGGATGAGTTTAATCATAAAGATATAATAAAAAGAATGGAAGAATATCCCAGAATTATTGAAGAGCCGTTGGATTTTGTTGCAAGGTTAGTTTATAGTATAAAAACTGGGAAGCCAGCGGAGGTTCCATTAAAAGATGACAAAGAGTTACATGAGTGGTTTAATAAAATTAAATATGATGAGGAAAGGATGGGGGGACAAGCTGGTATTGTTTCTAACTTAATGGCTACTCTGAATATAGATAAAATAATCGTCTATACTCCATTTTTATCAAAAAAACAGGCGGAAATGTTTGTTGATTACGATAATTTACTTTATCCTTTAGTTGAAAATAATAAGCTTATATTAAAAAAAGTTAGAGAGGCCTATAAAGATGACCCAATAAAGATAAACAGAATATTTGAGTTTAAAAAAGGACTTAAATTTACATTAAATGGAGAAACTATTATGGCTACTCAATCTACAAGATTTATTGTAGCCTCAAGACCAGAAAATTTGAGAATCGAAATAAAAGATGATGTTAGAGAATATTTACCAAAAATTGGAGAGATGGTAGATTGTGCATTTTTATCTGGATATCAGGCAATTAAAGAAAAATATAACGATGGGAAGACAGCAAAATATTACTTTGAGAGGGCTGAAGAAGACATAAAATTGTTAAAGAAAAATAAAAACATTAGAACACATTTAGAATTTGCCTCTATATCAAATATAGAGATTAGGAAGATGGTTGTTGATTATATCCTAAGCAATGTAGAGAGTGTAGGTATGGATGAAACAGAGATTGCAAATGTTTTACATACTTTGGGTTATGAAGACTTAAGCAACAAAATTCTAAAAGATAGTTTTGTTGAGGATATAATAGAAGGAGCTAAAATAATACTTGAAAAATTTAAAAACTTAGAGGTTATTCAAATTCATACTATTTACTATATACTTTTTGTTTGTAGAGCTGATAATCCTCTATCTAAGAAAGAACTTGAAGAATGTTTAGAGTTTTCCACAATTTTAGCATCAACAAAAGCAAAATTAGGAAATATAAAATCTATAGATGATTTATATGAAGGTTTAAAAATCCCTCATAACAAATATGGGAATTTATTAAAAGAGATTGCTGAAAAATTTAACGATGATAATTATAAGGTGGTTTTATCTCCTTCAAGGTATGTTGAAAAGCCAAAATCAACTGTTGGTTTAGGAGATACAATATCAAGTGGAGCATTTATTTATTATGTCTCTCTGTTAAAGAAAAAAGTTTTATAAAGAAAAATATTTTACTCAGGAACATTGGTAGTTTCTTCACCTTCTTTTTTTTCTCCTATTTTTTCTAATTTTGCTAATGCTAATCTAATACCTTCTTCAATTTCATCTGAAAAGATATTTCCAATATTTATTAATACAATAACACCCCAAATAACCAATATTATTAAGACAATTCCTGCTATAACCGGAGACATTCCAGCCATTATTGGTAAGAAGAATAGATAAGCAATTATTGCCACTATCAAATACGCTAAACCTCTTAAACCTCTTCTATATCTTTTTAACTTATCGGCTGTTGTTCTCTCTCCAGATATTTTTGAAGCAATTATATCTGCAACTCCATCCATCAATTCTCCAAAATCTTTAACTATCTTTAAGAATATATAAACCAATGCTATAAAGACTATTGCTGAAATAATTGGTTTTAAAGCTGTTAATCCAAATAAATATGGATTCCCAAGCATATCAGCAATAGGTATAAAAACTAGTACACCAAATAGCCATATTAATCCTGCAATGACTAACCTTATTATTATTTGTGGAATATTCTCTTTTAATTTTAATATACCTTCTTTAAACAATTTTTCAGAATTGTTCATATTTTTCCACCATATATCTTCTTTAACTTTTTTTAAGTTATTTCCACTATACCTACTATTATTTTTAATATTTATACTTTAGTCTAAGATAAGAGTGTGTCTAAAATAGGACTTACATACGATACCTCTCTTTACTATAGCCTTATTACCTCTTTTCGTTTTCTTTATTATTGGCTTGTAGTTGAATTTAACTAACTATTTTATTTAGAGTATCCTTGTCATCGTATTCCTCATCATCATAATATCCTTCTCCATAAGCAAACTCAAACTTCGATTTGTCTAACCCTATAGATATTGAAAATAATGTTTTATTTTCTGAATCGTAACGAGTTATAGCATGTATTTTTATCAATTCTCCTGCTTTATTCGAAAACTTTGTTGAGTCGATAAATGTCTTCTCATAATCGAGACTCCATAATTTCCTAAGAATTTGATTTATTATCGATATAATATAGTTATTTAGTTTCTTTTCCCAGTAATGGATTACTAAAAGTTAATTCTAACTCTAAAAACTCTACTAAGCTTTCTATAGCTCTTAACGATACCCCTAAAAACTCCCCCTTAACAACAGAAACTTTAAGTAATAGTTCGATAGTATATTTTCTTGGCTTTAATTCCTTAGGTAATATCTCCTATCACGTCATCAAAAACCTCTAATATCTCGTTTATATTATCTATCTTCGTGTCTCATCTTTTCGCTACTATATTTTTTATTTTGTTATTATTTAGATATAACTCGCTCTATCCGTAAGATTTAAATATCTTTGGAATATATAGTAGTGTGTAAAACTATCTTAATTAAAATAAGGTATTAATGAATGTCTTTCTTTTGGAAGGCATCTAAGTTATCCTTATACCTTATAAAAGTTTATTTCATTTTGCACACAACTATAATTAATACTGCTATTGCTCTTGGATTATAACCTGGTCTCCCAGTTTTATTGTTCTTTAATCTATATGAGGGTTCTTCATAACTTAGTATTAGTTATAATGGCCATCTTTCATTATTTTCAATTCATATCTATTCACCTCTTCTTTATTTTTGTTATCATCATTTATACACTTGTTCAAACTCCACTTAACTAAAATTTTTTTTAATTTGTATTGGAATATTAAATTACCTAATAGCTTCCATTAGTTAGTTTAAGAATATATATTTTTATAGTTATCCTCCTAACTAATTGATTGTAACTTCTATTCTGGGAGGTGAATATATGTCCCCAAGAATTGGGGTATTTGTCTGTTACTGTGGAGCAAACATTAATGGTGTTGTAGATTGTGAAGCAGTAAGAGATTTTGCTGAAAAATTAGATGGAGTAGTTGTAGCTAAGACATATCCTTTTATGTGTGCTGACCCAGGACAAAACTTGATTAAAGAAGCAATAAAAGAATACAACCTTGACAGAGTTGTTGTTGCTGCATGTACACCAAAAATTCATGAACCTACTTTTAGAAATTGTATAAAAGAAGCAGGATTATCTCCATATTATTTGGAGTTTATTAACATTAGAGAACACTGTTCTTTCGTTCACATGAACGAAAGAGAAAAAGCTACTAAAAAAGCTATGGAGTTGGTTGCTGGTGGAGTTGAGAGAGCTAAGAGATTGGAAGATGTCCCACAAAAAATTGTGGAGGTTGATAAATCCTGTTTAATTATTGGAGGAGGTATTGCTGGAATTCAGGCGGCTCTTGACTTAGGAGACCAAGGTTATAAGGTATATTTAGTAGAAAAAGAGCCATCAATTGGAGGAAGAATGGCTCAGCTTGCTAAGACATTCCCAACTGATGACTGTGCGCTGTGAATTTTGGCCCCAAAGATGGTTAACGTTGCAAACCACCCCAATGTTGAGCTCATAACCTACGCTGAAGTTAAAAATGTTGAAGGATACATTGGAAACTTTGAAGTTACAATTGAGAAGAAACCAAGATATGTTGATGAAAATATCTGTACTGGATGTGGAGCTTGTGCAGCTGTTTGTCCAATTGAAGTACCAAACGAGTTTGATTTAGGTTTAGGTACAAGAAAAGCCATATATGTCCCATTCGCACAGGCTGTTCCATTAGTTTATACAATTGATATGGACCACTGTATAAGATGTGGTTTATGTGAAAAAGCTTGTGGTCCTGGAGCTATAAGATACGACCAAAAACCTGAAGAAATCAAGTTAAGGGTTGGAACAATTATCTGTGCAGTAGGTTATGATGAATTTGACTGCACACTAAAAGAAGAGTATGGTTATGGTGTCTATGACAACGTCATAACTACATTAGAATTAGAGAGAATGATTAACCCAGCAGGACCTACAGGAGGGCATGAAATAAGACCAAGTGACGGAAAGCATCCACACAGAGTTGTATTTATCCAATGTGTTGGTTCAAGAGATGCCACAGTTGGAAAGCATTACTGTTCAAGAATTTGTTGTATGTTCGCATTAAAGAATGCTCAATTACTTAAGCAGCATGACCCAAGCACTGAAGTTTATATCTGCTACATGGATATTAGGGCATTTGGTAAAGGATATGAAGAGTATTACAGAAGAGCTCAGGAGCAGTTTGGAGTTAAGTTTATTAGGGGAAGACCAGCCTGTATAATGGAAGACCCAGAGACTAAGAACTTAATTGTTAGAGTAGAAGATACATTGTTAGGAGAAATTGTAGAGATTGAGGCAGATTTAGTTGTATTGTCAGCTGGTTTATCTCCAAGACCTGACAATCCAAAATTAGCTAAAATGCTTGGTTTAGAATTAAGTCCTGATGGGTTCTTTAAAGAACTCCATCCAAAATTAGCTCCTGTTAATACAAAAGTTGATGGTATAGCAATTGCTGGAGTAGCTCAAGGACCAAAGGATATTCCAGACACAGTAGCTCAAGCTAAAGGGGCAGCAAGTGCTGTTTCAATACCAATGGCTCAGGGGCAGTTTAAGATAGAAATGATTAGGGCTATTGTTGATGAAGAAGTCTGCGGAGGCTGTAAGGTCTGTGCTAAGATGTGTCCATACAACGCTATAAAATATGTAGAGAAAGATGGACACTTAGTAGCTCAAGTCAATGATGTAGCTTGTAAGGGATGTGGTTCATGTGCAGGAGCATGTCCAAGTGGTGCAATGCAGTTGAGATACTATAGAGATGAGCAAATAATTTCATTCATTGATGGAGTGTTAGAAGCTCACCAAAAGTTAGAAGGATAAAAACTTTGGGATAATGCACAGGCCCCATATCTAAAAATGAGCGCTTAACCATTGGAAAAAGATAAATCAGATGAGGCACTACCCTAAGGTATTTATTAGGGTAGTGCTGATGTAGACACGTCTTTCTAACTTATTAAAAAATTTTAATTTTATTAAAAAATTTAATTTTCATTATTACTCCTCAAATTGCATCAAATTTGAATAAAATTAATACTTTGAGGGATTAGTTATGGAACCTGTAATAATTGCTTTCTGTTGCTATCAATGAGGTTATGGGGCTGCTGATTTAGCAGGGACAAGTAGAATGCAATACCCTGCAACCGTAAGAATCGTCAGGCTCCCTTGCACCGGTAAATTTGATATTACATATGCTTTAAGAGCTTTCCAAAAGGGAGCCGACGGAGTTATGGTTGTAGGGTGAAAGAAAGGAGAGTGTGCTTACGAAGCAGGTAATTTAAAAGCTGAGGAGAGGGTTAGGTTTGTTAAAGAATTATTGGATGAATTAGGAATTGGCGGAGACAGGATTGGAATATACTTCATGTCAGCTGCTGAGGCTGACAAATTTGTCTCCGCCGTTAATGAAATGACTAAAAAAATCCAAAAACTCGGACCTAACCCTCTCAAAGCTCAATAAAGCCGGAGATTAAAGGGATGAGTTCTCTCGGGAACCCATAAGGGACCGAGAGAACAACCGCCCCTATGTGAGGGGTTCTCCGGCTTTTACAAAATTTAATTTAAACTTTCTTAGGGTGATTACCTTGGCAGTAAAGGTGGGGATGATTCAATTATGCGGATGTTCAGGCTGTCATATTTCTTTGTTAGATTTACACGATAAATTGTTAGAAATTTTACCAAATTTAGAGATTGTATATGCTCCAATAGTTGCAGACCCTAAGGAGATTCCAGAGGGTATAGATGTGTTTTTAGTTGAGGGAGGAATTAGGAACGAGCATGATGAACATTTAATTGAAGAAATTAGAGAGAAATCAAAGATTGTTATTGCATGGGGAACCTGCGCTGCTTATGGAGGTATTCCAGGTTTAGCTAACTTATATACAAAAGAAGAACTGTTAAATACAGTATATACTACTGATTCAACGGATAATAAAGGGGAAATTCCTTCAGAAGAAATTCCTGCTTTAGAAGAATATGTTAAGCCAATAAGCGATTTTGTAAAAGTTGATTACATTATTCCTGGATGCCCACCAACACCAAAAATGATTGCCGATGCAATTGTTGCATTGTTAAATGGAGAAGAGCCAAAATTACCAACAAAAATTGTCTGTGATGAATGTCCAAGAAAGAAAGAAAATGTATTCCCAGAGAAGTTTAAGAGAACCTATGAAGGAAAACCAGACTCAGAAAGATGTTTATTTGAGCAAGGTTACACATGTTTAGGATTTGCTACAAGAGCTGGATGTGGAGCAAAGTGTCCTAAGGCTGGAGTTCCATGCAGAGGTTGCTTTGGAAAAACTGATAAGTCTTTAGACTTAGGAGCTAACGCAGCTAACGTATTCGCTAATGCCGGAGAAGCTGCTTTAGCAATTCCAGACAAAGTAGCTTTATTAAATAGATTCACATTGCCAGATGCTTTAATTAATAGAAAGGTAAAGTAATTACAAAAAATTAAAAATAATAATAAAATAAGGGTGAATTTATGGGGAAGATAGTGATTGAACCCCTATCAAGATTGGAAGGGCATGGTAAGGTAACTATTACCTTAGATGAAAATGGAAAGCCTAAAGATGTTAAATTGCATATAACTGCATTAAGAGGATTTGAGCAGTTTGTTGTTGGAAGACCTGCTGAGGAAGTTCCAAGAATAGTTCCAAGAATTTGTGGTATTTGCCAAACAGCACACCACTTAGCGAGTGTTAAAGCACTTGATGCTGCTTGGAATGTAGAGATTCCAGAGCCAGCAAAAAAATTAAGAGAATTAATGCTTATAGGAAACATAATCCACAGCCATGCTCTACACTTTTATTTCTTAGCAGCTCCTGACTTCATTCTTGGAGTTGATGCAAACCCGGCAATAAGAAATGTTGTTGGAGTTATAGACAAAGCTCCTGAAGTTGCTAAGCAAGCAATTGCGTTAAGAAAGTTTGGACAAAAAATTGTTGAGGCAATAGGGGGAAAGGCAATCCACCCAGTTACTGGAATTCCAGGAGGGCAAACAAAGAGATTAACTGAAGAAGAAAGAGATGAGTTGTTGAAGGATACTGACCAGATGATAGAATACGCTAAAAATGGAATTGAGTTAATAAAACGAATAAATGAACAGTATATTGAACAAATAAAGACATTGGGAGTTATTGATACTTGGTATTTGGGTTTAGTTAAAGATGAAAAGCACAACTTCTACGATGGAACTTTAAGATTCCTCTCACCAGATGGAAAAGAGAAAGTAGATTTTAAACCAGCTGAATATTTAGATTACATAGGAGAGTATGTAGTTCCTCACAGCTATGTCAAATATCCATACTACAAGAAAGCAGGATATCCTGAAGGGATTTATAGAGTAGGGCCTTTACCAATGTTAAACGTCTGTGAGGAAATGGAAACTCCTTTAGCAGAGGAATATAGAAAAGAATTCTTTGATATCTTTGGGTTTCCAGCAAATCAATCATTAGCTTATCATCATGCAAGATTAATAGAATTAGTTAAAGCGTGTGAAAAAGCAAAGATATTATTAGAAGATAACGATATTACATCAGATGATATTAAAGCAGAAGTTGAGCCAAAAGCTGGAAATGGTGTTGGAGTAGTTTATGCTCCAAGAGGAGTTTTAATCCACAACTACGAAACTGATGAAAATGGAATTGTTGTTAAAGCAAATATGATTGTTGCTACAACTCACAACGTTCCAACAATGGAAAAAGCTATTCAACAGGCAGCTCAAGAAATCTTTAAATAAAGATATCTTTAGATAAGTATTATTAGCCGTTTCTTTCACTTTCTCTATTATGATTATCTAATCACTAACCATTATGGTGATGAGTATGGCTGAAAAAAGCACAGTCAAAGTTGATGAGGTAAAGTTAAACTTAATTGAGGTAGTTTTGAGGGCTTACGACCCTTGATATTCATGTGCTGCGCATATAATAGTTAAAGATGAGAAAGGAAATAAAATTATTGAGATTATTAAAGAATAAGCTCACAACCGAACCCATTTGGGAGGTTGTGGGCTCTTTCCCCTTATGCAAGGGGAATTCGCTAAAATCCTTTTGTGGATTTTAGCGCAAAATTTTTAGGAGGATGGGATTGATGAGCATAACAATCCAGAGAGAAGCGTGTTTAGTGTGCTATGCTTGCCAAGCAGAATGTCCGACAAAGGCAATAGATATAGACAATTTTAAGGTGTGTAATTTATGCATGCAGTGCGTCAATGTATGCCCAACTGGGGCGTTAGTAGAGGAAGAGATAAAAATCAATGGAAAAACAGCAAAAAGAGTTAATTACTTAGCTCACAAGTGTGAGAAGTGTGGAGCCTGTGCGGAAGTATGTCCAGTAGGGATTAAGAAGGTTGATAATGAATTTCCATATTCAAAAGGACATTGCGTTTTATGTCAAAAATGTATAGAAGTTTGTCCAATTGAAATTATCTCTCTACCAGGGATTATAGACAAACCTAAAAAAGAAGTTAAAGCTCCAAAAGAACCTATAGCGGTTACAGACGCTTGTGTTGGTTGCGGAATCTGTGTTCCAGAGTGTCCTGTAGGTGCAATAACCTTAGAAGATAATAAGGCAGTTATTGATAAAAGCAAGTGTATTTACTGCAGTATATGTGCTCAAACATGTCCATGGAATGCTATCTTTGTAGCAGGTAAGATACCTAAGAAGAGAAGAAAAGAAGTTAAGAAATTTGATGTTGATGCAGAAAAATGTATTTACTGCTTAAAATGTGTTGAAATCTGTCCAGGAGATATGATTAAGGTCGATAAGGAAAATATGATTGTTGTTCCACCAAAATCATGTCCTGCTTGTAAGCTATGTGTAAATATCTGTCCAGTCGATGCTTTAGAATTGGATGTTAAATTAGCCTCTCCACATCCTATAACTGATGAAGGTTTAGTTATTGTAGAAGAGGATTTCGATGTATTGAAGAAATGTGCTTCTGTCTGTCCAACTGAAGCTATTGTTGTAGATGAGAAGAAAAAAGAAGTTAGAATGTGTATTGTCTGTGGAGCTTGTACTGTAGCTTGCCCAACTGGTGCCTTAAAGTTAGGTAAGATAGAGCATAATGGTAAGGAATACAACAGAATTGAATTCAGCCCATACTTGTGTGATAAATGCGGAAAATGTGTCGAAGTCTGCCCAATGAAAACTTTAAGATTATCAAGAGGCAAATTGCCTCTAAAAGGTTATTGCGTAATGTGCCTCCTCTGTCTCTCCTGCGCTGAGGCTGAAAAAAAGAAAGTTTTAGAATTAAGATAAGATAACTAAAAGGGGTGAATCCCTTATGGTAAAGGTTATTAGAAACGTTGTTTGTCCTTTCTGTGCGACACTATGTGATGACTTAGAGATTTTAGTTGAAGACAACCACATAGTTGGAACAAGACATGCTTGTAGAATTGGAAACGCAAAGTTTATGCATTTTGAAGGGGCGGTAAGATATACAGAACCATTAATGAGAGAAAATAAAAAAGATGAGTTCAAAAAGGTTGATTATGAAACTGCAATTGAAGAAACTGCAAGATTATTAACTGAAGCGGCTCTACCATTAATCTACGGATGGAGTGCTACTGAATGTCACGCACACATGTATGGAGTTGAATTAGCTGAGTTAGTTGGAGCAGTTGTTGATAACACTGCAAGTGTTTGACACGGACCTTCCCTCTTAGCTGTACAGGACGTAGGATACCCCGTTTGTACATTAGGAGAAGTTAAAAATAGAGCGGATGTAATTATCTTTTGGGGTTCAAACCCAATGCACGCCCACCCAAGACATATGAGTAGATATTCAGTATTTGCAAGAGGATTTTTCAGAGAAAGAGGGAGAGAGGATAGAACAGTTATTGTTGTAGACCCAAGAGAGACAGATACTGCTAAGTTAGCAGATATACACTTACAGGTTGAGCAGCATAAGGATTATGAGTTAATAAGTGCTATGAGGGCAGTATTGAAAGGATTTGAATTACGAGTAGATAGAGTTGCAGGAGTTCCAGCAGATTTAATCTATGATGCAGTAGAAATATGTAAAAATGCTCAGTTTGGAGAATTGTTCTTCGCAATGGGAGTAACAATGACAAAAGGTAAGCATAGAAATATCGATAACGCTATACAATTAGTTATTGATTTAAACGCTTATACAAAATTTGGACTAATGCCAATGAGAGGTCACTACAACGTAAATGGTTTCAACCAAGTTTTAACATGGGTTACTGGTTTTCCATTTGGAGTTGATTTTTCAAGAGGATATCCAAGATACAACCCAGGAGAAACTACAGCTAATGACTTATTACAAAGAGGAGAAACTGACATGATGTTAAACATTGCTTCAGACCCAGGAGCACACTTCCCACAAAAAGCAGTTCAACACATGGCAAAGATACCATTAGTTTGTATCGACCCACACGAAACACCAACAACCCAATTAGCAAATATTATAATTCCACCAGCAATTGCTGGAGTTGAAGTTGAGGGGACTGCTTATAGGATGGATGGGGTGCCAATTCAGTTGAGGAAGGTTATTGACCCACCAGAAGGTGTTTTACCAGATAGAGAAATATTGAAGATGCTCATTAAGAAAGTTAAAGAGATGCTTTAAAAATTTTAATAAGAAAAATATAAATATTGGGTTTATATTTAGTTAAATAGTGGGGTGGGCGTGCAACGTTAACCATCTTTGGGGTATCCTACATCCTACGTTACACGTCGTATGTTGGAGGGGAACCCGTAAGGGACCCTCCAACATTTTATTATTTTAGACACTTAAATCAATTAATTTAAATATATATTATAAAGTATTCTTATGCAAAAATATATAAATATATAATCTATGTTTATACCATTCCAAAAACTTCAAAATATTTTTTCTGCCTAACAACCATTACTGGAATGTTGTTTTCCATTAATTTTTCTTTGAGTTCTTTATCATTTGTTGCTACAATGACATTCTCGTTTTCTTTTGCATAATTTAATATTGCTTCATCTGCATAACCTTCATAGTTGATTAATTTATAGTTTTTTATTTTTGCAAGAGCTAAATTAATTGCTAATTTTTCCTTACCTTTTAAATCTCTGCTTCTTAATAACTTCTCCAATTCTTCCTTTACAGGAGAGAGAATAACAATTTCAAATTTTGAATTTATAGCCCTCTCTATTTCATAATCAAAGTTTATCTTATGCTTAAAAACATAAATTAAAAAGTTAGTATCAGGAACTATTTTGTATATGGCTATCACCCGAAATAATTATTCTAATAGAACTTTTGCAGGAAATATTTTTTGATTGAATATAGACCTTTAGGTGTCAAAGCTCCTTATTTAATATATAAACTGCGAAAGTCCTATTCTAAGAATTTTAGGATTCATTAACTTTAACTTTTGAAATTCCACTTTCTTTTGTTATATTTATTATACAGTCAGCAACATCTTCAAGTTCTCTATGGTGGGTTATAATTATCATCTGTGGAATGCTTTTAACTTTTCTAAATATTTCAGCTAACTTAGCTCTTCTATTTTCATCTAAATATACTGTTGGTTCATCTAAGATAATACAGTCAATTTTACTCCCAATTAAAGCGTTAGCTATAGCCAATCTTAAAGAGAGAGCAACAGCTATCTGTTCTCCTCCACTTAAATTGTCTATAGTTAAAATGCCATTTGGTGAATGAACCTTTATCTCAAAATCTTCAGTAAGTTCTACAAAGCTATATGGTAAATCAAACTCGTTAAATGCTTCATTTAAATATTTCTGGATTAATGGAACATATTTCTTCCTAAGATACTTTTGAAATCCATCTCTACTAAACACACTTCTAACTTTATTTAAATAGTCAATAAACTTTATTAATTTCTCTTTTTCTTTTTCCAACTCATGCAATTCCCTTAATTTTTTGTTTATATTTTCAATATCGTCTTTTAAATATTTTATTTGAGATTCTATTTTTCCAAATTCTATTTCAGCATTTTTAAGTTCATTCTGCTTTTTCTCAAACTCCCTCTCTATCTCTATAAATTTCTTATCAGAATAGTTTATCTCATTGAGTTTTTGATTTATATAGTTAATTCTTTCTTCTATCTCTTTAATTTTTTCATTAACTTCTAAAATTTTATTGTTTAAGTAATTTTCAATATCTTCTTTTCTATATCTTTTTTTGATGTTGTTTAAAGTAATTTCTGCTGAATTACATCTCTTATATATATCTTCAAGCTCATACACTCTCTTTTTATAGTTCTCTAATTTTTCATTTAGTGATAGATATTCCTTATACATTCCTAACTTTGATAACATTCTATTTTCAATTTCTTTAAATTCATTTTCTTTCTTCTTAAGTTCTATAATTTTATCTTTTAAATAGGACACTTCTTTTTCTTCTTCTCTGAGTTTTTTTAGTTCTTCTCTGCATTTTTCTTTATTCCATCCTTTAACGCTCTCTCTAATGTATCCAATTCTCTCTTTAAGCTTTTCTTCATTAACACTATTTAAATATTTTATTGCAGACACATACTCGTTATATTTATCTTTAATTTCATTTAATTGGGACTTAGCTTCTTCTAACAATTCATTTACAGGTTTTCCATTAATAATATAATTAAACAACTGATTTTCAACATCTTTTAGCTCTTTTTCAAGCTCATCCAATTTTAACTTTAAACTTTCTAAATTCTTCTGTTTTTCGTAGTATTTAGTTTCAAGTTCTCTAAGCTTTTTCTCTTTACCAATTTCATTATTTATTTTATTTGTTTTATTCTCAATTTCAATAATTTTTCTTTTTAATGTTTCTAATTCATTGTATTTATTATTTAATTGAGTTTTATGAAAATCTATTAAATCTTGCTTTTTATTCTCATCTATTGGTGTTTTACACAATGGACATTTTCCTTCAACATCTTTAAGCTCTTTTAGGACTTTACTTATATTTTTAATTTCATTATTAATTTCACCAATTTTTTGTTTCAACTCTTCTTTTTGTTTCTGTAATTGAACAAGTTCATCTTTCTTTTTCTCAATCTCTTCCAATGATTTTTTTATTTCGTCAATATTTATATTATTTAACTCAATCTTAATTTTTTCAATTTCATAGGAAATATTTTTTATGTTGTCTTCTAATGATTTTTTCTTTTGCAGTAATTTTGTGTATTCTAAGTTTAATTTGCTATATTCGTCTATTTTTTTCTCCAATTCTAAGTATTTCTCATAGTATTTTTTATATTCATTAGCAACTTTTTTATATTTCTCAATCTCATCAAGCTTTTCATTTAAATTTTCAAGCTCTCCAAGTAGTTCTATAATATTCTCAATCTCCTCAATATTTCCTTTAATATTCTCTAAAATCTCATCTAATTTATCAATCTTATCTTTATATTTACTTTTGTTAATAATTTCTTTTAAGTTAGTAACATCTTCTTCAATAGCCTCCAATCTTTTAGATAGTCTTATGTATTCTTCATAATAAGGTTTTAATTCATTTAATCTACTCTCAATTGTCCTAATTCCATCAATTAAAGATTTGTATTCTTCGTATTCATTTTTATACGCTTTTAAGATATCTTTTACTTTTAAGACTTCATTTAAATCATATTTTAAGTTTTCAAGTTCATTAGTGGCGAGTTCTAAAGCTTTGTTTCTCTCTTCAAGTTTAGTTATTAATTTTTCATACAAGGATTTTTTATTTTTCCAATCTTCAAAATTCTTTTTAGCAGTTTCAAATTCATCTCTAAGTTTATCTATCTTACTTTTGATTATTTCAAGCTCTTTTTCTTTTTCAGATAGCTCATTTTCTTTATCTTTTAATTCTTTCTCATAATTTTTTTTCTGATTTAGATTACCTTCAATTTCTCTTAACTGTTTTTCATACTCACTAATAACCTCTCTCATTTTTTGGTAGCATTTTTCTAAATCATCAATTCCCAAAAGCTTTCCAATAACTTCCATTCTTTCAGATGGTTGTAAATTTAAAAGTTTAGCAATTTCTCCCTGCTTAATATATATAGAATTTAGAAATATGTCCTTATCTATTCCCAAAATATCAGAAATTGCTTTATTAACCTCACTAACTGTTCTTGCATATAAAGTTCCGTTTTTATATAATTTAGCTGAACCTCTTCCGTCGTATTCTCTAATAATTTTATATATATTCCCATTAACTTTAAAATCAAGTTCAACTGTCATTGCTTTTTTACCTTTGGTTATAACTGCATCATAACTTAATCCCATTCTCCTTAAAGCATCAGCCCCAAATAAAGCAAAAAACATAGCCTCAAATATTGATGACTTTCCACTACCATTTTCTCCAATAATGGCAATAATTCCTTCACTAAAATCAATTTTTGTATTAACATGGCTTTTAAAGTTGTTCATTTTTATACTATTTATTATCATAAACATCCCCTAAATTTAGAGTTTATTTGCATAAAAAAATTTTTTGTAATAGTTATCTAATAGTTCTTTCCAATCTTCATTATTAACAAGAGACTTATACAAATTTAAAACCAAATCTCCATCAAGATTTTGTTTATTAGCATAATCCAACAGAAGTTCTTTAATATTTATAGATTCAATATCAATATCACCTGAAATGTCAATTAGTTCATCATCCACAACTACAACTTTACTAATTAAGATTTTATCTTTTATTGACTCAAACCATGGTATAAATTCTTTTTTAATTTTTCCAAAAACAATTGGCTTATTTTTGCATTTATTTATCTTTTCTTTAGCATCATTAAGCGTTTTTTTGTCTTTAACATTCACTTCTACAAATTCTCTACACTCAATATTAATTTTGTCAATATCATTAATGTCCAAAGAATTTTTACTAAAATCAACTAAATAAAAACCTTTTCCATTCTTTTTGTAATCTTCATACTCATTTCTATAAATAATGTCTGTTGAACCACTATAAGCTAAAATACCATCATTAAATATCTCTAAAACTCTATTATGTATATGCCCAAACGCATAGTAAGAAAATTTTGGTAAATCAAAATGTTCTAATTCATAATCAAATGGAATATATGGATTAATTCCTTGATGAAGCATCAATATCTTCTTTTTATAATTGTTAGATTCAACTTCAAATTTTTTTAATTTCTTTACTAATTCTTCTCTTTTGCTCTTTGTGTGATAATAAGTTCCACAAATAAATATCTCTTCTCCATTTACTTTTATAACATCACATCCATCTAAGATTTTAACATAGTCCTTTAATAAAGCTAATGGTGATTCTCTTCCAAATCTTTTAGGCATTTCATGGTTTCCTCCAATAATATAAACTTTTATATTTTTCTCGTGCAATTTTTTAAATGCCTGCATGGCTATTCTTAAAGCCTTTATTGGAGGTCTTAAATCATTAAATAAATCCCCACTATGCAAAACAAAATCTGGCTTTATTTCTAAAATCTCTTTTATACATGAAATAAATGATTTGTATATGTCTTCCTCTCTTTCATCTAAATTATACTGCCTATAACCTAAGTGATTATCAGCTATATGGACAAACTGCATTTTTTCACCTAAATTTCACATTTGTATTTATAGTTGTGTGCAAAATAAAATAAACTTTTATAATGGCATTTTGAATGCCTTCTCTAAGGAAGACATTCACTAATAATTATTTAAGATAGTTTTGCACACAACTATAGAAAGAATAGTAACTTAAAAATATTAACAAATATATAAAATATTATATGATAGTGAATATATTCCATAAATAAATTTTTTACGTGGTAGAGAATATGAGAGTTATAGGTGTTATAGGCTATAAGGATTCTGGTAAAACTACACTAATTGAAGAAATTTTAAAACATTCTGATAAAAAAATAGCTGTTATTAAACATTCAGGAAAAGATGTAGAAGTAGATAGTGAAAAAACTGACACTTACAGACTATCAAATGCAGGGGCTAAAGTAACTGTTTTATCAACTGACAGCAAAACAGTATTCTTTACTGGTAGAAGGGATTTAGAAAATATTTTGGCAGAGTTATCTAATTATGATATAGATTTTGTTATCATAGAAGGTTTTAAAGAAGCTTTAAAGAGATTAAATATTCCTAAGATAGTTATGCTTAAAGATAAAGAGGGTAGTGAGCTAATTGATGAACATACAGCAATGGTAATTGAAGATTACAACTACAACATTGATGATGTTCTAAAGATTATTTATGAAAAAGCTACAATCCCAACAATGAATTTAAACTGCAAACATTGTGGATACAATTGTAAAACATTTGTTAAGGCAGTTGTTAAAGGAGAGGCTAAGTGGGATGATTGTGTATTAGCAAAAGGTATAAAAATAATTGTTGATGGTAAAATAATCCCAGCTGTTCCTTTTGTATCTAAGATTGTTGGTAACACAATTAAAGCAATGGTTGGGTCATTAAAGGGTGTTGATAATCCAAAGAATATTAAGATTGAGATTGACATTTCTAAGATAGGACTTTCGGAGGAATAAATAATTTATTGAACATGGACACCTTAAACTCCAAACTAATACATAAAGTGCGAAAGTCTTACCAAAACCAAAATATTTAAATAATAGTAGTGTATTATAGTAAAGTTGGCTACAATTTAAACATCAATATGAAGGAATATAAATTCCGATACAGATATAAATATTTTTATAAATATAGATGTAATAAAAATTAAGTGAGGGATAGTATGGAAAAATATGAAAAAGCGGCGGAAATATTTAAGGCATTTGGAGACCCAACAAGATTAATGATTTTAAAGCTATTAGCTGAGAATGGAAGCATGTGTGTTTGTAAGATAATAGATGAATTAAAAAAGCCACAACCAACAATCTCACACCATTTGAACATTTTAAAGAAAGCTGGAATTGTTAAAGCAAGAAAAGAAGGAACATGGAACTTTTACTACATAGTTGATGATAGAGTTAAGGAAATTATTAAATTAGTTGATGAATTATAATAAGACTTTCGTTATTGAACATGGAACACTTTAAAGATATCTAAATTCCAAATTAGTATATAAAGTGCGAAAGTTCTATTACAAATTTCTCTTTTAAAATTTAAATTGTAAGTGTTTTATTTTTTCTTTTTTAACTTTAAAAAATATTTATATCTTTTTTAGATTAATATTATAAGCTCTTAGAAGCTTATATTGTAATTCTAATTAATGATATCAATCGCAATAATATTTAAATTTTATTTTAAATTTATAATTAATTATTTTCATAACTAAGGTGGAATTATGGGAATTGAAGAGGAAATTAGAAGAATAGAAGAGGAGTTAAAAAAAACACCCTACAACAAAGCTACACAGAAACACATTGGTAGGTTGAAAGCTAAGTTGGCTAAATTGAGAGAGCAAGCACAAAGTAGAGGGGGAGGTGGAGGAGGTAAGGGATATGCGGTAAAGAAGAGTGGAGATGCTACTGCAGCTTTCGTAGGATTTCCATCTGTTGGAAAATCAACTCTGCTAAATAAATTAACAAATGCTAAATCAGAAGTCGGAGCTTATGCATTCACAACACTAACAATTGTTCCAGGAGTTTTAGAACATAAAGGTGCTAAAATTCAGCTTTTAGATGCTCCGGGCATTATTGTTGGGGCCTCATCAGGAAAAGGTAGAGGGACTGAGGTTTTATCTGCAGTAAGAAGTGCTGATTTAATTCTATTGACGGTTGATATTTATACCTTAGAACATCTTCCAGTTATTGAAAAAGAACTTTACAATGTAGGAATTAGATTAGACCAAAGACCTCCAGATGTTAAAATTAAAGTTAAAGATAGAGGAGGGATTAATGTTAGCTCAACAGTTCCATTAACCCATATAGATGAAGATACAATTGAAGCTATCTTAAATGAATATAGAATACACAACGCAGATGTTGTTATAAGGGAGGATATTACATTAGAACAATTTATTGATGTTGTAGCAGGGAATAGAGTTTATATCCCCTCTTTAGTAGTTGTAAATAAGATAGACTTAGCTGATGAAGAATATCTAAAGTATATAAAACAAAAATTAGAAGAGTTTGGTAAAGAGTATGTTTTAGTTTCTGGAAATAAAAATATTAATTTAGATTTATTGAAAGATAAAATCTATGAAAAATTAGGATTTATAAAGATTTATTTAAAACCACAAGGAAAAAAACCAGATTTCGATGAGCCACTAATTATGAGAAGGGGAGCTACTGTAAAGGATGTTTGTGAGAAGTTACATAAAGACTTTGTTAGGAATTTTAGATATGCTCAAGTTTGGGGCAAGTCTGCAAAACATCCTGGGCAGAGAGTTGGATTAGACCATAAATTAGAGGACGAAGATATTTTAACAATTGTCATAAAGAGATAAGATTAAGAAATAAAATTAAAAAAAATAGATAAAATTTAATAATAGTATAATAGAGATGAAATTATGGAGATTGAAGGCTATGAAAAAATTATAGAGGCTGGAAAAATAGCTTCCAAGGTTAGAGAAGAGGCAATAAAATTAATAAAACCAGGAGTTAAGTTATTAGAAGTTGCTGAATTTGTTGAAAATAGAATTAGAGAGTTAGGAGGAGAGCCAGCTTTTCCCTGCAACATATCAATTAATGAGATAGCTGCCCATTATACACCAAAATTGAATGATAACTTAGAGTTTAAAGAGGAAGATGTAGTTAAATTGGATTTAGGTGTTCATGTAGATGGATATATTGCAGATACAGCAATAACAGTAGATTTATCAAACTCTTATAAAGATTTGGTAAAAGCTTCTGAAGATGCATTAAACACAGTTATTAAAGAGATAAATCCACCAATGAACATTGGAGAGATGGGAAGAATTATTCAAGAGGTTATTGAAAGTTATGGCTATAAACCAATTTCCAATCTCTCTGGACATGTAATGTATAGATATGAGTTGCATACAGGAATAAGCATACCAAACGTTTATGAAAGAACAAATCAATATATTGAGGTTGGAGATTTAGTAGCTATAGAACCATTTGCAACAGATGGATTTGGTATGGTTAAAGATGGAAATCTTGGGAATATTTATAAGTTCTTAGCTAAGAGACCAATTAGATTGCCACAAGCTCGAAAGCTTTTAGATGTTATATCAAAAAACTATGCCTATTTACCATTTGCTGAGAGATGGGTTTTAAAAAGTGAGAGTGATAGGTTAGCTTTAAACTCTTTAATGAGAGCATCTTGCATATATGGGTATCCAATATTGAAAGAAAGAGAAAATGGTATAGTTAGCCAAGCTGAGCACACAATATTAATAACTGAAAACGGCATTGAGATAACAACAAAATAAATTTTGGTGAACAAAATGATTGTTATCTTAGACAATGGAGGGCAGTATGTTCATAGAATACACAGAAGTTTGAAATATATTGGAGTTAGCTCAAAGATTATTCCAAATACAACACCATTAGAAGAAATTGAAAGTTATGAAGAAGTTAAAGGAATAATACTAAGTGGAGGTCCAGATATAGAAAAAGCAAAGAGCTGTATAGATGTTGCTTTAAATGCAAAACTTCCTATTTTAGGGATTTGTTTAGGGCATCAGTTAATTGCATTAGCATATGGTGGAGAAGTTGGAAGGGCTGAAGCTGAAGAATATGCATTAACAAAAGTTTATGTTGATAAGGAAAATGATTTGTTCAAAAATGTTCCAAAGGAGTTTAATGCATGGGCTTCACATAAGGATGAAGTTAAAAAAATCCCAGAAGGTTTTGAAATTTTAGCTCATTCAGATATATGTAATGTTGAGGCAATGAAGCATAAAACAAAACCAATTTATGGTGTTCAATTCCATCCTGAAGTGGCACATACAGAATACGGAAGTGAAATTTTGAAAAACTTTTGTAAGGTTTGCGGTTATAATTTTGAATAATAACAAAATTTATATATGCTGATAACAACATATATCTAAATAATTCAAATCTTTTTTGGTGGGATTAATGCCATTATTACTAATTGTTGTTGGTTTAATCATTACATTGATTGTTTTAGGTATTGTAATTTATATTATCTCAATATACAACAGATTCCAGACGTTAAAAAATGGGGCTGAAGCAACATTAGGACAGATAAGAGTAGCTTTAAAAAAGAGATTGGATATGATTAATCAGCTTGTTGAAGCCGTAAAAAGTTACGCAAGTTTTGAAAAAGAGACATTAACAAAAATAACTGAGCTAAGAAGTAGTGTTTTAAAGGCAAACACAACAGAAGAAATTCAAAATATTGAGAGAAAATCAAGAAATATTTTGGGAAATATTTTAGTTGCTGTTGAAAACTATCCAGAGTTAAAAACATCTGAGACAGTTAAAGAACTAATGAAAGCTATAAGAGAGATAGAGGACGAGATTGCAAGACATAGGTACACATACAACAATATAGTTCAGGAATTTAACACAAAAATTGATGTTTTTCCTTCAAATATTGTAGCAAATATATTTGGATTTAAAAAGATGGATTACTTACAATTTGAAGAAGAAATCTATGAAAGACCTAAAATTAACTTTTAAATTTTTTAATTTAGGACTTTCACAGTTTATAATATTTTTTAAGGAATTAAGATGCCTTTAAGCATCAAAAGTTCATTGTTATATTTATTCCTGCGAAAGTCCTAAGATTTTGAGGGATTTTTATGAAAGAAGAAAAGAAAATAATTATTTTTTGCAGTGTTGTTTTTATTGTTGGGGTTTTAGGAGTATTTTTTGTTAATTCAAATATAATGGAACTTTCTAATATTTATGTTAAGAATTATGAAGCAAATTTATATATTGGCAAAAATTTAACCTTAGAAGAAAAATATACTTATGTAATTTTGGTAGATGGTAGATATAGAATGCTATATAGAGATTGGAAAGTTCCATTAACTTACAATGAGAGCTTAGAAATTCCTTATATAAGAGTTTTAAATCTTTCAGCATCGTCAAAAAATATGGTTGGATATGTTGTGGATTATAAAGGAGATATTTTTGTTTTTGGAAATGTTGATAGGTGGATAATATCTAACCTATATAACCTTGTATATGAATATTATATTAGAAATGAAGTTGGATTTTATAATCCCCATTATTATAATGCTGGAATTTATACAACAAACTACAAATTTTACATATATCCTCCAATTGAAACTGATAATAAAGTTTATCATATAAATTTACTACTCGCAGATGAGCATTTACCGTATAAAACTGTCAAAATAAATATAATTGATAAAAATAACAGCATATTAAATTTATTTGTTTATCCATCAACATATAAAGTTTATAAAACAAGTTTTGGGTATACAATTGAGGGTAGTAGCCCAAAAGATGAACCGATTGAAATAGAAATGCTATTAAAACCAAATTCTGTTAATGGATTCTTAAATTATATGGACAAAGTTGAAGAGAAAACATTATCAGCCTATAACAAATACATTTTAATAAATAACATTATAATGGCTGTAAAATACCTTTTAATAGTTGTAATATTAACCTTTCCTTTAATTGCTTACTTTATATATCTAAGATATGGAAAAGAGAAATCTTATGTAGTTCCTGAATATTTAAGCTATGTTCCAAACAAAAATAGAAAGCCATGGGTTGTTAATCTTATATTTAATGGTGAGGTGGGAAATTTTGATAAAAATGGATTTTATGCTACATTATTAGATTTACATAATAGAGGCTACATAAAGATAATTAGGGATAACGGAAATATAAAAATAAAAATTTTAAAGAAAGCTGAAGAATTAAATGATTTAGATTTATATGAGAAAGAAGTGATGGACTTTTTAATTAGATATTCTAAAAATGATGAGTTCAATCCAAAAGACATTGAAAACTCTATTAAAAATATAGGAGATGAATATAAAATTAAAAGGTTGTGGAATGAGATTAATAGCGTTATGAAATATCCTCCATTTTCATCAACATTAACAAAGATGTTCTTAGAAACAAAAGGTAGAGATATATTATGGATATCTTTGGCTGTCTCTATAGGATTGGCGTTAATTTTATTTGGAATCTCAATGAATTACTCTAAATACTACCCAACACTTAAAGATATTCCATATCTCTCAATTATCTTAGTTATACAGAACATAATATTGATATTAACTCCAAAATCTCTATTTGGAAGATGGAAAAACGGCTACTATAAAGAAAAACTTGAATGGGATGCATTTAAAAAATTTCTATCTGACCTTGCAATGATTAAAAAATATTCTCCAGAAGATATTTCAATTTGGAGAGATTGGTTAATATATGGAACTGCTTTAGGAGTAGGAGATAAAGTTGTAGAGGCGATGAAATCATTAAATATAAATATTCCTGAAGCAGATATAGCTCCAGCAGTTTATATTGCATATGGTTCAATGTATTCTTCCATAAATAATGCTTATAGCTCTACTGTCGCAAGTTCTTCTTCAAGTTCTATTGGTGGCTTTGGAGCTGGAGGAGGATTTGGTGGTGGTGGGGGAGGAGCAAGATAAATTGAGGGAAATTATGGAAAAAAAGGTTATAATAGTTGGAGCAGGTCCAGGAGACCCAGAGTTGATAACAATCAAAGGTAAAAAAGCTATAGAAGAGGCAGATGTTATTATTTATGCTGGCTCGTTAGTTAATGAAAAGATTTTAGAATATAACAAAAAAAATGCTGAAATTTACAATAGTGCAAATATGGATTTAGAGGAAATTGTTAATGTAATGGTTAAAGCAGTTGAACAAGGAAAAAAAGTTGTTAGATTGCACACAGGAGACCCATCTATTTATGGAGCTATAAAGGAGCAGATTGATGAATTAGCAAAATATGGAATAGACGTTGAAATAATTCCAGGAGTTAGTTCTTTATTTGCAGCAACTGCATCATTGAAGGTTGAACTAACTCTTCCAGAAGTCTCTCAGACAGTTATTATTACAAGACCTGAAGGAAGAACCCCAATGCCAGAAAAAGAAAAGCTTAGAGATTTGGCTAAGCACCAATCAACAATGGCTATTTTTTTAGGAGTTTCAATGATTGATAAAGTTGTTAAAGAACTAATTGAAGGAGGTTATAAAGAAGAAACTCCAGTAGCTGTAGTATATCACGCATCATGGGATGATGAGAAAATAGTTAAAGGAACTTTAAAGGATATAGCTGAAAAGGTTAAAAAAGAGGGGATTAAAAAAACCGCCTTAATAATTGTTGGAGAAGTTTTAAATCCAAAGCATTATGCATATTCAAAACTTTATGATAAAGAATTCGAACATGGATACAGAAAGAAAAAATAATTTTGATGAAACTTTTTCTAAAAGCATAGAGGGAAACCACGTCCATTATGTTACCCTAAAAGAGGCAATTAATGTCCATAATTGTGAGGCATTGCTTTCTTTAGGAAGCAATGTATCCGTTTTGATGAAACTTTTTTTAAAAGTTTCCTATAGAAAGGAAAAACAATTACTTATTTTTTCTCTCTTCTATTTTTTCAAGCAATATTTTTAAATCAGTTTTTTTAGTTATATCAGTTTCTGTTTCTAAGAGCTCTTTAACTTTTTGTTCAAGCTCTTCTAAGCTTTCAGCACTTTCTAAAAGCTCTTTAATAAACTCCATATTTGCCATATAAGGCAAAGCTTCAAGCATTAACAATTTAATCTCTTCTCTTTGGCTCATATCTATCCCTTATAGCAATTTCTCTAACTATATATGTTATCTGTCTCTCTAAATTATCTATTTTAGCATACAACCTATAAATTAGGTAAAATAGAACTACAATTGATATATACATGAGAGCATCTACTCCTCTTCCAACTCCTAAAATATCAGCCACATACCCAAAAAATTCTGGAAATATTAAGAATACTATAACAGAACTCCAAACAAAAATCCAGAATAACCCTTCAGTTATCCTCATACTTCTCTTTTTTAACTGCAATATAACCCTTGACAATGCAAATAATGCAAATGCAACTCCTACTATCTGAATCAGTCCCATAATCTTTCCTCCAAAATTTTTATAAACTTCTTACTTTAATTAATCTTTTACTAAGGTCATATATATTTTTAGTTAGGGATTGTTATGAGGCATTTAATTTCAATGAGAGATATGGGGAAGAATGAGATTTTAGAGATTTTAGAAGAAGCTAAGAAGATGGAAGAGCTTTTAAATACAAAGAAACCTTTAAAGTTGTTGGAAGGGAAGATATTAGCTACTGTTTTTTATGAACCCTCAACAAGAACACGGCTGAGTTTTGAAACTGCTATGAAGAGGTTAGGAGGAGAAGTAATAACAATGACTGATTTAAAAAGCTCCTCTGTTGCAAAAGGAGAGAGTTTAATTGATACAATTAGGGTGATAAGTGGTTATGCTGATATAATAGTTTTGAGGCATCCAAGTGAAGGAGCTGCAAGATTGGCTAGTGAGTATTCAGAAGTTCCAATTATAAACGCTGGAGATGGAAGCAATCAGCATCCAACCCAGACACTTTTAGATTTATACACAATAATGAGAGAGATTGGAAAAATAGATGGAATAAAAATAGCTTTTGTTGGAGATTTGAAATATGGAAGAACTGTCCATTCTTTAGTTTATGCTCTCTCTTTATTTGATAATGTTGAGATGTATTTTATCTCTCCAAAAGAATTAAAGATGCCGAGAGATATAATTGAGGATTTGAAATTTAAGAATATAAAATTCTATGAAAAAGAAAGTTTAGATGAAATTAGTGAGGATATAGATGTTTTGTATGTGACAAGAATTCAAAAAGAGAGATTTCCAGACCCAAATGAATATGAAAAAGTTAAAGGTAGCTATAAAATAAAAAGGGAATATGTTGAAGGAAAAAAGTTTATAATCATGCATCCACTACCAAGAGTTGATGAAATTGATTATGATGTTGATGATTTGCCTCAAGCAAAGTATTTTAAGCAGAGTTTTTATGGAATTCCTGTGAGAATGGCTATTTTGAAGAAATTACTTGAATATAAAAACTAAAATAAAATAAATCTCCTCAAATCAATAGCATTGTAAGGACACATCTCATGACAACAATAACAGTTTATACATTTTTTCCTATCTATTTTCAAATTAATTATTGCATTAACTGGGCAAACCTTTTCACAGATTCTACACTTTAGGCAGTTGCTTCTATTTATCTTTGGTTTTGGAGTCATAAGATTGAAAATTATTTTGATTATTTGAGGAGGTAATATAGAATTTAAAAAAACTGTGTCTGGTTTTTTAAATTTGATAGGTTTTATTTCATTGAGAGATTTTTTCTCATTTTTATCTGCATCTATTACTTCGAAATCAAGTTTAAGCAGTTTATTTGTTAAAATATCATCCATCTTATAACCAATATAATAGGAAGCAAATAAATCAACTGCAACAGGATTTGTAGAGCTTATAACTATCTTTGAATGCTTTGGCTTCCCGTTACTTGGTCCGTTTCCTTCCATTCCCCAAATTCCGTCCATTATAGTTATAATTTCCCTATCCTTGGTTATAAATTTATAAAGCTCTACTAATAACTCTGCAAAATCCTCCTCCTTTGGAAAATGTCCATGAAGTTTTGGTTTTAAACCTCCAGGAATACATCCGTATAAATTTTTAACAGCTCCAGTAAATTTCATTAAAATGTGAGTTTTTAATTTTGGGAGATTTATTATTAAATCACTCTCAATAACAGTTTTTGGAATTGGAATTTCTTTATCAAGAATTTTTATTTTTACGTGTTCATCTTTCTCAAATGGAATATATTCTATACCATATTTTATGCAAACTTCTTCAATTCCAGAAACTCTAAAAGATTTTTTTGTTGAATATCCAGATGACTCTCCAACAATAATTTCTCCATTAAAATTATTCTGTAGATATTTTATAATCCACTCTAAGAATTTTGGATGTGTTGTAACTGCTCTCTCAGGAGGATAAGGTCCAAGAATATTTGGCTTTATTAATATTTTATCAAATTCCGTAAGGTTGTAAGACTTAAATGTTAAATCTAAAATGTTATTATCTAATGAGTTATAATTTTCTCTTATTGCATAATAAACTTTTTCCATTTTATCCCCCATTAAAATTATTTAATTTTTATTTAGGTGGTTCTATGATTTATGTTGATGCCCACTGCCATATAGAGGATAAAGCATTTAATAAAAATAGAGACGAAGTAATTGAGAGGGCTAAAAAAGATAATGTTATAATAGTAACTAGTGGAGCAAGCTTAGGAGGATGTTTGAGAGCCTTAGAATATAAAAAGAGATATAATATTTATTTAACTTTAGGTTATCATCCTTCAAGAGTAAAAGCTGATGATAAAGTTGTAGAGAAGGTTTATAATTTAATTAAAAATAATGAGAATGAGATTTTAGCTGTTGGAGAAATTGGAATGGATATTAAAGATGAAAACTATGAAAGGCAAGAAGTAATATTTAAAAAATTTTTATCATTAGCCATTGAGTTGGATAAACCAATTGTAGTTCATGCAAGAGGTTTTGAGAGGAAGATATTTGATATAGCTAAAGATAAAGTTGATATTATGTTTCACTGCTACAGTGGAGATTTAGAGTTAGCTAAGGAAATAATTAAGGAGGAGCATTTAATATCAATCTCAACATTGGTTTGCTTTTCAGAACATCACAAAAAACTTGTTGAGAGCTTAGATTTGGATTATCTAACAACAGAAACTGACAGCCCTTATTTATCTCCAATTAAAGGAGCTAAAAATGAACCAAAAAATGTTAAATTGGTTGTTGAAGAGATAGCTAAAATTAAAGAGATGGATGTTGAAGAAGTGAAAAATACTATATATAAAAATACTTGCAAATTTTTTAAGAGGAGATTATAATGTTTTACTTAAAACCTATTGGAATTGTAGGGCAGAATGAGAATTATACTATTTTAGAGATATTTGATGAATATATAGATGGATTAGAGGGTTTAAAAGAAGGAAATTATATTATTATTCTTCTTTGGTTTCACAAAAGTGATGATGAGGAAAAAAGAAAAATTTTAAAGGTTCGTCCAAAAGGGAATATAAAAAATCCATTAAAGGGTGTGTTTGCTACTCGCTCTCCATATAGACCAAATCCAATTGGAAAATACACAGTAAAAATCCGCAAAATTAATAAAAATAAAATTTTTATTGATAAAATTGATGCTTATGATAAGACACCAATTATTGATATAAAAATATTTTCAGAAGAGTTGGATTGTCCAAAATAATTATTTTTTATCTCCATAATATATCTTTACAGCCTCTTCCAAACTCTTTCCTTCAATAGTTATTGCATATATTGCGTTGCACATCCTTATAGCATCATCTAATGGTTTTTGATGGATATTTCTTCCTGTTGCATTACCTCTTGCTCCACTAATATTTATCTGCTCCCAAATCTGCTTTAAGAATTTTTCTGGTTCAATACTTTTTCCTCCAGCACATAAAACTCCAGTTCTCCCTGCAGCTAAAACTGCCTCTTTAAATCTCTCTGCTGGATTGTCACACTTTGGATAATTAACTTTAACAAAATCAGCACCTAAGCATGCTGCAACTCCTGCAGCTCCAGCAATTAAATGAGGGTCTTTTTCATCTTTAACATTTTTACCTCTTGGATAACTCCAAATTATTGCAATTAATCCATGCTTATGAGCATCTAATATAACTTTAGATGCCTCTTCAAACATAATATGTTCATATTCACTTCCAGGATATATAGTGTAACCAACTCCTAATATATTTAGCCCAGTGTTTTCTTTAAACTCAACAACATCTCTAACCGTTACTAACGCTCTGCTTATAGGGTCTCTACTTTTTACTAAATGTGTCTTTGAATTAATCTTTACAATATAAGGAATCTTTTTATAATCCATTCCATATCTCGCTATTAAACCAAGTTGGGTGGCAAAAGCACAAATCTTTCCTTTGCTTGCTATATTAAATAAATGCTCGGGAGATGCATCTTCTTTAGCAATATTTTCTCCAAAGAAGTCATCATTTAAATGCTCCATCTTTTGGTCTCCAGCAAATAACATAACATTTCCTGTCTTTTTTGTAAGTTCTAAATAGTTGCTAATATACTCTTTTTTAACGGTTTCTGGAACAGTTAATGGAATTTTCACATCTCTCTTTCTAAGTTTTTTTACCATAAAAACCCCCACAATTAATATATTTATTATTACCAAACATATTATATTATTAACATCATCATATTAATAAATTCCTGTTGAGGGAAAGTATGGAACTATTTGAGACATTAAAGAAAAAAATTCCTAAAAAAGAAGTTATAACTCCTGAAGAAATGGCAATTATTGATGATAATGCAGAATATTTAGGAATTCCAAAAATATTGCTAATGGAAAATGCTGGAAAGGCTGTTTATGAAGAAATTAAAGATATTGACGCTGAGGAGTATGTTATATTCTGTGGAACTGGAAATAACGGGGGAGATGGGTTTGTTGTGGCAAGGCATTTGGGAAGAGGGGAAGTTATATTAATAGGAAAAGAATCTGAGATAAAAACTTATGAGGCAAGAGAAAACTTTAAAATACTAAAAAATTTGGCAGAGTTTGGAAATATAAAGATTAGAGAAATTAGAAGGGCTGAGGAAGTTGAAGATATATTTGAAAGATTAAAAAGCAAAAAAGCTGTTATTGTAGATGCAATGATTGGAACTGGAGTTAAAGGAGAGCTGAGAGAGCCATTTAAAACAATTGTTGATAAAATTAACGAATTAAAGAAAATAAACAAAGATATTTTTGTTGTTAGTGTGGATGTTGAAACTGGAAACTTAAAGAGCGATTTAACCATAACTTTCCACAAAAGAAAGACGATAAATAAAGATAATGCCATTGTAAAAGAGATTGGTATCCCAAAAGAGGCTGAGTATATAGTTGGCTGGGGAGATTTAAAAGCTTTAAAAAGAAGAAATAAAGATAGTCATAAAGGGCAAAATGGAAAAGTTTTGATTATTGGAGGTAGCAGAGATTTCTTTGGAGCTCCAATATTGGCCGGCTTAACAGCATTAAAAATTGCTGATTTGGTTGGAATTTTATCAGTTGATAAAGTTATAGACAAGCTAAATCATCCAGAGTTTATTTTATATAGAGTTGAAGGAGATTATTTAAGCTCTCAACATGTTGATTATGCTTTAAATATAGCTAACAAGTATGATGTTGTTGTTTTAGGTAATGGTTTATCAGCTAATAACAGAACTAAAGCATTTGTAAATGAATTCCTATCAAAATATGATAAAAAGGTTGTAATTGATGCTGACGCAATTAAAGTTATTGATTACAGCAACTTTGTATTTAAGGAGAATTATATCTTTACTCCACACAAAAAAGAGTTTGAATACATGAATATTGACTTAGATAATATTGAAGAGATAAAATCAACAATTGTATTAAAGGGAAGGTATGATGTAATATTTAACGCCGATAATTTAAAAATAAATAAAACTGGAAATGCTGGTTTAACAAAGGGGGGAACTGGAGATGTCTTAGCTGGTTTAATTGGGGCGTTGTTTGCTGTTAATGAACCATTTATTTCAGCATGCTGTGGGGCTTTTATTAATGGCTATGCTGGAGATTTGTTATTGAAAGAGAAAGGTTATTACTATACTCCACTTGATTTAATTGAGAAAATCCCTAATGTCTTAAAAATCTTTAAATAGGAGAGATTATGAAAGCAGATTTGCATATACACACAAAATATTCAGGAATTGGTAGATTTTGGAAACTTAAATTTCCTGACTCTGTTGAAGAGCCGAGAAATATATTAAAAGTTGCTAAGAAAAAAGGTATTGATATTATAGCAATAACAGACCACAATACAATTAGGGGAGGGGTAGAAACAAAAAAATTAGAGAAAGAGTTTGGAGTAGAGGTTATTATAGGAAGCGAAATTATGACTACTGAAGGAGAAATTATAGGGTTATTTTTAAATGAGGATATACCAAAATATTTAACTCCTGAAGAGACAATAGAAAGAATTAAAGAACAAGGAGGTTTAGCTATAGCTCCACATCCATATAGCCCAATATGTAAAGCCCTTGGAGATAGAATATTTGATTTAGAGTTGGATGGAGTTGAGGTTTTTAACGCCTATCATAGGGATGGAATTGTAAATAATATAGCTTTAAATAAGGTTATAAAAAATTATTACAAAAAGCCATTTGCATTTATTGGTAGTAGTGATGCCCATATAGCAAGAATGGTTGGTAATGCTCACACTCTATTTGAAGGTAATTCAGCAGATGATTTATATAAAGCAATAATTAAAAAAAGAACAACTTTTGGAGGAAAACCTACTCCTTTATATCAAGCCATATTATGGAGTTATGATATTGTTTATGAGTCAGAGAAAATGTTAATAAAATCTTTAATATTTAAGATAGATGATGACACTATAGATTCAATAAAATTTCATAAAAAGATTTTAGGAGTTTTTGGAGGATTTATCTATATGTTTACACCTCTTCCAATAGTTTCTGGATTTTTAGGGAATTATTATCTTAAAAAGAAAGCAAAAGAAAAGATGAAAGAAATATAAAATGTAATATTATAATTTTGTGCAAAATAGACCAAACATTATAAGGAAAATTGAATGTTTCCTAAAGGAAGACATTTATTACTACCTCTTATATAAAAAACTATAGCTTGAGAACATGATGATGGGTCATTATAAATATGGATAAATATAGCTCTTATTAATCCATTTATCTATAAATTCCTATATGAAAATTAAACTGTTTCAAACGGTAATATTAACTCAAAGATTTAACTATATCCATGTTTTGTGGGAGTATGAAAGGAAAAAAGATAGCTATTGTATCTCACTGTATATTAAATCAAAATAGTGTTGTTAATGGTTTAGAGAGAGCCGAAGGGGCTTTTAATGAGGTTGTTGAAATTCTTTTAAAGAATAATTATGCTATAATTCAATTACCTTGTCCAGAGATAATTTATTTAGGATATGAAAGGGAAGGAAAAACAAAAGAGGAATATGATACAGAAGAATATAGAACACTATGTAGAGAACTTTTAAAGCCAATAATTAAATATTTGCAAGAATATATGAAAGATAACTTTAAATTTATTTTAATTGGGATAGAAAACTCTCCAACATGTGATATTTCTAAAAATAGAGGAATTTTAATGGAAGAACTTTTAAAAGAGATTGAAAATTTAAATATTAACATTAAGGTAATAGAATATCCAAAAAATAAAGAAGATTATAAAAAATTTATAAAAACTTTAAAGGAGATGATAGAATGATTTTGGGAATAGATGTTGGCTCTACAACTACAAAAATGGTCCTAATGGAAGATGAGAAAATAGTTTGGTATAAAATAGAGGATATTGGAGTAGTTATTGAAGAGGATATTTTATTAAAAATGGTTAAAGAGATTGAGCAAAAATATTCAATAGATAAAATTATAGCAACTGGATATGGAAGACATAAAATTAGTTTTGCAGATAAAGTAGTTCCAGAAGTTATTGCTTTAGGAAAAGGAGCTAATTATTTCTTTAATGATGTGGATGGAGTTGTAGATATTGGAGGACAGGATACAAAGGTTTTAAAGATTAATAAAGATGGGAAAGTCATTGATTTTATCCTATCAGATAAATGTGCAGCTGGAACTGGAAAATTCTTAGAAAAAGCTTTAGATATTTTAAAAATTAATAAAAATGAAGTAGATAAATATAAATCAGAAAATGTTGCCAAAATATCATCAATGTGTGCAGTTTTTGCTGAAAGTGAAATAATAAGCTTACTGTCTAAAAAAATTCCAAAAGAAGAGATTTTAATGGGAGTTTATGACAGTATAATAAATAGAGTTATTCCAATGATAAACAAGCTTAAAATACAAAATATAGTATTTAGTGGTGGAGTTGCTAAAAATAAAGTTTTTGTTGATATGTTTGAAAGAAAGTTAAATAAAAAGCTTTTAATTCCAGAAGAACCGCAGATTGTTTGCTGTGTTGGAGCCATATTAGTATAAATTTTATTATTACTTATTACTTTTCACTTATAAACAATGGTGGCAAGCTATCATCAACACCAGGAACATAACCAAAGGTATCTCTAATCTTCAACTGCATTCTGTGGAATATATATGCAAGTGGAATATCCATTGGGCAGACATCTTCGCATTGCCCACAATTTATACAGCTTTGAGATATATGGCTCAATCTAATCCCCTGGAACATTAAAGGATTTGGCGGGATTTTTCCTTTTTCATTAATATAATCTTTCTCTAATCTACATTCAACACAGAAGCAGAGTGGGCAGTTATCTCTACAACCATAACACTTTATACACCTATTCCAATATTTCTGCCACTCTTTAAGGTTTGGATATTCATCTTCCAAATGTATTTTTTGGAATTTTTTAGCCAACTTTATCATGACATTCTCTATTTTCTCCCTAATTTGAATTGCCTTTTCTGAAGGTTCTTTAATTTTGATATAGCCTTCTTTTTCAGCGTCCTCAACTAATTTTTTTCCTTTTTCTGAACAGATTTCAACAAACGTCCAGCCCTTTTCAGCTCCCCAATTTCCACAAGCTAAATCAGCCATTCTTGGAACCATAACTTCACATCTTTGGCAGTTTTTCCTTCTACCAAAACCTTTTTCTTCTAACTCATCTATTTTAACAGCTTTATGTTCTCCATTTTTTAATTCAATAATAAACTTCCCTTTATCTATTTCTTCCTTAACAACATCTAATGGATTAACTTCATAAAACAACTCAATCATTTTCATAGCAGTTATTGGATTTATTGTCCCTCCACAATTCAAACCAAGCATATAGATGTTATCTAAGTTTACCTGGTTTAACTTTGCCAACTCTTTAATAGCCATAGCATCACATGGTTTAGTAGAGACGGCAATTTTTTTATCATTCAAATATTTACTAATTATCTTTCCAAAATTTGTTGGTGCACAGTGCAAAGAGCCTGCGGTTTCTACCAATTCATCAGAATTTGTTATAAATGCTGGAATTCCATCGTATATATCTTCTCCTCTCTTTAAAGCTAAAACTCCATCAACAAGCTTGTTATCTAATAAGTATTTGAATAATGCAGTTACTGCCCCACCACATTCTGCTTTCTTTAAAATTTCATTATCCGTAGCTTGGATTAATGCATATTTCATAATACCACCTTAGTTATTTCTTTTTGAATGTCTTCTAATGAATTGAACCCTAAATCAATTCCAAGCTTTTCAGCTAAGCTTTTTATTATAAGATAATCATCCATAGCTTCTCCAGGAGGGTTTACAGCTTTGTTTATTTTTTGAATTCTTTTATCAGTGTTTGTAAAGGTTCCCTCTTTCTCAGCCCAACAAGTTGAGGGTAGAACTACATCAGCTAATTCAGCTGTTTCACTCATTATAATATCTTGGACAACTAAAAATTCAGTATTTTTTAGTGCATCTTTATCAATTAAAGCAGGATTCTCTCCCATTATGTATAAGCACTTTGAATTTTTTAATAATTCAAGATATTTATCTTTATTTAGAGCAGGAATGCCAATAAGTGTGGCACCAACAGTGTTGCAGTGCTTAGCAACTGGCAAAACTTTAGCAATTTTAGGCATTTTATCAACATCTATTGGTGCATTGATTATAATAATAGTGTTTTCATCAACATTACCTAAATCAATATCCTCATAGCTATCAACCTTTACGAACTTGTCGGCATTTAATTTTAGGATATCTTTCTCCTCTATATTGAAAATTGTTACCTTAGCCCCTTTATCTTTTGCTTTAATAACTTTTCTTCCAATCAATGCATGTTGCCGTTTGGAACTGTTTAATTTTCCATAGACAAATATAGACATTTATAGATTTTCATTACCGAAAGATTTATATGTGGGTATATATAAGAAATAAGGATTATAACTGCCCCAGATGCGGGAGTAAAATGGAGTCCCAAGAGTGGCAGTTATTATCGAATATTAATTGATGGGAGGAGCTGGGGTTCTCTCGGAGCGAAGCGACGAGAACTTAAAAACCTTACGGTTTTTATGTCCATGACAGGGGTGGAGACCAATGATATGCTCCCGATGAACCCAGAGAGAGATGAGGCTGATGACGCCCAAGTCCAATATGGACGTTTGTCTATATTTGTCCATATTGGACAGACCCCTTCTTAATGGTAAGAGAGAACAAAAACAAATATAGATTTAGATATAAATTAATTATTTGTTACTAATTTCCATAATTTTCTTTTTCATTGGAGGGGTTATAATTGGCTTTTCAGGGATTAAACCAGATGGCTTATAGTAAAGAATGAGAAGCATTAAAACTCCAAATAGCATATAGGATAGCCAAACCGGCTCAAATGGAATATTTAAGGTATATTTTAAATCATATTTATAAACATCTAATAATACTTTAACTATAACATAACATAAAACCCCTAAAGCGACTCCTTTATTATTTCCTTTCCCTCCCAATAGAACCATTAAGAATGGGAAAAACGTCCATTCAACCCTTGTAAATGCATTAGCAACTATATTTACTGTATATAAGGAATACAAAGCTCCTGCAATAGCACCAATTGCAGAACCAATTGCCATTGTTTTTATCCTCAACTTCATTATGTCTCTACCAAATGCCTTAACAGTGTTTTCATTTTCTCTCATTGCTTTCAATATTCTCCCAAATGGAGTATTTAACAATCTTTCAAAGAATAAATAAACTAAAAAGGCAATAAATAACACTATTCCTGTAAATACCCAACCTCTGTACTCCCCAGAGACAAACGCTAAGATATCTGGTGTTGATATTCCATAATAGCCACCAATTATATTTAGATTATAAGTACAAACTAAAAGCACAGCTTCGCTTATAGCCAATAATGTAACCCCTAAATAATCCTCTTTTAACTTAGCACTTGGTAAAATAAAGATAGCTCCAACAATAAATCCTAAAATTGAGGCTAATACTATAGCTAATATTAAAATTCCTATCCCAACTAATGGATTTGAAGCAATTAAATTATTTATCATAGATGTTGCATAAGTAGAGCCCTCAATCAACCCTCCTCCAACACCAAAATAAAGCATTAACAACCTATCTAAAATTCCTCCAACTGCAATTGCCCCAACTAAAACAGACAAAGCTTTACCAAAGTTTGGGATTCCAGCATAACCAAATTCCATATTTAAGGATAATGATACTATATAATAGATACCAAACCACAATAAGATTAAAGATATAAGCTCAACAATCATTCTTTCACCTCATAAAAATATTAAAAATCAATTTACAAAATCTAAGATGATAATAATTTAGCTTTAACTTTTTTCCAATCAACTCCTGTAATTCCATAAGGAGCAACTAATAGTGTTATTATCATTATAATTAAAGAGATAACCTTTCCATAAACTAAGAATCCAGTTCCAAATACTGATGCCAAGTAATAGGTTATTAAACTTTCAGATATTCCAATTATGTAACCTCCAATTAAAGCTCCACTTATATGTCTCAATCCTCCAACAATACTCGCTGCAAAGATTGAAATAATTATTAAATCCCCAGTAGCTGGAACAATTTCTTGCATGAAAGGTAAAAGTCCTCCAGCAACTCCAGCTAAAGCTCCAGATAGAATCCAAGAGAATAATCTTGTTTTTTCTACATCAATCCCCATTGTTTGAGCAAGGGAAGGATTTTCCATTGATGCTCTTAAAGCAATACCAAACTTTGTTTTATATAATAAAAGATAAAGCCCAATTAATAGTAAAATAATAACAAACGTTGAAACGAACAAAATTCCTTTAAATCCAAACAAAGTGAAGTCTAAGTTTGCAAAAACGAATTTTGCCTGAGTAGAACCAACAATTGCACTTAATATTTCAGAATAAGCCCCAATAACCCCTAACAATATCAAATCAATTGCCAATGTAGCAATCATTAAAATCTCAACTGAAGCTCCTCTTTTTATCAATGGCTTTAAAGCTAAGTAAGTTATTAAACCAACAACTGCTCCAACAACAAATAATACTGGTAGAGAAAGATAAGGACTTAGATTAAACAACTCTAACATGGTTAAGGCTACATAACTCCCCACTATTGCATAACTTCCTTGGGCAAAATTTGGAACGTTTGTTGTTATATAAGTTAGAGTTAATCCTAAAGCCAATAAAACTAAGAGGTTAGAATAAATAATTGCCCCCTCTAAAATCATTATTTTCACCTTAAATAGCGGTTATTCCTAATGAATATTCTTTAAACTTCTCATGATTCAATAATTCCTCAGCAGTTCCTTCAAATGCTACTCTTCCACTAACAAACATATATCCGTTATCACTAATCTCTAAAGCTCTCTTTGCATTTTGCTCAACTAATAAAATTGTTAATCCAAAGTTATCCCTCATCTCAATAATCTTTTCAAAAATCACCTCTGCAAGTTTTGGAGATAGTTGGGCCGTTGGCTCATCTAACATTAAAACTTCAGCATCTCTAACCAATGCCATTCCCATTGCTAAAAATTGTCTTTGTCCTCCACTTAGTGTTCCTGCTTTTCTCTTTAAAATATCTTTAAGCTCTGGAAATACATTTAAAGCAATTTCAATCCTCTCTTTAACTTTATCTTTATCTAATACATAACCAGCAATCTTTAGGTTTTCTTCAACAGTTAAATTAGCAAATACGTTGTTTGTTTGTGGTAAATAAGCTATTTTCATTCTTGCTTTTTGATGTGGTGGAATTTTTGCTATATCCTTATCTTTAAATATAATCTCTCCAGAATATATCTTTGTTAAACCAAACAAAGTTTTTAAAAATGTAGATTTTCCACTTCCATTAGGGCCTACAACAGTTGTAATCTTTCCTTTTTCTATTTTTGCATTCACATCAAATAATATCTGTAATTTTCCATATCCAGCATTTAGGTTTTTTACCTTTATCATATTTATCACCAAATATTATTCTCCAATATATATTTCTACAACTTTTGGGTCTGATAAAACCTTCTTAATCTCTTCTTTTCCTCTACCTTCAGCAATAATCTGCCCATTGAACATAACGTATATATGGTCTATATATTTCAAAACAATATCCAACCTGTGTTCAATAATTAGAAAAGTAATTCCCTTCTCTTTCAATTTAAGGACATGATTAAATATATCATGAGCTAAACCTGGAGCTACTCCAGCTATTGGCTCATCCATAACAATCATTTTTGGATTTGTCATCAAAGCTCTTCCAATTTCAACAAGTTTCAGTTGCCCTCCACTCAACTCTCCAGCCTTTCTATCATATAAGTGAGATAATTTCAAAAATTCTAATATTTTGAAAGCCTTTTCAACCATCTCTTCCTCTTTTGGAATCCATTTTTTATAAAACAGGGCTTTTAATGGACTTTCTCCAGGGTTAATCTCTCCTATTAACAAATTTTCAAGAACTGTCATTTCTTTTAAAGGTTGTGGAGTTTGGAAAGTTCTAACGATTCCATAATGATAGAGTTCAGCTGGTTCTTTGTTTGTTATATCCTTATTTTCAAAATAAACCTTCCCATCATCTGCCTTTAGAAACCCAGTAATAACATTTATTAATGTAGATTTTCCACTACCATTGGGTCCTATGATTAAAGTAACATCTCCTTTATTTACACTTATAGATACTCTATTTAAAGCTATAAACTCCCCAAAACATTTTATAATATTTTCTGTTCTCAAAATTTCCATTTTCTCCCCTTAATAAAATAATATTAGAGCAAAAAAATTTATCATTAACTTTATAAATGTAATACTTTATTTAAAGCTTTAATGTTGTATCCTGAAATTATTTCGCACCTATAATTCATGAAATCTCCTCAATATTATTAACGGTATTTTCGAAATAAACCTCATAAGGAGTCCTATAATCTAAAGAACGATGTGGTTTTATTTTATTATTCCAATCGGAGCGTAGCGGAGAGTTATGAAATCACATTAGTGATTTCATTCAAAGTATGAATTCTTCTAAACTAAATCTATCTAATCGATATTCAACCTCTTATTTATTCCGTTCAACTTTTCCTATGGCAAGACTTTCACAGAAGTAAATATTGTAATGGATTTTTGATGTTTTTGGCATTATTTACACAATATTAAATAGTCTGACAGTGTGAATTAACGAAAAGAATCTTAAAAGCAAAAAACAGAAATAGGATGAGGTTAAATAGTTTATTAAAAAAAGGTGATACCTATATGTTAGCAGCATTTAATGATATACTGGTTGATTCTATAAATAGTTTAGGGATATGTTCTTCGTATGGGGTGGTGAGGACATTAACGCCGATAAAGACGATTAAAGGGATGTCATAGTTAGAGATTGATAAAACTACATTTATTAAAAATCTACAAAAACCAGAAGATGAGTATTGCTTATATAATTCAGGTATCTAACCTTTCTGATATTTTAGATAACGATAAATAAAAATTTATTGCGATAGTTGATTCAATGTGAGTAATTATCTAACCTCAAAAAGCAATATCGGTTTTGTTAAATTTGTAGCGATTATTCACAATTGTATTTTACAATAAATACAACACTTTCTATAAAGTAATTAAAAAGTGTAGTAGTGTTATAAAGAACTAATAAAGAATGAACTATCGTAATCACACCGTCAGTATTTTAATATAATTTTTAATGGTGAAATTATGAAATTAGCAGTAGATGCTGTTTTTTATGTAAAAGAAGGGTTTAATTTTGAAAAAGCATTTAAAGAGGTTTTAAAAATTTTAGGAGATGATGTGAAAATCTTATCTGTTGAATATCCTGAGTTAGCTTTAATTTCAGAGAACGGATATTATTATAGATGTGGATTTATGCTCGATAAAGAGTTAAAAGAAGAATTAGACAGAGATGAGATTAATAAAATTAAAGAAAAAATTAAAAAGCTGTTTGAAGATGAGATAATCTATACATTAACATGTGAGATATTATGAAAGAAGTTAAAAATTTTTATGATAAATGGGAACCAGGGGTTTTTCCAAACTATATAAAACTTCTTATGAATTTTGCTGATGAGCTGATTTTTGAAGAAATATATTTATTGTTAAAAAAATTTGAAAATAAAAAAGATTTTTTAGTTTTAGATTGCGGATGTGGATTTGGAGCTTTTTATAATTTAACAAAAGACTTTAATACAATATATTTGGACATTTCATTAAATTTGCTCAAAAAATTTAACATCAAAGAGCGAAAAATTTGTGGTAACATATTAAATTTACCTTTTAAAGATAACACGTTTGATTTAGTTTTGTGTATAAATGTGTTAGAACATGTAGATTATTTAAAAGCGTTAAATGAAATAAAGAGGGTTTTAAAAAACAATGGAAAGTTAATAGTTGTAGTTATAAATAGAGATAGCTTAATTAAAGAGGAAATATTTAATGATTTTGAGATTTTCCATAATCCCTTATCTATTGAAAATTTTAATGTAAATGGATTTAAAATTGTTTATTCAAACTCAGTATATTTTTTACCTTCAATTTTTAAGATATTTCCATCAATAATTTTATCAAAAATCATAAAATATTGGAAGCCAATAGATAAAAAATTTTCAAAAATTTTAAAAAATAAAGGGCAGTTTTTAATTGTTGAAATGGTGAAAGAATGAGTAAAGCAGTTATTTACACATTACCAAAAGGGACGTACAGTGAAATAGCTACAAAGAAATTTTTAGATTACATTGATGGAAATTATAAAATAGATTATTGCAATTCCATATATGATGTGTTTGAAAAATTAGATAACAATGGCTTAGGAGTAGTTCCAATAGAGAACTCTATTGAAGGTTCTGTATCTTTAACACAGGATTTATTGTTGCAATTTAAAAATATTAAAATATTAGGAGAGTTAGCTATAGATATACATCACAATTTAATAGGTTATGATAAAAATAAAATAAGAATTGTTATTTCTCATCCACAGGCATTGGCTCAATGCAGAAATTATATAAAAAAACATAACTGGGAAGTTAAGGCAGTAGAAAGCACAGCTAAAGCTGTAAAAATAGTTGCTGAAAGTAAAGATGAAACTTTAGGAGCTATCGGTTCAAAAGAATCAGCGGAATATTATAACTTAAAAATATTGGATGAAAATATTGAAGATTATAAAAATAATATGACGAGATTTATTTTAATTGGCAAAAATGTGAAATTTAAAACACTTCCAAAAAAATACAAAGTTTCAATTGTTTTTGAATTAAAAGAAGATAAACCAGGAGCTTTATATCATATTTTAAAAGAATTTGCTGAAAGAAATATAAATTTAACGAGGATTGAGTCAAGACCTTCAAAAAAGAGATTAGGAACTTATATATTTTACATTGACTTTGAAGATGTTGGAGAAATGAAATTAAAAGAAATTTTAAAAAGCTTAGAAAAACACACATCATTTATAACATTTTTAGGAAGATATCCTGTTTTTGAGAAATGATTATTCAAATTCTTTTCTAAACTCTTTATAGAAAATGTCTGTTGAAGGATGGATTTCCATAAAGTCATTATATATATCAATTCCTCTAATTAGCTGAGTGAAGTAGGGGAGAATTTCAGCACAAGGAGTCATAATTATAGCTCCCACGACCTTTCCATTTTCATAATAGATTTTGTTTATACCCACACCACTTAAAACTTTAAAGAAGTTACCTTTCCCTACACAGCTTCTTATTGTCTTATATTCATTTGTTTGCTTTCCTACATAAGAAATAGTTAAAGATAATCTAATAGTTTTTGGAATTAATTCATAATTTGGTTTTATTAAGGGTTTATTGTTTATTTCGTTAATTATATTTTGAGCAACTACTCTTCCTTCCATTCTTGAAATTGGAGTGTTTCCTCCTCCATTTATTAAGCAATCTCCACAAGCGTAAGTTTTCTTTTTATTTATTACTCTTAAATAATCATCAGTTTCAAAAACTCCCTTTCCTCCAATAGCTAAGATTTTTGTATAGTTTTCATCTTTTAAAAGTTTTTCAAGCTCTTCTTTGTCATTAATTATCTTAAAGTTTATAACTTTTTTCATTAAATAATCTCTAATCTCCTCATCTCTAATATCTTTCAAAATCTTAGACCTTGCATATAAAACAACATTACAGCCAAAGTCGGAAAATATTGAAGCGTATTCTGTTGCTACTGTTCCACCACCAATAATTAAGATATTTTCAGGAAGCTCTCTTAAATTTGGTATATCCTTGTGAGTTAAAATCTCATATCCATTATAAGAAGTTAGATAATTTCTTCCAGTAGCATAAACTATATAGTCATAATTTTCTTCATATTTTTCTTTAAATTCTTTGTATTTTATATTAACTCCCAAATTTTTTGTCTCATTCTCTAATTTATTTCTAATCTTATCTTGAATTTTATTTATTTTTTCTTGTAACTCCTTAAATGAAATTATTTCCTCTAAATAAACTTTTTTTCCTTTTAAAATGCTTAAATTATTTAATATATCTGCCATTTCTCTAAGTCCGGTTATATATGTGCATCCATAATTTAAACACGTCCCTCCTATTTTATCCTTTTCAAATAAATCAACATCAAAACCATTTTTTGCTAAAAACATAGCAGATGTTCTTCCAGCAGGCCCTGCTCCAACAACAGCTATTTTCATTAATCCCACCAATTAATAGTAATACCATATAGTTCTATACTCTTCAATATTTTCTCCAATATTCTTTAAGCTATCTAAGTATTCTTTAATTGGAACATCCTCATAGGTGTAGAGTTTGGTTGGATATATTCCCTTCTCCCATGGATGCATCAAATAAACTCTACTTCCATTTGGTTTTATTGCTATTAACTCTCTATCCTGCCAGGCTCTTAAATGGTTTTTTCCCATTCTTGGAACGTTAAATATTGGTTCATCAGTTCTAAATGAACCTGGCAATAATCTTGCTTCTTCTTTAATCTCTTGAACCAATCTTGCTATTGGAACTAAATAATCTTTATGCTCCATCTTTCCTTTTGGATAGAATGTATAATATGGAATAATTCCTACCTTCTTTAATGCAATTCTTAAAGCTACGTTTTCAAATCTTCTGCTAACATATCTATGGAATACGTGCTGATTATATACGCAGATATTATTTGTTCTCAATTTTTTAACAGCCTCTTTAACTTCTGGAGTAATTTCATAACAGCTCTCTACATGAGTTGATATCATTAAACTCTTTTCAAAGCTTCCTAATAACTCAGCCAATTCATCTGTTATTCTCATAGGAGCTGTTACTATTGTTCTTGTTCCAAATCTAACTCCTATAACATGGTTCATCTCAGATATTCTATTCAATATTCTTTCAATTGCTTTATCATTTAAACTGAATGGGTCTCCTCCTGTGATAAGAATTTCAATCATTGAATCATGTTCAGCAAACCAATCTAATGCTTTCTCAACTTTTTCCCAGCCTTTAAAGGCTTTAGCATCAAAATCCTGAACCATCCAATTTCTTTGACAATAAACACAAATCTGTGGGCAGGATTCATAAGGTTTTATAATAGCTATTGTAACATATCTTCTTGTTATTAAATCATGTGGTGAAGTGTCGTGCTCTCCCATAAAATCAAAGGCAATGTTTCTATCTTCTTTGTGCTCAATCATCTTTTCAACATACCACTCTGGTGGAATAACCTGCCTTCTAACAGCTAAATCTTCAACGTAAGGGTTTTCAAAGTCAAATAAATGTAAGTAATATGGTGTTATTCCAAATGGTATGCCGTTTTTTACAGCTTTTTCAATAATTTCTAAATCCTCATCGGATATCTTAAAGTTTGTTTCTTCTTTAAGTTCTCTTAATATTTCAACTCCTTTTAAACCTCTTAATACATTTTTAAATTGCCATTTGTAATTATACCACTCTTCATCAGTAATTCCAAAGAATTCTTCTAAAACATCTTTATTCTTTTTTCTTTTAAATATAATTCTTTTATCTAATCCACTTGGATATCTGCTAACATATTCTCTCATGATTTCATAAACCTTATCTAAAAAATTAGACCTTGCTATCCCAGCTTCTCTACCTTTTATTTTACTAAAATCAATAAATTTAACACCCTCTTCCAACAATCTCTCTCCTAAGAATCCTAATGAATAATTAGCTTTTCCAGACATTGCTAAGAATAAGTGTTTAAATTCTTCAACAAACCCCTCACTAATTTCTTTTAAAGCATCTTCGTCTCCTTTATATGCTTTCCATAAATATTCTAATGTGCTGAAACCTGCTAATCTTTCATTATCTTTTGATATTATGTTTAAAAATATCTCAATTGCCTTTAAAGCCAACCATCTATCAACTTCGTTATCAAATCTCTTTTTCATTCTAACTTCCCATTCTAATTCTTTACAAAATTCAAATAACTTTTCTCTTGCTTCTTCTACACTCTCACTTTCCTCTAAAATCTTTCTAATCTCTGGGATTATATTAAAAATGTCTAAAAATGTTTTGTGATTGAGTGTTTCATATTCAGCCATAGATTTTGTTGCCATATTTTCACCCCTTATAGTATTTCATTTAAATACATATCCTAAGGTTATTTTATTAATCATAGGACTTTTGCACGTAATATTATATTTAAAAATCTTTTAAACCTAAAAATAGATCATTACCTTAATATGAGACACACCTATAAGGACAAAAAATAACAAATTTAATAACTTAATATATAAACTAAACTTATTTAACTAAAAATTTAGACTTTTCAAAAATTAGCAATTACTCACATACTAACAATGTTGTTAATCATATAAAAAATTTTTTATTATTTGAGATTGTTAATAAAACTATTTCTTATGTTTATATTGCATTAGAAAAAGATTATATGAGAAATTATGAAAAAAAGAAATGAAATATTTTGAAGATAAAAATTTTATTTTAAATTTATTCAAGATAGATTGCTGGTTTAAATGGAATAGCCACTCTCTTTTTATTAGCCTTATCTTCACCATTAATTATAATTTCTTCAACACCAAACTCTCTCTTTAAGAATTCTTTGGCATTTTCTAAAACTTCAACCTCATTAATAATTTCTGCATTGAGTTTTATTAGTTGATTAACTAATTTTGGAATCTCTTTACCATACTTTCTAAACTCTGGATTTTTCATAATAATTGGCATCAATTCTTTAACTGTTTTTCCTTCATTTTCTTTAATAATCTTCAATATCTCATACTTCCAATCGTCAGCTGTATATAGGTAGATTCTCTTTGGCTGAACCTTAGCAACATTTATAATCTCTTTAATATCCTCCATAACTGATTTTAAATACTCTTCTCCTTTTTCAATTTTATCATCTATATACTCCTCCTTAACTTCTGGGAATTTAGCTAATGAAACAAATCCTTCTTTTCCTAAAATCTCCCACATCTCTTCACATAAATGTGGAGTGAAAGGAGACATCAATTTTATTATAACTTCTAAGAACTCCTCTAAAACTCTTATATTATTTCCTCCTCTTCTTCTATACCATTTTAAGTCATCCAATAACTGATAGAGTAAAATTCCAGCTTTTCTTAGCTCAAAGTTTTCCATATATTCATCATACTGCTTAACTGCCTTATACAATCTACTTAATAACCATTTATCTATATAGCTAATCTCACTGCCTTTTTCTTCTTTTCTTTCAGCAACTTCCTTTGCAAATAAATACAGTTTTTCTAAAACCTTTTTTGTATTTTCCAATTCTTTAAACTTAATATCTGCATCTTGAGGCAATTCAGCACAGGTTGTTATATAGAATCTTCCAACATCAGCCCCAAATTTCTCAGCAACTTCTAAGACTGGTAATACTGGACCTTTTGACTTAGATAACTTTTTCCCTTCAATTGTGACATAACCATTAACTACAATACCTTTTGGCCAGAACTCTTCTGGGAATATTGCTACGTGATTGAAGATATAGAACGTTAAATGGTTTGGAATCAAATCTTTAGCTGAACATCTCCAATCTACTGGATAGTAATAAACAAATTCTTTCCTCATACTTTCAATAATATCCTTTGAAATGCCAGTATATTCAGCAATTTTATCTACATCACCTTTACCTAAAAAGATGTAATCAAATAACTCTAAAGTTAATTGTTCTGGCTTTATGTTATATTGGTTGATATACTTTGCAATTGTGTAATATGCAGGATAAATTGTTGAATCTGATAGAGATTCAATAACCCATCCCTCTTCAAATGGAAACTTTGTTCCTAAACCTCTTCTTCTAACACATGCCTTATCCTTCATCCAATCGATTTTTTCATGGAACACTTGTCTTAAATTCTCAGGAATGAATTTCATCTTATCTACACATTTATGAGCCAATTCTTTCCATTTTTCGTCAGAATATTTGATAAACCACTGTCCTTTAACCATTTTAACTATACATGGAGTTCCACATCTACAAATAACCTTTTCTTCACTAAATTCATACATAACCTCAGCAAGTCCTTTGTCTATTAAATCCTTTGTTAATTTGTCTTTAATCTCCCTAACAGGAATTCCCTCATACTCTAAACAGTTTTCATTTAAAATTCCTTTGTGGAACTCATCCTTGTAGATTTTTTTAGTAGCCTCCTCTAATTTATCCTCTTCTTCTTGATTTTTAAGGCCCATTTTTTCAACAATCTCCTTTGCAGGATATTTTCCATAACCAGGAACTTTAATTAATGGAATTAATCCAATTTCATCAACTAAACCTAAATCTCTTAATGCTATATAATCATAAGGTGCATGTGCTGGAACTGACATAACGCAACCAGTTCCAATATTTGTTTTTACAAACTTAGCTGGTAATATTGGGACCTCTTTCCCAGTTACTGGGTTTTTTACCTTTTTGTTTATAAGTTGTTCTCCTTTAAATTCTTCAATAATCTCTATCTTTCTATTTTGGTGTTTTAATTTCTCAGCACATTCCTTTGCCATTATCCATATACCATTATCAATTAATTCAATTCCTTCCTCATTTTCTTTCTCTAAGTAAACTTTTGCCTTAACATAAGTTGCTTCAGGATTAACCCAAACGTTTGTTACTCCAAAGACGGTTTCAGGTCTTAAAGTAGCCATTGGCATTATACAGCCATCTTCTGTTGTGAATTTTATTAAGATATATTCAACTAAAGTAGCATTTTCTCCTTCCAATAAGTCATGGTCTTCTACGGGGTTGTCACATCCTGGACAGTATCTAACAGGATGAGAACCTTTAATAATCAATCCTTTCTCTTTTAATTTGTGGAATTGCCATTCTATAAATTTATTGAAAACTTTATCATCCGTCTTAAAGTTTCTTCTCCAATCTAAGCTAAATCCCATTCTTTTAAATGCCTCTTCAGCTTTTTTTGAGAAATATTCAACAATTTTTTCTGGTGTTGTTAGCTCTAAAAGCTCTTCTTTTGGAATGCCATGCAACTCAGTATATGCCCATATTGTTTTCTCGTCTCTATTTTTTATCAACTCAGCTAAACCTAAGATTGGAGTTCCTGTAACATGATAACCAAAAGTCCATAAAACATTCTTATTTTTCATTCTTTGGAATCTTGCAACAACTTCTGGAATTGTAAAGGTTCTAAGATGCCCAGCATGTAAGACCCCATTTAAATATGGAAACGCCGCAGTTATAAAGAATTTCTCTCTATCATCTGGATTAGCTTCAAATATTCTCTCTTTTTCCCATCTTTTTTGCCATTTTTTTTCTATCTCTTTAAAGTTAATCATAACCATCACATCCTTATTTTATTTGTTTTAATTATTTATTCTGTTAATTTTAGCTCTTTTATAATCTCAATAATTATGTGAGCTAATTTATTTCCAGCTAATTTAACCTCTTCAGACATTGGGCAGAAATCTATTATTTTTGGCTGAATTCCTAAAATTATTATTTCACTATTTATAAATTTTTTTAAATATTTGACTATTATAGATAAAGGCAATGTATGAGTTGAGAAACTGTAATTTATTATTTCATCCTCTTTTATAATCTTAACTTCTCCAACATCTTTATCCATTAACGCACAATCAATTATTAAAATGTGGGTAGGATTTATTTCTTTTAGAACATCAGTAAAAAAGTCAGGAACAGTTCCAGCATTTATTAAATAGAGATTTTTAATATTTACAATCTCTTTCTCTTTATCTATTTTAAGGTATTCCATTAATTTTTTGATTACATATATTCCAACAGCATCATCTCCTTTTAACTCATTTCCAATACCCATAATAACCAATTTTTTACAACCTTTTAATTTATTTAATAATATTTTCTTCATTGTTATCATCTTATTTCTGCAAAATTCCTATTATAAAACCAACTATTAAAGCAATTATAGGAGCTAACATCCACCAAAAAATTATTTTTTTTAAAACATTCAATCTTACAGTTTTTATCCCCTTAGTTAAACCTACCCCTAAAATCCCCCCAACTATTGCTTGAGTTGTTGAAACTGGCATTCCTAAGGCGGTGAATATTGTAACCGCCAAACCCCCAGAGAGCTGAGCTATAAATGCAGAGGTTACACTTAAATTTGTTATCATAGATAATGTCTCTGAAACTCTGTTTCCATATAAGTAAGCTCCCAAACATAAAAAAATAGCTCCAATAACATAAATTATTTGAGATGTAGTAAATGTCCCTAAAACAGTAGGTAAGTCATTACTTCCTAAATTAAATGCAACTACACCAGCACTTATTAATAAGAGACATTTAATCATAGTTATCTTTTTGAGTATTGGAATTTCTATCTTTTCATAAGCTAAATACATCACATATGCAATTATAACTGCTATAATTGGGGATAGTATCCAACTTAGTAATATTTCACCAAATACAGTCAAATTTGATGAACTAAAACTTAATCCAATCAGAGAGCAGATAATAACTGTATGTAGTGATATTGGCACTTTTTTGTATGTTGAGAGTGTCATAACTAACGCTGAAATTATTAGAGCCATTAAAGCATCAGAAGATATACTATTTACAGTATTTCCAACATTTTTAGCAAATAATGAGCCAATTATAACACAGACACTAAATAAAATTAATAAATTCCTATATGTTGTAGCTCTTGAGGCATAAGCAGTGCCAATAGCATTAGCAACATTATTAGCTCCAAGAATAAATAACAAATAAAAACTTATAATTAACTCTAAATCTATGGAAATTTCTATGTCAATCACCTATTATAATAGAACTTATTTTATGTGTAAATAAAGAATATGTAATTCATCAGCTACATCCTCTATGTAGTCGCTGATATTTACAATGTATTCAATAAAGTCACACAATATTTTTCCTTCCCAAAATGATACGACTTCCAAATTAATTAAATACTTATAAATCTTATTTTGGTAGATGTCATCAATAAATTTTTCTTTATCTTTAATCTCTTTAATAAGAGGGTCTAAATCCCCACCTTTTTCAATAACATCTAAAACTCTTTCTAAATATTTAAACATATCCACAGTAATCATTAAAACCAAATCAATTTCATCTTTTAAATACTCATCAAGCTCTTCCTTTAATAACTCATACAACATAGCAGCATGCTTTAAGCTGTCTAATGTTTCATCTAAAAGTTCTGCAGAACTTGACAACTCTCTTCTCATATTTGGTAAAAAAGCTTTTTCTAAGTTTATCCTTATATTTTTTGTAGTCTCATCCCCTTCTTCCTCTATTTTTATTATTTCTTTCAATATTTTTTCATCTTTGGAGTTCATATACTCTTTCAATAACTCAATACTTTTTAGAGACATGCGAATTAGCAACCTAAGGTTTTCTAAAACTATTTTCTCATTATTTCTTTCAAATAAAAAAATAGACATAGTAATCACATCCATTTTATAAAAATTTTTAATAAAAACGTTTAGGATTTATTTTTAGTAGCTATTTTTATTCCATTTTTATCAATAATAGCAACAGCACATGCAACTGGATGTTCAAATTCCTCATAATTTAATATATAATCAGCTATTTCTTCAGCAGTTTCTCCTTCAATATCTAAAATTTGGTTTTCATCTATTTTACAAGCATTATAAACTCCTAAATAATAACCTTTCCTTTCTTTTAACTCAACCTTTTTAACTCTAATATCATCATGAGCAACATAACCCATATAACATTCATTTTTATCTAAAACAGCTGCAATCCTTGGGGTTTTATAATCATCTTTCTCATAGTCCATAACTGATAGCACATAAATTAACGCATCTCTTTTCCCAAAGTGTAATTTTTCAGCTATAAAATCAGTATGTGAGCCGTTAGATGCAACAACAACATTATCAACAACTTTTATACAATTATAGGTTATATAAGGATTTTTAAAGATTTCATTTAGGTCTTTTGGAATTATAGCTACTGTATTGTTATTTATTTTTCTTGCTTCTCTATTTGGAAAGCTTCTACTTGAAACTCTATATGCAACAAATGACTTTCCGTCTTTTGTTTTCCCTGCAACTAAAAATCTTCCAATATACATTTGAGTCCCTCCTTTCTCTTTAATTTTATTCAATTTTAATTGCATTAATCGGGCAATATCTTGCACAAATTCCACAGTTTGAGCATTTGTTCTTATCAATTATAGCAACTCCATATGTTTTTATTGCCTTTTTTGGGCAGAATACAACACAATTTCCACATCCAACACATTTCTCCAAGATTTTCATATTCTCACTAAAAAACGTATTATAATATATATTCTAGTCTATTGGAATTAACTTAGCCTCTAACTTGTCTTCAATATTTAGCTTCATAATTGATTTTAGAGGACATCTTGGGACTGTTGGCGAACCTGGATTTAATAATATAATATCTCCACAATCATCTATAAATGGTGTGTGGGTATGTCCAGATATTAAAACATTAACTCCCATCTCCTTACCTAACAGCTTTAATTTTAATCTATCTCCTCTTGGATAAACTACATCTCCATGAATCACTCCTATTTTTATACCATTTATATCTAAAATTTCTCTTTTTGGTAAATCAAGATAATCCATATTTCCCTTAACAGCTACAACCCTTGCTAAATCTTTTAATATATTTAAAATCTCTTCATCAGTCACATCTCCACAGTGAATAATTAAATCCACATTAGAAAATTCATCAAAAACAGTTTTTGGCAACTCAAAAGCTCTATCATAGAGATGAGTATCAGAAATAACACCAATAAGCATAATCTCCCCTTATAAAATTAAGGATAAAAAATAAAAAAAGAACTCAAAAAATGGTGGTGTGCATGGCTTCCTTGGGGTGGGCATGTCCTCCAACCCTCTCTCGCCCCCAGACTCCTTCTCAGCCCCGCTTACCCGTGAGCGCCGACGTCCTGCCTACCGTTGCTCCCTTCCGGGCCTGGCGGGGTTCGGCAGACAAAGGGGGTTACATCTCCCTTACAGGAGATGCTCCCCCACCGCCGAGCCCCACGGGACGAGGCATCATCGAGGAGTCTGGGAAGAGAGGGTTAGAGAACATGCCGCCCCCAAGTTTTCGGCCCCCGCATAAGGGCGATTTCGGGTTACAGGGGACGCCCAACCCCCCGGCCTAGCCATGCACACCAATAAATAATATATTACAACTCTTTATATATAGTTTGTGGTAGTGCGTTAGAAGCACATTACCATAATTTTTAAGGTTAAATATATATAATTGGAAAAAATATAGTGTAAATTTGTTATGGTTATTTCAACTACCATCTAATAGTTATTGGCTTATTCTTAATTTTTAGATTGTAAGGTTATTGTGTGTAATTTAAATGTAAAATAGAAAAATCTTAATAAATCAATATAAGGATGATAATTATGAAACTCGTAAAAGATGCCTTATCAAGAAGTGACACAACTAAATACTTAAAAGATGAATTTGGTGAAGCAAGAATAGTAGTAGTTGGATGTGGTGGAGCAGGTAATAACACAATTAACAGACTAATGGAAATTGGTATTCAAGGAGCAGAAACAATAGCTATAAACACAGATAAACAACATTTAGAAATAATACAAGCTGATAAGAAAATTTTAATTGGGGCTACGTTAACAAGAGGTTTAGGTGCTGGAGGGTATCCAGAGATTGGGAGAAAGGCAGCAGAAATGGCTAAAAATATATTGGAGGAGCAGTTAAAAGGAGCTGATTTAGTTTTTGTCACTGCAGGAATGGGTGGAGGAACTGGAACAGGTTCAGCTCCAGTTGTGGCTGAAGTAGCTAAAGAAAACGGAGCTATAGTTGTTGGAGTTGTAACATACCCATTTAAAATTGAGAGAGCAAGAATGAAAAAGGCAGATGAAGGAATTGCAAGAATGTCTGAGGTTTGTGATACTGTAATTATTATAGATAATAATAAGCTTTTGGATTTAGTTCCAAACTTGCCTATAAATGATGCATTTAAAGTGGCTGATGAAATTATAGCTCAAGCTGTTAAGGGGATAACTGAAACTATAGCTGTTCCAAGCTTAATAAATATTGACTTTGCAGATGTTAAGGCAATTATGGGCGGTGGAGGAGTGGCAATGATTGGAGTTGGTGAAGTAGATAGTAGTGATAGAGGAGATAGAGTTCAAAATATAGTGAGAGAAACTTTAAGCTGCCCATTATTGGATGTTGATTATAAAGGAGCTAAAGGAGCATTAATTCATATAACTGGAGGTCCTGATTTGACATTAAAAGAAGCTAATGATATTGGAGAAGGGATTACAAGCCAACTTGACCCTGATGCAAATGTTATATGGGGAGCAAGAATAGACCCAGAGATGGAAGGATGTATTAGAGTTATGGCAATAATTACTGGAGTTAAGTCACCAAATATTGTAGGAAAAGATTCAAAACCAATAAGATTAATACCAAAAGTTTCAAAAGAGCAAAATCAGAGAAGAGAACGAAGAAAATGTAACATTGACTTTATAGTATAAATTTTTAAAAATTTCTAATTTTAATTTTTTAATTTTAATTATTTAGGGGTTGTTTATGAAAGCCTGCGAAAGATTGTTATTAAAAATTGAATCACCAGAAAAATTTATTGAAGAATTTAAAAGAATTTTACTTGAGTTGGGATTAACTTTAAAAGAATTTTCTGAAATTTCCGGAATTCCATATAGCACACTATATAAAGTTGTTCAAGGGAAAGATTTTAGGGTTTCAACACTTATAAAAATTTTAAAGACAATAAGGTCTTTTGAAAAAGATGAGGATATTGAGACTATAGCAATTATAGCTGCAAGACCTGCTTTAAATAAAATTACAAGAAGAAAAATAGAAATTAATGGAAAAAGTTATTTAATAAAGGAGTATCCTGCGGGTTCTTTAGAAGAGTGTATTGTTGCCGCGGTTAGAGCTGAAAGAGAAGGAGTTAAGGGCATTGTTTGCGCTCCTATTGTTAGTGCAACTATTGAAAAAATTGTTAATGTTCCTGTAGCTGTTATTATTCCAGAGAAAGATGCGTTTATGAAAGCATTAGAGATAATTGCAAAGAAAATAAATGGATAAAGTTAGTTTTTATTTTTTAACATGCTGAATTATTTTCTCTAAAAGCTTATCAGCAATATTAACTTTAGATACTTTAGATAGTCCAATCCAAGAGGGTGTTGAATTAACCTCCAAAATTTTTAAACCATCTTCTGACTCAATTAAATCAACCCCTGCATAAAATAAACCAATAGCATTTTTTGCTTTTAGAGCCAATTTTTCAATTTCATCAGTTATTTCACATTCTTCTATTTTAGCTCCCTGAGAAACATTGTTTTTCCAATTTTCGCCTCCAATTCTATACATTGCTGCAACAACTTCATCATCAACTACAAAAGCTCTAATATCTCTATGTTCATTATCTAATGGTTTTATAAATTCTTGAATGTAGAATGTTTTATATTTCTCTTTAAATTCATCTAAAGTATTTAATTTAGTAGAAATTGGAGACTCTCTTGTAATTTTAATAATTCCCTCCCCTCCACATCCAAATATTGGTTTTAAAACAGCTTCACCAAATGAATCTATCCAAACTATGGCTTCATTTATACTCTCTGTAACAACAGTTTTTGGCTGTGGGAGGTTGTTTAATTCAAGAAATATTGAAGTTAAAAACTTATTTGAAGCTATATCTATAGCCTCTGGAGGATTTATAACAATAACATATTGATTTAAATATTTTAACACATCAAATCTAAAAAAACTATCCCAACCAAGATTTCTAACAAAACAGCAATCTAATTCATTTAAGAATGATTTATAATATTTCAATTTAAAATCTAAATTAAACCCTGCTACAATTTTTGTAGGGTTGATAATTTTGTAATCAACTTCAAACTTTTTGCAAGATTTTATTAAATCATTAATAACCTCATCTCTATCTATGGTAATTATACCAAGCTTCATAATATCACAATTTTAAATTTTTATAAATATTAGCAATTATTAAGTATTAGTTATTAGAACCTTTCTATTAAACAAACTATAATTATGGTTATGAAAGAATAATATTAAATTATTATGGTGATGATATGGAGAAAAAAACATTATCACTTTGCCCCATATGTTTAAAAAGAATTCCTGCAACAATTTTAGAGGAAGATGGAAAAATTGTTATCAAAAAAACTTGTCCAGAGCATGGGGAGTTTAAAGATATATATTGGGGAGATTCAAAATTATATAAAAAATTTGATGACTATGGATTTATTGGAAAAGTTGAAATAACAAATACAAATGTAAAAAATGGCTGTCCATTTGATTGTGGTCTTTGCCCAAATCATAAATCTACAACTATACTGGCTAATATAGATGTGACAAATAGATGTAATTTAAACTGCCCTATATGTTTTGCCAATGCTAATAAATCAGGAAAGGTTTATGAGCCATCTTTTGAAGATATAAAGAGGATGATGGAAAATTTAAGAAGAGAAGTTCCACCAACGCCTGCTATTCAGTTCGCAGGAGGAGAACCAACTGTAAGACCTGATTTACCTGAATTAATAAGACTGGCAAAAGATATGGGATTCTTGCACGTGCAGTTAGCAACAAATGGTATAAAATTAAAGAACATAAATTATCTTAAAAAGTTAAAAGAGGCTGGATTATCAACAATCTATTTACAGTTTGATGGAATCTCTGAAAAACCCTATATAATTGCAAGAGGAAAAAATCTCCTTCCTATAAAACAGAAAGTTATTGAAAATTGTAGAGAGGTTAATTTTGATAGTGTTGTTTTGGTTCCTACATTAGTTAGAGGAGTTAATGATAACGAAATAGGAGGAATTATAAGATATGCTGCTGAGAATATAGATGTTGTTAGAGGAATTAATTTCCAACCAGTTTCATTTGCTGGAAGAGTTGATGAAAGAACAAGATTAGAAGGAAGAATAACAATCCCTGACTTTATAAAATTAGTGGAAGAGCAAACAGATGGGGAGATTTGTGAAGATGACTTTTACCCTGTTCCATCAGTAGCTCCAATCTCTGTGTTGGTTGAAAAATTAACCAATGATAGAAAGCCAATATTAAGTTCTCATCAGCATTGTGGAGCATCAACTTATGTTTTTGTTGATGAAGATGGAAAATTAATCCCATTACCAAGATTTATAGACATTGAAGGGTTCTTTGAAATGGTTAAAGAAAAGATAGATGAAATTGGAAAATCAAAAATAAAGGATGTTAAAGTTTTAGGAGAAATTGCTCTAAAATTACCATCTCTAATTGATTTAGATAAAGCTCCAAAATCAGTAAATATAAAAACAATAATTGATTTAATTATTGGAGTTTTAAAGAGCGACTATAAAGCTTTAGCTGAACTACACTACCACATGTTGATGATTAGCTGTATGCACTTTATGGATGCATACAACTTTGATGTTAGGAGAGTAGAGAGATGTTGCATCCATTACGCAACCCCTGATAACAGAATAATTCCATTTTGTACATATAACACAATATATAGACCGGAAGTTGAAAAAAAATTTTCAATACCGTTAGAAGAATGGAGAAAACTGCATAAAATGGGAGAAAATGATTGAAAAAATAGTTAAAGAAAGTAAAGATGGAGTTTTAATTGATATCGATGTCCAAGCTGGAGCTAAAAAGAATGAGATTACAGGAATAAATGAGTGGAGAAAGAGATTAGCTATAAAAATAAAAGCTCCTGCAACAGAAGGAAAGGCTAACAAGGAGATAATTAAATTTTTTAAGGATATTTTCAAAAAAGATGTTGAAATAGTTACTGGGAAGTTAAATCCACAAAAAACTATATTAATAAAAGGTATAAAAAAAGATGACGTTGTTGAAATATTAAAAAAATTATTTTAACAGCTCTTTTAGTTTTTCATAAACTCTCTTTTCAACATTCTCATATATACTATTTCCATGGCTGTCCATTGCTACAATTAATGGACCAAAATTATTAACTTCCAATTCCCAAACAGCTTCTGGCATTCCTAACTCTTCTAAGAAATATACATTATTAACTTTTTTTACTGAATTAGCTAATAAAGCAGCACAACCTCCGGGAGCTGCTAAATATACTGTTCCAAAATCTTCAAAAGTTTTTAATAACTCTTTTTTCATCCCTCCCTTTCCAACAATTGCAGAGATATTTGTCAATTTTATAAATTCACCTTCTAAATCATTCATTCTTGCAGATGTCGTTGGACCTATAGAAACACAAACCCACTCTTCATTTACTTTTTTCATTATAGGGCCGGCATGGTAAATGATAGCTTCATTTAAATTAAAAGGTAGTTTTTCATTGTTTTTTATCATCTCTATGATTTTTAGATGAGCTTCATCTCTTGCCGTGTATATCTTACCGTTTAAATAAACTATATCTCCAACTTTTAACTTTCTGACATCCTTTTTTGTTAGTCCATTAAACACATACTCCAAAATTTCCACCTCTCTACATGACTTATTTTTATAATTTTGACCATAATTTATTTATAATTAATATTATTGAAAAACTAAATTAAACATTTAGACAAACTCTTTTTTGGTGGTAGCAATGATATGTATAATAATGGGTAGTGAGAGTGATTTAAAAATAGCTGAAAAGGCTGTTAATGTTTTAAAAGAGTTTGGTGTAGAGTTTGAGGTTAGAGTAGCCTCTGCTCATAGAACTCCAGAGTTGGTTGAAGAGATTGTTAAAAATTCAAAAGCAGATGTTTTCATAGCAATAGCTGGATTAGCCGCTCATTTACCAGGAGTTATAGCAAGTTTAACAACAAAGCCAGTTATTGCTGTCCCAGTTGATGCAAAGTTAGATGGTTTAGATGCTTTATTAAGTATAGTTCAAATGCCTCCTGGAATTCCTGTTGCAGGTGTAGGAATTGATAGAGGAGAAAACGCTGCTATATTAGCTTTAGAGATTTTAGCTCTAAAAGATGAAAATATTTCAAAAAAATTAGCTGAATATAGAGAAAAGATGAAGAAAAAAGTTTATGAATCAGATGAAAAGGTTAGAGAAATGTTTAAATAACTATAACCATTAAATTTTTATGTTATAATGTTGCTAATAATCAATTGACAGAGATAGAGAGGGATTTACATGCAGAGAGTGAATCCAACAAGAATGGAATTATTAAAATTAAAAAATAAAATTAAATTGGCTGAAAAAGGTCATAAACTGCTTAAGCAGAAAAGAGATGCTTTAATTATGGAATTCTTCCAAATCATAGAGCAAGCTTCAGATTTGAGAGAAAAAGTTGAGACAAAGTTAGCTGAAGCTTACAAAGATTTAATAATGGCTCAAACAGTTATGGGAACTTTGGCAGTTAAAGAAGCTTCCTTAGCTGCAAAGAATGATAAGTTAGAGGTTGATATGGATACAAAGAATATTATGGGTGTCACTGTTCCTACTTTTGAGATATACAACGTTAGAAGAAAAGTTGGGGAGAGAGGTTATTCTCCTTACGGTGTTAGCTCAAAATTAGATGAGGCTGCTAAGAAATTTGAAGAAGCTTTAGAATTAATAACAGAATTAGCCGAAATAGAGACATCAATTAAACTCTTAGCTGAAGAGATTATTACAACAAAGAGAAGAGTTAATGCCTTAGAGTATGTTATAATTCCAAGATTAAAAGCTCTCAAGAAATACATTTCTATGAGATTGGATGAAATGGAAAGAGAGAACTTCTTCAGATTGAAGTTGATTAAATCAAGAATTGAAAAAAGAGAATCTGAAGGTGAGACTGTATAAATGAATTAAAATAAAAGCCAATAATAATTTTCTTATTTTTGGTGATGTTTATGGTATTTAGAATACTTGGAAGGATGAGCGAAATAGAGAAGGAAATTAGAGAGGAAGAATTAAAATATGATTTAAAAATTAAAAATGAAGCAAAAATTAAACCAATAGTTGCAGATGAAGACAAAGAATTTAAGCAAGGAGACATAAAACCAATAAGAGTTAAAAAGATTAAAATACCACCAATGTCAGTTCTTTTAATCTGTCCTTATGGAAGGCATAGAGTAGGGCATGTTATAGCTGTTGGGGAAGAAGTTCCAATGCCTATAGAAGCTGAAAGAGAGGTAGATATGGCTACTTTTGCTTGTGGATTTGATGGTGAGGTAAAGAAAGGAGATTTAATTGGAATGTTACTTATAGTTGCAGCTGAAAAGAGAGAATGTAAATAATTCTTAAAACAAATCTTTTTTAATGTAGGGATTTTTGATTGAATAAATTTTTAAATGTCTTAATTTATTTTTACTTTTTAATAATTAATTTTATAATGTTTATTTTGGGATGCGTATGGAAATGATTGACATACTGTTAAAAAAGCTCAATAAAAATGCCGTTGTTACAGAGATTGCCAAAGACAGAGACCCTTTTAAAGTTTTAATTTCAACAATAATAAGCGCAAGAACAAAGGATGAAATTACTGAAGAGGTTTCTAAGAAATTGTTTAAAGAAGTTAGGGATGTTGAGGATTTGCTAAATATTGATGAAGAAAAATTAGCTAATTTAATATATCCTGCTGGATTTTATAAAACCAAAGCAAAAAATTTAAAGAAATTGGCTAAGATTTTAAAAGAAAATTATAATGGTAGAGTTCCAGATTCTTTGGAAGAGTTATTAAAGCTTCCAGGTGTTGGAAGGAAAACTGCTAATTTGGTTATAACCTTAGCTTTCAACAAAGATGGAATTTGCGTAGATACTCATGTCCATAGAATATGTAATAGATGGGAAATAGTTGATACTGAAACTCCTGAAGAGACAGAATTTGAATTAAGAAAGAATCTTCCTAAAAAATATTGGAAGGTAATAAATAACTTATTAGTGGTTTTTGGAAGAGAGATTTGTTCTCCAAAACCAAAATGTAACAAATGCTTTGAAGAAATAAAAGATAAATGCCCTTACTATGAAAAAATTAAACATTTTGAAAGTATTATAAAAAAATTCAATTTTAGAAAGGTATCAAAAAATAATATTCCTAATGAAAAGGGAACTTATATCCTAAAAATTAGATTGAAAGATGGTAAAAAAATAAAATTTGGAAATAAAGAAAAATTTTTTAAGAAAGGATATTATTTCTATGTAGGCTCTGCCTTTGGAAATTCAATAAATTTAAAAAATAGGATAGAGAGGCATTTAAAAGAGTATAAAAAGATGCACTGGCATATAGATTATTTATTAAAATTTAGTAAAATTGATGATATTTTTGTTACTAATGAAAGAGTTGAATGTGAAGTTGCTAATGAATTTATAAAAAAATTTAATTTTATTGAGGGATTTGGATGCACTGACTGTAAATGTAAAAGCCATTTATTCTATTTAAAACCATAGAAATTTAACAAATAGTTTTTTGCAAAAGTAGTTAAATAAGGAAAGGTTGAACGTCTTCTTTTAAGTAAGGGCTTATATTATTCCAAAATGTTTTGAAAAACCTTAATTGTTTATTCTTTAACTGCTTTCTTTTTAAACTTCTCAAATAATTCAATAATTTTTTCATCTTTTTTAACTTTTTTCTTTGGTTTTTTAGCTAAATACTTTTTCCAACCCTCCCTTGGTCTAAATAAAGTTATAACATGCCCCACTACACTAACAACCTCTGCATCACATGCCTTAGATAGCTTTTCAGCAATTTCTTGTTTATCTTCATATAACAATGCAGCTTTTCTAACCTTAACCTTTATCAAACCTCTATCTTTTAACTGTCTATCTACTTCTTTAATAACCTTCTCACTACCTTCTTTTCCAACCCATACAACAGGTTCTAAATGATGAGCCTTAGCTCTAAGCATTCTTTTCATTTTTCCTGTAAGTTTTCTTTTTTGTTCATCTGTCATAAATCTCACCAACAAAATAGTTTTAATAATTTAATATATTTTTTTATTTTTTTATTTCTTTCCTTTCTCTTTCATTGAAATGAATTCCATAACTTTCTTATGCAACTCTACTATCATTTTCTTCTTATCATCCATAAACACTATATCTGATGAAGCTGAAACAACCAAATTAAATGCAAATGGCGAAGGTGAAGGCAACTCTAAATAATAAATTTTTCTTTTTTTATTTTTAATTTTTTTAAAATAATCTAAAGCATTGGCTATATCTAAGCTATCCTCTAAAATTTCTCTCAAAGTTTCTCTATATAAAGGGTGATTAACCTCTTTGCAGTATTTTAAAAGTATTTCTGCATTAAATTGCTGTCTATCAACGCTAATTTTTCTATTCATATATTTTCTCAAAATCATAAAGCCCCTTGTAGCAACATGCCTAAACCTTCTCTTTAAAATTTCACTCCTCTCTATACTTTCTTTTACATTTTTAACAATATCTAAATTGAAGAGTTCAGTTAGTTCACTTCTTTTTATCTTTCTGTTTTTGGGCAGTATTAAGGCAAATCCATAATCATTTATTGAAATTCTAACATTACATTTCTTTATTTTTGATATATAATTAGCGAAAGCTCTTGCTAATGCTTCATTAGCCTTCCTCCCAGCTACAAAGTGGAATATATAATATCTTCTCTTTTCCTCATCAAAACTCTCTATTAGCATTTTCTCATCATCAGGCACTATTGCAAAGCTATTCTGCTCCTCTATATAATTTTTAATAGCCTTAGCTGTTTTTTCATCTATGTCATATTTTTTCATAATATGCTCAATATCCGCATCTAAAACTTCTTTCCTAAATTTTTCTATATCCAATGCCAAATCATAAGCTAATGGCAACTGCTCAGAAAACCACGCTGGAATAGTAGGTTTTTCATCAAAAACTTCCTTAACTCTTATTTTATTCCCCTTACCTCCTAAATATTTATATGTTTTTCCTCCTAAGACGAAGATATCTCCTTTCATCAACTTTTCAGCAAACTCCTCTTCAACCTCTCCAATATATCTATTATTTTCATATACTGCCACTGATGTTTCATCAGGAATAGTTCCAACGTTCATATAGTATATAGCTCTAACTGATTTCCCTCTCTTTCCAAATTTGTTATCTTTAAGCCAAATCTTTGCATAGACATTTTTCTCCTCTATACCTCCAGCTAAGTAATTTAAAACATCTAAGAAATCTTCTTTACTTAAATCTTTATATGGATAGGCTTTTTTAATTAAATTATACGCCTCCTCAATATCCCAAACTTTCTCTAATGCCATTCCAACCAAATGTTGAGCTAAAACATCCAAACAGTTTTTTGGAATATGAACTCTATCAATTCTTCCAGTTTTTGCGTTATAAGCTAAAACAACATTCTCTATCAAATCATCCCTATCAAATGGAATTATAATTCCTTTACTTTTCTCATGCAATCTATGCCCACTTCTACCAATTCTTTGTAAAGCTCTTGAAACACTTTTAGGTGAGCCTAACAAAATAACCAAGTCAATACTTCCAATATCAATACCTAATTCTAATGATGTTGAGCTAATAACACATTTCAGTTCTCCTTTTTTTAATTTCTCCTCAACTTCTAACCTATGCTCTCTACTTAAAGATGAGTGATGAGTCTCAACTTTTTTAACTCCTAACTGCTTTAAATGAAATGCAACTCTCTCAGTAGCACTTCTTGTGTTTGTAAATATTAAGGTTGTTTTATGCTCTTCTATGAGTTTTTTTAATAAGCTATAGAGCTTTTTACTAATCTCCTCTGAAGGTGTGTAGATAAAATCATCAACAGGAGAAATAACCTTTATTCCAATCTCTTTTTTATAACTAACATCTACAATATAGCAATCCCTATCATTACCTACTAAAAATTTGGCAACTTCAGTTAATGGATGAATAGTTGCTGATAAACCAATTCTTATAAAATTGGCAATTCTATTCAACCTTTCTAAAGAAAGTGAGAGATGAACTCCTCTTTTATTTGTTAAAGCATGGATTTCATCAACTATTACATATTTAATTCCTTCTAACAATTTTGAGAATTTTGGTGAGTTTAGAGCTATAGCCAAGGATTCTGGAGTAGTTATTAAAATGTGGGGTGGTTTTTTTAGCATTTTTTGCTTTTGTGAGCTTGTTGTATCACTTGTCCTTACAGCCACCCTAATCTCATCCAACTCTATATTTAGCTCTTTAGCAACTTCATAAATTTCTTTTAATGGCTCTTTTAGGTTTCTTTCAATATCATTATTTAGTGCCCTTAATGGTGAGACATATAAAATATATATCCTATCTTCCAATTTATTTTCCATTGATAATTTTATCAACTCATTTATTCCTGCTAAAAAAGCTGATAATGTCTTTCCACTCCCAGTTGGTGAGCAAATTAAAACATTCTTCCCTTCATGAATTTCTTTAATAGCATATCTTTGTGGTGGTGTAAAGGTTTTATACTTTTTTTTAAACCATTCTTTTACAGGTTCTTCTAAGATTTTATAAATTTCTTCATCAGAATACTCTTTTTTTAAGTATTCTACTCTTCCCATTATCTCCCAGTATATGTTGTGTGCAAAACTATTTTAAATAAAATTAAAGAAATAAGAAGGTATTCAAATTGTCCTTATAAAAGATTATTTTATTTTACACAAAACTATAAATAATCTGAGGTGAAATTTATGATAAAACTTCTATATGAAGGAATTTTAATCAGAGAAAATGGGATAATTAAGAAAGCTTCATCTTCATCAACGTTAATTATTACAGACTACAACAATATAATTGTTGATACTTCAACAAAAGATATGGAAAATATTATTATTAAAGGTTTATCTGAACTGAATCTATCTCCAAATGATATAGATGTAGTTATAAATACACATCTCCATTATGACCACATAGAAAACAATTCAATATTTAAAAACGCTACATTTTATGCCTCACCAAAAGAGTTTGGATTTAATGATAATTTTGAAGATTTTAAAAAATTTAGAGATAAAGAAATTGAGATTATTGAAACTCCTGGACATACTTATGGTAGTATTTCAGTAATTTATAAAGATTATATTATTGTTGGAGATGCTGCCCCTCTAAAAAATAATATTCTAAAAATGATTCCTCCAAGGTTAAATGTAGATGAAAAATTAGCTTTAGAGAGTTTAAAAAAGATTAGAGAGCTTAGAAAAAATGTAATTACAGGACATGAAGGAATTGTTTATAAAGAAGAGCTTATTTTATATTAATTGTTTTTTCTGTAATTATTCTACATCTCCTCTATCTTTTCTTGTGATTCCTCCTTCTTCTATCAACTCTAAACCTTCTAAAGGAATAAATCTATCTTCCAATGCTTCTAAGACCTTTGGAACTGTTGTGTATTCCATCATTGTTGCAGGTAATCTGTGTGGTTGGAATGGTCCCATTCTTCTTATAATGTCTGCCATCTCTAAAGCTTTCTCTCTTGCTTTATCAAAGCCCTTATCTGCAAATAAGTCATTTGGTCCAATTAACATTCCATCACAAACTTGGAATCCAAGAGCAATAATTCTTGCTGGCCCATCAAATCTTGTAGGAGTTGCATCTTCTTCTCCAACTGGCATTAACGGCCCCCAATGGCTACCTCTCATCCATCCTGGAACAAAATGTGGGTTAGCAAATGGCTCTAAAACTTCTCCAACAGCTGGGAATCCACTCTGAGCTCTAACAATAGCTACTGGGTCATCTTTACCAACATACTCTCCAGCTATGTAGTTTAATTTTTCAGTGCTAACCACAGCAGCTATTTCATTATCTCTTCTTCTATAAACTCTTTTAATTGCATACTTCTCATAATCTCCAATTAAAGCTAAGAGCATATACATCTCTTCTGGTGTATCTAAAAAGACCTTTTTATGTCCAACAACATCATGAACTTCAAATCTAAATCCTGAAATCATTGAAGGGTCGAAAACTAAACCAGCTGTGTTGAATGGGTCTGCAAACATCTTAAATAATGGATAGTTAAAAGCTGTTGGGTCTGTTTTATCGCAACAGAATACAACTATTGGCTCACTTTTCCTCTCAACAAATTCTATCTCTGCACATCCTGGACCCATTCCTCTAACGTTTCCTGAAAAGCTATCAGATAATAAATCTTGCCCTGCTCCATATAATTTTAACTCTTTAGCTATTTTTGTTGCTTCTTCAAAAGCTTTCCACGCCAAACCATGAACTTTTTCATTATCACAACCTAATTTATGGCTCATAATTAAATCAATGTCATCCCCACATCTTGTAACGTAATAATCTAATATTATCTCATCAACTGCTTCCTCTAAAACCGCCTCACATGCCTCTAATAACTCGTCTGGAGCTAATGTATGCCCACACAATCCTCCAACATCTGCCTTTATAACACTGATTGTTATTTTATTATTTTCCATCCAAATCACCACAGAATTTTATCATTAATATTCCTAATATTTAGATAATTAGTATATAAACTTAACTTTATTTATCTTGACAGTCTCTCTCTTCGATATTTGCACATTAACTTTATATATAGGAATTATTAGTTATTCTAATAGGGATTAAATAACATAGGTGATAATATGGACCCAAAAATAAGCTACTTTCAAACATTCATAGTTGCAAGTAAAACAAAAAGTTTTTCTAAAGCAGCTAAAAGATTAGGAATAACTCAAGGAACTGTTAGCAACCACATATCAGCACTTGAAAAATATTTTGATGCTCAGCTTTTTTTAAGGACTCCAGAAGGTGTAGATTTAACACCAGAAGGAAAGATATTTTATAAGAGGGCTGAAAAGATTTTAGATTTGTTGAATGAGGCAAAATTGTTGATGAAAGCTATACACGAAAATCCTGAAGGGATTATTAGAATCTATGCGTCTACAACCCCTGGGGAACACATTCTACCTTCAATTATTAAAGAATATAAAAGCTCATATAAAAATGTGGATTTTGAGATTACAATAACTGACTCTGAGAGATGTTTTAAGGCATTAGATGAGGGATTAGCAGATATAGCAGCTGTTGGCTATCTAAAAAATAAGAATTATGAATATACAATTATAGGTAAGGATAGATTAGTTTTAATTGTCCCACCAAATCATCCACTTGCAGAGAAAGGTTATGCTAAGCTTGAAGATATACTTAAAGAGGACTACATAGATAGAGAAGAAGGTTCTGGAACAAGAGAGTCGTTTATTAAAGCATTAAATGAGAAAGGATATTCAATAATGGATTTAAATGTTGTAATGAGATTAGGTAGTCATTCAGCAGTTATCACTGCGGTTTCAGAAGGTTATGGAGTTAGCGTTGTTTCCGAAATCCCAGCTAAAAAGGCAGAAGATGCTGGTTTAGTTAAAATAGTTCCAGTTGTAGATTTGGATGTTGTAAGATACCTATATTTAGTTAAAAGTAGAAGACCTAAAAATCCAAGTGCAGTTAAATCATTTTGGGAGTTTGTTACAAAAATCTAATTTTTTATTTTATTTTAAAAAAATTTTAAAAAATTTATTTAATCTATTAGAGTAACTAAAAAAATAGAACAATTACTTTTTTCTTCTCTCAAATTCTTTCAACAATTCCTCAAACTCTATCTCTTTGTAAGCTAATAACACCATTGTATGGAATATCAAATCAGCTGCTTCATAAATAATCTCATCTTCTTTGTTATCTTTAGCTGCTAAAATCAATTCTGTAGCTTCCTCTCCAATTTTCTCACAGATTTTATTTATTGCAGGTTTTTTATCATCAGTTGTTAGCTTTGCTACATAAGAATTTTCTGGCTTTTCCTTAATTCTTTGTTTTATGGTTTCATAAACTTCTTCTAAAATCATAGGCATCCCTTTATTCTTCTAACGCTTTCAATCTCTTAACCATTTTAACAGCTGCTTCAACAGCCCTCTTACCATAATCTACTCTTTCTTGAGCTTGTAATCTTGTCATCCCTGGTCCTGAAATTCCGAGAGTTACTGGCTTATCATATTGTAGAGCTAAATCTGCTATTTTTCTCGCTGCATTGTGAACAACTATTTCGTCATGCTCTGTCTCTCCTTCAATAACACATCCAATTGTTACAACTGCATCAACATCATCTTTCTCTAACAATTTTTTTACAGCTAATGGTATGTCAAAAACTCCAGGAACAACGATTTTATATTTTACAGTAGCTCCTAAAAATTCAGCATGTTCTTCAGCAACTTTTTCCATCATATATGTTATATCTCTATTAAATTCAGCAATTACAAATCCAAGATTTACCATACTCCTCACCTTATACAATTTGATATCCACTTATTCATTTGAATTTAAATTATTTAAATTTTTATGCTTTTGTAGATTGTTATAGCATTGCTTCAGATAATTTAACATATCTCAATGCATTTTCTTTTATACCTTTAATTTCTTCATCTGTAAGTTCTCTAACCACTCTACCAGGAACTCCCAAAACTAAGCTATTTGGTGGAATCTCCTTATTTTGAGTGACTAATGCGTTAGCACCAATTATACAATTTTCTCCAATTTTTGTTCCATTTAATATGGTAGCGTTCATTCCTACTAAGACATTATTCTCAATTTTACAACCATGAATAACAGCTCCATGACCTATTGACACATAATCTCCAATTATAGTAGGATATCCTTTAGAGCAATGAACAACACAACAATCTTGAACATTTGAGTAGTTTCCAATTATTATTTTATCAACATCTCCCCTAATTACAGCATTATACCACACAGATGTATAATCTCCAATACTTACATCTCCAACAATTACAGCCCCTTTAGCTATTCTTGCATTTTTTGAAATCATTATTCCACCACCAGAAGTTTTAAAAATAATGGACTTTATATAGTATTGTGCAAAATAGACTAACTTTATAAAGAATATTTAAATGGCCTCCAAAAGGAAGTCCTTCATTAATGCCTTATTTATTATACTCACTTTTGCACAATACTATAATTTATTAAAAATTATTATCTGATGATATTTATGGATATTGTTAATGCATTCAATAAATTAATAAAAATAATAACATGGATTAGCATTGCATCATTAATAGGTATTGTTGGGGGTTTAAGTTCAGTAATCATGGCTATAATTATAGAGTATTTTCCAGAAAAACATAACATTTTTTTAATTCCACTTGTATTTTTTATTGCTGGGTTATTTGTTGATTATTTTTATGAATTAAAGGGTTCTGGGATTGATAGAGTTTTAAAAGCTTTAAATATTAATGAAAGATTAACTTGGGTAAAAGGGCTTTTAAAGATTTTGTTAGCTGGAGCTATTATTGCTGTAGGTGGTAGTGCTGGAAAAGAGGGACCTTGCGTGCAGTCGAGCGCATCTTTTGCTGATGAGCTATACAGATTATTAAGACTAAAAAATAGAGAGTTAGTTATTATAACAGGAATTGCTGGAGGACTTGGAGGAGCATTTGCTGCTCCTTTAGGAACAGCCATATTATCATGTGAGATTATTGAGCATGAGAATTTTAATTATATCAACTTACTTCCCCCAATCATTGCAAGTGTTGTTGGCTATATAATCTTCTATCTAATTACTGGAAAAAAACATCTTTTTGATGTTTATTTGCCTTATTCAGTGCATCCATTTGATTTTATTCTATTTATTGTAGCATCATTTTTCTGTTCGGCTATATCATATTGTTATATAAAAACCTACAGAAAAATAGCAACAACTTTTGATAATTTTAAAGTTCCTTATTGCATTAAAACATTAATTGGTGGAATTTTAGTGGCTACAATTGGATATTTTGTTCCAGAAGTTTTAGGTATGGGTTTAGAACTTACAAAAGATTTATTTTTCATGAAATTTTCCTTAGAGTTATTAATATTAATATTAATTGGAAAGATATTAGCAACATCATTTACTGTTGGTTCTGGAGTGCCAGGAGGGCTAATGATTCCATCTATGTGCATTGGGGCAATTTCTGGGTTGATATTTAGCTATATAATAGGGGTTAATCCAATCCCATTTATTGTCTTAGGGATAGCCACTTCTTTATCAGCTTCTACTAACGCTCCATTGGGTGGAGCTGTATTATGCATAGAGATTTTTGGCTTTGATTTTGCAGTTCCGGCTTCTATAGGAGCAGTTATTGGATATCAAATGACAAAATTTGAAACAATATTTAAGTATGTAAGATTCTAAATTCAAAAATAGAATAAAAAAGAAAAAAAGGTTTAATTCAAATTTAGAATTTTCTTTAACTTTTCACAGTTTGGGATTTCAATTTCATCTATGGGATATTCTTCTTTTAATAATTCTAATATTGTCATTATGTCTTTTCCAATACATACTTCACATTTTATACAGAGCTCATTATCATTTGTAAAATTATCATCTTTGCAAATTACTTTTAGTTTCATACATTTCACTTTTAAAAATTTTAAAAATAAAAGTTTAATACTCTAATGAGAGTATTATATATTCCATATCTCCACAGAACAAAATAAATTAACTTATAATCTTTTTTTAATTGCTTCAACTAATGCCTCTTTTGTAGGAGCTCCAATAAACTCAACTTCCCCATTTATTACAATGGTAGGTACTGCCATTATTCCATATTCCATAGCTTTTTGTGGATTTTCCATAACATTTATATACTCTACTTCAACAGTGTCAGGCATTTCGTTAGCTACTTCTTCAACAACTCTTTTAGCTGCAGGACAGTGAGGACACATTGGTGATGTAAAGAGTTCAATTTTTACTTTTGACATATTTAATCCCCAAATTTTACTAATTAATCACATAGATTATTTTTGCTAAAATTTTTATAAATAGTTTTTCCTTAAAAAATTAGAAAGTATTAGAAATTTAAGAACTTATTTATTTAATTTAGTGGCTATCACATGTCCATACTTGTCTGAAGTGTTCAATTGCTTCGACAATATCTTTCAATTTTTCTGGTGGGAAAGCTACAACGACTTCTCCTGGCTTTATTCCAGCGTATTTTCTTGAACCGTTACAACCTAATGTCATGTTAGGTGCTTTTCTTGTATAAACTGCTGCAACGGCATCAGCACATAATGACTGGATTCCTGAGAAATCAGCTTGGAATCTTCCACCTTTGTGGTAGAGCATTGCCTGAACTAATCTTAACGCATACAATGGCTCTCCTATAAATACTATTGAATCTGGAATAAAATCTGTTTCATCTAATGGGGCATAAACAGATGCATAAATCTCATCTTCAACTTTTGGTATGGCTTCAACGGTTTTTTTAGCAGCTTCTTCATCCTTAAAGTTTCCTAATTTAACATATAATTTTCCTGTTGCCAATGGCTCTGGTGGGTTTCTAAAGACACCAATTGCATAAGCCCCTCCCTTACAGAGATGTTTATCTAATGTCGCATATATTTTCTTTCTCTCTAATCTTGCAAGTTGAATCATTTCACAGTGTCTTTTTTCTTCTGCCAATTCTTCATAACCTTCTGGAATTTCATCTTTTGATTTTGCTAATTTTACAGCAACAAATGGTTTGTCTAACATCATTAATTCCATTAATTTTTTTCCATATTCTTTTATTTCATTAACGTCCATGCTCTCACCTGTGAATGGTTGTGTATGTCCTACGAACTATATGTAGTATTCCTAAGTATATATACTTTTCGATTTAATTTAGGGAGGTTGTCAAGATAAGGATTAAATAAATATGTGTAAATAAAGGAAGATATGAAACTTACGATAGAAACGTTAAAAGAAAGGATTAAGAAGATAGTTAAGAGGAATAAGAAGTCGATAGAGATTAAAATCTTAGCAGGAATTTTGTATTATCTGGGATTATCGTTAAGAAAGGTTAGTTTGTTTCTTTCACAGTTTGAGAGCATAAGCCATGAATCGGTTAGAATATATTACCACAAGATTAAAGATATTTTAAACGAGCCTGAAAGAAAGACAAGAAACCTAATTGCAATCGATGAAACTAAACTAAAGCTTGGAAATGAAACTATTTATGTATGGTCTGCTATCGATGTGGAGTCTAAAGAATGTTTGGGTATCTATGTCTCTAAAACAAGATTTTATCTCGATACTATGTTATTCGTAAGAAGGATATTAAAATTTTGCTCGAATAAACCAAAAATTTTGGTTGATAGTGGTAAATGGTATCCGTGGGCTCTACAGAGATTAGGCTTAAAATTCGAAAGAGTTCGATTCGGTTTAAGAAATTGTGTCGAAAGTTTCTTCTCTCTACTCAAACGAAGAACCAAATCTTTCTATAACCGATTCCCTAATAACTCTAAATTCTCATCTGTCATTAGTTGGCTTGAATCTTTCTCCTCTTTCTATAACTTCTTCCTTTACTTATCTTGACATCGTCTAATTTAGGGTTTGGTCATAAAGTATATAATTTTTTATAATTGAGATTTAAGAACCCTAAGTTCGATTCTTGAGTAAATAAATTATTTTTATATTCCTATTTTCCATATAGAAGTAACTTAGTTTTTATGGCTCAAATAGTATTATAAACTATGACTTTACAGTATATTTCGTGTAATATTGCGTTGTAATTTTTACATGACTATGTATATTAGCCTCAAATACTCTTAGGATTTTCGCACCAATATTATTCCATAAATAAAATAAAAAATATTATCTCTACATTCAAACAGTTATACCTTTTAATATTTATATACCTGCGAAAGGCTCACAATTATATGGTAATTATAGAAGTAGCAAAAGGTAGTTTAGGAAGAATAAAGTTGTTAAAAAATAGAGAGGAGTTTCTTTAATATCTGTGCAGTTTGTATAGGAGAGTAATTGTGAATATCCGTTTCCTATTACCATATCGTATTATAGTATAAATAACATATAATAACTTACGGCTATGAAAATGTGTTGTCCTCAACCCATAGCTTCATCAAGATTACAAATCTCTCTGCTGTGGGTTCATTGGACTTCGAGCTGAACGGATACATCCCACAAACATTATATTATTAAATTATGTTAGCCTCGAAGGCAATGCCCTCTCATCAGCCAATAAATTAATTACAGTATCTACGAATATGCACTATGTATGCACAACCAGATATTACACATAACCACATTTAAATAATCGAATTTATTTAATAACTTACATATTTCGACGATGAAGAATTTTAAAGAAATACATTCTTTTTTATTACGAATTTTAATCCAAAAGTTATGAATAACGCATTTAAGCATAAAAAGGAACAACCTAACTTTTAAAGAGGTTGATTTCGTTTTTATAACTGCATCTTTAAGCATTTTAAATCGTGTTTCAATATTCCATCGTTTTTTATACATTTTTATGTAAGATTCTTGATTTTCAAAGTTGATATTAGTTAAAAAGGTATAATATACCTTTTTTCTTTCGTTGTTTGTAATTATTTCGTCCTCAGCAATAACTAATTTAGGAATAGTATTTTTATCGATAACATAATCGAATTTCCATTTTTCTTCTTTTTTATATTCCTCCTTAAGATAGTATTTAACTTTATCATTTTTCGGAATAAAGCTTATGTAATTACATCCGTATTTTTCAAAAATTTTTATTATTTCAAAATTTTTAAACTCTCTATCGGTAAGTACTACAATATTACATGGATTTATTTCTAAATCGTTAATAGTAAAGTCCATAAATTCCTTCACATGATTAAGCAACGAATATTCCTTAAAAAGAATATCACAATAGATTATTAACGAAAAATCTTCTGTATGTAAAGTAGCACTATATATTTATACGAACCAGTACTGCCCCTCTCTTTTATATATTCGTGAATTAATTCTAAATCTAAATTATTACCATAATAGGCATCATAATGCGTATCTATCGATAGGCAAAAATTTCTATTATTTTTTTTAAATCATTGAATATATTTTTAACAAAAGATTTATAAATTTCTTTAAACATAGAATTACCTGCCTTATTTATATATCGATAGTAAGAGTCTGCCGATGGATAATTTAGCCTTGCTAATGGTCTCTAAATATGTATTATATTATTCGACATCGCCTCTATAAATCCTCTTGTATAATCTTCAACTCGATAAATCCTTGGACAAATTTGAAGAACATTGTTTATGAATTCGTTAAATTCATTAAATGATTTTATAGCTAACAATCTTATGTCGTTCATTGTTCTACATCCTCCTATTTTTTTAATAACTATTCGATATTATGAAATATTAACTTTTCTGTTTATTTTATGATGTTCGGAGATACTGTATTCTATCTCTATTATAAAAAATTATATACCTTATAACCAAATTAATATAAGGGATTATTATGACTAACTTAACTCCAATGATGAGGCAATATTATAAAATTAAAGAAAGATATAAAGATGCATTACTATTTTTCAGAGTTGGAGATTTCTACGAGCTTTTTGATGAAGATGCAAAAATCGCCTCTAAAGAGCTTGGTATTGTTTTAACATCAAGAGATAAAAAGCACCCCATGGCTGGTGTTCCTCATCATGCAGTATTCCCATATATAAAGAGGTTGATAGAGAGGGGTTATACTGTAGCTATATGTGAGCAGGTTGAAGACCCTTCAAAAGCTAAAGGTTTAGTTAAAAGGGATGTTGTTAGAGTTATAACTCCAGGAACATTAATTGAAGAAGAGCTATTAACTAAGGAGAATAATTATCTTATTTCAATATATAAAGGCTGTAAGTTTGGAATTGCATTAATTGATGTATCTACTGGGGAATTTTTAACTACAACTGTAGATAGTTTTGATGAAGTTATAGCTGAAATATTAAAATTCACTCCAGTTGAATGTATACTACCAAAAGATTTTGAGAATTTGGAAGAAATAAAAAAACATATTCCTGTAGTTCATCCATTAAGTGATGATTATTACAAAAAAGAAAATAGCTTAAATCTACTTGAAGAATGTATTACTAATTTAAAAAGCTTGGAACTTGAAAATGAATCTATAATGGCTTGTGGTGCTGCATTGAAGTATATTAAAGAATCTTTAATGATAAAGGAGCTTAAATTTAGATTGCAGAAATATATTAGCAAAGAATATATGATATTAGACTCCACTACTTTGAAAAATCTTGAGATATTTAAAAACTTAATTGATAATAGTAGAAGAGGCTCTTTAATTGAGGTTTTAGATAAAACAATGACTGCGATGGGAAGTAGGTTATTAAAAAGATGGCTACAAAGACCTTTAATAAATGTAGATGAGATAGATAAAAGATTGGAAGCTGTTGAAGAACTCTATGAAAAGAGTTTTTTAAGGCAAAATCTTAGAGAGATTTTAAAAGATGTTTATGACCTTGAGAGGATAGTAAGTAGAATAGAGTATAAAAAAGCCACACCAAAGGATTTAATAGCTTTAAAAAATTCTTTAAAAGCCATTGAAGAAATAAAAAACTTTAACTTTACTTCTACAAAATTAAATATAATTGTTGAAGAACTAAAAACATTAAATGACATTGTAGAGCTTATAGATAGTGCTATAGTGGAAGACCCTCCATTAAGTATAAAAGATGGAGGGATAATTAAAGAGGGCTTTTCCTATGAGTTGGATGAGTTAAGAGAACTTAAAGACAACCACGAGAAATTCATTAAAGAGCTTGAAGAAAGAGAAAGAAAGGCAACGGGCATAGAAAAATTAAAGATTGGTTATAACTCTGTTATGGGATATTACATAGAGGTGCCAAAATCAAAAATTAAGTTAGTTCCAAAACATTATAAGAGAAAGCAAACCTTAGCTAACACTGAGAGATATACTATAGATGAGCTTGAGTCAATGGAAACTAAAATATTAGCGTGTGAGGAAAAAATAAAAAATTTAGAGTATGAACTCTTTATAAATATTAGAAATAAAATAGCTGAGAGAGTTGATGAGATAAGAGATTGTGCTTTAAAAATAGCTGAACTTGATGTATTATCTACATTTGCAGAAGTTTCTGTTCTATATAATTACAAAAAACCAAAAGTAAATAATGGCTATGATATAATTATAAAGGATGGAAGACATCCTACTGTTGAATTAACAGTTAAATTTACTCCAAATGATGTTACATTAACGAGAGATAGTAGGATAATATTAATAACCGGCCCTAATATGGCTGGTAAATCCACATATTTAAGAATGACAGCTCTAATAACAATAATGGCACAAATTGGATGTTTTGTTCCTGCAAAATATGCAGTTATAGGGGTTGTAGATAGGATATTCACAAGAATTGGAACTGTGGATGATATTACAAGAGGTTATAGTAGTTTTATGGTAGAGATTGCTGAAGTAGGACAAATATTAAGAAATGCAACGAGCAAGAGCTTAATACTATTGGATGAAGTTGGTAAAAGCACAGGAAGTAGAGATGGTACAAGTTTGGCATGGGCTATTGTGGAATATATACACAAAATAGGAGCTAAGACATTATTTGCTACCCATTATCATGAATTAGCAGAGCTTGAGAGCTTATTAGAAGGAGTTAAAAATTACCACTTTAGAATTATAGAGGGAGAAACATTAGAGTTTGATAGAAAGATAAGGAGAGGAGTTAGTAAGGAGAGCTATGGAATAAAGATAGCTGAGTTAGTTCTACCTAAAGAAGTAGTTGATAGAGCTTATGAAATATATAAAACCTTAGATACTAAGGTAGATAATAGCATAATCAAAGAAATTGCCAATATAGATACAAATAATTTAACTCCAATACAAGCTCTTATAGAGTTAGATAGAATAGTGAAAAAATGCAAGGAAATGAAACACTAAAAAATAAAATATTGGATATAATAAAAGAGCTTGAATATATAAATAAAAAACTAAACAGTAAGGCAATAGATAAAGCTATAGAAAATTTAAAAATAGCCATATATGGGGATAAAGTAGGAGCTGAAGGATTCTATCATAGCTATATTAGAGAGAAGTTATTGGAGATATTTAAAGGCAATCAATATATTGAATCTTTAGGAACTAAACTTTCTAATTTAGGTTTTAGACCAGATTTAGTAATTATAAATGATAAAGAGGTTATAATTGCAGAAATAGAAACAGATAAAAAAAGAGCAATAGATAAAATGAGAAAAATAGCAAATTTAATAGATAATATAAAAAAACATCCTATTGCAACAAATAGAGACGTTAAAATAATATTTTGCTTATTATCTGCAGATAGCAAAATTATAAATAAAGCCAAAATGTATGGTTTTGAACTCTTTGTTTTAGATAAAGGTAGATTGAAAAAATTATGCTAATTTTTTATTATTTTTAATTTTTCAAATATTTTTATAATCAAATATATTGAATATAATATTTTTGACACAATTATACACAAAACCGAAAAGTTTATATAGAATTTCATTAACATATATATACCGAATAAGGTAACAACCTGAGGTGAGAGACATGGCAATGGCAGGAACTCCAATAGTAGTATTACCACAAAATGTTAAGAGATACGTTGGAAGAGATGCTCAAAGAATGAACATATTAGCAGGTAGAATTATTGCTGAGACAGTAAGAACAACATTAGGTCCAAAAGGAATGGACAAAATGTTAGTTGATGAGTTAGGAGACATTGTTGTTACAAACGATGGAGTTACAATATTAAAAGAAATGAGCGTTGAGCACCCAGCTGCTAAGATGTTAATAGAAGTTGCTAAAACACAAGAGAAAGAAGTTGGAGATGGTACAACAACAGCAGTTGTTATTGCTGGAGAGTTATTAAGAAAGGCTGAAGAGTTATTAGACCAAAACATCCACCCATCAGTTATCATCAATGGATACGAAATGGCAAGAAACAAATCAATTGAAGAATTAAAAGCTATAGCTAAAGAGATAAAAGCTGATGATACAGAAATGTTAAAGAAAATTGCAATGACATCAATTACTGGAAAAGGAGCAGAGAAAGCAAGAGAACAATTAGCTGAAATCGTTGTTGAAGCTGTTAGAGCTGTTGTTGATGAAGAAACAGGAAAAGTTGATAAAGACTTAATTAAAGTTGAGAAGAAAGAAGGAGCTCCAATTGAAGAAACTAAGTTAATAAAAGGAGTAGTTATTGACAAAGAGAGAGTCAATCCACAAATGCCAAAGAGAGTTGAAAACGCTAAAATTGCATTATTAAACTGCCCAATTGAAGTCAAAGAGACAGAAACAGATGCTGAAATAAGAATTACTGACCCAGCTAAATTAATGGAGTTTATTGAGCAAGAAGAGAAAATGATTAAAGACATGGTTGAGAAGATTGCTGCTACAGGAGCTAATGTTGTCTTCTGTCAAAAAGGAATTGATGACTTAGCTCAGCACTACTTAGCTAAGAAAGGAATTTTAGCAGTAAGAAGAGTTAAGAAATCAGACATGGAGAAATTAGCTAAAGCAACAGGAGCAAAAATCATTACAAAGATTGATGACTTAACACCAGAAGATTTAGGAGAAGCTGGATTAGTTGAAGAGAGAAAAGTTGCTGGAGATGCAATGATATTCGTTGAGCAGTGTAAACATCCAAAAGCTGTAACAATCTTAGCAAGAGGTTCAACAGAGCATGTTGTTGAAGAAGTTGCAAGAGCTATAGATGATGCAATTGGAGTAGTTAAGTGTGCATTAGAAGAAGGTAAGATTGTTGCTGGTGGAGGAGCTACTGAAATAGAATTAGCTAAGAGATTAAGAAAATTCGCTGAAACCGTTGCTGGAAGAGAACAATTAGCAGTTAAGGCATTTGCTGATGCTTTAGAAGTCATTCCAAGAACATTAGCTGAGAACTCAGGATTAGACCCAATTGACATGCTCGTTAAGTTAAGAGCTGCTCACGAGAAAGAAGGAGGAGAAGTTTACGGATTAGATGTCTTCGAAGGAGAAGTTGTTAACATGTTAGAAAAAGGAATTGTTGAACCATTAAAAGTTAAAACACAAGCAATTGACTCTGCTACAGAAGCTTCAATCATGCTCTTAAGAATTGATGATGTCATTGCTGCTGAGAAAGTTAAAGGAGACGAGAAAGGAGGAGAAAGTGGAGACATGGGAGGTGACGAATTTTAACACCTTCGAATAAATAACCCTTAATTTCTAAAATTTTCATTTTTTTATTCCAATTAAAATCTATAAATTTAAATTAACAAATTTTAGAGTATATTTTTAGCATCTTCAAATAGGCAGTCCATTAAAACAAGGATGATTATAAAAAAATGGGGAGTATCCCAATAAAGGGGCTCCGCCCCTCTATGGTTAGGAAACAGTAGCTATTGTCCTAACACATCCTCCCCCATCTCCAACAGGAACACTCTGCCCATATTTTCCACAGTAACCAACACTCAGCTTGAAATCCTTTGTAATCGCATCCACTTTAAATAATATATCTAATATTTCCCCACTTAATCCAGCATCTTTTAAAACTTGAGTTAATTTACCATTTTCAATTAAATATGCTTCAACAGCACTAAATTGGAACAAACCTTTTCCTGTATTAACTTGCCCTCCTCTTGAACCTTTCAAAAATATTCCCTCTTTTGTATCTTCCAAAAGCTCTTCAAAGCTCCAATCTCCTGGTTTTATAAATGTATTACTCATCCTTACAATTGGTTTGTTTAAGCCTTCAGCTCTACCATTTCCTGTTAGCTCAGCATCCATTCTTCCAGCGGTTTCTCTTGAATGTAAATATGTTTTTAAAATTCCATTCTTAATGATAACTGTTCTTTTTCCTTCAACTCCCTCATCATCATATTTGTAAGAGCCGAATGCATCTTTAACTGTAGGGTCATCTATAACTGTAACATACTCGCTCCCAACACTTTCTCCTAATTTATCCTTAAATACACTATCATTTTGTAAAACCAAATCTGCCTCTGAAGCATGTCCAACAGCTTCATGTATAAAGACTCCAGCCAACTCAGGGTCTAAAATCACTTTAAATTTGCCTTTTGGACAAGGTTTTGCTTTCAGTAATCTTAAAGCTCTATTTTTTGCTTCTAAAGCTAAATTTAAATAATTATCTTTTATTTTCTCAAATCCAAAGCCACCAGTCCTTTCTGCTCCATATTGCAAGTTTCCATTTTCTTTAGCAACACAGTTCATATACATTATGCATCTTGTTATTTTTCCTTCAATTCTTGAACCTTCGCTGTTTAAAAATATTTTTTTTCCAAAAACATCAGAATAGCTAACAGAAATACTTTTAATCTTTTCATCAATCATATTTTTGTAAGTGTCTATAATAATCTCTTTCTTTTCTTCAATATCAACATTATTAGGATTTATTTTTCCAACCATTGTATAGCTATCAATTATTGCTTTATAATCTTTCAATATAACATCTTTTTCTGAATATTCATTTGAGATTTTAGCCATCTTATATGCCTTATTTATTAGTTTTTCAATCTCCACGTCATTTACGATATTTGATGTAACAAATCCCCAACCATTTTTGTATAGAACTCTAACCGCTACACCATTTCCAAAACCTGATGACATTTCTTCTATTTTACCATCTTTCAATGTTATGGTGTTGCTTTCTCCAAAGTTTATTCTTATATCTGCATAATCTCCAACTTCTAACAATTTTTCTATTTTTTCTAAGTTAAGCATGCTATCACCAAGGACATAAATGTTGACTTTAAGATATTTTATTTATTATTAAGAAGGTAGATATAGATATATTGAAAAAGATAGTGTTATTATTTTTGATATTTGATAATAAATATACTACCAATTGTAATCTTAGGGTTATATGGGAAGAGCTGAGAATGTTGAGGAAGTTGTATAAAATTCTCCATTTAAAGAATTTAAATATAGACCATAAAACGCTAATATAATATAAATTATAATATAAATAATAGGTTGAGACTATAAGAGAAATAAAGATTAAATAAATATCTGTAAATAAAGAAAGAGATGAATCTTATTATAGAAATGTTAAAGGAAGGATTAAGAAGATATTAAGAGGAATTAAAAGTCGATAGAGATTAAAATTTTAGCTGAAATTTTGTATTATTTAGGATTATCGTTAAGAAAAGTTTGTCTCTTTCACAGTTTTAGAGTATAAGTCATGAATCGGTTAAATTTTTAACAATCATTAATTGACTCGAATCTTTCTCCACTCCATATAATTGGCTCCTATCCTTATCTTAATATCAATAAATGTAGGAGATATTATTTAATAAAAATACTTTATTTACAACTTTATTTTAAATATTTAAAGATTCAAGAGAAATAACTTTTTTTTGTGAAATATTTCAAATTAATTATAATTATAACACACCGTAATAATCTATACAAAAATCTAAAAGTGATACCATGATATTCATCACAGGAACAGATACTGGTGTAGGAAAAACTTATGTTTCAGCTATTTTAGCAAAGAATTTGAAAAAAATGGGTATTAATGTTGGATATTTAAAGCCAGTTGAGACTGGAGGGAGGGAAGATACTTTAACTTTAAAAAATGTCTTAAAGAATGATGATGACTTGGATTTGATGAATCCAATAAATTTAAAACTACCTTTATCTCCAAATATTGCTTTTGATGTTGAAAATGTTCATTTAACTTTAGATGAGATAAAAGAGAAAATAATGAATGCCTATAAAACTTTAAAAAACAAATATGATTTTTTAATTGTTGAAGGAGCAGGAGGGGTTTGCGTCCCTATCAAAGAAAACTTTTTAATGAGTGATTTGATTAAGTTTTTGGATTTAGATGCAGTTGTAGTTTCAAGACCTAATTTAGGGACTATAAATCATACATTATTAACTGTTGAGCATTTGAGGAATAAAAATATCAATGTTAGAGGAATTATTATTAATTGCATAACTGATTTGAGTGAAGTTTTATATTATGAAAAAACATTTGAAACTATTGAAAAAGTTGGTGATATTGAGATAATTGGAATTGTCAAAAATAAAGAAGATTTTGAGATTAACTTTGAAAAAATATTATTTGGTGAATAAAATGAATATTGATAAAAATTTACTTGAAAAATGGGATAAAGGATACATTTGGCATCCATATACACAAATGAAAGAATATAGAGAATCGAAAAACTTAATTATAGAGAGAGGGGAAGGAAATTATTTAATTGACATTTATGGAAATAAATATTTAGATGCTGTTTCATCTATATGGTGTAATCTATTTGGACACAGTAGGAGGGAAATTATTGAAGCAATAAAAAATCAGGCTGAAAAGATTTGTCATTCAACACTCTTAGGTTGTGGAAATGTCCCTTCTATTTTATTGGCAAAAAAATTAATAGACATTACTCCAAAGCATTTAACAAAGGTATTTTATTCTGAGGATGGGGCAGAGGCTGTTGAGATTGCAGTTAAAATGGCATATCAATATTATGTTTTGAGAGGAGATAAAGGAAGAACTAAATTCATTTCAGTTAAAGAGGGTTATCATGGAGATACTTTTGGAGCAATGAGTGTTGGAGGAAGCGAATTATTCCATGGAGTATTTAAACCTCTTTTGTTTAAAGGCTATCATACAAATCCTCCATACTGTTATAGATGCAAATACTATAACTTTAAAGATACTGATGAAAGAAATGAAAAAGGCTGTAATATGGAATGTTTAAATGATATGATTGAGTTAATTGAAAAGCATGCTGATGAAGTATTTTGTGTTATCCTTGAAGGAGGAGTTATGGGCTCTGCTGGAATGATACCATTTCCAGATGGATATATTGAGGAAGTAGCAAAAGCTTGCAAGGAGAATGATATAATCTTTATTCTTGATGAAGTTGCTACTGGATTTGGAAGAACTGGAAAGATGTTCTTTTGCGATAATGAAGAGCTAAAAAAATTAGAAAAGCCAGATATTCTCTGCTTAGGTAAAGGAATAACTGGAGGATATCTACCTTTAGCTGCAACTCTAACAACTGATAAAATCTATAATCAATTCTTAGGAGAATTTGGAGAGAGTAAGCAGTTATATCATGGACACACATATACAGGAAATCAACTTTTATGCTCTGCTGCTTTAGCAACATTGGAAATCTTTGAAAAAGAGAATGTGATAGAAAATATCCAGCCAAAAATAAAGCTTTTCCATAAAGAGCTTAGAAAATTAAAAGAACTTGAGCATGTTGGTGATATTAGAGGTAGGGGCTTTATGGTAGGAATAGAGCTTGTAAAGAACAAAGAAACAAAAGAGCCATATCCTTATGGTTATAAAGCGGGCTATAGAGTTGCTGAAAAATTGCTTGAAAAAGGTATCTATATGAGACCTATAGGTAATGTAATAATTTTAGTTCCACCATTGTCAATAACAGAAGAAGAGATTATTTATCTATGCGATTCTTTATATGATGCTATAAAAGAAGCTGACTTATAACCATAGGCGCAATAAATCGAAGTCTAATATAGGACTTTCGCAGGGAATAAAATTTTAAAGCATATTGATGCCTAAAGGCATTTATAACTGTCTGAATGAAAAAATAATATTGAACTGATTAAAGCTAAAGCTTCAAAACTACATTAGTATATATAAATATAGAATGGGCATACCTCCTCTCTATGGTTTAATAATTCTCTTTAAATTAATTGAAAGCAGAGAGCTAATTTTATTTAATTGCTCTTCAGAGATTTCTATTTTTTTCTGAAGTAGTTTAGATATATCAATTACAATATAATCTTCACCAACATCTCTTGGATGTATTGGAGATACTTCATTAAATACTGAAAATACTGGACAAAAATCATGGCAATATAAGCAATAAATGCATCTTTCATAATTAATTTTTGGTATTTTATCTTTAACATAGTTTTCAGTTATTTTAACTGGCTCAGTAGGAATCATCTCAATTGCATTAGTTGGGCAAACATTAGCACATCCCTCACAACCTATACAGAGCTCTTCAATAACTGTTTTTGGAATCTTAATAGTTCCAGTTAATATTGCTTTTCTCATCTCTAAGCTTGTATATCTATCACTACCAAAGATAATTCTTTCGAGGTTTTTATATATACCAGTCAAAAATATTTTGGCAAAATTTTTTAGTTCATCCAACTCAATCACCAAAATATATTATTAAATATATTTTATTAAATATATTATTCTTTAACTTTAACTTTCCATTTTCTATGCAAATAGATAGCTTTAGTTGGGCAAATATTGTAGCAAGCTCCACAAAATTCACATTTATCAGCATCAATAACTCCATACTCAATACAGTTATTTGGACAAACTTTATTGCAGAGACCACATTTTATGCAGAAGTCCATATCAGTTCTAATAAATGAGTTCTCTCTATCAACAACTTTTTTATAGGATGTTGTGTTTGGAATAACATCTCTTGGGCAATGAATAGCACATGTTTCACATGCTATGCAATTATCAGTGAATAAAATCTCCTTATTACTTCTATTTATAACTATAGCGTCCCTTGGACATACATTTGAACATGTTCCACAAAGTATGCAGTTTTCATCCTTAATTTTTTCCAATTTAACAGTTATTATCTCTATAGCATTTTCTGGACAGTTATTTATGCAAATTTCACATAAAGAACATCCTCCAACAACTCTATTATCTTTAACCCTTCTAACGTCATTCGGACAGATTTCTACACATTTTAAACATTTCCAACAAACGTCTGGACTATAATACAAATGCCCATCCTCAAACCTTAAAGCTCCACTTGGGCAATATAATGAGCATAATCCGCAATTTATACAGTAACTTGTTGGTTGTTTTTCTTTATTTTCTTTAATTTTAATAACTTTAAAATTTTCAACTTTTAAAGCATCATTTGGACAAACTTTTATACATTTTAAACAGAGAATGCATTTGCTATAATCAACCTCCCCATCTTTAATGGCATCTTTTGGACAAACCTCTCCACATAAATTACAGGATGTGCATGCATCTATAGAATCTTGGATTATTGTTTCTCTTGGGCATAAATAAGAGCATCTTAAGCATCCAACACATTTATTTCTATCAATTTTAATTGATTTTCTTTCAACTTTTTTAACAATGTTTTTTGGAGTTCCATAAGCATCTACTAACTTAATTTTCATAAGGTTCTCTAAAATTTTTAAATATTTCTCTGCCAATCCTTCTCTTTTGGTAAATATTAATTCATAAGAACTAACCCTTGCATTATATGGGCAGACCTCAACACATACTCCACACATTGAACAAATTCCCATAGGGTATTTTTTTCCTTCTTTCTCCACTATCTTTATAATTCCTATTGGGCAGGCATTAGCACAAATACCACAACCATTACATCTTCTCCTATCTACATAATAGCCTCCAAACTTGTTTCTTTTAATTGCTTTATTTGGACAGGCTCTTGCACATTCTCCACATGTTAAACATGTAAAGCTTTTATTATTTAATAAAAATATTGCATCTGTTGGGCAGGCTTCCATGCATTTTGCAGTTTTATGATAAAATGGACAAGATTCACATTTTTCTTCTGCTCTACATTTATCTAACAAGGTTATAATCATAATATCACCAATAAGGATAAAATTAATGTACTTTTTATTTCCTTCCAAATAATCTATTTCCTACAATAATGCCAATTACTGCAGATATATAAGAAAATGAAATAAATAGGGTATCATAATAGGGAAATGCTTTTAAGAAATAAGCAATAATTACAGCTAAAATTAAATATCCAAAAATATTCCTTATTTTGTATCTGTATTTAGCTCCTATCAATACTCCCAATAAAAATGCAAGAATTGATGGATAATATAAATAGTTTGATACTATTGTTTCTAACATCCTATCCACCAATTTTATTATTTTAGTTTTTCCTCTGACTTGCTAATTTTTTCAATAATAACCTTTTCACAAGATAATAGGAAAGCAGCTGTAGATAATCCAGCTAGGACCTTTAATCCAACAATTATATTTAAATATGGGATTATTCCAGCTGTTATAATTTCTTTTGGTGCTGGAAATACGATAAAAGAATTAATTTCTGTGAAGTTGAACAAATAATAACCTCCAATAAACATTCCAGCAACCCCAAACAACAGATAACCTAAAGCCCCCAAAACCTCCAATTTTTCTAAAAACTTGTGTTCAAACCACAATGGACTGTTTGAACCAAAGGCAATGATTGATAAGATAAATGCAGCTGCTATCAAAGCCCCTCCTTGAAACCCTCCTCCAGGTGTTATGTGACCTCCTAATATAGTTATAACTCCCAAAGCAGCCATTAAAACACTCATAGGAAATGCCAAAAATTTAATTATTGGAGTAAATTCTCCCCATCTTTGAAGAGTTATATAATCATCTGACTCTGAAGCTTGAAATACCTCTTTTAAATAGGTATTGTCATACAATGATTTCCCAAACACAATCCAAGAAACCATAACAGCCACTACTAAAACCAAACACTCTCCTAAGGTATCGTAAGCCCTCCAATCAAATATTACCGCACATACATAGTTTGGAATAATGTAATGTGTAAGATAGACAATATTAACTCCCGGATTTACTTGCATGTTTGCTAAGCTATACAATATAGATGCCCCAAATATAAAGAAAGATAAAGCAACAACTAAATCTCTTTTAGAGCTCATTATATCACCTTATATAGGATAAAATTAGATTTTATGTAATATTTGTCATATAAATGCTGAATGCTATTGCCCCTAAAAATATAGAGAGCCAAAATAATTGATAATTTATGGCATTTGAATTTTCTTCCTTAAACTTAAAGATTAAAGGCGATATTGCTAAAGAAAAAGCTAAAGTTGCTAACCCAAACAATGTCATTAAAGTTTTCCCATAAACCCTACCAATAATTAAAGCTCCAAATATAAACAATAAATATAAAGTGAATTCTCCAGTAAATACTGCTCCAACAGTAATGCCATCTCCATGCTCCTCTTTATCCAACTTCTTTTGAAAGTCATTATAATCCATAAAATTCACCTAAAATTATTTTAAAGAATAACTAACCCCCAACTCTTTTGCATAGTCCCATAAGTAGTTTAATACAATATCTGGATAAATTCCAATTATTATACACAAAGCAGTTAATACAAATAAGCTAAAGACAGCAAGTTTAGGAACTCCATTATTTTGATATTCTTTTAAAGTTTCTTCATCAACTGGCTTTAAATAAATTAGATAAAATGCCTTCATCATAGAGACAAATGTTCCAATACTAACAATAATCATTATTATGGCTATTTCTGGCATATTGGCTTGCATAGCCGCTTGAGCTAACATCCACTTACTTTGAAAACCATTAAATGGTGGAATTCCACTTATTGCAAGCTTAGCACATAAAACCATAAACGCTACAGAAGGCATTAAGGGTAATAATCCTCCCAACTTATGCAAATTACTTCCCTTTTTACAACTTACAATATATGCTCCCAAAAACAGGGCAGATTTATAAATAACATGATTTATTGCATGGAAGATACCTGCAACAATTCCTAATGGAGTTCCTAAAGCTAAACCTGTTGCAACATAGCCACCTTGACTTATAGCGTGATATGCTAACAGCTTTTTATAATCGCTCTGCAATAATGCCATTACAACCCCAAAAACCATTGCCAAAACTCCCAAAGCAATTAAAACACCATGAGCAGATGAAAAATAATCCAATCCATTGAATAATTTTAGAATAATTAGCATTAAGCCAACTAACACAAATTTTGAGTATGTTTGCAACATTGCAGAAATAAAACCTTTAGACCTTGCATATAAATCAGCTTTAACGTTATGGAAAGGAGGAAGACCTGCTCCATAAGCTAAACCTACAATTAAGAGCAGCAATCCCCCATAAATCATTGGATTATCAACTAACAGATAGTTTCTCATGTCTGTAATGTTTAAAGTTCCAGTTGATGCCAATAAGAAAGCTATTCCTAATAGCATTAAGGCTGCTGCAACATTACCCATTATCATATATCTTAATCCAGCTTTATAAGCTTCTTCAGTTCCTGATAGAAATACTAATCCAGCTTGAACAATTGAAACTATCTCAAAGAACACATACAAGTTAAAAATATCATCTGCCAAAACTATAGCTGCAATACTCGCAAATCCCATTAATGAGAGAGTAACAAACATATTATTTTTTAATTTCTCTCCCATTCCTGTAATTAAAACAAGAGAGGCTATTAAGGACAGGGTTACAATAACTGCCTGCTTTGCTGGATTGTATAAATATGCTATTCCAGAAACCCATCCATCAACAACTCCATGCCCACCAAAGTAATAATAACCATATTGACTAATAAATGGCAAAACAATCAAAATAGCAGCTGTAATAAATGTTATATATTTAACTGCTTTCTCTTTTCCATGTAATAAATTCATGATTATTGCCATGATTAACGGATATACAATTATCATTGGTAAGTAGTTCATTGTCCCCCTCCAATATTTTAGAGAGCGTTAAATCTATAAGGCCGTGGAAGTGTTATTATATATTGTTTAATCCTCTTTTAGTATTACAGAGCTTTTGAGTGTTTTATATTTTTTATATAAAATTATAGAGACTCCAAGCATTATAGCAAGCATTGAAGCCTCTATGACTATATTTGTCAAAACCAAAGCATGTGTTAGTGGATAAGCTGATTCCTTAGCAAAAACCTCTACAGGAACGCCAGGAAGTTTTATTGGGATTGTTCCACCATTATATCCAATTGTAATGAGGGCTAAATTAACTCCACTACCTAAAATCTCTAGAGCAATGATTTTTTTCAAGACATTATCTACAAAAAACACACCATACAGTCCAATAATAACTAAAAGCCCAGAAGTGATGAATGATGCTGTTTGAAAATCCATCCTACCCACCAAAAATTTATCATTATTATTAATGACAGATTAGGTTTAACAGTATATAAATATTACGTTGAGAAAAGATAGAATAGGAGCCAATTATATAAGGCGAAGAAAGATTTTAGTATTATTCTTTTTCTACTTAAAAAAGGAACTTTTGGTATAATTTTTAAACTGAATCAAACTCTTTTAAATTTTAGTTTTAATTCCTATAATTCCTATTTACTCCCATTAACCAAAATTTTTAGTTTATTTGAGCAAAATTTTCATATACTTTTTACGAATAAGATTGTGTCGAGACAACATCTTTTTAGAGTCGATTCCTAAACATTCTTTAGATACCTCATCGATAACAGACAACATAAATATTTACACAATCTTTTCCACAGTATGGACAATTATACATAAAATCTCCTCAATTTCCAATTTATTTCTTTTAACCTTCTTTTTAATCCTTTCCTTTAACATTTCTAATAAGATTCATATTTTTCTATTTTTTTATACATCAATTTCCTCAAAAAAATGATAAAATATTTATAGAATAAAAAAATCTTTATTATGTAAAACTTATAATGTTGAAGGTAGAGAACATGAAAGTATCTGTTTATGGAGCGGGAAATCAAAATTTATATATAAACCAATTAAATCTACCAGAAAAATTTGGTGGAGAACCACCTTATGGTGGAGCAAGAATGGCTATAGAATTTGCTAAAGCTGGACATGATGTTATCCTATCAGAACCTAATAAAAATATAATGAGTGAAGAATTATGGAAGAAAGTTGAAGAAGCTGGAGTTAAAGTTGTTAGTGATGATATAGAAGCAGCAAAACATGGAGAAGTTCATATCTTATTTACACCATTTGGAAAAATAACATTTAACATAGTAAAAACTATTATTGAATATGTCCCTGAAAATGCTGTTATTTGTAATACGTGTACAGTTTCACCTATTGTTCTGTACTATTCTTTAGAATCAATTTTAAGAACAGAAAGAAAAGATGTAGGAATTAGCTCAATGCATCCAGCATCTGTTCCTGGGACTCCTCAACATAGACATTATGTTATTAGTGGGAAAACAACCGAGGGTAAAGAATTAGCAAGCGAAAGTCAAATAAACAAATTGGTAGAGCTTGCCAAAAGTGCAGGAAAAGAAGCCTATGTAGTTCCTGCTGACGTATCTTCAGTAGTTTCGGATATGGGTTCTTTGGTAACAGCAGTAGCGTTATCTGGAGTTTTAGATTACTATACTATAGGTCGTGAAATTATAAAAGCTCCTAAAAAGATGATAGAACATCAAGTTATTATGACATTACAAACAATGGCATCGCTTGTAGAAACTTCAGGTATTGAAGGCTTGATAAAAGCGTTAAATCCAGACTTGTTAATAAAAAGTGCTTCATCAATGAAGTTGTCAGATATGCAGAGAGATTTAGACGCTGCTTTAGAAATTCTTAAAAACTTAGATGAAAATTTGAAAAAAGAAGTAGAAAATGCAGAGATAAAACCTACAACGCTTGTAGCAGCTCAGTCATTAGTTAAAGAGATAAAAGCCTTACTAGGTGGAGCTGCTGCTGAAGGAGCAATAAAAAGAAGTGCAAAAAAACTATTCGAGTGTTGCTGAAAGAGCAATAAAAAGATAAATAATATTATTTATATACTATTAGGGGAAATTTATGAAAAAATGTGGGGAAATAAAAGTTGTAGTAATTGGTTCGAGTGATGTTGGAAAAACCACATTAATGGAAAATTTAATTGGTAGAATTGGAAAAGTTGAACATAATGGTATTACAACAGCCATTGATTATGGATCATTAACAATAAATGATAAAAAAATTCACTTCTTTGGGACTCCAGGTCAAAAAAGGTTTGAATTTATGAGAGAATTGGCATTAAAAGGTACAAATTTAGCTTTAGTAGTTTTAGATGCATCAAGAGGAATAACTAAAGAAGACGAAGAAATAATAAAACTATTAGAATCTAAACAAATTCCATACGGAGTTTTTATAAATAAAACAGATATTGGGGAAATTAATATAAATGACGTTTATAATTTATGTAATCCAAAATTCGTTGTTAAAGGTAGTGCAATAAAAAAAGAAGGGATTAATGAGCTTTTTAATGAGATATTATATCATACATTCAGTGAAAATATTTAAAAATAAAAAAATTTTATATATAAAAAAATACATAAGTCATATAGTTAAGATTGTTAAGATATTTGATAAGGTGAGAATATGATAGATAGAGTATTAATAGAGCTAAATAAAACAGAAGGGATTAAAGGTTCAATGGTTGTAGGGAAAGATGGATTAGTTATAGCTACTCAATTGCCAGGAAATATTGATGCCGAGTTAGTAGGGGCTATGGCATCAGCAGCATTTGGGGCAGCTGAGAGAACAGCTGCAGAAATTGGTATGGGTAGTTTAGTGCAAACAATGGTTGAAGGAGAGCATGGTAAAACTTTAATGGTCGATGCTGGTGAGGGAATCTTAGTTGTTTTAACTGATGCAAAAGTTAACTTAGGTCTAATTAGAATTACTATGAAAAGAGCTGCAGAAAAAATAAAAGCTATGATTTAAACTAATTAAATTTTAGAAGTATTATTATGGTGGATTAGCCTGAAAATGTGATTTTAGAGAGGTGAATGAAATTGCACGATTATCTTAAGAGTAATATGGAAGTTAAAATGTTCGAAATAGATGACATTATTAAAACTAAAAGGACGCACTTGGGAGACGATGTTTCAGTATGGCTATTCAGAGTTTTAAGGCTCATCGCTTTAGATGAAATAATTAGTATGGGCAGTTGTGGCATCGTCTATCACGCTGGTAAAAAGATAGGCAAAACTCTAAAACTTGAAACGCTCGATGATTTCTTGGACTGGATTGAAAAGCATAAAATTGGAATTCCAGAGGTCAATGGCAATGTCGTGAAAATTTACGAATGCGTTACATGTTCTGGTATTCCTAAAATTGGTAAACCCGTCTGCCACTTCGAAGGAGGGCTTATAGCAGGATTTTTGGAAAAGTTATGGAATAAAAAGGTTTTAGCTAAAGAGGTTAAGTGTTGGGGATTAGGTGATGAGGTGTGTGAGTTCAAGATAATAGAGATATAATAACAAAGCTGCAGAGAAAAATACATATTGATGAATATGGAGCGACATTATACATTAAAAGAGGCGGCAGAAATTTTAGGAGTTTTAGTTAGAACATTACATTAAAAGAGGGGTTAAATTAATTAAGAAATTGAAAGGTGGGGCTGGGGTCCCCGTATCTGGGGCGGAGGTTGATGATATGCTTCCTGATGAACTCATAGGGAAGCTGAAACTGATGACGCCGTTTGAAACTGTTTAATTTTTCATAGACTAATTGAGGGAGGTTGTCAAGATACGATAAGAAATAAATTATATAGGGAGGAGAAAGATTTGAGCCAGCTAATGGCGGTTGAGAATTTAGAATTATTAGGGAATAGGTTATAGAAAGATTTGGTTCTACGTTTGAGTAGGGAGAAGAAACTTTCGACACAATTTCTTAAACCGAATCGAACTCTTTCGAATTTTAGTCCTAATCTCTGTAGAGTCCACGGATACCATTTACCACCATCAACCAAAATTTTTGGTTTATTCGAGCAAAATTTTAATATACTTTTTACGAATAAGATAGTATCGAGATAGCATCTTGTTTTAGAGATGTAGATACCTAAACATTCTTTAGATTCCACATCGATGGCAGACCATACATAAATAGTTTCATTTCCAAGCTTTAGTTTAGTTTCATCGATTACAATTAGGTTTCTTGTCTTTCTTTCAGGTTCGTTTAAAATATCTTTAATCTTGTGGTAATATTGTCTAACCGATTCGTGGCTTATACTCTCGAATTGAGAAAGAAACAAACTTACCTTTCTTAACGATAATCCTAAATAATACAAAATTCCTGCCAAAATTTTAATCTCTATCGACTTTTTATTCCTTTTAATTACCTTCTTAATCCTTTCCTTTAACATTCCTATCGTAAGTTCCATATTTTCCTTTATTCGTATATATCTATTTAATCCTTATCTTGACATTCTCCTCAATTAAATCGAGGTTGTCGAAAAATATTAAACTAATTGATAGTAGATAATACGAAATATGAAGCGGGAAGAAAATAAGAAAACAAGAGAGAAAAAGAAAAGTTTCAAGAAGCGGAAGGATTATTGGAAAGCTTACGACCTTAGATATAAGAAATACGACATAGTGGAGACATATACATTTATTTTACGTATTATAAATAAGTTAAATCGCCCCTCGATAGAAAGACGAAGGGTAGGTCGAGCTCTAGCTATATCCCATAATGAATATATGGCTGTTCAAATATTAAAACATATCTACACACTTAGTTTGAGAGACTTAGAGACCATATCGAATATCCTACCAGTAAAGCATTCAAACGAATAGATTATACCTCTTTGTCAGCCTTACTTACCTTTACGTATGTAATTATAGACAATTTACTGAAACAGCCCACCAATAAAATATATATCGCTGACTCCACGGGTGTTTCCATAAATAGATTATATAGTGAATGTATTTATCGAGGAAAACGGACTAAACGACGAGTGTTTGGTAAATTGCATATTTTAGCATGCTATTATCCTAACTATGGCTATATTCCAGTAGTTGCTGCCCGTTGGGGCACTAATTATAGTTCCGATAGTGCAAACTTATTAGAAATGCTTAAACAAATCGATTTTTTAGATATTGAATATCTATTGGCTGATAGTGGATACGATTGCTGTGAACTGTTCGAATACTCACTAAATCACAACATCTCCCCCATAGTTAAAACTAAAGAGTTTAAATGGGATTATAAAACCAATAAGGTTAGAAAACGAATCAAAGGTATGTTTAATCAAAATTTATATAGATACCGTGGAGTCGTGGAATCCATTTTTGGTGGGCTGGAAACTAAAAACCGTCTAAAATTAAACGATAGATTGCTAAATATTAGACGAAACAGCACTATCGCTGCTGCAATAGTACATAATATATTAATATTAATGAGATTATCAGTATTAATACATAATACTTCATGCTCTTCCTAATTCAATTTTTCGACAACCTCATAAAGTGCGAAAAACCTATATACTGTTATTAAGAATATTAACTATTGTTATAATTAAATCCTAATTTAATTTAAATTTTCAAATTGAAAAATCTTTTGGGGGATGTATGTGAAAGTAATGAAAATTGTTCAAAATAAAGAAATTATAACCGTTTATCCTACAACCACAATAAGAAAAGCATTAATGACTATGAATGAAAATAGATATAGAAGATTGCCTGTTGTAAATGCTGGAAATAATAAGGTTGTTGGAATAATTACAAGTATGGATATTGTAGATTTCATGGGTGGGGGTTCAAAATACAACTTAATTAGAGAAAAGCATGAAAGAAATTTCTTAGCAGCTATAAATGAGCCAGTTAGAGCTATAATGGAAGAGAATGTTATAACTCTCAAAGAAAATGCTGATATTGATGAAGCAATAGAAACCTTTTTAACAAAGAATGTTGGTGGAGCTCCAATAGTTAATGATGACAATCAATTAATTTCATTAATTACAGAGAGAGATATAATTAGAGCATTATTAGATAAAATAGATGAAAATGAAGTTGTAGATGATTATATAACAAGAAAGGTTATTGTTGCCACACCAGGAGAGAGATTAAAGGATGTTGCGAGAACCATGGTTAGAAATGGATTTAGAAGATTACCTGTGGTTAGTGAGGAGAAATTAGTAGGAATTATAACATCAACTGACTTTATAAAACTTTTAGGTAGTGATTGGGCTTTCAATCACATGCAAACAGGAAATGTTAGAGAGATAACAAATGTTAGAATGGAAGAAATTATGAAGAGAGATGTTATAACTGCAAAAGAGGGGGATAAATTAAAAGAAGTAGCTGAGATAATGGTAAATAATGATATTGGAGCTTTACCTGTAGTTGATGATGATTTGAAAGTTAGGGGGATTATTACAGAGAAGGATGTTTTGAAATACTTTGCTAAATAATGATTTTATTTTTTTATATTTATAATAATATTAATTTACTTTTTTAGAGTATTTACTAATTTACTATTATTAAGAACTTTAATATCAATCTTTTTATACATTGCTAAGTAGTGTATATTAGAATAATCATAAATAACTCAGTAATGTATAAATATTTAAAAACTAAAATAATTCTATCATAATATTGGAAAATATAACTTTACAAAAATAAAGTGGCATATTATTTTGATACAGAAAAGGAAGTCATTGATAGAGTTAGATATATTTGCCCAGAATGGTAATAAATATTTATTATTTTTATTATTTAATTTTTTATTTAAACATTTTGGTGATAAAATGATAATAAAAAAGAATCTCTTAATTTTATTAAGTTTTTTTATATTAATATCATTTCTTCCAGTTTATGCATTAAATAGTGAATGGAATTCTATTCAACAGAATGGAGACATTTGGATTATAATTTATAATAATAACATTTATTTATACAATGATATAACTCCAAAGTATATTGTTTATCTAAATAAAACATACTCCAATGAAGAGATTAACAGACATTTTGGATATTTATATTATAAGGATAGTTTTATCCTGGGAAATCGAACTTTTATCGTATGTAATGCTTGGGATGGTTATAGTATTGGTAAATTGGATATTAACGATAGAATACTATATTTATATGGAGAAGTTCTTGGAGAATTTTACAATCTAAAAAGTAACAATAATGATGCTTTAGCATGTTTTAATAATAAAGGAGGAATGGGAGCAGAGCCAATATTGGTTGAATTAAAATATAACTCAACTACAAATAACTTGATATGGATTGGAGATAATTTTTATGGCTTAAACTTAAATTTGAGTAAGTATTTGTTTAACTATATCAATAACGTTAAGAATTATTATTTTTATGAATTTAAGCCAGTAAGTTTTTGTTTTGATTACAATCCAAAAGAAAAATATTGGCTTATTTATGGTAATGGAGTTTTTTCAGTCGTTTATATGAGAAATGATACCAGTTTAAAGTATGTAAATAGTTATTTAAAATTCTTAGTGAAATACAATGGCACATTTTATGATTTTAAATATTTCAATAATTCATTATGTCAAATAGTTTATAACAAATATGGAAATTACTGGATTTGTGTGGGAGAGAATAAATTATATCTTTTAGATGATGACTTAAATTTAATAAAAACTATTGGTGTAAATAAGAGTATATATAAGGTATTTCCAATAGATAAAGATAATATTTATTTAGTTTATCCAAAAAAGGCAGTTGTAGAAATTTGGAAAATAGAAAAAGTTAAAGTTAAAAGTAATTTTAGTAAGGAAATCATAGAGAAATATAAAGAATATAATAAGACCCCTCCACTATATCTTACAGAATATAAGGAAGTAAAGGTTGGAGAAAAGGTTGTAGAGATTAAAGATTTACCGAAGTTAGTAAGCAATATAGAAGAAAATAAAAATTATACCTATGGTATTAAAAACTACCTCTATGAAATTGAAAAAATTAACTTAAAAAATAATAAAGTTGTTGAAATAAATACTGATGATTTAAATCCAATAGATGTTGGTTATAATGGAAAATACTTCATTTTAATTGGAAATGATTCATCATTGTATATCTTTAACAATGGGACTTACAAAAAAATTGCTAATTTGAATAAATTTACTGATAAATCTAAAAATAAACTGGTAAATTATTACATATTAAGGATTGTTATAGCAATAATTTTATTTTTGGTTATATATTATGGAAGAAAAATTAAAATAACTTATAATTCATAATAAAGGGGGTATTTATGACAAAAAAATATTAATATAGAGTGTATTTTGGCATCTTTAACTTATATATCCTTCATAATACTTCCAGTTTTTGTTCCTTTGATATTTGCTATTATTTTTAGGAAAAATAAGTTTATTTTATTCTACTCAATTCAGGCATTGTTTATTCACATAATTTTATTAGAATTTATATTCATATCTTTCCCAATCTTTAAATCTATTTGTAGATACATTACAATTTTATCCATAAATACCCAAAATCTCATGATTGATTATTTAGAGTTTGTTTTAGGAATATTGTATCTTTTAATTGTTGTAATCCCAATTTTATTAGGAACATATTAGTTCTCTGGTGGAAAATGGTTTAAATTTCCATTGATTGGTTTTATTTCTGGAAAGATTGTACATTATTTAAACAAATAAATTTTTATTTTTTATTATTGACTGTTTATAGTAGTTTCAATAGTTTACACTATATAACAATGTATAAATATTTAAAGATTAAAATAAACACTATAAGATTGAAAGATATAACTTTACAAAAATAAAGTGGCGAAGTATATAGCTATAAATGAAATGCAAAATAAAAAACTGAAAAATAAAAGATTGGGGCTTATAATTGGTAGCATTATTTGGTTAGGAATATTATTTACAGTATCTCCGAACATCATAAAATAAATAGAAAAATTAATATTTTATAATATCGAATAGTTATTAAAAAAATAGGAGGAGGTAGAACAATGAATGACATAAGATTGTTGGCTATAAAATCATTTAATGAATTTAACGAATTCATAAACAATGTTCTTCAAATTTGTCCAAGGATTTATCGAGTTGAAGATTATACAAGAGGATTTATAGAGGCGATGTCGAATAATATAATACATATTTAGAGACCATTAGCAAGCTAAATTATCCATCGGCAGACTTTTACTATCGATATATAAATAAGGCAGGTAATTCTATGTTTAAAGAAATTTATAAATCTTTTGTTAAAAATATATTCAATGATTTAAAAAAAATAATAGAAATTTTTGCCTATCGATAGATACGCATTATTATGGTAATAATTTAGATTTAGAATTAATTCACGAATATAGAAAAGAGAGGGGCAGTACTGGTTCGTATAAGTCTATAGTTGCTACATTACATACTGAAGATTTTTCGTTAATAATCTATTGTGATATTCTTTTTAAGGAATATTCGTTGCTTAATCATGTGAAGGAAATTATAGACTTTACTATTAACGATTTAGAAATAAATCCATCTAATATTGTAGTACTTACCGATAGAGAGTTTAAAAAAAATATTCATAACTTATGGATTAAAATTCGTAATAAAAAAGAATGTATTTCTTTAAAATTCTTCATCGTCGAAATTACTAAGTTATTAGATGAGTTTGATTATTCAATCATGGTTATGCGTAATACTTGGTTGTGTATGTCTAATGCATATTCGTAGATACTGTATTATATTTATAGATGCGAAATATTTTTGGGATACCACACTCTTACATGCAATGCCGTAAAGTATTTATAATAGTTGGGGTATATAAAGAAACCAAGTGATTAAGGGGTTGTAATATATAACCTATAAAATAGAGGACTAAAATGGGTTAATTTTATTCAATTCAAAAAATGCCTCCTATTAAAATCAGACCGATTCGGTATGGAAGCCTTCAATTGCATGAATACCTACTCCAGCATTAAAATCAGACCGGTGCGATATGGAAATTATCAGTTTTTGGCGGGTTATCACATACGGAAAAATTAAAATCATAAATCTTGGATTAAATAGTAGCTTTTAATCCTTTTATTATTTTATTATCCTAATAATATTTATTAATTTATATATTTAAAAATTATAAAAATATACTAACTAAATAATTAATAATATTTTACTAATTTTATTTTTATTTTAAAAATAATTTTTAGGTGAAATAAATGTATAAAGTTAAGGATATAAACCTTTGGAAAGAAGGAGAGAGAAAAATTCAATGGGCAAAACAACACATGCCTGTTTTAGGTTTAATTAGAGAAAGATTTAAAGAAGAAAAACCATTTAAAGGAATAACAATAGGAATGGCTTTACATTTAGAGGCAAAAACAGCTGTTTTAGCTGAGACTTTGATGGAAGGAGGAGCAGAAATAGCTATAACTGGTTGTAATCCTCTTTCTACTCAAGATGATGTAGCCGCAGCATGTGCTAAGAAAGGTATGCATGTCTATGCATGGAGAGGAGAGACGGTTGAAGAATACTACGCTAATTTAAACAAAGTCTTAGACCATAAGCCAGATATTATTATAGATGATGGCTGCGATTTAATATTTTTGTTGCATACAAAGAGAACAGAGCTTTTGGATAAAATTTTAGGAGGTTGTGAGGAAACAACAACTGGAATTATAAGGCTTAAAGCTATGGAAAAAGAAGGCGCTTTAAAATTCCCAGTTATGGATGTAAATGATGCATACACAAAACATCTATTTGACAACAGATATGGAACTGGGCAGAGTGCCTTAGATGGAATTTTGAGAGCTACAAACTTATTAATTGCTGGAAAAACTCTTGTAGTTGCTGGTTATGGATGGTGCGGTAGAGGAGTAGCAATGAGAGCTAAGGGTTTGGGAGCTGAAGTTGTTGTTACTGAAGTAAATCCTATTAGAGCATTAGAGGCAAGAATGGATGGATTTAGAGTTATGAAGATGGAAAAAGCTGCAGAGATTGGTGATATATTTATAACAACTACTGGATGTAAAGATGTTATTAGAAAAGAGCATATATTAAAGATGAAAAATGGAGCTATCTTAGCAAATGCTGGACACTTTGATAATGAAATTAATAAAAAGCACTTAGAAGAGTTAGCTAAATCAATAAAAGAAGTTAGAAATTGTGTAACTGAATATGATTTAGGAGATAAGAAAATATACCTATTAGGAGAAGGTAGATTGGTTAATCTAGCATGTGCAGATGGACATCCATGTGAAGTTATGGATATGAGCTTTGCAAACCAAGCTTTAGGGGCTGAATATATTTTAAAGAACCATGATAAATTAGAGCCAAGAGTTTATAACATTCCTTATGAGCAAGATTTGATGATTGCCTCTCTAAAGCTAAAATCTATGGGAATTGAGATAGATGAATTGACTGAAGAGCAAAAGAGATATTTAGAGGATTGGAGAGAGGGAACATAAAAAATAAAAATATTTGTAGATAATTATTCAAACTCTAAATCTATATCTTCCAATCTTCTCTTAAATTCTTCTAAAACTATATCTTCATACTTCTCTTCTGTTGTAGGATTTCCATTTTCATCTCTTGCTACAAAGCATGCAGCTAATCTTAAATAATGTCCAGCGTCATCCCATGGAACTGTTGAAATAAGCTTCTCTTTAATTAAATATTGTGAAAAGTCTTCTGCTGTTTCAAATTCAATACCATTAGCTCTTCTTGGTGATTTAACATATAAATAAAATGTACCTCCTGGCATTCTTGCTTTGAATCCAACTTCATTTAATATCTTAACCATCTTTCTTAACCTTCTCTCATATTTCTGTCTGACTCTTTCAGTAATTTCTGGATGTTGTAAGCAGTATATTCCAGCTTTTTGGATTGGAATAAATTGCCCGCTATCAAAGTTGTCTTTAACTGTTGCAAACGCTTTAATTATAAGCTCATTTCCTACTAAAAATGCTAATCTCCAACCAGTCATGTTAAATGCCTTTGAAAAGCTGTGAATTTCAACTCCAACTTCTTTTGCATCTTTAACTGATAAAAATGAGAGTGGCTTTCCATCATAAACCAAAGCTCCATAAGCAGCGTCTTGAACAACAATAATCTCATTTTCAAATGCAAAATCTACAACCTCTTTGTAAAACTTTTTTGTTGCCTGAGCTCCTGTTGGGTTGTTTGGATAATTGAGATAGAGTATTTTTGCTCTCTTCTTAATATCCTCTGGAATGCTCTCTAAATCAGGTAAGAAGTTGTTTTCCTCTAATAATGGTAAATTATAAACTTCTCCCCCATACCATTTTGTGTGTGTTGCGGTAACTGGGTAGCCAGGAACTGTCATTAAACAAACATCTCCAGGGTTTATAAATGCTGAGGTTATATATGCCAATGCTGGCTTTGAACCCATTGAGTGTATAACCTCATTAACTGGGTCTATATCTTTAACACTATAAACCTTTTCCATGTAAGGTGGGACGGCATCTTTTAACTCCTGAATTCCGTTATCTGCATATCCTCTATTCTCCCATTTTTTAGCTTCTTCACACAAAACTCTTATAACTTCTGGGTCTGCCATTTCATCTGGTTCCCCAACACCCATGTCTATTAATTCCATGTCTGGATGTCTTTTCATAGCTTCTTGCTTAGCCCTCTTTATCTTTTCAAACTTGTAAATTACATTTTCTTTTCCAAACTTCTTTCCACCAATTCTCTCAGCAAATAAGTTTTGTATGTAACTTTCCATACTCTCACCAAATCAACATTTTATCCGTCTTCATAATATTGGTTTTGTATAAAAGTGTTTATATTTAAAAAAGTTTAGTTTATTTTGCACAAAACTATAAGTTGATTAGATATAAAAATTTTATTTAGCAAGTGTAAATCTTACATCATCATCTCCAACATCAAAAATTCCTAATCTAACACCGGCATCAATCCAGCCATAGGCATAATTTAATGAAGCAAATGCAGTTACATAATCTCCTCTCTCTTTAAATGCTTTAGCATCTTCAAAATAACTCTCTATCATCAATAAAAAATCTTTAGCTACCTCATACAATAAACTCCTTTTTGGAGGCAAACCTTTTTTAATGATTTTTATAGCTTCATCAGTTCTTTTAAAGTAATTTTCTAATTTTTCTTCAGTAATTTCTTTAATCACTTTTCTCACCATTATATATCTGACAGTGTGAATTAACGAAAAGAATCTTAAAAGCAAAAAACAGAAATAGGATGAGGTTAAATAGTTTATTAAAAAAAGGTGATACCTATATGTTAGCAGCATTTAATGATATACTGGTTGATTCTATAAATAGTTTAGGGATATGTTCTTCGGAAGAGATAGCGAAGTATGGGGTGACGAGGACATTAATGCCGATAAAGACGATTAAAGGGATGTCATATTTAGAGATTGATAGGACAACTGCTATTAAAAATCTACAAGAACTGTCAGAATAGGATTAGACTAATCGGACTTAGAGTTTTCTTGTGGAGAGAGATATTATTATGATGATGGAAAGTACGATGACAAGAATACATTAAATAAAATAGTTAAATTCACTAAAAGCTAATAATAAAGAAAACGAAAAGAAGTAGTAAGAGCTATGGTGCTAAAATTAGGGATAAAATCTTCGATAAATATAATATAAGAAAGAGGAATATGTGAAGGTTTCTTCGGAGCTTTAACCAACAGATTTAGAAATAAATTGAATACTTTCTTAACTTCGCTTCTATTACTCGAATCGCTATTTGGGTTTGCATATATTCTTTAATCATATTGCTGAGGTATCGTATGTAAGTCCTATCTTAGACACACACTTTTGGATGGAGTTTTATAAAAACAAAAGTATAGATTTGTTTTGTATGTTCTATTTAAGGAAATTACCGTTTCCCACTTCCATAGCTTATAACAACTTAATTTATACAAACTGATAGCTATGGAAATGTGTCGTCCTTAACCCCTTGCTTCATCAAGATTACCAATCTCTCTGCTGTGGGTTCATTGGACTTCGGGCTGAACGGATACAGCCCCACAAACCTTATATTATTAAATTATGTTAGCCTCGAAGGCAATGCCCTCTCATCAGCCAATAAATTAATATTAATTACCTCTTTATTTATATGTTACGATATGCTACAGAACCTGGAAACTGTTACAAACCCAGTAGTATTAATATAGTCTAAAAGAGATGTTAAAAATTAATATTTAGAGATAATATTTTATTTACTGCTCTTCATTTCCAACTTCTAAACCTAACAATTCAGGAATTGATTTCGCTCCATATTCAACAACCTTAACGTTAATTTGGACTATATCAGGAGCTATAGTGTTACCTCTAACTGTTTTTCTTCTTCTTTCTCCTTTTCTTTTTGGTCTGAATCCTGGTGGAGCACTTAATAAAACTCTAACCTTTCTACTTCCGTGGATGTCAGGTCTCATTGGGAAACCGCTTGAATCAGTACCTCCTGTTATTTGCAATTTGTATCCTTCTAAACCTAAAATTTTTCCATCAAAGGTTTCTCCAATTTTCTTACCAACTAATGAGGTATTGTCTGCCTCAATTTGGTAGCATCTTCCTGTTTTTGGGTCTGCAACTACGAATTTTGCTGTTGGCATGGTATTCCCTCCTATATTTTTATTTTTGTTATTTGTTTTCAGTTTCCAAATTTTTAAATTAACTTTTAAGTTTGATAAAACAGATTTTTTAAGAGTATTTTTATAAATATCTTTATTTCACCCTACGCCTTCCCAGCTTCATCATTTTACTACCCCTCTGGGGATTAGAGGGGTAGAAACTCAACTGGGTCATCGACACGTCCCAACTCCTTAAATAGGAGTCAGGACAATAGGCGATAATAATTGAACTCTTAATATTTTAAATAATTTTTGGTTTTATACTTTTAATGCTATTGTGATAATATAGTATAGAATTATGAGCCCAGCAATTGCTAAAAACATATATTGAGTTCTTAACATTTTTTTCCTTCTTTGCATATATTCAATTCTACATTTTTCTGAGCAGAAAACTTGGTCTGGAGGAATTGATATACCACAATTTAAACAGTGTTTATGTTTTGGAATATCCATTTTATCCCTCAATTATTGTCCCATTTATTATTCCTTTACTAACATTTAAAAGCTCTTCAGGTGTTCCTTTAACAACAGCTACTTTTAATTTAGCTCTTTCAATAATCTTAGCTGCTAATAAATCAACAACTGATGATGAACCTGCTTTTAATGAAGAAGATAATGCCAAATCGACGAGCTGTTTAGCTCTCATCTTATCGAATTTTTTAGCATTTTTATATTTATTTGGGTCTTTGTCATAAACACCATCAACATTTGTTCCAATAACTAACAAATCAGCATTTATAAACTCTGCCAATGAAGCTGCGACTGCATCAGTAGTGTGTCCAGGATGAGTCCCTCCCATCACTGGAATTTTTCCTAAGTTCAATATAAACTCCGCCTCTTCAAATGATGTAGGGACTTTTTTTATACTATAATTTCCTAAAGCAGTGATTAAAATCATTGCATTCATTCTTGTAGCCATTATTCCAAGCTCATCACAAAAACTCTCATTAGCTCCAAGTTCTCTCCCTATCTGTATATATTCTCTCGCTGTTTTTCCTCCTCCAACAACTATAGCTATCTCATGTCCCTCATCCTTAATCTTTTTAAAGGCATTGGCATATTCTTTAATTTTTTCAGCATTGGCTCCCTCTTTTGGCATAACTACTGAACCTCCCAAATCAAAAACAATTCTCATTTTCTCACCAAAACCTCCTAATAAAAGAGTTATCTGGACTTTTGGAATATATATGAAGAACCCTGACACCTTATAGTTGTGTGCAAAACTATCTTAAATAAAATAAGGAATTAGTGAATGCCTTCTTTAAGGAAGGCATTCAAATTGTCCTTATAAAAGTTTATTTTATTTTGCACACAACTATTACAGAACTTTATTAGTTACTAAATATATAAACTGTAAAAGTCCTGTCAAAATATCAAAATAGGGAGTATTTAATTTTAATTCTATATACTTTTAAATATTGAAATATATATATTAATATGCATAAAAAATAAAAAGGTGTATTGTTATTATAGATATATTGTAAGTTGGGCTTAACCTCTCAATGCAGCCTTTACATCTTCAACTTTTACAGTCTTTCTCTTTGCGTGCTTAGCCAAATCAACTGATTTCTTCGCTATTTCCAAAGCAATTTCCTCTAATGCTTCGGCAAAGTATTTTCCAGCTGCTTCACTAACTCTCTGAGCACCAGCTTTCTTTAATATTCTTACACATGGTGCAACTGGAAGCTCAGCCATAATACCACCTCAGAACTTTACATTTTTAGTTTTTTATAATGGAAGTATATATATTTTTCGGGATATTCTCAAATATTCTCTCCTATACTTTTTTGAGTATTATTGTGAGCTCATTTTTGGTATTAGCCTTTAAATTAGTTATTTTAAATAGTTCGATATTTTTATATTGGTCTAAAATTTTTAATACTTGCTCTAAATCTTCCTTTTTGGTCTTTGAATTTCTTGCTTTTAATGTATGAATTATATATCTATCACTTTTTAAATATTTCGCAAATTTTAATGTTAAATAGATAGATTCATCAGGATATAGGTTAGTGTCATTAGTTATCAAATCAATTTCCTCATTAATATCTTTTTCAAAATCCACATGTTCAGCTCTCTTTTTTATATGGATTATGTTGTTAGCTTTTATCTTTAACTCTCCAGTATCTATAGCATAAACCTTTTTAGCTTTTTTTGATAATATTTTTGCCCATCCTCCTGGAGATGAGCCAATATCTAAAACGCAATTTAAGTTTTCAAATATAAACGGAAATTTTTTTATTAATTCACTCATTTTTCTCTCTGAGCGGTTTAATGGTCTTTCAGCATATCTCTTTAAGTTTTTTAAATTGTTTATATTCTCTTGAATAACAAGTTCATTAAAATCATCATAATATATTGAGATATAGCTTTTATCTTGTAAAATTTCAATATTTATTTTGAAATCCCAATTTTTTAGATTTACTTTTAAATTTAAATCTTTAAAGTTATCTAATATATACTTTCCAATTATTCTTTCAAGTTCTTCACTTGTAAATTCATGATTACCTCTCCTGTTACACCTAACTACAAAAGATTTATTTCTTAATTTTTCTTTATTTTTATTGATTAAAAAAGATACAGTTCTTTTTATCTCATCAATATCTGTTTTACATTCTATCTCTAACGGAATCAATTTCAACAAAAATTTTAGATTAGCCTTATTTTCTTTAATAATATTTAAAAATTCATGAGAATTTTGAGAAAAAACTATTAAAATTCCTCTAAATGGAGTCCATAGAATTTTCTTTTTTATTGGTAATTTATTTAGCTCATCTCTCAATTGAGGCTCGAATCCAGGTTTTGTTGTTACTAAAGCTACTGGTTTCATAAATCTAAACACCACAGAACTCAATAATATTTTTTGCCAATCTAACTTTGTCCTCCAATGTTTTCATAATTGTGTTGGTTATAAAAACTTCACAAGGTATTTTTTTAGCTATTTCTTTATCAACATTATCTATAACTAAGATATCAACTATATCTTTATAAAATTCATAAACTCCTTTAACTGATACCTCATAACCCTTAGCTTTCATTAATTTACCTGCAGGACCTGAGACAGCAGAATTTCCAACTATTGGAGAAACAGCCACTACTTTTTTATCTTTTAATAACTCTCTAATTCCATTTAAACTTAAAATTGGTCCTATAGAAGTTATTGGATTTGAAGGACCAATGATAACAAGGTCGCTATTCTCTATAGCTTCAACAGCCTTTTCACAAGGTTTAGCATATAAACTATTTTCATAAATAACATCTAAAACCTCAACATCCCCTCTTCTTTTAACCCAAAAGTCATGGAATTTTAATAAATCTATTTTTCCATCAACCTTTGCCAAAATTTTTGTTTCAACTCTATCATCGCTCATTGGAATTACTTTTGCTTTAATTCCTAAGGCTTCTCTCTCCATATCTACAATTTCTGAGAGTTTATAACCTCTCTTTAAATAATATGTCTTATGCATTTTTAATGCCCTATCTTTATCTCCTATCCTCAAAACTTCATCAAATCCAAGATTTTTTAATTGCTCATGTGTATAAAATGTATCTCCTTTAACACCATACCAAGTTTCTTCATTAATTAAATCTGCTAAGGTATAGAGAACAGTATCAACATCAGGTGATAAATATAAATCTCCTATCCAAGTATCTTCACCAGTATTAACAATAACAGCCAATTTTTTATTATTAACAACTCTTTTTAATCCTTGCAATAGCTTTGGAGTTCCTGTCCCTCCAGATAATACTGTAATCACATTCTCACCTAATCTTCAACTTAAGCTTATTGATTAACTTATTAGTTATCCTGTCTGTTAAGTAGTATTTTTTTCTATTGCTTCTTGTTTCAAAGAAATCATCTATTATTTTTTTAATATTCTTTTTTCCATTGTATTTTTTTGCAAGTTCTCTCATTTTTAAAGCATTTCTTTTATAAAATTTTATATTTGTTATGTCAAATATAGCTTCCTCTAACCTATATAGCTCTTTATAAGATAGAGCTATTCCACAACCTAAATTATGGACTTTTTTAGCATTATTTCCCTGCTCAGGATGGTCTAAATCTGGAATAACAATTAACGGTTTTCCAAATGATAGAGCTTCCATTATTGTTGAATGACCACCAGAAGATATAATAAGTTCTGCATTTTTTATAAGTTCTTTCATATTTGTTGTTATTGGGATTATTTCTATGTCTTTATCCTTATAACTGTGTAATTTTAAATCATTTTTTAGCTTTTTAGCTACTTCATAACTTCCACATACAAGTTTTACATTCAAATTATTTTTTAAGGCAATTTTTCCAAGCTCTTCAAGAATTTTATATCTATACTCAAAACCTCCAATAACGCTTAATATGTAATTTTCTTTAGTATTTTCATCATTATCCTCATCTTCAATATCATATCTAATTAAAGGGCCTATAAACTCCATATTTTTTATAATTTTTAGGTTGTATTCACATATAGTATATGGTGGAGGAAAATCAGGTACTATAAATCTTTCACATCTTTCATTTATTATGTTTAGAGCTTTCATTGTTGGATAGACAATTAAATCTGTTTTTAATTTATATTTTGTATAGTTTTGATTGCTTATACAGATAACCGGCTTTTTTAAAAGTTTTGCTGCTACAATTGTACTATATTTGCAGTCAGAGATTATTAAATCAGGATTATATTCTTTTATAATTTCAATTTCTCTCCTAATAGCTTTTTTTGGGCTGTATTCTTTATTAAATATACTTGAAGTTAAATTAAATTTTCCATCTTTTCCTTTAAGTTTTATCTCAGGGAATGTTTCAAAAACTTTAAAGTTATATTTTTCAATGAAATCTTTACTTTTTCCATAGGCGATATATGAGATTTCATAATCATCTTTTAAAGCTTCACCAATTGCGATACATCTTGTTGTATGTCCAAATCCCTCCCCACAAACTGAAATAAGAATTTTCATACTACCCACCTATAATAGCTTTTTACTTTCTTCAGTTAAAGTTAATTTATTAATTCTTCCAATTTTTTCCTTTCTTATTATTTTTCTATCTTCTAATTCAGATATAATTCGTGAAACCTTTGGCTTACTCATTCCAGTAATTTCAACAATTTCTTTTTGTGTAATATGTCCATTTTTTTTTATCAAATCAATTATGATTTTCTCTTCTTCTGTTAAAAAACTCCATAAAACCCCTCTCTTTTCTTCCATATATTTCTTTGCAATCTCTCCTAAGTTTTTAACTTTTTCTTTTAGCTCTTCATTCTCTTTCTTTAATTTTTCAATATATTTATTTAGTGATTCAATATTTTCTTTATATGAGAGATTTTCATTTACAAGTTTTTGTATTCTACTTTCATATTCGGAAATCCTTTCGTTTAACACTCCAATAATCTCATTCTTACGTAGTAAATTTTTATTAGCTTCACTTAATTCATCCTCTAAATCTTTTATTTTCGCAGTTAAATTTTTAACTACATCTTCTTTTTCTTTTAATTTGTCTTTTACTTCATTTAATTCATTTTTTATGTTTTCAGTGTCTTTTATAATCTTCGTTTTAGATATTCTCTCTCTAATAAATAAACCAGCAAATATTGACGCCCCAAATATTGTAATTATTAAGAGATATTTTAAATTATTATTAATAGATGGATATTCTACAATATTATTTGATGGATATGTTATAAAGGTATATTTTACAGCAATCGTGAAGGTTACTGCCTTATTTAAAGACAAATCCCATATAATTATTTGATGTTTTCCATCGGTAGTTATTTTGTATCCAGAAGGGGTTACAAGTAAAGTACCTTGAGGGGAAGATATAACTGCTCCTGGTGGAAGAATTACTTTTATAGTAGCATTTTTTGCAGGGATTAGAAAGTTCATAATGAGTTGATTAATATCATTTTTCGTCCAGATTGCATCAGTTACTAAACAATTAAATGTTACATTTACATACTCATGTGGAGGAACAGGTTTTTCAAATTCTATGGTAATTTTTGAGAGTTCACCAGTGTATAACGCACTATATCCTCTAATGTTTATAGAAGAGTTTATTGTAAGATTTTCAATATTTTGAGGAATGGTATATGTAATACTACTCAAATTTTTATTATCGTTATTGTATATTACCATAGTTATTGTCTCATTTATGGTATCATCAGGATTAACTATGCATTTGATATCTATCTTTTCAATGCTGTATGCCAAAGATATATTTCCCAACAATAGAAAGAAAAACAAAAATATTAAAAATTTCTTAGGTTTAATGTATATCACCTTTTATTGGTAGAATATTATTATAGGAGTTTCGCAGTTTTTATTAATGTGAAAGTCTTAACTACTTATATCACCTTATAATATATATAAAAATTTGTTTCGCATAGATCAAAATACAAAAGGGGTTGGAAAGATGCTAAAAGATTATAGGCTATCAATTGCTATACCAATAGCCCTTCTTATATTATCAATTTTATTAATAGGTTTTAAAGGAATTCCTAAAAGTATTGACATTACAGGAGGAACTGAGATAACAATTAAAGTGGATAAAGATATAGATATAACTCCTCTAAAAGAGTCACTTAATGGAATAGCAGACGTAAAAAAATTAAAATCAGCTGATGGATATTATATAGTTATTAGATGTAAAAATAAAGACATAAACATTGTAAAGCAAAAAATTAAAGAATTTTTCCACGTTGATAGTTTAGATAAGTTAAATTATTCTGAAAAGACTATTGGAGCAACGTTAAGTTCTAAGTTCTTTGAAGAAGGATTAAAAGCTATTGGATTTGCATTTATATTCATGGCAATAGTTGTCTTCATCTACTTTAGAAATCCTGTGCCAAGTGGAACAATTATACTATGCGCATTATCAGATCTAATTGTTACCTTAGGTGCAATGAGCTTATTTAATATTGAGCTATCATCAGCTACTATAGCTGCTTTATTAATGGTTATTGGTTATAGTGTAGATTCAAACATTTTATTAACTACAAGAGTTTTAAAGAGATTAACAAAAAGTTTTGATGAAACTGTTAAAGATGCTATGAAAACAGGATTAACAATGACCTTAACTACAATTAGTGCCATGACTGTATTATTAATTGTTGTAAAGTTATTTATCCCAATTGCATATATATTAGCTAATATAGCTACTGTCTTAATCTTGGCTTTAATTGCTGATATTATAAACACATGGTTATTAAATGCTGGAATCTTAAGGTACTATATCACAGAATACAAAGCAAAGAAAAAATCATACATTTAAAAATATTCTTTTTTTAGAATCTCTAAAAACTTTTTTATACCTTTTTCAATGCCATTTTTTTGTCTCTCTTTAACATTCTCAAAAGTAATTAGGTTGGCATAAACATCTGTAGTAAATAAATAACAACTATTATCAGTTAATATACAAATAGCCCCCCTTCCAATGCCAGCAGTAGTTCCAATAGCTATATTAACATTTAGCTTTTTCTTTAATCCCCATGCCATTAACTTAGCAACCTCTAAATCTTTCTCTTCACTATATGCCTTTGCATATCTATAATTAAAATCTGGCTCTGGAAGTTTTATATCTAAGAGCTTTTCAGCTCCTACAATTGAAGGAATAAACATGGCAGCTATAATTTTAATACTTCTAATTAACTTTAAATCTTCATCAGAAAATAAATATTTAAATTCAAAATCTTCATAGCCAGCTGCTGCTTTATGAATTGTTAATCCAATATTCGCATGTGTAAAACATTCAGCAGTAGCAACTGTAATCATTTTAATCACCGGGATAATATGGGCGTTAAAGAATATTATGATAAATTAGCTAATAGTTATGATAAATTGTATAAAAACAGGTATATGAGGATTGTGGAAAGAGAAGTTTTAAAAAAAGAGATTAAAGATGATGACTTCGTTTTAGATATTGGTTGTGGGACAGGAGAGCAATTAAAAATTTTAAATAAAGCAATAGGTTTGGATATATCAATAGAAATGGCTAAAATAGCACATAAAAAAACCAACAAACCTGTAGTTGTTGCTAATGCTGAATTTCTCCCATTTAAAAATAGGAGTTTTGATAAGGCAATATCATTTTTTGGAGCTTTAAATCATTGTAATTTAAAAAGAGCTTTAAAAGAAGTTAATAGAGTTTTAAAAAAGGATGGGATTTTTATATTCACTGTAGCTAATGTCTATGATATAAAATGGATTGTAAAGAATATTTTAAAAGGAAACTTCAAAAAGGTAAGAAATGCTTTAAAGAAAAGAAAAGGAACAATAATAAAAGTTATTGATGGAGAGAAAATAAAAGTAAAAACACGATTTTATAGCATTAAAGAAGTTAGAGATTTCTTAGAAGATAATGGCTTTAAAATAGTTTATACTTTTGGGGCAAACATTACAAACTCTCCATTGGATAGGTTTATTTATAAAAGCTTTTTAAAGCATTTTTCCTCATATATAGGATTTGTTGCTAAAAAAAAGTAAATAATATTATTTTTTAATCTTCTCTTTTCCAGCTTTTTTAATTGCATCATACATCATCTCAACAGCATTAGGATTCTCTTCCAATAAATTACCAGTAACTATTGTATCAGCTCCTGCTAAAACTTTTTCATAAGCAATTTCTGGTTTTCTAATCCCTCCACCAACAATTATATTAATCCCAGAAAGCTTTTTTGATAAAGCTATTGTTTCATTATTCACTGGGTATTCTGCCCCACTACCTGCCTCTAAATAAGCCCATCTCATTCCAAAGAACTTTGCTGATAAACAATACATAGCTGTTATTTTTGGTTTGTTTTGAGGTATCTCCCTAATTTCTCCAACATAACCAACAGCAGTTTTTTTAGCTGGCTCTATGCAGAGATAAGCCATTGGTATTGGCTCTAAGTTATACTTTAAAATTGTTATCGCCCCTAAAGTTGGAGCGGTTATTGCCCAATATGTATTAGAGGAGTTCATTAAGCTCATGTAAAATACAGCATCAGCATATCTTGAAAGTCCATCAACATTTCCTGGGAATAGGATTATTGGAAGCTTAGTTATTTTTTTTATTTTTTTCACTGCTTCATCTAAATTAACAACTCCTATACTTCCTCCAACCATTATTGCATCTGCATAATCCTTAACTTTTTCAGCTATCTCTTCAATATTTTCTTCCTCTGGGTCTAATAGAGTTAGATAAACAGCACCCTCCTCTTCAATGATTTGATTCAATTTTTTTTCAACTTTGCCTATTTTTATTTCCATAATCTCACAGAATTTTTAATGGTCATAGGACTTTCGCAGCTTTATATTAATTTAGAATTTAGAAACCTTTAAGGTGTCCATGTCCAAAAAATATTTATTCCTGCGAAAGCCCTATGGTCATTTTTCAATGATTGTCTCTTTTATTGCCATCCCAAAATGTCTTGCATATTCCTCTGGTTTTATTAAAACTTTGTCTCCAGGTTTTAAATCAACAACAGAAACTGGCTCTCCTTTTTCATTAACTAACCTTATTGTTTCAGCATTTTGTAATATGGTTCTAATAATATCTCCCTTATATTCTGCTTCAATTAATATCAATGGCCTTCTTTCAATCTTTACCCTACCAACTATAGCTTCCCTTGCATTTCCATCCTTATCAACAATTAAAACCTTATCTCCCGCCTTTAACTCACTTAAATATTTTGTTTTATTCCCTGGGCATAATATATAGGCATGAACAGGCCCTGCATTAACTCTAAAAGGTCTTGTAGCTACGTAAGGATTTTCTACAGTTTCAGAATGAACTAAAAATAAACCTCTTGAATAGGAACCAATTAACATTCCTTCTCCTATACTCATTAATGAGCAGGTATCTATACAAACCCTATCTCCACTACCTATTGGCTCAACTTTTGTTATTGTTGCTACATCTAAAGCAATTTTTTCCTTATTCATTTCTTCAATTAATTTTGACAACTCCTTTATATCCTCTAAGTTTTTTGGATTTAAAAGAACTCCATCAGTTCCTTTCTCTAAAATTTCATAAGCAACCTTTGCCTCATCAACTGAATTAACACTTGCAATAATTTTTACATCTCTATTAAATAAATCAGCAATTAAATTTTCTAATGGAATAATTGTCCAATCCCTACCCTCTAAGATAATGTTATCAACAAAACCAAACCTTGCTACTTCAGAAGCTAATTCTTCATCTTCTTTTGATTCTATTGGTATATAGATAGCTGTTTCTTTACCCAAGTTTTTAGCTTCTTTTAAAAACTCTATGTTGTCATCTTTATTTACTAAAACAATATCTGCATCTAAGCTATGTGAAGCTACTTTAATATTTCCAAGCTCTTTAATTTTTTCAATATCTTCTGGTTCAGCAATAACTACTGGAATTGATGATTCCAAAGCCATCTTTACAATTTCCTTTTTATCCTCCCAATTATCTCCAGTAACATTAACCCACCCAAATTTCATAATTTCACCTTTTCATTTTTTATAGTCGTGTGCAAAATGCAATAAACTTTTATAATGATAATTTGGATGCCTTCCATGAGGAAGGTATTCATTAATACCTTATTATTTTATTTAAAATAGTTTTGCACACAACTATAATATTATAATATTATAGGACTTTTGCTGGAATAAATATATTATGCTATTGAATATAGACACCGAGTTTGGATAAAAAGTAATAAATAACAAAAATAAAGAGGGGGTGTATGGATATGAAGCGAAAAAAATGAAAGAGACCTATTATAACGAATACGAAGTTATGGAGAGATATGAAGATAAGGATGTTTCTATGATAAAACAAGCTGTTTTTTCGATAGAGCCTCCATATAGATTAAAGAACGATTAGACTGGGAAACCAGGTTATAATCCAAGAGCAATAGCAGTATTATTTAAAGATAAGATATTCGAAATCCAACGATTGGATTTTAAAGGAGCTTGGATTAGATACCTGTCATTGAAATCAACTATTTGTGGAAAAAGTAGTCCATATTTGAAGAAGCTGTTAGCTAATATAAGCGATATTTTATGCGTTTTAGCAGATAAAGGATATGAATCGAAGTTAAACGCTCAATTAATTGCAGAAAAATCATCCAAGAAAATTTAAGAGTATTTATCGATTTAGAGTCAAAATCGAGGCTAATATACATAGTCATGTAAAAATTACAACGCAATATTATTATGCTGTAAAGTCATACTTTAAAATACTATTCAATACATAAAAACTAAATTACTTCTATATGATTAAAAATAATTCATTTGCTCAAGAATCGAATTTATGGTTCTTAAATCTCGATTATAAAAAATTATATAGTTTATGACCAAACTCTTTTCTTTTTAAAAAGTTAAATATTAAAAGATTATCAAATTCCCTAATGCTAATATAACTAGCATTCCCATTAATGCTAAATGAGCTGAATATATTCCAGAATTTTGGTATTGAGTTTTTAATATATTACATATTGTGCTACATATTGTTAAGGGAGCTATTATTTGGAAAGCTATTGCTAAATATCCAACTATATTGTTATCTATGAATAATGAAGCTAAAGTTAATATAAAGGCTATTATTAAAGATATAAAGTGAGGCATTAATCTCATTCCTGTTAATCTAAATGTAGCAAATCCAGAGAACATTGCTCCAAATATTATAGACAATGAAACTAATGTAACTACTTCATTCATTTTATCCCTTATTTATTTTTTTATTTTTTTGAATATTAATTTTACTTGATCTGATTGAGGAATAATCTCATGTAACATTAATTTATATTCTTTGTTAATCTCATAGATATTAGAAAGTAGATATATATATGGACATACATAAGGAGCAGAATTTTCTTCCATTAACTTTTTAAGAAATAAGTCAAGGGTAGGTTTTACAATTGTAAATATAACCTTATCATCTTTTTCTTCTATTATTAAATCCTCTGATAATCCAAATGTATTAACAAATAAATTAATTATGTCTTCTTTAGTCATGTTGTCATGTAAAAGTCCAATTTCCTTTAATAATTTAATTATTTCCTCAGATGCTCTTCTACCTATAACCATACTTGCAGTACCTACGATATCACTAATTGCTTTATTTATTCCATAATATAATGCAGACACAAATACACTATCAATGTTCTTCTTCATAATTTTCACCTAAGTTATAACCATACGGGTCTAACATTTGGCTTTGATAGATAGTTTAAGAATGTTGGAGCTCCTGCAATCTCAAATCCATCTTCTAAGTTATTTTCATTAATTCCTCTAAATTTTGCACTTAACTCACAAACATATATTTTTACTCCTCTTTTTAGAATGTCTCTAACTAAATCTCCAAGTTTTGGAAAGTCAGGATGTTTAACTTTGTCACATTCACCCTTTAAACCTAAGCTTGCTCCATCCATCATTAAGAATATTGTTGGCTTTAAGTTCATTTTTAAAGCAACATCTGCCATCATGAATGTTGCATAAGCCTTTTCAGCGTTTCCTGTTCCCGTTGTATTAATGATGAAAAGCTCATCAATTTTTGTTATTGCTGCAGTTTCTTCTTTCTTTTCTCCTTTCTTAACTAATATTCTGTAAGTTCCATCTCCTTTATCTTCAACTTTTAATATTTCATTCCCCATACCTTTTAATCCTTCTGTTAAATCAGTTAAAGCATTTTTTCCACAGATAATCTCTAATATTTCTCCATTCTTCATTTTTGATAACATGTCTGAGACCATCATTATAGGTCCTGGACATGTAGCACCTACAACGTTAATAGTTTTATCTGCATGAATTTCCCCAACATAGATTTTAATTACATTTCCATCAACTTCATACTTTAAGTTATATTTTTTCAATAAATTTTCAATATCTTTTATTTGCTCTTCCCCATCGGTTTCAACAACTAAAATTCCATCTTTTGTATCACTTAGAATCATGTCTATTAATAAAGAAGGACTTCTTAACCCTTTAACTTTAAACTTTCTTATCATTTATCTCACCACGTTCTAGTTATCCGCCTCCTACGATTTTTTCAATTATTCCAAAAGTAGTGGATAACTCCCCTACCTCCCTACTTTATTGGCAGGTAATCAGGAAAGACGGAAACTCACAATATATTCGGCAGAATAGCACTCTCATTCGAGCTACTTTTCTCACATATTGGGACAACTATATAATTATATTAAATATATTATTTAAATTATTTTAGTTATATTAATTATTAACATTATTAAAACAAAATCAATAAAACTACCAAATACAAATTTTATGAAATTAGGATATTCATAGTTGTGTATTATCTACGAACAAACACAGATATATATTGACATAATATACTATTTACTAACATATATATAAACTTTTCTTTTATTATGAGGAGGTTGTCAAGATAAGAGAAGGAAGTGAAGGATTCAAGCCAACTAATAACGGTTGAGAATTTATTATTATTGAGGAATCCTTTATTTACACCTACTTATTTATTTTTATCTTGACAACCCCTGTCCAGTTTATCTTTCCAAATCTATTTCGAATTACCAATTATTTTATCTTAGATTTAAAATAAATTTCATTCGATGGGAGAGTATTAAAATAATATTACTTTTTTATTTTTTCATACCAATTATGTCACTAATCTCTAACAAAAAAATAATTATTGTTCTCTTTTTCAGATTAAAAAGGTCAAAAATATTTTTATATTATTGAATACACTATATAATTTGACGACTAAAAATAAAAAATAAAATGCGAGGTGAGATGGTGACAAAAATAGCAATTTTAAGATGTGATAGTGCAGCAAAAACTTGCCCTGCAGTAGGTTGTGTAACAGCAGCATTAAACAAAAAGGATACATTTAAGGACTATGAGGATATTGAGTTCTTAACTATAATAACATGTGGAGGATGTCCAGGAAGATTAGGATTGAATCAAATAAAGCAATTAATAGAAAAGTATGGATTGGAAGTGGTTCATTTTGCAACCTGCATGAGTGCATTAAAACCAAAATGCAGATATGCTGAAGAAATTAAGGAAGAGATTGAAAAGATGGGAGCAAAGGTTGTTATAGGCTCACACTTCTAAATTAAAACTTTAATTTTAGTACTTAGGTAAACCCATATATTTAAATGGTAATATTTATAGACATAATAAAATATAAAGTTGATGATGACCTAAATTATTAAATAACAATTCAAGATATATTAAAAAATAGTTAAATTAGATAATATTAAAAGATTTGATTTTGTGAATAATGAGCATTCCTTGTAATCATCCTTGTATTTTTTGACAAAAAAGCAATTAAGGGAATAGATTGTGAAATAAAAAGCACATTATTTAAAATCACAGAAATATGAACACAAACTGTCTATCTAACTAAAATTTTAATTGAAATTTGTTAAATTTGTTAAAAATCTTTTTATATTATTTAACATTAATAAAATATTTAACCATCTGGATTATTCTCGTAAAGGATTAGCTCATAATTTAATAATTTAAATAATTTAATAGGTGAAAATATGAAATACAATCCAAGACCAACAAAAATGTTTTGCTTCCAATGCCAAGAAGCAGCAAGAAATGAGGGTTGTACAGTAGTAGGGGTTTGTGGTAAAAAAGATATAGTAGCAAACCTTCAAGATTTATTAATTTATACTATAAAAGGTTTATGCTATACATGTAATAAAGCAAACTACTTAGATGATGAAGTTATGGAATATATTCCAAAGGCGTTATTTGTAACAATAACAAACGTCAATTTTGATGACCAAGATGTGATAGATTGGATAAAGAAAGGAGTAGAATTGAGAGAAAAAGTTATTGAAAAAGCTAATTTAAATAAAGAAGAACTTCCCCACTGTGCTACATGGACTTATAACGATGAGAAAGACATAATAGAATTATCAAAAGCAAAGGAAGTTAGTGTTTTAGCAGAAGATAATGAAGATATAAGGTCTTTAAAAGAACTCATAACTTATGGGATTAAGGGAATTGGGGCTTATTTAAGCCATGCAATGCATCTCGGTTATAATAATGAGGAAATCCACAAATTTATAGTTAAAGCAATGACAAAACTCATTGAATGCAATGATGTAGATGAACTCTTCAATTTAGCAATGGAAACTGGTAAGTATGCAGTAGATACATTGGCATTATTAGATAAAGCAAACACTGAAACCTACGGACATCCAGAAATAACAGAAGTTAATTTAGGAGTTAGAGACAGACCAGGAATATTAATTAGTGGACATGATTTAAAAGATTTAGAGCAGTTATTAGAGCAAACTAAAGGAACTGGAGTTGATGTCTATACACACTGTGAGATGTTACCTGCCCATTATTATCCATTCTTCAAGAAGTATGAGCATTTCGTTGGAAACTACGGAGGTTCGTGGCCACACCAAACAGAAGAGTTTGAGAAATTTAACGGCCCAATAGTTATGACAACAAACTGTTTAGTTCCACCAAAAGATTCATACAAAGATAGAGTTTATGTAACAAATGAAGTTGGCTACCCAGGATTGAAGAGAATTCCTGTAAGAGAGGATGGAACTAAAGATTTCTCAGAAGTCATTGAACATGCTAAGAAATGTGTGCCACCAACACCACTTGAGGAAGGAAAAATCGTTGGAGGATTTGCACACAATCAAGTATTAGCATTGGCAGATAAGATAATTGAAGCAGTTAAAAGCGGAAAGATAAGAAAATTCGTTGTAATGGCTGGATGTGATGGAAGACACAAGACAAGAGAATACTACACTGAATTTGCTAAGAAGTTACCAAAAGACACAGTTATATTAACATGTGGATGTGCAAAATACAGATTCATTAAGTTAGATTTAGGAGACATTGATGGAATTCCAAGGGTATTGGATGCTGGGCAATGTAATGATAGCTATTCATTAGCAGTTGTTGCTTTGAAATTGAAAGAAGTCCTTGGATTAGATGACATAAATGAACTACCAATTGCTTATAACATTGCATGGTATGAACAAAAAGCAGTTACTGTATTATTGGCATTACTCTACTTAGGTGTTAAGAATATAGTATTAGGCCCGACAATTCCTGCTTTCTTATCACCAAATGTAGTGAAAGTATTAGTTGAAAAGTTTGGAATATCAACAATCTCGACAGTTGATGAAGATATTAAGAGATTAGTTGGATAAATTTCCTAACACTTATTAAAACCTTTTCTATTAAAACTTTAATTTGTCTTATAAGTTAGTTTATTCTCCTACAGTAATCCGTTTCCCATTTCCATAGCATATCGTAATATTTAATAATATACATCTTACCGATAATCCTTTTTAAACTATACAATAAAAAAATAAAAATTAAAAACTTACTTAGTGTTTTATATTCTCCCAAATATGTTTTAATTGTTGGATTATCTTTAGTCTACCAAATTTTTATTTTGAAAGTTGCTATTTATTTAATGTTTTTAAAATCTTTTATTGTTTTTTATTTTCTTATTGTAATAGCAAGAATGTTTGGAGTTTATTTTAAGGTTACAAATTTTTAAAAGACAATAATTTAAATTATAATTTAGATTATATATAATAATAAAAAACAAAACTGTAAAACTTAGCTCTAAGATGTTTTTAATCTATTTGGTGAAATAATGAAAATCATTGGAAAAATAGGAAAAGATAAAATAAAGATAGATGAAAAGACTAAATTTTCAATAATTTTAGATAATGTTGCTAAAAAAGCTGATATAGCTGAGGGAAAAAGAGCTGTTGAAGATATAATTAGGGTTATTTATAGACATCAGCCAATATCTACAAAAAAGATTGGTCAAAAGACAAGATTGCCTTTACCAATAGTTGCTAAAGTGAGGACTATCTTAGAGAGAGAAAAAATATTAAAGAGGACTGAAAGAGGAGCTGAGCTAACAGATTTAGGAATAGAATTTGCAGAGAATTTTTTAAAATTAAAGTATAAAAAATCTTTAGTATGTGATAGATGTAAGGGGAGGGGCATAGTTTTAGATGAATTTTTTGAAGATATTTTAAGTAAGGTTAGAGTTTGGGCTAAAAGAAGACCATTAGTTGATACAACAATAGACCAATCTTTTGCAACACCAGAGACATCAACATATAGAGCTGCTTTAATGTATGAAAGAGGGGATTTAGAAGGAAAGAGAATTCTATTTGTTGGAGATGATGACCTAACATCTCTACCAACTGCTCTAACAAACATGGCTGAAGAAATAGCTGTTGTGGATATAGATGAGAGGATACTAAAGCTTATAGAAAAATTTTCACAAAAAGAAAATGTTAAGATTAAAACAATTAAACATGATTTAAGAAAACCTCTTCCTGAAAATTTAAAGGATAAGTTTGATGTAATCTCAACAGACCCGCCATATACTGTTAATGGATTAAAGCTATTCTTATCAAGAGGGATTGAGGCATTAGGAAACGAGGGAGTAGCTTATTTGTCTTATTCTCACAAGCCAATAGATGAATGGCTCTCTATCCAAAAAGCAATTACTGATATGAATTTTGTAATTTCTGAGCTAATACCAAACTTTAATTATTATGAAGGTAGTGAGATAATTGCAAATACAACATTTATAGCGAGATTAATTGGAAAAAATTTGAAAATAAATATTGGAGATACTGAAAAAATATACACTGGTTTAGTTAAGCCGGTTATAAGATATTACAAATGCTTAAAATGTGGAAAAATCCATAAAGTTGGAGATAAAATAAAAAAAGTTGAGGATTTAATTTGTGAATGTGGAGCGAAAAAATTTAAAATGATTAAGAGAGAAAAGGTGAAAAATGGATAATTAAAATTAAAAAGCATAGTGTTCCGTTCTATTACTATACTCCAAAGTTAAAGTCCCTGATGAAACTATTCCTAAAAGTTTCGGGGAGAAGTTAAAAATGAATAATGTTTATATTTATAATATAGTATCTATGAATATGCACTAGGTATGCACAACCGGGTATTAAACATAACCACATTTAAATAATCAAATTTAACTAATAATCGAAATAGATTATTAACAAAAAATTTTCTATATGTAAGGTAGTAATTATAGACTTATACGAACCATTACTACTCTTTTCTTTTCTAAATTTGTGAATCGCATTTAAATCCAATCTTTTTTCATAATAGCCCTCAAAATGCGTATCTATCGATAGGTAAAATTTTTTATAGTTTTTTTAAATCGTTAATTATCTTTTTAACAAAAGATTTATAAACTTCTTTAAACATAGAATTATCTGCCTTATTTATATATCGATAGTAAGAGTCTGCCGATAGATAATTTAGCTTACTAATAGTCTCTAAGTATGTGTTATTCGACATTACCTCTATAAGTCCTCTCGTATAATCTCTACTCGATAAATTCTTAGATTAATTCGCAAAACTTTGTTTATAAATTCGTTAAATGAGTTTATAGCCAACAATCTTATGTCGTTCATAGTTTTATTCTCTCCTATTTTTTTAGTAACTATCGATATTATAAAATATTAACTTTTCTATTGATGATATAATGTTCGGAGATAGTGTATAAAAACTTAAGGGAAGGTGATTATTTTGATTTACACTGCATTTACACCTTATGGAGCTTTTGGAATTAAGAATAATAAAGAAGTTAATAGCTTAGATGACATAGAATATAAAAAATTGTTTAATGAAGATGAAATTCCAAATATAATGTTTAAATTAAAAACCCAACCAAATAAAATAATATATGAGCTAAAAGAGGAATGGGGAGATGAGATTAAATTAGAAACCCTTAGCGTTGAGCCATTTAATATAGGAGATTTCTTAAGAAACAATTTATTTGATATTGGAAAGGAATTGGGATATTTCAATAATTATGAGGAATTTAGAAAGAAAATGCATTTTTGGAACACTGAACTAACAAAAAAAGTTATAAAAAGTTATGCACAACAAAAGGATAAAATCATTATTCAAGTTGCAGAAGCAATATCTGATTTAGATAAAACTCTAAACTTATTATCTGAGAGATTGAGGGAGTGGTATTCTCTCTATTTCCCAGAGTTAGACCACTTAGTTAATAAACATGAAGTTTATGCCAACTTAGTAACTAATCTAAAAAAGAGAGAAAACTTTACAAAGAGTCAGTTAAAAAAAATCCTTCCTTCACAATTGGCTGGGAAAATTGCTGAAGCAGCAAAGAATTCAATGGGAGGAGAATTAGAAGATTATGATCTAAACGCTATTGTTAAATTTGCTGAGGAAATATGCCATTTATATGAAAAGAGAAAAGAGCTATATAACTATTTAGAGAAATTGATGAATGAAGAAGCTCCAAACATTACCAAACTTGCAGGAGTGTCATTAGGAGCTAAATTAATTGATTTAGCTGGAGGGTTAGAAAAATTATCTAAGAAGCCTGCCTCAACAATACAAGTTTTAGGGGCTGAGAAAGCTTTATTTGCTCATTTAAGAACAGGAGCAGAACCTCCAAAGCATGGTATAATTTATAATCACCCTTTAATTCAAGGTTCTCCACATTGGCAAAGAGGAAAAATTGCCAGAGCTTTAGCATGTAAATTAGCAATTGCTGCAAGAGCTGATTATGCTGGAGATTACATAGCAGATGAACTCTTAGAAAAGCTAAATAAGAGGGTTGAAGAGATTAAGAGGAAGTATCCAAAACCTAAAAAGAAAAAGAAGAAAGAGAAACCTAAAGCAAAGAAAAAAGAAAAGAAAGATAAAAAAGAAAAACCTAAGAAAAAGAAAGGTAAGAAAAAAGACAAAAAAGGAAAAATGGAAAGAAAGGTTATAGGAAAAACAAAAAGTAGAAAATAATTAAATTTTAATGACTTTTTCTTTTTATTTTTGTTTATGTAATGGACGATTAAAGCATATATAATTCCATCAAGAATCAATAAAATCATTGTTATTTTATCCATATTTTCCCATTATTTTTATTTTAATTGTTTATAATGTGTTTAATAAGGTAAATAAATTCTTATTAAGTGAATAAACTTTCTGATATAAAATTTTTTTCTTATTAAATAACAATTCAATAAAATCATTTTATATTCCTCAAACTTTTCCCAACTTATAAAACTGTTAATGTAATAAATCCCATCATTATTTAAATGCTTTCCAGAAAATAAGGCCTACCCTTATTTATCACCACACTAAATGGGCAGTGTTCTTTATTGATTGGAGATTTACTTATTTTGGCTATTGTTACACTTTTTCACAAACATACGCTTCACTACTATTGGTGTTATTGTAGAGGTTATTATAGATAAAGTTACGATTGTTACGAATAGACTGTTATCTATTAAACCAAGCTCTTTTCCAATTGAAGCCGCAACTAATGAGGCTGAAATTTTTGGAATTGTTAATAAACTTCCAAAAATACTTCTTAGCTTATCAAATTTTAGTAATTTTAAAGCAAATAAACCTGAAATAAATTTTAAAAATACTGCTGAAAATAATGTAATTAACAATAATTCTAAATTATTTAGATTAAAGGCTACTCTAATATTAGTTTCCATTCCTAAAACTAAAAAGAATATTGGAATAAAAAATCCATAACCTATTGCGTTTAAATTTTTATTTAACAGTTCATCATGCTCCTCTTTAGTTAAAGCTTCACTAACAGCAACTCCACATATAAAAGCTCCAACTATTGGATGAATTCCAAGGATTTCTCCAATCATTATGGTTATAAATATAATAAATAAAACATAATGAATTCTCTGTGCATGAAGTTTTTCAAATATTCCAAGAATATACTTAGATACATAAGGAATAGCCAATAGTAACACAACAATGTATAAAAATGCTTCTAATAAGAACATCCCTATATTGCTATCTCCAACACCTAATTTTATAACTACTGAAAGCAAGAGAAGTGTAAATAAATCAACCATAATTGTAGCACTTAATATTATAGTTCCTAATCTTGTTTTAACCATATTCAGCTCATTTAAAACCCCATAGACTATAGCTACAGAGTGTGAAGCAAAAATTACAGCATACAATAAACTTCCAATGAATCCTAATCCCAAATATTGTCCAATTAGATATCCACCAAATCCTGGAATTAACAAAGAAAATAGACATAAAATTAGTGAGTTTTTAAATTCTCCTCTTAAAGTTTCGTTATCTACTTCTAAGCCTGCTAAGAACATTAGCATAATTGCCCCAAGCTCTGCAAGCACTTTTAAAGTTACATCTAATTGAAGAATATTCAATCCATAAGGTCCTATAATCATTCCTGCAACCATTATTGATGTTATAGCTGGGATGTTAAATCTCTTTAATAAGGCAGGCACAATAAAAATTATCGACAATACAATAAAAAATATATAATAATAGTTCTCCATTACCTCACCATTAAAGATTATAATAGTAATTAATTTAAATTAACTTAAATTTTAATTAAATTTAACATCCTTATAGTTGTTAATGTTTATTAATTTATCGCAGGTGATATAAATGCTAATCTTGGCTGGATTAGGACTTTATGACGAAAACGATATGACATTAAAGACATTAAAATATGCTAAGAAAGTAGATAAAATTTACGCTGAATTTTATACTGCAGTTTTAACTGGAACTACAATAGAAAAGATAAAAGAGGTCTTAGGCAAAAAGATACATGTTTTAAGTAGGAAAGAGGTTGAATATGAAGGATATAAATTGATAGAAGAAGCAAAGGATAAAGATATAATGTTTTTAACAGCTGGCGACCCTATGGTTGCTACTACTCATGTAGATTTAGCAATAGAAGCTAAAAAGAAAGGGATTGAAGTTTTAATAATAAATGCTCCATCAATTTATTCAGCTGTTGGAATTACAGGATTACAATTATATAAATTTGGTAGAACTACTTCAATTGTGTTTCCAGAGAAAAATTACTTCCCAGAAACTCCTTATAATGTAATAAAAGAAAATTTAGAGAGAGGATTACATACCCTCTGCTTATTAGATATTAGAGTTGATGAAAATGAAAAGAGGTTTATGACGGCAAATGAAGGATTAAAAATACTGTTAGAGCTTGAAAATAGAAAAAAAGAAAATGTTATATCTGAAGACACAAAAGCTGTTGTTGTAGCAAGAGCTGGAAGTTTAAAACCAAAACTTGTTTATGGAAAGATAAAAGATTTAATTAATTATGATTTTGGTGAGCCATTGCATTGTATAATAATTCCAGGAAAACTTCATTTCATGGAAGAAGATGCGTTAAAATATCTATGTGAAAATATTTAAAAATTTTTTATGTTGTTGAACTTTCAGCGTCATTATATAGTTCATCTCCAACATCAACCTCTCCCTCAAACCCTCTACTATCTTTCAAAGTTTCTATTCTGAACATATATGATTTATACCAAATATCTTCTGGTTTTTTCTTTATTGGAGCTAATTCCCATGCTCTTGTTTCTTCTTCATAACCCCAATTTACATAGTGGTTGAAATTTCTTATTATATCAGTTATAACCACATTGAAGTCATTTATTAATGTTCTTTGAATCTCTCTCCATTTATCTAAAGAGCTTTCTCTTCTTGTAATTCCAAAGTAACCAGCTCTTCGTTCTCCTTTTAATGCTGATATTCCTCTCCCTATAAATGTTTTTATTGCATAGACGGTCTCTGGTGGGTCAGTTATAAAAGTATCAAATGCTTTACTGTATTTTTCTGGTAAGGGTTTTCTTAAATCTAAGGTTATAACTTCAATATTTTTGTAATTTAATTGTTCAGCAACTTTTTTTATGAAATTAATTAATCTATCGTCAATATCTACAACAACTATTTTTCTTGGTAAGTTTGAGAGCATTAAGGCAATGCTTGTTAAGTCATCATCACCCAAAACTAAAATATCCTTATTGAACAAATCTCCTCTTGAATTCATTAAAGCAATTCTTGATATTGTGCATTCTGGTGTAACGAAACCTTGGTCATATTCATGCTTTGGCATAGGTCTGTCTTTAACAATCTCTTTAAATTTTTTTAGCAAATCTTGATAATTCTTTAAAGAAACACCTCTTCCTGCACAGTACTCACAAACGCTATCATCTTTTTTACCAATTCCATAGGATTTTATAAATTCATACCCTTTCTCAGTAAATTCTATTCCATTACCTATTTTTATTAACCCCTCCTCCTCCAAAACTCTTATAATATCAGCAACTAAAGGTAATGGCTCTTCACTCAAATCAACAATTTTCCAAAAATCGTTAGTTGTTAAAATAGCAGATAAAACACTCTCAACTGACTTGTCGTATACTGGAATCTCTGATTTTGTTCTAATCTTCTCTAAGATTCTATCCATTATTTCACCTCTTTTAAGTGTTTCCCTAACCATAGGGGCTACGCCCCTATTGGGATACCCCGATGCATTATCTCGCTTCGCTCGATAATGCCTCTTAATGTGGAAAAAATTAAAATGGCATGCTTATGGGGGAGTATCCCAATAGAGGGGGCTACGCCCCCTCTATGGTTTTAAGTATTTTCTATAGCAAGCTCCCTGCCCTATTCCTTCGTTGATAGAAACCTCTATCCAATTTATATTTGAAAAACCGAGATTTTTTAATCTATCAGCTATTTCATTAGCAAAATATACTGCCAAATCTTCAGAAGTTGTTGATGGAATAGGCAAAAGTATAACATCCTCAACAGGAATACTGTATTCTTTATTCTCATATTTAAAGTATAAGGTTTTGTCCATTAACTCATAATAAACCTTTTCATGATTTTTTGGAAGTATTAATTTATGGTCTAATTTATTACAAATCTCTTTTACAATCTTTTTAATTATTTTGAAGTCACAGACAAATTTAAACTCTCCAACTCTATCTCCATAGAGTTTTACGTCCACATAATAAGAATGTCCATGTATTACTCCACAAGTTGGATGTCCAAATACAATATGAGCTGAAGAAAACCTTAAACCTGCATGCAATCCATTTAACTCTAACATCATACCTTTACACCTTTTTTTAGTTTTAAATAATTAACTAATCCTCCAGCATTTAAAATATCTCTTTCTAAACCTTTTGGTGTTTCACATTTTATTGTTTTGTTTTTATTAATTATTTTAATCTCTTCTCTATCTAAATCAATCTCAATTATATCTCCATCTTCAATTTCATCAGTATTAGCAATAATAGGAATTAATCCAACATTTATGGCATTTCTATAAAATATTCTTGCAAAACTTTTAGCTATAACTGCTTTAATTCCACTGTATTTTATTGCTATTACTGCTTGTTCTCTACTTGAACCGCATCCAAAGTTTTCTCCTGCAACTATTATATCCCCCTCTTTAACTTTTTTTGGGAAATTTTTATCAATCCCAGCCATACAATGTGAAGCTAATTCATAAGGGTCTGTAGTTCTCAAATAAGGTCCTGGGATTATTGCATCTGTATCTATATCATCTCCAAATTTATGAACACTTCCTTTAATAATCATATCCTACCACCAAAAAATGTTGATTTTATAGGATTTTTGTAGAAATAAATTTTCTATTAATGGTGTTAAAGTTTCAAAGTGCATATATAAATAGAAAAAGTTCTATTTAATTTTAAATTTAACTTAACAAAAATAGAAATAAAAATTTTAATATACAATATATAGATTTTATAGATTTATTTTATTATAAAAACTTTTTATAAAAACTTTATAACTTTGAGTCCAAACTCGATATGAATATGAGGGAATATAATGAACACCTTTGTAGAAGTTCAAAAATTATATAAAGAATATTATAGCTTTGCAATAAGAAACAACATTATTGAAGTTCCAGATTGTATAGAGTATAGGGAATTTGGTTATGGATATTTAAATAAGGTTGATAACAGAAATCTATCCTTTAAAAATGAAAGAGAATACAAAAACTGGATTTTAAAAAATGCTCCTTTTCATTTATATAAATCTTTGGCTTATATGAAATATCCTAATAAGTCTGGTGGAGCGTCTAATAAAGGAATATTTAAGAGAGAATTGGCATTTGATATCGATGTGCATAAAACAAAAAAATGTAATCATGATGAAGATTGGATTTGCAAACACTGCTTAGAGGAAGCAAAAAATCAAGCTATTTACTTGATTGAAGAATTTTTAATTCCTGACTTTGGTTTAAATGAAGAAGATTTAAAGATTGTGTTTAGTGGAAATAGGGGTTATCACATCTATATAAAACCAAAGGATGAAAATATTAGGAATATCATTGAAAATTATTCTAAAGAGGACAGAAGGTTTTTAATGGGCTACATATTAGGAGAAAATCTAAATTTAAATTCAGTTGGTAGTGGTTGGAGAAGAAGATTAACAAAGGTGATTAAAGAAAAAGATAAAAGAATATCAACAAAAAAACTTGAAAAGGAAAAAAATTGGAAAAAAATTATTGATAATTTAAAGAGCAAAAACAAAATTTATAATATTATAGAAGAAACTAAAAATAAACTTGAATTGGATGAAAAAGTTATGGATGATGATATAAGGCTTTTGAGGGTTATAAATTCTCTACATGGTTATACTGGATTTATTGTTAAGCCATTAAGTAGTTTAAATGAATTAAAGAAATTCAATCCATTAGAAGATGCTGTATTTAAAAATTTTGAAAATAAATTGTATGAAGTTAATATATATGACAATAGAAAATTCGAAATTGAAATATGCGGAAAAAAATACAACAATAATAGTAAAAAAATTACTGGCTCAGCTTTGCTATATTTATTTGGGCATAATATTAAATTTGAAATATTAAATTAATCCAATTTTATAACTTCTATTCCATTAACTAATATTTTCCCAGCTTTTGTTTTCTTTCCTTCTTTCTCTACAAACAATCTTATTTTCCCAGCCCTACAAAAGTGTTGAACTCTCAAACCAATATCTACTAAAGATTTATTATTAAACTCTCTTCCAATAAATTCTTTTAATGTTTCAGAAGTCGAACCACATGGAGCCTCTCTTAAAATATCAATTTTTTCAATTTTGTTATTTTTAACGTATAATTTCACTTTTGGTTTTCCAAAATATTTTAAAAATTCTTTTAATTGAGGATAATTATCCAAATAATCTTTTAGTTCATCTTCATCAATATAACACATTAAATATGGGCAGAAAGCATTTCCTATTCTTTCAATTTGTTTTTTAAATCCTTCTCCTTTCCAAGCTCCAACAAGAACAAAAGCTTTATTGTTGAGCTCTTTTATTTTTCTAACGAGCTCGTAGGTTAAATCTGGATTTAGAGTGTAAGTTATAAATAAATCATAATTTTTTAATTTTTCGGCAGTATCTTCACTTATTGTTATTTCATCAAAATCTCCATAATAATTAACAATTATAAAATCACATGGAAATTTTGATTTAATTATTTTATAAGCTCTCTCTCCATAAGTTCCATCGGTTAAAATAGCAACCTTCACACTTCCACCATATATTTAAATTAATAAATATACTATACAAAAATAAAAATGGTAGCCCGGCGCGGATTCGAACCGCGGTCCCGGGGTCCAAAGCCCCGGATGATAGGCCACTACACCACCGGGCTACATCAAACGTAAGCAATTTAGTAAATACTAAGAAGAGGTATATATACTTTTCGGCGTAATGTTTATATATTAGAGGTTGTAATTTATAGTTGTGTGCAAAATGAAATAAACTTTAAAAAGGAAATTTTGAATGCCTTCCTTATGGAAGGTAGTCTTTAATACCTTATTTTAATTAAGATAGTTTTGCACACAACTATAACTATGCTAAGGTGCCTCGGTAGCTCAGCCTGGCGGAGCGCCTGCTTGGTAAGCAGGAGGTCGCGGGTTCAAACCCCGCCCGAGGCTCCATTTTTTATTTTAGAAGTAAATATTTACTAATTTGAATATAAAATTATTTTGTATCATTAGAAGATTCTTCTTTTTCATTTTCTTTGATTATTCCAATTGATTTCAAAATATCTTTTAAAAATTCTATAGTTCCTATCTTTCCTTCTCTACTTCTAACTTCATAAACCTTCAAAGGATTAATTGCTCTATATATATCATGTTCAGAAACTCCCAAATCTCTACTTCTTGCCTGACAAACTCTTATAGCAACATCGTTAATCTTTGAATCAGCCTCATCAGCATAATGTACTATATAGGCCTCTAATGAGTTTGGTCTTGTTGGAGAATGTTCTCCATGGTGAGAGGCTACTATTTTAATAACTTCAATTGGAAAATCTCTTTTGTAGAGTTCAGCAACTGCTAATGTTAGATGGTCTAAATTGAACATATCATAGTGGTCAAAAGTGCCATCTTCTTTTCTTATATAGTTATATGGTTTCATTATATCATGCAATAGAGCTCCAGCAATTATGTAATCCCTATTAACCTTAACACCATAAACCTCTTCTAAAACATCAGCCATCTTTAAAGCCATCTTTGTTACTGATACTGTATGCTCTATCAAGCCCCCCTCATATCTATGATGCCAATTTATACTTGCGGGAGCTTCTTCAACACTAATACCTGTATCCACAATACCTGAGTGTGTTGCCTTAGGATTTTTCAAAAATTCAATAACCTTATTTCTTAGCTCTTCATCCTTTATTAGCTCTGCAAGTTTTATTAATCTCTCCATTAAAATCACCACATAAACTTTTAAATACATATAAAAGTCAAAGTATAGAATAATATTTAAGCTATTTAAAGGTGTTGTGTGATGATTGAACTTGCTAAAAATCATCTAAAAAAAGTTATAGAGGTTTGTGGAGCTAACAGACATTGTGAATACTATCCCTGCCATTTTGATGGACAGGTGTGTTTGTGGTGTTACTGCCCTTTTTATCCATGTGAAGATGAAGAATTGGGAGAGTATATTGAAAGAAAAGATGGAACAAAAATTTGGAGTTGTATGAGGTGTTCTTGGATACATAGAGTAGATGTTACTACTGAAATACTAAAAGAAATTTTAAATTTAACGAAAGATAAAAGCATAGATGAAGCTCTAAAAATCTTAGATAACCTTGAGGTGATGTTAAAAATAAAAGAGAAAGTTAAATCTAAATATCCGAATAGGTGAAATTGTGGATGTATTGAATATAGTTTACATTATTAATTTTATATTACTTATTTTAGCGTCAATCACTGATATTAAAGAAAGAATTATTCCCCATAAGTATATAATCGCCATGATTATAATAAATTTGATTGTTGGGTATTATTATTTTGGAATTAACGCAATTATCGCATTTTTCTCTACGTTAATGTTATGTTTAATACTAAGTATTGGAATGGGAGGAGGAGATGTTAAGCTATTTACAGCTTTAGCCCCTATTTTTGCATACCCTAACTCTCTTGTATTTTATATCCCAAAATATATCCTCTACCTAATAGCAGTTAGCATGTTTATTGCTGCAGTTTTTCCAATGTTTAAAATTTTAACAAGATATTGGAAAGATATTTTACCTTCAGCTTGTTATTTAACTATGATTCTTGGGATATTATATTACTTTATAAATATCTATAAAATTCCATATGCATCAATAATAATATGGGCCTACATTATTTTTTCCATATTTATCTCACGAAAAATACCTAAATATAACGAATATACGAAAAAATTGGGCTATTTGTTTCCAATATATCTACTACTCCTTTACATATTTAATCCAACATACTTTATTAAGTATAATGTGTTAGTCTCATCAATAATATATCTTTGCGAAATAATACTAATATCTATTGTTATTTATGCCCTTACAGGTGTAGAAATTTCAGATAAAAAGCATGTTGAAGAGTTAAAGGAAGGAGACATTTTAAGAGATGTGATAATTATAGATAACGATAAAGTTGAAGTGAAAAACTTAAATATAATAAAAAGAATAAAATTTCTGTTAGAACAAGAGATTAAAAAAGATAAAAAAGAAGTAATAATAACTGATGGAGAAGGGTTGTCCAATGAAGATATCCAAAAAATAAAAAAACTATATAGAGAAGGAAAAGTTCCAGAGAAACTGAACATTATAAAAACTTATCCATTTGTTCCATTTGTTGCTATAAGCTATATAATTATCCTTGCATTATTAAAAATTAAAATTTAAAATTTCAAAATTATGTAGTGTGAGTACTATGATAAGTAAGTTAACAAAATCAAAAAAAGCTCAAGTATCTCTTGAATTCTCAATTTTGTTTCTTTTTATATTATTAATATCACTCATAACTATAAGTTATTTTTTATTACAAAACTTCTCGAAAGATGATTTAGTTATAGATTCAGTAGATAGTGCTGCAAAAACTTCAGTTTTGTTAATAAATTCAGGATATAATGGAATTCATTCTAATACTACATTAATCTATGTAGGAATTTCATGGTCAGATGATAAAAAGAGCATATATATCTACATAAGTCCAGATAATGTAACAAGCGAAATAAAAAATTTTATTAAAAGCTATATTTACAACACTACAAAGATAAATCAAAGTGTGTATAATATATCTATAATAACTATAAATCCAACCTAAATAATATAGTTTAATAATAAAAATTAAGGTGGTTAGATGGTAGATATATCAAAAATAAGAACTTTAAAAGAAAAAAGTAAAGGAAGACGACCAAAATCTAATTTGAAAACAATTATTATTATAATAGTTACTATTTCTGCTGTAGCACTTTTGATATTAACTGTTCCATCAATTATTGAAACTTTTAAACAAGAGAAAATATTAGCCATGCAAAATTTTGAAAAAACAAAAAGTGATGCTATAAAACAAATAAATATAATGTTTTCTAAGTATCCATCAGACCCTATGAAAAATATATTTATAGCAAAAATATATGCAGCAAATAATGAAGAAGAAATAAGTAAGGTTATTAATGAAGCCAGTTATTATATAAAACTTAAAGAGTATAAGGAGACTATTATAAATTATATTAAAAATTATTATGGAAAATTCTATAACATGAGTACTTTAGCCCAAGAAACTGTTTTTAAAATACAGTCAGCTAATACTATTGGGGAAGTAAATAAAATCTATAACGAATATATACAACTTCGTGACTCTGATTTAGAATCTATAAAATCACAATATAAAGCAAAACTGCTACAGGATATATATAACATTATAGAAACTGGTAACATTTTTTATTTAAAATCTGAGAAACAATTTATTACAAAAGAACAGTTACTAAATATCCTTAAAACAGCTGATATTAATGAGTTAGAAAATATAAAGAATAATTTAGAAACCCCTTCGGAATTATGTAAAGTTTCGTTAGTAGTATCTCCAAATCAATTACCAGACTTACCTAAAAAAGGTGAAATTCTAAATATATACAACAAGAATGGGTCATTAATCACATCTACATTAGTAGATAGAGTGTATGTAATTGTAAAAAACGTACAATATTCTGAAAGTAAAAGTGTAGAGAGTAGTGTATCAATGTATGGTAGTACTATAAAAAAATCTGCAAATTCTAATATACAATATAATATAAATGATATCCCAGGAATATTACACGCTACTGTAATAGGTAGATTAGATTATAATAAAATAGAACAGATGTTTGAAGACTACGGTTATAGATTAAATGAATTAGAACAAAAAACTCAAATACTAGATACTAATAATGTAAAATATTTATTAGTGCTTTATGTTCCACAGGATACAGTAAATGACTTAGCAAAACAAAAACCTGAAAATTTATATATTTCTGTAATTATAGGTGGAGATTATGAGAACTCTTAAATCTCTAATATGTATATATTTTTTATTGATGATTTTTAATGTGGGTTATTCAATAATTAATTACATTCCAGATGAATATGTTTATGACATAAAACCAACGGATATTGAAGGTTTCGCATATCTCCAATATGACTTTACATTAGAGGGAGAACTAACCAATGATTATCCATATTCAGTTTTTATTACGCTACCATCTTCTAATACAAATTATGATGTTTATCAAATATGTTCTGGAAGAGCTGATGAAATTGATCAAAAAATAAGATTATACGGTTATGAGAATTATATGTGGGTAGATTATGACGTATATCCTAATGAGTTATGGATAATTACTAATCCTCAAACGTTAGATAAAATTAGCTATGAATTACCTTTAGATATACCACCATCTGCAACAAGAGTTACATACAAATATCCATCTGTTAATATTACATTATCCTCAAACATCACCGGAGAAGGTAATTTCACATATAAACTTTATAAGTATATAGGTAATTGGAATGTAATATATCCAAATAGTAATACTACATTAAATGGTGTCAACGGTTTTTGGTTACCTCCATATACAACAGTTAAGGTAAAAATAGTTGGTAGTTTTAACACATATATTGGAAATTCTTATGACAATAAAAATTTTGAGATATACGGTCCTGCAGTAGTAAATGAGATTAGAGTATTAGATCCAAAAAAGATATTTAGTTGTGCTATGGAAAATGGAATTAAAATTGATTATCTTAAATTATATGTTAGAGGAAAAATAGAGAAGAGTAATAATACAGAAACTATTTCTATAGTGATTCCTGCACCATTAATTATTGAAAATTATAATAGCTTTTCAAAAATAACGTATACTAATTACAATACTAACATATGGATAGACTCTTATGAAAAATGGGTAGACAATCTTGAAAAATTATCAAATTCTAACGAAAATGAATACTATGTTGAAGCGGAAGATACTTCATATATTTCAGGGGCGTTATCTCCTGATGACCCATTAATTCCTAAATTTGGTTGGGACGTTGAAGATACAAAATCATTATTTACAAAATTTGATGTTCCTGCTATTGCCTACACAACAAGTTCAGATGAACCTATAGAGTTTGCCTATGTGGTTTATTGGAATAAATAAAAATATTTTTAAGGGATTGTTATGTTATTTAATAAAAGAGCCCAATTATCCTTAGAATTTTCTATATTATTTTTAGTTTCATTACTAGTAATTACTATTGCCGTAGGTTGGCCAGGAATGTTTGGATTAAAAAAAACTGCCACTATATCTTCAATGAGTTTAGCACATGCAGCTGTTTCTAAGATGAAGCAGAATATAGAATTAGTAGCAGCCGCAGATGTAGGAACTACAAAAATTGTTTATATAAAATGCCCTCCAGGAGAGTGGTATGTTTTTAATAATCAATTACAATTTAAAAATTCCTTATTTAATTACACAATATCAACAAATTGTAGTGTAAATATAACTTTAAAAGGAAATACAAATATATCCACAAGTAGAATAATCACAGTTAATATAACAAAAACTAATGTAGATAGCGTAACAGTTAATATTCAATAAAAAATAGTTGTTTAAATCTTTGGCAACCTTCTATCATCCAGCTCTTTTTGTTTTGCTCTATTCCAGTTTGAAATATTTTGTAAGTATCCTGTTATCCTACTAAATTTAGCAATATCCTCAGAGCCACAATTTATACACTTATCTAATAAGCCTCCAGCACTTACTCCACATTTATTACAAACACTTAGATTTTTTGTATATGTCCAAAAGCCAATATTTGTTTTTGTTATCTTTTTTGTTACGTCCATTAAAACCTCTGGATCTGCTGCAGATTCAATATTCCAAACATGCATTATGTGTCCTCCATTACACAAAGGATGAAATTTAGCTTCAATTTTAACCTTCTCTCCCAAAGTTATTGGTGCATCTACTCTAACGTGAGATGAGTTTGTGTAGTATAATGTTTCTGGGTCTTTTAAATCTCCCCTAACAACACTTATTGTTTCTTCTTTATAATATTTGTAATCCAATCTTGCAAATCTTCCAGCAGTTGATTCAGCCGGAGTTTGAGTTACCGTCCATCTCATTCCCGTTTCTTCCTTCAATTTATCGGCATATTCTCTAATATATTCAATAACTTTTTCACCAAATTTAACAGCATCTTTTGACTCATGTAATTCTTCTCCCAAATGATATTTAAGCATCTCATTCAATCCAACAAATCCAAAGGTCTTTGTAGTGTTCTCATATCTATAGTATGGCTCTCCATCAAACTCTTGAGTTAAGAACGGCATTAAGTTATCAACATATAATCTTTCCTTTGTTACTTCGTGTTTTATTAATAAAGCTTCTTTTAATAGCTCTAATCTTTCATTCAAAATTTCAAATAATCTACCATCATCTCCATTAGCTTCATAAGCAATTCTTGGTAAATTTAGAGAGTACCATTGCATATTTCCTGTTCTTAATGTGTCTATCTCAGCATCTCCTGTCCAATTTCCACTCAACCTTGTTCTACAACCCATTGCATTAGTATTTATTTCTTGCCAGTCTGGGAACATATTTATAAAGTAAGGAATTCCAAATTTGGCAGATAATTGATGAATTTTATACATAAGTTCTTTATTCTCATCTTTAAAGGCATTTTCTCTTAATTTAATTATAAAGTTTGGGAATAAGAAAGGTTTTCCCATAGCATCTCCTTCTATCATTACATCAACTAATGCCTCTAAAATTAACTTTGCCTCTTCTTCATAGTCTCCATAAGTACCTCTTGTAGTTCCTGCTATTACAGCTGGTTTATCCTCTAAATATTTAGGAATTTCTAATTCAAGATTTATGGAGCTGAATATAGTTTGCCCTCCTCTGGCCACATACATTTGATTTAATTCATAAATAAACATTTGCATTAACTGCTTTATCTTTTCATAGCTAAGCCCTCTAACATAAGGAGCAAGCCAAACATTAAATTCATCTATACTCTGTCCTCCACTCATGTTTGTTTGAGCAGCCATCATAACTTTGGCTGCATGTTGAATAGCAACCTCTGGATGTTTAGCTGGCTTTGAAACGCTTGTATGTAATCCTGTTCCATCTACTCTTAAACCATATTTAAAGAAAGGTCTCAAATCATGTTGCAAACAAACAGGTCTTGTAGCGGCATATTCCAAGTCATGTAGGTGGATATCTCCTTTTATATGAGCATCGGCTATATGTTTTGGGAATATTGCTAATAAAGCATATTGCTTCATTGTTTCGTCAGCAACCCATTTATGAATTGATTCTGGATTATACATTAAATTAGCATTTTCTTTACTTCCAGATTTTATTAATTTAGTTATATCATAGACAGGCATTCCTAACCTTGTGTGTCTATGCCTTAAATCTTCAAATCCATACTCTATTAATTTGTAATTAACTATCTCTCTAATCATTGGTGCAGTTAAATATTTAACTTTTAATTTTTTTAACTCCCTTTCAACTTCATCAGCTATCTTTTTGGCAGTCTCTTCATCTGCACCTGTTTCTCTAATCAATGCTTTAACTATTTTTTCTTTATTAAAAGGCTCAAACTCTTTTTCAGAGGTTCTGACTTTTAATATAATCCCATTTCTATAATTCTCAGCAATGTTTTTGTCTATTTTCTTTAAAACATTATAAACAATATTTTTTATTTCGTCGGTTGTTATCCCATTATAGATCTTAGTGCAAACATCAGATAGTATATAATCCAAATCACCATAATTTACCCCACTGTTTATAAGGGACTTAACTAATTTATTTATATTAAATCTCTCCTTTTTTTTATCTCTTTTTACTACATAAAATTCCATAACCTTTTCCCCAAAATCTTTAACACTTATCATTTAATCACCCAAAAAAATAAGATAAAAATAAAATTGATTTATGGATTTTAATTAATTATTCTACCCTTCTTCAAGAATTCGTTAGTAGTTTTTCAGTAATAACATATAAAAAGATAACGGAATGATTTCCCTTAAATAGTTTAAATAGGAGGTGATAATTCCTTAAAATAGTATATAAATGGTGGAAATTTCTTTATTAAACTAAACAGCAATTTATATCAATTTATTAAATTTTTATTTATCTTCTTAACTGCTTTCCAATAATCTCATCCACTCTCTTTAAAAATTCTTTCACTTTATCTTTTGGAACAACCGCTCCAGAGGCTACGTCATGCCCTCCTCCATTGCCTCCAAATTCTTTTGCTACTGCCATGGCTACACTTAAATTTAATCCTCTATTTACAAGTTCTCTATTTCCTCTCGCAGAGAATTTGGCTATATCTCCATCAATATGATAACCAATAACAGGTTTATCATCAACCAATATTGCTGCAATAACTCCAATTAACCCTTTTTTACCTTCAAAATAATAAATGTTGTCTAATTTTTTTAGTTTAACATTTTTAAGCTCATTAATTAAATTCTTTTTGTATTCCCATAATATTTCATTACCTATTTTTATGCATTCATCATCCTCTAAACATATTCCAATACCTACAGCAAATAATCCATTTCTACCAACGGCATTTAACATTTCTGATAATAAAAAAGCATCTCTAACCTTATGCTTAATTAAATACCTATCAATCATCAAGTTTTCAATTTTTGGGTATTTAAAAATTATTGCTGATAAAAGCTTTTTTCTATCAGAATCATCCAACTCTTTTTTATTTGGGTCTATACCAATGTCTTTTAAAAACTTAAATGCTTTTACTTCAGAAGCTAAATCTGGAATGTAAGGTTTAGTGCAATATGCAATTGCCTTATGCATCTCTATATTGTAAATATTATAGACAATATCTCTCATTACCTTCACATACCTATACTCTCTCGCCTCATTCACTATAAACTTGTTTAATCCTAAAAGGGGAGAGTATTGCATATCTCCAATAATCCCAGCTATTGCCAAGACACTTAAATCATAATAGCCAAATTCTCTTGCCACTAAATAACAGACTCCACTTGCTGTTATTTCTCTCGCTCCATCTACTCCAAAAATATGTGGATTTAGTTGAATAATATTTTCATTAACAAAGCTCTCCTTTATAATTGGTGGATGATGGTCTAAGATTATTGCATTAAAGTTGTGTTTTATTATATCCTCTATCTGCCCACTACCCATATCTGCAAATATAAAAAGAGGTTTATTTACTTCATTTTCCTTAGCTAATTTTTCAATTACATCCTTAGATAAATGTTCAACAACAGTTAAATGAAATAATTTATTTGTTCTTATCAACATCTTAGCCAAAATTCCTCCACTACTCAATCCATCTGTATCATGGTGAGTTATCACTCTAATATAACCATAGTGGTTTAATATTTTCTCTTTAATGGCTTTAGTTACTTTTTCTATTTCTTTAAGTTTTTCCATCATGTTTTTTCCCTCTAAAACATTAAATCAATAACCAAATAACATAAAGAATATAAAATTAATATAGTCTATTTAAAATTATTGTTGGTGATAATTTTGGAAAAACTAAAAAAATTGAAAAATAATCTTAAAGAAAAATTTGAAAATAAAAAAGTTATTATTGCTTATTCTGGCGGAATAGACAGTTTGCTTTTATCTATACTACTATCAGAAATTACTGAAACTTTATGTATTTTTATAAAAACCCCTTACATTTCACAATGGTCTTTAAATAACGCAATTATTAATGCAAAAAAGTATAACCTAAATTTAAAAATTGTTGAAATTGATAAAGTTATTGAAAATATTCCAGAAAGATGTTATTTATGCAAAAAGATGTTTTTTGAAATATTAACTAAAGTGAAAGAAAAATATAATTACGACGTTGTTGTTGATGGTACTCATTTTGATGATTTGTTTGAAGATAGACCTGGGTTAAAAGCTAAAGAGGACTTTAATATAGTTTCTCCATTTGCAGATTTTAAGATTTGTAAAAAAGATATTTTAGAAATAGCTAAAGAACTAAATATATACATCCCTCCAAAAGAAACATGTTTATTAACAAGATTTGAGTTTAATAGAGAAATTTCAATTAATGATTTAAAAAAGATAGAAGAATTAGAAGAATTTTTAAGGAATTATGTGAAAGGTGCTATAAGAGTTAGAAACTATAAAGATTTAGCAGTTATTGAAGTTGAAGGCGAATTAGAAAATATACTCAATAAAAAAGAAGAAATTATTGAAAAATTTAAAGCTTATGGATTTAGAAAAGTATGTATAAATTTAGAAGAATATAATAAAAGTTATTGATGAATCTTGTATCTCAATATAGCAGCAATTCCCTTAAACGCATTTAAAATCATAGCCCCTTCTTCTGTTTCTGATGAAACTGTTATAAGCTTAGCTCCACTCTGCTCACATAACTCTGATAGATACTCAATATAATCTTTTTCTTCAACAATACTTAAAGCACCTCCACATTTTGGACATTGTGCATTTTTAAGCTCCTCTTCTAATTTAATAAGCTCAAGTTTTGTAACTGTTTTCTCTTCTAAGTAATCACAGTTATTGCATGCTATCTTTACCTTATATTTTTCTAATTCTTCAGAAACAATTAAAGTATCAACTGCTCCTATCATTAAAGCTTCTAAAACCTCTTTCTCACCATAGCATGCCAATCCTCCATCCTCCTTAATTAATTCCTTTAAAAACCTTTGAACAGCTTCTCTCTCTTTCATCAACTCAACATCTTTTAATAATGGGGCAGCTTTCTCTAAAAGTTCTCTTATACCAAACTCTTCTGTATAGCACAAATCAAATGTATCTAAGACAATCTTTTTAAGTTCATGATGTAGATAATCTCCTTCAACAAACTCGTTTTTTGTATGTCCAGGTCCCCCAACTAAAATTCCTCTAAGTTTTTTCTCTTGCAATAATGGAAGGAATTGCTCATTTGCTTTCTGCCCTACTCTCTGTAAAAACTCATGAGCAGCTAAGTCAATAAGCCTTTCTAATCTTCTTGCTGACTGCCCTCCTGCTTTAAACTTTCCAGGAACTCCACTTGTTAGTTTTTTTAAGATGTTTATGTTTCTTCCTTTAACTAACGCTATTGTTGCCTCATTTCTATCAACTAATATTATTCCATATACATCTTTATCCTCTAAAAATTCCTCTAATGGTTCTAAGTAAAATTCTGAATCACATCTGTAAATATAAGTTTTTATTGGTTCTGGTGGCTCTATAACATAAGTTTCCATTTTTTCTGTTCCTGGCCCACTTCTTGGGACCATTCCAGCAAATATAACAACTCCTTTCTCTAAAGGTTCTTTTAATAACTTCAACCTCTGCAAAATTGCTTCAATTGCTGATTGAACATTTTTTCTTGTACTTTTACTTTTAATGTTTGATGCCTGTGACATCTCCTCTCTCAAATGCTGAGCTACATCAGATATTCTTCTACCTGCTGGGATATAAAGACTAATAAGTTCGGTACCTTTACCTTTTTTTGTTTTTAGTTCTTTTAACATTTTTTTAAATAAATATAATTGTTTTGAATCATTTGATGCCATAACTATCACCATAAACCTTTATTTTTAAATTTTGTTTTATAACCAATTTTTAAAATTGTAAAATTAGAATTTAGTATATTTATTTAATGAGATACAAAAATGTAAAATTGATTTTCCACTTTACACAAAAACTATAAAAAAAGATTTATATATAATTTTGCTACTCTGATTTATTCTTTTTAATAAAGTTCTTAACAACATCTAATACATTTTCTGAGATAACATATTTTGCATTATCTTTTAAAACATTATTAGCTACTTCTAAAGCCTTATACAATTGAGCTTCATCTTTAAAGTATTGTATTGCAGCCTCAGCAACTATTTGTATTGCTTTAGCTTGCCCTTCTGCCTCAATTCTCAAACTCTCAGCAATTCCCTCTGCCCTTAAAATTCTACTCTGCTTCTCTCCCTCTGCCTCCAATATAGCGGCTCTTTTTAACCTCTCTGCTTTCATCTGTTGAGCTATAGCATTTTTAATATCCTCTGGTGGGTCTATTTCTTTAACTTCAACTTTTTCAATTTTAACCCCCCAAGCATCTGTCTCTCTATCTAAAATCTCCAATAGTCTTGAATTTATATACTCTCTTTTATTTAAGACTTCATCTAATTCCATACTACCAATTATTGCCCTTAATGTTGTTTGTGCTAAATTTATTATTGCATATTCATAATCTTCAACTTCTAATATTGCTCTCTCTACATCTACAACCTTTTAATAAACTACTGCATCCACTTTTACTACTGCATTATCCCTTGTAATCATTTCTTGAGGTGGAACATCAGTAACTCTTGTCCTCAAATCAACCTTAACAGGCACATCTAAAAATGGAATAATTATATTTATTCCGGGTTTTAGTTTTCCTATGACTCTTCCTAATCTAAATATTAATCCCCCTTCATACTGATTGACGATAACTATTGCTTTAACAATTATAAACAATGCTATAATTCCCAATATTAACCAAAAGAAAAACATATTATTCACCTTCAAACTTTTTAACTATTAATGAAACTCCCTCTACCCCAACAATTTCAACCTTATCCCCATTTTTTATTCTATCTTTGGACTTTGCCAACCATATTTGATTTTCTATTTCAACCCTCCCATATCCATTTTCTTCAAAATCTTCAATTGCTACTCCAATCTTTCCTATAAATCGTTCAGCTCCAACTTTTATTTCCTTTCCTACGCCATAGACAAATTTATGTAATATTATTAAAGTTAATACTCCTGCAATTATTGCAGAAATAAATGCATATTGTGGGATTATCAATAAAACTATTCCATATATTAATAGAGCTATTCCTAAAGCAGGAAAATACAGCCCAGTAATTACAGTTTCTAATGCCATTATCAAGAATCCTACCAGTATAAATATATAGCCAATATCCATTTACATCACACAATATAGTTGTGTGCAAAAGAGAGGTTGTTAAGATAAGAGAAGGAAGTGAAGGATTCAAGCCAACTAATAACGGTTGAGAATTTATTATTAGGAAATCAATTATAGAAAGACTTTGTTCTTTTTTTAAGTAAAGAGAAGAAACTTTCAGCACAATTTCTTAAACCGAATCGAACTCTTTCGAATTTTAAGCCTAATCTCTGTAGTGCTAAGTAATACAAAATCCCTCCTAAAATTTTAATCTCTATCGATTTCTTATTCCTCTCAAAAATCTCTTCCATCCTTTCCTTTATTACTTCTATCGTTAGTTTCATATCTTTCTTTATTTACACCTACTTATTTATTTTTTTATCTTGACAACTTCCAATCTACTAATCGATGATTTTAAATATCATAGTCATCCATCTATAAATAAAGATTTAATGTAAATTTTAAAATTAAAAAATAATGTTATAGATTGTAATTGACATAGAAAACAAAATTTATATTTATTTAGAATCTAATAAATTAGGGATATTATGAAAGTAATTGTAACAAGACCTAAAGAAAGAGCTAAGGTATTTGCTAATTTATTAAAAAAAGAGGGCTTTGAACCACTAATATTTCCAACTTTAAAGCTTGTGTATAACAAAGATGTAAAGGTTGATTTATATATATATAATTATAATTGGATAATTTTTACCTCACCAAGTGGTGTTCTTGGATTATATAACATAATAGATGAAAATAAAAGGAAAGAAGTAAAAAATAAAAAAATTGCAGTTATTGGTGAAAAAACAGCAAAGACCTTTAAAAAATATTTTGGTAGAGAGCCAGATATAATACCAAAAGAATACACTGCAGAATCTCTTTTAGAAGAGATAAAAAAGGTTTCCAAAAGAGATGATAAATTTTTAATCCCTACAACTCCATCAACAAGAGATGTTTTAAAAAATAACTTAAATGCTGATTTGTTGTTTGTGTATAAATCTGTTGAGCCAGAAAATTTAAAAGAAGAGATTGATAAATTAAAAGAAAAAATAAAGAATGAAAAATTTATTTTAACATTTACAAGTGGATTAACAGCTAAAAACTTTTTTAAATATGTAGATGATGAATTTGCCAATATTATAAAAGATAATTATATAGTTGCCATAGGACCAATAACAGCTAAAGTTATTGAAGAATTTGGATTTAAACCATTAATTCCAAAAATATATACAATTGAAGGAATGTTAGAAGTTATTAAGAAAATAAGCAGAGGTATAAAATAATAATTAAATTTTTGGAGGTTATATAATGATTAACTTAAATGACAGAAGTTTAATAAAAAAAGCTATAGAAAAGATAAACAAACTCTCTAAAAAAATAGATAACATAAAGATTATGCACGTTTGTGGTAGTCATGAACATACTATTTGCAAGTATGGGATTAGAGATATATTACCAAAAAATATAACCGTTGTTCCAGGTCCTGGCTGTCCAGTTTGTGTTACTACACAAAAAGAAATTGATACAGCCATATATTTAGCTGATAATGGATATGTTATAACAACTCTTGGAGATATGTATAGAGTGCCAGGAAGTGAAAAATCATTAATGGAGAAGCAATCTGAAGGTTGTGATGTAAGGATTGTTTATAGTATAAGTGAAGCTGTAAAAATGGCTAAAAAAGAGAAGGATAAGAAGTTTGTTTTTGTAGCAATAGGTTTTGAAACTACTGCTCCTACAACTGGAGCTGAGTTAATAAGCTTAAAAAATAAAGATATAGATAACTTTTTCATTTTAAACTGTCATAGGCAAACCCCCCCAATTATGGATTTTTTATTAAATGAGGAAGTTTATTTAGATGCCTTTATATGTCCAGGACATGTTTCAACAATTACAGGTTTAAAGCCATACTATGAGCCTTGCAAAAAATACAACACTCCAATGGTTGTTGCTGGCTTTGAGCCAATAGATGTTTTAATGGCAATAATTATGATTTTAAAACAAATTATCAATGGAGAGGCAAAGGTTGAGAATGAGTATATAAGAGCTGTTAAACCTGAAGGAAATATTTTAGCTCAAAAAATAATAAACGAAGTTTTTGAAAGTGTAGATATTCCTTGGAGAGGATTTCCAGTTATTAAAAATGGTGGATTTGGGTTAAGAGAAGAATATAAGAAATTTGACATCTATGAACATGAGGATATTCCAGAAATTAAAGAAAAGATTCCTAAGGGTTGTATATGTGATAAAATTTTGAGAGGGGAAAAACTTCCTACTGATTGCCCATTGTTTGGTAAGGTTTGCACACCATTAAATCCAGTTGGTAGTTGTATGGTTTCTGACGAAGGAACATGTAGAATATTTTATAAGTATAGAGGTATTTAAAAAATTAAATTAATCAATTGAGGTGAATTTATGATATTTCATCCCAGACCTTCACCTATTGCCGCTGCCATGTATCAGCTTAGAGATTTGGGTGTTGATGCTATAATTTTACATGGACCGAGTGGATGTTGCTTTAGAACTGCAAGATTATTAGAATTAGATGGAGTTAGGATATTTACAAGCAATATAGATGAAAATGCTATTGTTTTTGGAGCTTCAGAAAATTTAAGAAAAGCTTTAGACTATGCAATTGAATATTTAAAAAATGTAATAAAAAAAGAAAAACCAATGATTGGCATTGTTGGAACTTGTGCAAGTATGATTATTGGTGAAGATTTGTGGGAATTTGCAAATGATGAGAGGGCTATAATTATTCCAGTTGAAGTGCATAGTGGTAGTGGAGATAACACAATAGGAGCAATAAAAGCAATGGAATCTGCCTTAAAATTAGGAATAATTGATGAGAAAGAATTTGAGAGACAGAAATTTTTATTAAAAAAAGCTACAGAGGTTGAAAAAAAGAGGGGAATGGCAAAGAAAGAGTATATAAAACCAACATATGATGATGACTTAAATGAAGCTATAAAAGTTTTAAAGGATTTGAAAGAGAAGGATAGAAAAATAGCTTGTGTATTAAATGCTAAGAAGGAAACTGCCTATTTATTTGCTCATCCTCTAATTGTTTTAAATAAGTATTTTAATTGTGTAAATATTGCTAACTTGGATGTAAATAAGGGGCTTCCAAAAATAAGAAGGGATGCAAAAAATTTATCAAATAGATTCAAAGCAGATTATATAACTGGAGGTTTAGATGAGTATCCAATAACTGGAGAAAAAGCTGTTGAAATATTAAAAGATTTGGATGTAGATGCTATTGTAGTTTCTGGAGTTCCTCACGCTCTGCCAGTTGAAGAGTTAGATAAAGAGGTAATAAAGATAGGAATTAGCGATGGTCCAAGAACCTATCATCCAATAAAAGAAATTTATGATTATGCAATTGTTGAGTTGGATGCTCATGCAAAGGTTTTAGGGAAAAGGGATATAGTTAAGTCAAGATTTGGTGAGATTTTAGATTACGCATTAGAATAAAGTTTTAAAAACTTCATGAAAATATAACATTAATAAGACATAAACTGTGAGTAATTTGTGGTGAGATTATGGAGAAACCATGGGTGGAAAAGTATAGACCAAAAACATTAGATGATATTGTAGGGCAGGATGAAATCGTAAAGAGATTAAAGAAATATGTTGAAAAAAAGAGTATGCCTCATCTTTTATTCAGCGGACCTCCAGGAGTTGGAAAATGCTTAACAGGAGATACAAAAGTTATAGTAAATGGGGAGATTAGAGAGATTAGAGAAGTTGTTGATGAAATAAGCAATGGAAGATTTGGAGCTACATTAACTGATAATATAAAAGTTTTAGGAATTGATAAAGAAGGAAAAGTTAGAGAACTTAATGTGCATTATGTGTATAAAGATAAAACTAATGCTTTAATAAAAATAAAAACTAAGATGGGAAGAGAATTAAAAGTAACAACCTACCACCCTCTACTAATAAACAACAAAAATGGAGATATAAAATGGGAAAAAGCAGAAAATCTAAAGGTTGGAGATAGATTAGCAACACCAAGATACATTTTATTTGAAGAACATGATTATGATGAAGAATTAGCAGAATGGCTTGGATACTTTATAGGAGATGGACATGCAGATAAAAACTCAAATGTTATAAAATTCACAAACAGCGATGAAAACCTTAGAAAGAGATTTGCTGAACTTACTGAAAAGTTGTTTAAAGATGCAAAAATAAAAGAGAGAATACACAAAGACAGGACTCCAGATATTTATGTTAATTCAAAAGAAGCTATAGCACTTATTGACAAACTTGGTTTAAGAGGAAAGAAAGCAGATAAAGTTAGAATTCCAAAAGAAATAATGAGAAGTAATGCATTAAAAGCATTTTTAAGAGCATACTTTGATTGCGATGGAGGGGTTGAGAAGAACTCAGTAGTTCTATCAACTGCAAGTAAGGAGATGGCAGAGGATTTAGTCTATGCTCTATTAAGGTTTAGAATAATTGCAAAATTAAGAGAAAAATTAAATAAAGATAATAATAAAACATATTGTCACATTGTTATATCCAATTCTTCAAACTTAAAGGCATTCTTAGAAAATATTGGATTCAGCCAAGAGAGAAAACTTAAAAAGTTATTAGAGATTATAAAAGATGAAAATCCAAACTTAGATGTTATAATTATTGACAAAGAGAAAATAAAATACATAAGAGATAAATTAAAAATTAAATTAACAAGAGACATTGAAAAAGATAATTGGAGCTATAATAAATGTAAAAAAATATCTCAAGAACTTTTAAAAGAAATATACTACAGATTAGAAGAGTTAAAAGAAATTGAAAAAGTATTAGAAGAGAGTATATTAATCGATTGGAAAGAAGTTGAAGAAAGAAGAAAAGAAATTGCAGAAAAAACTGGAATAAGAAGTGATAGAATTTTAGAGTATATTAAGGGCAAAAGAAAACCAAGTTTAAAGAATTATATAAAGATTGCCAAAGCCCTTAATAAGAATATTGAAAAAACTATTGATGCAATGAGAATCTTTGCTAAAAAGTATTCAAACTATGCAGAGATTGGAAAAATGCTTAATATGTGGAATTCAAGTGTAATAATTTACTTAGAAAGCAATACACAAGAAATTGAAAAACTTGGAGAAATTAGAAAGGTTGAACTTAAACTTGTAAGAGATATCCTTAATGATGAGAAATTAATGGATAGCATTAGCTATGTGTTATTCTTAGCAACAAATGATATTTATTGGGATGAAATTGTTGAAATTGAGCAATTAAATGGAGATTTCATAATCTACGATTTACATGTCCCAAAATATCACAACTTTGTTGGAGGTAATTTACCAACTATATTGCACAATACAACCGCGGCTTTATGTTTAGCAAGGGATTTATTTGGAGAAAATTGGAGAGACAACTTTTTAGAGTTAAATGCCTCTGTTTCAAAAGATACTCCAATATTAGTTAAAATAGATGGAAAGATAAAGAGAACAACCTTTGAAGAACTTGATAAAATATACTTTGAAACTGATGAGGAAAATGAGATGTATAAGAACGTTGATAACTTAGAGGTTTTAACCATTGATGAAAACTTTAAGGTTAAATGGAGAAAGGTTTCTACAATAATTAGGCATAAAGTTGATAAAATCTTAAGAATTAAGTTTGAAGGAGGATATATAGAGCTAACTGGAAACCACTCAATTATGATGCTTGATGAAAATGGTTTAGTGGCAAAGAAGGCAAGTGATATAAAAGTTGGGGATTGTTTCTTAAGTTTTGTGGCAAATATTGAGGGCGAAAAAGATAAATTGAATCTAAAGGAGTTTGAACCAAAGGATATTACTTCAAGGGTTAAGGTAATTAATGACTTTGGAGTTGATGAGGATACTGCATGGATGCTTGGATTGTATGTTGCTGAGGGGGCTGTAGGATTTAGAAGAAAGACATCTGGGCAGGTTGTTTATACATTGGGTAGCCATGAGCATGAACTAATTAATAAATTAAATGATATTATTGATAAAAAAGGATTTAGCAAATATGAAAATTTCACAGGTTCTGGATTTAACAGGAAAAGGTTATCTGCAAAGCAAATTAGAATATTAAATACACAACTTGCAAGATTCGTAGAAAAAAACTTCTATGGTGGAAATGGAAAAAAAGCAAGAAATAAAAGAATCCCAGATATTATATTTGAGTTAAAAGATAATTTAAGAGTTGAATTCTTAAAAGGATTGGCTGATGGAGATGGTAGTGGAAATTGGGAAAATGTTGTAAGAATATCATCCAAATCAAATGATTTATTAATCGATACTGTATGGCTTGCAAGAATATCTGGCATTGAAAGTTCGATATTTGAAAATGAGGCAAGATTGATTCGGAAAGGGGGAATGTGGTGGAAGAAAAGCAACTTACTGCCTGCTGAACCAATAATCAAAATAATTAAAAAGTTAGATAATAAGATAAATGGAAACTGGAAATACATATTGAGACATCAACTCTATGAAAATAAAAAGAGAGTTTCAAAGGATAAAATTAAGCAAATTTTAGAACTGGTTGATATTGAGAAATTATCAGAGGACGAGAAAAAAGCTTATGATTTATTGAAAAAGCTATCTGAAACTGAGTTGCATGCATTGGTTGTTAAGGAGATTGAAATTATTGATTACAATGACTTTGTTTATGATGTCTCAGTTCCAAACAATGAAATGTTCTTTGCTGGAAATGTTCCGATATTATTGCATAATTCAGATGAAAGAGGGATAGATGTTATTAGAACAAAAGTAAAAGATTTTGCAAGAACTAAACCTATTGGAGATGTTCCATTTAAAATTATATTCTTAGATGAGAGTGATGCATTAACTGCAGATGCTCAAAACGCTTTAAGAAGAACTATGGAGAAGTATTCAGATGTAGCTCGTTTCATACTCTCTTGCAACTATCCGAGCAAAATTATTCCACCAATCCAATCAAGATGCGCTATCTTTAGATTTTCACCATTAAAGAAGGAAGATATTGCCAAAAAATTAAAAGAAATTGCTGAAAAGGAGGGATTAAACTTAACTGAAAGTGGTTTAGAGGCAATTATTTATGTCTCTGAAGGAGATATGAGAAAGGCAATAAATGTTTTACAAACAGCAGCAGCTTTAAGTGATGTTATAGACGATGAGATTGTTTATAAAGTCTCATCAAGAGCAAGACCTGAGGAAGTTAAGAAAATGATGCAATTGGCTTTAGATGGAAAGTTTATTGAAGCGAGAGATTTATTATATAAACTTATGGTTGAGTGGGGAATGAGTGGAGAAGATATTTTAAACCAGATGTTTAGAGAAATAAATAACTTGGATATTGATGAGAGAAAGAAGGTCGAGTTAGCAGATGCTATTGGTGAAACTGACTTTAGAATAGTTGAAGGAGCTAACGAAAGAATACAATTGAGTGCTTTGTTGGCTAAGATGGCGTTAATGGGAAAATAAAAATTTAATTTAGTTAAATTAAATTTAACTCCTCTTTTTCATGAATAATTTTATTATTTCATTATAAACCTCTTCAACTAAGCTATTTTGGAATATAAAAAGTAGGAGATAGTTATGAAAAGAATTGTGCTTGCTGGAACATCAAGTGAAGTCGGAAAAACAGTTATTTCTACTGGAATTATGAAAGCTCTATCAAAAAAATACAATGTTCAAGGCTATAAGGTAGGGCCGGATTATATAGACCCAACTTATCATACAATTGCCACTGGAAATAAATCAAGGAATCTTGACTCATTTTTTATGAATAAGGAACAAATAAAATATCTCTTCCAAAAACATTCTAAAGATAAAGATATAAGCGTAATTGAAGGAGTTAGGGGACTTTATGAGGGAATATCTGCAATAGAAGATGTTGGAAGTACTGCAAGTGTAGCTAAAGCTTTAGAAAGCCCCATAATTCTGCTTGTAAATGCAAAGAGCTTAACAAGAAGTGCAATAGCAATGATAAAAGGTTTTATGAGTTTTGATAATGTGAAAATTAAAGGTGTTATTTTCAATTTTGTTAGAAGTGAAAAGCATATAAAGAAATTAAAAGAGGCTATGAGCTATTATTTACCAAATGTTGAGATAATTGGCTTTATTCCAAGGAATGAAAATTTCAAAGTTGAAGGAAGGCATCTTGGTTTAATTCCAACACCAGAAAATTTAGAGGAGATAAAGAATAAGGTTGAATTATGGGGAGAATTAGTTGAGAAGTACTTAGATTTAGATAAAATTGTGGAAATTGCTGATGAGGATTTTGAAGAGATTGATGATGTCTTTTTATGGGAAGTTAATGAAAATTACAAAAAAATAGCTGTTGCTTATGATGAAGCATTTAACTTTTACTATTGGGATAACTTTGATGCCTTAAAAGAAAATAAAGCTAAAATAGAATTTTTTAGCCCATTAAAAGATAGTGAGGTTCCAGATGCAGATATTTTGTATATTGGTGGAGGGTATCCAGAACTCTTTAAAGAAGAGTTAAGCAAAAATAAAGAAATTATTGAGAGTATTAGGGAATTTGATGGCTACATTTATGGAGAGTGTGGAGGTTTGATGTATTTAACAAAATCTATAGATGGAGTTCCAATGGTTGGCTTGTTGAACTGCTCTGCAGTTATGACAAAGCATGTTCAAGGGCTTAGTTATGTTAAAGCTGAATTTTTAGAAAATTGCTTAATTGGAAGAGAAAGATTAAAGTTTAAAGGGCATGAATTCCATTATTCAAAGCTTGTCAATATAAAAGAAGAGAGATTTGCTTATAAAATAGAGAGGGGGAGAGGTATTGTTAATAACTTAGATGGAATTTTTAATGGGAAAGTTTTAGCTGGTTATTTACATAATCATGCAGTAGCCAATCCTTATTTTGCTTCATCTATGGTTAATTTTGAAGAATAATTCACATAGGACTTTCGCAACTGTTATTTATAATTTATACTCATATATAAACCTTCAGGTAATGAAAATCTATAAATGTGTATATTTGTCTATGAAAAATTAATCTGTTTCAAACGGCTATTGTTAATCTAAGTATCCAATGTATTTGCGAAAGTCCTAGATAATAATTTTATTAAATTTATCTTTTCATCTTAATATTCCACTATTTTATAAAAAATTATTTTTACATTATAATATAAAAATTTAGTAATTTTATAATATCCGCAAAAATTTTATACCTCAAATATTGTATTTTTATATATTGGGCTCGTGGTCTAGAGGCTATGACGCCGCCCTCACAAGGCGGTGGTCGCGGGTTCGAATCCCGCCGGGCCCACTATTTATTGTAGATATTCTTATTTCATTCATTTTTATTTAGTTTTTGAATCTTCTTTTTTTTAGTTAATGTTTAATCATAATTATAATTTTGAGGTGTTTTTATGAAACTCAGAATGAAGCCAGAGGATTTTATCGTTGAAGAAATTATCGATTTTGATAAAATATCTGGAGATAAATGTTACTTATACAAATTAACAAAAAGAAATATAGAGAGTTTAAAAGCCTTCTCCTATATATCAAAAAAATTTAAAATTCCATTAAAAGATATTGGCTACTGTGGATTGAAAGATAGGCATGCTTTAACATCTCAATATATATCCATACCAAAAAAATATGGGAAACTAAGCTTAGACGAACCAAATTTAAAATTAAAGTTAGTTGGAGAATCAAAATTTTTATTATTAGGGGATTTGGAGGGGAATAAATTTACAATAACAGTTAGGGGTTTAAAAAAGGATGATATTCCAAAGATTAAAGAAAATTTAAAATATTTACACTATGGAGCTCCAAATTATTTTGATAGTCAGAGATTTGGTAGTGTTTATGACAAAGAATTTATTGCTAAAGAAGTAATAAAGGGCAACTACGAAGAAGCTGTAAAAATATTGCTAACAAAATACAAAAAATCTGAAAAGAAAATAATAAAAGATTTAAAGAGATTTATAGCCAAAAACTGGGGAGATTGGGACAAGGTTTGGAAGTATATTAAAGAAAATAATATAAAGGCAAGATTATATGTAAATATGGTTAAAGAACTTAAAAAAAGTAATGATTACAAAAAAGCTTTAAGCTATGTTGATGATAGATTGAAGAAAATTTTTGTTGCTGCCTATCAAAGCTATCTATGGAATGAATGTGTAAAAGAGTTATTAAATAAATATATCCCAGAAAAAGATAGAGTTTATTACGAATATGAATGTGGAACTTTTATGTTTTACAAAAAAATGGATGATGAGATTTTTAATATCTTGAGGAGTAAAAAGTTTCCAACAATAGCACCAGATGTTGAATATCATGGAGAAGAAAAAGAAATTATTGACAAAGTTTTAAAAAAAGAAGGAATTTCAATGGAAGAGTTAAATAACATTGGAGATTTAGGAAGATTTATATACAGTGAAAGGGAGATAATATTGATTCCAAAAAATTTAAAAATTGGAGAATTTGAAGAGGATGAGTTAAATAAAGGAAAATATAAAATAACTTTAAGTTATGAATTAGAGAAAGGAAGTTATGCAACAATTATAATAAAGAGGGCTTTCTTGGGAGTAAAAACTAAAAAAAGAAAGAGATAAAATTAAATAGGACTTTCGCAGAATAAATATTTTATTAAATATAGTTACCTTTAAGTGTCTAAATTCCAAAAATTAATATATTAAGAATTAATATATAAAGCTGCGAAAGTGCTATTATATCTAAATGGTGATTATTTTGAAACATGTTAAAATATTTAATGGAGTTAATGAATGCGATATCTATTTAATTGGAACTGCCCATGTTTCAGAAGATAGTGTTGAAGAAGTTGAAAAGATTATATCATCTATTTCTCCAGATGGAATTGCTGTAGAGCTTGATGATAAAAGATTTTTTTCATTAATGTCAGCTAACGATGAGAGAAGAGTGGATTTAAAAAAAGTTTTAAAAGAAGGAAATTTCATAAGATTTTTCATATATTTGATTTTAGCTAATTCTCAAAAAAAGATAGGGGAAAGTTTTGGAATAAAACCAGGTAGTGAGATGAAAAAAGCTATAGAATTAGCAAGTTTATATGGACTTCCTATATATCTGATTGATAGGAATATAGATATAACTTTATCAAGATTAATGGATAAAATGAGTTTTAAAGAAAAAATAAAGATTCTTTGGGAGTTATTAAATTCTAATGAAGAAGATTTAGAAATGAATGATGATTTATTAAAAGATATGGTTAAAAATCCTGAAAAATTTACAAAAATGTTGAGAGAGATATCTCCAACAATATATGAAGTTTTAGTGGATGAGAGAGATAGATTTATGGCTAAAAGATTATTTGAACTTAGTAAAGGTAGAAATTCAATAGTTGCTGTGGTTGGAGCAGGGCATGTTGAAGGAATTGTGAGATATTTAAAACAGCTTGAAAATGGTGAAGATATTGATTTAATGGAATTAATAAGAGTAAAAAAGAGAAAAAAATCACTAACAAAGCTTTTAACTTATGGTATTTCATTGGCAATAATTGTTATCTTTTTATATGTTGTGTATTATGCATTAATTAATCCTGAATTGTTAGAGATGATAACCTTTCAATGGATACTATTTACTGGAGGTTTATCGGCTTTAGGAGTTATATTAGCGAGAGGTAAGTTGATAACTGCATTAATTGCCTTTCTTTCAGCTCCTATAACTACACTAATTCCTTTACCATTAGCGGCTGTAGGAACAATAGCAGGACTTGTAGAGTTAAAATATAGAGAAATAACAGATAAAGATTTAGTGGGAATAATAAATGCCGAATCAATTAAAGAGCTTTTAAACAACAATTTATTTAGAGTTTTGTTAGTGGTAACATTATCAAATATAGGGGCATCAATTGGTATGTTCTATTGCTTAGGAAAGTTTATAGGTTTTTGCAAAATCTTTTAGGATAAATTTGCAAAAACTTATAGTGGATTTTTATTATTATAACAAATCAACAATAACTTCTGCAACACTAACCTTACTAACCTCTGATAAATATGTATCAGTTCCTACAACTTCTTCAACTCCAGCTGAATAAAGCTTATTTAAAGCATCTCCAATTAAAACAGGATGCACACATGCGGCAATTATCTTTTTAGCTCCCTGCTCCTTCAATAATTTAACAGCTGTAGCCATTGTTCCTCCTGTTGAAATGATATCATCAACAATCAACACATCTCTTCCATTGGCATCTAAGGTTTTTGGAGCTATTTGAATTTCTGTTGGAGAGAGCCTTGTTTTTTCTAAGTAGTCATATTCAGCATTTAATATTTCAGAAGCTGTTTTAGCAAATTCCAAAGCTCCTTTATCTGGAGCTAAGACAATAGGATTTTCTAATTTATTTTTAACATACTCTGCCAATTTTGGGACTGCATCTCCATAAACAAATGGAATTGTGAAGAAATCTTTTATATGGGTTTCATGTGGGTTTATAGTAATTAGCTTATCAACAATATTTGAGTATATTTTTGCCAAAGCTCTAATGCTTATTGCCTCTCCAGGATTGAATTTTTTATCTTGCCTTGCATAAGCTAAATATGGAGCGACTAATGTTATTTTTTTTACTCCTTCATCCCTCAAAGCATCACATAATAAAATTGTCTCTACAATTGCATCATTTTGATTTTTTTGTGTATTTATTATAACTGCCTCATCATCGTTTATTTCATCAACTACTCTAACATAAATTTCGTTGTCTGGGAATCTTTTATACTCTACTCTTGTTAATTTTGAATCTAAATGTTTAGCTACCTTAAAAGCTAAATTCTGTGATTGGCTTCCTGATACTATAATCATTTATATCACCTTTTTAATTTTAGTGTTTTATTTCTACTTCATTCCTAAACTCTAAACCTACTTTATCTCCAACATTTAAATCTTTTTCAGTGAAAGCTTTAATGATGTAACCATTATATTTAACAAACACCTTTTTATATTTTCCATAATCTATGATATTTACAACCTCTCCTTCATTTCCATGTTTGATAATTACATCCTCTGGAGCTATTGCCTTATCGTCTATAATATTAAATCCTAAAAACTCAGCTACTTTTTTATTCTTAGGTTTTTTTAATATCTCCTTAGCTCCAAAAGCTATTAATTCTCCATTAATAAATATTCCTATTTTTTCTCCCAATGTTCTTGCTTCAGCCAAATCATGAGTTATGTGTAAAACAGGTATATGTTTTATCTTTTTTAACTCAGAGATAATGCTTTCTTTAATTTTGATATCTACAGCAGATGTAGGTTCATCTAAAAGTAAAATAGAAGGATTTAAAATTAAAGCCCTTGCTAAGGCTACTCTCTGCTGCTCTCCTCCACTCAAAGTTTTAACATTCCTATCCAATAAATGGGAAATATTTAAAAACTCAGCTATTTCCTTAACTTTTCTATCAATCTCCAATTTATTAACTTTTTTTATTATCAACCCATAGGCAATGTTTTTATAAACATTCTTGTTTGGAAATAATGCATAGTTTTGAGGAACATAGCCAACATTTCTTTTTTCTGGAGGTAAATTTGTAATATCTCTCCCATTTAATAAAATTCTACCAGAGTCAGGTTTTAGTATCCCAGCTATACATTTTATTAAGACAGATTTTCCTGCTCCACTTGGACCGAGAATTACACAATACTCTTTATCCATTTCAAAGGAAACGTTTTTTAATCTAAAATCCTTCCAACTTTTTGATAAATTTTCTACTTTAAGCATTATTTCCCCTTTTTATATTTCCAATAATTCTTAACACTGCAAATAATGCTATACTAATCAAAATCATTCCAACTGATATTGGTTTTGAAGCTCCTAAACCAAAATTCATAAATCTCTCTAGTATTAAAACTGGGACGGTTTTTGGATAATAAGCAATTATCAATATTGCCCCAACTTCACTAATTCCTCTTGCAAAGCTTAAAATAATCCCTGAGATGATATTATTCTTTATTAATGGTAGGGATATTTCAAAAAACGTCCTTATCTTTGAAGCTCCTAAGGTTCTTGATACATACTCAATTTCTTCATCAACACTCAAAAATCCATCTCTTATGCTATTAATCATAAATGGAATTCCTACAAATAAATAAACAACTACTATTCCCCAGAAGTTATCAACTATATATCTACCAATAAATTTTATAACATCAATACCGTAAATGAAAGATAAAATAATTATTCCAATAACACTGTGAGGTATAGCCATTGGTAAGTCTAACACTGCCTCAAGAAAACTTTTAAATTTAAAATTATATCTTGCCAAAATATATCCAGAAGGTATTCCAAAAATTAGTGCTATTATAGTAGCAACAGCTCCAGCTAATAGTGTAGTTTTAAACGCCTCTACAACCTCTTTATCCAATAATAAGCTCAAATCTCCGAGATTTGATAACATATAAATTATAGGCAGAAATATGAACAAGAATATCATTATCAAAAACATAGTCATTACAATATCAAACTTTTCCATATGAATCCCATTAAATAATAGTTGTTAATTAGTTTAATAATATATTTCATCATAATTATTATTTTTACTATTTATGTTTTTGTTAATCGTATTTATTTAACATTTTTATGTGGTTGAGGTTGTCAAGATAAGGATAGGTGCCAGTTATATAGGGCGGGTAAAGATTCGAGTCAGCTAACCTTTCTTAACAATATTAATTAGCTATAAAGCGATAACTATTTTAGTTAATCCTGCTTATACATCAAAGACCTGTCCTATATGCGGGAGTAAAATAGAGTCCCAAGAAGGGCAAGTTGTTTATTGCTCTATTGTGAAAACTCTTTTAATCGACAATTATTTGGCTGTTTTAATATCTTTAAAAGAGGTTTAGGAAAAGTTAAAGAAATTATGGGTGGCTTTGGGGCTATCTCGGAACGAAGCGACGAGAACTTAAAAACTGTAAGGTTTTTATGTCCACGACAGAGGCAGAGGTTTCCATTAGGAAACTGATGACGCCCAATCCCAACGTAGTCTATAAAGTCAATTATAATGGAAAATATCTAATTAAAATTTCCTAAATGTCTATCTTTGTCTATAAATGACTACGTTGGGAGAACCCCATGGTAAGGATATTAATCTAAGTGAGAGTTTTTAACCCTATTCTCTTCTAAAGAAACATCTACTTTAAGAAAAGAACCCAAACCCTATTTGGTGATAAATATGAATAGCAATGATTATGATGTTGTTATTATTGGTGGAGGTCCAATTGGCTGTATAACAGGAGAAAACATAAAAAACGGAAAAGTTTTGATTGTTGAAGAGCATCAAAGTATTGGAGTACCTTTGCAGTGTGCTGGTTTAATTAGCAAAAATGGAGTTAAAGAGCTTGGAAATCCAAAAGGAGTAGTTAATAAAATTAAAGGAGCTTACATATACTCAAAAAATAACTCAGTGAAAATTGGAAATGAAGAAATTAGAGCTTATGTTTTCGAGAGAAAAGTTATGGATAAAGATATTGCCATAAGGGCTTCAAAAAAATGTGATTTTTTGTTAAAAGCTTATGGAGAAATTGAAAAAGATAAAGAGAGTTATAAAGTTAAAATAACTCACTTAGGAAAAGAAATGAAACTAAAACCAAAAATTATTGTGGGAGCTGATGGAGTTAAAACAATAACTGGCAAAAAATTGGGTTTAGTAAATAATAAAAATAGAGAGATTTTATCAAGCTGTCAATTTGAGATGGTAAATGCTAATATAGATGATGATTTTGTATATGTTTTTTTAGATAAAAGATATTCAAAGAGGTTTTTTACTTGGATAATCCCAATGGGAAATGATAGGGTTAGAGTAGGTTTGATAGATAAAGGCAACTGTTACAACAAACTCATGAAATTTATAAATGAAAATGAAATAGCAAAGGAAATTTTAAAAAAAGCAACAATAACGGAATTTTCAACGGGTTCTTTACCCATAGGATATTTAGATAAAGCTTTTAAAAATAATGTTCTATTGGTTGGAGATGCCGCTTGTCATGTAAAACCTCTAAGTGGTGGGGGGTTGTATTTTGGAGCTATGGGAGGGAAAATAGCAGGAGAGATTATTAGTAAATATCTAAACGATGAAATAAATAGCTTAGAACTTTATGACAAAAGATGGAAAGAAAAATTTGGAAATGAGATAAAAAATAGCTTATTAATAAGAAAAATCTTTTTAAAGTTGGGAGATGATACCTTAGATAAATTTATCAAAAAATTATCAGAGAGTGATTTGATTGACTATATAAATAAGCATGGAGATATCGATAAGCAGGCATATTTAGTAATGAAAGTTTTAAAATCATTAGATTTTGGATTAAGTTTAAAAATTTTAAGAGATTTATTATGACGGGTCTGTCCAATATAAGTCTATAAGGTATATCTATTCTATATTTTAAAATATAATTCTTCAATTTCTTTTTCTTTTTTTAATTTAAACATACTTTGACAAATTAATCAATTAATCATATAAATAACATAATAAGTAAATATTTTGGATACCATTCAAAAAACTTATTCCTGCAAAAGTTCTATGTCATCATCATTTGGAATATAATATCTTAACCTATTTCCAGCTCTTAAACCATATAATAAAGCCCTATTTGTATAGTTTAAAATTAGATGCATTAATTCATTCCCTCTGATTCTCAAATGTCCATTAGAGCAGGTAATTTCATTAAATTCTTTAACATTATCGATTCTAACGTTTTTTCCATAAAATATTATCGGAACACTTTCACCAGAATGAATTAAATCTCCAACAGAAGGTGTTGAGTGGTCTGCAGTTATTATAAGTAAATCATCATCATTTAACTTTAAATTTCCTATAAGTTTATCAATCTTTTCAATAACTTTTACTTTGTTTAATGGATTTTTTGTATGAGCTGCTTCATCAGTTTCTTTTGTATGCAAGTGAATGAAATCATAATTTAGCTCAGGAATTAAATTTAGTCCTTCCTCAAAACTTTCAATCTTTATAAAATCCATCCCTAAGAATTTTGCTAATCCTTTAAATAATGAACTACTACCTAAAACTACAGCATTCATTCCCCATCTTTCTTTAAAGCCTTCTACCTTTTTATATCTTGATGCCCATTTAGTTAATAAAAAATTAGCAGGCATTTTTTCCATTTTTCTTCTTTTTTTATTTATTTTATGATTTTGTAGGGTTTTATAAACATTTAAAAGATATTTGTTTAAAGCCCTTGCAGTGTCTTTTGCTTTGTTATATTCTACACTACTTTTGCATAACTCTTTTATTGGCTGAACTTTCATAATATATCTATTTTTATAGAATGGGTCAGAATCAGAGATTTTATCTGAAATCCATCCATTTTTTTCTTTAATTTTTAGTATAAAATGAACATCAAAAGAATAAAATAGTTCAAACTTATATCCATCAATGCACATGGGTAAGGACTCTACTAATTTTTCAATCTCTTCTCTTCTGATATCTTTAGTTCTCCTATCTACAACTAAAAATCCTTTCTCATCCTTTTTTACAAATCCTAAAGATGCCCTCAAATATATGGCATTTTCCTCTATTTCTATATCCTCTCCTAATGCCTCAATAACTCCTCTTCCCGGAAATTCTTCTAAGGAATAACCCCAAAGTAAAAAATGAGCTACTTCAGTTCCTAATGGAATTCCCTCTTTATAGGTTGTCATTAAACCACACATACCATTTTCAGCCAATTTATCTAAGTTTGGAGTTTTTGCAAATTGTAATGGTGTTTTGTTATCTAATATCTCACAACCTCTATCTCCTAAACCATCTAATAATATTAAAATAGCTCTCATTTTCTCACTAAATGACATTTTTTACAACATTCTGATAATTAAAGTTTCCTTTGTATCCTTCTTTTAAAATCTCAATTGATGCGGGATATATAAATTCATTTAATAGATTTAAAATATTTTCCTTATCAAATATTACTTTTCCATCCTTATCTCTATAATTCCCACTAAAAACACATGAAAATTGCTTCTCTCCTTGCTCCCATTCATCTCCTATAATTTCTTTGATTTTCTTTCCCTCTTTTATGTATCTTATAGGCAAAATTAGTTCAACATCAAATTCTCTACAAATTTTACTATAAACCTCTAAAACTTCTTCTATTTGGTCGATTTTAAAATCTCCGTTATGATAAACCCTCTCCCCACTGATTATTTTATTTCCCAAATGCTTTGCCAATGGGATTCTTAATATCCTCAAATATGCATGGCATCCAATACATGGGCTGTAATAGTTATATTTTTTTGAAAGTAAAACGGCCCATCTTCCATTTAATGCATGCCAAAGTTTTGGCTCGAACATAAAATGTAATGGCAATAAAACTTTATCTCTGTCAATTTCTTTAACTCTTTTATTTGTAATTTCCCAGTTTTTGTAAAAAATGTTTATATTTCCATAATCAGTTCCTGTAAATGCAACAACAGGCAAAACGAAATCAATACCCTCATCCATAGCTTTAATTATTGCTGCTACACTATCTCTACCTGAAAATTCTCCTATGGCAATATCTTTTAACTTTATACCATTTTCTTCAATTATTTTAAATGTTTCATCAGATAACGTTAGCTCTTTAAAAGATTTCTTAAAATCAATAAAATTTTGTAGGTCTTTATAAAATAACATAACTTATCCACCTTCAGCTATTGAATTTATTTATATGTTTTTAAGTATTCTTTTATCATTTTTTCAGTATTTAAAATCTCATTAATATCCATTAATTCAATTAAAAACATTTTACATTTAACGTCTAAGAGAGCATCTAATATTGGTTTTAAATTGTTAAGATTTTTAGGTGGCAGATGTTTTCCATTCATTTCAATCTCATAAACGTGGGAGTTGTAAATTCTATCGGAACAAATGTCTAAAAATTCTAATCGTTTGTTGTAGGGAATATGTCCAATATCAAATGTTATAAAGCAGTTAATTTCATCAGCAATTTCAATTATATTCTTTGGATTTGATGAAAAACCTTCTCTTAAATTTTCTATGCATAATTTTACATTATTTTTTATTGCAAATTCATTAACTATTGATAGATTTTCAATTAAAAGTTCTTTATCAATATCTTTATTTTTTCCATTATGTAGGTGGATTGTTAGATAATCTTTTCCTTTTATATTTTCAATTATATTTTTTAAAATAAAAACACTCTCTTTTTTAATCAAATTTAAAATTGGTGCATGATAGCCCATAATATTATTTTTTTTAACTATTTTTGGATTATAATGCAATCCCCAATCCACCAATTTATTATTAAAAGTGTATCCTTTCTTGGAGCGCATGCAAATGCCTATCATGTTCTCACGAAAAATGTATTAACGTAATTAAGATATATAAAATTAGATATTAACAAATCTAATATCCTATGATATAGAAACCTGGTAGTTGAAAAATAAAAAAGAAAATTAAAGGATTTTTATTTTAAATCATCTCAATAAATGCCTCCAACCTTGTTTTTAACTGCTCTCTATCACTTTCAGAGTAATCAGTTTCAATTCTAATAATTGGAATGCCTTCTTCTTTTAATGCCTCTTCTACTTTAGTACCTTCTATATTAAATGTGTGACAATACTGCAAAGTGTAATAAACAACCCCGTCAACATCCAACTCTTTAACCAATCTTTTTATATTCTCTATTCTCTCATCATTCTTAAATCTACAAGCACAAGGGATTTTGAAGTATCTTTTTGCTATATCCTCTACACTATAACCTTCAACAAAGTTTTCAAAGAATCTTGTTCCAGTACAGCTTTCTTCACCAACAACAACTCCACCAACTTCTTCAATGAGTTCAACAATTTTATTGTTTCCAGCAACCATAGGACAACCAGTTATTAGAATCCTCTTACCTTCAAATCCTTCTCCTTTTTCAACTCTCTCTTCTAACTCTTTAATTAAATCTTCTAAAACTTCTATTGTGTCATCAATATCCAATAAGTAGGCAAATTGGAATATTTTTAAAACATCTAATCCTTTAATTGGAACTGGTTTATTTTTTCTTAATTCATAAAGCTTATAAAACAGCTCTCTAACTCTATTTACTTTATCTACAGCTTCTTTTAATTTCTCTTCAGTTATTTCATTCCCAGTTTCTTTTTCAACCAACTCTTTTAACTTTTCAACTTCATTAATCCAGATTTTTAAAGATTCTTCATCTTTCATATGTGGAAGATGCATTATATGCATAGGAACGAGCCTTTCCATTAATTCAAACATCTTTTTCTTCCCTTCACAAGTAGTTTCACCAATAACAATATCTGATGCTTCAAAGTAAGGGCATGATTTTGCCTTCTTAAATCCATAGGATGATTTTATTAATGGGCAGAGATTTCTTGGTAAATCCTCCTCTGCTATTGGGATTGTGTCATTTTTACCTCCACATAAACCAACAGGAATTGCATTTGCTGCTAAAATTATTTCTATTGGAACATAAGCACAGAACATTCCAAAAACTTTTCTCCCTTCTTCTTTTTGCTTGTAGAGTTGTTCTTTTCTATTAGAAAATTTTTGCATTAATTTTTCTATGGCCTTTAGTTGCATTATATCACCAAATCTAATATCTATTTGGTTATTAGATTTTCTAATATATTGTATATATTTTGTCCAAATTTTTGAAAATTTTCACTAAAAAACTATATTACCAATATTAAAAATTTTACCTTTAATTTTTTTGATATATTAGTAGTTATTAGAAAATATGATGATATAAAATTTATATATGTAAATTAATAATATTAAATAGTATAATATCATATATAAAATTTTCTATTTGATTTCAATAGTATTTTTTAAATATTAGTTATGTTTTAAGCAAGTATTGAAAAATGTAATGTACATATTAATTTTTTTAATGGGTGAGAGAATGGAGTGGGAGCCAAAAATTATAGGCTTTTGTTGTAACTGGTGCACATATGGAGGGGCAGATACTGCTGGAGTTGGTAGAATGCAGTATCCTCCAAGTATAAGGATAATTAGAGTGATGTGCTCTGGAAGAATTGAGCCATCTCTTGTTTTAAAGGCTTTTAAAGAGGGGGCAGATGGTGTTTTTGTTGGAGGTTGCCACTTAGGAGATTGCCACTATGATGCTGGAAACTACAAATGGCAAAGAAGAGCTATTTTCTTAAAAGAATTACTTCCAGAGTTTGGAATTGATCCAGAGAGATTTAGATTTGAATGGATTTCAGCATCAGAGGGAGAAAAATTCCAGCAAACAATGATTGAATTCTACAATACAATAAAATCTCTCGGTCCATTAAAATTAAATGAAAAATTAAAAGAATAGGTGATTGTAGTGAAAATAGCAACCACTTGGCTTTGCTGTTGCTCTGGATGTCATATAAGCTTGTTAGATTTACATGAAGAGTTTTTAAACTTGTTAGAAAATGTTGAACTCATTCATTGCCCAGTGTTAATGGATGTTAAAGAGATTCCTGATGAGATTGATATCGCATTAATTGAAGGTGGAATAAGAAACGAAGAAAACTTAGAAATTGCAAAAGAAATGAGAGAAAAGGCAAAAATAGTTATTGCTTTTGGAACTTGTGCCGTTTATGGAGGAATTCCTGGTTTAGGAAACCTATATTCAAAAGAAGAAATCTTGGAGAAGGTGTATAAAACAACTCTATCAACAAAGAATGATGAAGGCATTATCCCAAGTGAAGAAGTTCCTCAATTAACTTCAAGAGTTAAACCGCTCTCTGAAGTTATAGATGTTGATTATTTCATCCCTGGATGCCCACCAAATCCAAAAATTATAGCCAAGGTATTAAAAGCATTATTAGAAGGCAAAAAACCAGAATTGCCAAAGAAAAACTTATGTGATGAGTGTCCAAGGAAAAAGAGTAGTGATGGTGTTGTAATTGAAACAATAAAAAGAAAATATGAAGGGAAAGTAGACCCAGAGAGATGTCTTTTAGAACAGGGTTATCTCTGTTTAGGTGTTGCAACAAGAGCTGGTTGTGGAGCTATATGCCCAAAAGTTGGAGTTCCATGTAGCGGTTGTTATGGTCCAACAGATGTCGTTATTGACCAAGGGGCTAAGATGATTTCCGCCTTATGCTCAGACTTTGGAATTGATAAAGATAGAGAAACAGACCCAACCACATTGCCAAAATCAATAAAAGATAAAATTGGTAGTTTTTACAAATTTACTCTTCCAAGTGCTTTAATTCCTGGAAGATTAAGATAATTTAGGTGGTAAGATGGTAAAATTATCAGTTGAACCAGTAACAAGAGTCGAAGGGCATGGAAAAATAACAATATCCTTTGATGAGAATGGGAATTTAGATAAAGTTCATTTTCATGTTGTTGAAGTAAGGGGATTTGAAAAATTTTTGGAAGGGAGATATATAGAGGATGCACCAATCTACACTCCAAGAATATGTGGAATTTGCCAAGTAGCTCACCATTTAGCAAGTGCTAAGGCTGTTGATGAAGTTTTTGGTGTAAAAATTCCTGAAACTGCTGAACTTTTAAGAAATTTAATGCATCAAGGGGCAACAATCCACAGTCATGCTCTACACTTTTATTTCTTAGCATCTCCTGATTTAATGTTCCCAACAACAGATGATATTTTAAAAAGGAACATCTTGACAATTGCTAAGGAAAATAAGGAAATTGTTAAAGATGCAATAGAGTTGAGAAAAATAGGGCAGACAATTGTTAAAGTTGTTGGAGGTAGGGCAATCCACCCAGTTACAGCAGTTGTTGGAGGGCAGTCAAAGCCGTTAAAAGAAGAAGAGAGGGATGAACTATTAAAACTCTCAGAGAGAGCGATTGAACTTTCTGAAAAATCCATTGAAATTGGAAAAAAACTTATTGAGAACTTAAAAGAAAATGATTTGTTAGATATTGGATATTTTGAATCCTACCATATGGGAATGGTGAATGATGGAGTTCATGAACTCTACAATGGAAAATTGAGAGTTGTAAATGCAGAGGGAAAAGTTGAGTACGAATTTCATCCATCAGAGTACTTGAACTACATAGCTGAGGGAGTTAAACCCTACTCTTATTTAAAATTCCCATACTTAAAAGATAAAGGCCCCGAAGAGGGAATATATAGAGTAAATACCTTATCAAGAATAAATGTTGCAGATAAAATGGCAACACCATTAGCACAAAAGTATTATGAAGAATTCATTAAAGAATTTGGAAAGCCATGCCATTATCCAATGCTCTTCCACTATGCAAGGTTAATAGAGCTTTTATCAAGTTCTGAAAAAGTAAAAGAGCTTTTAGAGAATGATAATATTGTTGATACTGACATTAGAGCAGAACCAGAGGATATTGTTGGAGAAGGTGTGGGATGTGTAGAAGCTCCAAGAGGTACTTTAATTCACCACTTCAAGACAAATGAAGATGGAATTATAACTGATGCAAACCTAATAGTTGCAACAGTTCAAAACAACCCTGCTATGGACATTGGAGTTAGAAAAGTTGCTGAAAAATACATTGAAAGACCTGAAGATGCTACTTCCCAAGTTTTAAACTATATGGAAATGGTAATTAGAGCTTATGACCCATGCCTATCATGTGCAACCCACATAATTGGCGGTGAAAGCAAATTATCATTAGAAATCTTCCAAGGAAGTAGATTATTAAAGAAAATAGTGGGATAATATGAATGGAGTATCAATCCAGAAAGATGCGTGTTTAGTGTGCTATGCTTGTCAGGCAGAATGTCCGACAAAAGCGATAGATATAGACACTTTTAACGTCTGTACCTTATGCATGCAGTGCGTCAATGTATGCCCAACTGGGGCGTTAGTAGAGGAAGAGATAAAAATCAATGGAAAAACAGCAAAAAGAGTTAATTACTTAGCTCACAAGTGTGAGAAGTGTGGGGCCTGTGCAGAGGTTTGTCCAGTAGGGATTAAGAAGGTTGATGATGATTTCCCTTACTCGAAAGGACACTGTGTTCTCTGCCAAAAATGTATAGAAGTTTGTCCAATTGAAATTATCTCTCTACCAGGGATTATAGACAAACCTAAAAAAGAAGTTAAAGCTCCAAAAGAACCTATAGCGGTTACAGACGCTTGTGTTGGTTGCGGAATCTGTGTTCCAGAGTGTCCTGTAGGTGCAATAACCCTAAAAGATAATAAGGCAGTTATTGATAAAAGCAAGTGTATTTACTGCAGTATATGTGCTCAAACATGTCCATGGAATGCTATCTTTGTAGCAGGTAAGATACCTAAGAAGAGAAGAAAAGAAGTTAAGAAATTTGATGTTGATGCAGAAAAATGTATTTACTGCTTAAAATGTGTTGAAATCTGTCCAGGAGATATGATTAAGGTCGATAAGGAAAATATGATTGTTGTTCCACCAAAATCATGTCCTGCTTGTAAGCTATGTGTAAATATCTGTCCAGTCGATGCTTTAGAATTGGATGTTAAATTAGCCTCTCCACATCCTATAACTGATGAAGGTTTAGTTATTGTAGAAGAGGATTTCGATGTATTGAAGAAATGTGCTTCTGTCTGTCCAACTGAAGCTATTGTTGTAGATGATAAGAAAAAAGAAGTTAGAATGTGTATTGTCTGTGGAGCTTGTACTGTAGCTTGCCCAACTGGTGCTTTAAAGTTGGGTAAGATAGAGCATAATGGTAAGGAATACAACAGAATTGAATTCAGCCCTTACCTCTGTGATAAATGCGGAAAATGTGTCGAAGTCTGCCCAATGAAAACCTTAAGATTATCAAGAGGCAAATTGCCTCTAAAAGGTTATTGCGTAATGTGCCTCCTCTGTCTCTCCTGCGCTGAAGCCGAAAAAAAGAAAGTTTTAGAGTTGAAATAAATTTTTTAATATATTAAGATTCATCATTATAATTTCATTCTTCAACCTATTAGAAAATCTAATTGCCATATTGAAGGTGGTAATATGGAAGAACCAAGAATTGGTGTTTATGTTTGCCATTGTGGGGTAAATATTGGAGGAGTAGTTGATTGCAAGGAAGTTGCTGAATTTGCCAAGACATTAAAAAATGTCGTTGTTGCGAGAGATTATAAGTATATGTGTGCAGATCCCGGGCAAGAGATGATTAAAAGAGACATTAAAGAATACAATCTAAACAGAGTTGTTGTCGCAGCTTGCTCTCCAAGGTTGCACGAACCAACATTTAGAAGATGTGTTGCTGAAGCTGGTCTCAACCCATTTTTATTTGAGTTTGCAAATATAAGGGAACATTGTTCATGGGTTCATATGCATGAAAAAGAGAAAGCTACTGAAAAAGCAAAAGATTTAGTTAGAATGGCTGTTGCAAAAGCAAGGCTGTTAGAGCCATTAGAATTTATTAAAGTTGGAGTTACAAAGAGAGCATTGGTTATTGGAGGAGGGGTAGCAGGAATTCAAGCGGCATTGGATTTGGGAGATATGGGATTTGAAACAATATTGGTTGAGAAATCTCCTTCTGTTGGAGGTAGAATGGCTCAACTAGATAAAACTTTCCCAACAAATGATTGCTCTATCTGTATCTTAGCTCCAAAGATGGTTGATGTTGCAAAACATCCTAACATAAAACTTTATGCATACTCAGAGGTTGTAGATGTTCAAGGATACATAGGGAATTTTAAAGTTACGATTATGAAAAAGCCAAGATACATTGATGAGACAAAATGCACGGGTTGTGGACAGTGTGCAGAAGTTTGCCCAATAGAAGTGCCGAATGAATTTGATATGGGCTTAGGGATGAGAAAAGCTATCTACAAGCCATTTCCACAGGCAGTTCCATCAAAATACACAATTGACAAAGAGCACTGTATAGAATGTGGATTATGTGCTAAAGTTTGCGGTCCTAAAGCTATAAACTTTAATCAAAAACCAGAGTACATTGAGGTTGAAGTAGGTACAATAATTTGTGCTATTGGTTATGATGTATTTGACCCAACAGTTAGGGAAGAGTATGGATATGGAATTTACGATAATGTTATAACAGCTCTTGAATTAGAAAGGATGATTAATGCTTCTGGTCCAACAGGAGGAAAGGTTATTAGGTTAAGTGATGGCAAAAAGCCAAAAAGAATTGCATTCATTCAATGTGTTGGTTCAAGAGATGCAAAAGTTGGAAACAAATACTGCTCCAATGTCTGCTGTATGTATGCAATGAAAAACTCTCAATTAATCAAAGAAAAATCTCCAGATACTGAGATAGATATTTACTATATGGATATTAGGGCATTTAGCAAAGGATATGAAGAGTTTTACGAAAGGAGTGCAAAGCAATATGGCATTAACTTCATAAGAGGAAGACCAGCCCAAATCTTAGAGGACCCAAAAACTAAAAATCTCATTATTAGAGCAGAAGATACTTTATTAGGAGAAATTATTGAGAAGGAGTATGATTTGGTTGTTTTATCTGTAGGAATGGTTCCAACAAAATCAGCAGATGAAATCCAAAGAATATTAGGAATTTCAAGAACTCCGGATAATTTCTTCATGGAAGCTCATCCAAAATTAAGACCAGTCGATACAGCAACGGATGGGGTTTATTTAGCCGGAGCTTGTCAAGGACCAAAGGATATTCCAGCATCAGTAGCTCAAGGTTCTGCAGCAGCTGCAAGGGCAGCAATTCCATTAGCTAAGGGAGAGGTTGAAGTTGAACCTATAGTTGCAACAGTAAATGAAGAAATCTGTGGGGGATGTGGAGTTTGTGTAAAACAATGCCCTTATGGAGCTCCAAGATTGGTTGAGAAAGATGGCAGAGTAGTTTGTGAGGTTATTGCTGCATTATGCAAAGGATGTGGTACTTGCGTTGCAGGATGTCCAAGCGGAGCTTTAGAGCAGAATCACTTCAAAACAATTCAACTGTATAAACAAATTGAAGGAGCTTTCAAAGACCCTGCCTAAATTTTTAAATCTTTTTAGGGGTGATAAAGATGAGAGAGATAAAAAATGTTGTCTGTCCATTCTGTGGAACATTATGTGATGATATTGTAGTTATAGTGGATGATGATGGGCATATTATAGGAACAAGAAATGCTTGTAGAATTGGACATGCTAAGTTCATGCATTTTGAAGGGGCTGTAAGATATACAGAACCATTAATGAGAGAAAATAAAAAAGATGAGTTCAAAAAAGTTGATATTGACACTGCCATTGAAGAGGCTGCAAGAATATTAGCTGAAGCAAATTTACCTGTAATTTATGGATTCTCTACAACTGAATGCCATGCACATGTATATGGTATAGAATTGGCAGAATTGATTAGAGGAATTGTAAGCAATACAGCAGAAGTTTGTCATGGGCCGAGTGTTTGGGCACTTCAGGATGTAGGATACCCAATTTGTACATTAGGAGAGGTTAAAAATAGAGCTGATGTTGTTATATTCTGGGGTTGCAATCCAATGCATGCCCACCCAAGACATATGAGTAGATATTCAGTATTTGCAAGAGGATTTTTCAGAGAAAGAGGAAGAGAAGATAGAACAGTTATTGTAGTAGATCCAAGGGAAACAGATACTGCAAAATTAGCAGATATACACTTACAGGTTGAGCAGCATAAGGATTATGAGTTAATAAGTGCTATGAGGGCAGTATTGAAAGGATTTGAATTACGAGTAGATAGAGTTGCAGGAGTTCCAGCAGATTTAATCTATGATGCAGTAGAAATATGTAAAAATGCTCAGTTTGGAGAGTTATTCTTCGCAATGGGAGTAACAATGACAAAAGGTAAGCATAGAAATATCGATAACGCTATACAATTAGTTATTGATTTAAACGCTTACACAAAGTTTGGACTAATGCCAATGAGAGGTCACTACAACGTAAATGGATTTAATCAAGTATGTACATGGGTTACTGGTTTTCCATTATGTGTAGATTTTTCAAGAGGTTATCCAAGATTTAACCCAGGAGATACGAGTATAACAGATTTATTAATTAGAAAAGAGGCAGATGCTATGCTCAACATTGCCTCAGACCCTGGAGCACACTTTCCACAAAAAGCAGTTCAACACATGGCAAAGATACCATTAATTTGCATAGACCCACATAACACACCAACAGCAGAGTTGGCAAACATCATCATCCCACCAGCAATTGCTGGAGTTGAATGCGAAGGAACTGCTTATAGAATGGATGGAGTTCCAATTCAGTTGAAGAAGGTTATAGAACCTCCAGAAGGAGTTTTACCAGATAAAGAAATACTAAAAAGAATTATCAACAAGGTTAAGGAGTTTTTGTAAATTATAATGCCCGATTATAATTTTTTGTCGGTTGGGTAATACTTTTTGAAATTTTATATTATTTAGGCAATAATAATTTGAATTTAGTAGTAAATTTTATATACAAAAATGGGAGGTGATATTAATGTATGAGTAATACGGTGATTATAATGAATATGAAAATAAGCATAGAAAAGCTAAGATTAGTAAGACCAAAAGAAAATCCAAAAAATCAGAGGTTGGAGTTAGATATGGATTGGAACATTGAATACAAGAAAATTAGTGACAACTCATATGGTTATGTATACAATTTAAAAATAGATGAACTTTCAATATCGTTTATTGTTGAGGGAGTTGTAGAGTTCGATGAAAATATTGACTGTATTTCAAAGGACATCTCACAATCAATATTGGATAGATTGCTTCAAATTTTAGTAGGCATGATAAATCTCACAAAGGAAATGCATGTTGAAATCAAGACAATTCCAGTTGTTGAGATCTCAGCTCAAAAGGTTGCCTCATGAATAATAATAAGGTGATAACATGAAGGTTGTTCATACAATTTGCCCAACTTGTAGTGTTGGGTGTGGAATTGATTTGATCGTCAAAGATAACAAAGTTGTTGGTACTTATCCATACAAGAGACATCCAATAAGTGAAGGAAAAAACTGTCTAAATGGAAAAAATAGCTACAAAATAATCTACCATGAGAAAAGATTAAAAAAGCCATTAATTAAAAAGAATGGAAAGTTTGTTGAAGTCAGTTGGGATGAAGCTTTAAGCTTTATTGCAGAGAAATTAAAGAGCTATGATGCTGATGACATAACATTTATTGCCTCTGGAAAATGTACAAATGAAGACAACTATGCATTAAAAAAGTTGGCTGATAATTTAAAAGCTAAAATTGGGCATTGTATCTGCAATTCTCCTAAAGCCAATTATGCTGAAATTTCTACAACAATTGATGACATTGAGAACGCAAAAAACATCATAATTATTGGTGATGTTTTTGGGCAACATGCATTGATTGGAAGAAAAGTTATTAAAGCAAAAGATAAAGGGGCTAAGGTAACAATTTTCAATATAGAGGAGAAAGATATCCTAAAATTAAATGCCGACAAGTTCGTAAAGGTTGATAGCTATGAGGATATTGATTTAGGTAATGTTGATGAAAACACTATTATTATAATCAATGCACCAATAGATGTTGATAAAATGCCTAAAATTGCTAAAGTTTTGCCAGTTGCTAAGCACTGCAACACTGTTGGTGCCACACTTATTGGCATTCCTGCTCTAAATAAAGATAAATATCTTGAATTATTAAAAAATTCAAAGTGCTTATACATAATGGGAGAGAATCCTGCTTTAATTGATAAAGATGCACTAAAAAATACTGAATTTTTAGTTGTCCAAGATATTATAATGAGTGAAACAGCTGAATTAGCTGATGTAGTTCTACCCTCAACTTGTTGGGCTGAGAAAGAGGGAACCTTTACAAACACCGATAAAAGAATTCAAAAAATAAACAAAGCTGTAAACCCTCCTGGAGAAGCTATGGATGATTATCTTATAATAAAAAGCTTAGCTGAAAAGCTTGGAATTGATTTAGGGTTCAATTCATTAGAAGACATTCAAAAAGAAATAACTAAGGTGGTATTATGAAATATGCATTAATCCAAGCTACGGATAATGAAATTTTAAAGAAAGCAGAATGTGGTGGGGCAGTAACTGCATTATTCAAATACTTATTAGATAACAAGCTTGTTGATGGAGTTTTAGCTTTAAAGAGAGGAGAAGATATATACGATGGAATTCCAGCATTTATAACAAATTCTGATGAATTGGTAGAAACCGCAGGCTCTTTGCACTGTGCACCAACAAATTTTGGAAAGATAATTAGTAAATATTTGAATGATAAAAAAATTGCCGTCTCTACTAAACCATGTGATGCTATGGCTATTAAAGAGTTGGCAAAGTTAAACCAGGTAAACTTAGATAACATCTATATGCTTGGTTTGAATTGTGGAGGGACAATAAATCCAATAACTGCTATGAAAATGATTGAGTTGTTTTATGAAGTTAATCCATTAGATGTTGTTAAGGAAGAAATAGATAAAGGGAAGTTTATTATTGAATTAAAAAATGGAGAACATAAAGCTGTTAAAATAGATGAGTTAGAAGAAAAAGGTTTTGGTAGAAGGAAAAACTGCCAAAGATGTGAAGTTATGGTTCCAAGAATGGCTGATTTAGCTTGTGGAAATTGGGGAGCTGAAAAGGGCTGGACGTTTGTTGAAATCTGTTCAGAAAAAGGAAAAAAATTAGTTGAGGACGCTGAAAAAGAAGGCTATATCAAAATTAAAGAACCTTCAGAAAAGGCAATTCAAATTAGGGAGAAAATAGAGAATGTCATGATAAAGTTGGCTAAAAAATTCCAAAAAATACATTTGGAAGATGAATATCCAAACCTTAAAGAGTGGCAGAAATATTGGAATAGGTGTATAAAGTGTTATGGTTGTAGAGATAACTGCCCACTCTGCTTCTGTGTTGAATGTAGATTAGAGAAAGATTATATTAATGAAAAAGGAAAAATCCCGCCAAATCCTTTAATGTTCCAGGGGATTAGATTGAGCCATATATCTCAAAGCTGTATAAATTGTGGGCAATGCGAAGATGTCTGCCCAATGGATATTCCACTTGCATATATATTCCACAGAATGCAGTTGAAGATTAGAGATACCTTTGGTTATGTTCCTGGTGTTGATGATAGCTTGCCACCATTGTTTATAAGTGAAAAATTATAGGACTTTCGCAGTTTATATATTAAATAAGGAACTTTGATATCTTTAGGAGTCTATATTCAATATATATTTATTCCTGTGAAAGTCCTATATCATTCTCAGTCCACGTTCTTATGAGTTTATGTTTAAGCAATAACAGCATGTTTCAACGAATTTTTGCAGATGCATGTTCTCTCTCCAAAGTCATAGTTTATGAAGTCTTCAATAACCTTTAAAATTTTATCTTCCATTTCTTTTATCTTTTCAAGGACTTCATCTACAGTTAGAATATTCTTTGATATTCCACAGGCGTAGTTTGTTACATTACATAGTGAAACATAGCATAACTCCAACTCTCTTGCTAAAACAACTTCAGGATATCCTGTCATTCCTACAACATCCCCCCAGTTTCTATATATCTCAATCTCTTTTTTTGTTTCAAATCTTGGACCTTCTGTACAAATATAAACGCCTTCTTCATAAATGAAGTTATTTTTATCTAATATATATTTTAAAACATTAATTAAATCTGGACAGTATGGTTCACTCATATCTATATGCACTACTTTTCCTTCGTCGTAAAATGTTTCTTCTCTCTTCTTTGTAAATTCAATAAAATCATTTGGAATAAAAAACATTCCAGGTTTTATGATTTCTTTTAATGAACCAACTGAGTTTATAGCTAAAATTCTTTCAACTCCTAACTTTTTTAATGCATAGATATTTGCTCTATAGTTTATTTTGTGGGGAGGAATATTATGCTTGATTCCATGTCTAAATAATAAAACTACCTCATTTTCTTTGTCAATTATAACCTTTGCTCTTCCATATTTTGTATCAATAATCTCTTCTTTATCTCCTTTTAATATTTCGGCTATTCCAGTCCCTCCTATTATACCAATCACATTATCACCTGTAGGTATTAGGAAAACAATTATAAAGGAAAAGTCTAAAAAAAAACTTCCTAAAGCGATATATAAATTAAAATCTTTAATAAAAATTTTAAAAGTTTAGAATTAACTCTCAATAGGTTTAAATTTATAACCATAAGTTATAACTCCATCGTCTCCATCTTCTTTGATTCTTCTAAATACAGCTTCAACAGGCATGCCTATATAAACATCTTCTGGCTTGCAATCTACTATCTGTCCAGTAATTTTTGGACCTTCTTCTAATTCAACTATTGCTATTACATAAGGAGCTTGCTTTTCAAAATCCTTTGGTGGAACATGAACAACTGAGTATGTATAAACTTTTCCTTTTCCACTCAACTTTATTTCTTCAAATTCTGTTTTTCTTCTACATTTTGGGCATATTTCTCTTGATGGGAAATAGACAGTTCCACAATTCTTACATCTAACTCCAATTAAATTATATCTCTCTCTTATATGCCTCCAACTTCTAACAACCATGTTTATCCCTCAATAAAAATCTTATTCTCATTTAAGTCAATTTTTTTAATTTCTCCGGTAAATTCTTTTTTCTCCCCAAATAAATCAATGGCTATAATTTTATCTCCATCTTTTTCTACAACCATGACATCTTCCATAACCAATTCTCCATTAAAATATAAATTACAGCTGCACATAACCATCAACTCGCATCTTGTTCTTCTTCAACATCTATTTCTATGGTTCCTTCTTCATAACCATAAAGCTCGTAGATTTTTGATGAGATATATAAATCTATGAACATAATTAATCTACATTCTCCTCCAACCCACATTATACAATCCTCTTTTTTACAAATCCCTTTAATAAACGGGCAGAATTTCTCTGTCAATCTCTCACGTTTTTATTTTTATTATTTTTATAAATGGAAAATATGGAATATTTAGTTTAATTTTATCATATATTATAAATCCAACTATAAATAAACAGGCAAATATTATAGTAGAAATCCATAGAAATACAGTTAGTCCATCAAATAAATAATACCAAATAATAAAGTCAAATATTATAAATAAAATACTACCGATAATTATAGCTATAACTTTTTTGGTAATTTTATCCATAATATCGCCGAATTATTTTTTATCAGAAAGAATATGAACACAAACTGTTCCTCCAGTACCTCCAACATTTACAGTAATTCCATATCCATTTTTAATTTCAACTTGTCTATCTTTAACCTCTTTATCTTGCTTTAACTGCCAATAGATTTCTCCAACTTGTCTAATTCCTGTAGCACCTAAGGCATGCCCTGCAGCTTTTAATCCACCACTTGGATTTATTGTTGGGAAGTTATCATAATCAATAGCTATTTTTTTCTCATAAACAACTTTTCCAGCTTCTCCTTTTTTACAGAAGCCGAGTTCTTCCATCAATATTAGACCATTTATAGCAAAGCAATCATGGACTTCAGCAACATCTATATCTTTTGGCTCTATATTTGCTATTTTATATGCTTTTTCACTTGCCACTCTTGCAGCTTTTAAGCTTGTGATACTCTCTCTACTGTGTAGAGCAATTGTATCTGATGCTTGAACACTTGCTTTAATATAGATGATGTCATCACTACTAACAAACTCCTTGGCTTTCTCTGCCTCACATACTATTAAAGCTGCAGCACCATCTGAAACTGGTGAGCAATGTAATAATCTTAAAGGCTCTGCAACTGGTGATGAGTTAAGAACTTGCTCCAATGTAACTTTAAATGGAAATTGGGCATATCTATTCTTTGAGGCGTTTTCATGCATAATAACGCTCCACATAGAAAGCTCTTCTAAAGTTAAACCATATTCATACATATATCTTTGAGCCATCATGGCATATAATGATGGGAATGTAGCTCCAAATAAAGCCTCCCATTCTTGGTCTGAAGCTGATGAGATAGCAGCGGTTGCATCCACGATATCAGTCATTTTCTCTACTCCACCAACTAAGACAACATCAGCATTTCCACTCGCTACATTTAAAACTGCATGCCTTAAAGCTAAGCTACCAGATGCACATGCCGCTTCAACTCTTGTTGAAGGTATAGGATTTAAACCTGCATGCTCAGCTATTAATGAAGCTATATGCTCTTGACCTACAAACAAACCAGCACTCATATTTCCAACGTACATCTCATCTATATCCTTCCCATCTATTCCTGCAGACTCAACAGCTTTAACTCCCGCCTCAACAATTAAACTCCTAAAGCTTCTTTCCCACAATTCACCAAATTTTGTTTGACCATAGCCAATAATAGCAACATCTCTCATTCTTTCACCATAATTACATCTTAATTTTCTTTCTAAATTTGGCATATAGTGCATAATCGATGTATTCTTTTCTTTCTATATAATGTGAGGTTTTTGGGGCTTTTTCTTTAATTTCATTTATTCTATAAGTTACTGTAATATCAAAGGCATCACTTCCAGCCCCACTTCCATAAGAAACAGCTAAAATTCTCTCCCCACCATCACAGTTATCTAATACATTTGACAATCCTAAAGGAACAGCCCCTGAGTAAGTATTTCCAATATATGGTGTTAATAATCCAATTTTATACTGCTCATCCTTAAACCCTAAAATCTTAGCAACTCTAACATAGAATTTTCCGTTTGGTTGATGAAATACACAGTAATCATAATCCTCCGGATTAGTTCCCATTTTCTTCATTAATCCTTTAGCAGCGTTAATTACATGTCTAAAATAAGCAGGTTCACCTGTAAATCTCCCTCCATGTCTTGGATATGGCTTCCCTTCCCTTCTCCAAAAATCAGGAGTGTCAGTTGTAAATGAATAGGTTCCATTAAATTCAGCTATTACTTTGGATTTTCCAATTATATATGCCGCTCCTCCAGCTGCTGCTGTGTATTCTAAAGCATCTCCTGGAGCTCCCTGTGCTGTATCTGCCCCAATAGCCAATCCATATTTGATTAAACCACTTTCAACCAATCCCATGCACATCTGAATGCCAGCTGTTCCAGCTTTGCAAGCAAACTCTAAATCTGCAGCTGTTAGTTCTGGTGTAGCATCAATTGCCTCAGCAACTATTGTAGCTGTTGGTTTTACAGCATAAGGATGACTCTCACTTCCCACATAAACTGCCCCAATGTCTTTTGGATTTATTCCAGCTCTTTTTAATGCATTTCTTGCAGCTTCAACAGCTATAGTTGCAGTATCTTCATCTATACCTGGAACAGATTTTTCATAAACCAATAGCCCATTTTTTATTGCATTTGGGTCCTTATTCCATACTCTTGCAATATCTTCAACTTTTATTCTATACTTTGGAATATATGCTCCATAACCAACAATACCTGCCATAATTTCCCCCTTATTTTATCTCATTTAATCTTTTTATGAGCTCTTTTATATCTAAGTGAGTAGTTATTAGAGGAATATTATCAATCTTAGCTAATTTTAATGCCAAGTTGTCTATTTTATTTTTATCTATTCCTTGCAAAACTACAACTCTCGGCTTCATTACACTAACCCTAACAGCAACCATTGGGCTTCTACCAGTTGAGACATTTGTGAATATCAAAGCTCTTTCAGTAGTCCATCCATATAAATGATAAAAATCATCTCCAGTCATTTCTAATATTGCCTTTATACTATCAACAACTGTGTGCCCATATATTGGAGTCTCTAAATTTTCTCCAACGACAATCTCACCATTGATAAACTCTACAAATTTTTCGAGTGTTATAGGATTTTCATACTCTTTTATTGATAAAATTGCTTTCATCGAAGGACTTTTTTCTAAAATTCTCTTTAATGCTTTTATTGTTTGTCCTCCTTTTTCTTTGTCTATTTCTATCAATGCTAAAACATACTTTTTTATAATATTTACTCCAGGATTTTTTCTCCTACCTACTTCATAATCACTTATAACTGATGGTGAGACGTTTAAGTATTTAGCCAATTCAATCTGTTGAATGTTAAATAAATTCCTCCATTTTTTTAAGACCTTTCCAGTATTTTCAGCTAAAACAATATCTCCTATAATGTATATTGCCACTTTCTCCATATTAATCACAAAAATAGATATTGAATATTATATAAAGTTTTTGATTTTGTTGAAGACGATGTCAAGATAAGTAAAGGAAGAAGTTATAGAAAGAGGAGAAAGATTCAAGCCAACTAATGACAGATGAGAATTTAGAGTTATTAGGGAATCGGTTATAGAAAGATTTGGTTCTTCGTTTGAGTAGAGAGAAGAAACTTTCGACACAATTTCTTAAACCGAATCGAACTCTTTCGAATTTTAAGCCTAATCTCTGTAGAGCCCACGGATACCATTTACCACCATCAACCAAAATTTTTGGTTTATTCGAGCAAAATTTTAATATCCTTCTTACGAATAACATAGTATCGAGATAACATCTTGTTTTAGAGACATAGATACCCAAACATTCTTTAGACTCCACATCGATAGCAGACCATACATAAATAGTTTCATTTCCAAGCTTTAGTTTAGTTTCATCGATTGCAATTAGGTTTCTTGTCTTTCTTTCAGGCTCGTTTAAAATATCTTTAATCTTGTGGTAATATATTCTAACCGATTCATGGCTTATGCTCTCAAACCGTGAAAGAAACAAACTAACCTTTCTTAACGATAATCCCAGATAATACAAAATTCCTGCTAAGATTTTAATCTCTATCGACTTCTTATTCCTCTTAACTATCTTCTTAATCCTTTCTTTTAACGTTTCTATCGTAAGTTTCATATCTTCCTTTATTTACACATATTTATTTAATCCTTATCTTGACAACCTCTTGTTGAAATAGATTATGTTTATTGTCGGAATGTATAATGTTAAAAATATACTATACAAATTTGGTGAGAAAACTAAAAATTATAATATTTCCCTAAAAAATTAAAAATAAAGAAATAAAAAGTAATAATAAAAATCAAAACTTATTCTTTCTCCAACCCGCACATCTTTCTTAATTCTTTTCCTACTTTCTCAATTAAATGCTCTTTTTCCAATCTTCTTAATGCATTCAACTGTGGAGCTCCAGCAATATTTTCTAATCCCCACTCTTTTGCAAATTTACCTTCTTGAATTTCTTTTAATATTTCTTTCATTGCCTTTCTTGACTCTTCATTTATAACTCTACTTCTTCTTGTTAATCCCCCATACTCAGCAGTGTTTGAAACGTTCTCCCACATTCCTTGTAATCCTTTTTGGTAGATTAAATCAACTATTAGCTTTAACTCATGGCATGTTTCAAAGTATGCCATCTCTGGAGCATAACCAGCTTCAACTAATGTTTCAAATGCAGCTTTAATTAACTCAGTAACTCCCCCACATAAAACAACTTGCTCTCCAAATAAATCTGTCTCTGTCTCTTCTCTAAATGTTGTTTGTATTACTCCAACTCTTGTTAATCCAATACCTTTAGCCATTCCTAAGGCAATTTGTAAGGCATCTCCAGTATAATCTCTCTCAACAGCAACCAATCCAGGAACTCCAAATCCTTCTTCATAAGTTTTTCTAACCATAGCTCCTGGGCTTTTTGGTGCAACCATTGTTATATTAACATTCTCTGGAGGTCTTATTAACCCATAGTGGATGTTGTATCCATGAGAGAAGCTTATGGTTTTTCCTTCTGTTAAGTAAGGCTCAATTTGCTTTTTATAAACTGCCGGCTGAGCTTCATCTGGTATTAATATATGGATGATATCTGCTTTTTTAGCTGCTTCTTCAATTGTCATAACTGTGTGTCCATCTTTAATTGCCTTGTTCCATGATGCTCCATTAGGTCTCAAACCTACTATAACATTTAATCCACTATCCTTCATGTTCAATGCTTGAGCTCTTCCCTGACTTCCATAACCAATAACTGCTATTGTTTTATCTTTAACTGCATCAAAAGTTACATCATTGTCATAGAATATTTTAACCATTTTTATCACCACAAGATATTTTTTATTTAAATATCGCTACATCTATTAACTACTAAATAATATAAGATTTTCGGTCTATTCATAACTAAAGATTTATGGTATAGGAAAGCAATTATAGGACTTTCGCAGAAATAAATTTTTTATTGAATATAGACACTTAAATGTGTCAAACTTCCATATTTAATATATACACTGCGAAAATCCTATATTTTAAAAATTTTTGAAAGGTGAAAATGTGTTATTGATAAAAGATGTATATGTAAATGGAAAGAGGCAGGATATTTTAATTGAAGGTAATAAAATAAAAAAGATTGGTGAGATTAAAAAAGAGGAAATAGGGGATGCTGAAATCATAGATGGAAAGAACAAGATAGCCATCCCTGGATTGATAAATACACACACTCATATACCAATGACTCTATTTAGAGGAGTTGCTGATGATTTACCTCTAATGGAGTGGTTAAACAACTATATTTGGCCTATGGAAGCAAAGCTTAATGAAGAAATTGTCTATTGGGGAACTTTGTTGGGTTGTGTGGAGATGATTAGAAGTGGAACAACTACATTCAATGATATGTACTTCTTTTTAGAAGGAATTGCTAAGGCTGTAGATGAAAGTGGAATAAGAGCTGTTTTAGCTTATGGAATGATAGATTTATTTGATGAAGAGAAGAGAGAGAAAGAAATTAAAAATGCTGAGAAGTATATAAACTATATAAACAAATTAAATAACAGTAGAATACTCCCTGCTTTAGGCCCTCACGCTCCTTATACTTGCTCTAAAGAGCTTTTAATGGAAGTTAATACTTTAGCTAAAAAATATAATGTCCCTATCCATATACATATGAATGAAACCTTGGATGAGATTAAAATTATTAAGGAGAAAACAGGTATGGAGCCATTTATTTATCTAAATTCATTTGGTTTCTTTGATGATGTTAATGTAATAGCTGCTCACTGCGTACATTTAACAGATGAAGAAATTAAGATAATGAAAGAAAAAAACATAAATGTTTCTCATAATCCAATCAGTAATTTAAAATTAGCTTCTGGAATAGCTCCAATTCCAAAGCTTTTAAATGAAGGAATAAACATTACCTTAGGAACTGATGGATGTGGAAGTAACAACAATCTAAACTTATTTGAAGAGATAAAGGTATCAGCTATTTTACATAAGGGAATTAATTTAAATCCAACTGTTGTTAAAGCTGAAGAGGCTTTTAACTTTGCCACTAAAAATGCAGCTAAAGCATTGAATATAAAAGCTGGAGAAATAAAAGATGAATATTTAGCAGATATTGTTCTAATAAACTTAGATAAACCTTACTTGTATCCAAAAGAGAATATAATATCCCATTTGGTTTATGCATTCAATGGCTTTGTGGATGATGTTATCATAGATGGAAATATTGTTATGAGAGATGGGAAAATTTTAACTGTTGATGAAGAAAAGGTATATGAGAAAGCTGAAGAGATGTATGAGATTTTGAGAAACTAATCAATTTAACTTCTAAATTCATCCAACATCTTTATCAAAAGCAGTTTATTAACAATTTTTATATTTTTTAAAATTATTCCGCCTTTTGCATCATAACCAACAATTAAAACCTCTTTTCCATTATATTTTAAAATAAAAGTTTTTTTCTCTTTAACTAAAATCTCAGCTATTTTTGAAATTTTTGATAAAAAAGATTTTAAATCTTCGATTTTATCAAAAAAGCTTATTAATTTTTCATCATCTGATTTTGGAGAAACTGCTTTTATAATTTCCTTTAGTGATTTTGTATTCTCAATATCTACAATAATATAATCTCTACTAATCACTAAAGAAAAAATATTGGTTAATGCTATCTCTAAACTACCTTCTTTTATCAATCTCTGAAATAAAAATAGATAATTAAGCTTATCAAGCAAAATCTCACGTATTTATTCGTTTTTCTCTTTTTTTAAAGGAACAATTTTTAAACCAACCTCTCCATCAATGGTTAATTTATTAAATACAATTTTAACCTCACTTCCACTTCCTTCTAAAACTTTAGCTATTTTTTCAATATCTACATTAACTTTAGGTAATTTATCTTTAACTTCATCAATAAGCTTTAACATCTCTTCAATTTTTTCTTTTGAGATTACATCTTTCTTTTCTTTTAAACTATTTAAGAAGTTGGTTATTTTTTCTATCTTTTCTGCAATTTCTTTAGGAACTTCAATTTTTATTTCTTTAACTTCTTTTCCTTCTGACATAATAATCCCCCATGATTTTTATTAGTTGTAATTAATTATTTAACATTGGTTATATTTAAAGGTATCTATTTCTTCTCAAGCATATTTTTAAATTCTCTCAAGGCACTGTCAATATCAATATCATCTGCCTTTTTTATTTTCTTTAAAAATTCTTTTCTTAGCTCTATAATATTTTTAATATTATCCTTATCAAATTTGCCTGATTTTATATACTCACTTACGATTTTTCTCGTTTCTTTATCAATTTTATTAAAAATATTATTATTGTTTTTATTTTTATTTTCATCTCCAACATAAAACTTAGGAATTTCTTTATTTTTTTCAATTAATTTTTTAGCTATTCCATCAAAATTAATATCTTTTGTTGTATCTATTATTAAAAACGGTTCATCCCATCTGTATTTTTTCCCTGGTTCATCATACTTTTCATATATCTTTTTAATTACCTCATTTGGTATTTTTTCCCCTCTCTCTATATTTCTTTTAATTAAAACATCTAAAGGTGCTTTTAAATATATTATAGCATAATTTTTATTGTATTTTTTGGCTATATTTATTAAATCCCTTCTCATTGAGTTATAATAATTAGTGTCATCTACAATAACCCAGTAGTGTTTTAGAGCAGAGTCTATTAGGCGATAAGTTTCCTTCCTAATAAATTCCTCATATTTTTCTTTCCAAATCGGAAAACTCTCTCTAATTAAATCACTTCCTAAAATTATAACGTCAATGTTATTTTTACTCAAAATTTTTGCCAAATTTTTTGAGAATGTTGATTTTCCAGCTCCAGGAAGTCCTGTTAGTATAATTAGCATGATATTCCCCAGCTATTTTTATATGGAGAGTTCGATGTTGTCAAGAATAAAAAATAAATAAGTATAGAGTAAATAAAGGAAGATATTAAACTAACGATAGAAGTAATAAAGGAAAAGATGGAAGAGATTTTTAAGAGGAATAAGAAGTCGATAGAGATTAAAATTTTAGCTGGGATTTTGTATTACTTAGGACAGTCATATAAAAATTACAACGCAATATTATATTTGTTTTGTAAAGTAATACTTTAAAATACTATCCAAGTCATAAAAACTAAATTACTTCTATATGATGAATATGAATATAAAAATAATTTATTTACTCAAGAATCGAACTTGGGGTTCTTAAATCTTGATTATAAAAATTTATAAAAAATTATATAGTTTATGACCAAACCCATAAATTTTATAAATTTTTTATGGTGATATAATAATGATTTTGGGAATAGATATTGGTGGAGCCAATACAAAAATTACAGAGATTAGTGGAGAAAAATATAAAATTCATCACATCTATTTTCCAATGTGGAAGAAAAAGGATGAATTGGTGGATTTATTAAAAAACTATGATAATGTTGATTATGTTGCATTAGTTATGACTGCTGAATTGGCTGACTGCTACAAAACAAAAAAAGAAGGAGTTGAGGATATAATAAACAAGGTTGAAAAATCCTTTGACTGCCCAATATACGTATTTGATGTTAATGGAGACTTCTTAACTTCAGAAGATGCTAAAAAAAATTATTTAGATGTTTCAGCGTCAAATTGGATGGCTACTGCCAAATTAGTTTCAGAATTCATAAGAGATAGTTGTATTTTGGTTGATATGGGCTCTACAACCACAGATATAATTCCAATAAAAGATAAAAATATTCTATCTGAAAAAACAGATTTGGATAGGATGATGAACAACCAGTTAGTTTATGTGGGAACTTTAAGAACTCCTGTTAGTTTTTTAGCTAATAAAATAGAGTTTAGAGGAAAATTAACCAATCTATCTTCAGAGTACTTTGCCATTACTGCAGATATTTCTCTAATTTTAAATAAAATTACAGAAAAAGATTATACTTGCGAAACTCCAGATGGGGCTGGAAAAGATTTTGAAAGTTGCTTAACAAGGTTAGCAAGAGTTTTATGTGCCGATAGAGAAATAGTTAGTGACAATGAATTAATAGATTTTGCTAATAAGCTGTATAATAATCTCCTAAACTTAGTTAGAGAAAATGTTGATGCTATTGCAAAAAGATACAATTTAAATGATGTGGTTATAACTGGTTTAGGAGAGGAAATTTTAAAAGATGCTTTAGAAGGCTATAATATAGTATCAATAAAAGAGACATATGGTAAAGATGTTTCCTTAGCAACTCCAAGTTTTGCTGTAGCTAAATTATTGCAAAAACAATTAAATGAACATAAAAAAATGATATAAAAATTATTTTCTTATACTTATATTATTTTTATAATTATTTTTTATTGTTTTTTCATCCCAAAGAAATTTATCATGCCAATTAATTCTTCAAAAGCTTCAATTTCAAATTTTAATGCTTCTTCTTTTGTATAGATTCCACTAACTTCTCCATCTAATGTTAATTGCTCCACTCCTCTAACAACTATCCTATCTACACCATCTCTTTTTAAAATCTCTTCAGCAACTTTATCATGAACAAAAGCCTTTGGAGGTATAAAAACAGTCTCTTTAACATCTTTTAAATCCAATTTTTCTAAATCCTTAGCAGTTATTAAATCGGCAATATCTTTATTAACTTTAACAACATTTACAGATGTTTCATCAAAAATCTTTTTTAAAAATGGATATGCAACATTTCCAGTTATTATTGTAGCTTCTCCATTTATTTTGTTTTTTAATTTTTCTAAGATATGGCTGTTTTCTTCTTTAGCCAATGCAAATGGAGTTCCTGCAACTGGGTCGTGTAAAGGAGTTCCAGTAACTCTAATATAGTCTCCAAACTCATTATGGATTTCATCAACTATATTTTTAAATTCTTCAACTGAATGTGTTCTTATACTATCAATTAGAGGAGCGTTTCCTAAAATTAGTCCCTGCTCTTCAGTATTTGCAAATCTCATCAATATAACTGCCTTAGCTCCCCAATCTACTAAATCAGAGACTGTTTTTTTCAACTCATTACCATCGTTAACCCCTGGAATAACAATTATTGCACAATGAACTTCACAATGCTCACAAAAATATCTTAGGCATTTTAAAGCAATTTCAGCATTTTTATCGTTCATCCATTCTTTCCTAAGCTTAGGATTTGTTGAAAAAACTGAAAAAGTTATTTCATCAACTCCATAATCTACCAAGTTTTTTGCTACCTCTAACTTATTAAAACCTTTTCCTGAAGTATATCCGAGGTGAATCCTTAAACCCATATTGCTTATGAATTTGCAGAGCTCTTCTAATTGAGGATAACAGCTAACATCTCCTCCTCCAGTAATATTAACTTTTTTATATCTTTTAAATAATAAACTACTTTGCAATTCCATTAGAGCAAATGGTAGGGGTATGAAATCACCATTAATTTCTCTAACAGAATATGTGCAATATTCACAACCTACTGTAAAAAATTGGCAATATCTGCATCCAAAAGGTTGAAGATTGTTTTTATTAACTTTTCTAAAATAACAAAATTTACAAAATCCATTACAATTAATTCCTGGTTCTCCTTTCAAATCTATTAGTAAATTAGCTTCTTTCATAATTTCACACTATACTCATTATTTTTAATAAAAAATTTCAAATAGAAAACTTTATAATCTGGAGTTCTTTAAATAAAATTTGGATATAGATTTTATGTGATATATATTAATCTTAAAACTTTGGTTGTAGATTCCGAATCCATCTAATATATAAACCTTACGATTTTATTTCAAATGAAAAATTGGATATATATAAAATGTGATAACTAATAACGAACCAATGTGTGGGAGTGATTCCTATGGTAAAGTATAAAGACACTATAAACTTGTATGATGAGAAAGGTAATTTAGTAGAAGAAAATGTTCCATTAGAAGCAATCAGCCCATTATACAACCCAACAATCCAGAAGTTAGTTAAAGACGTTAAGAGAACAGTAGCAGTTAACTTAGCAGGTATAGAAAATGCTTTAAGAACTGGACAAGTTGGTGGAAAAGGTTGTATGATTAAGGGAAGAGAATTGGATTTACCTATTGTAGAAAATGCTGAAACAATCGCCGAATATGTTGAAAAAGTTGTTAGAGTTTCAGAAGATGATGATACTTCAGTTAAATTAATCAACGATGGAAAACAGATGGCTGTTCAAATCCCAACAAAGAGATTAGATGTTGCAGCAGAATATTCAGTTTCTGTTTTAGTTACAGGTCAGGCATTAAAAGAGGCTATAATTAGAATATTCGATGTTGATATATTCGATGCTCCAATGGTTCACGCAGCTGTTTTGGGAGGCTATCCTCATGAAGTTACAATGAAAGGTTCAAACATTGCTGCTTTATTAGGTAGTCCATTATCCTTAGAAGGGCCAGGATATGCATTAAGAAACATTATGGCAAACCACTTCGTTGCATGTACAAAGAAAAATGTCATGAACGCTGTTGCATTTGCTTCAATTATGGAACAAACAGCAATGTTTGAAATGGGAGATGCTGTTGGGTTATTTGAAAGATTACACTTGTTAGGTTTAGCCTACCAAGGATTAAATGCAGACAACTTAATAATTGACTTAGTAAAAGCAAACGGTAAGAATGGAACTGTTGGTACAGTAGTTGCTTCAGTAATTGAGAGAGCCTTAGAGGATGGAGTTATTAAGGAAGATAAAACATTACCATCAGGATTCACAATGTATAAGCCAGTTGATGTTGCTAAGTGGAACGCTTATGCTGCGGCTGGTTTAGTTGCTGCAGTTATAGTTAACGTTGGTGCTGCAAGAGCAGCACAAAACGTTGCATCAACAATTCTCTACTATAACGATATCTTAGAATATGAAACAGGATTACCTGGAGTTGACTTTGGTAGATGTGAAGGTACAGCAGTAGGATTTAGTTTCTTCAGTCACTCAATCTATGGTGGAGGAGGACCTGGTATCTTCAACGGAAATCACATCGTTACAAGACACTCAAAAGGATTTGCTATCCCACCAGTTGCAGCTGCAATGTGTTTAGATGCTGGAACTCAGATGTTCTCACCAGAAAGAACATCAGCATTGGTAGGTACTGTCTTCAGTGCAATTGATGAATTTAGAGAACCATTGAAGTACGTTATAAAAGGAGCATTAGAAGTTAAAGACAAAATTTAAAGTCTTTAAGTGATTGTAATGATTGAAGTTGAGGTTTTCCCATATAGATATTTAAAAGCATCTACAACTGAAAAATTCCTAAATAAAATCTATGATTTGAAAAGTGTGGAAAGAGTTGTTATCCACGGTCAGCCCCTCCCTAAAGTTGTCACTTATGGACCAGCAAGAGGTTTACCAGTGAATCATACAGAGAGGAAAATAATATATGTTAAAGGAGTTCCTGTGGAGCTTACAGTGATGGCAGGAAGATTTTGGATAACTCTCAGTGATGATAGCGAGTTGGATAAATTAGATGCTATATGTAAGGAAATGTTCCCATTTGGATATAATTTAAGAGTTGGAAAATTCTTGAAAGATAGACCAACAGTTACAGATTATATAAAATATGGTGAAGATGGCGTCTTCTTAATAAATGAGATGGATAGAAGATTGATAGGAATGGTTGACCCAAGAAGTAGAATGGCTAACTCTGTTACAGTTGTAGAAAAAGAAGAAAAAGAGGAATAATATGCCAGTAGGAAGAAGAGAGCAAATTGTGGATTGTAGGTCAGTGATGGGTTTAGGAGAAGGTGGAGGATTGGCACAGAGAGGGACATTTGCAGAGGCGTTAAAAAATGATGTAGTAGTGGTAGCGATGTCACCAGGGAGGAGGCATATAACAAAACCTGTGTGTGAGATAACTTATGGAATTAGAGAGACGGGAATTCAAACTAGTGTTTTAGTTTTGAATGCTGGTTCAGGAATACCACATGATGCTCCAAGAGGAGCTTTAGGCTCTACCTTTGGTATTAAACCAGAAGAAGCAGCGCAAATAAATAGACACAAGCTCTGTGTTGTCCATTTCGGAAACGTTATTAGCCATGTTGTCTATAAAGCAGGTCTTCTATTAAAATATGTAAAAATTCCAACGATTATCGTTTGTCAAGCTCCTGTAGATATGGAAGACCTTGCTAAATATGGTATAAAGACAAGAGATGTTATGCCTTTGGAACCTAAAACTAAAGGAACTGTTGTTGATATTGTAACTGGAGTGATTAGAGGGGAATCTTGTCCTCAAAGTAAAATTGATGAAATAATAAAGAAAATAAAGTTCCATTTAAACTTAAATTGAGGTGATTGTATGGCATACAAGCCACAGTTCTACCCAGGTCAAACAAAAATTGCTCAAAATAGAAGAGACCACATGAACCCAGATGTTCAGTTAGAAAAGTTGAGAGACATTCCAGATGATGATGTTGTTAAAATAATGGGTCACAGACAGCCAGGAGAAGATTACAAAACAGTTCACCCTCCATTAGAAGAAATGGACTTGCCAGAAGACTACGTAAGGGATTTAGTTGAGCCAATAAACGGAGCTAAAGAGGGTCATAGAGTTAGATACATTCAGTTTACTGATTCAATGTACTTCGCTCCAGCTCAACCTTATGACAGAGCAAGAACATACATGTGGAGGTTTAGAGGAGTAGATACAGGTACTTTATCAGGAAGACAAGTTATTGAGATGAGAGAAAGTGACTTAGAAGCGTTATCAAAGAACTTCTTAATTGATACAGCATTCTTCGACCCAGCAAGATGTGGTATTAGAGGGGCTACAGTTCACGGACACTCATTGAGATTGGATGAAAATGGTTTAATGTTTGATGCTCTCCAGAGATACGTGTATGATGAGAAAACAGGACACGTTGTCTATGTTAAAGACCAAGTAGGAAGACCATTAGATGAACCAGTAGATGTTGGAGAGCCATTACCAGAAGAAAAATTGAAAGAAATTACAACAATCTACAGAATTGATGGAGTTCCAATGAGAGACGATGAAGAATTATTGACAGTCGTTAAGAGAATCCACAGAGCTAGAACTTTAGGAGGATTTTTACCAGTTGAAGATGTCTTCGAGAAACTCTAAGCTTTGGGGCTGTGCCCGTTTAATTATAAACTTTTATACAATATAAAAATTATAAACCTTAAAGAATCTCTAAATAAAACTTATAACAAAAAATAAATGACCTCACAGAGGTGAGCTTGATGGATGCAGAAAAAAGATTGTTCTTAAAAGCATTAAAAGAGAAGTTTGAAGAAGATCCAAGAGAAAAATACACTAAGTTCTACATCTTCGGAGGATGGAAACAGTCAGCAAGAAAGAGAGAATTCGTTGAGGCTGCACAAAAATTAATTGAGAAAAGAGGAGGAATTCCATTCTACAACCCAGATATTGGGGTTCCATTAGGACAAAGGAAATTAATGCCTTACAAAGTTTCAAATACAGATGTAATTGTTGAAGGGGATGATTTACACTTTATGAACAACGCCGCAATGCAGCAGTTTTGGGATGACATTAGAAGAACAGTTATTGTTGGTATGGACACAGCTCACGCTGTTCTCGAAAAAAGATTAGGAGTAGAAGTTACACCAGAAACAATTAACGAATACATGGAAACTATTAACCACGCTTTACCAGGAGGGGCTGTTGTCCAAGAGCACATGGTTGAGGTTCACCCAGCATTAGTTTGGGACTGTTATGCTAAAATATTCACTGGAGATGACGAATTAGCTGATGAAATTGACAAGAGATTCTTAATCGACATTAACAAGTTATTCCCAGAAGAGCAAGCAGAGCAAATCAAGAAAGCAATTGGTAAGAGAACATACCAAGTTTCAAGAGTTCCAACATTAGTTGGTAGAGTTTGTGATGGGGGTACAATAGCAAGATGGAGTGCTATGCAGATTGGAATGTCATTTATTACAGCTTACAAGTTGTGTGCTGGAGAGGCTGCTATCGCTGATTTCTCATACGCTGCAAAACACGCAGATGTTATTCAAATGGCTTCATTCTTACCAGCAAGAAGAGCAAGAGGACCTAATGAACCAGGAGGAATGTTCTTTGGTATTTTAGCTGATGTTGTTCAGACTTCAAGAGTTTCAGATGATCCAGTAGAGCAGTCTTTAGAAGTCGTTGCAGCAGGAGCTATGCTTTATGACCAAATCTGGTTAGGAAGTTACATGTCTGGAGGAGTTGGATTCACACAGTATGCTACTGCATCCTATACAGATGACATCTTAGATGACTTCTCATACTATGGTTATGACTATATAACCAAGAAATATGGAGGATGTAATAGCGTAAAACCTACTATGGATGTTGTTGAAGACATTGCAACAGAAGTTACATTATATGCGTTAGAGCAATACGACAGCTTCCCAGCTTTATTAGAAGACCACTTCGGAGGTTCACAAAGAGCTGCAGTTACCGCAGCTGCATCAGGTATTTCAGTAGCATTAGCTACTGGAAACTCAAACGCTGGAGTTAACGGATGGTACTTAAGCCAAATATTACATAAAGAATACCACAGCAGATTAGGATTCTATGGATACGACTTGCAAGACCAGTGTGGAGCAGCTAACTCATTGTCATTCAGAAACGATGAAGGTTCACCATTAGAGTTAAGAGGTCCAAACTATCCAAACTATGCAATGAACGTCGGTCACCAAGGAGAGTATGCTGGAATTACACAAGCAGCACACTCAGCAAGAGGTGATGCTTTCGCACTCAACCCATTAATTAAAGTAGCATTCGCAGACCCCTCATTAATCTTCGACTTCAGATACCCAAGAAAAGAGTTTGCAAGAGGAGCATTAAGAGAGTTCGAACCTGCTGGAGAAAGAGACCCAATCATTCCAGCTCATTAAATCTAAATTTTTTATTTTTTTATTATGTTGTCATTGTTAAGAGTATTAAAACATAAAATTCAAAAAACTAAAATTTGATTAATTTTCTATAAATTTAGAATGTTTTCCTAATTAAAAGAAAGTTAAATAGAAATTAAGTGAATTTTAATAAAATCAAATAGAAAACCTTATATATTAACCTATATAAACTAAACATGTAAAATGAGGTGATAGGAATGGATACAACACTAATCGCCCTTGGGGCTCTTGCCTTATATGGAGCATTAGCAACAGTTGCTGGATGTGCAGAGGATTTAGAATCTGATGTAGGTTCTCAGTCAAACCCAAACTCACAGGTTCAGTTAGCTCCACAGATGGGAAATATACATAGATACTTTAACAAAGCTATATCTGGAGAACCTGTAGCTTATGGTATGTATGTAGCAGTTGCAGGAACAGTTGCTTATGCTTTTATGCAAATGGGATTAAATCCAATTTTGTCAATAATCTTAGGTACTGGTGTTGCAGCATTTATTCATGGAGCTTATGCAATTTCAGCATACTTAGGAAGGATTGTAGGTCAGTCAAAGAACTTTGGGCAGCCTGTTTATTGGGATGTTGTAATGAGCCATATTGGTCCAATTGTTGGACATGGTTTTATTGCTGTCTTTTGTATGGTTTTAATGGCTTACTTAGCTAATGCTGTATTAGGAAATCCATTCCCGTTACCATTAATTGCATTGATATTTGGGATTACTGTGGGATCAATTGGTTCATCAACTGGAGATGTCCATTATGGAGCTGAAAGAGAATATCAGAAATATCCATTTGGAGGAGGAGTGCCTGTTGCTAACCAGGGGGATATTGATATTAAAGCAGAATACGGTTTAAGAAATGGAATGGATTCATCATACTTTTGTTGTAGAGTAGGAGGTGTTCTAACTGGTTTATGTTTTGGTTTTATTGTTTTCTTGGATGGTTGGAGAGGAATTATTGGGGATGTATTACAAGGAGGAAACGTTATCTCAGCATCTATAATCTCAATTTTTGTAGGTTTAATAATAATAGCTTTATTGGCTATAATTAATAGGAAGGTTGAAGTATTTGCAAGAAACAAATTCGGTCCATATAAAAAATAAAGGTGGTATTTTATGGATGCATGTTTGTTAATTTCATTAGCTGAAATAACTATTGCAGGAGCGATAATTAATGCAAGTGTCCATTTTATTCCTGTTGGAGGGGCTCCAGCAGCAATGGCTACTTCAACAGGAGTTGGGACAGGAACAACTCAGTTAGCAGCTGGGGCTGGTTTCACTGGATTGATGGCAGCTGCAGTAATGGCTTCAAATGTAGGAACTAGTAGTTTGGGACTCTTATTAATTTTATTATCTGGAGCTGTTGGTTCAATGATTATGCTTGGAGTGACAATGTTGATTGGACAATTGATTTATGTATTTGGTGTTGGAGTAGTTCCTGCTGCAGATAAATGTGAGATAGATCCAATAACAAAAGATCCACAAAAACCTTACGTTACCCCAGGAACTACAGGACACGGAATTCCAACTGTTTGTTTCATTAGTGGTTTAATAGGGGCAGCTTTAGGAGGAATTGGTGGAGGTTTGGCATATATAGCATTGATAAAATTAGGATTCTCTCCAGCAGTAGCTGGAATGTTAGCAGTAGGTTTCTTCTTTATTAATGCAGTTCTTGCATCCTACAACATTGGAGGTACTATTGAAGGTTTCCACGACCCAAAATTCAAGAAAATGCCTAATGGAGTTGTTGCATCATTAGTAGCTTCATTAGTTTGTGGAATAGTTGCAGTAGCAATGGCTTTATAAAAAAAATTTTTGGTGATAGGATGTCACATGGTGGAGGAGGTCATGCAGCAGAACTTTATCCAGAAGAACAAATATTTGCATTTGGAATAGTTTTATCATTGATAGGTATTTATGCGGCACATTTCTTATCAGATTATGGTTTGTCAATGTTAATAGGAGGTTTATTAGTTTCAGCTGCATGTGTTGCTGGAGCAAACACAGTTAGAAAAGTAGCTGCTTATGGTTTGGGGACAGGGGTTCCGTCAATTGGTATGCTTAGTTTAGGTATGGGAACATTAGCTGCGGTAGCAGGAGTTTTAATTCCAAAAGCATTAGGAATTACTTATTTAATAGCTCCCATATTAACATTAATAATATCAGCAGTTGTTGGATTTATTGTTGGAAAATTAACAGTAAAACCAGTAGGAATGAAAATTCCAATTATGGTTAGGAGTATGACATTCTTATCCATAGCAGGAGCTATGGCATTATTAGGATTTACAACAGCTTATGTTGGAAGTTTAGAACCAAATATTTTTATTAAGGGTGCTTTAAACTCAGGGATTATGGCTTTAGCATTTATTGTTGCAGGTATGGCAATATTACACCCATTCAACGCATGTTTAGGGCCAAATGAAAGCCATAAAAGAACATTGACATTAGCAATTGCTTGTGGTTTAATAACTTGGTTTATATTCTCAGTAGTTAAATTAGATGTTGTATCAATGGTAGTTTCAATAGTATTGTGGGCAATTGTATATGTGAAATTTGTTAAGATGTCATTTAAAGATGCATGTGCAGTTCTATATACTCCAGAAATTCCTAAGAAGGAAGAGTAAGGTGGAAATATGGAAATTGTTAAGGTATGTCCTGAACTTGACATTGTTATGGAAGTTAATTCTGGTTTAGTAGCGGAGATGAGAAAAGATATCCTTGTAGTTGATTTGATTCATGTAGAAGAAAGAATTCAGAAGTTAGAAAAATTGGTTACTGCATTAGAGAATTCATTAGATCCAAGATATTCACCATTAAACTCCTTTCCAAATAGAGAAGGAGTTTATGCAATAGCTGGTTATTTTAAAGGAATATTCTTTGGATTTTGGATAACATTAGCAATAATGACACTAGCAATACTAACAATAATTAGATTGTTTCCAGGTTTAATTCAATAAGGAGGTGCTAAAACATGGTAAACAAAAAACCCCCAGCACCAGGATGGCCAATTGTTTCTGGGGAATATGTTGTCGGTAACCCAGAGAGCTGTGTTGGAGTAGTAACACTTGGTTCTCATGGTTTAGAACAAGCTTGTGTTGATGCTGGAGCTGCTATAGCAGGACCTTGCCACACAGAAAACTTAGGTATTGAAAAAGTCATAGTAAACTATATATCAAACCCAAACATTAGATTCATGATTCTCTGTGGTTCAGAAGTTCAGGGACATTTAACAGGACAGTGTTTCAAAGCTTTATGGGAAAACGGTATTGGAGATGATGGAGGAATCATTGGAGCGAAAGGGGCTATTCCATTCTTAGAAAACGTTGATAAAGAAGCTGTCGAGAGATTTAGAAGACAAATAGTTGAAGTAATTGATTTAATCGACGTTGAAGACATTGGTAAAATAACCCAAGCAATAAAAGAATGTATAAGTAAAGACCCAGGAGCTATCGACGAAGACCCAATGATTATCGATTTAGAAGGTGGAGGGGGAGGAGGAGAGGAAGAAGGAGCTACTGTAAAACCAACCTCCCCAGAGATTGCACTAATAGAAGCAAGAATGAGAATTATATCTGAAAAAATTAATAATGCTGCATTACTTACAAAATATAACTCAGGATATTACAACGGAAAAATTCAGGGAATAGCAATAGGATTATTTATTTCAATATTGCTATTTGCCCTCATTAGTATTTAATTCAACAAGGAGGTGCTAAAACATGGCAAACGACGGTGGAGAGGGAGCTTTTGAAATTAAGGGTATTCCAAGTGTTGTTGAGCCGGATTTAGAATACTGTGATAAACTTTTAAAAAAGTTGGAATACAAAGTAGGATTAATGTCAAGAGACCTTGGTTTATCTTCAGGAGTATTTACAAAATCAACACATGGGGTTATTATAGGTTCAGTTATAGCATTTGTGTTGGTAATTATTCCTGTTATATTAAAAATGGTTATAGGGTGATTGAATGAGTGAAATTCCTACTGTCATTACCCCTAAAGAAGATTTTAAAAGATTAATGGAAAAACTTGATGAACTTGAAGAAAAAGTAGAAAATACAAATGCTGAAATATTCCAAAGAGCAGGTAAAAAAGTCGGGAGAGATGTAGGAATTGCCTATGGTTTAATTATTGGAACAATAATATCAATTATATTACCATATTTAATCAAAGTTATGAATTATATGATGAACATTTAAATAAAGATGGGGTGGTATTATGTTCAAATTTGAAAAAGAACAGATGGTTATAGAGATTGGAGGAAGAAAAATCGGAGGGCAGCCAGGAGAATATCCAACAGCTTTATCAGGAACAATCTTCTACGCAAGACACAAGATTGTTGAAGATGAAAAAAAAGGTATATTTGATAAAGCAGCAGCGGAAGATTTAATCAATAAACAAGCAGAGATGGAGGATATTACAGGAAACCCTGCATTAGTCCAAATATTTGGAGGTACGCCTGAAGCATTAGTTAAATACATTGATTTCGTTGCTGAAATTTGGGATGGTCCAATGTTACTGGACTCAACAGCAAAAGAGGCAAGAATGGCTGCTGCAAAAAGAGCTACTGAAGCAGGATATGCTAATCAATGTATTTACAACTCTATCAACGTTTCTATTGATGATGAAGAGTTCCAAAACTTAGTAGAAAGTGATTTGGAGGCATCAATTATCTTATGTTTCGACCCAATGGATCCAAGTGTTGAAGGGAAAATTAATGTTCTATTAAATGGTGGAAAAACAGCAGATAAAGGAATGTTAGAATTAGCTGAAAAAGCAGGAATTAAATGCCCATTAATTGACGTTGCAGTTACACCATTAGGAAATGGAGCAGGTAACGCGGTTAGGGCATCATTTGCTGTTAAAGCAAAACTAGGAATGCCTGTAGGAAGTGGTATTCACAACATTCCATCAGCATGGGACTGGTTAAGAACATTTAGAAAACAGTTAAGAGAGAGTGGTAATACACAATTAGCTAAAGATGTTCATCATGTTTGTGACATTGGAGCAAACTTAGTCCAAGTTATGGCAGCAGGTGATTTTGTTTTATATGGTCCTATAGACAACGCTCAATTAACATTCCCTGCGGTAGCTATGGTTGATATGGTTATTGCAGAAGCTGCTAAAGATTTAGGTATAAATCCAGTAGATTCACATCCATTTAATAAACTATTATAAAGATTTCTATTTCTAATATTATTCTCTTCTATTTAATCGTTTAGTTTTTTTCTTCGATAAATACTTTGTATAACATATTATGAAGTTAGCAATAAGGTACATAAAACTGAAAAAGAGATATAATCTATATATGACTGACGATGTGTTTATATTAATGTTTATATTAATAATAAAAATATGATGCCAAAGGCATCAAAAGTGCTTTTTAATATTTATTTCTGCGAAAGTCCTATTATACCTACGTTCGATAAAGTGTTATCTACTGAGCTCTACGAATAAATATTCCCAACTTTTTAGCAATATCTCTCATTCTAAATCCTTTTTTCTTCTATCTAATAATATTCTTAATCTTTATCTTTTTATATTAACCTCATATTATTTATAGGTGCAAAATATTTTTGGGATACAAGATTTAAAAGTTTAGATTAACATTATTAAAAATAGAAACTTTGATAGTTTTGTGCAAAGTGAGATGATGAAATATCTCATCTTAAAAATAACAAACAGATGTAATTTAAATTGCATTTATTGTTATTCATCCAATAAAAGCAATAAAGATATGGATTTTGAAACTGCTAAGAATGCAGTTGATTATATACTAAAAATAGATGATAAGGTAAAAATCCAATTTACTGGTGGGGAGCCACTTTTGAATTTTGATTTAATTGAGAAAATAATAAATTATTGCAATGAAAATTATTTCAATAAATATATTTCTTATGCAATACAAACAAATGGAACTTTACTAAATGAAGAGATTATTAAAAAAATTAAGGATTTAGACATAAAAATAGGAATTAGCATAGATGGTTTAGAGGTAAATGATATACTAAGACCATACAAAAACAAAAAACCTTCAACAATAGACACATTAAAAGGTATCTATCTTTTAAAAGAACACAATATCCCTTTTGGTGTAACAACAGTTGTAACAAACAAAAATCTACATTATATTAAAGAATTTGTTGAATATTTAATTGCCTTAGAAATAAAAAGTGTAAGTTTTGATTTATTAAAGCCAAAGAAAACGGAACATTTAAAATTAATGCCAAATGAAGAGGAATTTAATAGAATTTTGAATGAGTTAAAAGATTATCCAATATATATTAAGAACATACAGAGAAAAGAAAAACTAAAGGACGGTAAAAAATACTGTTTTTTAAATAGTGGAGACTTGTTATTTGTCAATGAGTTTGGAGATATTTATCCCTGCCCAACATTGGAAGGGTATTTTTATATGGGCAATATAAATAAAATTGATAAAGAAAACCTAAAATTATTTAAAGTTGATTGTAATAATTATTGTTTTGCAAGAAAGTTTTTGATAGATAAATTAAGGAGATAAAATGATAGGTATCTCAACAAGCGTATTTGCAAACTCAAATACAAAGTTGGAAGATGCTTTATCAATTTTAGAGAAGAAAACAAGATATGCTGAACTAATTTGTGATGGTTATTTGAATGTTATGGAAAACTCTGAAGTTCCGCTTTCTTTTGATTTGAAATATACATTACACTGCCCACTTTCAGATATGAACTTATCTTCTTTTAGGGAAAAGGTTAGAAAAACAAGCGTAGAGATTGTTGAAGATATTTTAAAGGTTGCTGATGAAGTTAATGCCTCATTAATAGTTCTTCATCCTGGTTATTGTATCTTTGAGGAAGATTATTTTAAGGCATTAAATGCTTTAAAAAAGTCCATAATTGAGTTAAATGAACTTCAAAATGAATATTCCATAAAAATAACAATAGAGAATATGCCATCTTATAGTATGTTTATGTTTAGGGAGCCAATTGATGAAATTATTGAAATTTTGGGAGATGTTAGAATAACCTTTGATATTGGTCATTCCTTTTTAAATAAAAACATTGATGCTTTTTTAAATTATAAAATCATTGATAAAATTGCTCATATTCATATCCATGATAACAATGGAGAGTTTGATGAGCATCTATGCATAGGGAAAGGAAAGATTGACTTTGAAAATTATAGTAAAATATTGAGGAAAATAAATTGCATAAAAATGATTGAACTGCAGTATAAAAGTATTAATGAGTTAGATTTATGCATTGAAAGGGCTAAAAAGCTATTTGGGTGATGTTATGAAAGAGTTAGTTTATGATTTAGATGATTGGAAAGCATATAAAATTCCTCATACTGTCGAGATAGATAATGAGATTGAGAAAACAAAGACATTAATAATTGAGTTTGATAAAAGAAGGAGAGTTTTATCTACAAGAGAAGGATTTAAGGTAGTTAAATATGTAGGAAACCATTCTATTCCAGAAAAGTTTTGGGATAAAGTTCATAACTATAAAGATTATGAAAATCAGGTTTTGAATAAAATTGGTATTAAAAAGGATGATATTGCTTTGTTATCTACTGGAGCAAATATGGATAATTTGGCAATTGCAAAGGAGGAATTTGATGAATTTTATGTTATAGCATTTACAACCGCTGGGGCAAAATACAACGCTATAAGATTGGGAGATGAAGAAGCGGATTATATAGAGAAGGATTTCAAAACCTACAAAATTAAAAATGGAAAATTAATCCCTAAGGAAGAGATTGGGACTGTTAATATTATTTTAATAACAAATGCAAACCTAACAGATGGAGCAATGGCGAGAGCTATAATAACTATTACAGAGGCAAAAACAAATGCCTTCCAAGAGTTGGATATAAGAAGCACTAAACATCCTGAACTTCAAGCAACTGGAACTGGAACTGATAATGTCATTGTTGTTGGTGGTTTTGGAAGGGGAGTTAATTACACAGGAGGGCATACTAAGATTGGAGAAATGATTGCAAAGGCTGTAAAAAGAAGTGTAAAAGAGGCATTAATTAAACAGGATAAATTAGATGTAAAATATTAAAGTTTCTCTTCTATCATTCCCTCAATTTCTAAGTATTTCTTTCTTAATTTTTCTTTTGTCTCTTCATCTGCCTTCCACATGCCTCTTTCAATAGCCTCTAATAACACCTCAGTTATATTTAATAGAGCATAAGGATTATTTTCTTTAAAGAACTCTTCCATTTCCTTATCAAAAACATATTTTTCAGCAATCTTTTCATACATCCAATCATCTATTATGTTTGAGGTTGCATCCCATTGGAACATATGCTCAATATACTTTGAGAAATCACTCGCCCCTTTGTATCCATGCTTCTTCATTCCTTCAATCCACTTTGGGTTCATTATTTTTGTTCTAAATATTTGCTTTCCCTCCTCTTTCAAATGTTTTGTTTTTATTTTATTTGGATTTGATGTATCTCCAATATAGCTCTTTGGTTGCTTGCCAGAATAATAAGTTACTGCTGCAATCATTCCACCATGATAACTGTTGAAGTCATCTCCTTCAAATATATCCCATTCTTGGCTATCTTCATTTTTAACTGTTAATTCAATCTTTGAGAGCCTATTGATAAATTCCTCCTTAGCTTCAATACCATAAATACCTTTTCCATAAGCATAACCTCCCCATTCAACATAAACCTTTGCTAAATCTTCCAAAGATTTCCAGTTCTTCTCAGTCAATAAATCTGCAACTCCAGCCCCATAACATCCCGGCTTGCATCCAAATATTCTATATAAAGATGTTTCTCTTGCAGTTTTCTCATCCATACCCTTCTTTAATTTTTCTTCAACCTCCTGCTTATAGTGTTTTTTTACATAATTCATTTCATCTGGCTCATCTAAATTTGCAACAGTCCTTATTGCCTCATCAATTAAGTCAATAACCTGTGGAAAAGTGTCTCTAAATAAGCCGCTAATTCTTAAAGTCACATCAATTCTTGGTCTTCCTAATTCTTCCAATGGAATAACCTCTATTCCCACAACTCTACCCATTTTATTCCAAACTGGCTTAACTCCAAGCAAATACAAAATCTCTCCAATATCATCTCCCTTTGTCCTCATTGTAGGAGAGCCCCAAACGATAATTCCTAAATACTCGGGATATTTGCCCTCTTCCTCCAAATACTTATTAATCAAATCATCAGCCAATCTCTTTCCCATTTCATAGGCACTTTTTGTTGGAATCTCTTGAGGATTGCATGAATAGAAGTTTCTTCCTGTAGGAAGGCAATTAATATCTTTTGTTGGAGCTCCTGCTATTCTTGGTGGGACATATTTCCCTTCCAAGGCATTTATGGCATTTTCAATCTCTTCATTTACTCTCATTAAATTCCTATATATTTTTGAGATAGTTTTTAAGATTTCTCTTAGTTCAGAATTAATTTTTATTGTTTTTAGTTCATTAATTTTGCTCTCATCAAAATTGTATTCCATATACTCCTTCAATAAATTTAATCCAATTTCATTTATCTTATCAATAATTTTGTGATTTTTTCCTTTCTCCTCATTTAGTTCATCCCAATCATATCCCAAAATCTCTGCTAATTTTTCTAAATAATTAAACTGGTATCTAATAATCATAAAAAGCATATTAACTAATTTTTCTCCAGTTAATGGAACTCCCATAATATGCAATCCTTCATTTATTTGCCTATTTTTTAAATCCTCTAAGTAATCGTGAATTTTATTTAAAAGATTTTCAAAATTCTCTTCATTAATATTCTCATCTATAATCTTTCCATCCATCAAATCCTCATCTAACTTTAATTCTTTAATTTTATTTATAATATTTTTCTTTAAAAAGTTCTTCTTTTCTTTATTATCTACTTCATAATATTCATCTATTTCTCTTTCTAACTCAGCTAACTCCCCATACAAATCAGATGTTGTCATTGGAGGAATTAAGTGGCTTATTATTGTTGCATAACTCCTTCTCTTCGCCTGTGTTCCTTCTCCGGGATTATTTACAATGTATGGATATATATTAGGAAGTTCCATACAAATATCTGGATAGCAATTTTTTGATAAACCTGCTCCCTTTCCTGGAAGCCATTCTAAACTTCCATGCTTCCCTATATGCATTACTGCATCTGCTTTAAAAACATCCTTAATCCATTTGTAAAAGGCAATATAATAGTGTGTTGGTGGCATATCTGGAGAATGATAAATTGCAGAAGGATTCTCTCCAAAGCCCCTTGGTGGTTGAACAGAGATGAAGATATTTCCATTTATTATTCCTGGAATTATTAATTCTCCATCAAAATTCATAACTTCCCCAGGAATTGCTCCCCAATTTTTGATTAATTCTTCCTTCACTTTCTCAGATAATGAGTTGAACCATTTTTCATAATCTTCTTTCTTAACTTTTCCCACGGCCTTTTTTATAACCTCTTCTGTCAAAAATCTCTTATCATTTGTTGCATAGTTTAGCATTTTTTTAATTAATTCAGTTCCATTTTCATAGAGTTCATCAACGACAAAACCCCTCTTTTTTAATTCTTTTAATATATTTAAAACACTTTCTGGGCTATCTAATCCAAAGGCACTTGCAATTTTATCATTTCTTGGTGGATAGTTGTGGAAAATTATTGCTATCCTTTTTTCATTGTTTGGTTTTAACTTTAAATTTGCATATTTTATAGCTAAATCAACAATCTTCTCAGCTCTATCTTTTATTGATTTGTATTTTATAATTGGAACTCCAACATCTCCATCTTTAACCTTTTTCTTTCCACCTATTGGGAAATGTATTATTGCCCCATCAAATTCAGGCATAGCCATTCCAATAACTAAGTCAATAGGATTAATTCCTGATATTGACTTCTCCCAATCTTCAATAAATCCAGTGCTTACAATCCCTTGCAAAATAGGAACATCTAAATTTTTTAAAAATTCTGGTTCATCTTTTAAGATATCTGCTTTTACTCCCATAGATAAGGTAAACATGGTTGTGTTTATTAAAGTATGAATAAATGGCTTTCCATCTTTATAGAAAAATTTTTTAAACACCTCTAATGTTCCAATAGCTCCTAATTCATTTTTTAAATGAGATGTAAAGACGGCAACAGGTATCGCTCCTTTATCTTCAATAATTTGAATTAAATCGTTGATATAATCAATATTATTTGCAATAAACCAATTTCTATAAAATAAAACTCCAATTATTGGTTTGCCATTTATATCTTTTCCAATTTCTTTTAAATAATCTAAATAATCCTCTAAAGTTTCAAAGTATTTGTTTTTGTAATAAATTCCTTGCCATGGCATTGGTTTTGGTTCTTCATAGGGGATGTTTTTATCTCCAAATGTATTTGCTAAATATAATAATAGATTTTTGTAATTTTCAACTCCTTCATAGCCCAAATATTTGATAACCTTTAACTTAACTTCTTCACTTACAGTTGTTGCCTCATCCAAGTCAGGATGAATTTCATTTAAAGTAGGAAGGGGTAAGAAGGGAATGTTATGTTTATCAACAAATGCTTTTAATTCATCAAAATATCTAAATGCACTTTTACCACCCATGAGTTTTGTAAATACAATGTTAGCATCTTTAATAAATTCTAAGAACTCTTTAAACTCTTCCTCGCTACATTTATAGTCTAATATTTTAAATTCAATTCCATATTTTTTTACGTCCTTGTATGCCTCTTCAAAAACTAAATCATCACTATCAACAGTTGAAACAAACCCTATCTTTATCATAATTTTCACCATTTAGATATTTAGATTAAGTTAAATAATTATTAAGTAATTTTGATAAAATATATCTGGTACTTATTATTGGTATTTTAATGATTTTTCATGTGCTATATCCCAGTTGGCTTTCCTTACTTCAGTATCTCCGAATATCATAAAAAAATAAATAGAAAAGTTAATATTTTATAATATCGAATAGTTATCAAAAAAATAGAAGGGGATAGAACTATGAACAACATAAGATTGTTAGGTATAAAATCATTTAACGAATTTATAAACGAAGTTTTGCGAATTAATCCAAGAATTTATCGAGTTGAGGATTATGCAAGAGGACTTATAGAGGCGATGTCGAATAATACATATTTAGAGACTATTAGCAAGCTAAATTATCCATCGGCAGACTCTTACTATCTGATATATAAATAAGGCAGACTATACTATGTTTAAAGAAGTTTATAAATCTTTTGGTTAAAAAGATAATTAACGAATTAAAAAAACTATAAAAAATTTTACCTATCGATAGATACGCATTTTGAGGGCTATTATGAAAAAAGATTGGATTTAAATGCGATTTACAAATAAAAGAAATGAGGTTTCGTTGTTTATAGTTGTGAGCAAAACTATTTTAAATAAAAGAAGGCATTCAAATTATCCTTTTTAAAGTTTATTTCATTTTGCACACAACTATAACCATGTAGGGGAGATATTATACACTTAGCTATTAAAGATTTAAAAATAAATCCATACGATATTATCTTCCTAACCGATAGGGAGTTTAAAAATTTTGAAATAATAAAAATCTTTGAAACTATATGGCTGTAATTACATAAGTTTTATTCCGAAAGGTTAAATACTATCTTGAGAATACGAAAAAGGAGAAATTAGCTATTGTAGAGGACGAAATAATTACAAACAACGAAAGAGAAAAGATATATATTATACTTTTTTAACTAATATCGACTTCAAGAATCCAAAATCTTATATAAAAACGTATAAAAAACGATGTAACATAGAAACAAGGTTTAGATTGCTTAAAGATTCAGTTATAAAAACGAAATTAACATCTCTAAAAGTTAGGTTGTTACTTTTTATGCTTAGATGCGTTATTCATAACTTTTGGATTAAAATAAAATAAAAAAGAATGTATTTCTTTAAAATTCTTCATCGTCTAGTTAAATTTGATTATTCAATCATGTATGCGTAATACTCGGTTGTGTGTATCTAATGTATATTTATAAATACTGTTATATAAATTTTTATTTTATATCTTATATTCAAATATTTAAATGAAATTAATAGATAACTTTTTAAACCAACTCAATATATGTTTTGAGTAAAAATTTAAGAATTAGAAATTATTGGATTTGTTATTTTAATTAATATCCTAAATTAAAAGTTAAGGATTACTAAAGAGTAGGAGGGATAAAAATGAAATTCTTCTTAGACACTGCAAATGTTGAAGAAATCAAAAAATACGCTGAGCTTGGCTTAGTTGATGGAGTCACAACAAACCCAACATTGGTTGCTAAAGAGGGAAGAGATTTCTATGAAGTTGTTAAAGAAATCTGTGAAATTGTTGACGGTCCTGTAAGTGCTGAGGTTATCTCAACAGATGCTGAAGGAATGGTTAAAGAAGCGAGAGAATTAGCAAAAATAGCTGATAATATAGTTATAAAAATCCCAATGACAAAAGATGGAATGAAAGCAGTTAAAATATTATCAGCTGAAGGAATAAAAACAAATGTAACCTTAGTTTTCTCACCATTGCAAGCTTTATTAGCTGCTAAGGCAGGAGCTACTTATGTTTCCCCATTTGTTGGAAGATTGGATGACATTGGACATGTAGGGATGAAATTAATTGAAGATGTTGTAAAAATATACAAAAACTATGACATTAAAACAGAAGTTATAGTAGCCTCAGTCAGACATCCATTGCATGTTTTAGAAGCTGCAAAAATAGGAGCAGATATAGCAACAATTCCACCATCAGTTATGGATAAGCTCTTCAACCATCCATTAACAGATATTGGATTGGAGAGATTCTTAAAAGATTGGGATAATTATTTAAAAAGCAGAAAATAAAGAATAAATACAAATCCTTCTCAAATAAATAATTTTTATGGAGGGAGATTATGAAATTGGAAGCTACAAAAAAATTGTTGATGATTCCAGGTCCTACAATAGTTCCACCAGAGGTTTTAAATGCTATGGCTTTACCAGTAATTGGGCATAGAACAAAAGATTACGGGGCTTTATTGGAAGATACTGTAGAGAAATTAAAAAAGGTCTTTATTACTGAGAATGACACATTCTTAATTACTGGTTCAGGAACAGCAGCAATGGATATGGCAATATCAAACATAATAAAAAGAGGAGATAAGGTTTTAAACATAGTTACAGGAAACTTTGGAGAGAGATTTGCAAATATAGTTAAGGCATACAAAGGAGAGGCTATTAGATTAGATATAGAATGGGGTGATATGGCTGAGCCAGAAGCCGTTAAAGAGATTTTAGATAAATACGATGATATTAAAGCAGTTACAGTTGTGCATAATGAAACTTCTACTGGAGCAAGAAATCCAATAAAAGAGATTGGAGAGGTTGTTAAGGACTATGATGCTCTATACATTGTTGATACTGTCTCGTCATTAGGAGGAGATTATGTAAATGTTGATAAATTCCACATAGATATTTGTGTTACTGGTTCTCAAAAATGTTTAGCGGCTCCACCAGGATTATCGGCTATAACAGTCAGTGAAAAAGCATGGGAAGTTATCAAAAAGAATGACGATAAAGTTGGCTTTTACTTGGATTTATTGGCTTATAAAAAATACTATGAAGAGAAAAAACAAACACCTTATACTCCTTCAATTAACTTAATCTATGCAATGAATGTTGCCTTAGATTTAGTTTTAGAGGAAGGTATTGAGAATAGAGTTAAAAGACATGAAAGATTGGCTAAAGCAACAAGAGCTGGTTTAGAGGCTATGGGAATAGAATTGTTTGCTAAAGAAAGAGCAAGGTCAGTAACAGTTACATCAGCAAAATATCCAGAAGGAATTAAAGATAGTGACTTTAGAGGAATATTAAGCAATAAATACAATATAGTTGTTGCTGGAGGTCAGAAACACTTGGCTGGAAAAATATTTAGAATTGGACACATGGGAATCTGTGGAGAGAAAGAAATTTTAGCAACATTAGCTTGTGTAGAATTAGCTTTAAAAGAGCTTGGATTTGAAGTTAAAGAGAGTGGAGTAGAAGTTGCTAAAGAAGTGTTATTAAAGAATTAATTTATAATTTCCTCTAAAATTTTTAAAAATCTTTCAATTTCCTCAAAAGTTCCTATTGATACTCTCACATAGTTATCTCCTAAACCATCAAATGATGAGCAATCTCTAACAATAACTCCTCTTTTTAATAGTTCTTCACAAAACTCCTTAGCTTTCATTGTTTTTAATTCAACCAATACATAATTAGCTTCTGAAGGATAAACTTTAATGTCTTTAAATTTCTTCAGCCCATTATATAACATTTCTCTACTTTTAATTCCATCTCTAACACATCTTTCAAAGAACTCTATATCTCTTAATGCAGTTATAGCACAAACTTGGCTTAATCTTGTTAAGCTGAATATTGGCTTAACTCTCATCATGTAATTAATAATTTTTTTATTTGCTACACCATAACCAATTCTCATCCCTGCTAAACCAAAAACCTTTGAAAAGGTTCTTAAAACAATAACATTATCATATTCAAGGGCTTTTTGAGTCCAATCATACTCTTTTTTGGCATACTCAATATATGCATGGTCTATAACTACCAAAGCATCTGTTTCATTGATAATCTTCTCTATATCTTTATTTTCTATTATATTTCCTGTGGGATTGTTTGGAGTGCATAAAAAAATAACCTTTGTTTTATTTGTTACATTATTGAGAACGCTTTCAATATCTAATTTAAAGTCCTTTTCTTTGTCATATTTTGCATATTTTATTTTAGCATTGTGAATTGTTGCTGAAACTCTATATTGAGTGAAAGTTGGAATTGGGATTATAACCTCATCACCATTATCAACAAACGTTCTAAATATCGTATCTATAATCTCATCAGCTCCATCACCACCAACAATAATATTTTCTTTACTAACATTCAAAAATTTGCTTAACTCTTCCATTAAAACTGGATTTACTGGCTCTGGATATTGATGTATATTTGTAAGTTCTTTTAATATTTCTTCTTTTATTTTTGGTGATGCTCCCCAAGGATTTTCATTAGAACCAAGTTTTATAATATCTTCTGGTTTTATTCCATAATCTCTTGCTATCTCTTCCTTTGATTTTCCTGGAACATAGGGCTTTAATTTTTTAACTACATCTCTTACTTTATTTTCTATCATAATATATCACCTAAAATTTTTAACCAAAAATATTTTAATAGGACTTTCGCACTTTATATATGTAGTTAATGAGCTTTTACACCTTTAGGTGTGTCTATATTCAATAAAAAATCCATTCCTGCGAAAGTCCTATTAATAATGACATTTTATAATAATCACTCATAACTTAATCAATTCTATAAAAGTTTAAGGAGGGGAAATTAATGAAAAAACTCCTTTTATTATCTATATTGTTATTTATAAGTGTTAGCTATGCTTTGCCAATAGAGCCAGTAATCTTTGTAAATAAAAGCACAGTTGATTATCAAAATGCTAAAGTTTTGATGGATAACTTATATTCCTCAAGAGAAATAAATGTTAATGGAAATAATATAACAATTATTATTAACGATATTACGTATATTCCAGCAACTGATGAGCTTGAAATTGAGGATAATAACAAAAAACTCAATATAAAATTTATCAGAGATAATAATGGAATAAAATATGAGGATATTAAGTGTATTGAGTATTTAAACCTTGAAAAGGGAAAAGAAATAAGTTTATTCAACAGAAACTACATAGTTGATTATGTAACATCAGATTGTGTGATATTAAAAGAAAAATATGGAAAGGAAATAACAACAAATGAATCATTTGAATATAACGAGTATAAAATAATTCCTAAACTTTTGTCTTTAGATTTAAAAAGTGTTACTATTGACATATATAAAAATGGGAAAATTATTAAAACGGATGTCAAATTGATTAGGGATGAGTTTAAAATAATAGATAATTTGGGAATTATATATAAGAATTGTATAAAGAAAGGAAACGTATATTATTTAACTTTTGAAGTATATTCAACAATAGAAATTAAAAAAGGCAAGGAATATCCATTAGATAAAAATTTTATAGTTAGAGATATAGATGATAATAAAATAGAATTAATATACAAAAATATAAATAATCTTAGAAATAATATCTCAATATTAAACTACCTAATAATTCCAAAAAAAGATTACAAAGATTATGTTTTGTTTAAAGTAATAAAAAGAGATTGTAAAACTTTTAATATTGATAACAAAACCGTTTTATATTTAGGCGAAGGATTTTATGCTATAAAAACAAACAATACAGTTCATGTTTATTATAAAGGAAAAGAGTTAGAAAATCATGAAAAGATTTACATTAGCTCATTAGATATGATAGACGTTAATCCATTAAATATTAATAAGGATATAATTCTCATTGGAGGTCCTAAAGTTAATAAATTTGTTAAAGAACTTGAAGATAAAGCTTTACTAAGGATAAATATAACTGATAATTATCCTGGAAATAATATAGGTATTATACAAAAAATAAAAAATCCTTACAATAATAATAACATCTATATTTTAGCTGGTTCAAATAGATATGGAACAAAAGCAGCAATATTAGCATTTTTAACAATATATAACAATGAAAGTATAATGAAAGTTAAATTAGATAACGGACATATAAAAGTTTTAGAGAAAGAATAATTTAATCAAAAATTTTTTTAATGTATGGCTCAAATGGAACAATGTCTTCCCTACTTCTTGGGCTTATTATAGCTACTTTCAATTTTCTCTCTTCTGGAATTAAGTCAATAACTAAAGTTCCTGGAGTAGCAGTTATAGACCAAGATAGCAAAATTAAACCAGTAGGGTTATTAATAATTGACTCCATTTCTATAACTTGGGGCTTTATTTCCCCATTTATGCTTCTTTTAACAACATCAATCCAGGACTCACATATAGCTTTAATTAAAACGGCTAAGTAGCCTATAACACCTAACAGTTTCATAAACACTACCTCAATAAAAGGTCTTATCAATAAATTTATTAAAGCATTAGATATATAGGACTTTCGCAGGGGTAGATATATTTATTGAACCTACACACCTAAAGGTGTCTAAATTCCAAAATTTAATATATACTGCGAAGTCCTATATATATCAGTTATGCTATAATGCTTATTGAGGTGGAAATATGAATGAAGAGTTAAAACAAAAAGCGATGGCTTTGGAAATATACAATCAACAATTACAAATGATTCAAAGTGAATTAGTATCAATAAGAACATTAAAATCTGAAATAATGAAATCAATTGAAACAATTGAAAATATAAAAGCAGATGAAGAGACATTAATTCCAGTAGGTCCAGGAGTCTTTTTAAAGGCAAAAATTGTTGATGATAAGGCTTTAATTGGCGTTAAGTCAGATATTTATGTTGAAAAATCATTTAGTGAAATCGTTGAAGATTTAAAAAAATCTATTGAAGATTTAGATAAAGCTGAAAAAGAAGGAATGAAGAAAGCTGAAGAATTAGCTAAAGTAATAGCTGCTTTAAGAAAAGAGTTGCAGGTAGAATTACAGAAAGCTCAACAAGCTCAAGAGAAAAAACAATAAAAAATTAAAAATTGTTTATTTTCTTTTTTATTTTATTTTAATAGGACTTTCGCAGGAGTAGATATATTTATTGAACTGTTTTAATATATAAACTGCGAAACTCCTACAGAAACTAAATGTAATTCCAATATTTGAATTAATGAATATATATGTCTAAAATAAAAAAATAGTGGGCCCAGCCGGATTCGAACCGGCGACCTTCGCCTTGTAAGGGCGACGTCATAGCCAGCTAGACCATGGGCCCTCAGCATCAATAACAATTCACTTTCTAATATATAAAGTTTATGTTTATTGGTGAAATTATGGATTTAAATTTAAAAAATTTTTTGAAAGATAGGGAGGAGATAATTAGAGATGCTAAAAGAAAAGATGAAAAATCTTTCAAAGATTTTAAAAAATTAGTTGAAGAGATAAAAGAAAAAGAAAATAAAGATAAAATCGTCTGTGATTTTACCGAATACAACCCTTTACATAAAGGGCATAAATATGCATTAGAGAAAGGAAAGGAACATGGAATTTTTATTAGTGTTTTACCCGGCCCCTTAGAAAGGAGTGGGAGAGGCATTCCTTATTTCTTAAATAGATATATAAGGGCAGAGATGGCAATAAAAGCAGGAGCAGATATTGTTGTTGAAGGGCCTCCAATGGGAATTATGGGCTCTGGGCAGTATATGAGATGTCTAATAAAGATGTTTTATAGCTTAGGAGCTGAGGTAATACCAAGGGGTTATATTCCAGAAAAAACCATGGAAAAGGTTATAGATTGTATAAATAAGGGCTATCATATACAAGTTAAGCCATACAAAATTTGCTGTATAGAGACAGGAGAGATTTTAGGAGAAAAATTGAATATAGATAATTATGTTATTGCTTCAATGTCTCAGATGATATATAAATTGAATAAAGAAGGTTTAAATTTTCATCCAAAATTTGTTTTTGTAAAGAGATTAGAGGGAATAAGTGGAACTAAAATTAGAGAGGCAATATTTAGCAGGAAATTTGAAGATATTAAGAATATGCTTCCAGAAACTACCTTAGAAATTTTAAAAGAGCTCTATAATAGTGGAAAACTCAGTGAATTGATATTAAAGAGGTTTGAAGATAGAATCTTAGAAACAGCCAACGAGTATGATTTGTATGAATATTTACCAAATAATGTAGCTGAAATATTGGAAAGAAGAAGACCATTTAATAATGCTGAGGAGATAAAAAACTCTCTACCTTATGGATTCTCAAGGCATTTTAAGGAAAGAATTTTATCTAAATTGGAAGCAAGGATTCCTAATGAAGTTTTATCAAAATATATAAATAACTATCCTGCAAAGATAAAGATATTGGCAGTTAGAAATGATATTAAAGAAGATTAAATTTGGGGAGAAAATGCAAAAACAGAGGTTTTGCTTAGATACAAGTGCTTTTACTGAACCGTCAGTTAGGAAAGCATTAGGAGTTAAAACAGTTACTGAACTAACAGATAAAGTCATGGATTTGATAGCAGAGGCGAGAATAAAGTTAAATATTTCTTGTCACATTCCTTATCCAACTGTATATAATGAATTAATGGGATTTTTAGAGAATGAGAATTGTCCAAAAGATGTTATAGTTAAAGTAGATACATGGCTTGTTAAAAAAACTCCAAATAGATATGAGATAAAAATTCCCTCAGAGATTTTTTATGAATATGTTAAAGATTTAAGGGAGAGGATAAATAAAGGAATGAGAATTGGAGAAGAACATATAATAAGAACATCAGATATGGTTTATGAGTTGTCAAAAAAACATCCAGAGATGAATAAAAATGAAATTATAAATAAAGTCCTATCAAAAACAATAAATACCTTTAGAAATAAATATAGAAGTGCTTTAAGAGTGGGAACCTTAGATAGTGCCCCTGACTTAGATGTTTTACTTTTAGCTAAAGAGTTAGATGCTGCAGTAGTGGCAAGTGATGGAGGCATTGAAAAATGGGCTCAAAGATTGGGGTTGAGATTTGTAAATGCTGTAGATTTTCCATTTATGCTTGAAGAATACTTAAGACATAACGAAAGGCATAGGAGATAAAATATTTTTCATTAATTATTTAGAAATAATAGAAATAATTAAATTAATTTAATAACATTTAAAAACACGTATTAGGGATAGTTATGACAATATTGTTGGTTAGAGGAGATAGTTATGAAAAATTAAAGAATGCCTTAGCAGATGTTGATAGGCATGCAGAGCTAACAATTATTGGAAAGCCAAAGATTATTGTTCCAGAAGCGGCTGATGAGATATTAGGAGCCATATTGGGAGAAGTAAAAAAGCCTTGTAAAACTGCATGTGTGGCAAAAATTGCTGAAAAAGCTCCAAAGGCTATAGATAGAATTAGAAAAATTCATCCTCCAGCCCATATTGTAGTGATTAGTGAGAGATACGGGGATATTTATTATAAACTGTTAGATGATTTTCCAAAGCTTCCAGTGTTAAAGGGATATTATAAATCAAAGAAGAAGAAAAATAAATATAAATAACTATTTTAAAATTTATTTTTAATTGTATATTTATTATAGGGTGATTTTATGAATCAAAATAAATATCCAACATTGGTAGAGATAAAAAATAATAAAAAAGAGTTGATAGAAAAAGGAGAAGATATGCTCAGAGAATTAAATGATGTTAGAATAACGTTAGAAAAAATGAGAAAAAATGAAGAAAATAATTTAGATGTAATTACCAAACTTGAGGAAAAAGAAGGTTATTTATCTACTGAACTTTTAAAATTAGACTTAGGTATAAAGATATTAGATGTAATAGAGAGTATTATTGAAAATAATATATTTGGAGATTATTGGAAAATAATAGAAAAAAAAATACCTTATGATAAATTATTAGAAATCGTTGCAAAAAATGGTTTAAATATAAAAAAGGTTTGTCTAGAATTGTATAAAATTGCAAATATTGATGACCAAAATATTGTAAATAAAATTCAAAATTTGCCAGACGAGGAATGTCAAAACATTTATGAAAACCCTCAGCTCAATAAATATTTAGATAAAATAATTTCAAGAATTAAAAAATTAAAGAAACTTACAAACAATAACATAATATAATTCTTTAGTTAAACTTCTTTTTATAAATAGATTGAATAAATTTTAACTGTAAGTTATTTTATGCTAAATTTTTGTTAAGAGTTTTATAAATTAACGAATTTAATAAATCTTTAAAAAAATAAAAATTATGAAACTAAGGGTGGGTATTATGAAAAGAGTAGAATCTGTTAATTTTAGAGAGTTGGATAAAGAGATAAAAAAATTTTGGGAAGAGAATGATATATATCAAAAAGTAAAGAAAAAAAATGAAGAAAATGAAGAATTTTATTTTGTTGATGGTCCTCCTTACTGTTCTGGAGCCATACACCTTGGGACAGCTTGGAATAAGATAATTAAGGACACTTATTTGAGATTTAAGAGAATGCAAGGTTATAATGTTTTAGATAAAGCTGGATGGGACATGCATGGCTTACCAATAGAGGTTAAAGTTGAAAATGAGTTTGGAATAAAAAACAAGAAAGAGATAGAAACAAAAATTGGTGTAGAACAATTTATTGAAAAATGTAAAGAATTCGCCTTAAAACACAAAGAAATTATGGAAAATCAGTTTAAAAACTTAGGAGTTTGGTTAGATTGGGAAAATGCATACATGCCAATAAATATGGAGTATATGGAAATAGGTTGGTGGACATTAAAAGTTGCTCATGAGAAAGGATTATTAACAAGAGATTTGAGGGTTGTTTATTGGTGTCCAAGATGTGAAACAGCTTTAGCTGAACATGAAGTTAGAGGGGAGTATAAAGAAGTTTACGACCCATCAGTTTATGTAAAATTTAAATTAGTAAATGAAGAAAACACCTATGTTGTAATTTGGACAACAACACCATGGACTTTAATAGCTAACTTAGCTGTAGCTGTTCATCCAAACTATGATTACGCTTATGTAGAAGTTGAACTTGATGACAAAAAAGAAGTTTGGATTATTGCTGAAAAGTTAGTTGAGGAAGTTATAAACAAAGCTAAGAAAGTTAATAACATCAAAAACTACAAAATAATTAAAAAGGTTAAAGGAAAAGAATTAGAAGGAATAAAATATATTCATCCATTATTGGATGAGAATGAGAAGCAAAAAGAATTTGCAAAATTAGAAAATGCTCATACTATAGTATTAGGGGAGCATGTAACCTTAGAGGGAGGAACTGGTTTAGTTCACACAGCTCCTGGACATGGAGAAGAGGACTTCGAAGTTGGTAAAAAATACAATCTGCCTATATATTCACCAATAGATGATGAAGGTAAATACATAGAAGGAAAATGGAAAGGCGTTTTTGTTAAAGATGCAGATAATAGTATAATAGAAACCCTAAAAGATAAAGGATTGTTAGTTTATGTTGGAAAAATAAAACACAGTTATCCACACTGTTGGAGATGTAAAACACCTCTCTTGTTTAGAGCTACTGAGCAGTGGTTCTTAGAGATATCAAAGATTAAAGATAATATTATAGAGCATGCAAAAACAGTTAGTTGGATACCTCACTGGGTTGAGACAAGATATATAAATGGAGTTAAGTTTGTTGGAGATTGGAATATAAGCAGGCAAAGGTATTGGGGAATCCCTCTCCCTGTCTGGGTTTGTGAAAAGTGTGGAAAATATATAGTTGTGGGAAGTGTTGAAGAACTAAAGGAGAGAATGATAAATAAAGATGAAGTTGGAGAGATTAAAGATTTACATAAACCAACAGTTGATAAAATAAAATTGAGATGTGAATGTGGAGGAATAATGGAGAGAGTTCCAGATGTCTTAGATGTTTGGTTTGACTCTGGTTTAGCACCTTATGCTTCAATTGGTTCAAAAACTTTAAAAAAAGCTGACTTTATAACAGAAGGGCATGACCAAGTTACTAAGTGGTTTTATTCACAACATGCACTTTCAGCTATTGTATTCAATGACATTCCATACAAAAAATGTTTAATGCATGGCTTTACTTTAGATGAGCATGGAGACAAGATGAGTAAGAGTTTAGGAAATATAGTTAATCCAGATGATGTCGTTGAAAAATATGGGGCTGATTTATTAAGATTTTATCTTTTAAGTGCAAACAAGGTTTGGGAGGATTTAAGGTTTGTATGGAGTGAAATAGATGATGTTTTAAGCTTATTCAACACTCTATGGAACGCTTACATGTTTGCTGTAAATTACATGGTGTTAGATAACTTTAAACCAGATGAAAAATACTTTGAATATTTAAAAGATGAAGATAGATGGATTTTAAGTAGAGTAAATACTGTTGCCAAAATAGCAATTGAAAACCTTGATATTCCATATTTCCACACATACACATGGACATTAAAAGATTTCATATTAAATGACTTAAGTAGATGGTATATTAGATTGATTAGAGACAGAACCTGGAAAGAAAAAGATGATGCTGATAAATTAGCGGCGTATCAAACACTCTACTATGTCTTATTAAAGTTGGCTATAATAATGGCTCCAGTATCTCCTCACGTAGCTGAGGCAATATATCAAAACTTAAAGACAGAAAATATGGAAGAAAGTATATTTATGAATAAAATAGAAGTTGATGAAAAGTTTATTGATGAGGAGTTAGAGAGAGATATGGCAATAGTTAGAGATATAGTTGATGCAATCTACAGAGGAAGAGATAAAATAAAATACACCTTAAGATATCCATTAAAAGAAATAACTATTGCTGGTGGGGAAGAGGTTAAAAAAGCTGTAGAAAGATTTGAATACATAATAAAAGAGCAGGGTAATGTCAAAAATATCAAATTTGGAGAAGTTGAAGGTAGCAAATACGTAATAAAACCAAACTACAGAGAATTAGGTAAAAGATATAGAAGTGAAGTACCAAAGGTTGTTGAAGCATTGAATAAAGCAGATGCTAAGGAGTTAATGGAAAAATTGAAAGATGGAGCAATAATATTGGATGGATATGAGATTAAGCCAGAGTATGTTGAAATTAGGTTAGAGATTCCTGAGCATATTGCTGGAGTAGAATTTTCAAAGGGAACTGTCTTTATAAATACTGAAATTACTGATGATTTAATAAGAGAAGGGTTAATGAGAGAAGTTATAAGAAGAATTCAAGCGATGAGAAAAGATATGGATTTAGATATTGAAGAAAAAATTAAGGTTAAAGTTGAGGGCATCAATTTGGATGAATTTAAGGAAATTATTGAGAAAGAAGTTAGAGGGGAATTTGTTGATGAGATAAAAGCAGATTATGAAAAAGATTGGGAGATAAAAACACCAAATGGTGAGAAATACAATGTTAAAATTACCATTGAAAGGATAAACAAATAATAAAATTCTTTTAATAAAATTCTTTAGATTTATTTTTAAATTAAGATTAATTTTCTTATTTATAGCTTTTTTATAGTTATATGAAAGATTTAAACGCTTTCTAAGGAAGACATTCTTTGATACCTAATTTTTTAAAAATATTTTTTGCGTGATAATATGATTCTAAAAGAGGGAGAAATAGTTTTTGAAGTTCCAGATAAATTAACAGTTACAAAAAAGGATGAGGTCTTTTACAACCCAAGAATGAAAACAGGGAGAGATATAAGTGTATTGATAGTCCAAGCATTTCTAAATCTTTATCATAAAGTTGATAAATGCTATATATGTGATGCTTTAGCTGGGAGTGGAATTAGAGGGCTTAGATATGCAAAAGAACTAAAGTTTGATAATTTAAAAGTTTTCCTAAATGATATAAATCCAAAAGCTTATGAAAAAATATTGAATAATGCCCAATTAAATGATATTAAAAATATAGACGTTTTTAATGAAGATGCCAACACATTTTTATCAAGACACTTTAGATTTTTCAATGTTGTTGATATAGACCCATTTGGTTCTCCAGCTCCATATATTGACCAAGCAATTAGGGCTTTAGTAACAAGAAATGGTTTGCTCTGTTTAACAGCAACAGATACAGCTGCTTTATGTGGAAGGGCTAAAAAATCTTGCTTAAGGAAATATTTAGCTTATCCATTATTTGGTAGGGACTGTCATGAGTTTGCATTGAGAGTTTTAGTTGGATATGTTATGAGAATGGCTACAAAATATGAAATTGCTTTAAAACCAATATTTTGCCACGCAACCGACCATTATGTTAGAGTTTATTTAGTTACAGATAGAGGAGCTAAAAGAGCTGATAAAATATTTGAAATGCTTGGTTATGTTAAGGATGTTAATGGAGTTAAAATAATTAAAAAATTTGAAGAAGGTTATGAGAAAGGTTTCTCTGGGCCGTTGTATATTGGCAATTTATATGATAAAGCTCTTGTTGAAGAGGCTTTAAAAATAGCTGAAGAGAGAAGATATAGTGAAAGAGTATTAAAGATTTTAAATGCAATTAAGGGAGAGGCTAATATAAATCAAGTTGGATGCTATGACACCCACCAAATAGGAAAAATGCTAAAGATTTCAGTACCACCAATACAGGATATAATAAATCAATTAAAAGAAATGGGCTTTGAAGCTACAGTAACCCATTATAATCCAAAAGGGATAAAAACTAATACAACATTAAAAAATGTTATCGAAGCAATGTATAAAGTGTAGTATCCTGAAATTATTTCGCAATTATAATTCATGAAATTACCTCCATATTATTAACTATATTTCCGAAATAAACTTCATAAGGAGTTTTAAAATCGATTACGTAGTAAGCGAGCAATGAAAACCTTAGGTTTTCGTCTAATCTAAAGAACGATGTGGTTTTATTTTATTATTTCAATTGGAGCGTAGTGAAGAGCTATGAAATAACATTAGTGATTTCATTCAATCTACGAACTCTTCTAAAATATCAAATCTATTTAGTCAATATTCAACCTCTCTATTTATCCGTTCAACTTTTTCCTATTTAGATTGTATTTTACCATATTGTTTCAGTATATTATATATACGATATATGTGGAATATGTATATTATACCTACGTTCAATAAAATGCTCCAAATGAACAGGGCTTGTTCCTTTATATTCTTTGACTGCTTTAAGGACAATATCTATCTCTTCCTGAGTAATTTCTCTCGGCTTTCGACCTCTACGCTTTATATTTGGGATTTCTCCTGTCTCTCGATATTCTTTCCATATCTGCTGAACTCTATGAGTGGATATTTCCAAATTTTTAGTAATATCTTTCGTTCTAAATCCCTTCTCCTTCCATCTAATAATTTTCTTAATCTTTTTATCGTCAAGTTTTACTCCTCTCATATTATTTATGTTATCTTTTTTATTATTTATAGATGCGAAATATTTTTGGGATACCATAGTCATAGGGTATATAATTTTTTATACTCGAGATTTAAGAACCCTAAGTTTGATTCTTGAGTAAATAAGTTTTTTATATTTATATTCATCATATAGAGAGGTCGTCAAGATAAGGATTAAATAAATATGTGTAAATAAAGGAAGATATGAAACTTACGATAGAAACGTTAAAAGAAAGGATTAAGAAGATAGTTAAGAGGAATAAGAAGTCGATAGAGATTAAAATCTTAGCAGGAATTTTGTATTATCTGGGATTATCGTTAAGAAAGGTTAGTTTGTTTCTTTCACAGTTTGAGAGCATAAGCCATGAATCGGTTAGAATATATTACCACAAGATTAAAGATATTTTAAACGAGCCTGAAAGAAAGACAAGAAACCTAATTGCAATCGATGAAACTAAACTAAAGCTTGGAAATGAAACTATTTATGTATGGTCTGCTATCGATGTGGAGTCTAAAGAATGTTTGGGTATCTATGTCTTTAAAACAAGATGTTATCTCGATACTATGTTATTCGTAAGAAGGATATTAAAATTTTGCTCGAATAAACCAAAAATTTTGGTTGATGGTGGTAAATGGTATCCGTGGGCTCTACAGAGATTAGGACTAAAATTCGAAAGAGTTCGATTCGGTTTAAGAAATTGTGTCGAAAGTTTCTTCTCTCTACTCAAACGAAGAACCAAATCTTTCTATAACCGATTCCCTAATAACTCTAAATTCTCATCTGTCATTAGTTGGCTTGAATCTTTCTCCTCTTTCTATAACTTCTTCCTTTACTTATCTTGACATCGTCTCATATAGAAGTAATTTAGTTTTTATAACTCGAATAGTATTATAAACTATGACTTTACAGTATATTTAATATTGCGTTGTAATTTTTACATGACTATGTATATTAGCCTCGATTTTGACTCTAAATCGATAAATACTCTTAAATTTTCTTGGATAATTTTTCTGCAATTTTACCCATATTTTTCCAATTAGGAATAGATAAAAATGTAAAATAAAAATGTAAATGAGAAATAAAGAATTAGAAATATTGGCAAGATTATAAATAGTTTATAAGAATCATCTCATCATTATAGTTTTGTGCAAAACTATATTAAATAAAATAAGGTAGTAATGAATGCCTTCCTTAAAGAAGGCATTCAAAATTTCCTTTTTAAAGTTTATTTCATTTTGCACACAACTATAATTTTATTAGGTAGTATATTTATAGCAATTAAAAGGAAATTAAAAAGAAAATAAAATTAAAATAAAAAGGGAAAATATGTTCAGTATAAAAAAGATAACGACAATATCTGACTATGTAACAATGCTAAATATTATAACTGGGCTTTTAGCTATATTATTAAATAACTTTTCATTAATCTACCTTTCAATAATCTTTGATTCCTTAGATGGTTTTGTTGCGAGGAAAACAAATACCGTTTCTGACTTTGGGGCAGAGCTTGATAGTATTTCAGACATTGTTAGCTTTGGTGTAGCTCCTGCTTATCTATTATACCATAACTTTGAATCAACCTTATCTTTAATATCTGCAATAATATTTTGCCTCTGTGGAGCTTTAAGATTGGCAAGATTTGGAATTTTAAACGTTAAAGGTTTTATTGGATTACCTATTCCAGCAGGAGCTTTATTACTTGTTGGATTCTGTCAATTAATTAACAATTATTTAATAAATTCAATATTGGCGATATTAATAGGGCTTTTAATGATTAGTGATATAAGATATCCGAAATATCCTAAGAAAGCATTTATTTGTTTATTTGCTATCTCTTTAATATTAGCTATAATTGGCATTCCACATTTTGCTTTATTGTTATGCTTAATCTATACAATATATGGAATAATCAAATATATGGGAGGGGATAACAATTAAAAAAGAAATCCTTAAAACCAGAAAATATTTAAAAAAAATAAATATGTAACAAATACGTTAGAAAATAAAGGAGTTGAAATTATAGATGTTTTATTAAAGAGGCTTTAGAAATAAATATTCTTATGGGGTGTGTCTAAAATCGAGTAATGTTTATATATTAACGTAACAACAAAATAAAAAAACATAGTAGCGAGAGGTTGGGACTCTAAGATAATAAGATAATATGATATAAATGAGATATTAGAAGTTTTTAATGACGGATAGGGGATATTGAATTACCTAAGGAATTAAAGCCAAAAAAATATACTATCGAACTATTTTAAAATTTCTGTTGTTAAGGAGTTTTTAAGGGTATCGTTAAGAGCTATGGAAAACTTGACAGCGATACACATCCTGTGGATAAAATATATATACCACATTTATATAGATTGATATATGTCCCGGGTGGCGACCTTCCGCAGGGGATGAAACCACCTCGGCATTCTACCCACAAGGCGGCCGTGCCGAGTAGCCGTTATGGCTTCAATGAAGGTCACGGTTTTCCAAGGGTAGATACACTTTTTTTAAACTTTAATTCTATATTGATAGTTCATACTTTTTTATCACATATACATTTATTAATTTAAATTAATAAACTAATGAATTGCACACTATTTTGTAAAAAATCAAAAATTAATTATATAAAATTGTTTGTCCAATAGTAATTATAAATGACCTTATTGTATAAATATATACACCAAATTTTTCTTATAAGAAAAATTTTCTTTTAGGATGATAGCATGGAGATTATGAGAATGTCAAGATAAGGATTAAATAGATATGTACGAATAAAGAAAAATATGGAGCTTACGATAGGAATGTTAAAGGAAAGGATTAAGAAGGTAGTTAAAAGGAATAAAAAGTCGATAGAGATTAAAATTTTGGCAGAATTTTGTATTATTTAGGATTATCGTTAAGAAAGGTAAGTTTGTTTCTTTCTCAATTCGAGAGTATAAGCCACGAATCGGTTAGACAATATTACCACAAGATTATGCTATCTCGATACTATCTTATTCGTAAAAAATATATTAAAATTTTGCTCGAATAAACCAAAAATTTTGGTTGATGGTGGTAAATGGTATCCGTGGACACTACAGAGATTAGGACTAAAATTCGAAAGAGTTCGATTCGGTTTAAGAAATTGTGTCGAAAATTTCTTCTCCCTACTCAAACGTAGAACTAAATCTTTCTATAACTGATTCCCTAATAATTCTAAATTCTCAACCGCCATTAGCTGGCTCAAATCTTTCTCCTCTCTATATAACTTATTCCTTATCTTATCTTGACAACCTCGGCATTATTGAATAAAGATGTAAAATTAGATGACTGCCCATTTTTGCTTAGAGAGAAATATAAGGAAAATTATGAAAAATTAAAAGAGATTTTAAAGATTAAAGGAGAAATTAAAAAAGAAGAAAAATATGTTGGAGTTATTGATGGATATGAGGCAGATTTTTTACTAAAACCATTACCAAATGAAAGTTCTTGTAGAGAGACATTATTAATTATGGATAAGAAGGAGCTTAAAGTTGGAGATTATATAAGATACAGACCTTTGGGCTGTCCAATTCCACACTTTGCTAAAATTATAGATGAATATCATGGGTTATATACAATCCACGTAGTAGGACCGTGCCATAGAATAAATGAGAAAAAGATAGAGTATAAAGATGTTGGTATAGCCATAGTTGTTGCATTTGAGGGAATTGTAGAGGGTAAAGTTCCAGAGGTTGGAAAGGCAGTTAAATTCATCCCAAAACATTGCATGATGCAGAAGGTTCATTTTAGAGTAGTAGTTCAAGTTGAAGGAAAAAGAGTTTATATTGAAGGAATTGATTTAAAGGTATTCTAAGTTTTTATTTATTTTATCATCTTCACAGAATCTTTTAATCTTGCTGATGCATCTACCATACCAATTAATCTTGGGTCTATACCGCTAACATCCCCATACTTTATATAATCAGTTACAGTTGGTTTTATTTTGGTGAATGCTCCTACATAAATATCATATCCAAATGGAAAGTTTTTCTTACAGATTTCTTCTATTCCATCCATTATTTTTTCGAGTTTTTCTCCTTCAACTGTTACAATTATTTCCCCAACTTTGACTCTCAATTCCATTTCTTCGCCTTTAACCTTAATAACTTTTCTATCTTGATGATTTACTGGCAGTCCTCTTGCAGGACCAAATGGAACCGTCTTAGGTAAATGTTGTCCATGAACTATTACCCTAACAATCCCATCCAAATCGTAAATCTCATTTAACACTTTTTCTGTAGTCTCTGCTTTCAAATACCTGTGTGGAAATATTTTTATATCAACAACCTTTATTTCTTCACTCATAAACTTCACCTCGTTTTTCATAATTCTACTATTTCTCTTAACCTTTATAATACTTTCGATAAATTTAATATTACTCTAAGAAAATTAAAATTTTAAATTTTATTATCTAAATTAATAAATATATAACTATGTAGATAAGAAAAGCTTGGGAATAAACCTAAGTAATATATATCTCTTTCAATCTTTTTATATTACTACATTATAATTAATTTTAAAAAATAAAGCAAAAATTTATTTTATGAGGTGTCTATTATGAGAAGAGAATTTCCTGAAGAGGGAGATATAGTTATAGGAACAGTAAAGGATGTTAAGCCTTATGGAGCATTTGTAGAGCTTTTAGAATATCCTGGAAAGGAAGGGATGATTCATATCTCTGAGGTTACATCAGGATGGGTTAAAAATATTAGAGACCACGTTAAAGTTGGGCAGAGAGTTGTTGCAAAAGTTTTAAGAGTAGATGAAAAGAAGGGGCATATAGATTTGTCCTTAAAGAGAGTTACTGAGCAACAGAAAAGAGCAAAAGTTCAAGAATGGAAGAGATTCCAAAGAGCTTCAAAGATGCTCGAAAGAGCTGCTGAAAAATTAGGTAAAAGTTTGGAAGAAGCTTGGGAAGAAGTTGGATATTTATTAGAGGATGAGTTTGGAGCGTTATATAATGCCTTTGAAACCTTAGTTATAGAAGGAAAAGAAGTTTTAGATGATTTAGAGATTAGCGAAGAATGGAAAGATGTTTTATATGAAGTAGCTAAAGAAAGTATAGAATTAACAAATGTTGAAGTTGAGGGAATAATTGAGATGAAATCCTATGCACCAGATGGAATTAAACAAATAAAGAAAGCATTAACTACTGCTTTAAAAGCAAACCCTTATGATGATGTTGAAGTTAAAATAACTTATATTGGTGCTCCAAAGTATAGAGTGGAAGTTATAGCACCTGATTATAAGAGTGGAGAAGAAGTATTTAAAAAGGTATGTGAAAAAGCTGTACAGACAATTAAAAAACTTGGTGGAGAAGGAACTTACTATAGAGAGAGTAAGAAATAAAAAATAAGTGGTAAAGATGAAAATGAAAAAATGTCCAAATTGTGGAACATATACTTTAAAAGAAATCTGTCCAAAATGTGGAGAAAAAACAGTAATTCCAAAACCACCAAAGTTTTCCATAGAAGATAGATGGGGAAAATATAGGAGAATGTTAAAGAGAGCTTTAAAGAATAAAAATAAAATGTAATATATTTTTATTTCTTTTTTATTTTTGTATTGTTTTACTGAATAATTAGTTCTGGTGATTTTTATGTTCTGTTATTATTTAATAGCTGTTTCAAATAGGGAAAATCTGGAAATATGCAAAAAAGAGTTAATAGCTGGATTTCCAAGTAGTAAAAATGGTTTTTGGACATATTTGGAAATAAAAGAGGGGGATTATATTTCTTTTTTATATGGTGCAAAAATATATAACCTTTATAGAGTTTCTAAGAAGATTGTTAATGGAAATATAGAAGATTCAAAAGAGCCATGGGGAACGATAGTTTTTCAATCTGGAAAAGAATATACTTTTCCATTTAGGTTGCTATTGGAACAAATTAGAGAATTTGAAGAATCATTAGTAAAACCAGAGTTCGTTTATATTGCCGAAAACCTATTACTTAGAGGTGGTTATAGAAAAACTCATTTTCAAGCAGATGAAACTACATTAAATGTTGTTTCCAAACTTGGAAAAATGGTTAATAATAAAAGATTTAATCATAAGTGGCTTAAGCAAAGTATAACTCCAAAAATAACATTTAATAAAAAGAATGTTAATCCACCATTTGTATATCTATTTGAAGAATTAATATTGCATGTTTTAGTTAAACAATATATGGGGGGCAATTTAAATGGAATTTTTAATGAAATTTTAAACAGTTTCAATATAAACGAAAATTATCATGATTTTGAGGTTTTGAGTGAAAAGGCTTTACCTTCGGGACATGTTGATTTATTAATAAAAAAGAAACATCCAGTAGAAAGAGATTATAAGATTGTAGTCGAAGTTAAGAAAAATAAAGCTGGCAAAAAAGAAGTTGAGCAATTGATAAAATATATGGGGGAATTAGAGGATTGTGTTGGAGGTATTTTAATAGCTAAAGATTTTGCTAGGACATGTTTTAAACATGTAAAAGACAAAAAAGTTTTATTTATAAAATATCATCTTAAAAACTTAGATGATTCAAGAGACTATACTTTTTTAGATTTATTGAACATGTTAAGTTTGAATATCATTTGTCATTAAAAAATAATTTAAATTAAAGATGGGATAATATGCAACTTAGAGTATCTTCAGGCAAAATATTGAATGAAAAAGTCCATAAAGTAGGGATTATAGCATTAGGCTCTTTTTTAGAAAATCATGGGGCTGTTTTACCAATAGATACTGATATAAAGATAGCCTCATACATTGCTTTAAAAGCGTCTATTTTAACTGGAGCTAAGTTTTTAGGAGTTGTTATTCCATCAACTGAATATGAGTATGTTAAACATGGAATACACAACAAACCTGAAGAAGTTTATAGATATTTAAGATTTTTGATAAATGAGGGTAAAAAAATTGGTGTAGAGAAGTTTTTAATAGTTAATTGTCATGGAGGAAACATATTAGTTGAAAGTTTTTTAAAAGATTTAGAATATGAGTTTGATGTAAAAGTAGAGATGATAAATATAACATTTACACATGCTTCAACAGAGGAGGTTTCTGTTGGCTATATAATTGGCATAGCAGATATTGATAGATTAGAAGAACACAACAATTTTAAAAAATATCCTGAGGTAGGAATGGTTGGATTAAAAGAAGCAAGAGATAAAAATAAAGCAATAGATGAAGAGGCAAAAATTGTTGAAAAATTTGGAGTTATGTTAGATAAAAAACTTGGAAAAGAAATATTAGATAATGCAATAGAAAAGGTTGTTGGTAAAGTGAAAGAACTATTAATGGAATAGGTGATATTCATGGATAAAAAATCTAAATTAATAAAATTACTTAAGGACGTAGGATGTATAAAATTTGGAGAATTTATTTTAGCTTCTGGTAAAAAAAGCAACTACTATATTGATATAAAGAAAGCTACAACAAATCCGGAGATTTTAAAGTTAATTGGGGAAATTATTGCTGAGAAAATAAAAGATGAAGATGTGAAAGTTGCTGGTGTTGAGCTTGGCTCAGTCCCTATAGCTACAGCTGTCTCAATTATTGCTCAAAAGCCATTATTAATTGTTAGAAAAAAACCAAAAGATTATGGAACTAAAAATAAAATAGAAGGTGAATTAAAAGAAGGAGATAGAGTTATTATTGTAGAAGATGTTACAACAACTGGAGGTAGTGTGTTGAAAGCAGTTAAAGAGATTAGGGAGAATGGAGGAATTGTAGACAAAGTTTTTGTAGTTGTGGATAGGTTAGAAGGAGCTAAGGAAAACTTACAAAAAGAGAATGTTGAATTAATTCCATTAGTTACTGTAGAAGAATTACAATCCACTTAATAAATCCAAAAACTTTTTAGTTTTTTCTTTTTTAACTTTACCAAACTTCTCTAACTTGCTGACATCTATATTTTTATCCTTCAAAATTTCTTTTATTGGCTCTATGAGAGCAATTTTTTTCAATAAATCTTCAATCTCTTTCTTTTTAAAGTTAAATTTCTTTACAGTTTCCCAATCATGAACTAAATATAAAGCAACTCCACCAATATTCTTTAAAGGAATCTGATATTTTGGAAGCTCTTCCTCTAATTTAAATTTTAAATCTAAGACATTTATGCAATCAACTCCATCAACTTTCATCCAAGATAAAAATCCTTTTTGTGGAGTTATCATAATAGATGGAAATAAATTGCTCCTTGCCCTCTCATCTGGTGTTTTGTAGAGATAAAATTTAAACACATCTTCAGAGAATTTTTTTATTAAAATATCCTTTGATATTTCCTTGGATAACTCATTTTTAATTTTAATAGCTTTTTTTAATAGTTCAATTGGTTCTCCATCTTTATATAATCCTTCTTTTTCTAATATTTCTTTAAGTTCAAGTTCTTTCAATTTTTTTTCTTCCATACATCTAATATCTAAAACTCCACCACTAATATCCTCTTCTTTTCTAAATAATAAACAGAGTTCTAAATATTTATTTAAGAGTTTTTTCTCTTCTTCATTAAGCAATTTATTAATCTTTTCATTTATCTTATTTTCGATTTCATCTTTGTAAGTGTTAAGATAGCCAATAGCTAAAACTCTTCTAACATATTGGTCGTCTATAATTTTATTCTTTGAAAAATTCCTTTTTATTGAGGTTATTATAGCATTTCCAAACTTTTCTTTAATATATTTCTCATAATTTTTATCTTCAACTCTAACCCTCTTAAATTCTCTCTTTCCTTTATCAATAACTATAAGTGATATAGTATAAGATGTTAAAATTCCCCTACCCTTTGGCTCTAAGATGTCTAAAAACTCTTTATAGGTTGTGACTAAATAAGGTGGGAATTCAAACAATATCTTTTTGTATGAACCATCTAAGGGCAGATTTGGAGGCAAGTTTATATTACCAATATCTTCAGTTAAGTGAGCTAAAGCAATTTTATGGGCAACTAAGGCATGTCTAACTCTTTCTAATATTCCTTTTTTTTCACTTGCTATTCTCCTTAAATATGTGCTGTAGCTTGCTATCTCTTGTAATCCTTCACTATCATATCCACCTTTTAACTTTCCAACATTCTTATATGGAGAATCAAATTCTAAAAACTCCATCTTTGATTTTAAATCTTGCAAAATCTCTAAGTTTTTTTCTAAGGTTGATATAATATTGGATAATTCAGTTTTATGAATAGTTTTATTTTTTATTTTTTCAGCTACTTCTTTTAATTTAATGTTAATCCCATTTAAAGAATCCAAAAATTCATTGGCATTTTTTATTAAATTACTTGTATTTTCCATAATCCCTCAACTCAATGATTTCTCCTTTTCTCGGATTAACATATTTTGGAATTGAGATATTCTGTAAATTTCCATTAACAATATCTTTAAATAAATCAATAATATGTGGATATTTTCTCTCTGCATAAGCAAATAATTTGCAATCCTTAATAAAAACTTTATCATACTTTTTTAGAAAGCTCTCAACTCTCTCCTTCTTAAATATTTGAGGTCCTTCTCTCAAAGTAATTTTTGGTAATTCATGCACTAAAAATTCCCAATATAGATAACAATAATTATCATCTGCAAAACACTTGCTACTTAAAATTACAAATTCATTTTTGACAATAGCTTTATTTATACTTTTTTGAAGCTTTTCCATTTGTGGGTAGAGAATGTCATCAACTACATCTTCCCTTGGAATTTTTAATATCAACCTATATCCATGCTCCCTATCTTCCAAAATTTTCTCCATTTTTTTAGCATAATCTCTAAAAAACTCTATAGATGGATTTTTTAAAAATTCTCTTGAATAAAATATAAATTTGCAGAAATTATTCTTGCTTAGAGGAGAGGCAACATTTCTATTTAAATCTACAGGGTCATAAACAATAAATGGCTCATCAAATTCCTTAAGGTTTTTAATATCAACATCTTTATAAATTTCAAAGATATCCTTTAAAATTATTTTCTTCCCAATCTTCCAATTCTGAGCATCTTCTATAAGGTTTATAAATGAGCCATAGTGTAAAATCAACAACTCACACAAATAACCAGAAAATCCTTTAGTTTTAACATCTGAGCCATATAAATTTAAACTTTTTAAAAATGCCTTTAGCAACCTAACTTCATCACATAATTTTTCATTTAATCTATCTTTTAAAAATTTGTGATGCAAAGGAGTTCTATCAACGGCAGAGATTATTTTTTCTCCAAAATCTATCTTATAGCATGGAACTATATCAACCTCATAATCACCTACTTTACCATTAACATAGGGATGAGATGCATAATTTATATTGTAAATTCCATTTAGTCTCTTTATAGCCTCAATCCCTATCTTTAATCCAATCTCTTCCAATTCATCTTCAGAAGTTGATTTATCAAACAATACAAAAATATCTATATCGTAATCATCCTTTAAATTAGTATTTCTTGCTGAAGAACCTACCAACAAGACCTCTAAAACTGGATAATTGTTTTCTTTAACTATTTCCCATATTTTATTAATTATCTCATTTGCTTTATTTTGTAATTTTTTCATATCTTCATTTGATGGTTTTATTTCTTTTAAAATCTCTTTTAATATATTTTCTATCAAAATAATCACCAATTAAACTTTTAATGATTAGGACTTTCGCAGGAATAAAATTTCTATTGAATATAGACACCTAAAGGTGTCAAAGTTCCAAATTTAATATATAAACTGCGAAAGTCCTAATGATATTAAAATCCCAATAATTCCAAAAAATATTCCAATAATCCACAAAACTGCAACTAATTGATACTCTTTCATTGGTTTGTATTTCAATATCAACCTTGGTAGAGAGAGATAGCCTCCAATGTAATATAGCTTTCCATCCTCTCCAAGAGTTGTTGGCTTATGCTCATCTCTACTCATAACTCCAGCACTTAAATATTTTAGAGTAGCATCTATTAGATAAGGTAACATTATAATCAAAAATGGAATATACTCTTTATATATAACTGCTAAAACTGCTAAGAAAGCTCCTATAGGTAGAGTTCCTACATCTCCAGGAAATAATTTCGCTGGATATTTATTAAAGATTAATAAACCAAAATATGAAGCAGAAAATATCAACGCTGATAAAAATCCAACTGTGTAATTATCTAAAAACAAAACAACAGCCAATGATATAGAGGCAATAATTCCCATTCCTATTTCTAATCCATTAAATCCAGCCAACATATTTGTTAAATTTGAGAAAATCATTATTCCCAATGCGATAAATAAAATTTCTATTAAATTAATATTAAAATTATTATAAAAAATAAATCCTATAATTAATCCAGAAATAAACAATAAAGCTAACTTCTCTTTTGGTGAAAGCTTGACTATATCATCTATAACTCCAATAAGTCCAGCAACAATTATTGGCAGAACAAAAATTGGATTTATAAATGGAATAAATAAAACATTAGAAAACAATACTGCTAAACCCCCCATCTCTGGAACTTTAACTTTTTCTTTTTTATGCAAATCGTAGCCAAATTTATAATTAACCATCTTTTTCATTAAAAAATAACATAGTACTGCAGAAAAAATAAAAGAACATACTGGCAAAATCATATTATCCCCTCAATTATAAGTTGTGTGCAAAAATATCATTAGCCAAATTTATTTTTTAAAATTCACTAACAATCTTTTTCTTTAACATATCTAAAAACTCATTAATCCTCTTTTTTGAAAATCCATATTTCTTAGCAACCTTGTAAATCATCTTCTCTCCCCCACTTCCATATTGAGCGGCTTTTTTTGGTCTGAATGCAATATAATCCGGTAAATATTTTGCAGCTACATCTCTCAAAATCTTCTTTCTAAGTTCAGATATTTTGTAATCTGTAGGAATTGATAATGCTATCTCAACTACTTCCTCATCTAAGAAAGGAACTCTCAACTCTACACCATTAGCCATCGTGCAGTGGTCATCTCTCTCTAAATTCACTTTATATAAATTATTTACATCTTTTAGTAACTCTTTTTTTAACTCTTCCTCTCCTTTTTCTTTATAAATCCTTTCATGCCTTGCATAGCCACCAAATAATTCATCAGCTCCTTGTCCAGATAAAACAACCTTTAAACCATCTTCATTAGCCATCTCAGAAGCTACATAAATTGGGATTCCGACACCTATTTTCATTAAATCAACTTCATCTATTGCTTTGGCAACTCTAAATACATATTTCTCATATTCTTCTTCTGAAATAATCTTCTTTCTCAGATTTAGATTTAAATCTTTAGCCAATCTTTCAGCATAAATTAAATCTTCACTATTTTCAGTTCCAACAGCATATAAAACAACTTCGCAATATTGAGAAGCTAATTTTGCAATTAATGAGCTATCAACTCCACCAGAGCATATAATTCCTACTCTATCCAATTCCCTAACTCTTTTTAAAACAGCCTTTTTTAATGCTTTATCTAAATATTCTTTAGCTTTTTCATAATTTCTCTCTTTTATATAATTTAACTCTATCTTTTTAAAGTTCTCAATAATGTCAAACTTATTATCATCCAAATAATAAATTAGCTGTGAATTTGGTTTTAATGTTTTAATTTTACTATTTAATTTATTTAAATCTTTTTCACAGCCATCAATATTTATTAATAAATGCCACAATGCCTTTCTCTCTGAAGCAAATGCAAAATAATTTGGCGTATCTAAATAAAATAATGGCTTAACTCCAAATATATCCCTTGCTAATAAAACTATATTATTTGATTTGTCATATATGGCATAGGCATAATCACCATCTAACTCTTCCAACATTCCTTCTTCATATAAGTGAATTATGACTTCATTATCGCTATCTGTCCTAAATTCATGATATTTTTTTAAATATTCAGTTAATTCAACGTAGTTGTAAATTTCTCCATTACAAACTAACCAAATAGTTTCATCTTCGTTGGGTATAGGTTGAACTCCATACCTTCCAACAATTGCCAATCTGTTGTGTGCTAAGTTTAAATTTCCAATCATCTCATCTTTTAAATCCTCAACATCTTCAAAATCTTTAAAGTAAATTACTTCATCATCTAACAACAGCCCAGAGGAATCTCTCCCCCTATGCTTTAAAATTTTCATCATATCTATTGCATATTTTGCAGAAATTTGACATTCTTTAACAATTATCCCACTTATTGAACACATATCTCTCACATTTTTGAATATACTATTTATAGTTGTGTGCAAATAAAATAAACTTTTATAATGACAATTACTAATTCCTTAATTTTAATTAAGATAGTTTTGCACACAACTATATTTATAACCTCTAAAAAATATTTATGGATAATTAATTTTGAGAGGTTTTAAGATGGACGCTTTAATTATGGCTGGTGGCAAAGGTAGTAGAATGGGATATGTGGAAAAGCCATTAGTTAAGGTTAATGGAAGATGTCTTATAGATTATGTCATTTTCCCTTTATTAAAATCAAAGGTAAAAAATATATTCATTGCTGTATCTCCCAATACTCCAAAAACAGAAGAATATGTAATATCAACTTATAAAGGTTATAAAAATATTTCAGTTATAGATACTTCTGGTAATGGGTATATAGAAGATTTAAATGAATGCATTGAATATTTCTCAGAGCCTTTTTTAGTCGTTAGCTCTGATTTGATTAACTTAACATCGAAAATTATTAATAGTATAGTTGATTATTTTTACTGTATTAAATCTAAAAATCCAGATGTTGAATCCTTAACAGTTATGATAAATAAAGAAAAGTATCCAAATCCATCAATATCATTTAATAACTTAGTTCCTGTGGGGATAAATGTTTTATCCCCAAAGCATGGATATCAAAAAGAAGAAATTATGGTTATTGATAGCTTGGTATTTAATGTTAATACTAAAGAGGATTTAAAACTTGCTGAAATACTTTTGAGGAATAACATAAATTTTGAGGGATAAAATGGAAAAAATTCCAGCTAAGTTGTTATTTGAAAGAAATGTAATAGGAAATATGGGTAGTGTAATTGGTAAAGTTAAGAATATTATTTTTGATGAAAAGATTGGAAAATTAGTTTCTTTAGAGATTGAACCAGTTGAACATAGTCCAGTATATATTGAAGAGGGAAAAAATGTTTTAATTCCTTATAAAATTGTAGTTGCTGTTAAAGATGTTGTCTTAATAGATGAAAAATGTTTAAATAAGGTAAATATAAAACCTTCAACTTAATTTTATAATTTTAATTTTAAATATAAATAAAAACTATTTTTTGGTGTAGGAAATGGAATTTACAAAGATGCATGCGCTTGGAAATGATTACATAGTTATTAACGAATTTGATAGGGAGAAAGTTAAAGAGAAAGATAAAGCAGAATTTTCAAGAAAAATTTGTAGAAGAGGTTTTTCAGTAGGGGCTGATGGGGTTATATTTATCCAAAAACCTACATCTGATGAATATGATGTGAGATTTAGAATCTTCAACAGTGATGGTTCTGAGGCAGAGATGTGCGGTAATGGTATAAGATGCTTCTCAAAATATGTTTATGAGAGAATAATGAAAAAAAATCCTTTAAAAGTAGAGACAAAAGGAGGTTTAAGAATTTCTGAAATGGAAATAGAAGGAGATGAAGTAAAGAAGATTAAAGTTTATATGGGAGTTCCAAAGTTTAAATTAAAAGATATACCAATGGTTATTGAGTGTTATAAGGAAGATGATGAATTTTTAAATGGAGAGTTAAAATTAAAAAATACATATTTACCTAAAGTTAAGTTAAGTGTTGTTAATGTAGGAAATCCACATGCGGTTATATTTGTTGAAGATAACGGCATTGATTTAGATTTTGTTAGAAAACATTTAAATGTTATTGGAAAAGAAATAGAACATCATGAAGCATTTCCAGAAAGAATTAATGTGCATTTTGTAAAGGTTTTAAATCATAATGAAATTAGAATTGTTACTTGGGAAAGAGGGGCCGGATACACAACCGCATGCGGAACAGGAACAACAGCTTCAGTTATTATAGCTCACAAACTTGGTAAAACAGGGAATAGGGTTTTAGCTCACTTAGATGGTGGAGATTTAGAGATTGAGATTAAGGATGATGGCGTCTATATGATTGGAGATGCAGTAATGGTTTATGACGCTAAATTATTAAATATTGGATGGTAAATTATGAAAGATATAAAAATTAACTTAAGTATTGAATACAACGGAAAATTAATTACTCCAAATCAAATAAAACTTTTAATGGCTTTACATAAAACAAAATCCCAAAATGAGGCATCTAAGTTATTAAATATATCCCCTTCTTCATTTAATATTCAATTAAAGAGATTAGAAAATAAGTTGAGAGTGAAACTATACTATTCCTCTCCAAATGGGACTATTTTAACAGATGCAGGATTGGAAATTTTAGAAACCTACAACATACATAGTAAAAGGCTAAAACCTCACTTTTTTACAGTTTCTGGATTTGTGAGTGGAGAGATTGCCAAAATATTATTTGAAAATCCACTAATAACATCTTTTGATAATGCTTTAAGATTATTAAAAATGGGTTTTGTTGATATTTTGGGAGTTGATGACAGTTATTGGATTTATAGGGTAGGTGATGAGAGGTTTTTAAAGTCAGAAATTGGTAGCACTGATTTTAATATATTTTTAATAGCCTATGACAACTTTGTAATGGTTAGTAAAAAAGAGTTTGATTACAAAAATTTAGTGGGAATTAGATTTAGCTCTCAAAGAATAGTTTATAATATTTTAAAGAAGGAAGGGATAAAATTTAAGGTAAAAATTAAAACAAAAAATCCATTTAGAGCTATAGAGTTAGTTGAAGAGGGCTATAGCTTATTTTTAAATGAGAGCTTGTTAAGATATGTAAATGATTTTAATGTAATTTATCCTAAATTTTATGAAAAGACAGTTCATGCAATAAACTTTATAAGTTTTGGTAAAGACGTTAAGATAGATAAAAAAGAACTTAAAAAAATAAAAAAATTGGGGTTTAAGTATGAATGCTTTTGACAAATACGCTGAAGAATATGATAGATGGTTTGATGAAAACTTTATTATTTACAAATCAGAGATTGAGGCATTAAAAAGGCATATTCCAAAAGGAAAAGGATTAGAAATTGGTGTAGGAACTGGAAGATTTGCCAAACCTTTTAATATAAAAATTGGTGTTGATGTATCAAAAGAAATGGCAAAAATAGCTGAAAAGAGAGGAATAAAAGTTGTAATAGCAAAGGGTGAAGATTTACCTTTTAAAGATGAAGAGTTTGATTTTGTTTTAATAAATACTGTTTTGGAATTTTCAGAAAATCCAAAAAAGATGATAGAAGAAGCAAAGAGAGTTTTAAAGAAGGGGGGGAGGATAATTATTGGAATTATAGATAAGAATAGCTTTTTAGGAAAGATATATGAAGAAAAAAAGGAAAAGAGTTTATTTTATAGGGATGCTAATTTTTTATCTGCAAAAGATGTTATAGAAATGCTAAATGAGTTAGGATTTAAAAATATAAAATCTACTCAGACAATTTTTAAAGAAATTGATAAAGTTGATAAGGTTGAATTTAAAGAAGGTTATGGAGAAGGAGGATTTGTAGCCATCTCTGCTGAAAAAGTTTATAATTGTATGAGTTTGGACAAAAAGCGTATAAATAATAAATAACAAAAATAACGAGGATGTGAATGGATATAAAACGATATTTTATGTATTTTAGCAGATAAAGTATATGCATCAAGGTTAAACGCTCAATTAATAGCCAATAAAATAGAAAACCGTTTATAAACGTAATGCAATACAATTAGGACTTTCGCAACTATGTTTAGGTATTCTGATATATTATTTACAATAATCTATTTCCAGATATTATAATAGGATTTTCGGTATTTCCAATTTCTTCAATTCTTTATCCCTATCTTTTTTTGTTATATCTCTTTTATCATTATATTTGTATACTTATACCTTTGATTGAGAACAATGGTATAAAAACCCAATTCAAATAAAATAATTTAAATTTTAAAAGTTAAAAAATAAAATATAGGTGGGTATGGGGGCTATAGCCCGCCTTCTGTAATTTCGGTGACATTCGGCTAAGCGCCGATACCGGCTTGCACCCCGGGTAGGGAAGATGCCCGTTTCACCGGTTCTCCGGAAGTCCTCAACTTTTACTATCATCGTCATCTCTTCCGGAGCCGTGTCGTTTCTGTTGCATCTTCCGCCCCTTCTCAGGGGACACTACCCATAAATGGGGTGGGCGGAACTTCCTCCCCTCTTATCTTAAAGAGGGGAAAGTCACCAGCCCCCTTACCCGCGTAACTTTCTTAACTTAAAATTTAAATATATAAATATTATCTTCTAAAATAATAAAAATGGCCGGCGGCGTCGCCCCTTTCCCGCCAGATGGCAGTACTCGGGGCATCGCTGGGGGGCTTAACTTCCGAGTTCGGGATGGGTTCGGGTGTGGCCCCCCCGCTATGACCGCCGTACCAAGAAATAAATAGTGCCTTTTTAGGCCATGCATAGGCTTCCACATCCGCTTAGTGTCTGGATACCCTACCGGGCCCTTGGGCGATTAGTACCGGCGGGCTGAACGCCTCGGGCAGAGCCCTCGGCGCTTACACCCCCGGCCTATCAACCCCCTCTTCTAGGGGTGCCCTCGTCCCCGAAGGGACTGGCCGCCTATTTTCGGGGAGGGTTTCGGGCTTAGATGCCTTCAGCCCTTATCCCTTAGCGCGTAGCTGCCCGGCAATGCCCTGTCGGACAACCGGTAGACCAGAGGCGCCGGCGGCTCGTTCCTCTCGTACTAGAGCCACCTTCCCCTCAGGCGGCCAACACCCCCAGCAGATAGCAACCAACCTGTCTCACGACGGTTTAAACCCAGCTCACGATCCCCTTTAATGGGCGAACAGCCCCACCCTTGGGCCCTGCTGCAGGCCCAGGATGGGAAGAACCGACATCGATGTAGCAAGCCGCGGGGTCGATATGGGCTCTTGCCCGCGACAACTCTGTTATCCCCGGGGTAGCTTTTCTGTTATCCCTGGCCCCCATCGGTGAGGCACAGGGGTTCGCTAGGCCCGGCTTTCGCCTCTTGGTCGGCCTCTGTTACCGACCAAGTCAGGCCGGCTTTTGCCCTTGCACTCCACGGCGGAGTTCTGACCCGCCTGAGCCGACCTTTGGGCCCCCCTGATGCCTTTTCAGGGGGGTGCCGCCCCAGCCAAACTGCCCACCTGCCGGTGTCCCCCTTTTCGGGGTTAGGGACATGGCCATGGGTGGGTGGTGTCCCATGGGCGCCTCCACCACCCCCGGAGGGGTGGCTTCGACGGCTCCCACCTACGCTGTGCACCCACGGCCATGCCCCAACGACAGGCTGCAGTAAAGCTCCACGGGGTCTTCGCTTCCCACTGGGGGTCTCCGGCCTTTGCACCGGAATGGTAGGTTCACCGGGTTCCGGCCCGGGACAGTGGGGGTCTCGTTACGCCATTCATGCAGGTCGGAACTTACCCGACAAGGAATTTCGCTACCTTAAGAGGGTTATAGTTACCCCCGCCGTTTACCGGCGCTTCGCCCGGTTGTACCCGGGTTTCACGTACCGGCACTGGGCAGGCGTCGGCCTTGGTACACCCCCTTACGGGCTAGCCAAGACCTGTGTTTTTATTAAACAGTCGGACCCCCCTGGCCACTGCGACCTGCGGTCCCCTCAGTTAGAGAAGACCGCAGGCACCCCTTCTCCCGAAGTTACGGGGCCAATTTGCCGACTTCCCTGGGCCGGATTCTCCCGACACGCCTTAGGATACTCGCCTAGGGGCACCTGTGTCGGTTCTGGGTACGGTCACCGGGGATCCTTGCCAGCTCCCTTTTCACGGGCTCCAGGGCTCAGCCGAACCCTCCTAACGGAGAGCCCATCACGCTTTTGCCCGGTTCTCGCCATTACGGCACTCCCCGGGCTTATGCGCTTGGCCACCCCGACGGGGGTGGTCGGCCTACCCCAAAGCGTCAGGAGCGGGCCTTGCGTTGCCGCACGTACCCCGGTGGCGCGGGAATATTAACCCGCTTCCCTTTCCCCTCAAGGGAATTACCCTGAGGGTTAGGACCGGCTAACCCACAGCTGACGACCGTTGCTGTGGAAACCTGGCCCCTTCGGCGGTGGGGATTCTCACCCCACTTTGCTGTTACTACTACCGGGATTCTCGTTCCCACGGGGTCCACTCGACCTCACGGCCGAGCTTCTACCCCCGCGGGACGCCCCCCTACCGGATGGCCTTTTGGCCCCCCCGGGTCTCGGCGGCCGGCTTAGCCCCCGTTATCTTCGGGGCCCCTGACCTCGACGGGTGAGCTGTTACGCACTCTTTAAAGGATGGCTGCTTCTAAGCCAACCTCCCCGCTGTCTTAGGCCAGGGACTCCCTTCTCATTTACACTTAGCCGGCACTTTGGGGCCTTAACCCGGGTCCGGGTTGTTCCCCTCTCGGACATACGGCTTACCCGTATGCCCTCACTCGGGGGCTACGGCGATGACGGGTTCGGAGTTTGACAGGGTGCCGAGGGCTTTCGCCCCCTAAACACCCTATCCGTGGCTCTACCCCGTCATCTACCTAACCCCCAGCTAACCTGCGAGTTATTTCGGGGGGAACCAGCTATCTCCGGGCTCGATTGGCTTTTCACCCCTAGACCGGGGTCAGAGGAGCACTTTGCACGGTAACACCCCTGCGGGCCTCCACCCCTCTGATGAGGGGCTTCACCCTACCCCGGCCTAGATCGCCCGGTTTCGGGTCGTACGGGTGTGACTCCGGGCCCATTAAGACCCCGCCCCTCGCCCATAAGGGCTGCGGGCATGTCGGTTTCCCTACGCCTCCGGGGTTAAACCCCTTAGACTCGCCACACCCGTACACTCCCCGGCCCGTTTTTCGAAACGGACGGCACGACCCCGGCATGCCACCCCTCGTACTCCTCCCTCGCGGGAGTTTCCTTTGGAGTGGTTACCTTTCGGGCCGTGCCATTCCGTTCCCACCTGGTTTCAGGCTCTTTTCACCCCCCGCAAGGGGTGCTTTTCAGCTTTCCCTCACGGTACTAGTTCGCTATCGGTCTCGGGACGTATTTAGGGTTGGAAGCCTAATGTCTCCCAGCTTCCCGCGCGATATCCAACGCGCGGTACTCAGGGACACCCCAAGACCCATACTGGTTACGCCTACGGGACTTTCACCCTCTATGGCGCCCCATTCCAGGGGACTTCGGCTTCCCAGTATGGGTCCATATTGGGGGCCCTGCAACTCCACATCTCCCTACCCTTACGGGCAGGGATTCGGTTTGCCCTGTGCCGGTTTCGGTCGCCCCTACTCCCGGCATCCCTGTTGGTTTCTTTTCCTGCGGGTACTCGGATGCTTCTTTTCCCCGCGTTCCCGCTCCCTAACGGGAGCGCCCCAAATGGGGCAGGAGGTCCCATTCGGGGATCCCGGGTTCTACGGCTGCCTGCGCCTCCCCCGGGCTTATCGCAGCTTGCCACGCCCTTCTTCGGCGCCCCGAGCCGAGCCATCCACCAGGTGGGATGGTGGCCCGGCAGAGTATCCAGATTTCACCGGGATGTGGAAGCCTATGCATGGCCCTCATGTTTTTCAGGCCCTTCACCTGCAACTCTTTAGAGTCGCAGGCTGCATATATAGTGGACCCGGTGGGATTTGAACCCACGGCCTCCGGCTTGCAAGGCCGGCGCTCTCCCAGCTGAGCTACGGGCCCACTTTCCCTATGAGGCAAGCCCACGACTGGTTTGGTGCCCCGCAGCAACCAGCACTTTTTTCTCAGGAGGTGATCCAGCCGCAGGTTCCCCTACGGCTACCTTGTTACGACTTCGCCCCCCTCGCTGAACCCAAGTTCGACCCTGCCCTTGCGGACAGGGCCTCACTTGGGCTCAACTCGGGTGGCGTGACGGGCGGTGTGTGCAAGGAGCAGGGACGCATTCACCGCGCCATGGTGAGGCGCGATTACTACGGATTCCGGCTTCACGAGGGCGAGTTACAGCCCTCGATCCGGACTACGACCGGGTTTAGGGGATTCGCTTCCCCTTTCGGGGTCGCGTCCCATTGTCCCGGCCATTGTAGCCCGCGTGTAGCCCAGGGGATTCGGGGCATGCGGACCTGTCGTTGCCCGCACCTTCCTCCGGCTTAGCGCCGGCGGTCCCCCATGAGTGCCCCTCTCCCGGAGGAGAGGGTAGCAACATGGGGCACGGGTCTCGCTCGTTACCTGACTTAACAGGACGCCTCACGGTACGAGCTGACGACGGCCATGCACCACCTCTCGGCGCGTCTGGCAAGGTCGTCAACCTGGCCTTCATCCTGCCGTCGCCCCTGGTAAGATGCCCGGCGTTGAATCCAATTAAACCGCAGGCTCCACCCGTTGTAGTGCTCCCCCGCCAATTCCTTTAAGTTTCAGTCTTGCGACCGTACTCCCCAGGCGGCGGACTTAACGGCTTCCCTTCGGCACCGCGTCGGCCCGAAGCCGACGCGACACCTAGTCCGCAGAGTTTACAGCCGGGACTACCCGGGTATCTAATCCGGTTTGCTCCCCCGGCCTTCGTCCCTCACCGTCGGACCCGTTCCAGCCGGGCGCCTTCGCCACAGGTGGTCCCCCAGGGATCAACGCATTTCACCGCTACCCCTGGGGTACCCCCGGCCTCTCCCGGTCCCAAGCCCGGCAGTATCTCTGCCGGCCCTGCGGTTGAGCCGCAGGATTTAAGCAGAGACTTACCGGGCCGGCTACGGACGCTTTAGGCCCAATAACAGTGGCCACCACTTGGGCCGCCGGTATTACCGCGGCTGCTGGCACCGGACTTGCCCAGCCCTTATTCCCGGAGCTGTTTACACTCCGGAAAAGCCCACGCAGAGCGTGGGCACTCGGGGTCCCCCCGTCGCGCTTTCGCGCATTGCGGAGGTTTCGCGCCTGCTGCGCCCCGTAGGGCCTGGACCCGTGTCTCAGTGTCCATCTCCGGGCTCCCCCTCTCAGGGCCCGTACGGATTGTAGGCTTGGTGGGCCGTTACCCCACCAACTACCTAATCCGCCGCAGCCCCATCCTCGGGCGGCCAAAAGGGCCTTTCGGGGAGGGATCATTCCAGACCTCCTCCCCTATGGGGGATTAGCCTCAGTTTCCCGAGGTTATCCCCCACCCGAGGGTAGGTTAGCCACGTGTTACTGAGCCGTGCGCCGGTGCTCCCCGAAGGGAGCCCCATGACTCGCATGGCTTAGTCGGACCCCGATAGCAGTGGCCTCCGGCAGGATCAACCGGAATTAAGTAGGAGCACGGTCGCAAGAAAGGATAAACCTTTCTTGCGGCTGGTTGCTGCGGGGTTTCACCACCAGTCGTGGGCTTGCCTCAGCCCCAACCCCTTCGGATTGGGGACGCATCCTTCGAGTGCATCCTATAGTGAGAAGTTGTTATATGTAATGTTTTTAGGTATTGAATTAATAATATTATGCCCAATAAAAAATATAGTTCATACGATAAATTAATTAATGATAGGGGATATCATAAAATAAACAGAAAATTTAATATTTTATAATATCAAATAGTTATTAAAAAAATAGGGGATGATAGAACAATGAACGACATAAGATTGTCGGCTATAAAATCATTTAATGAATTTAACGAATTCATAAACAAAGTTTTGCGAATTAATCTAAGGATTTATCGAGTTGAAGATTATACAAGAGGATTTATAAAGGCAATGTCGAATAATACATATTTAGAGACCATTAGCAAGCTAAATTATCCATCGGCAGACTCTTACTATCGATATATAAATAAGGCAGGTAATTCTATGTTTAAAGAAATTTATAAATCTTTTGTTAAAAATATATTTAATAATTTAAAAAAACAATAGAAATTTTTGCCTATCGATAGATACGCATTATTATGGTAATAATTTAGATTTAGAATTAATTTATGAATATAGAAAAGAGAGGAGCAGTACTGGTTCATATAAATATATAGCTGCTACTTTACATACTGAAGATTTTTCGTTAATAATCTATTGTAATTATTCTTGTTAGATGCGTTATTCATAACTTTTGGATTAAAATAAAAGAAGTGTTTCTTTAAAATTCTTCATCGTCGAAATATGTAAGTTATTAGATGAATTCGATTATTCAATCATGGTTATGCGTAATACTCGGTTGTATATGTCTAATGCATATTCGTAGATACTGTAGAACATTTAAACAATAAACATATCTTTCTATAAAGTAATTAAAGGAGGGTAGTAAAGAACTAATAAAGAATGGACTATCATAATCACACCGTCAGTAAATAAAGATAACATTTTTAATATATTCAATAAAAAATTTGTTACTGCGAAAGTCCTATCTTTAAAAAATCTTTAAAAAAGATTTGGCTCAGCTGCGGGAGTAGTCATCATCTAAATAATCAGATAGCGAAATTGTCATCATCGCCAAATTTTTTATAAATCTCCTATCATACCTTTAACAATTATTTCAGTTGCTTCATCCTCATCTAATCCTTTGGCCATCAATGTTTCCAATTGCTTTTTATCGACACTTCCAATAGCAGCTTCATGAGTTATCCTTGCTCTCTCATCCCTTACTACAACTATTGGACTTGATTCAACTTCTGCATTTCCTTTAATAATCTCAGCACAGTCAATATGCCCTTTACTATAAGGGGCATTACCTTCAATTTTTAAGTTTAAAGTTATTTTGGAATTGTCCATTGCCGCTCCTCTACTTTTTAAGATACACTTGGCATTTTCTCCATCCAACTTAACAACTTCATTAATCTTAACAACATCATCTTTTATTGCATAAGTTCTTGTCATTACATCAACTATTGCATCTTTTTTAGCAACAATCTCCTGATTAACATCTAAAACTCCTATCCTACCTTTTGTTAATGTGAAGTTTGAAATATAAACACCTCCCTCTCCAATTTCTACCTTTACCGTTGGTTTAACTAATATATCCCCTTCCATACCATGGTAATGGAATTCATTATAAGAAAATTTGGCATTCTTTCCTATCTTTATAACACCATTCATTATATGCTTAATTCCCTTACCTTTTGGGAATGAGCAATGAGACATTAATGAGATAGCGCTATCATCTTCTAAAATAATTTCGACATCTATAATTTGAGAGATGTTTTCTTCTGTAATTCCAAAGCACATATGGATTGGTTGTTTAAATTTATAGCCCTTTTTAACAATGATTTTTGCTTTTATCTTTCCATCTTCTTCTTTTCCTTCTAATATTATTCCCTCAACATCTTTCACATCAATAATTTTACTTTCTTTAACAATCATTCTCGGTCCTTTACCATGAACAATTTCTTCAGGCTTTTCGGAAGTATATTTTATTGCCTCAATAATTTCCATTAATTCTTCTTTGATACTCATAAGAATCCCTCATTATATTTTAAAATTTTATTGAAATGGTTTATAACATTTTCCACATCTTTTTTTGTAGAATTCTCCAACTTCTTTTGGATTTCCAGTTTTTATAACTTCTCCAGCACAAATTAAGGAAGCTCTGTCAGCATGTTCAGCTAACTCTTCTCTATGTGTGACAACTAATAAAGAGCAACCTTTTTCTTTTAAATAATCAAAAACTCTTTTAATTTCATCAAATGATACAATGTCTATCCCACTATCTGGTTCATCCAATATTGCTAAATCTGGCTCTATACATATTATTGAGGCCAACTCTATCCTTTTCCTTTCTCCTCCACTCAAAGTTTCATCTACATATCTATCTAAATACTTATCTGGGTTTAAATTAACTAATTTCAAGGCTTCTCTAATTTTTTCTTCAGCTTTTTCTTTATCTTTTTTATATTTTTCATTCATTCCGAGCATTAAATAAGTCCTAACTTTAATTCCTTCAAATCTTGCTGGTTCTTGCCAAGCTAATGTTATTCCCATTCTCGCTCTTTCAGTAATGTTTTTATCGGTTATATCTACACCTTTAAATATAATTTTTCCTTTAGTTGGCTTATATCCAGAAACTCCCATTATTGTATAAGCTAAAGTTGATTTTCCTGCTCCATTAGGTCCTATAATCACATGAATCTCATTTTCCTTTATATCTACATTTACTCCTTTTAAAATTTCTCTATTTCCTCTATAAACATGCAAGTCCTCTACTTTTAATAACATGATACTCACCAAAAATTATAAATAGGTCTTTTGTGAATGTTCATTAAAAGCGGATATATTTTTATTTAATAATTATATACAATAAAAAGATTTCCCTTAAGCTTCATTTATTCAAAATTTGAAAAATATTATAAATAATAAATAATAAAAAAATAATAAAAACCAAAAGCCAGGTCTCTTTGGACTGGCGACCATCGGGTGATAGAATGGCAAGAATGCATGCAAGAAAAAGAGGTCGCTCCGGTTCAAAGAGACCCGTCAGGAAAGAAGTTCCTGAATGGGTCCAATACACACCGGAGCAAGTAGAGCAGTTAGTAGTAGAGTTAGCTAAGAAAGGTTATCAGTCAGCACAGATTGGTTTGATATTAAGAGATACTTATGGAATCCCAGATGTTAAATTAATAACAGGTAAAAAGATAAGCAAGATAATGAAAGAACACGGGTTATATCCAAAAGTTCCAGAAGATTTATTAAACTTAATGAGAAGAGCTGTTAACTTAAGAAAACACTTAGAACAGCATCCAAAAGACTTACATTCAAAGAGAGGTTTACAGTTAATTGAGTCAAAGATTAGAAGATTGGTTAAATACTACAAATCAAAAGGAGTTTTACCAGCAGATTGGAGATACACACCAGAAACAGCAAGATTGTTGGTCGAGCAGGCATAAAGTTTTTCTTTTTTTCTCTTTTATTTTCAAAATTAAAAGTTTGATAAGTGATTTTATGGAGGAAAAAATTAAAATTAAAGATTTTTATATAACAGTTGATAGATGTTTAATTTATAAGGATTATGGTATAATAGCTGACATGCATATTGGCTTTGATGTCTTTTTTGGCGAAGGAGGAGCTAATTTCCCCTTATTGCAGAAAGATATGGTTATAAAAAAAGCTTTAAATATAATTGAAAAATATAAAATTAACAATTTAATAATTAATGGGGATGTGAAGCATAATTTTAAGCCCTATCCAAGAGAAATTAAGTTTTTAAATGAGTTTATTGATTTTATGAGAGAGTATGTTAATATTATTTTAATTAAGGGAAATCATGACACTTTTATCTCATCTGTTGGCTGTGAAATTTTTGATTATTTTGAAATTGGAAATTATTTAATTTTTCATGGAGATAAAGAAATAGACAATAAAGAGTTATTAAAAAATAAGTTTTGGATTTTGGGTCATGAGCATCCATCAATAAAACTTAGGGATGAAGTTGGAGCAATTATGAAATTTCCAGTTTATTTATTAAATAAAAAATATATTGTTTTACCAGCATTTAATCCACTATCACCCGGAAGTGATTTAATTAACAATCCTACTTCTTCAAAAGTTATAAAAAAGGATTACTTAGATGCAGAGATTATAGCAATAACTGATATAGGTTTATTGAACTTTGGAACACTTAAAGAGTTGAGAGAATTTGCTAAATCTTATTTATAAAACTTTTATTCTTTTAGGTAGTATGCCATTTCATCTTCATTAAGTATAATTCCCTTTTTCCATTTTACAAATAAGTAATATTTATTTTTTTTATCATCTGAAAGCTCTTTTTCAACTCTTTTAGCTATAATTCTTACGGGGTTCTTTCCTATCCTCTCCTCAAAGTCCTTAAAGCTTTCAAATTTTTTTGCTTCCCTTTCTTCAATAATTTTCCACATATATTTCTTTTTGATTTCTGGTAGCAATTCTAAGGTGTGTAATCTTGTAGTTATTGGAGGACATTCATTAAAAAATCTAATAAATCTATCTTCTTGCATTTTAACAGCTTCCATTATAACATATAGAAGCTCTGACTTAGCTGTTGGAGTTAAATTATCATATTTAATCATTCTTCTAACGTGGTCAATCTTATCCCTCTTCCCTTTTCCAATATAAACTCTTTCACCCAATTGAATATCAACATTTGGTTTTGGAACCATCTCCATTAATACAAATTGGAATTCTCCTAGTCCTTGAACTATTGGCTCATCAGGTTTGTTTGGATAACCGTAAGGTAGATAATCTAAAACCCATGCGTAGTTTTCAAATTTTTGAGGCTTATTTTTTTTAGGAAATCTCGTTCTTTCTTTATTTTGTTTTTTATATTGCCCTCTAACCATAAAATTTCACCTTTTATTTAAATCTACAAATTTAAAGAAGTAATAAAAAATTAGATGTATTTCCTAACCGTTTCTAAAATTTCCTCAGCGTTTTTAGGCAAATCTCTTTTGTAGTATATTGCTCTCAAATCATCCAAATCTTCGGGTAGAATATCAGCTATTTTAACTGCGGTTTTTTCATCTACTCCTAAAGATATCAACTCCTCGACCAATTTTTTTGCCTCTTCTTTATCTAACTTGGCAAATTTTTGTAAATAATCTAAGGCACATCCCTGTTCATAGGATAACTCTCCAATCTGAGCTCTCTCTTCCATGATTTCAGCAGCCTCAGATATTGTCACATATTTCTCTCTAAGAATTTTTTTGCCTATCATTCTCTCCCCCTTAATTCAATACAATAAAAATAACATTATTATATTATGACATTATTATAAGGACGAGTATTTAGAATTAAAGAAAAATAATTAAAGTGTTTTAAAAAATTTAGAGAAATTTAAAAATTTTAAAAATTTAAGCTGTAGCTGGTCTTAAGTGTTGTGGATAAGCAATGATTTGTTTGTATTTTCCTCCATCTCTTACTTTAACGATAAATGCTCTTCCCTGCTTACCAACAACAATTCCAGTTCTTCCATGGAATCTTGGGTGTGGCATTCCCTTATGGACTGATGGGTCTATAACTATATGCACATACTCTCCTTCTTTATATTCTTTCAAAGCTCTTGTTATTGGGTAAAGTCCTCTTTCTCTTGGGTGTTTTGATAATTTTTTTCTTGTTTTTCTTCTAAATCCTTCACTCATTTGAACCATAATTCTCACCTTCAGAATCATTATCGTGTATCTTTAAAACATCCAATTCTTTACATATACAGTTTTTGTTTAATATAGATGAGACAGATGGGTTTGTTCTCCCATCATCTCCACTGATTAACTCTTTTATATATAATCCACCATCACAATGTATAATCATCTCAAAATGATTGTCATCTACTTTATTGGTTTTAACTTTATATACCTTACGGATTCTCTCTAAATCAGCTCTTCTATGTAATACTCTTTTAGGAGTTTTTTGATATATAGTTCTATTTTCAAGTTCTTTTTCAAGTTTTTTTAATTCTTCCTCACAAATTTTTTCTGAGCATTCAACTAAAGCTCTATATGTTTTTCTATGAGGGGTGTTTTTAAATATAACTTTATCCTTCCTAACACCAAACTCTAAGTTTAAAACCTCTACCCTACCATCTTTATTAACTTCTTCAGCAATTTTATTTAAATCAATTTTTCTTATCTTTGGCTCTTTAATCTCTAAAACAAATGGTCTTCCATTTCCAAGCATTCTGACATCTATATCTTCTCTTCCCGCCCCATGGAATTTTGCGTCTACACCTTTTGTAGCCTCTAAGAACGGTTTAGCAATGATTTCTTCAACAGATATTGGATATTTTTTACCTGTGTAGTTACAGAGCTCACATCCTCTTCCTCTACATTTTCTACATGGCCATCTTGTTTGTGGAATACCTCTAACTAATTTTCTATATCTTCCTTTAATAAATAATGGGTTTATTTGTAAATAAATCTCTTCAGTGTATGGATTTATATGCACAACAATATCTGGATATTCTTTATTTGGGGTTTTATCTAATCTAACTGCCAACATCTTTCCAAATTCTCTTCCAAATTCCTGCTTTATACTTTCCATAAATTCTGTTTCAATCTCTTTTTCAAGTTCTTTAATCTCTTTTGGGATATGAGTTCCAATTAAAAATGTGTCAAACTCATACTTTTTTAAAATCTCAATTGCTTTATTTAATAGTTTTTCCATTTTTTGTTTGTTAAAAATGCCTTTACACCATGGGCAATTTTCTTTTTCTACTTCTTTTATATCCTCCAATCTTATTTCATCGACTCCACTTTTTGCCAAAGCTTTTAGTAACTCTAATTCTTCTTCATAATTTATTCCTTTTTCTTTAGCTTTTTTTATCTTTGCTTCAAGTTCTAAAGCTTTATATAGCTTTAACGCCTTACCTCTTTCAGTGTTTGTTGTATGCAATAACTTAGCATACAACCTTCCGAAACATCTATTACAGAGAGGATATTTTTTTAATATTTCATAATTTATAATCATGTTTTCTCCCCAATTTAGTGTTTAAATAAAACTCATCAAAGTTCATTGTTATATTTATTAAAGTTCTATTAAATGATAAAATGATATTGGTTTTATAATTGCTATTAGATTTTTATAAATTTTTGGTGATACAATGATAGCTAATGTTGATTTACACATTCATTCAAGATTCTCTGGTGGGACTTCTAAGGATATGAGTGTAGAGAATATTTTAAAATATGGAAAGCTTAAAGGATTAAACATCATTGGAACAGGAGATTGTTTGAATCCAGATTATTTGGAAGAGATAAAGCAATATAAAGATAGAGAGTTGGTTTTAACAACTGAAATTGAAGATAAGAATAGAGTTCATCATCTTATTTTATTACCTTCAATAAGTAAGGTTGAAGAGTTGAGAGAAGTTTTAAAAAAATATTCTAAGGATATTGATAAAGAGGGGCGACCAAGAGTAAATTTAAAAGGTAATGAAATCTTAGATATTGTTAGAGAGGTTGATGGATTGATTGGACCTGCTCACTGTGTCCCACCAGATACACTGCTGATATTAGAAAATGGTTTTAAAAGAATAGTCGATATAAAAGTAGGAGATAAAGTATTAACTCATGAAAATAGGTTTAAAAAAGTTGAAAAAGTTTATAAAAGAAGATATATTGGAGACATAATAAAGATTAGAGTTAGATACTTCTCAGAAGAAATAATCGTAACTCCTGAGCATCCAGTCTATATCATTAAAACAGAAAAGAGATGTGATGGCTCCCATGGAATATGTAAATTTAACTGCTTAACTCAATATACAAGTTCCTCATGTAAAAAAAGATATGAGATATATAAAAGAGAATGGATTATGGCTAAAGACTTAAAAGTAGGAGATGTAATAGTTTATCCAATACCTAAGGAAGTGAGAGATATTAAATTTTTATCATTAGGTAAATTTCTTAATAATATTAAGCAAAAATCTTGGAGAAATAGGATTCCAGAAAAAATTGAAGTTTCCGAAGAGTTTTGTAGGTTAGTTGGATATTTCTTATCTGAAGGTTATTGCTTTAGGGATGGGATTGGATTTGCATTGGGGGAAAATGAAAAAGAAATCATCAATGATATAGAATATCTAATGAAGAAAATATTCAACTTAAAACCAAAAATAAGAAATGATGAAAGAAGTGGAGGAATAGAATTAAAATATTACTCAAGAGTTTTAAGAGAATTCTTTGGAGACACATTCTACTGTGGAGATGAAAAAAGAGCTTGGAATAAAGCTCTTCCAAATGAGTTTTTGTATCTTCCTAAGAATAAGCAAATTCAGATATTTATTGGATGGTGGAGAGGAGATAAAGGAGTAACTACTTCAGAAATTTTGATGAATCAGTTAAGATTAATTTCTCTAAGATTAGGTTTTATAATAACATTTAGTAAGCTTGTTCCAAAAAATCCAAAAATTGGAGATAGAAAAGTTATTAATTATCATACAATATGGCAAGGGAGAATATCTCCATTAGATAAAGATAAAAAAATCATAAATGTATTAAGAAATGAAGATATAAAACTTCCAAAAAAGGATGTTAGATATGGGTGGATTAAAGGGAATTATCTATATACTCCAATTATAAAAATAGAAAGAGAGTATTATAATGGATATGTATATAACTTAGAGGTTGAAGACGATTCAAGCTATGTAACTGTTTCAGGAACTTTGCATAACTGCTTTACACCCTGGACATCTCTTTATAAATCATTTGATTCAATATATGATTGCTATGAAAAAAAACCTGATTTTGTAGAGCTTGGTTTGTCAGCAGATACTGACATGGCAGATATGATTCCAGAACTAAGAGATTTGCCATTTTTATCAAATTCAGATGCCCATTCATATCATCCTCATAGATTAGGTAGGGAATTTAATCAAATAGAGGTTGATTATATAGGTGGAATAGAAGATAACTTTGAACAAATAAAAAAAGCAATAAAGCATAATAAGATAATTGCCAATTATGGATTAGACCCAAAATTAGGGAAGTATCATTTAACCGCATGCTCTAAATGTCATACAAGGTTTAAATTAGAAGATGCTAAAAAATACAATTGGAAATGTCCAAAATGTAAGGGAAGTATAAAGAAAGGAGTTTTAAGTAGAGTTGAAGAGTTGAGTGATGGAAAAATAGAGCATCCAGAATTTAGACCTCCATATTATAAGCTAATTCCATTAGCTGAGATGATTAGCTTAACCATCGGCAAAGGAATATTTACAAAGGCAGTCCAAAATTTATGGGAAGAGTTTATTAAAAAATATGGAAATGAGATAGAGGTTTTAATAAATGCTGATATTCAGGAATTAACCAAGATTCATCCAAAAGTGGCAGAAACAATTAATCTGTTTAGAAAAGGGAAGATATATATTTATCCTGGTGGTGGTGGAGAATACGGAAAGATTTCATTTAAACCACAAAAAGTAGAGTGGTATAGAGAAGAAGTAACCTTAGATAGGTGGTTAAAGCAATAAATTATTATAAAAAGTCAATTTCTGTTCCCTCTACTTTTCCTAATAAAGCTTTATAAATATTTTCTACTTTATTTCCGTTAAATACAAAACCTCTACACTTATTTTTTCTAATCATCTCTATCTTATATCTCATTCCACCAGTAACGTCTATACTGTTAGAGCCACTTAAATAACTTAATATTTCGTCGATATTCTTTTCATCTATCTTTTTTATAGGTTTGTTGTTAATTAAAACACCATCAACATCTGTAGCATAAAGTATTAAATCAGCTTTTAATTCATTAGCTAAGTATGGTACTATATCATCTCCAGAAATTATTTTGTATCCGTTATTATCATCAACTACTATATCTCCATGAATTACTGGAACTAAATCTCTTTTAAGCATCTCATTTATAGCGGAGATGTCAAAAATTAGTTTATTTCCAAAAACAACAAATGAAGATGGTTGTATAGAAACTGCAGGAATATCATAGCTCTGTAAAGTGTCAATAACTATGTTGTTAAATCTTCTCATCGCTTTTTGAATTTCCCAAAATCCCTTTTCCATATTTATAAATACTTTTTTACCATTTTCAACTTTTAAATATTTTTTAGCAACAGGATGTCCAAAAGCTCCACCACCATGAACGAGTATTAATTTCATCTCTTCATTTTGATTTTTATAATAATCTAAGGCGTTTTTTATTTCCATTGCTATCCTCTCTAAATTATCCCATTTTACTAAAAAAGGCATATTTTTGTCTGATAGAACACTACCTCCTAATTTTAAAATAGTTAGCATTATTCCACCTTAGTTTTTATCCCTTTAATAATATACCTAATTCTATTTCCAGTTTTAATTTCATCAACTTCAACATTTAAATCAACATCTTTCATTTTTTTAATAATTAGTTTTCTTCTAATTTCTGGTTTTTTTGGCATCATTAAGGCAATAACTCCTTTTTTATTTAAAAAATTAATCCCTTCTTCAATTATTTTGAATGAAAATTCTTCCCCAAATTTCCCTCCTCCTATAAGTTCAATATCCTTAGCTAAAGCCCCTCCAAACTTTCTCCCACTTGCAACAGAATTTTTTGAATAGAAAGGAGGATAAGAGATAATTAAATCAAATTTTATTCCTTCAATTTCTTTAATACCTTCAATAACTTTCCCTTTAGAATTTATAATCTTTATATCCAATTTATTTTTCTCTATGTTTCTTTTAGCAAAATCTATAAATTCTTCATCAACCTCAGTAGCATAAACCTCGGCATCATAAAATTTTTTTATTAATAGAGAGATTATAGCAGAGTGTCCTGTTCCAATCTCTAAAACCTTAGGTTTTTCTATGCATAGTTTTTTTAATGTTTCAAAAGTTGATTTTATAAAAAGATATCTGTTTATTGGTGTAGGAATTAGCCCATTTTTATGAAACTCAATATCTAAATCAAACAAAACTTTTAAAACTGTTTTGTTATATTCTACTAATGCCTCTTTATCTTTAAAGTCAATTCTAAGTTTATCTCCTTTTTTATACACATATCTTTTTAAATTCTCATTGTATTTTATAGCATCTTCAATCTTTAATCCCAACATATTTCATCCTCAAATCCTTATTTTTTCTCCTAACTTTGGAACTATTGCATCAAAACCATGCTCTAAAGCCCAATTTCTTAATGTTGTTGCTTGAACAACCTCTCCATGCTGTATAATTAATAGCTCAGGATTAACTTTTTTAATTATCTCATGTAACTCATCCATTCCAGCGTGGCACGAAAAGTTATAAATGCAAACCTCTAAGTTAGGCTTAACTTCATCTCTCTCAATAAATAATTTTCCAGTTTCAATCAAATGCCTTCCATTAGAATCTCTAACTTGATATCCAGTTAATAGTAGAGCGTTTTTTGGATTGTGCATAAATAATTTTAGGTAATATAGAATAGGCCCTCCATCTAACATTCCTGCAGTAGTTACAACAATTCCTCCATCTTTTGATAAATTCTCAACTGCTTTAATCCTATCCTCTGATTTCTCATTCATTTTAACATTTTTTAGGGCTTTTTCTAATTGATGATATTCATTTAATATATCTTTATACATTAACATTAACTTTGTAACTTCAACAGCCATTCCATCTAAGTAGATTGGGGCATCTATGCCATAATCATTTAATATTAATAATATTTCTTGAGCTCTATCTACAGCAAATACTGGAATTAAAGCAACCCCTCCCCTAAATAAAACCTCTTTTATCTTTTCTATAAAACTTAGCTCTACAGCTTTTCTATTAGGATGTATGCTGTTTCCATAGGTTGATTCAATTATTAAAACATCAATATCATCTTTTATATAGCTTAAATCAGCTCCTTTTGTTAATCTTGTATCCCTAAGCTTTACATCTCCAGTATATAAGATAGTTTTGTTATTATTATATTCTAATAAAATTGATGCACTCCCTGGAATATGTCCAGCACTAAAGAGCTCATAGGAAAAATCTTTGTAGTATTTTTTATCGTTGTAATTTAATGGAATTGTATGTCGCATAGCCTCTTTTACATCATGGTTGTTGTAAGGAATCTCTCTATTTTCTGTTTCAGCAATTTTTACCATATCTTTTAGTAAAACCTTAATTAATTTTTTTGATAGCTCAGTTGTAATTACTGGAACATCTATTTTTCTATGAAATAATATTGGTAAAGCTCCTGAGTGGTCTAAATGGGCATGTGAAATAAAAACTTTATCAATATCCTTTATTGATTCATCCAATATTGGATATTCAATTTCTTTTCCAAGCTTAACTCCAAAATCCAATAATATTTTACTTTTATCAGTTTTTATTTCTATACAGCTTCTTCCAACTTCCAATGCTGCTCCTCTAAAAATAATTTCCATATTGTCACCTTTTTATCTAATTTTAATTTCTGCATTTTTGCTATTAAATGTTTTTTATAAATTATATTCATATATGTAGTTATACAAATTAAAATAAAATTAACCTATGATATAAAGCTATCTAAACACCAAAAGGAGTCAAAATTCATTAGTTAATATACAAACTGTGAAAGTTCTATATTTATGTCCAATTCCACCAATACAAAAAGTATTGAGCATGTTTTCCCTATTGAAAGTCTCTATAGATAAAGATAAATGCATAGATTGTTCTTTATGTGAAAAAAACTGTCCAATGGACATAAAACTTTTAGATTATAAAAATAAGGGCAAAAGAGTTCTATCAACAGAGTGTATTTCATGTGCCACCTGCTTAAATGTCTGTCCAAAAGATGCCATAAATATAAATCTAAAATGTAATTTTGGGGAAAATATTTTGAATTATAAATAAAACTTAGGACTTTCGCAGGAATAAATATTAAAAAAAAGGCATATTTGGTGGTAATGTCATTATATAAAGTGCGAAAGTCCTAAATATTTAACCTAAGATTTCTAAAATTTTAGCTTTAACTTTTCCTTTTCCACCTCTTGGCTCAACTAAAACTTTCCCACATGTTAAACATTTAACAACAGTAGCTGGGCTTCCAAAGACTACTTGCTCGTTGTTACATTCTGGACACTGAACTCTCAAGAATTTTGTTCTTGGTTGTGGGATTAACTCCATCATCTCCCCTCTCTACAATTTTATTTAAAGTGTTTAAAAAGAGTTTAAAGTTTTTAAAATTTACTTCTCAACAAACTCAAATCTACCAGACCTAAAGCATCCATTTGCTTTTGTGTGCATTTTTCCACAAACTGTGCATTTAAATCTTAAGTCTATCTTTTTAACAGGTTTTGACCTGTCTGGTAAAGGTCTTGGGAAACCTCCATAACCAGCCGTTACCCTTCTAAACTGCCTTTGACCCCAAGTTAACTCACTAGGTTTTCCTTTTTTTGCCTTCTCTACAGTGTGTATTGTATGTTTTTTACAGTATGGGCAGTATCTCCTAACTTTTTTCGGCATTTTCATAACTTTCACCTATTCTTGAGATAATTCTGTGTTTTTTTAAAATATCTGATATTTTTTTATCTAAGGTGAGGACATCATTTTTGTTTAGGTTATATATAAAAGTGCCGTCTGTGAATGGTGGAAAGTTTTTATCAACCTTTACAACATCAATATCATTTATTGTATATATAGGTTTTGGTATCTCAATCTCATCTACTTCATTAGATTCAACATTTTTTTCAATTTTCAATTCAACTACAACATTTTCAATAGCATATATAATATTTATCTCTTCTGGAAGTAAGTTTTCTCTCTCATTGTCTAAATACAGGGCTTTATATATCCTTAACTTTCTAAGCTCTTTAAAATAATATTTAGCTCTCTCAAGCTCAATTTCATCTTTAATATTTTTTATATATTCTCTAACTTCATCATAAAAATTATCAGGCAATTTTAATAATTTATCTGTCGTTATCTCTTCAAAAAAATAATTTTTTAATGTTTCATATAGTTCATGCATAATCCCACGTTAGGCTTCAATCCTTGGAGCCAAGAGGAAAGTTAAATTAACTCCAGCTAATGAATACTCTATCTTTACAGGCATGTCATTACCCAAGTAGATTTTGATAATATCTCCTGAACTAACTCCTTTAACCATATCCATTAGATAATCTAAGTTAAATGCACTTTTTGCTTCTTCTGTAACTTCTAAGCTAATAATTGCAGAACTGTCTTTTTCAAATATTGCTTCATTTTCGTTTAAATCTCCTTTAGCATGAACTACAAACTTATCTTCATCAACCTTTAAAATTACATAATCACTAAATAAATTCGCATCTTTTAAAGCTTCTTTGAAAGCATCTCCCTTAATCATAATTACGTTTGGATATTCAATATCAGGTACTCTAACTGATGAAGCAGATAAATCTAATAAAGCTAAACTAAACTTTCTCTTTCCTGTATTTTCAAAGATAACATTTAATTTATTCTTCTCTTCATCTAACTCTAATATTAATTTATCTTTTGATTTTGCCCTATTCATGACTTTTTTGAAAGCTTCTAAATCAATTCCAATCTCATGAGTGTCTGCTTCATATTCTTCAAACGCCAATCTTGGAATTTCTAAGCTAACTAAAGCAACGTGACTTGGGTCCATTGCAGCAGCTTTTATTCCCTCTTCATCAACCTCAAAGCAAATCTCATCTAAAAGTGTTGATACTGTATCAACAACTTTTTTAAACTCTTTTGCACTCTCCATAACTCCTCTAAACATAATATCACCAGTTCTAAATACTATAGGACTTTAACATATACTAATAAAAGTAAAAATAGTATTTGTCCTATAAAGATATAAAAACATTTTTATATTTCTTTTATACTTTTAGGTATTGTTATATTTGTTTTGACACTTTCTGTTGATACAAATATATAGGTCTTTCGTAGGAAAAAGAATGTTCCATATAAATAACAAACTTTATTAACATTTTAGTATAATAAGCATTCTGTGATTACAATGATAAAAAAGCTTGCTGAAATTAGGAAGAAAATTGATGAGATTGATAATAAGATATTAAAGTTAATTGCTGAAAGAAATAGCTTAGCTAAGGATGTAGCTGAGATTAAAAACCAGCTTGGCATTCCAATTAACGACCCAGATAGAGAAAAATATATATACGATAGGATAAGAAAACTTTGTAAAGAACATAACGTTGATGAAAATATTGGTATTAAAATATTTCAAATATTAATAGAGCATAACAAAACCCTTCAAAGAAAATATCTTGAAGAAACACAAAATAAAAACAAATAAATTAAAAAAATAAAAATTTAGGCAGGTGAGATGATGGGAAGGATTAGACAAGCATTAATCAAGAGAACTGCTATGGAATTAATTAAGAAATACAGAGATTTATTTACAACAGACTTTGAAACAAACAAAAGAGTTTTAGAACAAGTAGCTCAAATCTCAACAAAAAGATTGAGAAATAGAATTGCTGGTTATATTACCCACAAAATGAGACAGCTCCAATAAAGGTGAAGCTATGTTTAAGGGGGTCTATCCCGCCATAATTACTCCTTTTAAAAATAATGAAATAGATTATGAAGGATTAGAAGAGAATATAAACTTTTTAATTGAAAATGGTGTTAGTGGAATTGTAGCTGTTGGAACTACTGGAGAAAGTCCCACTTTATCACATGAAGAGCATAAAAAAGTTATTGAAAAGGCTGTAGAGATTGTTGATGGAAGAGTTCAGGTTATTGCAGGAGCAGGTTCAAACTGCACAGAGGAAGCTGTAGAGCTATCTATTTTTGCTGAGGATGTTGGAGCAGACGCAGTTTTGTCAATAACTCCATATTACAACAAACCTACACAGGATGGTTTAAGAAGACATTTTGGAAAGATTGCTGAATCAATAAATATTCCAATTATCTTATATAATGTCCCTTCAAGAACATCTGTTAATTTAGAACCTAAGACCGTTAAGCTTTTATCTGAAGAATACAGTAATATTTCAGCAGTTAAAGAAGCGAATCCTAATTTATCTCAAGTTTCTGAGCTAATACATGATGCTAAGATAACTGTTCTTTCAGGAAATGACGAATTAACTTTACCAATAATCGCCTTAGGAGGAAAAGGAGTTATTAGTGTTGTAGCAAATATAGTTCCAAAGGATTTTGTTGAAATGGTTAATTCGGCATTAAACGGAGATTTTGAAAAAGCGAGAGAAATTCACTATAGGTTATTCCCATTGATGAAGGCAATGTTTATTGAAACTAATCCAATTCCTGTAAAAACAGCTTTAAATATGATTGGTAGACCTGCTGGTGAGTTGAGATTACCTCTATGTGAGATGAGTGAAGAGCATAAAAAAATATTAGAAAATGTTTTGAAAGAACTCGGTTTAATCTAAACGGTGAGTTTAATGGATGAAAAAACCATTGAAAAAATAAAAAAAGAGGCTGAAGAAATTATCAACAAATTTAGCGAGGTCTTAGAGAAATTTGACTTAGAGATGGAAGAGAGCTACTATATTATTGACAGCAGGAATGTTCTTAGAGATGATGAAGCAATTGAAAGTAATCCAGGATTCAGAGAGAAATTTCTAAAAATTGCTCCTAAGGTAAATAAAGAAGGTTATGTTGTTGTAGAAAAAGGTAGCTGGTTAAAATAAAGGGGTGTTAAAACCAAAAAGTTTAAGTAAGAGTTCTTATATTATTTGGATGAAAAACATTAAAGAGAACATTACAAGAGTTTTGAAGAAGTTTCTTAGTTTCTACATCATTATCGTAATCTATAAATACCCAATAAGAGAATACCACTAAATAACTACTTAACTATCAATAAATAACCGATGAGAGGGCTCTGCCTTCGAGGTTATTACAAATGTTTATAAATTTCATTTAAGGGGTTGTATCCGTTCAGCCCGAAGTTCAATGAGCCCACAGCAGAGGGAATTGTATTCCCGATGAATCTGTGGGTTAAGGACAGTCCATGTTCTTCATGATTTTTATACTTAATCTATAAAAACAGGGAAACGGTGATACTATAAAGAGGAGTTCAAGAAGATGGAAAAAGAAAGGAAGAATGAGATGGAAATGGTATAAGAAAAGATTAAGAAGGTTAAAGAGAGAGAGAAAGAGAGCCAGGTCATAATATTGAGATTTTATTAATGTCTTTTATGTTATTTTTAATTTAATATTAATTCATTATTCTTTTTATTTTTATACAAAAACTAATTTATAAATTTAAATTAATTACTGTGAGAGTATGAAAGTTGAAGGTTTAACTAAAAAAATTATGGAACATTTAAAAGAGCCAATAACAATTAAAGAATTAGCAAAAAAACTAAATATCCATCCAAAAAACTTAGATGTTAAAATTAGGGTTTTAAGAGATTTAGGATTAGTAGAGACAAAAAAAGGTAGGAATGGTGGAGTTAGATTAACAAAAGAAGGATTATATCTATTAGAAAAGGGAGAAATTACATTAGGAGCATTAAAATTACAGATTGTAGCTAAGGATAGAATTGGTTTATTGGCTGATATAACTTCAAGAATATCTAGGATTGGTGGGAATATTACTTCAACAGTTCTTGAGAGAGATGGAGAAAATGTAGTTATCTATTTAATTGTAGAAAATGTAGATAAGGATGAAATAAAAAAGGCCTTAGAGGATGTTGTTAAAAAAATCTCTATTATTTGGTGAGTTGTTATGATAGAGGTTGAGATTAAGGTAAAGATTGACGATAAAGATAAAGTGATAGAGCAGTTAAAAAATCTTGGATTTAAATTTATTAAGAAGAAATTTCAAGAGGACATATATTTCAATGGAATTGATAGAGATTTTATGGAAACTGATGAAGCTTTAAGAATTAGAAATGAAGATGGTAATTTCTTTGTCACTTATAAAGGACCAAAAATAGATAAAATATCAAAAACAAGGGAAGAGATTGAAGTAAAAATAGAAGATAAAGAAAAGATGAGACAGATATTTAAAAAACTTGGATTTAAAGAAGTTCCACCAATTAGAAAGATTAGAGAGATTTACAAAAAGGGGGATATAGAGGCAAGTATTGATGATGTTGAGGGTTTAGGTTTATTCTTAGAATTAGAAAAGACAATATTCGATATTAATGAAAAAGATAGGGTTTTGAATGAACTAATGGATATACTGAAAAGTTTAAATATTAGTAATGACAATATCATTAGAAAATCATACTTAGAACTAAGGGGGGAGTATGAAAAGCTCAAAAATTAGTAAAAGGCAATTATTAGCAATATTTGTAGCTCTAATTATAATATTATCAGTAATCCCTGTATTTTTAATGGGTATTTAAATATGAGGTGAATGATGGCTGAAAATAAATATGAAGAGTATGTTACCTTTGGATTAATTGGATTAATTTTAGTAATAATTGGTGCTTTAATATCTATCATTAATGAGAAACTTATAGCATTAGTATGGACTTTGATTGGTAGTGGAATTGCGATTATATGGTTAAGTTTTCATAAAGTATCTCATGAAAAACGTAGAGAAATAGAAAAATAATATAATAATAAAATTTATCTAATAGGACTTTCGTATCTACATTTAACTACTTAGATTAACGATAGACCTATTTCTTAACAGAGAGAATATATCATTGCCAACAGCCATTCGATTTAGTTTTCTTCTAAGTTTATACCCACTAAATATTTTTATCGATTCTAATTTTCTCTAAGAGGTAAAAAGCTCTCATAGAAAGGGAGGTATGACCTAAAATTGGAAATTTTCTTCTAACGAAGAAATTACCTATATTACAGCACTGTTTAACACCTCTATGGAATTACTCGATTCTCCAAGAGGCGTTTTTGACATCTTGGAATTCTTCGAAAGACATAAATAGGTTATTAGTTATATAATATCTTGCCTTTCCGTTTTTGGAAAGGCAGAAGAGTCTGACATAGCCAACTTTTCGTAGATAAACGATTAATCCATTCTTAGGATTTTCCTTAATGTCTTCGATTGATACCCACTCTCTGTTTTTGGAGAGTTTTATCTTTCTATTCTTTTTAATTCTGCAGAGGTAGAATAAACCTAAACTATCGATAAGTTTTAAGTTATCTTTACTTGAATACCAACTATCGAAACAGATATATCTAATATTTAATCCTTTATCTACTAAAGACTTTATTATCTCCCTACATAAATTATTTTTCGTCTTTCCATCTCTTGGTCTGTCATATACTCTAAAATCGATTGGAATAATATGTTTTCCATTTGTAATTATACAATCAACGATATGTATACCTTCAATTACTCGTTTATGTAGTCATTTTTAGCATATTCCTCCCAAAATAAACTTTTGTTTCGAAAAATTATAACATCTGATAAAAATAGATTATCATGAAATGTCTTATAAAAAAAAGGTATTTAAAGAAGTTTTGAAATAAATTTTAATAAATTTTATTATTATTAAGAACTATTTTTTATTTTTTTATTTAAATATTAAATCTTCCCTTCTAAAACAAGCTTTGCAAATGTTTCAAAACTTCTATCATATGTTTTTTCTACATCAGGTGGGAAACAGCAAGCAGGTAACTGTCTATTTTTTAAATGATAATGCAAACATTCACAGCACATTCCCTTTTTAGAGCATGAAGGATAACTGCAATTACACCTATTTAAATTAGTTTCTTTGTTAGGACATTCCATTTTATCACCAATTTAATTTTTTTGATTTTCTTCTAAGCTTTTTAAGAAATTAGCAATCTTATTAACTAAAATTTCTGCCTCTTCTTCATTTGTAGGGTATTTAACTCTCAATATTGGAATATTTTTTCTTCTTACTAAATAGAGTGTCAATTCGTTTGTTCTTTGGCATCCAATGCATCCAAAGGCAATAGGAGCATCTTCCATTATTATTGCTGCTTCAGCCTCTTCAATTAATGGACCAATTAAAGCCATTCTTCCTCTAACACCAGAAGGAACTTCTACAGCAGCATATTTTAAACCCTTTTTTGGTTCTTCATCGGTTATGTTCATAGGAGGGCTGTCTATTTCTGGATTCCTAACTAATTTTCCCATAACTATATTTAGGTTTAATGGCTTATGTCCTAATCTTTCAACTAAATCTGTTAATATTAAACTATTTGGGGGATATATGAATATTTTTTTCATTCCATCACCTTAAAAATTTTATTTTGGAAAAGCATCTTCAGGAAGGAACTTATATAATTCAGGTCTTCTTGAAATAGCTATAACATCTTCAAATATTCCTGCTGTTATATCAACTACACCAATAGCACCTACTACTTTATCCCCATCTTTTATAGGAGCTACAATAACTGGAAGTCCAGCATAAGGTCCTACAATAGGTGTAGCTCTAATAACTTTCCCTTCTTTAATTGCTAATTTTAAAACATAACCTTCATAGTTTGTATCTACAACTTCTCCTTTTTCTAATCTGACCCCAGGTTTGTTTTTACTTCTCATAGATACAGGAAGTTTATTAACTAAGATATGGACAGCTTGAGCTATAGGTAATATTTCTTTTGCTTCAGCATTTTCAGATATATTTATCATTCTTCCCACCTAAAAATCTTTAAGTAATAGTTCAATAATTTTAATTTTTAAGTTATTCTATATAGGACTTTCGCACATTAATAAACTTATGTCATAATAACTCTAAATACTATAATACTACTATATACTATATTATTAAGCTTGATTAAGGTCTTAATGTTTAATAGCAAAGCATATTTTTAATTTTTTATAGAGGTGGAAAAAATGGAAAAAATTACCTGTGTAGGGCATACAGCTCTTGATTATATTTTCAATGTGGAAAAATTTCCAGAACCTAATACTTCAATTCAAATTCCTTCAGCAAGAAAGTATTATGGAGGAGCTGCAGCAAATACAGCAGTAGGAATAAAAAAACTTAGGGTAGATACTGAACTTTTATCATGTGTTGGCTATGATTTTAAAAACAGCGGATATGAGAGATATTTAAAGAATTTGGGAATAAATATTTCTAAACTTTATTATTCTGAAGATGAAGAAACACCAAAAGCATGGATATTTACAGATAAAGATAATAACCAAATTACTTTCTTCTTATGGGGAGCAGCTAAGCACTATAAAGAATTAAATCCACCAAACTTCAATACAGAAATTATCCATATAGCTACTGGAGACCCAGAATTCAACCTAAAATGTGCAAAAAAAGCTTATGGGAATAATTTAGTATCTTTCGACCCTGGGCAGGATTTACCACAATATTCAAAAGAAAATTTATCAGAGATGATTGCGCATACAAACTTTTTGTTTATGAATAGGCATGAATTTGAAAGAGCCTCAAAGTTATTGAATTTTGAAATTAATGATTACTTAGAGAGAGTTGATGCATTAATAGTAACAAAAGGTTCTAAAGGTAGCGTAATATACACCAAAGATAAAAAAATAAAGATTCCATGTATTAAAGCCGAAAAAGTTATTGACCCTACAGGTGCTGGAGATAGTTATAGAGCAGGATTTTTATCAGCTTATGTTAAAGGATATGATTTGGAGAAATGTGGTTTAATTGGAGCTGCAACCGCTTCATTTGTTGTTGAGGCAAATGGTTGTCAAACAAATTTACCAACATGGGATAAAGTTGTTGAAAGATTAGAAAAAAATGGATTTAAAATCTGAAATTCGTCGTCAAATATTAAAATTATGAGGGATATTATGGATATAGAAGAGAGAATAAACAAATTAAAGGAAGAAAAAAATGCAATAATTTTAGCTCACAACTACCAGCCAAAAGAAATACAGAAAATAGCTGATTTTTTAGGGGACTCTTTAGAACTCTGCATTAAGGCAAAGGAAACAGATGCTGATATAATAGTATTTTGTGGAGTAGATTTTATGGGAGAGTCTGCTAAAATCTTAAATCCTGATAAGAAAGTTTTAATGCCAGAGATTGAAGGAACTCAATGCCCAATGGCTCATCAGCTAACTGCAGAAATTATAAAAAAATATAGAGAAAAATATTCAGAGGCTCCATTAGTTGTTTATATAAATACAACAGCTGAAACTAAGGCATTGGCGGATATAACTTGCACATCAGCAAATGCAGATAAAGTTGTTAATTTTTTAGAAGCAGAGACAATTTTGTTTGGTCCAGATAACAACTTAGCTTATTATGTGCAGAAAAGAACTGATAAAAAAATTATTCCAATTCCAGAAGGAGGGGGTTGTTATGTGCATAAAAAATTCACAATGGAGGATTTAAAGAGAGTTAAAGAGAAATATCCAAATGCTAAAGTTTTAATTCATCCAGAGTGTAGCCCTGAATTGCAAGATAATGCCGATTATATAGCAAGCACAAGTGGAATATTGAAAATAGTGTTAAATAGTGAGTATGAAGAGTTTATTATTGGAACTGAAGTGGGAATGATTAATAGAATAGAATTAGAGCTTGAAAAAATAGGTAAAAAGAAAACTCTCATTCCATTAAGAGAAGATGCTATTTGCCATGAGATGAAAAGAATAACCTTAGAAAAGATAGAAAAATGTCTCTTAGAAGAGAAGTATGAGGTTAGATTAGACAAAGGTATTATTGAAAAAGCTCGAAAAGCTATTGAAAGAATGTTGGAAATTAAATAATATTGGATTAGATAATAATTAAATAATAAGTATATGGAGAGATATATATGAGAGTGGAAGAAACTGAAATCTTCAAAAAATATTTTAAAAATTTAACAGATAGGGAGAGAGCAGTTTTTGAAGGAGGCATTACCTTAGGAGCTTTATTTCATCAATTTGTTGGAACTCCAGTTAGCAAAGATAATAAAGAATCATTAGAAAGAGCTATAGAAGAGGCTATGAAAAATCAGCCATGTGTTTATGATATAAAAGTTAAAATTAAAAATGTTGGAGAAAAATATGTTTCTTTGGATGGAAAGATGTTAGATGTTGATTTAAAAATAAAAATAAATAAAACTATTGCCCATTTAAAACTTGAATATATTCCAGATATTGATTATCCATTAATGTATGTGAAAAAATTTGAGGAATAAATATTTATTTTGCTAATTACAGATTTTTGGAATATAATATTAAATATAGAAATTATTTAGGTGAATGGTATGAAAAAGTTTGTTTTTATATTATTGATATTTGCTATACTTACCTGTGTTTATCCTTCAAACATTGAATATAAATATACAAGTTCAATTCCAATAGAATTTGTTCCATTATCAAAAGTTAAAAATGTTGAGACGCTTAAGGAACTTTTGGATGATAATACTCTAACTGTGTTTTGTTTAGATAATAATTCAATTGATAACGATATTTTATACTATTTAGGAATAAAGAAATACTTGCCATCAAAAATTCCTGATTATGGGAATTATACGTATGTAAATAAAAATGGAATTATTGTAGTGTATCCAAAGTCCAGTGTTTATGAGAAAGATGGAGCTTTAATATTTAATCCACCAAAAGAAGAAAATTACAGTGAGTATGAGTTTGTAAAACCATATAAAATAAAAGTTCCAAATCCTTCAAGAATTCCTGACTATGATGGATATGTATTGATAAGAAATGCTACATTCATCCTATATCCAAAAAAATATATTGTTGTAGGAAAAGATGGAGAAATTTACTATAATCCACCAAAAGAACCATCAGAAGAATACTACTACAAATATTCTTATACTTATCCTCCTAAAGTTATTCCAGATTATTATGATTATGTATTTATTGATAACAATAGCAATTTTATAATTTATCCAAAAAAATATGTCATAAGAAATGATGATGGAGCTTTAATATTCCATCCACCAGCTGAAGTAAAAGAACTTCCAATTTATAAGATTAATTATAAGAAAGTAGCAGATGGAGTTTATGAAATTAAGAAAAATAAACTTCTCTTCCTATACCCTACATCATTAGATGATGAAAAAACACTCAACATTATTGGAGAGTATATTGCTAAAAATGGAGGAGTTTTTGCATATATAAATAAAGTTCCACCATATTATAAGCATATACTCGTTACGGGAGTAGCTGTAGATAAAATAATCCCTGATGAGAATGGGGATTATGCTATAGACGTTGCAGGACGAAAAATTAAAGTAGATGTGTTAGATGATAAAATAATAAATAAAAAATTAAAATACATAAAAGCTTTAAATGCTTTAGGAATAAATGTAAGTTATATAGTAACTGGTAGTGAAGGAATTGATATTGTTAAAAAATCTGATGTGGATGTAAATGAGCTTGAAGATTTATATAATGAGTATTGGTTTAAAAAATGGTGGACAAATTATACACATCTATACTTTAATCCAGAAAAAATGAACGATATATATGCTGAGGATATATTGGCTTTAAGTTATTACCCTCTAATATATGTAGATAAAGCTCCTGAGACATTTAGAAATGACCCAATTGGAGGATTTTATCCAAAAGTTATAAGCTATAAAGGAACTGCTGAAAATGGTTATTGGGAAGATGGGGCTAAGAGTGAAAATATTTATTATCATTTAGATTATGGAGAACCTTATTGGGATGGTAAGGCTAAAGAGCCATCAAAATGGTATTATGAGGGAGAACCTGTTTCAACAACAGAAGATAGCGAAATGTGGGATAAATATAAATACTTTAATCATTGGTTCGTAAAAAACTATGCCTATGCATTGGCAAGAGGATGTGATGGGTTATTTTTAGAAAGCTCAGATAAATACCTAATAGATGCAATTTTAGGTAATGATAGTGAGGACTTAGATTGGAAGTTAGATATAAAAGGAAAAGTTGATTATTTAGTTATTCCAGGTGAGAAAGGATTTGAAATATACGATGGAATTCCGATTATTAGAATTCCAACACCACTAAAAGATGTTTATGGAGTAAATATTGTCGATACTCTTTATATTCCACCTAAAGGTGAGGACTTTGGAGTTTATGTTGCAGACATTAGGAATTATAGCATATATAAAATTATCAAACTAAAAGAAAATGGAACTGCTGTAGTTTCATTTAAAGATTTAGCTAAGTGGCTTTATAAATACACTAAAAACAATATTTTCTACAACGGAACTACTATAAAGGTAAAAGATAATAATGGAATAAAAATAACTATATTTACTAAAAAGAATTTAAATATTAGCAATTATGATTATGAACTTTATGACAAAGAACACTATAAATATATTATTGCAAACCCTCCAAAAATAATTCCTTTAAATTAAATCTTAATTTTGGTGATAAAAATGAAAATAGGGTTTTATAATATTCAAGGAGGTACTGGAAAAACCACAATTGCCGCAAATTTTGCATATATTCTTAGTCATTCAGTTAAAACTATTTTAGTTGATTGCGATATTTATGGAGGAACGTGTGCTTTGATGTTTGGGCTAGAAGGTAGAGAACATAACTTAAATACCTATCTATCTGGAAATTCTGCTGTAGAGGATATAATTTATAATTATGATGATTTAGCTATTATCCCCACAGGAGTAACTTCTGATGTTTTTGGATATAAAACAGACATTGAAAATTTTGTAAGATTAATCGAAGTATTGGAAGAAGAATATGACGTTATTGTTTATGATTTCCCACCAAACATATCTGAGGAAAATATCCTTATATCTTATGCAGGATATGACCTTGTTAATAAAGTTATAATAGTTGGTGAAGATAGTATTCCATCTATTGTAAATTCATTAAAAACTATTGAACTCTTAAAAGATTTGGGTATTAGCTTAACTGGAATTATTGTTAATAAATATCAGGGGATTACTGATATTAGCGAGATTATTGATGATATTATTGGAGTTTTACCTTACGACATTAATGTAGAGAGACAATGGTCTGAAAACTTACCTATTACAAAAATTAAAACAAAATTCACTAAGGAAATGACTAAATTAACCAATGAACTGGCAAGCGTATATTTAGAAAAAGATTTAGCATCATTAAGAGCTTTAAAATTAGCAAAAACTATTTCAGGTATAACTGAAGAAGAAAAATTGGATAGGGAATTAGAATTTAAAGATTTAGAATAGGACTATCAGAGAATTAATTTTTATTTAAAAGCATAAGTGTGGAAGTCCTATTAGGATTGAAATGAAGTGATATGGATGTTAACAAAGAGAATAATTCCATGCTTGGATATTAAAGATGGGAGAGTTGTTAAAGGAACAAAGTTCTTGAATTTAAGAGATGCGGGAGACCCTGTTGAGTTGGCACAGTTGTATGATAATGAAGGGGCTGATGAGCTTGTATTTTTGGATATAACAGCTTCAGCTGAAAAAAGGGATATAATTATTGATGTTGTGAAAAGAACAGCTGAGAAAGTTTTTATTCCATTAACTGTAGGTGGTGGAATTAAATCAATTGAAGATTTTAGAAAGATACTGAGGGCCGGAGCTGATAAAGTTTCAATAAATACTGCAGCTGTAAAATATCCTAATTTAATTAAAGAGGCGAGTGAAATATTTGGTTCTCAATGTGTTGTTGTTGCTATTGATGCTAAAAGGCATTATGTTAATGAGGATGAGATAGATGATATAGATAAAAATGTTGTTAAAGTAGAGGATGGTTATTGCTGGTTTGAAGTTTATATTTATGGAGGAAAAAAAGAAACTGGTATAGATGCCATAGAATGGGCTAAAAAAGTAGAAGAATTGGGAGCTGGAGAAATTTTATTAACAAGTATTGATAAAGATGGAACAAAAAGTGGTTATGATTTAATATTAACAAGAGAGATTTCTAAGAATGTTAAACTTCCTGTTATTGCCTCTGGCGGAGCTGGAAAACCAGAGCATGTTTATGAAGCTTTTGTTTATGGAAAAGCAGATGCTGCATTAATGGCAGGAATATTGCATTATAGAAAATACACAATAGAAGAGATAAAAAGATATTGTGCAGATAGGGGAATACCTATGAGATTTTTATAAAAACAAAAAAATTATTGTATCTTTATAGATTTTAAAACCTCGTCCTTCAAAATATTTAAAATCTTTTTTCTATATTCAAGGAAATCTATACTTGTTCTATCTCTTGGCCTTTCTAAATCAATTTCAATAATATCTTTTATTCTTCCAGGTCTTGCAGTTAAAACAACAACCCTATCTGAGAGATAAACTGCTTCATCAACACTATGAGTAACAAAAAATACTGTCTTTCTCTCCTTTTGCCATATTTTTAATAATTCATTCTGTAGTATATTCCTTGTTTGGGCATCTAATGCTGCAAATGGTTCATCCATTAAAACAATCTCTGGGTCGTTGGCTAAAGTTCTTGCTATGGCAACTCTTTGCTGCATACCACCACTCAACTGATGAGGGTAAGCTTCTTCAAATCCTTCTAATCCTACCATTTTAATGAATTTTTTTGCTATCTTTATTCTTTCATTTTTTGGAATGCCTTTTAACTCTAAACCAAATGTAACATTTTTTAAAACAGTTCTCCATGGCATTAGTGTATATTGTTGAAACACAACTCCTCTATCAGCTCCAGGCCCTTTAACTTCTTTTCCATCCAATAAAACTTTCCCTTCAGTTGGATAATCTAAACCAGCTATAATTCTTAATAATGTGGTTTTTCCACAACCACTTGGACCCATAACTGTTAAAAATTCATTTTCATAAACCTCTAAATTGATATTGTCTAATGCTTTGACCTTGTTTCCATTGAATTCAAAAATTTTTGTTAGATTTTCAACTTTCAACTTTACTTTCATTTTTATCCCTTTTTATTTCATCATTTTTCTCCATACGAAATACTTGTCTTCAATATATCTTAGTCCTCTATCTAATATTAGACCAATTAATCCAATAATTATCATACAGGCAATAACAACGTCCATTCTACTTAATGAATAGGCATACATAATTAAATATCCTAAACCGGCATTACTTGATGGTAGCATCTCTGCTGCAACAACACACATCCAAGCTATACCAGCTCCAACTCTAAGTCCAGTTAAAATACTTGGGGATGATGCTGGAATAACAACCTTTATTAAAATATCTTTTTCTTTAGCACCTAAGGTTAAAGCCGCTTCAATTAATGGGGTAGGAACACTTTTAACTCCTGAGATTGTATTTATTAATATTGGGAAGAACGCTCCAATGAATATTATAAATATCATTGACATCTCTCCAAGTCCAAACCATGCCAACGATAGTGGAACCCAAGCTAATGGAGGAATTGGTCTTAATAACTCAATTAAAGTATCACATAAGCTATTTATTGTTTTATAATATCCCATCAATATTCCTAAAGGTATTGCTACAATTGATGCTAATAAAAAACCACCTAAAACTCTTTTTATACTAATTATTGTATTGTCAATTAAACTTCCAGTTCCTAAGATTCCACTAAAAGGATGAATTAAGACATTAATAACTGCTTCAACTCTTGGCAAAATTACTGGGTTATTTAAATATATTGCTAAAATTTCCCAGATAACAACAACACCTATTGGAAGAATAACTTTTAATATTATATTTCTTAAACTTAGTTTCACATATATCCCCTTCTTTTTTATAATACGTATCTTAACTCGTAATAGTAATAATATATTAAAATTTTTTGCACAAATTATAGTTGTGTGCAAAATAAATAAACTTTTATAATGGCAATTTGAATGCCTTTTATAAGGAAGGCATTCTTTAATACCTTATTTTAATTAAGATAGTTTGCACACAACTATAACAAAACTTTAAAAAGATTATGAAGTATTTAAATTTTATTATTTATTCCCAAAGTGTTCCATTTAAATAGCTAATAATTTTATCGTTAGTTTTATTGTAAATTTTTCCAATTAACACTTTAATTTTAACTCCTTCATTGGTGTTAATTTCTTCAACATTTTTTATTGTTATAACCATCTTCATTTTTCTCATAAAATCTAAAAACTCATCAAAATCATCTTCATTATCAAATATTAGCTCAAAATCTTCAGAAACTCTTTTTCCATTAGCTACTTTACTAATTGTCTCGACCATTGGTAGTAAAATAGCTTCTCCTAAATCTTTAGCCCTCTTTTTTCTCTCCTCAATAGTTTCTTTAAACTCATAACTCATGAATCCTTCTCTTACAACCCTACTGAATATAAAGTCAATACCTAAATCAAAGAAAAATGTAAAGGCTGATTTTAAATCTTCACACTGTGTAAAGTGTGTTGTGTATTTTATTGGGGGGATAGCCATATCAGGGTCTTTTAAAACTACTCCTTCTTTTTTTTCTTTATTTAACTTTTCAATAATTTTCCTTACATGTATGTGAGCCTCTTCTTTATCAACAACTGCTAATGGCTTAACATAAGGCAGGTTATATTTTTCACACAACTTTATTCTTTCTTTTATTGGTAGAGATTTGTTAGTTTCCCTCTCTTTTATATCAAATATATAAAATCCTAAATTTTCATAACCCCTATCGACTTCTTTATAATAATAAGGAGTGTAAGGATTGTTTAAACCTATCATTTCCCCACATAGCATATAATAGTTATAATCATCTAAAATCTCTAAATTTAAGAATTTTTTAACTTTTTTTGTAGTGAATGGGCAGATGTATCCACTTCTCGTTAATGCATAAACTTCTCCATCTATTTTGACGATTCTTATATTATATCCATTTAATTTTTCTTCAACAACAACTTTATCAATAAAATGGTTTTTTATTGTAGGATAGAGAGTTATGGCTCTATAGGTTTTTGGATAACCTCTAACAACATCAAGGTTATCGTTTAGAAATATAACTGTTCCTTTTTCTACTCCTCTAAATTCTTTTTTAAATAATAATGTTTTTGCTTCTTTGTATTCATTTTCCCTTAAAATTTTCTTTTTAAAAGCTTTATCTAAATCTTTTATAGATAAATTTAGTTTCTCCGCTATTTTATCTAAATCATAAGTAGAAATTTGCATAATTATCCACTCCTTAGTATAAAATTTATACAGATTTTTTAAAAGGTTTATACAAGGTGATTAAATGTCTAATGCTCTTCTAACTTTTTTAATAACTTTGCTATATACTTCTATATTATATCTACTCCCTAATTTTCCATAGTGCCATCTTGTTTTCCATGGATTCTTTAATAAGTTAGATTTTAATTTTATTAGTTCTTTAGTTTTTATTTCTAATAAATTTAAAAATTCCTTTGGTGACAAATCATCAGGTTTTTCTATATTTAACTCACTAAATTTTATATATGCATTTCCAACTTCCCAAATAAAGTGTGCATCACTTCCAAAAGCCATCGCAAAATCATATTTTTCAGCATACTCTAAAGCTTTTAAATTTGGTTCTATACTACGACATCTACTATTAAATACCTCAACAATATGCACATATTTTAAAAATTCTTTCTCCTCTAACACATTAAATTTTGCTAAACTTCTTTTCCTCTTAAAATCAAATGGATGAGGTAAATAAACCAAAGCTCCCTGCTCTCTAACTCTATCTAATGCCTCATACAAATCTAAGTTAGGAGGAATTTCTTCATTTAAAAATAAGCCAATAAACTCTCCTCTATTTGTAGCTATTTCCTCTCCAGGTATTGCAAAATTTAGTTTAGTTAGTTTATTATGGTCACAAATCGCTGGGATAATATTTTTCCTTATACAAAATTTTTCTAAGAACCTCTTTGGATTTAAGGAACATTTACTTACTATGGAATGAACATGTAAATCTACTTTCATTGATGTCCCCAAATATTATTTATATGAATTTTAAGGATTTATTCATTAACTTAATATATTAATTTAAGTTTTACTACCATAAATTACCAATACTTTTATGATATCTGGTGATAATTATGAAAAAAATTGGCATACTTGATATAGTTGTTATATTAGCTATACTAATAACTTCTGTATCTTTAGCATATAAATTTTATAGTAGTAATGGAAATGATTATGAGTTTGATGGTAGTCAGATGTATAAATGTGCATGGGTTTGTGAAAATATATTAAATAAAAATTTTCCTTTAAACGCTACTGTAATTGGAAAATGGACATCCTCTAAAAAACCATTTAACGGAACTGTTGAGATATACTATGCAAAAGGTGGAACTCTCTATGCCCTATATAATGGAACGCCAATAACTATTGGTGGAGAATTGGCTTATCAGGAAGACATAGCTGCAAAAAAAATAATTTTACATCCAATAGGAAAATCAATAATAAAATATGAATTAAATCCAATTGAGGGGAGCTCATTTAGAGATATTGCAAACAATATAGAAAATACAACAAAAAACTTTAAAGAGTTAAAAGTTGTTGATGTTATACTTGAAGGGAGTATTGGAGCTGATTCAAAAACATATAAGCCAGCTGAGAGACAAAAAATAATAAATAATCTAGATGTAGATATTAAAAAAGGAATGAATATATATTTTGTTGAGTATGGAGTTATATTTAATGGAAAAATGAACTTAAATACTTTAAAAAATCTTGATAGATATATAAAAGTTTCAAATATAACAACATCAAAATTAACAGTCTATGTAGTTGTAAATAATTCAATAGATGAAATACCCAATAAAATAAAAGAAAACTATGTTATTATTACATTGGGATAATATGAGGAAGATTGAACTTCATCATATATTTGTTATATTATCTTGCATTTATTTAATATTTTCAAACGTTTCAATAAATTCAGCAATTGTATTTTTATTTTCCGCAATATTTTTTTACATATCTTTTATTGTTGGTAAGAGATTATATTATTTAATTGATATAAATAAAGAAAATTTAAAAACAAACGTAAAAAAGCATTATAACTTTGGAATTTCTTTAATGATAATTGGGTTGATAGCGATAATCTCTGATTTAATTTGGGTAAAAGACATTCCTTTATTTAACCCGTTATCAAGAAAATTTTTAAATGTATATTTTACAACATTGTCTCATCTCTTTTTAGTAGGTTGGGCAGTAGTAGTAGCTTCTTCTGACATAGACAAGAAAAAAATCTTATTATATACAATTATATTTTCAATGCTAATTATGCTTCTTGGATATAGGACAAATGTATTAGTTTTATTAATTTCTATTGGAGTAGTCTTATATTATAAAAATAAAATAACCAATAGAGAAATTTTAAAATATGGACTTCTTATTTTTATTTTTTTGTTGGGATTGTCAATATTAAGATTGTATGTTTTGGGAGTTGAAGGGAATCCAATTACATCAAGGATAGCACTAACTATGAGTGTCTATGATATAATATTCAATAATTTTAATGGAATGTTTAATGGTTATATTCATTATGCAGCAGTATTTTCTTACTTAGGACTGAGTAATGGGGCAAGGGTTGTTATAGCCAAGATTTTAGGAATATCTGGGGTTAGTATAACACCAACCATGGTTGGAGCCGTTGTTGGAGATTATGGAATTTTGGGGATAATACCTTACTTTGGAATATTGGGAATATTTTTAGGATTTTTCTATAAATTGGCAAAAGAGTTAGGAGGGATTTATTTAGGAATTTTTGGGATATTATTTGCTTATACATTAATAGGGATTGAAAGTGGAATTTTAGATTTAGATGTGATTCTCTATTACTTCTTTGGGTTGATACTATGCATCTATGCAATATTCTTGAGAAAATTAAAAAGATAGACTTGTTTCATCCAGTATCTATTGTTATAATTGGACATTTGATAATTTTTATTCTGGCAATTCCATATTTAGATGATATTGGATTATATTCTTTGCTTGAAATTTTAGGTGTTTTGTCAATTTTTATTACGGGGTTTTCTTTGCCATTTCTTTTTTCTATGCAAATTAAATTTAATAAGTATCTCTTATATATCTCATTTCTTCTTTTATCTTTTTTATCAATATTTGGTGCTTTTAAAATTACACATTCTTTATTATTATCAATAATTTATTTACTCTTTATTCTTATAGTTGCAGAAATTTTTATAAGATTTTATAAAAAAAAGATATTCTCTGATTTTTTGTTTGTTATTGGTGTTGTAGCATTTCTTTTAATAGTTTTGATTTATAAGGCTATTCCTTTATTTAATTATGAGGTAAGGATGGCTATCAGTTCAGAACCTTTAAGATTAATATCCATGGGTGGTTTAATTTATGGAGGAATTGAAAATAAAGTTTATTTTATAATTGCATTTATAATTTTAGTATTATTGGGTTATAAAGTTGGAGTTTTAATGCTTTTTATTGCTTATATTGTATATAAATATAGAAATATTCCATTTAAATATATGGTTTTATTGGCATTTGGATTATTGATATTTTTAGGAGTTATGGGAAAAATCATTTTATTATCATCTAATCAGCAATGGAGACTAAATCCAATAGAGATTTTATGTTATAGGGCTTATTTTGATTTGTATGTTCTTAGCAAAATTATTGAAAGTAATATATTAACATTAGGAAAAATTACTTTAATTCCTAATGGAGAGCAACGTATAGGAGAGTTGTTGTTTAATTATAAACATAATATTACAACAACTTTATTTGGAACAATATATCTTGATTTTGGGATTTTTGGGATTTTATTTGCTATATTGTTAGGAATTGTATCAAAATTTATATATGAGGGGGATAAAAAGCTCTATGCAATATATGCCTCTTTATTATTAGCTTATTGTGAAATAGGTATAAATTATGGATTTTTGGTAGTTTTATCTTTGTTATTCTATTTAAATGCAAGATTAAAACTAAAAGAGGGGTAATATGGAGAAATATATTATAAAAACTCAAAGAGGTTTTGAAAACATTGTTGTGAATAATTTAAAAGAAATTGTTAAAGATTTTAATTATATTGTCTCTCCTGATGGATTTCATGGAATTGTTATAGTTGAGAGTGATGAAGATATAGAAGATAAAATTTTACAAATTCCTGAAGTTGAGAGAGTTTTGAAGGTTTATTTTGAAACAGAGACAGATTTTGGCAAAATAGTTAATTTAGCAGAAAAGATTAAAGATTATATAAAAGAGGATGAAACTTTTGCAGTTGAAACTAAAAAAAGAGGAAAACATGATTTTAACTCAACAGATATAAACATTGTGTTGGGAGCTAAGATTAAAGATTTAACAAACGCTTCAGTTGATTTAAACAATCCAGATAAAGTTATTCATGTGGAAGTATTTAAACATAAAACTTATATATCGATAACTCCAGGAGAGAAGTATAAAAAATACACAAAAGAGAAAAAAGATGCAAGAAGATTATTTAAAAAAATTGTTATTGTGCAGATGCCTTATTTAGGAGAAAAAATTGTATGTAGAAGATTTGGAGAAGCTATTGGAAGAGCTGCTCAGGGATTTGAAGTTAAAGAGTTAATTATATCTCCAAAAGAGAAAGTAGATGCTTATGAGTTGATGGAATTTATTAGAGGAGTTAAGATAGGACAGAATTCAAGATATGAAATACAAAAAAGAGCTTATCCATTTGAGATTAAATTAGTTCCGGTAACTGTTCAAGATTTGTATCAGGTTGTTAGAGATAAGAGAAGAAATAATAGATTGTTAATAATTACTGACCCAAAAGGGGATGAGTTATCAAAAATTAAAGATAAATTAGCAAAAGATTTAAGGGGAAAGAGGGAAATTATTGTATTTTGTGGTTCAAGGGAAGGGATTCCAAGGGGATTATTTAGATTTGCAGATTATGTAATAGATTTAGCTCCACACATGACATTTGCTACTGAACATGCCATTCCAGCTGCTTTAATAGCCCTGTGGGGAGTTTATTGTGATGTTGATGAAGACTTAGAAGAGGAGGCAGGAGAGAATAACAATACAAATAATTATGAAGAAAAAACAGAATCTAACTCAAATGATGAATAAATTTAGTCTTTAAATTTATATTATAGGTTACACCGCACCCACTATGGGGTGCGGTAGAGATATACACCCTACCTACTTTGAGGTAGGGTTAAAACAGCATTTTATTAATTAATTTTTATCTTATTTAAAATTTTTGCTTTTAAAACTTAATATCATTCAATCCTAAGACATCAAATGTATTATAAATACCTTCTTTTTTGTTAGCAATAAATCTTATAGCTAATATAACTCCATTAACAAATGCCTGCCTATTACTTGCTCTGTGAGTGAGCTCAATTCTCTCTCCATCTCCAGCAAATATAACGGTGTGGTCCCCTACAACATCTCCCCCTCTTAGTGCATGTATTCCAATCTCTTCTTTCTTTCTTTCTCCAGTCATTCCTTTTCTACCAAAGACAAAGACACTGTCAATTCCCCTATTGGCTTTTATAATCTCAGCAGCTCTTAAAGCAGTTCCAGAAGGAGCATCCTTTTTATACCTATGATGCATCTCTATAATCTCAATATCATAATGTCCAAGCTTTTTAGCTAAAAACTCTAAAGTTTTAAAGAATATATTCACTCCAATTGCAAAGTTTTGAGATATTACTGCTGCAACTTTATTATCTTTAATAGCTTTTTCAATCTCCACCTTTTGCTCTTCTGTAAAACCAGTTGTTCCAATAACTAAATTCACACCATTTTTAGCAGCTATTTTAACATTTTCAACACATGCATCTGCAATAGTAAAATCAACCAACACATCAGGCTTAGTTTCTTTTAAAACTTTATTTAGCTCATCTGCAGTTGATAATGGAACGCCAATTTTACCAATGCCTATTAATTCACCTACATCCTCTCCTTTTTTTGGATGATTATGAACTTCAAATGCACAAACTACTTTCATATCATCTTGTTGAGTTATGGTTTTAATTATATTACTCCCCATCCTTCCTAAAGCTCCAGTAACAGCTACTTTAATCATTCTATCACCAAGAAACTTTTAAAACCATAAGGCTTCGCCTATAGGTATACCCAAATTTTTGATGAACCTTTTTTTAAAATGTTCATAGTAATAGAGGGTTTCCCTATATGCTTTTAGAAAAAGTTTCATCAAAACGGATGCATTGCTTCCTAAAGGAAGCAATGCCTCTTAATATTGGATATTTGGCTTAACTATTCCACTTAATCTATATTATTCTTCTAAACATCTTTTATGTTCTTCAATATCAAAATCGATTTCATAATATTTATAGATTTCATCTGCAAGGTTTTCAGCAAATTCCTTAGCTTTTTCTTTACTTTCAAACCCTAAAACCCAAATTCCCCACATTGTTTCCCAATTGGATGAGAGCTTACAACTCTCTTTTATAGGATTTTTTCCATTAAATTTGTGGATAACTATCTTTTTATTCTTCCAATCAATATATAATGCATAGTTTTCTCCTTCAATGTTAATATTCTCTATGTTATCTCCATAAGCTTTATTTTTAACATTCTTTTCTAAGTAAATTTTAATGAATTTGTTTAATGGTAGTCTTGAAATCTTAACTCTTACATTTTTTAACATCTCTTCTAATGCTTCCTCAATTTCCTCCTCCTCAATCCAATTTAAAGTTATTGGTGTTAAAATTGTTATATATCTATCTCCGTCTAGTTCTATATCTAAAATTTTTAAGTATTCATTATAAATGCCAAATTGCTGTAATATTTTTATTAGATTCTTCATATTCATTCCCCTAACATTATATAAAGCTTTAAGAGTTTTTCAATAATTTCAAGCTTTTCAATAATGATTGCTATAAGTTGATTCTCTTTATAGCTATACAGTTCCTGCCTTATTATATGCAAATAGTGAAAAAATTTTAATTTTAGATAGCTCTCTTTAAATTCCTCCCAATGTTCCTCATAATGCTTTCCATGCTCTAATCTTGGGGATAAAATATAATCAGACGCATGCCTATAAAGCTTTAAATCCATCAAAAAGTTTCTAATCTTTTTGTTGAAATTTGCATATCTCTCTTTATTATGCCGTTTGAAATAGTTTAATTTTTCATATGCAAATATATACATTTATAGATTATCATTACCAAAAAGTTTATATGTGAATATATATAAGTTTTAAATAGAAATTATAACTGCCCCAAATGCGGGAGTGAAATGGAGTCCCAAGAGAGTAGTCATAGCCAAATTTTAATTGATGGAAGGAGCTGGGGTCCCCTCGACAGGGGCAGAGACCTAAGCCAATGAACCCAGAGGGTTGATGACGCCCAAGTCCAACGTGGATTTATATATAATTGTCCATGTTGGACAGACCCCAATCTTCTATATTTTCTCTAATATAAAACTCAAATGCATTTAGCAGATATAGCATTCCATAATAAAATCTTGACACAAAAGTTCTCAAATCAAATTCTTTTAATGCATTTATACAGCTATCTAAAAAATGAATACATTCTTTTAAGTATGTATTGTTTAGGTTATGCATTCTTTCCATCACCTAAGACATAAACTTTAAATCCTTCTTTTTCCCAAGCTGCCCTATTTATTATATTTTTTGTATCAAGGATTATTTTATTTTTTACTTTTGAGGCAATATTTTTAATATCTTTTTTATTAAAATCTTTGTATTCATTGTGGTCTGCCAATACAACAATAATATCTGCTTTATCAACAGCTTCATCTAAACTACATAGTGGATAGATAAAATCTCTCGCATAGCTATCATAGCATTTAACTTCAAAACCATCTTCAATTAATTTTTTGACGACCTTTTCAGCAGGACTTTCTCTTGTATCATCTACATTTCCTTTATATGTTACTCCAAATATTGCCACTTTTCCAGTATCTTTTTTTATTATTTTTTTAATCTTCTCAACGACAAATAGTGGCATTGAATCATTTATTTCTCTTGCAGTTCTTATAAGCATAGCATTTTTTGATTTCTCTACAATAAACCATGGGTCTATGCTTATACAATGCCCTCCAACTCCAGGACCTGGTTTTAAAATATTAACTCTTGGATGTTTATTAGCTAAGCTAATTGCTTCCCAAACATCAATGCCAATTTCTTCTGCAATTTTTGCAAATTCGTTGGCTAAGGCAATATTAACATCTCTATAAGTATTTTCCATTAACTTAACCATTTCTGCTGTTTTGGCGTCAGTTAAATATATCTTTCCAGTAACAAAGGTTTTGTAAATCTCTTTTGCCATCTCAGCAGATTTTTCATCAACTCCTCCAATAACTCTGTCGTTTTCAACCAATTCTTTTAATATATTTCCAGGTAAAACCCTTTCTGGACAGTGAGCTAAATAAATTTTTTTATCTTTTGATAAATTTTTATAAATATCGTCAGTAGTTCCTGGGGGTATTGTACTCTCTATAATAATTAGATTTCCATCCTCAAGATAGGGCTTTATGTTTTCAATAGCCTTATGCAAATAGCTTAAATCACATCTTTTTTCTCCATCACACTCTATGCAAGGTGTAGGTACACAAATAATATAAATATCTGCTTTATCTGGTTTTGTTTGCACTTTTAAATTTCCAGAGTTTATAGCTCCCTTAACTAATGTCATTAAATCCTTCTCTGTAGTTTTAAAGCTTAATTCTTTAATCTCTTTTACTCTTTTTTCATTAATATCTACACCTATAACATCAAATCCATGTATTGCTAACATTGAAGCTGTAGGTAATCCTATGTAACCTAATCCAATTACACATATTCTTTTTCCATTATTATTTTTCTTTACCATTCTATCCCAATTTAGTGTTTTAGATTATTTATACTATACATAAAACCTTAAATAAAACCTTTGGTATAGTTATCTTCACAAATATTAATATAAAAAATATTCTGTGAGGGATTGTTATGGAAAAAATTGCAGTTTTAGCCTACTCTGGAGGATTAGATACAAGCTGTTGTTTAAAGTTATTGGAAGATAAGTATGGATATAAGGTAATTTCTGTCTGTGTAGATGTTGGACAGCCAGAAGAAGAAATAAAGGAGGTTGAAGAGAAAGCTAAAAAACTTGGAGTTTTAAAGCACTATACCATAGATGCTAAGGAAGAGTTTGTTAAAGATTACATATTTAGAGCTATAAAAGCGAATGCAGTTTATGAGGGTTATCCATTATCAACAGCATTGGCAAGACCTCTAATAGCTTACAAAGTGGTAGAAGTTGCTTTAAAAGAGAATGCTGAGGCAGTAGCTCATGGATGCACTGGAAAAGGAAACGACCAATTTAGATTTGAAACAACCATAAGAATCAAAGCACCACATTTAAAAATTATTGCTCCTATCAGAGATTTAAACTTAACAAGAGTTGAAGAAATTGAGTATGCAAAAGAAAAAGGAATTCCAATCCCAACAGAAAGTAAAAAATATAGTATAGATGAAAACTTATGGGGAAGAAGTATTGAAGGTAGTGAATTAGAGAATCCTGACTTTGTTCCACCAGAAGAGATATATGCATGGACTAAAAATCCAGTTGAAGATAAAGAAGAAGAGATTGTTGAGATTGAATTTAAAGAAGGAGTTCCAATAGCCATAAATGGGGAGAAATTAGAACCTGTTGAGTTGATAAAGAAAGCTAATGAAATTGCAGGTAAGCATGGAGTTGGAAGAATAGATATTATAGAAGATAGAATTATTGGATTAAAATCAAGAGAAAACTATGAATGTCCAGGAGCTGTTTTATTACTAACAGCTCACAAAGCTTTAGAGCAATTAGTTTTAACAAGAGATGAACTTAGATTTAAAGAGATAGTTGATAGCTTATATGGAGAATTGATTTATAAAGGATTGTGGTTTGACCCATTAAGGGAAGATTTAGATGCATTTATAGATAAAACTCAAGAAAGAGTTACTGGAACTATAAAAGTTAAATTATTTGGGGGAACTGCAAGAGTTGTTGGTAGATACAGCGATTATGCATTGTATAGTAAAGAGATGGTTTCATTTGATGAAAAAGAGATTGACCAAAATGAACTTGCAGGAATGGTTAAATATCATGGATTGCAGGCAATGTTGTATGAGATGGTAAAAAATAAAAAATAATAAATATTTATTTTTAACAATTTTTATCTTTTAAAATAGGACTTTCGTAGGAATAAATATTTTATTGGAATAGACACATTAAAGGTGTCTAAATTCAAACATTAATATATAAAGTAGCGAAAGTCCTATTAAAAGTCCTTATGAATTAGTGAAGGCATAACACTTTTTTGGTATGCATATTTTGATGTTTTCTTTTCACAATATCCTATTTCAGCAGGAGAGTTTAATTTAAAAAATATTAATTGTCCAATTCTCATGTTTGGATATAATATCACTGGTTTATCATGAGCAACAATTTCTAAGGTAATCTTTCCTTTAAAGCCTGCATCAATAAATCCTGCTGTTTGGTGAGAAGTTAAAAATACCCTTCCCAAACTACTTCTACCTTGATAAAAAGAAGTGATATCTTTTGGAAGCTCTATGTATTCATTGGTAGTTCCTAAAACTCCTCCCTTAACAACATAATCTACATTATACTTTTCTTTGAAATAATTAATTTTTTTCTCACTTAAATTATAATTTAGCGGACAAACTAAAATAGATTTTTTTATCTTTATTTTTTTGTAATTTAGTTGTTTTGATAAATCATAAACTTCGTCATTATAAATTATAAATTCATCGCCTAAGGTTACGTCATATGATGAAGGTCCTAAAAAGTCTCTATTAAATGGCTCTATAATTAATTTATTTTCATCTATTAATTTTAATATGTCTTTATCACTTAAAATCATTAATATTCACCAATTAGATAATTTGAAAATAATTAACAAAAGAAAATATTTTTAAAGTTTTTGGATTTTATTTTTAAAATTTAATATGAAAATATAACAAAAATAATTTTTAATAGGACTTTCATATGAATAAATATTAAACGGAATTTTTAATGCTAAATGCATTATTTTTTCCCTGTTAAGTATATAAACTACGAAAATCTTATTTTAATTTTTTGTAATGCTTGTTATAATATAATATATAAATATTAATATTATTAATATATTTATTCCTGCGGAAAGTCCTATATTATTTCTCGATGCGTAATATTTTTAGGGTAAAACAATTTTGTAGCACTTATGATACATTTATGTCCATAATTTTTTGAGTAACGTTATAGGTTTTGTTTGCCAAATTTGTTACTGTCTTATTTGCAGTTTTTCCTGTTAAGTCCATTTGGGTATTTTTAATATTTTTTACATAGGAATAAGCTACAATTATACTTACTAACACTGCAGATGCGACGATAATGCCGAGTTCTGTAGATATTTGCCCTCTTTTTGACGATATCAGTGAAGTAATGGACAATATATCACCTCAAAATACCAAAATAGAGAGTATTATAATATTTCACATTAATAAACAATATAATCAATATAATTAATATTTTATCTAATTTAATTAATCAATTTAAATTATTAGAACCATACTTTAATAAAACATTATTTATTAATTAAAAAATAAATTTATTTTAAAAAATAAAATAAAAAGTAAGTTATATTATGATACACTTATATTTGTAATTTGTCCTGTAATTTCAGATGCTTTTTGTGCTAATTGGGTTGTTGTATTATTTGCAACCTCTCCTGCTTTACTAGCTTGGGAGCTAACGTTCTTTACATAGTAGTATCCTGCAATAATTGCAACTAATACAGCTGCAGCAACTAATATCCCAATCTCCATTGAGATTTGCCCTTTCTTTGACAACAATTTTTTAATTAATTTCATTATTTTCACCCTCTTTATTATTGGAATCTTTATCATAGATTTGTGCATTGTAGGGTATATATACTTTTTTATTTTTTGCATTACAAAGCAACATTTAGACTTTTCTTTTGTGTCTTTTTAATATTTATCTTTTTAATAACTTTTCATTTAATAATTTTTCATCTTTTTATCATTTAAATTATAATCCTAAATCTATTTAAGTATATTTCCTTTAGACAAATTCAAAATCTCATAAATATACTTTTTAAACTCTTCTTTCCCTTTATCAGTTATTTTAATTATTGTTTTAACTTTTCCTTTTATTATTGATTTTTTTATTTCTATATAATTCTCATTCTCTAAGATTTTTAAATGATGTTCTAAATTCCCAGGTGTTAAATTTAATTTTTCTAATAAATACTTAAATTCACAATACTCTAACCCGTACAACAAAGCTAATATTTTAACTCTAACAACCGAGTTAAATATTTTCATGATTTCACGTTTCTTTACATATTAAAAAACACAATGCAATTAAAAATTGAACCATAGCAAAAATTAGAAATTGATAGACATTAAAAATAAACATAGGTATTGAAGAAAAAATCATTAAGCTTCCTAAAATCTTCCTTTTTTTTGATTTAAATAAAATTCCATCAATTATTAATAAAAATCCGAAGAATACTGCAATCTCTATTCCAACAATATTTGGATAGGTATATAATGTAATGGAAGATAAAATAACAATAGTAATTATTCCATAAAATACAATTTCCTCAAAAATTTTTTCAAAATAGCAATGAGTTTTTTTAAATAGATTTTTTTGTCTAATAATTAATATTCCTCCAATAATAATTAATAATGAAATTATAAAAAGAATATTAAAACTCCAAAATTTTATGGAGATATGGATTAGGATAAAAATTAACCCACTTAAAAAATATGAAATAAAATAAACTTTATTTTTATATTTTACATCCTCTGAGGAGTAACTTCTTTCTACTAACTCTAAAATTTCTTTTGCATCCATAAAAATCCCCTTATATCCTTAAATAAATATAAACCTCATATTTCTTTCCATTTTCATCTACAGCTACTGTTTTCTCTCTAATGTAATAAACATTTAAATCTTCATAATCATCAAAAATTTTTAGTTCTTTATCATTAATATCTAATAATATAATACCATCAATATAACTATTTTCTTTTTTCCTAGCTCCATAATATCCAATTGTTTCATCAAAAAACTTTTCATAGCCATACACTCTACCTATAATCATCTTTGGCACTCTATTTATCAATTCCAATAATCTCTCTTTTTTCATTAACTCTCCATAAGCGAATATATTATATTTCATCTTTTATACCACCTCTAACTTTAACTGCCAATCCATAATCAAATTCTTTCAATTCTATGCTATTTAATATAACTGTTCCATAAGCTAAGAGTTCATCATCTTCATTTACTACTAAAACTTCTTCATAAGGTCTTAGTTCTTCATCACAATCAATAACAAATTTAGCAAATACATTTCTACCTTCTCTTGCAAATTTTTCAGCCTCTTTATTAACAACAACTCTATATCTTGGGAAAGGAATCTTTTTCCACAATAATTTAGCTCCTTTTTCAGAAGGTATTAAAAAATTGTCGTTACTTCTAATTGAGAATAAAATTTCTCCATTTTCATCTAAAACCTGCCTTAATCTACCTGTAGTTTTACTCCTAACAACATTTATTTTATCAATTAGCTCATCATCAATTATATCAAAACCATATTGATACTGTAACATCTTCCTAATCCTTATGGCATCAGTATTGATTTTTTTTGTAGCAGAGAAATAATTTATGTAGTAGTTGTAAGTCATTATATCTAATATATTGTCTTCTCCAACTTTTTTCTTTAACCAATCAATAAATTCATCAACAAACCTCTTGTTTATTTCTTTTTCATAATCAAAGAGTTCAGGAATTTCATGTTGGGATAATGGATATATTGTATCAACATAATATGGAATAAATCCAAAGACTGGGTCTTTAATTAAAATGTCAATATCTGTTTCAACTACATTTAAATTCTCGTGATATGGCTTATCTATAGAGATTGATACGGTTGTTATATAAACTTTATTATATTTTATTCTCTTTAATCTCTTCTTATGTCTCAAAACCTCTGGTCTAAACATTGATTCAATGCCACTATAGAAGAAGGCAGATTTTTTAGTTACTGGGTCGAATTTTTCTATATAATCCATATACTTCCTAACAACTCTATAACCCTCTAAAAGTTTTGGATGGCATCTACATCTCTCTTCAACCAACTCCCATAAACTCCCCTCTCTTATTGCCTGTTTTATTCTATCTATCTCTTCAAAAGTTACATATAAATTATGTTCTGCCAATAATCTTTCTCTATCTTTTTTATTTAAACTGCTTAATTCTTTTGGTGTATAAGATGAGCAAACAGGACAGGAACAAGGGAATTCCTTTAAATCTTTAATCTCTTCTAAGTGTAAGGTTCCTCTTTCAGTTAAGTATCTATCATCTTTAGCATATAAGGCATAAGCAGCAGAATCAAACAAATCACATCCTAAAGCAACAGCCAAAGCAAAGAACATTGGATGCCCACAACCAAATAAATGAACTGGCTTGTTTGTAGGTAGATACATCTTTGAGTTTATTATAATTTCAGCAACTTCTCTATATCTATATTGTTCCATCAATGGTACAACAGCTCCAATTGGATAGATATCAAAGCCTAACTTTGTCATCTCTTTAGCAGATTTTTGCCTTAAATCTAAATAGGTTGAACCCTGAACAGTTCCATTTAGTAATAATTTAAATCCTTTCTCTTTTTTTAATTCTATTGATGCCTTAGCCCTCTTTAAAGTTTCTTCTAATTCTTTCTCAGCTATTTCTCTATCAACATCTGGTGGAGTTGGAATATCTAATATTGTCCCTACATCTACCCCTATCCTTTCTTGAAACTCTATAATTTCTAATGGCTCTATCTCTACTTTTCCATAAACACCCAATTGAAAAGAACCACTGTCTGTAACAATTACTTTATCAAAGCCAATTAATTTATGAATCCCATATTCTTCAGCAATCTCTCTTAAATGTTTTGTTCTATAAGTTATGTATGAGTTTGTAATAATAACATCTGCCAATTTATTTATTAAATCCATTGATACAATCTGTTTTTTTGGATTTGGGTGAATAACAGGCATTATTGTAGGAGTTTCAATTTTCTTTTCATTTATGTTTAAGATTCCAATTCTTCCCATTGCATCCCTGTGTTTTATTTCAAAAGTCATCATTTTATCACAACACTTTAATTTGTTCTGTATATTTTTATTAAAAATTTCAAATTATTGATAATAAAAATTTTAATTATAGTTGTGTGCAAAATAAAATAAACTTTAAAAAGGAAATTTTGAAGGCCTTCCTTATGGAGTATTCTTTAATACATTATTTTATTTAAGATATAGTTCTGCACACAACTCCATATTCCTGCAAAAAGTCCTATAATTATTCATCTATTCTTTGAGTTCTTCTAACTGTGAAGGCAAATAATGCTGGTAATATAGCTCCTCCTAAAATTGCCTCTGTTAAAGCAACATCTGGGGCTAACAATGCATAGTATAAATAAGCCATACACAAACCAGCAAAGCCAGATAGTATAATACATTTAATTAAATCTTTTTGTAGAAGGGAAGCTAAACTTGATAACAATGTCATTATTATAACTATGTAGTGTATGATTTCCATTTAGCTCACCTTACAATGTTTATCACTAATAATTTTATCACATAACCAATATAAAAAATTCTACATTAAAATAAAAAAGAGGGATTTTTATGGATTACTATGTTACACTATCTCCAGGACTTGAAAAGATATCAAAAAATGAAATTGTATCTTTTGGAGGAAAAATTAAAGAGATTAGAGAAAATAAAGGCAGAATATTTTTTAGTGGTGATTTAGAACTGATTCCTAAGATTAACTACCTTTCAAGAACTATAGAGAGGTTAAATATCTTACTATATAAGGAAGAAATTCCAAACATATCCTTAGATGATATTTATGAGAAAGTCTATAATATTGATTGGACTAAATGGATTAGAGAAGAGCAGGCTTTTGCCATTCGCCCATTAAGAGCTGGGGAGCATAACTTTACATCAATAGATATTGGAAGAGTTGCAGGAGAGGCCTTAATAAAATCATATCAAAAAGATAAAAATGTTAGGCTTAAAGTTAATTTAGATGAACCAGATGTTATTGTTAGGGTTGAAGTTATATTTGATGAGCTAATTATTGGAATTGATACAACGGGAGATACAGCGTTAGATAAGAGAGGATATAGAATCTTCAACCACCCAGCACATTTGAATGCCACTATAGCAGCATCATTAATTTATTTAAGTGATTGGAAAGATGATGAGATGTTATTAGACCCAATGTGTGGAAGTGGAACTATCCCAATAGAAGGGGCTTTAATAAAAAGAAATATCCCTCCAGGAAAGTTTAGAGAGGAAAAATATGGGTTTAAGTTTGTTGATATTTTTGGTTATGAGCTTTTAAATAAAATAAAAAAAGAGATTGTTGAGAATAAAAATAACTATAAGATAATTGGATTGGATAAAAATCAAAAATATTTAGATGGAGCTAAAGAAAATGCCAAAAACGCTGAGGTTTTGGATACAATTGATTTTATTTGTGGGAATGCTACAAAACTGCATGAGAAATTTAATGATATTGATGTTATTATAGCAAATCCACCTTATGGTATAAGAATGGGAAATAAAAGAATGATTAAAAATTTATACAATGAATTTTTATTATCATCAAAAAAAGTTATGCATGGTTCTTCCAGGTTAATAGTTATAACTGCAGAAAATAAGAGTTTTAAAGAGGCAGTTTTTAAAAATAATTTAGAAATTAAAGAGGAGTTTGAAGTTATGTTTGGAGGATTATTGACAAGGGTTTTTTATATCACAGTATAAAGAGGGAAATTTATGTTCCAAGGTATAAAAGATGATATTTATAATTTTATTTATAAGTATTATATTGAACCAGCTGAGAAAGGAACTGGCTACAACTTAATCCAAGAAATAACTTATGGAATTATCTTAGCATTGGCTTTGTATTTATTTTATAAAGCTCTAAGAAAGCTAAATATAAATATTGATGAAAAATTTGCAATTCCTGGGATTGTTTTTACTGTTTTAATTGCCTTGATAAGAGCTTTAGTTGATTGTGGATATATAGAAAGGACTTTTTTAACAATAACTCCAGGAATTGTATTTCTAATTGGTGGATTTTTTATATTGACTATTTTAACTACTGGATTGATATTTAAAGAAAATTATTATAAAGTATCTGCAATTGTAGGATTGATTCCATTGTTATACTTTTTTATTATATTTTTACAGCATGTAGTTCATTTAGAAGCAATATTATATGTTATAATTTTGGTAGGGGTATTTTATTATTTAATTAAATTTTTAGATAAAAAATTAAACTTGAATATTTTAACATCAAAAATTGACCATTATGTTATAATAGGGCAGTTAATTGACGCATCAGCCACAACTGTTGGAATTGGTATTTATGGTTATTGGGAACAACATCCAATCCCAAGATTGTTAATGGAAACTTTTGGAGTTTATTCTTTCATCCCTTTTAAACTTTTAGTAGTTTTATTGGCCCTCTATATTTTAAATAGAGAAGTTGAAGATAAAAATATAAAAAATATTATAAAGCTCTGCATAATGGCTCTTGGATTAGCTCCAGGACTTAGAGATTTATTTAGAACGGTTATGGGCGTATAAGACTTAATTTAAATTTTTTGGTGATTAAATGAAATTTATAATTTTTTTACCCCTGCTTATATCTGTTGGATTTATTATAGGAATATTAGGAAGTTTACTTGGGATTGGCGGGGGATTTTTAGTAGCTCCAATTTTAACATTTATTTTTGATTATTTTGGCATTCCAAATGGAATAAAATTTGCTATAGGAACGTCATTATTTGTTGTATTTATAAACTCAATAATATCAATATTTAGACATGCAAAAATTAAAAATATAAATTGGAAGGCATCAATAATAATTGGAACTATTAGCTTAATTTTTTCATACTTTAGTGGGTTTTTAGTAGTTAATTATATTGACTCTTATATTTTAAAAAAGATATTCGGGATTTTTTTAATATCAACTGCAGTATATTTAACAAAATCGCATCATATTGACAAAATTTCTGAGAGGGACGATAACTTAGCTCATTTTGTTTTTTGTGGAATTATTACTGGTTTCTTATCAGGTTTATTTGGTATTGGTGGTGGGATAGTTATAATTCCAATTTTAGCAATGGCAAAATATCCTGTAAAAAGAGCTGTTGCAATCTCTGTAGGTGTGATTCCTTTAACTTCAGTTGGTGGGCTTGTCTCATATTTAATGGCTGATACAAAAAGCTATATTTACAATATTGGATATGTATCAATTCCAATAGCTCTAATTATAGCAATTCCAATAATATATTCTTCAAAATTGGGCATAATGATAAATCAGAAAATTTCTCCAAAATATCTAAGAATTATACTTAGTGCCATATTAGGAATAATGGGATTGGTTATGCTTTATTAGGACTTTTATATATAGTTGTGTGCAAAACTATCTTAAATAAAATAAGGAATTAGTGAATGCCTTCCATAAGGAAGGCATTCAAATTGTCCTTATAAAAGTTTATTTTATTTTGCACACAACTATAATTTGGAATTTTGACTCCTTTAGGTATTTATATTCAATAACGTCCTATTTAACACTCTTCTCAATAAACTCTAAAACCTTATCAAATCCTTCCATTGTCTTTAAACTTAATAAAACAACTTCTGCTTCAGGATTTATTTTTTTAGCATCGTTTTTCATTTTATTTATGTTAGCTCCAACCGCCTCTGCCAAATCAATCTTATTGATTATTATTAAATCAGCTGTTTTCATAATTCCAGGATGTTTTTCTATTGTATCATCTCCTTCAGTTGTTGATACTACAACAATTCTTTTATGAGTCCCCAAATCAAAATCAGCTGGACAGATTAAATTTCCAACGTTCTCTATAAATAATAAATCAATTTCTTCTAAGTTTAAATCCTCTAAGGCATGTCCTACTAAATGAGCATCTAAGTGGCATTCTTTACCTGTATTTAAAGGAACAACTTTAACCCCATGCTTTTCCATTCTTTCAGCGTCAAATTTTGCTATAACATCTCCAGCAATACATGCAATTCTATATCTATCTTTTAAATTATCAATTAATTTTTCAATTAATAAGGTTTTTCCGCTACCAATAGCTCCCATAAAGTCAAATGCAACAACACCATGTTTATCTAATAGTTTTCTATTTTTATCAGCCAATCTTTTATTTGCCTTTAATATATCTTTGGCAATGTCTAAAATCCCTACAATGTGCATATTATCACCAAAAAATTTTATTCTTCTTCATCTTCTTCAACATCATCATAATTTGGATTCATCTTTTCATATAACTCATCAACTTCACTTTTCTTCTTCCATAACTCAAATTTAGTCCTTTTAATTTTTTGTCTCTCCCTTTCTAAAAACTTAAAAGTTTTTGCATGTGAAGCACCTCTTAAAAGCATTTCAACAGCCTCCTTAGCTATTTGAACTGGTTCATGCTCTCCAACTATTGCAACTGTTTTTCCATAAACAGATACATTTGCTCCTGTTAGCTCCTCTATATACCTCCTTGACTTTCCTTCTTTACCAATTACTCTTCCTTTTAATCTTCTTACACCATTTTCAGAGCTTGTATAGTCTTCAATATCAATAACTTCTAAAATATATTCATCACTAACTAATTTTAGAGCAATTTCTGGATTAAACCCTCTGCCAATAGCTTTAACTATATCTTTCGCTTTCCAAACGGCTAAAGGGTCGTTCTGCTTATCAGTTCCATAAATGGTTACAGTTCCGTCTTCATCTATCTCTAACTTAACTCCCAACTCTTTTTCAATGGTTTTTTTAACATTTCCTTTTTTTCCTATTAAAACTCCAACTCTTTCTCTTGGAATTTTTAAAATCTCAATATTTTTATCTTGTCCAATATTTCCAAACACCATTTTTATCACCAAAAAATAAAAATTAAGATTTAAAATTAAATAGGACATTTGTAGGAATAAAGAGAAATTCTTAATTTACAATTGCTTAATCATCGCCTCGTCAATTGGGTCAATCTCTTTTCCAGTTATATATTTATATAACTCCTTATAATTACAATCTACTCTCTTTCTTCTAAAGAAATTGCATATATTTATGCAATCCCTAATTAATAGTGGATGAGCTAAGGGATGTTGAGTTATAACACTCTGAGAAAAATCTATAAATACAGGTTCATCATCTTTAACTAATATGTTGTATTCACTTAAATCTCCATGAACCAATTCTCCCTCTTCATAAAGCTTTTTCATACTCTCTTTTATGATTTTAAAATATCTCTCCCAATCTAAATCTTGTATATCTTTTAATTTAGGAGCAGGAATTCCCCTATAACCAACAAAATCCATAACTAATACGTTTTCTCTCCTTAATCTTGCTTTTGGGGCATTGATAATTTCAGAAGCCCTTCTTAAATTTCTAAATTCTTTTTCAACCCATGCGTGGATTATCTGCCTTCTACTGCTCTTTCTTAAATGAAATCTTGGGTCTCCTTGTATGTATTTGCTCATTGTTTTAAAATCGCATGTAGCAACTCTATAAACTTTAACAGCTCTGTAAAACTTTCCTTTTCGTGCTTTAAATACAACTGCCTCTTTTCCAGAATTAACTATCCCTATATATTCCGTTAAATGCTTTCCAGCTAATAAACTAAATAGAGTCATTAAAGTTCTTTTATCAAAAACTTCATTAGCAGTCTTTAAATCTTCTAAAAACTTCTTTTCTTTTTCTAAAATTTCTTTTTGGTATTCTTTATCCAATTGAAATTCTTCCTTTTCAGTTAATAATTTATTTAATTCATAGAGTTCTTCATCAATGTTTTTAGCTATATCCATCACCTTTATAACAACTCATCTAAGTAACCTTTTCTTTTAAGCCATTCAACTTGTGTTTTTGTGTATCTCCAAATGATATCACACTTCTGGTCTCCTTGAACTTCCCATGGTTTTACAATAACGATATCTCCCTCTCTAACCCAAATTCTATTCTTTAATCTTCCTGGAATTCTTCCTAATCTTGTTTTTCCATCTAAACATCTAACTCTAACTCTACTAGCCCCTAACATTTGCTCTATAATACCTAAAATCTCATTTTCTTCTTTTTTTGGAATTCTTACTCTAATTTGCTGTTCTTGTTGTTCTGTCATTAGTATCACCTTTTTACTTTTTTGTGTTTTGATGTTAATAGTTTTATGAGATTTTATTAAAAATGAGTGTTTCAAAAACATAAATTTTTGTGTTATTAAAGTATTTATTTTATATATTGCTCTCTGTATATATATATTTGTTCATAGTTTATTTAAATATGACTTCCGCAGTTTATTATAGACATTTACTCCTGCAAAAGTCCTATTAATTTTCTTTATTGAAGGTGAGATAAAATGATAAGTAGAGAAGAGGCTATTAACTTCCTTAATTCTACATCCTCCAAGAATATATTGGATAAATTAACTCAAATTAACAATTTATTTAAGAGGGAATATATAACTTACTCAAAAAACGTCTTCATTCCACTATCAAAGTGGTGCAGAAATAAATGTGGATACTGCATTTTTAGAGAAGATAAACCAAGTTTAATGAAACCAAATGAAGTTAAAGAAATCTTATTAAGAGGAGATAAGTTAGGTTGTAGAGAGGCTTTATTTACATTTGGGGAACATGTGGATGAAAATAAAGAGATTAAAGAGCAGTTAAAATCTATGGGTTATGATAATATATTAGAATATCTCTACGATTTAGAGGAATGGACTTTAAATAATACTTCTTTATTACCTCATACAAATTGTGGAATCTTAAATTATGATGAGTTAAAGATGCTTAAGGAAGTTAATGCATCTATGGGTTTGATGTTAGAAAATGCTTCAGAAAGATTAATGAATACAGTAGCACACAAACACAGCCCTGGAAAGCATCCAAAGTTAAGGATAGAGATGATTGAAAATGCTGGAAAGTTAAAAATTCCATTTACAACTGGTTTGTTAATTGGTATTGGAGAAACTAACGAGGAAATTGTTGATTCCCTCTTTAAAATAAAAGAAATCCATGAAAAGTATAAACATATTCAAGAAGTTATAATTCAAAACTTTAGAGCTAAGAAAGGCATACCTATGGAAAATTATAAAGAACCTTCTCCTATAAAAATGTTAAAAGTCATTATTTTAGCAAAGTTGATTTTAAAAGATATTTCCATCCAAATTCCTCCAAATTTAAATAGAGAAACAGGACAGTTATTTTTATTGGCAGGAGTTGATGATTGGGGTGGAGTTTCTCCACTAACAAAGGATTATGTTAATCCAGAGGCTGAGTGGCCAGAGATAGGAGAGTTGAGAGATTGGACTGAAGAATTAGGGTTTAAGTTAAAGATGAGACTCCCAGTCTATGATAAATATATAACTGAGGAATGGTTAAGTGAGAAAGTTTATAATAAGATTATTGAAATTGGATGGTTAAAGGAATAGCGTTCTCGATTATAGATAATTGCTTTTTTAAAATATCTTCATATCTATTTTTTAATATTTGTAGAGCTTTATAAGTTGATTTTCCATCTAAATACATAACTTCCTCTTTTCCTCTTTCCATATATTTAACATAAGCCATGTTTTCATCAAAACTTATAGTTAAAGATATAAACTTATTTGAACTTAAAATGTCTTTTAACATCTCTTCATAGACATTATTACCACAAAATAAATTTAACTTAGCAATTTCATTTATATCCTCATCTTCAATAAGTTTTTTTATCTTTTCATACTCAGTAATACACAGCTCTAAATTATCCACCAACTCTTTAAAACTTTCAGCTCTTTCAATTAAACAAATTAATTTAATTTCAATTTTTCCTTTTCCTTTCCATCTCCACTCTCTATTTTTCCAATCTTTAATTTTTTCTTTAAGTTCTTTGAGATTTATATCCATAATTTCACCAAAAAACCATAAAGTATTTATCCACATAAGTGGGAAATTATATCCTAATAAAATATTTTTAGGTGGAAATATGATTAAAATATTGGTTGATAACATAGCCTATAAAAAATTTTTTGCTCAACATGGATTTTCAGCTTTAGTAGAAGTTAATAATAAAAGAATTTTATTTGATGCAGGTCAAAACCCAATAACTCTGAGAGAAAACTTAAAATTGTTTAATGAAAAGGAAGGATTTGACTATATAGTTTTATCTCATGGACATTACGACCACTGCGATGGACTAAAATATGTCATAGAGAATGATTTAATTAATGGGAAGGTTATAGCTCACAAAGATGCATTCTTAGATAAATACTCTGGCAATAGATATATTGGTATAGATAAAGAAATAAAGGATTATTTACTAAAAAAAGCTGATTTAAATATTATTGAAAAGCCTTATAGGATAGATAAAGATATTATTGTCTCAGGTTATATCAAAAGAGAACATGAATATGAAATGGAAGAATTTCAGTGTATTAAAGATGGGAAGAAAGTAAAAGATAATATAAACGATGATATGTTTTTAATAGCAAAAGGAATTTTGATAACAGGCTGTTCTCACAGTGGGATTATTAATGTAATTGAATATGGAAAAAAGTTAAGTGAAATTAGGGGAGTTTTAGGGGGTTTTCATTTAGTTAATGTGTCAGATAGCTATTTAAATAAAGTTGTTAATTATTTCAAATCCCAAAAATTCTGGTTTATGCCTATGCATTGTACTGGATTTAAAGCTTTAACAAAATTATCTCAATTAAATAACTTTGTTTATGGACATGTTGGTAAAATCATTGAGATTTAGGGGTTAATTATGAGAGATGTTGAAAAGCCATTGATTTTGAGTATTATTGGAAATCTTCTTTTAGGAGTAATAAAAATAATAGTGGGATATATTTATTCAAGTATATCTTTAATTTCTGATGGGATACATTCGTTATCTGATGTTATAACAAGTGTTATAGGAATTATTGGTGTAAAAATAGCATCAAAGCCAGCTGATGAGTCTCATCCTTTTGGTCATTCAAGATTTGAATGCATATTCTCTTTTTTTATTGGTTTAGCTTTATTTTTTACAGCTTATGAAATTGGGAAATTTGCAGTAGAAAGAATTATTTATGGGAAAGTAATTGAGGTAAATACTATAATGATTGTAGTAGCTATTTTATCAATAATTGTTAATGAGTTAATGACTCAATACACTTTATTTGTTGGAAAAAAACTAAATAACCAAATTTTAATAGCAGATGCCTATCATCATAGAAGTGACGCTTTAAGTAGTATTGTAGTTTTAATTGGATTGTTATTGCAAAAATTTGGAATCTGTTATGGAGATGCTATAGCTGGGATAATAGTAGCTTTTATGATAGCAAAAGTAGCTTATGATATATGTCTAACGAATATTCACTATCTAACTGGAAGAGCTCCATCTAAAGAGGTTTTTGAGGTTATTAAAAAAGAAGCTTTGAAGGTGGATAAAGTTATTGGAGTGCATGATATAAAAGCTCATTATGTGGGACCAAAACTTCATGTTGAGTTACATGTAGAACTTCCTTCAAACATTTCAGCAAAAGAGATGCATGATATTGAGGTAGAGGTTAAAAATAGATTAGAAAGCTTAGATAATATTGAGAAAGCTTATGTTCATGTGGATATTGTTGATTAATTTTAATAAGACTTTCGCACTTTATATATGTAGCTATGATGCCAAAGGCATCAGCTACCTTAATTAATATTTATTCCTACGAAGAGTGTGTCTAAAATCAAGTAATATTTTATATATTAATTTATATATTAATACTACAAAATAAAAAAATATGGTAACGAAAAGATGGAACTCTAAGATAGATAATATAAACGAGATATTAGAAGTTTTTGATGAGATTATAGAGGATATTAAATTCTTATGGAGAGGGATATTTTTATAATTATGAAGAATACGATGACAAGAATACATTAAATAAAATAGTTAAATTCAACTACAAGCCAATAATAAAGAAAACAAAAAGAGGTAGTAAGAGCTATGGTGCTAAAATTAGGGATAAAATCTTCGATAAAAAAGAATATAATAAAAGAGGAATATACGAGGGTTTCTTCGGAGCTTTAACCAACATATTCGGAGATAAATTGAATACTTTCTTAACTTCGATTTCTATTACTCGAATCGCTATCTGGGTTTGCATATATTCTTTAATCATGTTGCTGAGGTATCGTATGTAAGTCCTATTTTAGACACACTCCTCTAAATATTTATCCATAAATGTCTATCTTTGTCTATAAAAAATTAATCTGTTTCAAACGGCAGTTTCTTTATCAAAACCATCAATTAATATATATTTAGCTCTACCATCAAGCATAGCCACATTATAAACCTTCTCAATAAACAAACTATCAGAGCTTAAACAAAAAAACATGGAAAAGTGTTTATGTTTGGTTAAGGAGATGAAATAATTAAATATTTCATAAATTAAAAATCCATTAATTTTCATATCACTAATTTTTTGTAATTCATCAATATTAGGAGTTTTTAGTTCATTTAAAGTATTCTTAGGCACTGGAATACCACTAATAACTGGTATGTTTTTAATCATACTTTTAATAACTTTTATGGTCTCTTGTCCTCATTGTAATCTTTAAATAATACTTCAATAAACTTATCATATTTTGAGATAAAAATCCCTCTAAGGTTTATATAAAATTTTATATAAAATATCTAATCTATTATTTATTACCTCGTTAATTAATGCTGTCTTACCACTTTATAGGTCCATAAATAAAATAAATAAAATTTGGTTCTCCCTCTAAAATTGATAAGATTTCTTTTATTTCTTTTTCTCTGTTGAAGAATTTCATAATCAACACCTAAAGTTTATTTTATTTTGCATACAACTTTATTCATCTTTAACATAATTTTTTAAAATTCCAATACCCTCAATCTCACATTCTACAACATCTCCATCCTTTAACTCTCCGACACCTGGAGGTGTGCCAGTTGAGATAATATCTCCTGGATATAGTGTCATTATTGAAGAGATAAATTCAACCAACTCATAAACATCAAAAATCATATTTTTTGTATTTGATTTTTGTTTAACTTCATTATTAATTCTACACTCAATATTTAGGTTCATAGGGTCTATGTCTTTAACAATCTTTGGACCTATAGGACAAAATGTATCAAATGATTTAGCCCTTGTCCATTGCCCATCTTTCTGCTGTAAATCTCTTGCTGTTACATCATTTAAAATTGTGTATCCCATTATATACTCATCAGCTTCTTCTTTTTTAATATTCTTTCCTTTTTTTCCTATAACAATAGCTAATTCAACTTCATAATCGACTCTCTTAGAGATTTTTGGTTTTATAATGTAGTCTTCATTGTAGATGATTGCAGAAGTAGGTTTTAAAAATATTATTGGATATTCGGGAATTTCCATATTTAGCTCTTTTGCATGGTCTATGTAGTTTAAACCAACACAGATAATTTTTGTTGGTTTAATTTCTCTTATGTCCATTCAACCACCGTATTAAATTAATTATAAAATTACAACTTTTCCCTCAACAACATCAATTTTAACTAAGGTTTTAATTTTATATCCTGTTTTTTCTTCAACTATCTTCTTTCCTTCTCCTCTTTCAATAACACAGATAATGTCTTTTATTTCAGCTCCAGCTCTTTTTAATGCTTCAATTATAGCTATCATTGTACCTCCAGTTGAGATAACATCATCTATAATAACAACCTTATCTCCTTTTTCTATACCGTTTAAATAGAGTTGTCCTTTACTATAACCTGTTGTTTGAAAGACAGGAATTTCTCCTGGTAATTTGTATTCTCTCTTTCTCATAATTACATAAGGGATATCAGTATATAGCGAGAGAATTGTTACCAAAGGAATTCCCATAGCCTCAGCAGTAACTAATTTGGTAACTCCTTCAAAGTTTCCTATCTTTATTATTCTTGTTGCTACTTCTCTCAACAGCTTTGGTTCAACAACTGGCACTCCATCACTTATTGGGTGTATAAAATAATGATACTCTCCTCTTTTAACAATTGGGCATGATTTTAACGTTTCTTCTAATAACAATATTCCACCTCCAAGTTTATTATTATAGAACTTTCTCACTTTATATATTAAATAAGGAACTTTGACACCTTTAGGTATCTATTTACAATGTTTTATAAACACCAGGGCTTGGTTCAAATATATCTCCAGAGTTTTTTAACTCGGATAAATACTTCTCTAAATCCTCTTCTGGAATATTAACCATTCCAGCGAGTTCTTCAAATGTGATTTCACCAAATTTATCAATAAGAGCTAAAATCTTATCTTTTATGACATCTGGATTTAAAATCTCAGTGTATATCTCTTCTTCTAAATCTTCTTCAAATGGTTCAGCATTTTTTAATAAGTATTTTCTTGTCTTTTTAATTTCTAAATCTCTAAGCTTTATCCATCTTTCGTCTCTCTTTCTAATAATTTCAGCCAGAATATATTTTTCTCCATCGTAGGTTCTTGGTCTTCCAATAACATCTACTATATCCCCTTCTTCAATATAAACTGGCTTTTCTTCAAAGTATCTAACATTAACGCCTTCTACATAAAGAGATAGGATATTTCCAACGTTTATACTATCAACTTTTCCTAAAATCCTAACTCTCCTAACTTTTCTTCCCTCTATAATTAAAGCATTATCAATTACTTCATTATTTAAAAACTCTTCTGGATAAATTTTATAGGCAACATATCTCATAATTTCACCAAAATTATAGTTTTGTGTAAAAGTGTCTATGGTAAATGAGGTATTAATGAATGTCTTCTAAAAAGAAGACCTTCAAATTTCCTTATAAAGTTTAATTTATTTTACACAAAACTACTAAATTTCCTCTACGCTTAAGAATAAACATTTTAGATATTCAGTGCCTTTGGAAGTTATTGGATGGTCTGGACTTTGTGAGCCATACTTTATAATCTTAGCCCATTTTTTTGCCTTTAAGCAGGCATCTATAACCAACGCTTTAAAAGCATCTGGTTCTACTGGCTGAGAGCATGAACAAGTTACTAACAATCTATCAGCCAATTTAGCTCCAAATCTGTTTAGCATGTGATATCCTCTAATAGCATCTTTTAAAGCTTTTTTTGATTGAGCAAATGCTGGAGGGTCTAAAATTACTATATCAAATTTCTCTCCATCTTCTATAAACTCTTCCATAACTTTAAAGGCATTCCCTTCAATAAACTCATACCTATCTTTTGGAATATTGTTTAGTTCCATATTTTCTTCAGCTGTTTTTAGTGCCTTTTTAGATAAATCTACTCCTACAACCTCAGCTCCTTTTATAGCACAATGAACTGAAAATCCTCCAGTATAACAGCAAATATCTAAAACTTTATCTCTTTCTTTCACAAATTTCTCTATCTCCAATCTATTTTCTCTCTGGTCTAAAAAAAATCCTGTTTTTTGTCCATCAAAGGTAACTTTAAATTTTGCATCCCCTTCTTTAATAATTGTTTCTGTTTTCTCTCCAGCTAATATTCCTTCAATCTCTGGTAATCCTGCTCTTTTCCTATTTCTTCCAGAACTTTTTTCATATATGCTGTCTATCCCTAAATCTAAAAGTGTTTCAACAACAACATCCTTCATCTTCTCAATACCGTAGTTGAATATTTGAACTGTAGCTATGTCGTTGTATTTATCAATAACCAACCCATTTAACCAATCAGATTGAGTATAAACCATCCTATAAGTATCTTTAAACCCTAATTTTAACCTATATTCATTTGCTTTAATTATTTTTTCTTTTATGTAATTTTCGTCTAAATCTTCTTTTCTTAAGGTCATTATTCTTATTTCCCTTGGATTTTTAAAACCTCTTCCTAAAAATTTCCCTCTCTTTGAGTAGATATCTACGACTTCTCCAATTTCTATCTTATCAAAATCTTCTTTATTTAATATATTTTCTCTTGGAATAATTAAATTTCCCTTCTCTATTGCTGAATATCCTCCAAAATCAACATATAGCTTTGTGGTCATGGCTAATCCACCATATTTTTATTTTTTTTATTTTTCTTTTTGTTTTTCATTATCATTTGGTTTTAGTTTTTCTGTATATTTGCATTTTGGATAATTAGAGCAGCCAATAAACTTTCCAAACTTTCCATCTCTAATAATTAAGTCTCCTCCACATTTTGGACATTTTCCTACAACTTCTTTTTTATTTATTGGTTCTGTATATTTGCACTTTGGATAATTTGAGCATCCATAAAAAGCCCCATAAACTCCCTTCTTTAAAATCAAATTAGCCCCACATTTTGGACATTTTCTATTTTCTTCTTTAACTTCAACATGTTTTAATGGACATTCTGGATTAATACAAACTTCTTTATCCCCAATTTTTAAAATAGGGGCTTTGCAGATTTCACAAACTTTGTTTAGAATCTTTATTCTACCTTTATCTGGAAGTGAATATTTTACATCACATTCTGGATAATTAGAGCATCCAACAAACCTACTTCTCTTGTATTTTATTAAAATTAAATCTCCTCCACATTTAGGGCATTTTCCAACGATTTTTGCTTTTTTGTTTGTAGCATCTAAGTTTTTTATAAGGTAGATTCCAATATCTTCTTCTTTCTTTTTAAACACTTCCAATATTTTTCTCAATCTTTTTTCTGCTTCTTCTAAAACATCATCTTTCTTAATTTTTCTAAACTGTATTTTCTCTAACTTCTCCTCTAAATCCCTCGTCATCTTTTCATCAATAATCTCTGGGCAGAATCTTTTTAATGTTTCAATTACTGAAATTCCTAAGTCAGTTACTTTTAAAGAACCATCATCAATAACATAACCTCTTTTTATTAGTTTATCAACTATTTCAGCTCTTGTAGCCTTTGTTCCTAAGCCTCTCTTTTCTAATTCCTTAATAATACTTGCAACAGTATATCTCTTTGGTGGTTGAGTTTCTTTTCTTGTTATTGTAATTTTTTCAACTTTAATTATGTCATTTTTCTTTAATGGAGGCAATTCAATCTCATCAAATTTTGGGAAGTAATAAATTTCATGCCAACCTTCTTTTACTGTCCTTGAGCCAGATAATTTAAATTTTTCTCCTTTTATGTCAATTTTTACATTTAAATATTCCCTCTCTACATTATCCCAAAAAGCAGCTAAAGTTCTTCTTGCAATTAAATCATAAATTTTCTTCTCTCTCTCTGAAAGCTCTTCTTTTGGAATATCTACTATGTGTATAGCAGGATGTGCTGGGTCTTCTTTTTTTCCTTCAACAGGTTTTAAATTCTCCTCTAAAATCCTCTCTGCCCATTTTCCATAAACTGGATGATTTTTTATTATATTTAGAATATCTTCTAAATATTTTCTATCTTTTGGAAGTTTTTGGCTTGATGTTCTTGGATATGAGATTAAAGCTTTTTCATAAAGATTTTGAGCAATTTCTTGCGTTTCCTTTGGAGATATTTTAAAATAACTGTAAGCTTCTCTTTGTAAAGTTCCTAAATCAAATGGAGGGAGTGGTTTTAATGCTCTTTTAGTTTTTTTAATTTCAACAACTTTGGCAAATTTTTCATTTTTTATTTTTTCAAAAATAGTTTTAGCCTCTTTTTCATCCCAAAATTTATCTTTCTCATGTGTAGCTTTTAAATTGTCCATTAATAAAGCTTCAATAACCCAATATGGTTTAGGTATAAAACTTTTAATTTCTAACTCTCTTTCAGTTAAAAAAGCTAATGCAGGTCCTTGAACTCTACCTATACTCATTGTTTTCCATCTATTCACTGCTCTTATGGCATTCATTAACGCCCTTGATAAATTTATACCAAAATACCAATCTACGATATGCCTACTCTCTCCAGCATCAACTAAACCATAATCAATTTCATCTGGATTTTCATAAGCTTTTATAATCTCTTTTTTTGTTAATGATGAGAATCTCATTCTCTTAGCTTTTTCTTTTCCACAACAGTATTTTAATGCATGATAACCAATTAACTCTCCTTCAATATCCCAATCTGTTGCTATATAAAACTCATCTGCTTCTTTTGATAATTTTTTTAATACTTTTATGTATTTATTTACGTATTCTTTTCCTTTTTCAACACTTGCTGGAGCCCACTTTACATCAAAAACTGGATAAGTGCCAAATTCTTTATTTTCTTTTTCAACTAATGTAAAGAGATGCCCAACAGCACTTGCAACAATAATTTTTCTTCCATTTCTTTCCAATTCATAATATGGAACTCCATCAATACTTTTTTTCTTAGCTTTGCCTAAAGCGTTTGCTATCTTTTTAGCAACACTTGGCTTTTCACATATTATTAATGTAGCCATAATTTCACAAAAATAATATTTTAGTCCTTAATTTATAGTTGTATGCAAAATAAAATTTTATAATGACAATTTGAATGTCTTCCTTTTAGAAGACATCCATTAATACCTTATTTTAATTAAGATACTTTTGCACACAACTATATATGCAACTTTAATTTAAAAAATTATTTAATCATGGAGTTATTTATTTAAGTTTTTAAATAAAATATTGAATAAAAATAGTTGTTTGTTATTTATACCGCACCGATCTGATTTTAATAGGATATACTCCAAGCAGAAGTATAAGTTTCCATACCGAATCGGTCTTATTTTAATAAAAAAAGGAGGATATGTTGGGAAATTAAAAATGGAGTTTCCATACCGAATCGGTCTTATTTTAATTGAAATCAAAAAAAGGCATATATGAATATGATAAATTGATTTAGTTTCCATACCGAATCGGTCTTATTTTAATAGTTTTTGATTTACCTTTACCACTCTTACCATACAATATTGTTTCCATACCGAATCGGTCTTATTTTAATGGTCTTATTTTAATTTAGCAGATAACAATTTAAGCACCGCATACAACAGTTTCCATACCGAATCGGTCTTATTTTAATATTGCCAGAAAAACAACCGCCGTTTTTGAGTAATTATTTGTTTCCATACCGAATCGGTCTTATTTTAATAATCCATTAATATACATATTTTTTATTAAATCTTTACAGTTTCCATACCGAATCGGTCTTATTTTAATGAAGAAGTATTTAAACAAACATTAAACACTGCAGGGGCATAGTTTCCATACCGAATCGGTCTTATTTTAATTAGCAATTTAGTAACTATAAAAAACACTGATTTAGTGGTTTCCATACCGGATCGGTCTTATTTTAATAGGAGGCATTTTTTGAATTAAACGAAATTAAGCATTTTTAAATCTTTATTTTATAGGGGTTATATTACGACCCCCCAATTACTTGGTTTTTTTATATATCCTAACTAATATAAATACTTTACGGTATTGTGTTAATTAGGACAATAAAAACCCATTAACTAAAAAATCAAATTATCTATCGGGGAAATATAAATATAAAAATAATTATCTAAAATCTCCTAAAAATCTTACTAATTTAATACATCTAAATAAGTAAAATATTAAAAATAAGCTACCCTTAGAAATTAGCTAAAAATCCTTAAAATCAAAAAATATTCCTTTAAAAATTTCTAAATTAAAAATAAAAAACTTTTAGCGTGATAACAAAAAATTAAAAAATTAATAAATATCAAATAACTCTCCTAATGTTATTTTTTTATCTGTCTTAACCAACTCTGGAATTTTTCCTTTAATACCAACTTTATCTCTAACAACAACAAAAACTCCATCTATCTTTTCTATTTCATCAGCCCTTTCTAAAGCGTTAAATATCATCTCTTCCTCATCTCTTCCTCTTGAAGCGTTACATATTGATGTTGCTGCTGCATCTGCTATAGCAGAGCTTTTAGCAAAAACAGTAACTGCATCAGCCTCTCCAAAACTTATTGAATGCCCAACTGTTGCTGATGAAGTACAAACACCATAAATATTTTTAATTTTCTCCTTATTTAATTTAAATCCAACCTCTCCAGTAATTTTAGAGTTTCCAGCATATAATCCAACAACAACATCTTTTTTAGCTCTTAAGCAGATATCTCCACCATTTTCAGCAATGATGTTTTTTGCTCCAATATTTTTAATTAACATCTCCGCTATAGCTCCAGCAACACTCGCCATAGGTCCTACATTGGCAATTTCTCCAGCTACAGCCATTAACTTTACAATTTCTGGGGAATCTATCTCTATAGAAATTGGATAGTAAGATGTTAAAAAATAAGGATTTTTTAATATGTATCTCTCCAATTCTAACCTATTTTTTAAGATAATTTCCTCTGCTTTTTTAAAGTATCTCTTATTATCAATCTTTAAAAGTATATTCGTTTCTTTTATTATGATTCTTTTTTTGAACCACATGTCATTCCACCAAATTATAAAAATCTGAAATCATTTTTAAGTCATCTTCTAAAATTCTACCTTTTGTAGTTAAATAATTTCCAACCATTAATCCATCCAAAGCCATTAGAGCATAGGATTGTAAATCTCTCAAATTATATCCTCTTCCACCAGCCAATCTAATTTCTGCATAAGGCATAATTATTTTATATAAAGCCAAAGACTTTAGAGCATCTGAAATACTTATTGTCTTAATTTCTCCATTTTTTATTTTTTCATAAGCTTTAGTTCCTTCAATTGGATGTAAAATATTTATTGGGACACTATCAACCCCTAAATTTTTAAGTTCAAAAGCCATTTTTATTCTTTCTTCTAAGCTTTCTCCAAGTCCAAATATCCCACCACTACAAACTTCTAAGCCAAGCTTTTTAGCCTCTTTTATTATTTTAACTTTATCTTCATAAGAATGAGTTGAGCAAATGTTTTTAAAGTGGTTTTTTGATGTTTCTAAGTTGTTGTGCAATCTTACATTTAATTTTTTTAATTCCTTTAATTTTTCTTTATCTAATAAACCCAAAGAACAACATACTTTTAGATTTGTTTCTTCTTTTATGAGCTCTATAGCTTCAAGAATTTCTATAAATTCATCATCGTTAATTTTTTTACCACTTGTAACTATGCTAAATCTTTCAACGATTCCATCAAAATTTTTAGCATAATCTAAAATCTCTCTTTTTGACTTTAATGGATATATTGGGATGTTGCAATTATTGTGAATTGACTGAGAGCAGAAAATACAATCCTCTGAACATTTTCCACTTTTAGCGTTTATTATAGCACATAATTTAATTTTGCCATTATTTATCTTATTTTTTATCTTAAATGATAAATATAGCAAATCTATGGCATTGAAGTTTTTATAAAGATATATGGCATCATCAAAACTTATCCTATTTTTTAAAGATTTTTCTAAAAAAGTTTCAATAACCATAAAAATCCCCACTCAATTTCTTAAAAATAGAACTTTGATATCCAAACTTAAATATTAAACTTTAGAGAAAGTTTTTATTTAAAAGACTTTTTTGTAGTATTTTTCTGCTATATCTCCAAATATTGGGAATTTATATTTTTCACCATTGTAAGCTTTAATCATTCCAACAATCCATAAGATAATTATTGCTATATTTATTAAAGTAGAGATTATCCATCCTACTATCATAATCTTCGAAACTACTAAAGCCACCAAATCTAAACTTAAAAATGTTATAAATGACTGCATTGCATGAAATCTAATAAAATCATCTTCTTTTTCTAACAATAAAAATATTAATCCACTAACCCAAAACAGCAAATAACATAAGGCTCCCTCTATATTTTTATCTAATCCAAAGGCCATAATATCACCAACAAACAATATAATTTAGATTAGATAAATTTAATCAGTTCTCTTATAGCTTCTTCAACATCTTTTGCCTTAACAACTCCAGAAGCCAATAAAACTCCTTCAGCTCCTAAATCAAGGGCAGCTTTAACATCCTCCCCCTTAGATATTCCAGCCCCACATAAAACTTTAACATCTTTATTTATTTCTTTAACCGCTTTAACAGTTCCTTCAACAATCTCAGGATTTGCTTTTGATACTGGAATTCCTGTCCCTATAAGTTCTGGTGGCTCAATTGCAATGTAATCTGGATTTAGAGCTGCAACAGCCTTAGAAGTATTTATATTATTTGTGCAGACAATTGTTTCTAATTCAAGGGCTTTACATTTATTTATAACTGCCTCAATATCTGCCAACAACATCCTTTTCTCTGAGTGGTTTATTAAACTTCCCTTACATCCACAATCTTTAATAGCTTCAGCTAATATATGTCCTGTGTGGCTTCCAGGGTTTATATTATCTATATGTTGAGCATAAACAGGAATATTAACATTTTCAACAATCATTCTCAAATCTACGAATTGTGGAGCTACTCCAATTGTTATTCTACTTTCTTCACTAACTTTTTCAGCAGCTTTAGCAATTTCTAACCCTCTCTTTCCAATACTTTCCTTGTATGTCTTGTAGTTAATTACTATCAACATAGCTTTTCACCGTGAGAGTATGATAGTTCGAACTAAGATAGTTCAGATAAAAGATTATTTCATAGGGATGGTATTTAAAGATAATCAATTAGTTAGGAATACAATCCCTCTAAGAAGAGAAGAGTTATTTAAATTTTTCAATGGAGAGATTAGTAGGGAGTGTAAATATTTAAGAGTGGCAGAAATTATATTAAAACTATATCTTGGAAAAATGAATGATAAAGAAGCAAGAAAATTAATAGATTACAAATTAGAAGTCTCAGAATTTACAAAAAAGGTTTTAGATGTCGTTAAAGATATAGAATTTGGAGAGGTATTAACTTATGGAGATATAGCCAAAAAAATAAACACTTCACCAAGAGCTGTTGGAAGGGCACTAAAAGCTAATCCTTTACCTTTAATAATCCCTTGCCATAGAGTTGTTGCTAAAAATTCTTTAGGCGGATATTTTTATGGTGTAGATAAGAAAAAATTTATCTTAGAGATGGAAAAAATTAGAAAAAATAGAAAAATAATAAAAAATAAACAGTAAAAAATAACAGGGGTCTGTCCAATATGGACAAATATAGACAAACGTCCATATTGGACTTGGGCGTCATCAGCCTCATCTCCCTCTGGGTTCATCGGGAGCATATCATTGGTCTCCGCCCCTGTCATGGACATAAAAACCGTAAGGTTTTTAAGTTCTCGTCGCTTCGCTCCGAGAGAACCCCAGCTCCTCCCATCAATTAATATTCGATAATAACTGCCACTCTTGGGACTCCATTTTACTCCCGCATCTGGGGCAGTTATAATCCTCATTTCTTATATATACCCACATATAAATCTTTCGGTAATGAAAATCTATAAATGTCTATATTTGTCTATGGAAAATTAAACAGTTCCAAACGGCAATTTATAGTTGTGTGCAAAATAAAATAAACTTTTATAAGGACAATTTGAATGCCTTCCATAATGAAGGCATTCACTAATTCCTTATTTTATTTAAAAAACTTTTGCACACAACTATAATTAATTAGTGGGAACATGATAATAAGAAAATTTACATCTAATGATTTAGATGCTGTTGAAGAAATTGAAAAAGAAGCATTTAAAACTCCTTATCCTACTGAGTTAATTTTAGGAATATGGGCTATGTATCCAAACTGTTTTTATGTGGCAGAAGTTGATAGAAAAGTTGTTGGCTATATTTTAGGAAGTATGGATTGGGGAAATGGACATATTGTATCTTTAGCAGTAAAAAAGGAATATAGAGGACTTGGAATAGGAACGGCTTTATTAAAAACATTAGAAAACTATTATTTCAATGTAGCTAATTGTAATTATATAGTTTTGGAGGTTAGAGTTTCAAACATTGTTGCAAGAAAATTTTATTATAAGATGGGTTATAAAGATAGAAAGCTCCTTCCAAAATATTATGAAGATGGAGAAGATGCCATACTAATGATAAAAAAGAAACCTAATGCTTTAGGACCATTAATAATAACCTTATGGTGATTTAAAATGATAATAATTCCTGCAGTTGATTTAAAAGATAAAAAGTGTGTTCAATTAATTCAAGGAGACCCTAATAAAAAGCATTTGGAGATAGATAATCCAGTCGAAGTTGCTAAAAAATTTGTAAATGAAGGGGCTGAGTATTTGCACATAGTTGATTTAGATGCTGCATTGGGGAGTGGGAATAACAGAGATATTATTAAAAATATTATAAAAGAAGTTAATGTGCCTGTTGAAGTTGGAGGAGGAATTAGAAGCTTAGAGATAGCAAAAGAATTAGTAAATATTGGAGTTGATAGAATTGTAGTAGGAACTAAGGCAATTTTAGAGCCAAAATTTATAGATGAGTTAAATAAAGAGATTGGAAAGGATAGGATTGTTTTAGCTGTAGAATGTAAAAATGGAAAAGTAGCAGTTAAAGGATGGAAAGAAACTATTGATAAAACTCCAATTCAAGTTATTAAAAAATTTGAAGATAAAATTGGCTATATATTATTTACAAATGTAGATGTTGAAGGTTTGTTAAAAGGAATAAATATTAATGTAATTAAAGAAATAATAGATAAAACAGACATTCCTATTATTTATTCTGGTGGAATTACTACCTTAGAGGATATAAAAGCATTAAAAGAACTTGGCATTCATGGAGTAGTTATTGGTTCAGCGCTATATAAAGGGTTGATTGATTTAAAGGAGGCTATAAAAATAGCTAAAAGTTAAAAACCACAAAACGTAGTTTCTATTTAAATACAATTCTATTTAAAATCACTGAATATCCACATATATATCCCTACCCTCATCCATTGCATCTAAAAGTTCTTTACCTACCTTTGTTTTTTTGTTTATCCTTACTGTTCCATCATTTCTAACAGTTACAGTTGTTAATAACTTTCCATCTATGTATATCTTTATATTCTCTCCTGCAAAGTCTTCTCCAACATCCACAATTACATATTTATCAGTTTCATAAATCTTTGTTGATTCAAGCTCATTTACAAATTCATACTTTCTATATATTCTTTCTAAATCTTTTTCTTCTTCTTTTTCCTTTTCTTTGACTGAAATCTTTAATCCAAGCATGTCTTCTAATTTTGATATCTCTCTACCACCTTTACCTATAATTGCTCCAACATATTTCTCTGGAACAATTAAATCAATTGAATTATCTCCAGTAACTTTTACCATTGGCTTGGCTTTTCTTGGAAGGAGTTTTTTCAATATCTCCTCCAATTTCTCTTCAGCATATCCATATATTGGTGCTTTTTTAGTATCTTCTCCTTTAATTGGCATAACAACTACTTGCTCTCCATAGGTATAGATTTCATACTCAACTTTTCCAGTTTCAAAGTCTTTAACTTCAATAACTGGCCTTGCCAAATCTTCTTCAACCATTCCATAAGGCACTTTAACTGTAAAGTCTATTTCATAAACCTTCTGTATTTTTCCATCCTTTATGAATATCACTGTATCAACAACTTGCGGAATAACTCCAAGCTCAACTCTCCCAATTAATCTTTGTATAGCATCTATTGGTTTTGAGGCATGAACTACCCCAACCATTCCTACTCCAGCCATTCTCATGTCTGCAAATATCTCAAAGTCTCTTGTCTTTCTAACTTCATCATAAATTGTGTAATCTGGTCTAACTAACAATAATATGTCGCAAGTCTTTTCCATATCTCCTTCCAATGGGGCATATTGAGTTATTTCCTTACTAACCTGTAAATCTCTTGGACTTTCCATTGTCTTAACTATCTTTCCTTGACTTCTATAAAACTCTGCTAAAGCAGCAACAAATGTAGATTTTCCGCTTCCTGGAGGTCCTGAGACAAAAATCCCTTCTGCTCTTTCTTTTAATCTCTGCATTAATTTCTCTGACAATCCATAATCCTCCAATGAAGCTTTAACTACTGGTCTAACTGCTGTAACTTCCAAAGCCTCAGAAAATGGAGGTCTTGCAATTGAAATCCTGATATTACCTAACTGAATAACTGTAGCTCCTTTTCTCTGAATTTCAAAGAATCCATTGTTTTGTTCAGCATACTTTATAATGTTGTCAATAATCTCTTCCATTTCTTCTTTAGTTAGCTCTTTATCTCCAATAGGTACAAGCTTTACAGCTCCTGGCTTACCTTTTTTAGCATAAGGATGACAACCCTCTTTTAAATGCACAGACATTGTTTCTTCATCAAAGTATTTATCTAATACAAGCTCAACTTCTTCTTCCATAGCTTCTAAGAAGTATGCTTCAATACCCTGTGCTTTAGCTAAGTTGTACTGAATCCAATCACTTGTTAATAATATAGAGTTTGTCTCTTTAGCTACTTTTCTAATCATTGCATCTATCTCTCCACTTTTTGCTAAAAATATCTCTTCTCTTGTAGGTCTTTCTCCAAAGTATTCAACTTTAATGTTATGTTCGTTAGCTTTCTCTATTAATTTTCTAAGCTCTTCGATTCCTTTATATCCAATTTCTCTTCCCATATTTGCTTGATATTCTAATTCAGATATTACAGCCTCTGGAATAATTATTGTAGCATCTTTTAATTTGTTTTTTTCAATTAATTCAGTTATTCTGCCATCTATAACTACACATGTATCAACACAAACCTTTTTTCCGATTAAATCTAATTCATCTATAGACTTTGTTTCCATTTTCTTTCTTTCTTCAAGATTCATACATGTCACCTTCAATAAATATGATTTAGAATTAAGATGATGAATTGAACAATTACAATTATATTATTTAAATGGTTTTGCCATTTAAACATTTTTTTAGAATTAAATATTTTTTTAGATAAATTAATAACCCCTATCAGAAATTTTTACCTCTATAAATATTTTTCGATTTGTAGTAAATAGAAAACTTAATTATTATATAAAATGGTAATATAATAATTGTTGTGAATACACAGGACTTTCGCAGGAATAAATATATTTGTATGAAAAGATTTCTAAAGGTGTCAAAGTTCTAAAATAATAAAATTAATTGCGAAAGTCCTGTAACAAAAAATTGAGGGTGATATTATGAAGTTTGGTATTGAGTTTGTACCAAATGAACCAATACAAAAACTCTGCTACTATGTTAAGTTAGCAGAAGATAATGGGTTTGAATACTGTTGGATTACAGACCACTACAACAACAGGAATGTCTACATGGCTTTAACAGCTATTGCAATGAACACAAACAAAATTAAATTAGGACCAGGAGTTACCAATCCTTATGTTAGAAATCCAGCAATAACAGCATCAGCTATTGCAACATTAGATGAAATATCAGGAGGAAGAGCTGTTTTAGGTATTGGTCCAGGAGATAAAGCTACCTTTGATACATTAGGAATTGAGTGGGTTAAACCAGTAACAACATTAAAAGAGTCAATTGAAGTTATTAGAAAATTATTAGCTGGAGAGAGAGTTTCATTTGATGGAAATGTTGTGAAAGTTGCTGGAGCTGCTTTAGCTGTAAAACCAATTCAAAAGAAAGTTCCTATTTATGTTGGGGCTCAAGGACCAAAGATGTTAGAAACTGCTGGAATGATTGCTGATGGAGTCTTAATTAACGCATCAAATCCAAAGGACTTTGAGGCAGCAATTCCATTAATTAAGAAAGGTGCTGAAGCTGCTGGAAGAAGTATGGATGAAATTGACGTTGCTGCTTATGCATGTATGTCAGTTGATAAGAATGCAGAAAAAGCTAAGCAAGCAGCAGTTCCAGTTGTTGCCTTCATTGCTGCAGGTTCTCCACCAGTTGTCTTAGAGAGACATGGAATTGATACTGAAAAAGTTGAGAAGATTAGAGAGGCATTGAAGAAAGGAGACTTCGGAACAGCATTCGGAACAGTTGACGATGCTATGTTAGAAGCATTCTCAATCTACGGAACACCAGAAGACGTTGTTGAGAAGTGTAAGAAATTAGCTGAAATGGGAGTTACCCAAATCGTTGCTGGTTCACCAATTGGACCAAACAAAGAAACAGCAATTAAATTAATTGGTAAGAAAATAATTCCAGCATTAAAAGAGTAAATTAAGAGAATAAAACTCCCTAAATTTTTTCTTTTTTATCTTCTTTTATCTTTTTTAGTATAATATCTATGAAAAAGCTATTTTTTATTTTTATAATTGCTGTTTTGCTGTTTGGATGCATTACAAAATAAAACAAAAAATATAATAATGAAATAATAATGAAATAAATTATATCAAAACAAATAAAACTTTAAAAAAATGAAAATTTGTTTCAATAGGTTTTTCTCATGAATAAACATTCAGAAGCCTAAGAAAAGACTCTTCTTAATCTAAAATTTTATATAAAGTAGTTCTTTCTTTGGGGATTAGCCCTACTCTTCTAATCATATCTTTAATTTCTTCAACACTCATATAAACACCATGTTCAGCTCCAGCACTTCTTGATATATTCTCCTCTATTAAAGTTCCTCCTACATCATTAGCTCCACATCTTAAAGCAACTTGAACCATCTTTTTTCCCAATTTAACCCATGATGCCTGGATGTTTTTTATTAATCCTTTAAATATTATTCTACTGATTGCATATACTTTTAAATCTTCAATCCCTGTAGCCCCAGCTCTTGCTTTTCCTTCTTTATAGATTGGAGCAAATTTATACATAAAAGAGAGAGGAACAAATTCAGTAAAGCCATGAGTTTCTTTTTGAATTTCTCTAATTATAAAAAGATGATTAACTATATGTTTATACTCTTCGATATGTCCATACATAATAGTAGCTGTTGTAGGAATTCCTAATTTATGAGCTTCTTTAATTATATAAATCCACTCTTTAGTTTTTATTTTATTTGGACAAAGTTCAGCTCTTATTTCGTCATCTAAAATCTCTGCCGCAGTTCCTGGCATAGAGTTGAGACCATTTTCTTTTAATATTTTTAATGCTTCTTTAATATCTAAGCCAGCATTTTCTGCTCCAAAATAAACTTCCATAGGTGAAAATGCGTGAATATGTATGTTTCCATAAGGTTTTGTAGCTTCATGAACAGCTTTTAAAATCTCTGCTTGATAATAGGTGTCTATCTTAGGATGCAATCCTCCCTGAATACATACTTCAGTACAACCAAATTTTTTTGCCTCTACAGCTCTTTTAGCAATTTCATCAATATCTAAAAAATAAGCATGTTTATCATTTTCATTAGCCCTGAAAGCACAAAATTTGCAGTTTCCAATACAAATGTTTGTAAAGTTTATATTTCTATTTACCACATAGGTAACTACATCTCCAACTTCTTCTCTTCTCAGAGAATCTGCAAATTTAAACAGGTCAAATATATTTTCATTATCTTCAAACAACTCTAAAGCTTCTTTTTTTGAGATTTCTTTTTCTTTAAATTTTTCAAAATCCATAGTTTCACACTTGAATATTTTTAATTAATATAAAAATAAATTAATTACTTCTTATTTTTCATTTTTTCATTGGAATAATATTCTTCAGTTATTTTTAATTCTCCATTCTCTATTTTGTAATGGAAGCAGGAATAATAACCTTCATGGCATGCTACTCCTTTCTGTTCAACGATAAATAATAAAGCATCCCCATCACAATCTCTATAAAATCTCTTTAATTTTTGGACATTTCCACTCTCTTCTCCTTTTTTCCATAATTTTTTCCTACTTGTTGAATAGTAGTGCATATAACCTGTTTTTAATGTTTCTTTTAATGCCTCTTCATTCATAAATGCTGTCATTAATACATTTTTGTTTTCATCACAGGTTATTGCTAATATTAATTTTTCTCCCTCTATATTTCTAAATTTTAAGTTTAATTTTTTAATTATCTCATCAATATCCATAAAAATCACCAGTCATCTAAGCCCAACCATTCTCCAACTATATTTATATCTTTCCCACCATATATTCCATCAAATTTATCAATTTTAACTATTGATGGGAGAGATATTGCTGTTCCAACGATAATAGCCTCCCCAATACCTAATGAAGCTAAGTCTTTCACTAAATCTTCTCCCAATTCTTCTGAAGCTCTCTGAATATATTTTTGGTCTTCTGGTTCTACTATCTTTAAGATTATTTTAGTGTTTGTTTGAGATAAAACATCAGGATGTAGTTGCTTAGGTCTTTGAGATACTAATCCCAAACCAATTCCAAATTTTCTACCCTCTCTTGCTATTTTTCCTAACCATAAACTTGCTGAGGTTTGTTCATTTATTGGGATGAATATGTGTGCCTCTTCAACTATAATTAATAGTGGCCTTGTAACAATTTTATAGTGTTCTTTAATAGTTCTTAGATTAGATAAAGCTATTGTTTTTATTTTTTCATTTGGATAATTTACATCTTTTAATGATTTTAAGTATAATACTCTTTTTGATAGAATATGTTTCGCTATAAAGCTGACAAGAGTTATCATCTGATGAACCTCTAATCCACTTAAATTAACAACATTTATTTTTCCAATTTCAAATTCTTCAATCATATCTTTGTCTCCAATATACAAAGCAAAATCTATCATAAACTTACCGATAATATCATATAAAGAAATAATATTAATAAAATCTTTTTCTCCAGGTTTTCGTCTGTCATATTTTCTTTTTAGAGGGTTGTAGTATTTAATTTCCCATCCAACTTCTGCTGATTTACTCCATTCGTACAACAAATTTTCTAACTTTTCAATAAACTCCATTCCCCTAATATTTGGGAATTCTTTTTTTACTGTATGATAAGCATATTCAAGATAAACTCTTTTATCAAAGTCATCTTTTTGTAATCCAATTAAATCAGAAAGTTCTTCTGGAGATAATATTGAAGGATTTATTATAGGATGAATTACTTTAACCTTTCCTTCTAAATCTTCATGATATAAAGTAGAATATTCACCATGAGGGTCCAAAACAATTAAACTTGCATTCTTTTTCCCCAATTCTTTACATAAAACAGCTACTGTGTTTGATTTACCTCCCCCAGTTACAGCCAAAACTGCAAAATGTCTTGAAATAAGTTTATTTGTGTCTAAATAAACTCTAACATTTTCCCTTGTTAATAAATGTCCAATATTTAATCCATTTTTAGCATAGAAAATATTATTTAAAATTAGGTCATCACAAAATTTAACTTCTCCATTGGGTTTAATTGGACTTCTATTTACAGATATTTTATTGTTATTTAAAACGCCTATAACTTTTGCTTCACAAATAAACTTATCATCATTTTCAGCAACAACATTTTTTACAATTGCTAAAACATCTTCATCATCAGTATTTTTTGCAATAACATACTCCCCAAACCTTACTTTCTCTAAAGATTCAAAGGTAAAATTTGAATTTGTGGTTTTTCCAGTTACCTTCATATCTATCTCCCTAACATATAGAAATTAATAATTTAAATGATAATTATCTTACTTAGTTCTTTTTTACATATTTCTAAAATTTCCTCGCTTGGTTTATAATTGTTTAGGGATTCACAATACTTATACATTTCAATAGGTAACTTTTCTTTCAATTCTTTAATAAGTTTAAGAATAGCTTTTGATATTTCTTCATCTTCAATTTCTGTAATTATCTCTGACGTTTCAAGGTATGAAATATATATAAATGCTCCAATCGGATTTATATTAATATATCGGTATAAGGTTGAAAGATGATATTGGATATGGTTTGGTTTATAATACATTACTGGAACATTTAATAGCGGGGAAGGAATTTCTAAGTTTGTTGGCTCTCTATTCATTAATTTCTTAACTATTTCTTCAGCTTCATCATTTTGCAATAACTTTTTTAACTTCATAGCCATTGAAATAGCGTCATCAAACTTACCTGATTTTTCATAGATAACTATTAGAGATTTCAATATATTAATATCATTTGAATCTATCCTTAATGCATTTATAAAGCATTCATGAGCTTCTTTATAATTTTTTAATTTGTAATATATATATCCTTTAATTTTCCACCATTTGCTATTTTCTGGGTCTCTATCTAATAATTTGTTTATATATGATAGAGCTCCTTCATAATATTTTGAAATCTCAGTAATTTCTCCCAATCCAATTAATGAGTATATTGTTAAAACATCTATATCATTCTTAGATAAATCACTGTATGATTCCAATACCTTATCAAAAAAAACTGTTGCTTTTTCAAAATCTTTTCTTTTATAATATAATATTGCTAAACCAAAATAAGCATAAATATTAGGATATAACTCTATAGATTTTTTATAGCAAGCTTCAGCTTCTAAACTATCCATTTTGCTTAAAATATCTCCTTTTTTAGCATAATATATACTTTTTTTTAATATAGATATTGCTTTATCTATATATTTAAGTGCTTTCTGATAATCTTCAAAAATCTCAGATACTACACTTTTGTAATAATAAGCAAAATCATTGGTATTATCTATTGAGATTACTTTATTAAAATGTTTTAAGGCATTTATATAATCCCCTTTATCTAACATTCTAATTCCAAACTCTATATTTTCATAAATATCAGTGTTTATAATTTCAATAATTTTTTCCATATAATCAACAATTTTCTTACATTTATGATTAGGTTCTTTTTCTAAAATTTCTTTAAATAATTTATAAGCATTATCTATATCTCCCAATAGTAAAGATATTTTTCCGGCCATATACAATGCATCAATATTATTTTCGTTTAATTTATATGCTTTTAAGTAATAATCTAAGGCCTCTTTATATTTTTTAAATTTTAATGAGAGCTCTCCTAATACTTCATACAAATCACTTTTCTTTATTTTCGTTGAAGCTTTAATAAAGCATTTATATGCTTCTTCAAAATTTTTAAGTTTGTAGAGTATAGAACCCTTCAAATACAAAAATTCTGGATTTTCAGATGATAGATGTAATGCTTTATTTATTGCTTCAAGGGCCTTTTCATAATTATTTAAATTATAATATGCATAAGAGAGATTAGCCCAGTCTATTGCTCTCATATTATTAGTTTTTATAGCTTTTAGATAACATTCTATTGCTTTTTCATAATTTTCTTCATCTAAATATCTCTCTGCTTTTATAATCCAATCATACGAATTTTCATTGTATATTAATACATTCAAAAATTTTTTAAGTGGTCCCATAATTCCTCACCAAATTTTATGTCCAACGTTATTTGCTTTAGTTATGATTATATCTCCATAACTTCCATATTTATCAAAAACTTCATTAGCTTTTTCAATAATTAATTTTTTATTCTCAAAGGCATAAATTGTTGGACCAAAACTTGAAAGTCCTGCATAAACATTTTCATTATGTAATTCTTTAATTAAATCTTTGACAATATCTGACTGTAAATTAAGTTCAACTTTTTTAAAGCCTAAATATTGAAGTTTATTAACAACATCTCCAAAATCATCTAAATTTTTTTCAATAACTGCAGGCATCATCTTCATTAAAACTAAATGGCAGATTTTTTCAACTTCATTTAAAGGAACTGGACAGTATTTTTTAAATATATCTACTTCTTTTTTTCCATAAACATTTTTTCCTTTTGGTATTATTAAGATAGTCTCCCAATAAAAATCATGTCTAAATATTATGGGTGCTGGTTTAACGCCTTTTGAAGCTGAAGATGGTTTAAAATCCTCCTTATCTTTACCTTTACCAAAACTATGCCCTCCGTCAATTAAAAATCCTCCATATTCAAAAGCTCCTATCCCAATGCCTGACGTTCCTCCCCTCCCAGTAATTTTAGCTAATTCATAGGCGTTCATATCTTTATTATATATTTTTGTTATCAATTTACCAACAGCTAAAGATAGTTGAGTTCCACTACCTAAACCAGAATGAGCTGGAAATAACGATAAGATTTTTAAATCAATCCCTTCTCCATTAACAACTTCTAAAACCTTAGTGGCTGTGTTATATATCCTATCTTTAATAGATTTTAAATAACTGTAACCAAACTTTTCAATCAATTTTTTATCAAACTCAATATTTATTTCATCACTTTCTTTTCCCTCAATTTCTATATTTGGCTCTTCTAAAGCTAAACCAATACCTCCATCTACTCTTCCAATTGAACCATTTAAATCAATAAGTCCAATATGAATTCTTGATGGTGTTTGAATTATCAAAATCTCACCATTATTAATGTTTTAAAGATAATAACATAGGATTTTAGAGAAAATACTTTCTTAATGCATATTGGTATCCATTAGGTATCTAACTAAACATTCATTAAATTCATTAAATAAATATAAACTGCAAAACTCCTATAAAATTAAGGAATTAGAGAATGCCTTCTTTATGGAAGGTATTCAATATTTCCTTTTTAAAGTTTATTTTATTTTGCACACAACTATAATTAGATGTTCTATAAATTATGAATAAAAAAATAAAAATTTTAGACTTTATACTAATGCTTCTATTAAATCTCCTCTTGTAATTATTCCAACTAAATTACCTGCATCATCTACAACAGGCAATCTTTTAATGTTATTTTCAACCATTAATTTTGCCGCATCATTAATTGTCATATCTGGTTTTGCAACAATAACCTTTCTTGTCATTACATCTCTAACCTTTGTTTTTAAAGCTTTTTCTAAATCTTCCTTAAACTCCTCAATCTTCAATGCAGTTTTTAAAGGCAACTCTATTAAATCTAATGGTGAAGGTAAAATAAGGTTTAAATCCTCATTATGTGTAACAATGGTTTTTACTATATCACTTTCTGATATTATACCGACTAATTTACCTTCCTTATTTAATACAGGTGCTCCACTTATCTTATTTTCTCTAAATAATTTTATTACATCAGTTAAATCATCATCTTCATAAACTACAATAGGTTTTTTCATAATATCTTTTACTAACATTTAATTTCACCATAAATATTTTATTTTCTATTCAAAATTTTCTATTCAAAATAATCCTCAATATTTAGTCCCAACTCATCACAAATTTCTTTTAGTTGATTGTATAGATTTTCATCAATCTCAAATCCATTCTTTCTTTTCATTTTATTTCTCTCTTCTATTTCCCCAGGAATTAAAATTTCAAAACCTTCTGCAGGTTCTGATGTCTTAATCTCTTCTAATAACTCATCAACTTTCTTTTTAAACTCTTCTTTACCCATAAAGAATTCTGGATTTATAGCTATAAATAAATCTCCTTTAGTGCAGCTCTCATATGGATTTGCTGTCCCTCTAACTTTAGTTCCAACCTCAGCCCCACCAATAGCTGATAACATTTCAATAGCTAATGCTAAACCATACCCTTTAGGCCCTCCAAATGGTAATATACATCCCTCCAATGCTTTGGCAGGATCTGTCGTTGGCTTTCCATCTTTATCTACTGCACAACCTTCTGGAATCTTTATCTTTTTCCTTAAAGCTTCTAAAATTTTCCCTCTTGCTATTGATGCAGTAGCCATATCTAAGGAAAATTTATACCTATTCCCTTTAAATGCTATAGCAATTGGATTTGTTCCTAAAATTTTTTCTTTTCCACCAAAAGGAGCCATAGCTGGCTCTGTATTTGTTATTGTTATTCCAATCATATCTTGATTCATAGCCAACTCTGAATAATAGCCAGCAACTCCAAAATGATTAGCGTTTTTTGTAGCAACAACTCCAACTCCAACATTTTTTGCTTTTTCTATGGCTAATTCCATAGCTTTTTTTCCAACCACTTGCCCTAATCCAAAATCCCCATCTACAACTGCCGTAGCTGGGCTTTCTTTAACTATCTTTATATTCGGCTTTGGATTTATATTGCCTAATCTTAGGGCAGTTATATATTGTGGAAACCTCCCAATTCCATGGGATGTGAAGCCCTTCAAATCTGCATCAACAAAAACTTCAGCGGTTATTTTAGCATCTTCTTCTGGAACATCAAATTTCTTTAAAACATCAATTATTAGTTTTCTTTCATTTTCTGGCTTTAAAATCATTTTTTCCCTCCAAATGTTTTATGGTCTTACATATTCCATATTGTAATAAACAATATCTCCATCTGCATCAACTATTGCTATAAGCAGTTTTTTTCTAACTGAGTGGGCTACTCTAACAAATCCTGTTAGCTCACTTAATTGAATAGAGCTATCTTCAGTAAATACCTTAACCAAATAAACAGAGTGTTCTTTTTCTATATTTGCTCCCCTATCATAAAGCCTGAAATCAGCTCCATATTTTAGGCCGGTTTTTACTATGTAACCTCTTGTTTTTAAATCTTTATAAACTAAATATTTTAAGCATAGCCTCTCTTCAATATTTTTTGCATATTTATATAGTTCTTCAAAGCTCATAATCTTATTATCTTTATTTTTAACTTCCAACCATCCTAAGTTTATTAAATAAAGAGCTTCAACTAATGATAACAATAAAAAGTTCTCCTCAACGTTTCCATAATGCTTTGCTGATAGTTTAGATATTCCATTTTTGTCAAAAACTATAACTCTATCTCCATCCAATAATCCAACAATTTTTTTGCTCATTTAATATATCACCAATTTATTTTATTTTGAGCATTGATAAGATGTAGGAATAAATTTTTTATATTGAATATACACACCCCTAAAGTTCTTTAAAATATTAACTGCATAATAATATTAATATTATGGGTTATTTAAACCGTAATACCCATCAAACATTCGTATATTTATTAATATTAAAATTTTTTATATATGGTTCAAATATTTGGAAAATTCTCAATGAAGCTTGAGAAGGTTGTTTTGATGAATTTTCTCAATCTTTTTAAAGTCTTTTTAAAGTCATCATTATATCTTTTTTTGTCATTATGATTATAGTTGTGTGTAAAAGTTTTTTAATTAAAATAAGGCATTAATGAATACCTCCTAAAAGGACGTTATGATGATAACTACCATATATTCAAATAAACAAATTAAAAAGAAATTATTATAAGACTTTCGCAGGAATAAATATTTTATTGAACATTGCACCTCAAAGGAGTCTAAATTCAAAATTAATATATAAAGCTGTGAAAGTCCTATATTAATAAAAATCTTAACAAATTTTTAATAAAAAGTAAAATTGAGGGAGATTTATGGACATTAAATCAAATATTATCAATGCATTAAAAAAAGTAATTAGTGAAGAGATAAGTAAAGATATTGAGATAAAGCTGGACAAAACACCAAATTTGGAGTTGGGAGATTACTCTGTAAATATTTGCTTTAAATTAGCTAAAGAGTTAAAGAAGAACCCAAAAATTATTGCCGAAGAGATTGTAGATAAGTTAAAAGCTATGAACATTGAAGGAGTTAAAGAGATAAAGGCAGTTAATGGATATATAAACTTCTATATTGACTACAATAAATTTGCTAAAAATTTAGTAGAAGATATTGATGAAAAAGGAAATGATTATGGTAGAGGAGACAAAAAAGGAATAAAAATTATCTTAGAACATACATCAGCAAATCCTAACGGCCCTTTACATATTGGACATTTAAGAAATGCCATTATTGGGGATAGTTTAAAAAGAATATTGGAATTTTATGGTTATGATGTTGAAACCCACTACTATGTAAATGATATGGGTAGACAGATGGCGTTGGTTGTTTATGGAATTGATTTATTTGGTTTAGATAAAGAGAAAAAGAAAGACCATGCAATTGCTGAAACTTATGTAAAAATTAACAAATATTTAGAAGAACATCCTGAAAAAGAAGAAGAGATTCTTAAATTAATGAGAGAATATGAAGAAGCCTTAGAAAGGAATGAAGAAAATGATGTGGTTAAAAAATTTGAATTTGCCGTTAATTATGCATTAGAGGGAATAAAAGAGACACTAAAGAATTTAAATATTAAACATGACACCTTTGTTTGGGAAAGCTCTTATGTAAAAAACGGGATGGTTAAAGAGGTTATAGAAAAATTAATGAAGACAGGAAAAGTAATTAAAGAAGAAACCTATATGCTCGATTTATCTGATTTTGGCATTGAAAAGAAAATGGTTTTAGCAAGGGCTAATGGAACAAGCTTATATTCTACAAGAGATATTGCTTATCATTTAGACAAATTATCAAAGTGTGATATTGGAATAGATGTTTTAGGTGCAGACCATAAACTAACAGCTGAAATGGTTAAATCAGCTTTAAAATTACTTGGAAGTAAAGAACCAGAAGTTATATTCTATGAATTCATCTCTCTCCCAGAAGGTTCAATGAGTACAAGAAAAGGAAGATTTATTAGTGCTGATGAATTATTAGAAGAGGCTATAAAAAGAGCTAAGGAAGAGTGTAATAAGAGAGGAGCAGAAGAAGATATTGCATATGATATTGCATTAGGGGCAGTTAGATATAACATAGCGAGAATTTCACCAGAAAAGCCAATGGTATTTAAATGGGAAGAAGCGTTAGATTTTGAAAAAGTTGGATGTCCATTTATACAGTATGCTCATGCAAGATGTTGTAGTATCTTAAAAGAGGCAGAAAATAAAGGAATCAAAGCTGAGGCAATATTTGATTATGAATTAACTAATGAAGAGAAGGAGTTAATTAAAATGTTAGATGAATTTAAAGATATAATTAAAGAGAGTGCTGAAAATAGAAAAGTGCATTCATTAGCTAACTACTTATTAGAGCTTGCTAAGGCATTCAATAGATTCTATGCAAAATGCCCAATTTTATTGTCAAAAGTTGAGAATAACATTAAAAAATCAAGATTAGCATTAGTCAAAAGCACTAAAACGGTGTTAGAGACAGGTTTAGGATTGTTGGGAATAAATTGTCCAGGAAAAATGTAAATTTTATTAAATTTTATTTTTTGAATTTTTATAGTATTTTGTTAATATAAATTTGGACAATTGGAGGATTGAGTAAAATGACTACTAAAAAAGTGCTTGTTATTGATAATATTGATTCCTTTGTTTGGAATTTAGTCCAATATGTAGGGACTTTAGGTTATAAAGTTAAGTTAGTGGATAATCAAATCACATTAGAAGAAATAAAGAAAATAAATCCAGATAGAATAATTATTAGCCCAGGACCAAAAACCCCAAAAGAAGCAGGAAATTGTATAAAGATTATTCAGGAGGTAGATATCCCCATATTAGGAGTTTGCTTAGGACATCAATGTATTGTTGAAGCATTTGGTGGAGAAGTTGGGAGAGCACAGAGAGTTATGCATGGAAAGGCAAGTTTAATAGAGCACGACGGTGAGGGAATTTTTAAAGACATTCCTAATCCATTCTATGGAGGAAGATATCATTCGTTAATAGCTTACGAAGTGCCAAAAGAGTTAAAAATAACAGCTAAGAGCTTAGATGATGGCTATATTATGGGAGTTAGACATAAAAAGTTGCCAATTGAAGGAGTTCAATTCCATCCAGAAAGTATATTAACGGAATCAAATAAGTTAAAATTTCCAGATTTAGGACTAAAATTTATTAAAAACTTTGTTGAAAATGAATATTAATCTTAATATATAAACAAAAGAAACCATTTTACGTGGAAAATATGGACGTTTATGAAATACTATACCAATCCTGCTTGGAATATAAAGTATTGTTGAATGATGAAGAAATTCCGTTATGGAAATTAAAAAAGGATGATTTAGAGAAAGCTAACTTAGATTTACCGTGGAATTCTATTAGAGATTTGGCTATCTATTTGTATGAGCTAAAAAAGAAACAACAAAATTCTAAAGAGCTTATTAAATGTGATATAATAGAAATTTTAGTAGGAATTGCTTTATTAAAGCCAGAAGAAGAAAACAACTACATGGGACTCGTTACAGAAGATATGTGTCTAACTTATTTAAGCGAGCTTATAACTGCAAGAATTAATTGCATAGCAAGATACTATTACATGATGAAAAAACCACAAAATACAAATATATTTGATGAAATTATCTTAAAATTTCCACAAAAAAAAGATATTAGGGCATCTAACTTAAACGATTTAAGGGAGTTAATTTTAAAAATTAGAAGCTATTTTAGGTAGGACTTTTGCAAGCACATATTTAAATATTTTATTATAACATATCATGATATCAGTATCTCCGAACATCATAAAATAAATAAAAAAGTTAATATTTCATAATATCATAGTTATAAAAAAATAGGAGGTAATAGAACAATGAACGACATATGATTGTTAGCTATAAAATCATTTAACGAATTCATAAACAATGTTCTTCAAATTTGTCCAAGGATTTATCGAGTTGAAGATTATACAAGAGGATTTATAGAGGCGATGTCGAATAATATAATACATATTTAGAGACCATTAGCAAGCTAAATTATCCATCGGCAGACTCTTACTATCGATATATAAGGCAGGTAATTCTATGTTTAAAGAAATTTATAAATCTTTTGTTAAAAATATATTCAATGATTTAAAAAAATAATAGAAATTTTTGCCTATCGATAGATACGCATTATGATGCCTATTATGGTAATAATTTAGATTTAGAATTAATTCACGAATATAGAAAAGAGAGGGGCAGTACTGGTTCGTATAAATATATAGCTGCTACTTTACATACAGAAGATTTTTCGTTAATAATCTATTGTGATATTCTTTTTAAGGAATATTCGTTGCTTAATCATGTGTAAGGAATTTATGGACTTTACTATTAACGATTTAGAAATAAATCCATCTAATATTGTAGTACTTACCGATAGAGAGTTTAAAAATTTTGAAATAATAAAAATTTTTGAAAAATACGGATGTAATTACATAAGCTTTATTCCGAAAAATGATAAAGTTAAATACTATCTTGAGGATGAATATAAAAAAGAAGAAAAATGGAAATTCGATTATGTTATTGATAAAAATACTATTCCTAAATTAGTTATTGCTGAGGACGAAATAATTACAAACAACAAAAGAAAAAAGGTATATTATACCTTTTTAACTAATATCAACTTTGAAAATCAAGAATCTTACATAAAAATGTATAAAAAACGATGGAATATTGAAACACGATTTAGAATGCTTAAAGATGCAGTTATAAAAACGAAATCAACCTCTTTAAAAGTTAGGTTGTTCCTTTTTATGCTTAAATGCGTTATTCATAACTTATGGATTAAAATTCGTAATAAAAAAGAATGTATTTCTTTAAAATTCTTCATCGTCGAAATATGTAAGTTATTAAATGAGTTCGATTATTCAATCATGGTTATGCGTAATACTTGGTTGTGTATGTCTAATGCATATTCGTAGATACTGTATATTATTATTTATTAATTGAGCTATTTCATAAGGTAGTGATATATAATTCAAAGCATAAGTTTTGATAAAACTTTTTTTCTAAAAGGTTCATATCAATAGGTGCGAAGCCGTTTGAAACAGATTAATTTTTCATAAACAGATATAGACATTTATAGATTTTCATTACAGAAAGATTCATAGCTGTGTGCAAAACTATCTTAAATAAAATAAGGTATTAATGAATGCCTTCCATAAAGAAGGCTTTCAAATTTTCCTATTTAAAGTTTAGTTTATTTGTACAAAGCTAAAAAAATAGCAAATTTTATTCGACAATTGCTGATGCATAACCAACAACTGCTGAGTAATCTCCAGTTATATCCCCAGATGTTGCATATGCCAATAATTTAGCTTTTTTAGCTCCTAAGGTTTTCATGGCTTTTAACATGGCTATTACTGGTCCATATCCGCACATTGAAATGTTGTAATTTATTACATCTTCATACAATTCTTTTTCATTCATTTCCAAAATGTCTTTAATAACTATAGCATCCTTTTTTGATGCTACCTCCTGTGGTTCATAGTGGGTTAAATCTGAAGATGCAATAATAACTACTCTTCTGTTTAATTCCTTAGCAATCTTAGCTATAAAATAACCAACCTCTACAGCAGTTTCATAATCTTGGAACATCATACATATTGGAACTATCTTAAATTTAGCTATATTCAATAATTCCAAATGCTTTAAAAATGGTAATTGCACTTCAATTGAATGCTCATTTAAATGGGCTGTTTCATCTAAATCAATAATCTCACACTTCCTCCAAAGTTCTTCAATAAATTCCTCATCACACTTCACATCTCCCAATGGAGTTCTCCAAATTCCATCCATTACACTAACTCCTGAACCTAAACCAGTGTGATTTGGACCTAAAATAATAGCAGTTATCTCTTCAATGGTATCGACTCTCTTTGATAGTTCATAATAAGAGTGAGCTTGTATAGGACCTGAATAAACATAACCAGCATGGGGACAGAGCAAACCAACAGGTTTTTCATAAGTTCCATGAGTCGGCATTGATTTGGGTCCAAATTTATGTAAATAACATTGCTCAATTAATTCTATAAGCTCATCAGGATATGATGGATAAAACATTCCTGCAACTGCTGGATATCTAATTTTACTCATGATTATCCCCTAATGAACTTATTATTAAGATATTATGTCTAATATTTAAATTTGTCTTTTGTAGTTTATATAAGTATTTGTGTATATTTATGGCACTATAATTCACATAACAGAAAAGTTTTTATATTTTTACACATATGTGTATTATTAGAAATTAAGGAGGTGAAAAATATGTTTGGATGGGGAAGAGGATTTGGTAGAAGATTTTGGAGATACTTCCCAGTAAGCTCTGTTGGAGGAAGGTATAGATATGTAGGACCTTGCAGATGTGGTTTAGGACCACATGCATTCTACGTTGATGAAAAAACTGGAATTTTAGTTCATGCATGGGATTTATATAGAGGTTATGTTCCAGAATACGTAGGAATGGATGAGAGAAAATATTTAGAGGAAATTATAAAAGAATTAGAAGATGAGAAAAAAATATTAGAAGAAGAATTAGAGAGAATTAAAAAAAGATTGGATGAATTAAAGAAAGATTAAGTGATACAATGGAAATGAAAAAATTTTTATGCTCTAAATGTCAAAAAATTATTGAAGTCCCTTATGGAGTGCCAAAGCCCGATGTTTGTCCATACTGTGGAGCTCCAGCAACATTTATCCATAGAATAGATGCTGGCGGAAGAGGGTTAGGAATTGGTAGAGGAAGAAGATGCGGAATGAGAATGATGGAAAAATTGGAAAGAGAATAGAAGATTAAAAACTTTTCTTTTTTATTTTTATATATCAATATATCCAAATTAATATTTCAAAAAAATATAAAAAGTAAAGATACTAAAACATCAAAGTCTTTTATTTTTTTCTAATTTCTTTTAACGCCTCTTCAACATCTACATTTTCATGAACTATTTTACAAACAGCTCTTGTTATGCCAATAACATCATCATGTTGGAATATATTTCTACCAACTGCTACTCCAACAGCTCCAGCTTCCATGGCATCTTTAATCATTTGCAAGAACTCTTCATCTGTATTAGTTTTTGGACCTCCAGCAACAACAATTGGTGCTGGACAGCCTTTAACAACTTCTTTAAATGAATCAATATCTCCTGTATAGCTTGTTTTAACAATATCAGCCCCTAACTCAGCTCCCAATCTTGCTGCATGAGCAACTAACTCAGGGTCTCTTTCATTTTGAATGTGTTTCCCTCTTGGATACATCATTGCTATTAGAGGCATTCCCCAGTATTCGCATGTTTCAGCTATCATCCCCAAATCTCTGTATGCCTCCCAATCTTCATCTGAACCAACATTTACATGAATTGAGACTGCATCAGCTCCCATTCTTATAGCTTCTTCAACAGTTGTAACAATAACTTTCTTTAATGGATTTGGTGATATTGATGTTCCACCAGATAGATGGATAATTAATCCTACATCTTTGCCATATCCTCTGTGCCCATGTCTAACTATTCCTTTATGCAAGAGAACAGCATTAGCCCCTCCTTCAGCAACATCATTTACTGTTTTTCTCATATCAATAAGCCCTTTAATTGGACCATTTGAAACTCCATGGTCCATTGGAACAATTACTGTCTTTTCACTTTCTCTGTTGAATATTCTTTCTAATCTCACAAGTTTTCCAAGATTTTTTATATCCTTAAATAATTCCATATTCTCACATTTACATATTTTTTTATTAATTTATAATTATTGAATAAGAATTTAAGAATTAATGTTTTAAAGTTTTAATATAAAAATATCAATATCAATATTTAAAATTTGTGTTGGTGATTTGATGGTATTTAAAGCTTATGATATTAGAGGAGTTTATAAGAAAGAGTTGGATGAAAACTTTGCCTATTCATTAGGAAAATGTGTAGGGAAAAAATTTGAAAATAAAAAGATATTGGTTGGGAATGATGTAAGAATTGGTTCTAAAAAACTTCTACCATACTTTATAGTTGGTTTGAAAGAACATGCTGATGTATTTTATGCAGGAACTATATCAACACCTTTAATGTATTTTGGAACTAAAGGGAAGTATGATTTGGGAGTTATATTGACAGCTTCCCACAACCCTCCAGAATATACTGGATTTAAAATGTGTGATAAAAAAGCTATTCCATTATCACCAATAGAAGAAATAAAACCAATATTTAAGAAATATAACTTATCAGAAAGTGTAAAAGAAGAAATTAAAAATTTAAAGTTGGATGAGTTCAAAGTTGATGTTATTGATGAGTATAAAAAGTTCTTTTTGAAAAGATGTAAAACCTCAGATAAAAAGATAGCTGTTGATTTTGCAAATGGAGCTACAACAATAGCTGAGAAAGAAATTTTAAATGAGTTGTTTGATAATGCCATCTTTATAAATGATTATCCTGAAGGCTCTTTTCCTGCTCATCAGCCAGATACCTTAAAGATGGAATGCTTAAAAGATATAATAAAAGCAGTTAAAGAAAATAACTGTGATTTAGGTTTAATTTTTGATGGAGATGGAGATAGATTAGGAATTGTTGACGAAAATGGGAATGTTTTAAGAGGGGATATATTAACAGCCATAATGGCTGAAGAGATTTTAAAAGAAAAGCCAAAAGCTAAGATAGTTTATGATTTAAGATGTTCTAAAATAGTTCCAGAAATTATTGAGAAATATGGAGGAATACCAATAAAAAGTAGAGTTGGACACTATTTCATTAAAAAGTTAATGCATGAAATTGATGCTGAATTTGCTGGAGAGCTAAGTAATCATTTTTACTTTAAAGAAATTGGTTATTTTGAGAGTCCATTGTTAGCCTTAAACTATATTTTAAAAGCTATGGATGATAACCATAAAAAGCTATCTGAGCTAAATAAGGAATTTAATAAATATCCTCACAGTGGAGAGATAAACTTCAAAGTCAAAGACCAGAAATACATCATGGAAAAAATAAAGGAGCATTTTAAAGATTGTAAAATTGAAGAGTTGGATGGAATATCTATTTATTGTAAAAACTTCTGGTTTAATTTAAGACCTTCAAATACTGAGCCGTTGTTAAGATTAAACTTAGAAGCAGATGATGAGAAAACAATGAGAGAGAAAGTTGAAGAGATTAAAAAATTAATTGCAGAGTTTGATAAATCTTTAGAATATAGTTGTGTGCAAAAGTAATTATAGTAAATAAGGTATTAACGAATGCCTTCCTTATGGAAGGCATTCAAATTATCCTTTTTAAAGTTTATTTCATTTTGCACACAACTATAATAACTTTTCTAATTTTTATGGTTGTGTCTTTATCATACACTAAACCAAAATTTTTATATATTAGTTTGTAAGTATAGTAACTTTGCTTGTTTTAGATTGGAAGAAGCGGGGTAGGGTAGCCAGGTCCATCCCGCCGGGCTCATAACCCGGAGATCGGAGGTTCAAATCCTCCCCCCGCTACCATTTATTTTTTATTTTACAACCTTATATTTATTTAGTTAAATATATAAATATAGAATTCAATAAAGTAAATGTTCCCCCCGTATCCTACCCTCTCTCATCCATAGCACAGCTTAGTCGAGAGCGTGGGCCTCGGGGGGACTATATTTCATTTTGTATTTTTTTATATAAATAATTTATTCCAATGTTCCTACTCCAAGTATTCTTATCTTTGCACTACCATCAATTAAACATAATTTATCTCCAACATCATAAGCAATTTCCTTTTGTAGAGAAAGATTTATCTTGTTGTTATTTACTTCTTCAACAACACATGAAACACTTTGCAAACCAACAATTATTTGGTAGTTTTCTCCTTCTTTTACAGTTTTTTGAATAAATGGATTCCAATTAACGTTGATTTCAACATCTTTAGCAACCTTTAACTCACCATTTGATAGTATCATTCCTCTATCCAACTCATCTGTAGTTATTCCTTTTAAAGCTAAACCTACTCTATTTCCTGCTTTTGCCTCTTTAAAATCATTATCATGTATTTGAATACTTCTAACCATAACAGTTTTGTCTGTTGGATATACTCTTAAATTATCATGAACCTTGACAGTTCCAGTTTCAACTTTTCCTAATATAACTGTTCCTACACTTCTAACTGTAAAGTAGTGGTCTATAGGAATTTTGACAATTCCCTCATAATCTCTATCTACATTTAGATTAACCATTTTTTCTCTAATGTTTATAAAATCTTTCTCTAAGATTTCAAAATCCTTCATTGATGTTTGAGATATGATATTTTTCAACGTGTCTAAATCAACATAATCTCCAACAACAAAAGCTCCTCTATTTATTCCAAACATGTCCAATGCTAAAAGAGTTTCTCCTAACTCTCCTGTAATCTCATCTATAAAAACTAAAGCATAATCCATCATATTTATTGCATATATTAATGGGTTTATTTTGTCTGGGTATCTTGTAGGCTCTACATAACAAATAGCTTTATTCCCTTGCTTGTAGTTATATAATGTTATATCTGTTGAAGTTCCTTTTTTTCCTAACTCTTTTCCAACTCCTTCAATATGTCCAAATAATCCTACGGTCAAACCTTCCATTTAATCACCATAATTAATATTATTAGTGTGTATCTTGGAAATATTTCGCACCTTAATAATAAATAGGACTTTCGCATTTTATATAATTAAATAAGGAAAAAATGATGCCAAAGGCCTCAAAGTTCATAAATATTATTTATACCTACGAAAGTCCTAATAAATAAAGAATATAAACAAAAATTCCTCATATGAAAGACGCAAAACTTAACGACAAAAAGATTAAGAAAATTATTAGAGGAAAAAGAATTTAGAACGAAAGATATTACTAAGAAGTTGGAAATTACTCATAGCGTTCAGTAGATATGGAAGATATCAGGAGATTTTGAAAATCCCGAAGATAATGAGCAAATCTCAAAAGCCAAAGGACGTATCGAAATAAGAAATAGATATTGATCCTTAAAGCATTTAAAATATGCAGGAGTCTGGTTAATTTAGAGCATTATTAATATTAACTATAATTTAACTATAATTTCATATCTCACATAACCGTATATATAATATACTTACAAAGAGAAGAAATATTATATATAATAATTTATATATAATAATACACTCAAGAAAAAGATTCTCGGAGGATATATCAGGATATAATATTGAACACTATGAGAATCTCTGATAGACATTCTCAAAAATTGTAAGACTTTCGCACTTATTATATTTAAGCAAGAAAAATAAATAATGCCAAAGGTATCAAAAATTCTTTACAATATTTGCTTATGTGAAAATCTTACATAGAAAACCTTAGATAGATAATAAAGAGGTGGAATATAGATTAGATAGAGTTAATAGTTTAAAAGTGTTCATAGATTAAATGAAATCACTGATATGATTTCGTAGCTCTTCGCTAAGCTCAGAATTGTATAATAATATAAAACTTATCGTTCTTTGATAACTTCTTATAGGGTTTATTTTAAAAACTGTGATAAAATTTTTAACACATAGTTATATAGGAAAATCATGTATAACTTACAAGTTAATTTATAAGTTAAATTTTGAGGGGATATCAATGAAAGTTAAAGAAATTATGAATAGGGATTTCATAAAAATCTCTCCAAATGATATTGGAGGAGATGTGGTTCAATTACTATATAAAGAAAGAAAATATTATGCTCCAGTTGTAGAAGAAGGTAAATTGGTAGGATGGATAACTGCTTTAGATTTACTTGCAGGATGCAAGCATTCAAAAATTGAAGATTTAATGTTGTTTATTGATGAAATAAAAGTTTTAAAAGAAGAAGATGAACTAACAGAAAAAATGATAGAAGAAATGATTAAAAATGAAGAAATTGCTTATCCGGTTGTCAATGAAAACGATGAAGTTGTAGGAACATTGAGTGTTTTTGACATATTAGTAAGATTTTCGCAGAAATAAATCTTTAAAGAAATATTTGGAACCTTTGGAATTATATTTTCCTTCATTAAGTACATAATGTGCGAAAGTCATATTAAAATATAATCTAACTTTTTTTAAAAATTTTTTTAATTTTTTCGAAATTCGTATATTTTTTAAGAAATTTATGCGAAAAAATGACGGATAAAATTATTATTTACCTTTAATTATAGACATATAGTATAGAACTTTTGCGGTTTATATATTCATTTAAAAAATTTATTCCTGCGAAAGTCCTATAGTATATACTTTAGTTGTGTTTGTAAATGACATAAGCTAACAATAAATTGAGTTTTATAAACTTAATTTGATTTTTTACAACTCATTAAGTTTTAAAGGTGATATATTGCATATCTACATAAAATTGAATAAAGAAATGAGTGAAATTTTTAAAGAAATTATGGTGGATAAAGAAGATAATAGTTTGTCAAATGATGATGAATTAGTTAATGAAGTAGTTGAACATTTAAAGAAGGGATTTGACAAAGAAAAAATGACATTTGATGAAAAGAAATATACTGACAGAAAAATTAAAGAATTTATTCCATTAGAGTTTTTTAGAGTTATGATATACATTGTTATAAAGAAAATTAAAGAAAGAGGTTCTGAAATAACGCTATACGAGATGGGATATGAATTTGGAAAATTTTTAGAACCAAAAAATATTAGAGAATTAAAAACATTCTTTAGAAAAAATAATTTAGGAATTTTAGAAATTGAAAGTAGAAAACCATTTATTTTAAAAGTGAGAGAGTGTGCAATGTGTGGAGGTTTAGATATTGATGAACCAATCTGTCATTTTGATGCTGGTCTAATAGCTGGAGCAATGGAATGCATATTAAAAAAAACGGTTGTGGTTGATGAAATAAAATGTATGGCTCAGGGGGCTGATGCATGTTATTTCAAAGTTGAAGTTGTAAAAGATTAAAATTCTAAATATGAATTATAGTTTATATCCGTAATACGAACATCGAACCGTAAATGTAATATACCTAATGTAGAATAAATATTATTGCAAAATCTAAAGAATAAAAGTTGAAGATTAATTATTAGTGGGTGAAATATATGAAAGCTGATGCAATTAAAATAGCAGATGGAGTATATTGGGTGGGAGTTTTAGATTGGGATATTAGAAAATACCACGGATATACATTAAAAGGAACAACATACAACGCATACTTAGTATTTGGAGATGAAAAAGTTGCTATAATAGATAACACATATCCAGGAACCTCTGCTCAAATGTGGGGAAGAATAAAAGATGCATTTGAAAAAGAAGGAAGAGAATTTAAAATTGATGTAATTGTTCAAAACCACGTAGAAAAAGACCACAGTGGGGCTTTACCAGAAATTCACAAAAAATTCCCAGAGGCTCCAATATACTGTACTGAAGTAGCAGTTGAAGGTTTGAAAAAGCACTATCCATCATTAAAGAATGCACCATTCAAAGTAGTTAAATCATTAGATACTGTTGATTTAGGAGGTAAAACTTTAACTTTCTTAGAAGCTCCTTTATTGCACTGGCCAGACAGTATGTTTACCTTCTATAACGAAGGAGGAATTTTATTCTCAAACGATGCATTTGGACAGCACTTATGCTTCCCAGCACATAAGAGATTTGACACAGATATTCCAGAATACATATTAATGGATGCAAATCAAAAGTTCTACGCAAACTTAATTACTCCATTATCAAAACTCGTCTTGAAGAAATTTGAAGAAGTTATTAATTTAGGATTATTAGAAAAGATAAAAATGATTGCTCCATCACATGGGCAAATATGGACAGACCCAATGAAAGTTATCAAAGCTTATCAAGACTTTGCTACTGGTAAAGCAGCTAAAGATAAGGCAGTTATTATCTATGATACAATGCACTATTCAACACAAAAAATGGCTCATGCATTTGCAGAAGGTTTAATGAGTGAAGGGATTGACGTAGTAATGTATTTCTTACATGAAGATGAGAGAAGTGAAATTGTTAAAGATATATTAGATGCTAAGGCAGTTCTCTTTGGAATTCCAACAATATATGATGAACCATATCCATCAATTGGAGATATTGTATATTACTTGAGAGGACTGAAATTTAACAGAACAGGATTTAAGAGATTAGCAGTAGTATTTGGTTCAATGGGAGGTAATGGTGGAGCTGTTAAAATATTATCTGAAGAAATTGCAAAATGTGGATTTGAAGTTGTCAATCAATATGAACTCTACTATGTTCCAACAGAAGATGAACTAACAAACTGCTACAACATGGGTAAAGAATTAGCTAAGAAGATTAAAGAAATGAAGATTGAATAAATTTTCCATCTTTTTGTTTTTTTATTTTAATTTTTTATTTTTAGACTTTATTATTTATGTATTTAAATATATAAACTAATAATATTAAAATTATTAATAATATCATAAGGAAAATTAGAAGATATGAAAAACGAAATATCTATATGGGATAAATTTAGAACCAATTAATCAAATATTGATTGAATTTCGAACCATTAATGTTATATAATTTTCATATGTAAGTTATTATTACACAATTAAAAAATGAATATTTTAAACTAATATCCAAATTTCGATATCTACATGACATATTAATTAAATATTAATTTTAATAAGTTGTAAAAAGTTATGTTGGTGTATAATATGAAAGAGATAATTAAATGGAGTAAGGATTTTGAGACAGGAATTAAAGCTTTTGATGATGAGCATAAATTTTTGGTAAATACATTAAATGAAATTTATACTTTGTTGGAAGAAGGCAAAAAGGAAGAAGCAAAAGAATTATTAAAGAGAAGAGTAATTAATTATGCTGCAAAGCACTTTAAGCATGAAGAGGAGGTTATGGAAAAATATGGATATCCTAACTTAGAGAGACATAGAAAAACTCATGAAATATTTGTTAAAACAGTTATTGAAAAATTACTCCCAAAAATTGAAGAAGGTTCAGAAAATGATTTTAGAAGTGCTTTATCTTTTTTAGTAGGGTGGCTTACAATGCACATAGCAAAACCAGATAAAGATTATGGAAGGTGGTTTAAGGAGAAAGGTATTATTATCGAAGATGAAATGGTTAGTATTGATTAAATTTAGAACTAATTTATCAGATATATTTCAAACTTCGAACCATTAATATTATATAACGTAATTGCATACTATTATTATATAAAATTAAAAAATAAAAATTAAGGTGAGATAATGGAATTGGAGTTAATAAATGAACACAAAATAGGAGTAACAAAAGGAACAGAATTGGAGAAAGAAGTTCAAGCAAACTTTGAAGGGGAGTGTAAGGAAGTTGGTTTATACTTAGCTATGGCAAGACAAGCTCAGAGGGAGGGGTTACCAGAAGTCGCTGAAGTTTTAAGAAGAATTGCTATGGAAGAAGCAGAGCACGCAGCACACTTTGCAGAAATGAACGGAATAATTTCAGAGAATTTAAAAGAGAACATTGAAATGATGTTAAAAGGAGAATGCATGGCAAACAAAGAGAAAAAAGCTGCTGCAACAAAGGCAAAAGAATTAGGTATTGACCCAGCTCATGACTTCTTTGATGAATCAAGTAGAGATGAAGCAAGACATGCAAGAATGTTAAAAGGAATCTTAGACAGATACTTTAAATAAATCTTCTTAATTCTATTTTTGACTTTAATATTATTTTAAATTTTTTATTTTTAAACTTTTAAATTATTTTAACTGCTCTAAAATAATAGCTGGGCAAATCTTTTTTATACCTTCAATTTTTCCAATCTTATTGAAAATTAAATCTGAAAATTCTTTTCCATCTTTAGCCCAAATTTCAGCCATAATCATGTGGTCTCCTGTTGATGTAAATACTTTTTTAACTTCTTCAAAGTTACAAAGTTCTTTAGCAACACTCAGAAATTTATCAGGCTCAGTATCAAACCCTGTTAAAGCTACGACGTTATATCCAATTTTTGAGGGATTTATTATTGCAGTGTATCCTTTAATAACTCCCTCTTCTTCTAATTTTTTAACTCTTTTTCTTATAGAACTTTCACTTGTTCCTAATTCCCTTGCTATATCAGTATATGATTTTCTTCCATCTTTCATAAGAATCTCGATAATTTTTAAATCCTTTTCATCCATACTATCACCGAATTTCGGATGATTAATGATATTAATTATAACATGATTTAATAATATATAAAAATTTTGGAGGAATAAAATGGCTGTTGAAATTATTGTAAATAAAGAAAAATGTATTGGATGTGGAAGATGCTATGATGTATGCCCAAAAGGTCCTCTTATTTGGACAAAAGATGAAAATGGAAAATACTATGCTTATGATGTTGAATACTGCCACAACTGCAAGTTTTGTGCAGGTAGATGCCCAACAAATGCTATATTAATTAAAGTAGTTAAGCCAAAAAATAATAAAAATTAATTTATCTCAGCAAATACTTCATCAAATGCATTAGTTAAGGCGTCAATATGCTCTTTTTCTACAATTAATGGTGGTAAAAATCTCAAAACTACATCAGAAGTGCAATTAATTAGAAATCCTTTCTCAAGCATTTTTTTAACGATTTCAGCTCCATTAAATTCAAGTTCAGAACCAATCATTAAACCTAACCCTCTTACTTCTTTTATAAAGTTATACTTTTCCCTAAGAGTTTCGAGTTTTCGAATGAAATATTTTCCTTTTTCTATAACTTTATCATCTTTAATAAGCTCTTCTATAACCTCAATTGATGCTAATGCAGCTGAGCAAGCTAAAGGATTTCCACCAAAGGTTGTTCCATGGTCTCCATAACTTAAAGCATTTGCTATCTCTTCTTTTAAAACAACAGCCCCTATTGGAACTCCTCCTCCAAGAGCTTTTGCCAATGTTAAGATGTCTGGCTTTACATCATAATGCTCATAGGCAAACATCTTTCCAGTTCTTCCCATTCCACACTGCACTTCATCAAAGATTAAAATAATATTTTTATCATCACATAAATCTCTAACAGCTTTTAAATAATCTTTATCAGCAACATGAATTCCTCCCTCTCCTTGAACAGGTTCAATTATTATAGCACATGTTTTGTTTGTTATACTTTCTTTCAACGCCTCTATATCATTGAAAGGCACGTATTTAAAACCTTGTGGTAATGGATGAAAGCCCTCTTGATACTTTGGTTTTGGTGTTGCCGCCAATGTTGTTAAAGTTCTTCCATGGAATGCGTTATACATACTGATAATTTCTCCGCCATCTTTTCCTAATATTTTTGATGCATACTTTCTTGCAAATTTTATGGCACCTTCATTTGCCTCAGCTCCGCTGTTGCAAAAAAATGCCTTATCTAAGCCACTTAACTCAACCAACTTTTTAGCTAATTTTATTTGTGGGATTGAGTAATATATGTTGGATGTATGGATTAATGTTTCAGCTTGGCTTTTTATAGCTTCAACAACCTTTGGATGACAATGACCTACATTATTAACTCCAATTCCTGATAAAAAGTCAAGATATTTTTTTCCATTGATATCATAAACCTCCATTCCTTTACCTTCAACTAAAACAACTGGTAATCTTCCATAAATTTGGAGATGATATTTTTTTTCTAACTCTATAATTTCCTCTGTGTCCATAGCATCCCTCCTGATAAATGATTAAGTATTGGACTTTCGCAGTATATATTAAATTGTTAGAATTTAGACTCCTTTAGGAGTCTATGTTCAATAAATATAATAAGTAAATATTTTAAAAGAGTTTGTAGTATTATTACTTTTGCTAAGGTAAATATAATTAATTACAAGAAGGTGATAATTTGCATAAGATATGTGTTATAGAAGGAGACGGAATAGGGAAAGAAGTAGTACCTGCAACAATAAAAGTTTTAGAAGCTACAGGATTACCATTTGAGTTTGTTTATGCTGAAGCTGGAGATGAAGTTTATAAAAGAACTGGAAAAGCTTTACCAGAAGAAACTATTGAAACTGCCTTAGATTGTGATGCTGTTTTATTTGGAGCTGCTGGAGAAACAGCGGCAGATGTTATTGTTAAATTGAGGCAAATCTTAGACACCTATGCCAATGTAAGACCAGTAAAAGCTTATAAAGGAGTTAAATGCTTAAGACCTGATATTGATTATGTAATTGTTAGAGAAAACACTGAAGGATTGTATAAGGGAATAGAGGCAGAGATTGATGAAGGGGTTACAATAGCTACAAGAGTTATTACTGAGAAGGCTTGTGAGAGAATATTTAGATTTGCATTTAATTTGGCAAGAGACAGAAAGAAGATGGGTAAAGAAGGAAAGGTTACTTGTGCTCATAAAGCAAATGTCTTAAAATTAACTGATGGATTATTTAAAAAGATATTTTATAAAGTTGCTGAAGAATATGATGATATAAAAGCTGAAGATTACTATATAGACGCAATGAACATGTATATCATAACTAAACCACAAGTGTTTGATGTTGTTGTTACATCCAATTTGTTTGGAGATATCTTATCAGATGGAGCTGCTGGAACTGTTGGAGGTTTAGGATTAGCTCCTTCAGCAAACATTGGAGATGAACATGGATTATTTGAGCCAGTTCATGGTTCAGCTCCAGATATTGCTGGAAAGAAAATTGCCAATCCAACAGCTACAATATTAAGTGCTGTTTTAATGCTTAGATACTTAGGAGAGTATGAAGCTGCAGATAAAGTTGAGAAAGCATTGGAGGAAGTTTTGGCTTTAGGTTTAACAACACCTGACTTAGGAGGAAACTTAAATACATTTGAAATGGCTGAAGAAGTTGCTAAAAGAGTAAGAGATGAATAAATTAATCTATTTTTTATTTGAAAATTTTTTCTATTCTTTTATTTTAAAAATTTAATTTAAATTTAAAATAATTTAAAATACATTTTTATAGGGTTGTTGTTAAATTAAGAAAAGGAACTGAGTTAGAATAGGGCATTAATGAATGTCTTCCTTATGAAAGACATTCAAATTTTCATTATAAATATAGTTTATTTTGCACACAAATATATTTAGGAGGTGATTTTTGTGAGATTGGCTATCATTGATTATGATAGATGTCAGCCAAAGAAATGCTCCTTAGAATGCATGAAATACTGTCCAGGAGTTAGAATGGGAGAGAAGACAATAGAGATAGACGAAAATTCTGGAAAACCAATAATATCTGAGGTTTTATGTTCTGGTTGTGGAATCTGTGTTAAGAGATGTCCATTTAAGGCAATATCTATTATTGGATTGCCAGAAGAGTTGAGTGAAGATAAGATAGTTCATTCTTATGGGCAGAATAGATTTAAGCTATTTGGTTTAGTTATTCCAAGAGATGGGGTTGTTGGGATTATAGGGCAGAATGGAATTGGTAAATCTACTGTCTTAAGAATTTTAGCTGGGGAGTTAATTCCTAATTTAGGAAGAGATGATAAAGAGCCAAACTATGATGATGTCATAAAATACTTTAGAGGCACTGAACTGCAAGAATATTTTGAAAAATTAAAAAATAAAGGAATAAAGGCTATCCATAAAGTTCAGTATGTTGATATATTACCAAAGGTTGTTAAGGGGAAGGTTGGAGAGTTATTAAAGAAAATTGATGAAAAAGGTAAGTTTGATGAAGTTGTTGAGAAGTTAGAGTTAAAAAATATTTTAGATAGAGAGTTAAACCAATTATCCGGAGGAGAGTTGCAGAGAGTAGCTATTGCCGCTGCTTATTTAAGAAAAGGAGATATCTATTTCTTTGATGAACCTTCATCCTGGTTAGATATTAGACAGAGATTCAATGCTGCAAGATTAATTAGAGAATTAAATAAAGTTGTTGTAGTTGAACACGATTTAATTGTTTTGGATTACTTATCTGATTATATACATATTATGTATGGGGTTCCATCAGCTTATGGTATAGTCTCAATGCCAAAGAGTGTTAGAGTGGGAATTAATGAATATCTCTATGGAGAGTTGAGAGAAGAAAACATGAAATTTAGAAAAGAGCCAATTATATTTGAGAAGAGGGCAGTTATTGACTTTAAGAATAGACCAATCTTATTAACATACTCATCAATGAAAAAGACTTTGGGAGATTTTAAATTAAAGATTAGCGGAGGAACTATTTATAAAGGAGAGGTTATTGGTATTTTAGGTCCTAACGGTATTGGAAAAACAACGTTTGTTAAGTTATTAGCTGGGATTATTAAACCAGATGAGGGAGAGGTTATTAAAGAGGGAGATATAAAAGTTTCATATAAACCTCAATATATCACTCCAGATTATGATGGAACAGTTGAAGATTTATTGAGCTCAATAACTAACATAAACACATCTTATTACAAATCAGAGATAATTAATCCTCTACAGTTAGAGAAGTTGTTGGATAGAGAGATTAAAGAGCTATCTGGTGGAGAGTTGCAGAGAGTAGCTATTGCTGCTTGCTTAAGTAGAGATGCTGATATTTATTTGTTGGATGAGCCCTCAGCATTTTTAGATGTTGAGCAGAGATTGAGAGTTTCAAAAGTAATAAGAAGAATTGCTGATGAAAAAGAAGCTGGGATGTTTGTTGTCGACCACGATATATTATTCCAAGACTACATTTCAGATAGATTTATTGTATTTAGTGGAGAGCCAGGGAAGTTTGGAGTTGGTAGTAGTCCAATGAATAAGAGGGATGGAGCTAATAAATTCTTAAAAGAGATGCAAATCACCTTTAGAAGAGACCCAGAAACAGGAAGGCCTAGAGCTAATAAGGAAGGTAGCCAAAGAGATATTATGCAAAAAGAGAAGGGAGAGTATTATTACGTAGATGAATAGATTTTAACTAAATTTTTTTAAATGTCCAAACGGCTGTGTTTTCATTTTCGTTATAATTAACTTCCTGGAACTTAACTTTATAGTTTCTTAACTGAGCTACTAAAAACATATAGATTATTACAGGATGAATGACTATAGGAACATTTTCATTAAGTAGTAGCTTTATAGCTTTATTTAATATTGGATTTTTTGCATATAGTATTACGGTTCCATTATTTTCTGTAATTGATAAATCTTCAGCAATTTTTAATTTATTTATAAAAATATCCTTTAATTGTTCTTCATTGTAATTATTTTTATCTAAGAAATTTTGAGAATGTAGATAATCCAACATAAATTTTGCAGCTAATCTTGAAATAGCTACACCTGTTACTCCAGAAACTGAATATAATGCTTTATTTATGAGATAGATTAGTGCACTACTAAGGTCATTATTTTCAGCCATTTAACGTCACCTCTAAATTTTTATTTAAATTATCATTGTTATGATATAAAGTGAACTACTACATATAAATAGTTAACTTTAAGCAATGACACTTCAATATCTTTAAATGAGGTGATATAAATGATTTTCAATAGCTATGAAGAATTTACCAAAAAAATGGATGAATACATTGAAAAATATAAAGGGAAATATGGATGTGTTATAACTTTCAATGGATTTGTAAGAGAGTATGATATAAAAAATGGAGAAAAAATTCCTTCAAAAGGAATGCATATAGATAAGGATATCTTAAAAAAATTAGAATCAATTATAGATAATGCAAAAAATAAGTTTGATGTTATTGAGATTTTGTTTTATCATAACACTGGATTCTTGAATGTTGGGGAGAGAGTTTCTTCAATAGCTGTTTTTGCAAGGCATAGAAAAGAGGGTTTTGAAGCTCTTGAATATATAATAAACGAGATGAAGAAATACCACTAAAAAATTTTATTTTTAGATAATCTAACAAGTTAATATCTGCAATATTCAATAACAAACCAACAATATCCATTCTCTTTTTTTATTAATTGATTAGTACCATTCCAAAATTTCATTTTATATGGCCTATTTTTAAATTTGCCTAATAAACTTGCAATTAATGATGGTATCGGGCATGCACTTCCAGGAATTTCTGCATCTCCAAGCTGTTTTGGGCAATATTTGCATTTGTCTATTTTAATTCCAATAGTTATTGTATTATCTTCAATTTTTATGATAACATCATCACAAATCTGGCAGAATTCAATTAAAAACTTAATAAGTTTTTTATCATCCTTTGGAACTTCATATCCCAAATCTAAAATACATTGTCCAACTTTCTTTCCAATATATGAGCCAATAATATTTGTTGTTCCTTGATTTAACAATCTCAAATTAGCTAATTCCCCCAAGCATGACGTTAATATTATATGGAGTGGATGTAGATTTCTGTTCTCTATAAGCTTCTTATATGAATCTATTGTCATAACCTCTCACCTATTAATAATATTTTAAAAAATAAACTAAAAAATTATGGAAATTTAACAATATATAAATATAGGAAATTTATGGTTAACATAATATTTAAAATTTACTGTAATATAATTAAAACATTCTTTAATTGAAATTTTTATTTAAATAACATTAATTTTTATTTCAAATTGAAGAACGTAGTAAAAATGTTAAGATAAAATTTGTATGATATGAGTAGCGAAAAGAAATAAGAAGTCAGAAGATTAAAGTTTTATCTGGGATTTTATATCATTTTTGGAATATAGTTAAAAAAAGCATGGTTTCTTTCACATTTTGAGAGTATAAGCTACAAATAGGTTAGAATATATTAAACGATTCTGAAAGAAGGACAAGAAACTTAATAGCAATCGAATGAAATCAAACAAACTAAACTAAAGTTTGAAAATGAAACTATTTATGTATGGTCAAATATTGATGTAATTTGAAAGAGTTTGATTTGGATTAAGTAATTGTGTAAAAAGTTTTTTCTTTACTTAAACGAAGAACTAAATCTTTCTATGACCAATTCATAATACTACTAAATTCCCAACCGTCATTAGCTGGTTCGTACTCTTTCTATAACTTTTTCCTTTTATTTTATCTTTACAGTCTCATGGATAAACACACAAGAATAAATAGTTTATTTGTATATTAAATAAATATACTAAAAAATATTTATTGTGGTGGCATAAAATGATTATCGCTGTTAGTGGAAAAGGAGGGGTTGGTAAGACAGCATTTACAACACTACTGATTAAAGCATTATCCAAAAAAACAAATAGCATTTTAGTTGTTGATGCTGACCCTGATTCAAATCTACCAGAAACTTTAGGAGTTTATGTAGAAAAAACTGTAGGGGATATTAGAGAAGAGTTAAAAAAGTTAGTTGAAAAAGATGAGATTCCTGCAGGAATGACAAAATTAGACTATTTAAGAAGTAAGATTTTTGAGATTTTAGTTGAAACAAAACATTATGACTTGTTAGTAATGGGAAGACCTGAAGGTAGTGGTTGTTATTGCAGTGTAAATAATTGGTTAAGGCAGATAATAGATAATCTATCTAAGGATTATGAATTTGTTGTTATAGATACTGAAGCGGGTTTAGAGCATCTTAGTAGAAGGACTACTCAAAATGTAGATGTTATGGTAGTTATAACTGATGCTTCAAAAAGAGGTTTAGGTACTGCAAAGAGAATAAAAAAGTTAGCTAATGAGTTAGAAGTTAAATTTAAAGATATTTATGTTGTAGCAAATAAAGTTAAACCTGAGCATGAAGAACTAATTGAAAAATATGCAAAAGAACTTAGATTAAATTTGATTGGAAAGCTTCCATATAACAAAGAGATAGCTGAGTATGATTTAAAAGGTATTCCTCTATGGAATCTGCCTGAAGACAATGAGGTTTATAAAAAAGTTGAAGAGATTACTAAAAAAATTATTAAAAAATAAAATTTCTATTTAATCATTGAATTGGTTATTTTTAATTTATTTCATTTTCATATCCATTTATCCGTTCAACAAGTTTATTATACATTATTTTTGAAAATAAACCAAAACATTCGATTAATATCCCATAAGTTCTCTTATACACACCTGAAAAATATATCATTGCCCCAAAACCGAAAAGATTATTAAGTCTAATAGAGATATTTTCCCTGCGGATATAGGGTGATTTATTATCCTTCTTCTATTATCGGGCAAAATTTCGCTTGCATAAACTTTATTAGTCTTAAAATTTTGGTATTTCCGATTATATCTTTTTGTTATATCTCTTTTATCATTATGTTTGTATATTTATATCTTTGATGGGAACTATAGTATTTTTACCTACTAATATGCATTAGACATACACCAGACGAGATTGTCAAGATAAGGATAGGTGCCAATTATATAGGGCTGGAAAAGATTCAAGTCAGTTAACCTTTCTTAATAATAATTTTAAATAATACAAAATTCTAACTAAAATATTAATCTATATTCTTATTCTTTTCTATATTCTTACTCTTTCCCTTTAACATTTCTATCGTAAGTTTTATATATTCATTTATTCGCATATTTGTTTAATACGTATCTTGACAGTCTCACACAAGACAAACATAATCTTTATATACCTGATTTAATATGACATTTACTTTATTAATAGATAGAATTATGATAGAATTATTAAAAACTCTTATACTGAGATTTGAAAAAGACAAAAAATATAGCAAATATACAAAAAAGGGGGCAATATTATGAAATTTTCAATAGATGAACTTTCAAAATCTAATAGAAATTCCTTAGGTAGAGATATAGATATTACCGTTTTTAGATTAATAAGATTTATGGACTTAGAAAGATTTTTAGGAAGAGAAGCAAATGGAATAATTTATGAATGTGGGAAAGAACTGGGAAAAAGTTTGAATCATTCATCTATTGATGATATGATAAAATTTTATGATGAATATAAACTTGGGAAAATGGAGATTGTAAATAAAAATCCTCTACAAATTAGAGTTTATGAGTGTATCTCTTGCTCTGGACTTCCAAAAGTTGGTAAGCCACTATGTTGGTTTGAAGGAGGATTTATTGCAGGTTGTTTAGAAAAGATATTAAATAAAAAGGTTAGAGCAACTGAAACACACTGTGTAGGTTTAGGCGATGATTTCTGTCAATTTGATATAAAAATTTTATAAAATAAAAATTGTCTAACCGATTCATGACTTATACTCTTAAACTGTTAGAGAAACAAACTAACCTTTTTTAACGATAATCCTAAATAATACACAGTATCTACGAATATGCATTAAACATACACAACGGAGTATTACGCATAACCATGATTGAATATTCGAACTCCTCTAACAACTTTAGAATTATACAAACCAGTACTGCCTCTCTCTTTTCTATATTTGTGAATTAATTCTAAAAATTATTACAAATTATTACCCTAATAACCCTCAAAATGCGTATCTATCGATAGGCAAAAATTTCCATTGCTTTTTTTTAATTGAATACGATTTTTAACGAAAGATTTATAAACTTCTTTAAACATAGAATTGTCTACCTTATTTATATATTGATAGTAAGAGTCTGCCAATGGATAATTTAGCTTGCTAACAGTCTCTAAATTATGTATTATTCGACATCTCCTCTATAAATCCTCCTGTATAATCTCCAACTCGATAAATACTTGAATATAGAGTGTTATTTAATGATTTTATAGCCAACAATCTTATGTCGTTCATTGTTTTATCACCTCCTATTTTTTATAACTACGATATTATGAAATATTAACTTTTCTATTTATTTTATGATGTTCGGAGATACTGTATATTTTTCGATAACCTCGGTTGTGGGGGGCGGTAGTCTTGTAATAGGAAAGTTGAACGGATAAATAAAGAGGTTGAATATCGATTAGATAGATTTAATAGTTTAGAAGAGTTCAGTCGTTTGGGGTCTGTCCAACATTGACAATTATAGACAAATGTCCACGTTGGACTTGGGCGTCATCAACCCTCTGGGTTCATTGGCTTAGGTCTCTGCCCCTGTCATGGACATAAAAACCGTAAGGTTTTTAAGTTCTCGTCGCTTCGCTCCGAGAGAACCCCAACTCCTCCCATTGGGTAAATCCGAATAATAAATGCCCCTCTTGACCCCTAATTCTCTCCCGCATCTGGGGCAGTTATAATTTCTATTTCTTATATATACTCATATTTGGTAATGAAAATCTATAAATGTGTATATTTGTCTATGAAAAATTAAACAGTTTCAAACGGCATAATTTTCGGGATACTACACTATTTATACATCCAATAAATAATATAAAATATAATAAAAAAAATTAAAATAATATATTAATTAACTAAATTTACTTAAAGGGAGAACATGATAAAGAAAGCTGTGATTCCAGTAGCAGGTTTTGGGACTAGATTGTTACCAATAACTAAGGCACAACCAAAAGAGATGCTTCCAGTAGTTAATAAGCCAATAGTCCAGTATGTTGTTGAAGATTTGGTGAAAGCAGGTGTGAGAGATATTTTATTTGTAACAGGTAAGGGAAAACAAGCTATAGAAAATCATTTTGATATGAATTATGAATTAGAATGTAAACTAGAAAAATCTGGAAAATTTGAGCTTTTAAAAATTATTAAAGAAATTGATAAGTTAGGAAATATTTTTTATGTGAGGCAGAAAGAGCAGAAGGGATTAGGAGATGCTATTTTATACGGAGAGCAGTTTGTTGGAGAAGAATACTTTATAGCTATGGTTGGAGATACAATTTACTCTAAAAATATTGTAAAAGATTTAATAAAAGCCCATGAAAAATATGGTTGTTCAGTTATAGCCTTAGAGAGAGTTCCTAAGGAAGATGTTTATAAGTATGGAGTGATTGATGGAGAAGAAATAGAGGAAGGAATTTATAAAATAAAAAATATGGTAGAAAAACCAAAAGTAGAAGAAGCTCCTTCAAATTTAATTATAACAGGGGCTTATCTTTTATCCCCAAAAATATTTGAAAAAATTAAACAAACACCACCAGGAAGAGGGGGAGAAGTTCAAATTACCGATGCTATGAATTTGTTATTAAAAGAAGAAGATATTATAGGAGTTGAAATTAACTGTAATAGATACGATATCGGAGATGTTTTCGGATGGTTGAAAGCAAATGTAGAGCTTGGTGTTGAAAAGTGTCCCGAATTTAGAGAATTTTTAAAGGAATTCGTTAAGAATTTATAATTTTTTAAAATTTTTTGTTTTTTATTATATTTTTTATAAAACTATAATTTTTGTGGGATATTATGGATATTGCTATAATCTTAGGTCTCTTAGTTGCTGTATTTTATGGTATTGGGACATTTTTTGCAAAAATTGTTTGTGAAAAAAACCCTTTATTCCAGTGGATTGTGGTAAATATAGTTGGAATTATATTATCTATGTTTATACTAATTAAATATAAAAATATAATTCTAACTGAGCAAAAAATTCTTACTTATGCAATAATATCCGCAGTATTAGTAGTAGTTGGTTCATTATTGTTATATTATGCATTATATAAAGGAAAAGCGAGTATTGTAGTTCCATTATCATCAATAGGTCCAGCAATAACAGTAGCTTTATCAATATTATTTTTAAAAGAGACTTTGTCAATTTATCAGATGATTGGTGTAATTTTTATAATTATTGGAGTTATCTTACTATCCATATCAAACTAAATTAAGAAATATTAAAATATAGATTTATTATTCACTAGAAGTTAATACATATCTTCTTGCACCTTGTATTCCAAGCTGTAGTTTTATTGCTTTTATAAGTTCATAAACATCTTCAACAGTTTCAGCATCATATAATGCTTCTTTAAATTTTTCTCTTTTTGAAGGCTCTATTAAGTTTAATAGATATTCAACTGTGGCAATTAACTCAATGTATTTTCCTTCTCTACTCATTGTAGTATCTAATTCATTTATTATTTTTTGAATTTTTTCTGAAGGCATTATTTCACCATATAATTCATAGCATGTTAAGTAACAGATACATTATCATAATTATATAAATACTTTAACTATTAATATATAAAAGCGGTGAGAACTTGGCAATGATTGGATTAATAGGAAAGCCAAATGTAGGAAAATCAACAATGTTTAATGCTTTAACTGAAAAACCAGCTGAGATTGGAAATTATCCATTTACAACAATAACCCCTAATAAGGGTATAGCATATATAACAAGCCCTTGCCCATGTAAGGAGTTAAATATAAAGTGCAATCCAAGGAATTCAAAATGTATAGATGGAATTAGATATATTCCAGTTGAAGTAATAGATGTTGCTGGTTTAGTTCCAGGAGCTCATGAAGGTAGAGGGATGGGAAATAAGTTCTTAGATGATTTAAGGCAGGCAGATGCATTTATCTTAGTTGTTGATGCCTCTGGAAAGACAGACGCTGAAGGTAATCCAACAGAAAACTATGACCCAGTTGAAGACGTTAAATTTTTGTTAAATGAGATAGATATGTGGATTTATAGCATTTTAACAAAAAATTGGGATAAATTGGCAAGAAGAGCTCAGCAAGAGAAGAATATAGTTAAGGCTTTAAAAGACCAATTGAGTGGGCTGAATATAGATGAAGATGATATAAAGATGGCTATTAGGGATATGGATGAAAGCCCAATTAAATGGACTGAAGAAGATTTACTAAACTTGGCTAAAAAATTAAGAAAGATATCAAAGCCAATGATTATTGCAGCGAATAAAGCAGACCATCCAGATGCAGAGAAGAATATTGAAAGGTTAAAAAAAGAGTTTGGAGATTATATTGTTATCCCTACATCTGCAGAGATAGAGTTAGCTTTAAAAAGAGCTGAAAAAGCTGGAATTATAAAAAGAAAAGGAAATGACTTTGAGATAATTGATGAAAGTAAAGTGAATGAGCAAATGAGAAAAGCTTTTGATTATATAAAAGAGTTTTTAGAGAAATATGGAGGAACAGGAGTTCAAGAGTGTATAAATAGAGCATACTTTGATTTATTAAATATGATTGTTGTTTATCCAGTTGAAGATGAGAATAAATTTTCAGATAAACAAGGAAATGTATTGCCAGATGCTTTTTTAGTTAAAAAAGGAACTACTGCAAAAGAATTAGCTTATAAGATACATACAGAGTTGGGGGATAAGTTTATTTACGCAATAGATGCAAAAAAGAAAATTAGAGTTGGAGCAGATTACGAATTAAATCATAATGATATAATTAAAATAGTCTCTGCTGCAAAATAATAAATTTATTATTCAAACACCTTACTCATACAGCCAGCTAACAATCCAGCTATGGCATCATCCAAAAACATAAAACCTTCTTTGTCCAATTTCCCAATTATTCCTGGTTTTTTAGCATCATAAAATCTAAAGTTAAATATTGCCTTTGTTCCAGCAATTTCATTTGCTATAGCTAAGCCAATAACTTCATCAACATATACATAATTAGGGTCTTCGTTATAGTTGAATGGTAAATTATTAGCTTTCCCTTCTTTATCCAATAAACTTGCTGCAATTAATAAAGTTGAGACATTTGGATTATTTAACTCTTTAAGCAAAATATCTTTAAGTTTTTCTTTAACCTTATCCATTTCTTCATCATCCCCAATATACAAAGCCATTCCTGCATCTAATAAGCTATCAATAGTTATTCCAAAAGATTTTAACCTCTCAACAATATCCATATTCTCACCAAATTTTTAAAATAAGTTTAACAAACTTAAAAAAAATGGTATTTGAATATTACATATCTTTTAATAAAAATTTTAAAATATTATAGGCTTCCTCTACGGTTATAGGTAAATTATTGATATTTAGTTTTTTACCTATATCTTTGTCATTTACTAAAAGTTTAAAAAGCTTTGTAATTTCTGGGACATCTAAGTTATTTTTTTCTAAGAGTTCTATATTATTAAAAATCTCTCTAGGGGAACCCTCTGCAATTAATCTTTTATTAAGAATATAACATCTATCAGCTAATGTTATTAAATTAGGGTCATGACTTACAAAAATTATTGTCTTATTTTTACTTTTTAAATTTTTAATTAGGTTTATGATATAATTTCTACTTTTAGGGTCTAAGTATGAGGTAGGTTCATCCATTAGTATTACATCCGGCTCAATGGACATTACTGCGGCTATGGATGACTTCTTTTTTTCTCCTCCACTTATATTATATGGATGTTTATCTTTGATGTGGTTTAATTTCATTTCATTAATTACCTTATCTGTAACTTCAATAGCTTTTTCTTTATCTCTATATAGGTGTAATGGGGCAAAAGCAATATCGTCCCAAACTGTAGGATTAAATAGCATAATATCTGGGTCTTGAAATATAAGCCCTACTTTTTTTCTAAAATAACTCATAAACTCTTTATTGTTTAATAATGATTCACTTAATTTCTTCCCTTCAAAATACACTTCTCCTTTTTGTGGAAATTCTAATGCGTCAAGTATTTTTAACAATGTAGTTTTTCCTGCACCATTAGGCCCTATAATAGCTACAACTTCTCCATCATATATTTTAAGATTTACGTCTTCTAATGCGACAGTACCATCTGGATAATAGTAAGATACATTTCTTAATTCGTATAGTGTCTTCATAATATCAACCTATCCAAGCATATTGATGATACAGATAACAATATAATTATAATTAAAAAAACAAAATCATATTTAGTAAATTTAAATTTTGTAATAATATGGACTTCATTTAAATAACCTCTTGATAGCATAGCATAGTATAAATCTTCACCCATTCTTTGAGTTTTCATAAAAAGAGCTCCCATACTTTTACCTGCAATTATCCAGCTTTCTTTTAATTTTAGTCTATTACATAACCTTGATTTTTTTGAATACATCATTTCTAAAACATTATTTAGTAAAAGGAATATATACCGATATGCAAGAGTCATTATCGTTATTATAACCTCAGGAACACCCAATATATTTAATGATTTCATTATTTCGTCCCATCTTGTGGTTAAAGTAATTAAAACTGTATAGGATATAGCAGTAGCCACTCTTAATGTAAATAAAGTTGCATATTTTAGACCTTCATAAGTTATAGCGATATAAAAAGGATGCTGTAAAATAACAATTATAGGATGCCCTGGAGTAATAAAAATTACAGGTAATATTATTATTCCTGTAAATATTGGAATAAATACCCAAACTCTTTTTAGATAGTACAATACAGGAATCTTTGATAACTTGCAAAAAACAAGAGAAAGGGTATATAATATAATCAATACCAATATATGCTTAATTGTAATCGTAGTTATAACCATTAAAAATAATCCTAATACTTTTACTCTTGCGTCTAATCTCTGTAGAAATCCATCTTTCTGCTTAGCGAATTTTTCAGAAAAAATTGATTCTTGTATATATTTTACTACATGCTCAACTGTTTTATCAATTAACTTCACAAAACTCACCAGTAAATCTCTTACTATATAGACATAAAAAATAGAAAAAATAATTTGAGGTACTTTACGAAGGATTGTTACCATAAACAAATTTAACTAAGCCATAGTAAGCTATAATACATAATATTACTCCTACTATTGCAGATATTATATAGCCAATAGAAGCTTTTAAGGGCGTATCCCATCCGGGTATATCATAATCTGGTAATATTGCATAACTCCAAATTCCAGACAGTTCTTCCATCCCTTGTATATTAGCATGAACTTTTTTAGCTAACTCACTAACATCCCATTCTCCCCAAGCATCACCATAATTCCATACTAACAATATACCAATAGGACAACAAATTATCAATGCTATTATTATATAAACAAATTTTTTAACTAAGGGGTCATCAAAGTTCAATTAATTCACCCCCAAATGCTCTTTTTTCGTTAATTCGAATAAATCTGGTCTTGATTTTTTAACATACCATACTACTATTGCAGTTACAACTGCAGCAGCAGGACCTGCAGTTACTAAATGAGCTAAGGCCATTGCAGGAACAGATACTGTAAATGGATATGGACAATATCCTGGTTCTATGAAAGGTTGTAATCCAAACTCAAACCCTGCAACAATTGCAGCTGTAACTATTCCTACATAAGCTCCAATACCACTAGCGATAACATCACCAACTTTATCTTTTAGGAACTTATAGGTATAGTATCCAACAAATGGTAAAACTACACCCATATTAAAACAATTAGCTCCTAACGTTGTAATTCCCCCATCACCAAAGAAAATTGCCTGAATAAATAACACAATTGATATAGCTATTGTTGCTACCCAAGGATTGTCCATTAATATAGCTATTAATGTACCACCAACCATGTGGGCAGTAGTTCCATCTGGAACTGGGAGGTTATACATCATTATTAAAAAGGAAAATGCTGTTAAAATTCCTAATAGGGGGATTTGTTTTGGGTGTAACTTCTTTAATTCTTTAACTCCTCTATACCAAAAATACAACATTACTAAGTAAAAAAACGCACAAGTTATTGGACCCAAATATCCATCTGGTATGTGCATAGTTTCACCTTATTTGATATTATTTAATTGAATTAACATCATACTTAATGTAAGTAATACTATTTAAACTTTTCTCTATTTTCTCTATTAAAATTTATTAAAAATGTCTTGAATTAATATAAAAAAATGTTACATAAAATTAAAATAAAAAAAAATTGAGTTACTAAATATTATTCAACTTATTATTTAATATTTGAAAAATAGCGATTTTTACGGAATGTTCTATTTTAAAAGGTTTTATATTAGTTTGCTAATTAATACCCAATATTTAATTTTCAAAAGAGTGAAACTACCTTAGCAGTAAATAATGGGGATACTATGAACTGGATTGAGAAATATATGGAAATATTACAATGTCCCTATTGCAGAGGGGATTTATATTTAGACAAGGGTAAAAATAAGTTGATATGTAAAAAATGCAATAGAGTTTATGATATAGTTGATGGAATACCAATATTAATAAAATATTGAGGGATAATATGAGGCTATTTTTAGCTATAGATATTCCAGAAAATTTAAAAGAAGAAATAGCTAAATTCCAGGAGCATTTTAAAATGAAAGGAATAAAGTTGGTTGAAAAAGAAAATTTGCATATAACTGTTAAATTTTTAGGAGAAGTTGATGAAGAAAAATTAAAAGAAATATTGAATTTGGATTTATCAATTGAGCCAATAAAAATAAAATTAAAACACATTGGAACTTTCCCAAACTCTAACTATATAAGAGTTATATGGATTAAAGCAGAGAATGAAAACCTTATAGAGATTTTTAAAGACATTGATAAAAAAATATCAAACTTAGGATTTAAAAAAGAGAGAGAATATGTTCCACATTTAACAATAGGAAGAGTTAAATTCATTGACAATAAGAAAAAATTAAAGGATAGAATTGAGAAATATAAAGATATTGATTTTGGAGAGTTTGAAGCAAAACACATAAAGCTTTATAAGTCAACTTTAACTCCAAACGGCCCTATATATGAAGTTGTTAAAGAGTGGTAGCAATGAATGAAAACATGCAAAAGCTACACTATATCATTAACCTATTAACAAATGGAAATAAAAAGAAGTGGATAAAACAAACAGTTTTATATGCTCTTATATATTATTTTATAAAATTAGATGTTTTTAAAGAATATGATTATGCTCCAACACCGTTTATGTGGGAAGATAAGATAAAATTCATAAATATCTCTTACGATGCAATAAACGATTTAAACTACCTTTTAGATAACAACTATTTAAATGAGATTTTATTATCAGTTAGAGGTTTGAATGAATTTATTATTGGATATAGCATTGGGAAAGAGATAGATTACAATTTTAGCCAGAAAGATAAAGAAATAATAGATAATACATTATTAGAAGATGGACATTTAAAAGAAATTCAAATAACTGAAGATGGAATAATAATAAAATCAAAAAAAGAGGACATAAAGATAAAAATTACAAACATTGATAAAATCAGCTACAAATCAAAAAGCTATATAATGAAGGTATCATTATGGGATACAGGGCTGTGAAAATAAAAAATCCAAAGGTAATTTTGACTGAGTGGATACCTTTTGGTAAAAACTACATGACAGAATTCATAGATAGAATTACTTTGAAGGAGTATCAAAGAAAGAGAATTAAATATTTCACAGCATCAGAGGATAGAGATATAAAGGATAAAGCAATTTTTGAAACTTCTGAATATCAAACAACAGTAGATATTATTGATTTTATTCCAGAAACTTCTGTAAAATTCAATGCTGAAATAAAAGGAGAAAGAAAGAAGGATGTTTTTATATATGTTGATTATCTTGGAAGATGTATTTATGCATCTGAAATAACTAAAGCTGAAAATGAAGAGGGTTTTATAAGTTTAGACAATCTCTCATTTATAATTCCTGATTTAATTTTAGATTCTTCAAGAATTATGTCTCATTTAATTGCTCCACCACAAAGATATATCTTAGAGACATTATATGGGAAAATAAAAGTTTATAAGCATGTTACCATTTTAACAGAAACTAAAATAGACCTAAATGAAAAAACTTTGATAGAGATTAGTCAAGTTATTGGAGCAGTTAAATATATACTTGAGGTAAATGATGGATTAATAATCTTTGGAGACTTTGGAATCTTAATCTCTAATCCAAAGTCAGAGAAATTTGAAAAGTTTATCTACTACTATCCATTTATAAGGAGTATTACTGGAGTTTCAAGAGATTTATTTTTTAAGCTCAACACTATAGCTTCAAAGTTGGAAGTTATTAGTAATACTCTAGAATCAGGTATTGATTTAGAAGATATAACTGATATTAGGGGAGAGTTAAGTAGTATAGATAGAGAACTGTCAGTTATAGAAATTACTTGCGGATATTTAAAAGAAATTATTGAATTTTTAAACTCATCATATCCTCCAAACTTTGGTGATTTTGATATAATGATTTTGGAGAAAGTTGATGCAGAAAGAAAGCTAAAACGTCTTATTTATAGAATTGCAGAGATAGAAAACATTTTAACAAGTAATAGTAGTTTAGCAACAAGCTTAACGAGGTTGCTAACAACTATATCTGAAGATTTAGAAAGAAAAATAGCCAATCAATTAGCTGAAAATACTAAATATCAAGTTGCTATTGGAGAGGCAATGGAAGTTTTAGAGATAGGAATTTTTGGAGTATATGCTTTAGAAGCAGCCCATGTTTTGCTATTAACTTCTGGAAAGGAGGAGATACTGCATCACACTAAAATATTTGGATTTCCATTAGATTTTTGGATAATACTGTCTGTTACAATATTTGGAATTTACCTTGGAAAGATTATTATTGAGCATAGGAAAAAGAAAATATTAAGAAAATAAATCATCATCTCCAAACGCACTATCGTCTATTTTATCAGATTTTTTTAAATTTTCAGAATTTATATAATCTTTTTCCCAAAGTTCAACAATTTTTAAATCTTCTCCTCCATATCTTCCATCAAATTTATCCACTTTAACGATTGCAGGCACTTTTATACAAGGTCCTAATATTATAGCCTCCCCAATGTTTAAGCTTGTTAATTGCTTTATTAAATCTTCACTCAAATTTTCAGAAGCCATTTGGACATGTTTTTGGTCTGTTGGTTCAATAAGCTTAGATATTATTAAGTTAGAACACTGTGATAAAGTTTCAGCATCTAAGGTTTTAGGTCTTTGTGAAACTAAACATAAGCCCACTCCAAACTTTCTACCCTCTCTTGCTATTCTGCTTAGATAATACTTAGCCCTTGTTTTTCTATTTTGTGGAGCTATTAAATGAGCTTCTTCAAAAATCATGAATATTGGTTTTGCAAAATCTCTTCCTTTCTCTATAATAATCCGCTTTCTATCATCTAAAACAGCTTTTGCTATGTATGAAACAACAATATCTACAGCGTTCTCATCCAATTCTTCCATTGGAATTATGTTGATATAATGCTCTCTAATGTCATTTATTGGATTATAGTGGAGAGTTATAATATTTTTCCTAAACTGCAACATATCTTCCAATCTAAATATGGCTGTTTGTATGCTGCTTTCATCTTTTTTATAGTTGTCATCTACCTTATATTCTTCTAACTTTCTAATAATTGCATTTACATATTCTTCAACTGTGCTGAAATCACTTTCCTTAAATTTCTCTTTAATTTCTTTAATCGCCTTTCTTATGTATGGCCTTTGCTTTGTTGCTTGAACATCTACGCCAGCCAAATCACATAAATCATCATCATTTATTCTATAGATGTTTATCTTTGGCTCAATAACATGAACTCTAAGTTTTTCACTTTCACAATATATGTCTCTATACTCTCCATGCATATCAAAAACTAAAACCGTTGCTTTAAGCTTATTTAGCTCTCTCAACAAAACAGCTACAGTATTTGATTTACCCATCCCAGTCATCGCCAATATTGCCAAATGCCTTGAACATAATTTATTTGCGTCTAACTTAATTTCAACGTCCTCTCTTGTAACCAAATGCCCTATTTTTAAATGCCCATTACCAAAAACCTTTTTTAATATATTATCATCTGCTCTATAAATTGGTATTCCTGGCTTTGGTGGAACTCTTGGCAACTTTAAAGCTCCATTTTTATTATTTAATCCCTTAATATCCCCTAAAACTTTTATCTTTCCTAAAATATAATAAGAGGAATTATCTTCGAATTTTCTAATCTTCTCTAAATGTTCTATACTTAAAATATCTTCTAAAGCCAAGTTTCCTTGAATTGTGCTTTCAACCATTCCTAATAGCTCAGAGTTGTCATAATTTATTTTAACATAATCTCCTACTTTAGGAGCTTCTTTAGCCAAAAATGTTAGTTCATCAATCCTTGTTTCTCCTATTGTGTATCCAATAATCTCATTATTGTTCATCTAATCACCGGCTGAATTATCTATTATTTTTATTTTTAAATTGCTATTTTCATCTTTAACTTCTTCGTTCTCTTCTTTTTCTTCTTCATTTTCTAATTCATCTTCGTTAATTATAACTCCTCCTTTAGTTCTTGGGGCGATGTCTTTAATTATTTTCATAATGTCTTCATTTTCATCAGCGATTATCTTAACAAATATCCCGCCATGGGTGTCTATGTCAAAATTCACTGCACTTACATAGGCAGCCTGTTTATTTAAATAAAATTTTGTTGAGTTGTTTGATAATCCTTTCTCTAAAACTATTCTTGCGGCATCTAATATTGCCTGACTTCTTAAAAGCTCCTTTAGCTTTTCTACATTCTTAGTTTTTCCTTCCCATTTTCCAAACTCGTTATCTTCTTTAATAAAGTTTAGTTTTGCCCTTGGAAATATATTTAAGATAGCTTTTTTAACTTTGTATTTGTCTTCAGTAGGTTTTACTTTTGCTTTAATTATGACTTCCAATAACATCACCTTATGTTTTTGTTTATAATAAATAATAAAGCTATTAAGGATACAAATAACTTTTTCATCTTTTTAATTATTTTCAATTATAGATTTTAATATTTAATTTAGATGATTTTAGTAAGGCTTATATATTTTCATTAATTACATTTTATTCAATTGGTTCAAAAATTTTTGAACATTCTAAACTTATAGTATTATAGTATTATAGAGTATAAATCCAAGGTTTTGAAAAGATTATGTAGTGATAAGTATGGAAGAAGTAAAAAAATTAATTATTGAGTTATTTTCAGAAATTGCAAAGATTCATGGATTGAATAAATCAATGGGAGCTGTTTATGCCATCCTCTACTTGTCAGATAAACCATTAACAATCTCAGACATTATGGAAGAATTAAAGATTAGCAAGGGAAATGTTAGTATGTCTTTAAAAAAGCTTGAAGAGCTTGGATTTGTAAAAAAGGTTTGGATTAAAGGAGAGAGAAGAAATTATTACACTGCTATTGATGGTTTTTCATCAATTAAAGATATTGCAAAGAAAAAACACGATTTAATTACAAAAACTTATGAAGATTTAAAAAAATTAGAAGAAATATGCAATGAAGAAGAGAAAGAGTTTATAAAACAAAAAATTAGAGGAATTGAAAGAATGAAAAAAGTTTCTGAGAAGATTTTAGAGACATTAAATGAGTTATAATTTATTTATAATGGTGGTATTGATGCTTAGAGAAATTTTAAAAAAAATTGCTCATTTTTCTGAACAAAAGCCATTCTTAATGGTTCTAATCATCTTAGTTATAACAGTATTTGCTGGAATATCGGCAACTAATGTAAAAACTCAAACATCCTTTGAGAAAATGCTTCCTCAAGATAATCCAATAATAAAAACATTATATGAAGTTAGGGATGAATTTGGAGGAACAGATGTCATAATTATTTGTATAAAGCTAAAACCCTCAGATAGTTATGATAAAGTTGTTGATATAAGAGACCCAAGAGTTCTAAGGGCAATTAAAGAATTGGAAGAGAATTTGAGATATGTTGATGGAATAACTAATGTGTATTCTCCTGTAGATATAATAATCCAAAAAAATAATGGTGTTGTGCCAAATGACATTGATACAGTTAAAAATATCCTATCTAAGCTTCCAGAAAATGAAAGAAGGAAGATATTCAATTCTGATTATTCAATGACTGTTGTTTATGCATATACAGATGTTGGAGATAACCAGAAAAAGCTCATGAGGCTTATGGAAGACGTAAATGAAAGAATTAAAGAAACTCCATTTCCTCCAGGAGTTGAAGCTATAGCAACAGGAACTCCTCCAATGAGACAATTGTTAGATATATTGATGAAAGAAAGCCAGAAATTTACAACAATAGTAGGTCTAATTGGAGTTTTGATAATATTAATTATCTACTTCAGAAAGCCTCTATCTTCAATAATGCCTCTCTTACCTGTGCTTATAGCGGTTATATGGACTGGAGGGGCTATGGGGCTTTTAAATATTCCGTTGGATATGGCAACGGCTGGAATTGGTTCTCTGATATTAGGGTTGGGTATTGATTATGGTATCCATTTAATGCATAGGTATAATGAAGAAAGAAAGAAAGGAATTCCAATTGATAAAGCAATAGAAATATCTGTAGTTGAAACAGGAACTGCAGTTACAGCTACAACAGCAACAACAGTAGTAGGTTTCTTAGCTTTGGTTTTAGCTCCATTACCATTGATGGCAAACTTAGGGAAGGTTTGTGCTTTAGGGATAACATTTTCTATGATTATCGTCCTTACCTTATTACCCGCTTTAATTGTTATTGAAGAAAAATACGTAATCCCATATATTAAGAGATTAAGAGGTGGTTCTAATGTTAACCAATAAAATAAAAATATTTCTATTATCTTTAGTTTTAATTTCAAGTGTTTATGCTTTACAAATAGGTGAAATTCAGTATCAACCAAATATTATTCATCCAGGAGATGATGTAGATTTGTGGATTAAAATAACTAATGATAATTATAACAATGAAGTCAAAAATATAGTTGTTGAGATTTCCCCTCATTATCCATTTGAGTTAAAGCAAGTAAATCCAATTAAGGGCATTGCTAAAATAAGCCATCTAAATCCTGGAGAATCAGATATTGTACATTTCAAACTACATGTAAACGAAAATGCCCCTTCTGGAGATTATAGAATAGATGTAAAGGTAAGTTATGATGAGATTGAGAAAGAGAATGGTGAAGAGATAACTCACCACTATGAATTTACTAAACCTTATTATCTCCATGTTTATGGAATTGCTAGTTTTGAGATTAATGGGAATTTTAGCTTAATTCCTTCAAAAACCCAAACAGTTCCAATTATAATTAAAAATACTGGAACAGGGACTGCTAAGGAAGTTAATGTGTATATAGGATATTCTTTAAACTCAATTAATGCAGGAACTGAATCAACAACTATCTCTGCTTATGGGACAACACAAAACATAGAAAAAACTATTTACTATCCCACCCCTATTCCTATGTCTAATCTACCAATCTCACCAGTTGGAGAAACAACGTATTACTTAGGAGCCTTAAAACCTGATGATAGTAGAGTAATTAATTTAAAATTATACACTGCAAGCAATTTAGTTGAGGGTGTTTATCAAATTCCAGTAGTGATTACATGGATAGATGAAGATGGAACAAAAAGGGCAGAGCAAATATCTATTGGAGCTTATGTAAAAGGAGATATCTTATTGGGAATATCTAATGTTGTTACTGACCCAAAAGAGATAAAGCCAGGAACCACCTATGTGAGAATTGATGTAACAATAACTAACAATGGTCATGCAGAGGCAAAGGATGTTAAATTAAAATTAATAGCGAATAAACCATTTAAAGATAGCTGGAGCAACTGTAATATAAAAGATATTGGCAACTTATTACCAGGAGTTTCAAAAACTGTCTCTTTCTATGTAGATGTAGATAAATATGCCCCTGCAAAACACTATAAGCTTCCAATTGAAATTAGCTATTTAGACCCCTCAGATAAAGAATACAAAACTGAAAAATTTATAGATATCTATGTTAAACCAAAGCCATTATTTGAGATTATAACAAAAGAAGTTAATGTAACTGCTGGAAAAGAAAACACCGTTTATATAAAAATAAAAAATATAGGAAGTGAGAAGGCAGTGAGGGTTAAGATTTCAGCAATTAGGAACTCTGGCCAACCATTTGATTACCCAGTTAAAAGTGATACTATAGGTACTCTCTACCCTAACCAAACAGGTACTGGAGTTATAGTTATAGACGTTGATAAATCTGCCAAACCAAAACCATATATAATAACTCTTGAAATAAGATGTGCAGGAGATAGTGATGAAGGGGATTACAACGTCTATGTCTATCAAGAGCCGTTAAAGGTTGTAGTAGTTAATAATTCAAATTCAGAAAGTTTTTGGATATTAATTGGAATAATAGCAGTTATTGCCATTGTATTAGCTGTAAGATATGCATTTAAAAGAAAAAATAATAAAGATAAAGAATAATATATTCTTCTTTTTTTAAATTTTCATTTTTAATTTTTTATTTTAATGTTTAGGTGGTTTTATGGGAAAATTAGAGAAAAATGTGTTTGTTATCTGGATTACTACCTTTACAACAATGCTTGGTGTTGGTTTTATAGCTCCAATTATGGCAATATATGCCCAAACATTGGGAGCTACAAATTTACAAATTGGTTTAATATTTGGTTCATTTGCATTAGCGAGAACAGTAGCTCAAATTCCTGTTGGTGTTTTATCTGATATATATGGAAAGAAGTTTTTTATTGTTTGTGGGACATTTTTTTATGGAGTTTTTACCTTGATGTATAATTTTGTTAGTACAGTTTTAGGTCTTTTAATTGTAAGGACTTTCACAGGAATTTTTTCAGCATTTGTAACGCCAGTAGCAGGTTCTTATATAGCAGCAATAGCTCCAAAAACAAGATTAGGAGAATATATGGGAATCTTTAATTCTGCAATTACATTAGGTTTTGGAGTAGGTCCTTTTATAGGAGGTTTTCTTGCAGATATATATGGAATTAAAACGCCATTTTACTTTTGTGGTTTTTTAGGGATTTTGGCGGCAATTATAAGTTATATGAAATTAGAAGATATTGTTTTTAATGAAAATACAAAAAATAGGAATATTAAAAATATATCTAATTTATTTTCATTTGAATTTTTAAAAAATAGAAACTTTTTAGCTTCTTTTATTATTAACACATCAAATGTAATGATAAATGCAGGAATTTTTGCTTATTTGGCATTGTATGCAACTAACTATGATATAACTTTAACTCAAGTAGGAGCTATGATTGCATCTACAAATATCTTAATGGCGTTGCTTCAAAGAACATTTGGAAAGCTTTATGATAAATTTGGAAATGTGATGATAATTATAGGAATTTTTATAATATCATTTGGAATGTATTTACTTTCAATCTCAACTACTTTTTTGAGTATGATAATTTCTTTAATAATTGTAGCAGTTGGTAGCTCAATTTCCTCCACTGCAACAACATCTCTCGCAGTTAAAGACATTCCAACACATAGAAAAGGAGAAGCTATGGGACTATTTACTACAAGTATAAACATTGGTATGTTTATTGGTGCAGTATCGTTTGGATTTTTGGCAGATATTTTGGGGATAGCAAATATGTATAAATTTTCATCAATATTTTCAATTATTGTTGGAATTATAAGCTATTTAAGAATAGTGAGATAATTATTTCAATTCAAATTCAGCACTTTATTTAATATTTTCTTAAACAATTCATCCCTATTTTCAACAGTTAAGGTATATCTTTTTTTATTCTTATATCTAAAATATATCTATTTAGTTTGTATAACTGCTCACCGTTCTAGAGGAGTGGGACGGAGCCGTTCTGGTTATCTGCTACTTTTGAAACAAATGAAACAATTGTAGAGGATAACCTTCCAGTTTCCTATCTTCATCGGCTAGCTATTGGAGGAAACGGGAACTTCCCATGGTTAAATTATTGTTATGTAGTTAAGTAGTTAATAATTACTATTCGAGTTAAAGAATTATAGTTGCGTGCAAAACTATTTTAATTAAAATAAGGTATTAAAGAATGCCTTCCTTAAAGAAGGCAGTCAAATTATCCTTTTTAAAGTTTATTTCATTTTGCACACAACTATAAACTGTTACTATAAATATAAAAATAATGATGCATATTCTTTTATTTACAAATGAATCAAATTTCCAGTTCTTAAATCTCGATTATAAAAAATTATATACTTTATGACCAAACTCCACCCACCAAATAGAAAAATTTATATGTGCTTTCTATAATGTATGAATATCAAAATTAGAAGATTGGTGATATCATGGATATTGTGTTGTTCCTTGGATATCTGTCCATTCTTTTTGCTGGAGGTGCTATAATAGCAAAAATTGCTAAAAAGATAGATATTCCTGATATACCTCTATTATTAATATTTGGGCTTATATTATCTGCTTTAAATATTATTCCAAAAAATATTGTTGCAAGTTCTTTTGATTTTATTGGAAACTTTGGGTTAATAATTTTATTGTTCATAGGTTCTTTTGAAATGGAATGGAACGTTATGAAGAGAGTATTAGATGTTATTTTAAAACTTGATATATTAGCGTTATTAATAGTTTGGTTTATATCAGGAATCGTATTTAACTTCGTCTTTCACCTTCCAATATTGTCATTAATAGGTTTGTTATTTGGAGCTATTGTCTCTGCTACTGACCCAGCTACTCTAATCCCAATATTTTCTAAAATGGATATAAATCCTGAAGTAGCAATAACATTAGAGGCAGAAAGTGTATTTAACGACCCATTAGGAATCGTTGTAACGTTAATATGTTTATCAGCTCTTGGTTTGGCAAAAGCTGAGAATCCAATCCTCGAGTTTGTTTCATTAGCTGTTGGAGGAATTATTCTTGGATTAATTGCAGGTAAGTTTTATGAAACTATTATATCAAAAATTAAGTTTGAAGATTATATTGCTCCATTTACATTAGGTTTGGCTATTGCTTTTTGGTATTTTGCTCAGGGTATTTTTCCATCAATAACGGGCTATGAAATTAGTGGATTTATGGCTGTGGCTATCATGGGTCTATACATTGGAAATGTTATAGTCCATAAAAAAGAACATAAAGAAGATATGGAAAAAGTTGCTATATTTTTCGATGAATTATCAATATTTATTAGAATATTAATTTTTATATTATTGGGGGCAAGTATCTCAATACCTCTATTAGAAAAATACGCTGTTCCAGCGTTTATATGTGCATTAGGTTCTATACTTTTAGCAAGACCTATTGGGGTTTTAATAGCTACAGCTATCCCACCTATTAGACCACTTGCTGAAAGAATTTATATAGCTTTAGAAGGGCCAAGAGGTGTAGTTCCAGCAACATTATCAGCAATGGTATATACCGAAATTATGAAACATCCAGATATTGTCCCAAAAAGTGTAGCAAGTTTGATGCCTCCAGCAGAATTAGCTGGAACTATACTAGTAGCAACCTTTATGACAATAATAGTTAGTGTTATTTTAGAAGCTTCATGGGCAAAACCATTAGCAAATATATTGTTGAAAAGTAAGACATCAAATAAGACCTCAACGTCCTCATAATATTAAATTATATTAAATTATTTATTATTTTTTATTTAAAACATATTAGTAGTGTCACTTAAAAAAGTAAATATAAACCAGTGAAAAAATATAAAATTATTTAAAAAATTCTCAATTTTTAACATAAAATTTTTCATTATAATATGTGAAACTATGATTTATATAGTTGGAGTTGGTCCAGGAGATAAAGATTATCTAACACTAAAAGCAATAAAAATCATTGAAAATGCTGATTTAGTTGTTGGCAGTAAAAGAGCTTTAAAATTGTTTAATATAGATGAAAAGAAAATAATTCTAACAAAAAATTTAATTAATGAATTAAAAGAAATAATAAACAATGAAGATATAGAAAACAAAAAAATTGTTATACTATCAACAGGAGACCCATGTTTTAGTGGTTTATTAAAAACACTATTAAAGATTGGTGCTAAAAAAGAAGATATTGAAGTTATCTCTGGAATTTCATCTATACAAATAGCAGCAGCAAAATTAAAAATCTCATGGGAAGATTATAATATAGTAACCCTCCATGGAAAAGAAGAAAATAAGGAAAAACTTTTAAATTTAATAAAAAATCATAAGAAAGTTATATTCTTACCAAACAATTTAAAGGAAGATGCAAAGTTTTTGATAGATAATGGTGTAAATCCAAATACGAAAATTTGGGTGCTTGAAAATCTAACATATCCTAATGAGAAAATTAGCTTAAAATCTTTAATGGATATTGTTAAAGAAAATTTTTCTTACTTAACCGTCTGTGTTTATGAGGGAAACAATGATTAGAGAGCTACTATTAATAGGGATTGGAGGATTTTTTGGGGCTATTTTTAGATATTTAATTAGCGGAATTGTCCCAGTAAAATTTGGATTGCCTACTGGAACATTGATAGTTAATTTAATAGGTAGTTTTATCTTAGGATTTTTGATGTATAGCTCTCTACTAACTTCAATACCAAGTGAATATAAATTGCTTATTGGAACTGGCTTTTGTGGAGCTTTAACTACATTTTCAACATTTTCTTATGAAACCTTTGCCTTAGTTGATGAAGGACTATTATTTAAAGCTCTGCTAAATATATTACTAAATATAATTGGCTGTTTAATTATGGTTTATCTTGGTAGAATTGTAGTTTTAGCCATATTTAGATAGAGGTGAAATATATGATAAAAGTAAAAATTTTGAAAATTTATTCAAGAGAAGGAGATAAATTTAAAGGGGAGCTAATGTATAAATATATAGTTAAAATGCTGAAAAGGGAGGGAATTAGTGGAGCTACCGTTTATAAGGGAATATGCGGTTATGGGGTTAGAGGAATAGCTGAAGTAGATATATTTAGATTGTCCATAAACCTTCCAGTAATTATTGAATGCATTGATATTGAAGAAAATATAAATAAGGTATTGCCTAAATTACATGAAATTATCAAAGATAATGGGTTGATAGTAATAACTGATGGCTATGTGTATAAAGGTGAAAATCATGAGTAAAGTATTAGAAAAAATAAATAATTTCTTTAAAGAAAAGAGCTGGATAAAAATCTTTTTAATTGTATTAATGTTAATGTTTCTAAGTTTCCAGCTGAGAGCTCAAACAGCTGATATGAAATTTGCTCAAGATAATGAGTTTTTAAAAAAGATGTTTTCAGATGAACATGGAAGGATGTATCTTTTAGGGTTAGACCCTTACCACTACTTAAGATTTTCTGAAAACCTTTACAATCATGGATATTGTGGGGATACACTAAAAGTTATTGATGGAAAAGTAGTGCCTTATGATTTATACCAATATGCACCTCCAGGACATCCTATAAGTTGGGAACCTCCTATAATTTGTTTAGCAACATTAGCAATCTATTTCATATGGCATTCAATTGATTCAACTGTAACAATTATGAACGCTGCTTTCTGGGTTCCTGCAGTTTTAGGAATGCTTTTAGGAATTCCAATTTATTTCATAGTTAGGAGGGTTACAAATAGTAATATTGGAGGAATTGTTGGAGCTATAGCTCTAATATCTGCTCCTGGTTTGTTATACAAAACATCAGCAGGTTTTGCTGACACTCCAATATTTGAAATTTTACCTATACTCTTCATAGTGTGGTTTATCCTTGAAGCTATACACAGTCAAGAAAAAACAGCCTTATTTAAAAAAGACATTAAAAATCCAGTCTCATTATTTGTAATTATTGCATTAATTACTGAACTAATAATTGGAGCTTATCTAAATATTGCATCAGGAGAAAGTGTAGTTATTGCTTCAATATTATTCTACACTATCTCAATATTAATCATATTAGTTGGTTTAGTAATAGCAGGAATTAAGAAATTAAAAGGTAATGACGTAGAGTTTGAATTATTTGCTTTATTGGCAGTAATCTTAACAGTTGTAGCTCCAAAAATGTGGGGTGCATGGTGGTATGGATTTGATATAATAACAGCTTTCTTAATAATTTATATAATTGCATTGGCATTACTAAAATCACAAGTAAAAATAAAAGATTTTGTTTTAATTGGAAACTTTAAGAATGTTATAAATTTAGCTGTCTTTTACATAATTGTGGTATTTATATTATTAACAGCCATATATGGAATAGGAATGGCATTATCTCCAATAACTAATCCAGTAGGGATTAATAAAATACTTTCTACCTATACTCTATCCACGGGTTGGCCTAATGTATATACAACTGTTGCAGAACTTGAAAAACCAAAGTCATTTACTGAGATATTTATAAATGCTATTGGTTCAGACATTATGGCAATTTTAGGGATATTTGGAATAATATTATCATTTATTTCATTGAGATATAATAAAATAAAGTTTGATGTAAAATATGCTATACTATTGGCAATTTGGTTATCAGTAACATTATATGCAGCTACAAAAGGGATTAGATTTGCATCTTTGGCTACACCTCCATTAGCTATTGGTTTAGGAATTCTTATTGGACAATTAGATAGATTATTAAAGATGAAAAATGACATAGTAATATTTGGATTAGGAATACCAATAGGAATATTTGGATTATTAGTAATTTCAAAATATGCTACAAAAATTTCTGAAATATTATTGCCAACAACCTATGTCCCTCCAATAGCTTACGGATTTTTAATTGTCTTAGCATTATTGGCTATTTATAAAATCTCAGATATCGTTACAGTAATAAATGATAAAAAAGAGACTATAATAAAGCTTTCTGCAGTATTGCTTTGTATTGGTGTAGTAATTCCTCCACTATCTGCAGTAATTCCATTTACAGCCGTCCCAACATTTAACAATGGTTGGAAATCAGGTTTAGATTGGATAAAGGCTAATGCACCAAAAAATGCAGTTATAACCTGCTGGTGGGATAACGGGTATATCTATTCATATGAAGCAAGAAGAATGGTAACATTTGATGGTGGGTGTCAAAATACCCCAAGAGCCTACTGGGTAGGTAGGGCTTTTGCCACATCAAACGAAAACTTGTCTATTGGAATAATTAGGATGTTGGCGACAAGTGGTGATGAGGCATTTAAAAAGGGAAGTGTCTTAATGAACTTTACACATAACAATGTCTCAAAGACCGTTGAGATATTAAATGAAATTCTTCCAGTAAGTAGAAGTAAGGCTTATGAAATATTAACTAAGAAATATGGCTTAACTCCTAAGGAAGCAAAATTAGTTTTAAATGCTACCCATCCAGAGCATCCAAATCCAGATTATTTAATAACCTACAACAGAATGACAGATATTGCTCCAGTTTGGAGTATGTTTGGATTCTGGAACTTCTCTCTACCTCCAAACACTCCTGATACTAAGAGAGAGAAAGGAGCATTTTATAAAGGAATAGCGCTATACTTAGGAAATGGAACATTAGTTGCAAATGTAAATGTTTATGGATATAGCTATGTTACATTAATAAACAGAACAAATATTTCTACAGCAATAGTTCAAAAAATAAATGGACAGACAAGAATTATTGGAACATTTAAGATACATAAGTTGTATATTAAAACACCTTTAGGTGTTAAAGAAATTGTATTAAATAAAGATGGGCAGTTATCAGAGTTTATTAGAATAGAAGCAGATGGAAGAGGTTGGGCATGGTTATCAACAAGAAACTTAGAAGATAGTATATACGCTAAATTGCATTTCTTAGATGGATATGGGTTAAAGCATATAAAATTGGTTAAAGCAACAATAGACCCAACAGACTTTGGCGTTCAGCCAGGATTTAAAATATATGAAGTTGATTATGGAACTGACTATCTAAACTAAAACTTTTTTATTTTTTAAAATGATAGTTAAAATATTATAAATTAAAGATTAAAAAAGGGATTTTTTATGTTTCTATTAGACCCATTTTCTGGAATTAGTGGAGATATGTTTTTAGCAGCTATGATTGATTTTGTTAATAAAGAAAAGCTTATAAATACAATTAAAAAAGTTATTGATGTTGATATTGAGATAAAAAGAGTTAAGAAATGTCATATAATTGCAAATAAGGTTAATATAATTCCAAAGTATAATGTTGATTATAAAGCAAATACTTACAAAGATATTAAAAAAATTATTAAAAAAGCTGAGATTCCAAAAAATATTAAAATCTCTGCTTTAGAAATTTTAAAGATATTGACTGAGGCAGAAAGCAAAGTTCATAATGTAGATATTGAGGATGTTCATTTTCATGAAATTGGGAATTATGATACAATAGCTGATATTGTTGGAGCGGCATATATTATAAATGAATTAAATTTAAAAAATAACTGTTTTTATAAACCAATAAATGTTGGAGGGGGTTTTGTAAAGACATCTCATGGAATAATGCCAGTTCCAGCACCAGCAACAGCTGAGATATTAAAAGGGCTTGAGATATTTTTTTCAAACATTGAGGAGGAGCTTACAACACCAACTGGAGCGGCTATCATTAAATATATAAATCCAAAACTGATTAAAGGAAGTTTTACAATAAAGGAAGTTTCTTATGGAGCAGGAGATAAAGATTTGGAGATATTGAATGTTTTGAGAGTATTTAAAATTGAAAATATCAAATTGGAAGATATTGTTTTATTGGAAACAAATGTTGATGACATTTCAGCAGAGATATTAGGTTATTTATATGAAGTTTTAGATGGAAAAGTTAGAGATTTACATTTTATTCCAACGTATATGAAAAAGAATAGACCTGCATATACAATAAGGGCAATCGTTAAAAGAGATAAAGTTAAAGAGGTAGCTAAGATTATAATGAGAGAAACAGGGACTTTGGGAATTAGAGTTTATGATATAGGAAGAATAACCGCAGATAGAGAATTTGAAACTATAAAATTGTTTAATGAGCCTATTAAAATAAAAATTGGAAAAATAGATGATGAAATAATATCAAAAAAAGCAGAATTTGAAGATTTAAAAAAGATAGCTAAAAAATATAAAATTCCATTGAAAGAGCTGTACTATTTTATTTTAAAAAACTAAATTTTTAAAATTTTTTATATTTAAAATTTAAAAATAGGGATATTATGGTTGTTGAAGTTTTAAGATTAGGGCATAGGGGAGAGAGAGATATGAGGATATCAACACATGTTGCTTTAACAGCAAGGGCATTAGGAGCTGAGAAGATAATATTCACAACTGAAGATGAACATGTTGAAAATAGTGTTAAAAAAGTTGTGGAAAGTTGGGGAGGTAATTTTAAGTTTGTTGTTGAGAAACATTGGAAAAAATACATTAGAGAATTTAAAAAAAGAGGTATTGTAGTTCATTTAACAATGTATGGTGCTAATATAAATGAGATAATGCCAGAGATTAGAGAATTGAGTAGAGAGAAGGATATATTGGTTATTGTTGGAGCTGAAAAAGTGCCAAAGGAAGTGTATGAATTGGCAGATTACAACATTTCTGTTGGAAATCAGCCACATTCTGAGGTTGCAGCTTTAGCAATCTTTTTAGATAGGTTGTTTGAAGGTAAAACCCTCTATAGAGAGTTTGAAAATGCAAAAATAAAAATAGTCCCATCAAATCATGGAAAAGTAGTTATAAGAGAAAAACAAAATTAAATAATATTAAATCATAACTGGAGTGATAACCATGGAAGTCTTACTACCTGAGATAGAGGAAATAAAGTTAGAGGATGTTTTATTAAAGAGGAGGTCCGTAAGGGAATATATCTCCTCTCCTTTAACTTTAAGGGAGCTATCTCATATTTTATTTGCCGCTTATGGAGTAACTAATGAAGAAGGCTTTAAAACTGTTCCCTCTGCTGGAGCAACTTATCCATTAGAGATTTATGTTAATGTGAAGGATGTTGTTGGTTTAGAGGAAGGGGTTTATAAATACATTCCTGAGAGACATTCAATTGTTAGAGTTTTAGATGAAGAAGTAGGATATGAATTAGCGTTAGCATCATTAAAGCAGATGTTTATTGCTGTAGCTCCAATAGTTTTAATTATAACTGCTAATTATGAAAGAACAACAAGGGTTTATGGGGATAGGGGCTTTAGATATGTCTATATGGAAGTTGGATGTGTCTCTCAGAATATTTATTTAATGGCTACCTCTTTGGGATTGGGAACTGTGGCTGTTGGGGCATTTTATGATAATGAAATAAAAGAAATTTTAAAGATAGATGAGTATCCTCTATTGTTAATGCCAGTTGGTAGAAAGATAGATTAATATAATTATATCGCTGGCATCATTGTATATTATATTTGTTTTTAGTTTAATTAATTGAGGTGAGAGTATGATAGACACTCACATACATTCAGATACAAGGGGTTTAGAGGATTTAGAGCTAATGGCAATGTGCTTAGATGCTGTTATTACATTAGCCCATGACCCATTTGAGATGAAAAATATTAAAGTTTGGGAAGCTCATGTTGAAAAGCTATTGATTAATGAGTTGGAGAGGGCTAAAAAAGTAGGGTTGAATTTATTTGTATGTGTTGGAATGCATCCAAGGGCTATTCCTCCAGAGATTGATGAAGCTATAGAAAAGATAAAGAGCTATATAAACTATAATAATGTTGTGGGAATTGGAGAGATTGGTTTAGAAAAAGCTACAAAGGTAGAGAAAGAAGTTTTTATAAAGCAGTTGAGGTTAGCTGAGGAATTAAATATGCCTGCTGTAATTCACACACCAAGAAGAAATAAGGAAGAAGTAACTAAAACTATATTGGATGAAATTTCTACACTAAATTTAAAAAATAGAGATATTGTCATTGAACACTGCAATAAAGAAACTACAAATTGGGTTTTAGATGGGGGGTTTTATGTTGGACTAACAGTTCAGCCAGGAAAACTAACACCATTAGAAGCAGTTGAGATAGTTAAAGAAAATAAAGATTTTGCTGATAAGATTTTATTAAATAGTGATTGCTCTTCAAATGCATCTGATGTCTTAGCTGTTCCAAGAACTGTTTTGAAAATGAAGATTAATGGTATTGAGAAAGAGATTATCACAAATGTAGCTCATAAAAATGCTGTAGAGTTGTTTAAGTTAAATATAGAATAAATAAACTTTTTTTATTTTTTATTTTTTAGAACTTTCGCAGGAATAAATGTTAAAAGGTATATTGAAGCCCTTTGGGCATCATATTTTCATTAGCAAATATATAAAGTGCGAAAGTCCTATTAAACATAGTTGCGAAAGTCCTATGAAATTCTACTAACCATAGAGCTTCGCCCTATTGTTTTACCCCCATAGGGGCAAAGCCCCTATTGGTATACCCCAGGATGCATTGCCTCGCTTCGCTCGGCAATGCCTCTTAATATGTAAAAGGTGAAACCATGAAATTCTACGATAGAGAAAGAGAAGTAAATTTTTTAAAAACCTACTGCCAATTAGAGCCGAATTCTATACTATTTGTTTATGGGCCAAAATCATCAGGTAAAACTACTGTAATGCTTAGGGTTATTGAAGAATTGTCTAAAAATGAGGATATTATTTTCTTTTATTACGATTTGAGGAGGTATGCAACACCTACAAAAGAAGAATTTTTAGAAATATTTTTTGAGAAATCAGATAAAAAATATTTACTAAATAGATTTGAGATTAATCTAAAAATATGGAGATTTGGGGTTGAGGAAAAGTTTGATTTTAACAATATAAAGTTAAATGATGTGTTTGATAAGATTTATGAGGGCATTGAAGCAGTTATTAAAGATGGAAAAAAACCAGTTTTAATTATTGATGAGTTGCAGAAGTTGAAAAATATTTATTTTAATGGAGGTAAATCCTTATTAAATGAATTGTTTAATTTATTTGTTCATTTAACAAAAGTTAGGCACTTATGTCATGTAATTTGCTTAACTTCCGATACTTTGTTTATTGAAGAGATTTATAAGAACTCTACATTGGAAAATACTTCTGAATATTTCTTAATTGATTGGTTGAGGAAAGGAACTATAAGGAATATTTTAAAAGAGGAGGGTTTTAGTGAAGAAGAGGTTAATTATGCTTTAAATTATCTATCATTACCTTATGAGATTACTCAATTGATAAATAATAAAAAACTTGGGTTGAGTGTTGAAGAGACAATAAAAAAGTGGATAAATATTGAAAAAGATAAAATAAAATACATAATAAGGAAAAATTTGGACAAAAAAGATGAAATCCTAAAAATACTATCAAAGTTTAAAGATAATATAAAAATAAAAAATGATGAGATTGAGGATGAATTATTTGAGACATTAAAGATATTAATTGAGAATGAAATACTGTTTTATGATGTTATTAATGGGATAATTAAGCCAACATCTATAAAGAAGTGGTTTGCTATAAAGGATATAATCTAACAAATATTAAAATACATAAAAATAGAGTGGGTGGGTTTATGAGTGAGGATATAATTGGAGCAACATTTCCAATACCTAAACCCTTAATAGGAAGAATATTAGATGAGCATAAAAATGTTTTTGTCAAGCCCGCAACATTAACCAAGCTTGAGAAAGGTATGAAAATTATATTTTATGCTTCAAGGGAGGAACAAGGATTTTATGGAGAGGCTGAGATTGAGAAAGTAGAGTTTTTTGAAAATCCAATGAAAATATTGGAAAAATATAAAGATGAGATGTTTTTAACTGAAGAGGAGTTTAAAGAATATATTGACTCCTCCAAAAAGTGGGGTTATGGTAGAAAAAAGAAAAAACCTTGGATGGTTATTGTTCTAAAGAATATTAAAAAGTATTCTAAGGTTGTTAAGCCAAAGAGGTTTATTACTGTTGGAGGGCGATATGTTAAAGAGAAAGAATATAAGGAAATTTTAAATAGAGCAATCTAAATTATTAATTTAAATAATGAATTTTATATAATTTTATATATAGTAAAATATTGGGGATTAAACTATTGCATTAATTAAAGGGGGTTAATATATGGAGAGATTTATAGAGAATCCAAAGTTTCCAATAAGAGAAATTAATGAGAAGAGTGAAAAAGAGAAAGGTGCTGCAAGACCTCCATATTGGGAAATGGTATTTTATTGGACAAGAAAACCATTAATTGGAGCAAGAGGAGTTATTGCTGGCTGTTTATTACCTTATGACATTGACTTAGAGAGATTTAAAAATGCTATAGCACTTAATGAAAAAACTCCTCACAGGGAAAGTCCAAAAATTCGTAATGATTGGAAGAAGTATTTTGAAGGTAAAAAGTTATTAGACCCATTTGCAGGTTTTGGTTCTATTCCATTGGAAGGGTTGAGATTAGGTTTAGATGTTACAGCAGTTGAGTTATTACCCACAACTTATGTATTTTTAAAAGCAGTTTTAGAATATCCAAAAAAGTTTGGTAAGACACTTATAAAAGATGTGGAAAAGTGGGGGAATTGGATAACTGAAAGATTGAAAGAAGATGAAGATATAAAAGAACTTTATGATGAAGATATTGCTGTCTATATAGGAACTTGGGAGATAAAATGCCCACACTGTGGGAAATTTACCCCTGCAATAGGCAATTATTGGTTAGCGAGAGTTAAAGACAGCAAAGGATACAAAAGATTGGCATATATGAAACCAGAGTTTAATGGGGAGAGTGTAAATATAAAAGTTATTGATTTAAATGCAATTTTTGGTAGTGTTGAAAATGCAAAGGTGGATACTAAGAACAACACTATTGTTTTTGTTGGAGATAATTATATAGAGAAGGTTAAGAAGGCTGTAGAAAAGGGAATTTTAAAAGAGGGTGATTTTGTAATTGATGGTAATAAAGTTGTGTTTAAAGTTCCTTCTGCTAATATAGAATCAAGAAGAAGCCAATTAACATGTCTATGTTGTGGAAATATTATAAAATATGCAGATGAAGAGGGAAGGCATTACATTGACAGAAAGAAGGGGAATAATGAATTTTATGTAAAATTTGCTTTAAAGAAATATCATTCTGGAGATGAAAATTATGCAAGGCAGAGGTTATTGGTTAAGGTTAAAATTAAAGAGAGGGATTTAACTTTTGAACCATGCATTGAAGAAGATAACAATAAGTTGTTAATTGCCAAACAAAAGATTAATGAGTTGTTGAGTAATGGGGATGTTGATATTCCAACCGAATCTGTTGCTCCCTGGGGTTCAAAAGGAATGGGAGGAGATATTAAAACTATCACATGGGGATTAACAACGTGGGATAAACACTTTAATCCAAGGCAGTTATTGACATTGATAAAAATAGTTAAACTAATTAGAGAAGTTGGTAAAAAAGTAGAGGAAGAGAAAATTAATGAAGGTTGGGATAAAGATAAAGCATTTGAGTATGCTGAGGCTATTGCTACTTATTTGAGCATGGCTATGTTGAAATATGCTGATTATAGTTCAATTTCTACAAGGTGGAACTCATCTTTAATTATGGCTAATACATTATCTACACGAGGTATAGCAATGGTTTGGAATTATTTTGAAATCTCACCATTTGCAAAATGGACTGGCTCATGGAGACAGGGAATTGAATATACAATTCCAAAATCCTTAGAATATCTTACTGATGCCATCTCACCTAAACAAAAAACTCTAACTGAAATAATAAAATCAAATTCAATAAATATTATACAAGGGGATGCTACTTCATTAAACCTAAATGAAAAATTTGATATTATTGTTACCGACCCACCTTATGCTGATGATGTTCCTTATACAGAATTATCTGACTTTTATTATGTTTGGCTTAAAAGAGCTTTATCTGATGTTGAAAACAACAAGTTAATTCCAAGATTCCATAAAGATGCATTCTTTAAAAAAATAGGTAAAAAATACAAGGAGATAAAAACCCAATGGCAGGAATTTGCTAAAAAAGAAGTATCTGAAAATGCTGGAAGATTTATGAATGAGGAAAATAAAAAAGAACTTGCTAAAAAACACTTTGAAAATCTCTTCTCTCAAGCATTTATATCTATGAGAAACCATTTAAAAGATGATGGGATTTTAGTAACCTATTATGCCCACACAAACCCAGAATCATGGGCAAATCTCTTAGAGGCTGGCTGGAAGAGAGCAAAACTAACAATAACAAGAGCCCTACCTTTAACAACTGAATCAAAGCAAAACATTGTATCAAGAGGCAAACTATCCTTAGATACTTCCATAATTGCCATCTGGAAAAAGAAAACTCTAAAAGATAAAACTTTAATCTCTACCCTAATACCAAAATTAAGAGAGAAAGGAAGAGAGACAGCAGAGTTGTTAATAAAACATGGACAGCATGATTTAGATTTATTATATGGTGTAATGGCTGGTATATTAGAAGAGATAACCCAATACAATGAAATTGTTAGTCCAGAAGGAAAATTAACAACAAAAGATATCCTTGATAAATATGTTTATCCATTAACAATATACAGCATTATAGATGCAATTTCAAAAGAAAAAGAGGGGGCCTTGAAAATTACTACAAAACCAGCCCTCTTCTATACCACTTACAAAATCCTATTTGGTAGTAAAACATTGGGAAGTGGTGATTTAATCTTATTAAATATTTCAACAGGAATTGATGCTAAAAAGGCTGTTGAATATAATCTAATAAAAGAAGAGAGTAAAGGATTTGTCTTAAACTCTCCTGACTTAATAAAAGAACTTAATGAAAAATATCTCTACCAGTTTTTAATTGAGAAAGACATAAATCCAACAAATCCAGAAATAAAAACATCAATAGATATATTGCATTTGCTTGAATACTATGCCTTTGCTTATGCAATAGATGCATTCAAATCTAAACTTGAAGAATTGAAAAGTAAATACCCAACAGAAACTGAAGAAGCAATAAATATTGCCAAACTAATAAACAAATATTATGCAAGTGTATTTAAAGAAATATACGCAGGCAAAAAAGACAGTGAGATTGATAAACTACTCCAAAAAGATAAAATTTATGAAATCTATCTAATAAGAAGATTAGTAAGATTCTTAGAAGGAAAAGCATTTTAAATTTAAACTTTTGAGGGATAAAAATGTCTAATTATCTAAAAGGAATATTTGAAGATTTGGAACCAGAGGAAAAAATCATCCTCTATGCATTGGGAGCTTTAAACAACACTCCCTTAAATAGCAAAATAAAACTCCATAAATTGTTATTCTTAGTTTCTAATGTATTTCCGCAACTAAATGAATTACTTGAATTTGAAGAACACTTTTTAGGTCCTTACAGTGAAAAAATAAACTATATCCTCGACGATTTAATTAGTTTGGGATTGGTAGAAAAAAAAGGTAGCAAATACAAACTTACTGAAAAAGGAATGGAGATATATAAACGACTAAAACCAAAACCAGGACTAAAAGAGGTCTTAGAAGATTTTAAAGAATTTATACACGATTTAACAGATGATGAAATATTGGCATTTATCTATGTCTCATATCCAAAATATACCAAAGAATCTATAAAGTGGGATGAATTGAAAAAACAAAGAGTTGATTTAGCCATCTCATTACTAAAAAAACAAAAAATTAGTTTTGGAAAAGCTGCACAAATAGCTGGACTCTCTCCTATGGAATTTGAAGAATTGCTTTTAAAAAGAGGGATAAAGTGGAGGGGAATATAACGGTCAAAATTCTTGATAATACAGTAATAAGTGCAAGTTTAAAAGAAATAAAAACCATTAACCTCATAGAAAGATGTTTAAAAAGATATAAATTAGTTACATCAGAATATGTATTTGTAGAGACATTAAAAGGATTTTCAAATCCTACAATCGAAAATTGCTATTCAGATATTGAAGTCCATGAAATTAATGAAGAAATGTTTAATTTTCTTTTAGATTACTTAGAAAGGAGATTCCCATATTTACACAGAGGAGAACTTTCATCCTTCTTAGTGGCTTTATTAAAATATGCTGAAAATGGTAAATCATATTACTATGTAACAGACGACCGTAGAATGAGAGATACAATCTCTAAAATTTTAAATGACCCGATAGTAAAATCAAAATTAAAAAATCCTATAACTCCAGAAAATTTTAACCTAACAGGGACTATTGGGCTTCTTTTAAGATTAAAATATAGGGGATTAATATCAAAAGAGGAAGCTAAAAAGATTGCAGATGATTTAGAAAACAGTTCTTTTAGAGTAACTCCTGAACTATTAAAAAAATTGAGAGAGGATTGATATGGGCAAGCTGAAAGTTCATATAAACTCTATAGATGAAAATTTAATGTTTAGAAGCTTGGATATAAAGGTAGGTTCTAAAACAATGGCAACCACTCCAATAAAAGTTAGCCCTCCAGAACACCCAATAAGTCCTATAAATGAGGTATATAAAAAATTTTCTATTGATAAATTGAAAAAATGCAATATTGACAACTCTATAGAAACAAAGACAAACCAGGAAATAAGAAAATGTTTAATAGCAGATAAGTTAAATATGGTTATTGTTGATTATACCTCTGATATTTTACCTAAAAAAGAACACTTAGAAGTTTTAATGGATTTGCAATATAATGGAGATGTTGTTATAACTCCAATTTTCTCTAAACTCGTAAAAACTCTTAAAGAGGAAAAACTAAAAAATACATTCATTAAATTAACAAATCAATGTATAGAAATAGCAAATACCTTAAATAATAAAACTATAGTTGGAATAATCCCAGCAAAGATGCCAAGACAATTTATTGAGGATATTATAAAAAACTATGTTGATAAAAATATAACTCATTACATTATAGACCTTGATAGGAGAACTATCTCAGCGAATACTTCTTGGATTATAAAGTTATTTAGAACTATCCATGATAATGGAATTCTTGATGAAACTTTGTTATATTGTGTTAATGGTAGTGAAGGTAAATTCTTAAAAAATGCTGAGGTAATCCCTGCTCATGATTTTATAAATTCTGGTTTTGGAATTGATATATTAGGTTTGAAACATGTCCCTCCTCAATTACCTCCAGAAGTATGGGCAAAATTAAAAAATATAAAAAAGGAAGAAATTTATAGAATATTTAATAGAAATACTTATGGTTATCATAAAGTAAATGTGGAGATTCTCCAAAATTTGGGACTATTTCCTAACCAAAATACTGTAAAAATCTATAATATAGAAAAACAGTTTGATGAAGCCATTTATTTACAAAACCTTCTTAAGGAAGAATCAACCGTAGAGCAATATGTGTCATCAAAATCTCAAATGAAAGATATAATTCCAGAAATCAAAAAAGTTAAACATGAAGTTAAAGAAAAATCAATGAAACTTGATTTTTTCCTATAAATAAGTTGATAATTAATATATAGACTTGGATTTGCTTATTCCATGGTGATAAAATGAAATTCTACTAACTTGGTGAATATTATGAAATTCTACGATAGAGAGAAAGAAGTTAAATATTTAAAAACTTACTGCCAGTTAGAGCCAAACTCTATATTATTCGTCTATGGACCAAAATCTTCTGGCAAAACTACTGTAATGCTTAGAGTTATAGAAGAACTAAACAAAAGGGATGATATAATATTCTTCTACTACGATTTAAGGGAATATGCGACACCAACAAAAGAAGAGTTTTTAAGTATATTCTTTGAAAAATCAGACAAAAAATATCTTTTAAATAAATTAGAAATCGATTTAAAAATATTTAAATTTGGAGTAGAAGAGAATTTTGATTTTAATAATTTATCATTAAATGATGTTTTTAATAAAATAAAAGAAAGCATCAAAGAGGTTGTTAAAGAAGGTAAAAAACCTATATTGGTTATTGATGAATTGCAGAAATTAAAGAGCATCTATTTCAATGGTGGTAAATCCTTACTAAATGAGTTATTTAATCTATTTGTCCATCTAACAAAAGTTAGGCATCTATGTCATGTTATTTGTTTAACCTCTGATACTTTGTTTATTGAGGAGATTTATAAGAACTCTACATTAGAGAATACTTCTGAATATTTTTTAATTGATTGGTTAAATATAGATGATATTAAAAACATTCTAAAAGAAGAGGGTTTTAGTGAAGAAGAGGTTAATTATGCTTTGAATTATATATCATTACCTTATGAAATCTCACAATTAATAAATAATAAAAAATTAGGTTTATCTGTTGAAGAAGCAATAAAGCAGTGGATTAATATTGAGAGAGATAAAATTTTATATTTAATATCAACTCAAAAGGAATTTGAGATGAAAAATTTAGAAAATGCTCTGAAATTATTTGAAGATAAAATAAAAGTTGATATCAAAGAGATAATAAAAAACAATCTTATGGATGAGGTTAAATTTTTGATAAAAAATGAGATTTTATTTTATGATGTAATAAATGGCATAATTAAGCCAACTTCTGTAAAAAAATGGTTTGCTATTAAAGAAATAATTATGGGTTAAAAGCCTCTAACTTAATGCATTCAGTATTCGAATAAGCATTTGACGCATAGATTGACGAAGTCTTGGGGTATCCCGAACCATAGGGCTAATGCCCTATTGGTATGAACCTTTTAGAAAAAGGTTCATCAAAAAATTTTGGGGTATACCAATAGGGGCGAAGCCCCTAATGGTAATGAAATAATCTAAAAAGTGGAGGGGAGAAAAATGCAAAAATTAAAAGTTTGGGAGGATGTTTTAGATGAGACATTAGATATGCAGGTAGCTCCTGAATTGGGAGATGTTGTAAATAAAACTGCTCACAAAATTTATACTGAACCAGAGGAATTCTTTAAAAGAACTTACTTTACTGATTCCATGGTTCAAATACTTGATAGGCTATTAAATACCTTAAGTGGGGATGAAAGACACAATATATTCTTAATATATTCTCTTTTTGGGGGAGGGAAGACACATACAATATTAACCATATACCATGCAGTTAATAATCCTGATTCACTTACAAATGAAAATATTCTAAAAGATTATCCTGAAGATAAAAAAGAGAAAATAAAAAGTATTGGAATAAAATTAAAAGACTTTCAAAATCAAAACATAAAAATACTTCCAATATATGGTAAAGGAAGCTTAGGGCAACCAAGTAATCCATTAAACTTCGGTGCTTATGAAGTTAAAACCTTATGGGGCTATATAGGACATTACTTAGGAAAGTATGCACTTGTTGAAAAATATGATAAAAACTTAACAGTTCCTCCAATAGACACAATTAGAGAACTTTTAAAAGGAAATAAAGTTGTGTTTTTAGTTGATGAAATTGTTCATTATATTGATAATTTATACAATAGTGGAAATGAAGATGATAGGAGATACGCAAAAAATATCTGTAAGTTTTTTGACGCTTTATCAACTGCATTAATTGGAACTGATAGTATAATGATTCTAACCTTACCAATGGAAAAAGATGGGGAAAAAGTTGAAAAAGGGTATAATAAGGAGATAGTTCTTTCACTTCATAGAGCAGTTGAGAGAGTCGGGGGAGCAGAACTTTACTCACCACTAAGAACCGAAGGAATTTCAGGTGGAGAAATTGTTGAAATTTTAAAAAAGAGAATTTTTGAAGACATAGACAAAGATTTTAAAGAGAAGATTATTGAAAAATATAGAGAAGCTTATTCAAACACTGATATATTTGGTAGATTTGAAAATAATTTATCAAAAACATATCCTTTTCATCCAGATTATATAGCAACGCTTAGAACTATAGTTGAAAGAGGGAACTTGCAGAAAACAAGGGATATGGTTAGAATAACAAGAATTGTTATAAGAAACTTATTACAAGAAGAAGAGTTTCCTACCTTAATAATGCCATATCATATAAATCCAAGAAATGAAAAACTAAAAGGGATATTGTTTGGAAAAAATCAAACATTTGCTGATTATGGAGGAGCTGTATTAGATGTAGATTTATCTCTTGAAAAATTTAAAAGATTTTCAAAACCAGAATTGGCAGAAATTATTTTGAGATACATATTCTTAAAAACCTATCCTTATGATTCTCCAATACCACTTGAAGGATTCCCAAAAAAAGATAGTATTGCAAGGGCAGTTTATGAAATCAATTTCTTTGAAAGATATGCATTGCAATTAACTGATATTCCAAACACAATAAGTGAAATTGAAAAAAGCTCATCATTCATATATTTAAACAAAAAAGATGGAATCTTCTGGTTTTGGAGAGTTGCAAATGTATCTCAAATGGTTGAAAGTAAAAAAGATGAATTACTCTCCCTCCATATAATTGGTGTTTATAGAAAACTTGAAGAATTTGTTAAGAGGCATGTAGGAGGAAAAGGATTAAAAACCAAAAAAATTGAAGAGAATAAAATAACATTTTTTAAAAAGAATAATATTGTAGTATCAAGAGACGCACAAGAGTTCCAAGATGATGAAGATTATAAATTGCAAATACTCATAAGAGATGATGTTGATAAATCTACACTTTATAGAATAATTTATCAGTATGGGACTGGAACAAGAACATATAGAAATACAATAACTGTTTGTTATGCTGATAAATCCCTAAACAAATTGCTTGAAATAACTGCTCGTATAATGGCATGTGAGAAAGTAAAAGACGATATTAAAGCAAAATATAAATCTTATGGAGAGGAGGTTGTTCAAATACAATCAAATATGGTAAGGACTATTGAAGATGATGCAAAAGCAGAATTTGATGAATCTGTAGCCAGCATATTTAAAAAAGTTGCATATCCTAAAGATAATGATGTGGAAATTGTTGATGCTACTCCAACATCCAAGTCAATACTTGAAAATGTATATTCAACACTTGTTGAATGGGGAAAAATTCCATCAAGTCTAACTTTTGAAGGTCTTGAATATTATTTAAATGAGGTAAATATATCCTTTGATAAACCAATTTATTTTTCAGAACTTAGAAGTATTATTAGAACTAATACAAAACTTCCATTTATTACTGATGAACAATTAAAAGAAGTGATAAAAGAAGGAGTTGAAGACCTAAAAATTGGTATTGAGAGAGATGGAAGAGTTTTATTTAAAAGAATCTATCAAAATGTTCCTAATCATAATGAATCTGGAGTTCCTCTCAATGACATAAAAGAAAATGATATAATCTTGCCTCAAATAATGGCATTAAACAAACAAATAAACCAGATTTTAAAAGAAGAAAAGGATGAAGTTGTTGATAATAAGTATAAAAAGGTTTGGTATGAGGTTTATATTTCAGATTCTGAATCATTGCCACTAAGAGAACTCGTTGAAGAAACAGAAGATGGCTTTATTGTTAAATCTGAGTTTGTAGATTTAGTAATAAATGGATATATAGTAAGAAAGAGTGAAGAGAAGATTATTGGAGAAAGAAATGAGTTTTCTTTGAAATTGGATAGACATAATATTGAAGGAAAACCAGGAGAAGATGTAGATGTAAAAGTAATAATAACACCGTTAAAAGGCAATGATTTTGAAGTGAATATTGAAGTTGAAGAAGGGATATTAGATTTAACACATGGAAAGGTTCCTTATGAAACAATTTGGCATATAAAAATTCCTGAATCTAAAAAAACTTATGAGATAAAAGCAATATCTGAAGATGGTGTAGTAAAAACTGATAAAATAACCATCACTCCAAGAACTGATATTGTAGATGTTCATGAATTATCTGAAAACTTAAAAGGAGGAAAATTATTAGAAATAAAGGGAATTAAATCCTATGATGATTTATGTATGATTCCTGAAAACTTAAATGTCAAAGTTAGAGGAAACTTTATTATTGAAAATGATGAATACTTTAAAGCAGATTTCAATAATCTACCTCTTGATGTTGTAAAATATATTATTGAAGAGATAGAAGGAGTTATAGAACATAAGGCAAAGTTAGACGTAGATATTATTTTTACAGAAGAGATAAAAATTGATGACTTAATATTTGAGAAACTTAGATGCTTAAATAAAAAAGTAGTATTTAAAATTAAAAAATGCTGATTTTAAGTAGTTTTTTATATCATTTTATATTATTTTTTCCTTCCTATTATTTTTTTATTTCTTTTTTGTGAGGTGATTTTGTGAAAGGAAATACTCAATATATGGTTAAACTTAGATATATTAAGCCTATAAAATTGCCAATTGTAAAAGAACAAAAATTAGCAGAATTTATTCCTATAATTCCTCTTGAGGACAACAAATACATAAAAGGTAAAATTGAAGGAGTTGCGAGAGTATTTCTTCCAGAGTTTATTAATTTCGCTAAACACCTTGGATTTGAAGTTTCTGGTAAAAAGAGGATAACATTAAAAACTGATGATGATTATGCATATCTAAAATTGTTTGTCTATGCCATGGTTATGCAAGCATTAAAAGATAATACAATGTGGGGAAAGTTAGAAGACCACATTCTTTCTATGGAACCTCTATCCTTACGTTATTGGGCATCAACTTTTAGAAGTAGATATTGGGAATATAATAATAGAAGAAAATTATTAAAAATAGCAAAATGTTTTTTGGAAGTTGAAGAACTTTAAAAATAGGACTTTCGCAGGAATAAATATATTAGTATTGAATATAGACACCTAATTATGTGGGGGGATGAAAATTGCAAAATAAAATAAAAAACTATCTCATAAAAAAGATATTTTTGCATGACCCATTACTATTTTTCTATGCTTTAAATCATCCTGCATCAAAAAAACAAATAAAGCCATTTATACACCAAATTTATCTCCTATACAATGCTATGCTTCTTCGTCCAGTCCGTTTTTTAATTGCAGATGAGATTGGCTTAGGTAAAACAATAGAATCTCTTACAATAGCAAGATATTTAGAACTAAAAGATGGGATAAAAAAGATTTTAGTTTTAACTCCAAAAATTTTAAGAGAGCAGTGGGTTTCAGAAATAAAAAGAGTTGGAGGAATTCCAAGGATTGTTAAAAATGGGAATGATATAAATAATATTAAAAGTTTTTTACAGTATTATGATTCTGCAGTTTATATTATAATCTCAATAGACCTTGCAAAAAGGTATGTTGATAAAATATTGCAAATTGATTGGGACTTAGTTATTGTTGATGAAGCCCATAACATTACCAAAAATACTCAAAGGGGAAAATTAGTAGAAAAACTTTCAAAAAAAGTAAGAAATATGCTTTTACTTTCCGCAACTCCACACAGAGGAGACCATCAAGATTATCTATATAGATTAAAGATTTTAGATTACACACTTATAAATGATTTTGACAAATTAAATACTCAAAATTTCTATCGTAAGACTCATGACATATTAGTTTTTAGAAGGACAAAAAAATTAGTAAATGCCCTTGAGAATAAAAAAGTCTTTAAAGATTGCCAGTTTAATGCAGTAGTAGTGGATATATCAGAAGAGGAAAAAATATTTTTTAACCTTCTTGAAAATACTCTTAAAAATATACTGAAAAATACAAAAAAGAGTTCTCCAATAGCTCTTTTAGCAGTGATTTTAGGTAAGAGGGCATCTTCAAGTTATAAAGCAGCAATTGAAACACTGAATAGGATTATAAAAAGTAGCATTTTAAAAACTGATGATATTGATGTGTCAGAAGATATTCAAAACCTCTTCTCATTAAGTTTTGAAGAAATAGAATTTGAAGATTATAGAGAAGTATCTGACATAATAAATAATATTGTTGATAAATATTCACCCTATTTAAGCCAAGAACAAAAAGAATTATTTGAAAATCTCCTTAAAACAACAACTAACATTATAGTTAAAAAAGATAGTAAAATTGATGCTTTAGCAAAAATTATTGCAGAACATATTGAAAATAATGAGAAAATTGTAGTATTTACTGAATATGTTGATACTCTCAAATATCTTCAAGAAAATCTGCCTAAGTATCTAAATAACTATGGTGTTAAAATAGACACAAATGAAATATTAACACTTTCAGGAGAGGACAAAAATAGGATGGAGAATATTACTGAGGAGATTAATAAAAAATTTGGGGATTATGGAAAAATTTTACTGGCAACAGATGTCGCTTCTGAAGGTCTTAATTTACAAATTGCAAGTGTCCTAATAAATTATGACTCCCCATGGAGTCCTATAAAATTAGAGCAAAGAATTGGTAGGGTTTGGAGGTTAGGGCAAGAAAAGGACGTGTCTATTTATAATATTTTCCTTTCAAATAGAATGGACTTGGAACTACTCAATAACCTTTATAAAAAAATTATGAATATTAAAACTGCACTTGATAATCAATTAGCAATAGGTAAGGAGATATATATTGCAAATGCTGAAAATCTATTTAACTTAGAAGAATTCGCATACATAAAAAACTTGTCCGAGTATGATATTATAATTTCAGCAATAATTGGAGAGTTAGGCAGTTATACAGAAGAAATTGTCAAAACTCTAAAAGTTATTAGAAATAAGCTAAAAATAATGGGTATTTTTCCAGAAGAACGTGCTGAAGAAATAAAAAAGGAAGTTTTAAATGTTATCCAAAACGAAAATTATTTAGAGATTGAAAAGGTTGAAGAAATTTTGAGGGACTATCATGATAAAGTCTTAAATGACAAAATAAATACCCAAAATATGTGGTATCAAATCATAAAATCAAAAAATGATAAAGATTTACAAATATCAAGAATTGTTATAAAGAATCAATTTAAAAATAGGGAATATTTGTTTTTTGTAAAGATATTAAATGAAGATAATGAGATTGTTTGGGAAATTCCATTGATGGTCTCTTATCAAAAAAAAATTAAGTTAATGACAAGTGTTGAATTGTTAAAATACTTAACAACAATCTTTAGCAAAGATTTATTTTTCACAGAATACATAGAAAAACCTAATGAAAAGCAAGTATTGGCTATTAAAGGAAATGTCCTTACTTATGCCAGAAGTATTGTAAGTAACATAAATAAAAGAATTTCAAATTACGAAAATCTCATGGATTCAGGTTTAAAAGATGATAAATTATTTAAGAATTTGAAAATAAGTGTTAGTAATCCTATAATTATTGATTATCTGCCAGAGAAGGAATTTTCAATTGGAAAAGTTATTCCTTTAGATATTGTGGATAATTTAGATAGAGATAATATTATTTTACCAGATGAAAATGATTTAAAGGTAATAAATAGGAATTTTCTGCCCCTTGAAGAACTTGTGAAAATTGAAAAATTGGCTATGAATGTTATAATGAATCTCGAAGAACAAAGATTAGCAAGTAAATATGGATATGAAAATAAAGGTAAGATTTGGGATGTTTTAGATGTCTCTCTACATGAGCATTATGATATAAAAGTTATTGAAAATGGAGAGGAGAAGTATATTGAAGTAAAAGGTCATAAGGGATTATTACCAATTGCAGAACTTACAGAGGCGGAATACAGATTTGCCATGGAAAATAAAGATAAATACTACCTATATATTGTTTGTAATATTGGGGAAGATGGGAAAAATGCTATAATATTTGAGATTCATAATCCTTTAGACAATGAAAATAGAAAAGTTTATTTAATTAGAGATGGGGAAAAAATAGATATAAGCAAACACTATAAAAATACTAACATCGTTGAAAGAAAAAGATATCTCCTAAAATTGGGACAAAAATAGTTAGATATGCGATATTATGACATATTGGCTCTGCATAACAAATGAAGATAATTGGAAAGTGATAAAAGAAAAGAAAATTTGGGGAGTGGCAGAGAGACATAAGAATACACTAAGTAAAGTTAAAGTTGGAGATAAACTAATTATTTATGAAATTCAGAGGAGTGGAAAGGATTATAAACCTCCATACATTAGAGGCGTTTATGAAGTAATCTCTGAAGTTTATAAAGATTCTACAAAAATTTTTAAACCAACTCCAAGAAATCCTAATGAGAAATTTCCATATAGAGTTAAACTTAAAGAAATTAAAGTTTTTGAACCTCCAATTAACTTTAAAGATTTAATTCCAAAACTTAGATTTATCACCAATAAAAAGAAATGGAGTGGGCATTTAATGGGAAAAGCAATGAGAGAAATTCCTGAGGAAGATTATAAATTAATTGTTGAATCTAAAGCTTAAAACCTATTTTTTATACTTGCATCAAGCTCATCTAAGGAATATACATTTAACTCTCCTTTTTTTACAGTTTCTATTGCTTTAACTGCCGCTTTAGCTCCTGGAATTGTTGTAATGTATGGAATACCCAAATCTACTGCTGCTCTTCTTATATAATATCCATCTGACTTTGCCTTTTTTCCTGAAGATGTGTTTATTATTAAGTGTATCTTTCCATCTCTCATTAACTTTAAGATGTTATCATTTGGGCTTTCAGATATCTTCTTAACAAGTATTGTTGGAATGTCATTTTCTCTTAACACTTTTGCAGTACCTTCTGTTGCATATATTGTAAATCCAAGCTCATGTAATTTTTTAGCAACTTCAACAATATGCTTTTTATCTCTATCCCTAACACTTATAAACACATTCCCAACAATTGGCAATTCCATATTTGCAGATAATTGGGATTTATAATATGCCCTACCAAAGTCTTTATCAATTCCAATAGCCTCTCCAGTAGATTTCATCTCTGGTCCTAAAACAGGGTCTACTCCAGGCAATTTTTGGAATGGGAACACAGCCTCTTTAATTGATACATACTTTGGCTTAGCAATCCAAACTTTTTCTCCCACTGTTTCAACATCATAATCTTTAATTAACTCCTCCAACTTTTTACCAAGCATAACCTTTGTAGCCAACTTAGCTAATGGAATTCCTACTGATTTACTTACGTAAGGAACAGTTCTTGAAGCTCTTGGGTTTGCTTCCAAAACATAAACAACCCCATCCTTAACTGCATACTGCACATTCAACAATCCTACTATATTTAACTCCCTTGCTAACTTTGCAGTGTAATCAATGACAGTATCAATTATCTCTTTAGGTAGTGTCTGAGGAGGAATTACAGTTGCTGAATCCCCACTATGCACTCCTGCCTCTTCAATATGTTCCATTATAGCTCCAATTAAAACACTCTCTCCATCACATACTGCATCAACATCTAACTCAATGGCATCTTCTAAAAATTTATCTATCAAAACAGGATGCTCTTCTGAAACTCTAACGGCTTCTTCCATGTATTCAATTAACTCCTCTTCACTATAGACAATTTGCATCGCCCTTCCTCCCAAAACATAGGAAGGTCTGACTAAAACAGGATATCCAATTCTTTTAGCTATCTCTAAAGCCTCTTCTTTTGTAAAAGCAGTTCCTCCTTCAGCTTGAGGAATATTTAACTTTTTTAATAATTTAGAAAACTCTTCCCTATCTTCAGCAACATTTATATTTTCTGGGGTAGTTCCTAAGATATTAACACCAGCTTTTTTTAACTTCATAGCTAAGTTTATTGCTGTTTGCCCACCAAATTGAACTATAACTCCTAAAAGCTCTCCTCTCTCTTTCTCTCTTTCAACTATATTTAAAACATCTTCAAATGTTATTGGCTCAAAATATAACTTATCTGATGTGTCATAGTCAGTTGAAACTGTCTCTGGGTTGTTATTTATAATTATTGCTTCAAATCCCATCTCCTTTAAAGCTAAGACTGCATGAACACTTGAGTAATCAAATTCTATACCCTGTCCAATCCTTATTGGTCCAGAACCTAATATAATTACTTTCTTTCTATCTGATGGGTTGCTTTCATCCTGCTCCTTATAGACATAATTTTCATAGGCTGAATAATAATAAGGTGTTTTTGCCTCAAACTCTGCAGCACAGGTATCTACCATTTTATATAGTGGGAGGATATTAAGTTTTTTTCTCAATTCTCTAACTTCCATCTCATCCATTCCTAATAAATTAGCTATTTGTTTATCAGAAAAGCCCATTTTTTTTGCTTTTAATAAAATTTCCTTTAATTTTTTCATTTCCATAGTTTTTCACCTAATAATTATTTTAACTGCTTAAACTTAATTCCTTAATTTCTTCTTTAAGTTTTTCTAACTCTTTTTTCATATCAACAATATTTTTAATCTTCTTAATGAAGAACTCATCAATATTTGTTAATTCACAGATTTTTTCAACACTCCATCCTTTCTCTAAAGCCTTAGCTATAACAAAAATCCTCTCATCAGTTGGATTTTTCAATATGTTTTTAATTTCTTCATCACTATAGTCCTTATCCTTCCTATCACCAATTAAACCTAATCTACCAATATCTAAACTTCTAATAGCTTTCTGCAGAGCTTCTTCAAAGCTTCTACCAATTGCCATTACTTCTCCAGTAGATTTCATACTAGTTCCTAATCTCTTATCTACTGTTTTAAACTTATCAAATGGCCATCTTGGGATTTTTACAACAACATAGTCTAAAGTTGGCTCAAAGCTTGCTGGTGTCTCTTTTGTAACATCATTTAAAATTTCATCTAATGTTTTTCCTATAGCTATTTTTGCAGCAATCCTTGCTATTGGATAACCAGTAGCTTTACTTGCTAAAGCTGAACTTCTTGAAACTCTTGGATTAACTTCAATAACCCTATACTCAGTCATTTCCTTATTTACTGCAAATTGTATATTGCATCCTCCCTCAACTCCTAAATGTCTTATAATCTTTATAGCCGCATTTCTTAGCTTTTGATAAAACTCATCTGGTAATGTTTGTATTGGAGAAACAACAATACTCTCTCCAGTGTGTATTCCCATAGGGTCTATATTCTCCATACCACAGACAATTATACATGTATCTTTTCTGTCCCTCATAACCTCTAACTCAAACTCTTTCCATCCCAAAACACTCTCATCAATTAAAACTTGGTTAATTATTGAATATTTTAAACCTTTTGAAGCAATATCTATTAATTCTTCTTTGTTATGTGCAATACCTCCTCCTGTTCCTCCTAATGTAAATGCAGGTCTTACAATAACAGGATAGCCAATCTCTTCAGCAAACTCAAGTGCTTCATCAACAGAATTAACTGCTTTACACTTTGTAACTGGCTCATTAATTTCAGCCATTGCCTTAGCAAAAAGCTCTCTATCCTCTGCTATTTCAATTGTCTTTATATTTGAACCAAGAAGTTTTATTCCATATTTGTCTAAAATCCCTCTTCTATGTAACTCTAAAGCTAAGTTAAGTCCTGTTTGTCCTCCCATTGTTGGTAAAATAGCATCGGGTCTTTCCTTCTCAATAATCTTTTCAACAATTTTTGGATGTAATGGCTCTAAATAAACCTTATCTGCCATGTCTGTATCTGTTTGGATAGTTGCGGGGTTTGAATTTACTAAAATAGTATATATTCCTTCCTCCCTCAAAGCTTTACACGCCTGAGAACCTGAAAAATCGAACTCTGCTGCCTGTCCAATAACTATCGGCCCAGAACCAAAAACCATAACTTTCTCAATACTTTCCATCAATATCCACCATAATAATATTTTACAATATTTATATATTTGACTATTATAATTCAGATTATCTCAATTATTGAAGATGAGCTTTTTAAAATTGCATAAATTATAATATAGTTACTTACATTTAAGTATCCTTTCCATAATAATCAGTTAAGGTTTTTAAAGTTAATGGTTCTAAAGGTGGTAATGTGGAAGAGAAGATTATGACAATTGCATTAAGAAATGCCATAAAATATAATGGAAAAGCTAATCCAAAAGCAGTTTTAGGGATATTTTTGTCAGAAAATCCAGAATATAGAAGTAAAGCTAAGGAAGTAATGCCAATTATAGAAAAAATTGTTGAAGATGTTAATAAACTATCGTTAGAAGAAATGAAGAAAAAGTTGGAAGAATTGAATATAGATGAGAAAAAGAAAGAAAAGAAAGAGAAAGGTTTAGAACTACCAAACGTAAAAGATAAGGTAGTTATGAGATTCGCTCCTAATCCATCAGGGCCTTTACATATAGGACATGCAAGAGCTGCGGTATTAAATGATTACTTTGTTAAAAAATATAATGGAAGATTAATTTTAAGATTAGAAGATACTGACCCAAAGAGAGTTTTACCAGAAGCTTATGATATGATTAAAGAAGATTTAGATTGGTTGGGAGTTAAAGTTGATGAAGTTGTTATTCAATCAGATAGAATAGAGCTTTATTATGAATATGGTAGAAAATTGATTGAAATGGGGCATGCTTATGTTTGTGACTGTAATCCAGAAGAGTTTAGAGAGCTAAGAAACAAAGGAATGCCATGTAAATGTAGAGATAGAGCTGTTGAAGATAACTTAGAACTTTGGGAAAAAATGTTAAATGGAGAACTTGAAAATGTTGTTGTTAGATTAAAAACAGATATAAAGCACAAAAACCCATCTATAAGAGATTTTCCAATATTTAGGATAGAAAAAACTCCACACCCAAGAACTGGAGATAAATATAGTGTCTATCCATTAATGAACTTCTCAGTGCCTGTTGATGATTATTTATTGGGAATGACCCATGTTTTAAGAGGAAAAGACCACATTGTAAATACTGAAAAACAAGCCTATATTTACAAATACTTTGGCTGGGAAATGCCAGAATTTATACACTATGGAATTTTAAAGATAGAAGATATTGTTTTAAGCACATCATCCATGTATAAAGGAATTAAAGAAGGGCTTTATAGTGGATGGGATGATGTTAGATTAGGTACATTAAGAGCATTAAGAAGAAGGGGGATTAAAGCTGAAGCAATATATGAAATAATGAAAAGAATTGGAATTAAGCAGGCAGATGTTAAATTTTCATGGGAAAACTTGTATGCAATAAATAAAGAATTTATAGATAAAGATGCAAGGAGATTCTTCTTCGTCTGGAATCCAAAGAAGCTTATTATTGAAAATGTTGAAAAGAGAGTTTTAAAACTTAGAATGCATCCTGATAGACCAGAGTTTGGTGAAAGAGAATTAATATTTGATGGAGAGGTTTATGTTGTTGGAGATGAGTTGGAAGAGAATAAAATGTATAGATTAATGGAACTCTTCAATATATTTGTTGAAAAAGTTAATGATATTGCATTGGCAAAATATCACTCAGATGACTTTAAAATAGCAAGAAAAAATAAAGCTAAAATTATACACTGGATTCCTGTAAAAGATAGTGTAAAGGTTAAAGTTTTAATGCCTAATGGTGAAATAAAAGAGGGTTTTGCTGAGAAAGACTTTAACATGGTTGAAGTTGATGATATTATCCAATTTGAGAGATTTGGATTTGCAAGAGTGGATAAAAAAGATAGTGAAGTTGTTTGTTGCTATGCACATAGATAAATAATAATCTTTTATTTTATTTTTATTTTATAATTTCTTTAATGGCAAACCATTCAATTATAGAAGTAGGCTTAATAATGCCATTAATAACATCATAAAATAAAATTTCATTTTCAACTAAGAATTTAAACTCTTTTATATATTCTTTTTTAATAATTTCATAATCTTTAACCATAATGTTATTTTTAAACATACTTAAAATTTTATTTATTTTATTTTCATCTGTTTCATCAGGAATGTTTGCTATTAAATACATTAAACTATCCGATTCAATATTTATCCATTGTTTTATAGTTTCCTCAACAGTTAATCCTAATTTTTTATTGTTTATTAATTGAGAGATTTCATAAGGAAGAGATAAATAATTAATTGCATAGTTTATTTCCTCTTCATTAAAGTTTTCTTCTTTTAAAATATTTTTTATAGTTTCTTTATTTAACCAATCTATTAAATAATATTCTGAGGCATTTTTTAATGTTGAATTTCTATAAATTTCTTCAATAAATAAAGTATCAGAGGTTAAGCAGATAACATGACATAAATGCCTTACCTTTGTTAAATGAACAAATAAATTAAATAGCTCATTTAATAAGGATTTACCTCCATCTCCGAAGCGAAGCGAAGGAGACGCTGAAAATCTTTGATTTTCAGTGTTAAAATAAATATTTTTTAATTTTTGAAGTTCATCAATTACCAAAACAGGTTTTTTTCCATCTTTAATAACAGTTTCAATACTTTCATAGATTTTGTCGAAAACATCATTTAATGATAAATTATTAAAGTCAAAATTCTCCTCTATACCAAATCTAAAGATTTTTAAATTTATTTCAAATCTATTTAATAAGTATTTTTTATTTCCTTTTTCAAAAAATATTTTTAAAAACTCTTCTTTTGTAGGTGTTGCATATCTCCTTAAATCATAATAAAAAAATATTATATCATCTCTTTTATTTAACTCCTCTATAACTTTAAGCATTACAGTAGTTTTTCCTGAAGATTTTGGTCCATAAACAAATAATATAGAATTCGGCTCCAACAGACAATAATTTTTTAAATATTTTACTTCCTTCCCTCTATCGTAGAATTTCATAATACTCACCTTATATAAACAAAAAGATATTTAAAATTATTAAGACTTAGAGTGTAATTTCCTCATCTCTTTAATTTTTTTTACTAATAACTCATTATTGCCTTCATCTTCAACTTTATTAATTCTTTTTATTCTATCTTCCTCTTCCCATTTTTTTCCAGTGTATCTCTTTGCTATAACATAAACTTCAGCACTTTCTTTTCTTGAAGCTTGAGGCTTTGTAATATAAACCTTTTCAAAGTATTTTTTAACTAAATTTTTATAATCATCTACCATATCTCCATAAAATACCTTAGCTACAAAATTCCCTCTTTCTTTTAGTATCTCAGTAGCTATTTGTAAGGCAGTAGTTACCAAGTCAATTGAACGAGCGTGGTCTATATCCCAATAACCACTTATATTTGGAGAAGCATCACTTATAACAACATCTACTTTTTTTTCTTCATTTGGGATGAGTTCTCTAATTTTATTTAGGTTCTCTTCTAAGGTGAAATCTCCTTTTATTGCAACCACATTATCATATTCAAATGGCTTAACCGCTTGTAAGTCAATACCAATAACAAATCCCTTATCTCCTACTATTTCTCTCGCTACCTGCATCCATCCGCCTGGAGCACAACCTAAATCCAAAACTATTTTTCCTGGTTTTATTACATTAAATTTTTCATTTAATTGCATTAATTTAAAAGAAGCTCTTGAACGATATTTAAGTTTTTTAGCTAATTTATAGTAAAAATCTCTTTTTCTTTGTAAAACCCACCTTTTATCTTTTCTTCCCATAAGTTTCACCACAAATTTTAAAAATATTAAAAACAATTTTATGTAGTTAAAATAGGATAAGATGATTTTTATGAGTTTAGGTAAAGATAGTATTTACATATTAATCTCAAATATTTATTCAAAAGGTATGGCATATCTATTTTATTTTATAACTGCATTTTTGTTAGGAACAGAGGCATTTGGGATTTTAAAAGGTTTAATGCCAATAGTTGATACTCTAACAATTTTATTCTCTTCTGGCATTCCTCCTGCTATAGCAAAATTTTTATCTGAGGAGAAAGAGGTAAATATTAATAAATACATTCAAATATTATATTTAATGATTTTGTTTTCAATTTTTGGATTTGTTTTAACTCCCTATGTAAAATATATATTGGGAGGGTATTATTTATCTTTGGACAACTCATTATACTTAGCAGTTGGTTTTTGTATAGTAGCTTCAACATTAATAGCCTTTTCAAGAGGAATACTACAAGGATTGTTAAAGATTAAATATCTCTCATTTACATGGATTGTTGAATATACAGTAAAGGTTATTTTAGTTTTTATTTTAACCCTATATTTAGGAATTTTTGGTTCTTTATTATCAATATCACTATCCTATTTAATAGCAGGGATTTTTGGAATGTATTTAATTTATAAAGCATTAAAAGGAAAATTAGACTTTAAAAAATTAGTAAATATAAAAAATATAACAAAAAATATCTTTTCAGATTTCAATTTAAAGGTTTTAAAATACTCAATTCCTATTGCTTTAACATCATCATCTTATAGATTGTTTGGAGATATTGATAATGTTGTGATAATGTCTATTATGGGAGGATTTTGGAGTGGAATTTATGGATACTCTTCTTTAATATCAAGAGGAATATTTATGTTTGCTTCAGCTGTTAGCATCCCTCTCCTTCCAAGAATATCTAAGACAAAGGATTTAAGTTTATTAAAAGAAGGAATTATCCAAAATACTATATTTTCATCAATTTTTGTTATTGGTTGTTTATTTTTTCCAGAAATTCCATTAATAGCATTTTTTAAAATAGCTAATCCAGAAGGAATTTTATGCCTAAGAATTTTAGCAATCTCTTCTTTATTTATGAGTTATTATACTCTCATTTCTTCTGCACTTCAAGGTTTGGGATATGCAAAAATCTCATTTTATATAATTTTATTTGGAATACTTTTAAATGTTGTTTTAAATTTAATTTTGGTAAATGCCTATGGAATTGTCGGAGGTAGTTTAGCTACACTAATAACATCAATAGCGGTTTTTTTACTTGGAGTTTTTGCTATTTTAAGAATAAAAAAGCATAATTATTTAATTAACTGATACTTATAGTTCCCATTTAAAAGCTCAACTTTCAATCCTAATTTTGCTGGAATAACTTCTATTCCAGTATTTTGGGAAATATATTCTGCCTCTATTTGAGGATTTGTCATCTTAACTCCCATGTGGTTCATTATCAATAACTCTGGCTTTTTACTCATTGAGTTTATTAAATCTATAGCATCATTTGAACATAAATGTCCTCTAATCCTTTCATTTTTCTTTCTAACAATATTTGCTATTAAAATTCTGACTCCATCAAAGTCTTCAATCAATTGAGGTATTAGCTCAGTGTCTGATGTATAGCCAATATCTCCATAAATTGTTTTCAACCTAAAACCAATACCAAATGGGTCTCCATGTTTTGTATGTGTTGCCTTTATTGTTGTATCATACAATTCTACTTCATCTCCAGGATATAAAACCTGAACTTTTTCAAGCTTAGATTGATGATATTTTGATATAACATATTCATACTCTCCAAAACCTTTAACTACTGAGAGATTTCCTAAAAAAACCCCTCTTTTTTTTGTCATCCCTTGAGTTATAGCTTCAACAATAATTTCTCCATCAGTGTAGTGGTCTGGATGGCAATGAGAGATAAATAAAGCGTTAGTTCTCCATGGAGATATTTTTAGCTCGTTTAATCTTACTATTGCTCCCGGCCCCGGGTCTACATGCATTCTAAGTTCATTTGTATGGATTCTAAACCCTCCTGTTGCCTTTTTTTGTGTTATTGTTGCCCATCTTCCACCACCACATCCTAAAAAAATAACTTCCACCCTCAAAATACCACATCTCCACTTTTGTGTTTTAAACTGTAAAATTATTATATTTAGCCTATTAATCTTTTATCTCTTTACATTCTACTTCATATGTTCCATTTACTGATATTTTTATATAAGGGTAGGTTATAACCATTGCTGCAAATTCCTTTGGTGGAACAACTTTATAATAAACTACAATTCTGTTATTAGTTTCTGTTATATTTATTATCTTTATTTTATATCCTGCAGTAGGCATCTCTCCTAAGTTTATCACTATTATAGTTTTGTTGTCTTCATAATAGTAATAATATCCACTACTTTTTTCTCCAAAAGCTCCATAAGCAATTATTTCATAATTTAATGTTTTTGGAAGATTGGTTTTATTATCTATATTATCTATTGTATTGTTGGTAGTGTTTTGAATACTTTGATTTTTAGAGATATTTGAATTACTATATATGTTATTTTTTATATTATAATATTTTATTTTATTTTTTTCAGAGATATTTTTTTCAAAAGAGATACAGCCACACAAAGTTACAGAACAAAGAATAACAGTAAATAATAATATAATTATGTCCTTTTTCATTTTCCAAACCTCCTATGTCTCCTTTGATATTCTCTAATAGCTCTTAAAAAATCCACTCTCCTAAATAACGGCCAATATATGTCACAAAAATACAACTCTGAATAAGAACTCTGCCAAATTAAAAAATTACTAATCCTTTCCTCCCCAGAAGTTCTAATAATCAAATCAGGATTTGGAAATGGTAAATCAGCAGTGTATAAATGCTTATCTATCAGCTCTTTATCAATATCTTCTGGCTCTATCTCTCCCCTCTTAACCTTCTCAGCTATCTTTTTTACAGCATCTATTATTTCTTGTTGTCCTCCATAAGCTATTGCAATATTTACAAAAAATTTATTGTAATTTTTTGTTTTATCTTCAGCATATTTTATTGCCTTTTGAACATTTTTTGGTAATAAATTAATCCTTCCAATAGCCTTAATCTTAACTTCATATTTATGAACTTCTTCATCTTCTGCAATTTCATAAAACTTTTTTTCAAAAAGTTCCATAAGTTTATCAACTTCTTCTTTTGGGCGGTTAAAATTTTCTGTTGAAAATGCATATAAGGTAACAACCTTTATCCCCAAATCCCTTGCCCATCTTAAAACTTCTCTTACTTTTTCAGCCCCCAAGTAATGCCCGTAATATCTATCCTTTCCATAAATCTCTGCCGCTCTTCTATTTCCATCCATAATTATAGCCACATGTTTTGGTAGCTTGTTTTTATCAATTGATTCTTCTAAAATCTTTTCGTAAATTTTTAAAACTCCAGAATTTTCTAAAAATCTATAAAAATCAATGGCAAATCTTTTTCCAATACTCTTTAATTTGTTTTTTATATTATTATCCAAAACACCCACCTGTTAAAAATTTAACAGCATTATAATACCTCTTCCAATCAGCATTTCTACTTGTATCAATAAAATTAACATTTTTATCTGACAAAATAACAGCTCCATAACCCTCAATTTTACAAATTAATCCTAAACATCTAAAAATTATATTTCCAGTAATTCCATCAATGGCAATAATAATATTATATCCCTCTTTTAAATATTCTTCTATTAATATACCATTATGTATTATATCAAGCTCTCCTCTAAAGTAATTCACAATTTTTTCAGCTTCATATATTGTTTCATCCACTACTTTATTTCTTCCTAAATCACTCAACCTTCCTCCAGAGAGCACAGCAACTTTTGGTTCAATATTATGGTTCTTTAAAAACTTAGAGGCATATTTTATAATTTTAATTTTATCCTCTAACCTTTCATTTTTATCCTCGGATATGTCATCAATCCCTACAGGGGACAGTAAAAAAATTTCATTAGTAAATGGATTTTTTAAAATAGATGCTCTATAAAATTTTCCTATTTTTTTTCTTAAATATGGAATAACTTTTGATGAAGATAGAGAGCCCCTAATAGCTCCTTTTAATTCTTTTGATAATAGTTTATCTATTAACAGTTTATGATTATTAATTAACTCTACTTCAATTCCTTCTTCTTTTAATTTTTCATAAGCTTTTAAAATTTCTTTTCTATTTTCTTCTCCTAAACCTATCGCATACATAGTTATCACTTAAAACTCGACCTCTATCCCTAAAATATTTCTTTTACCTTTTAAAATATCTTCAGCTATCAAAGCTCCTCCAATAGCTCCACTCTCTCCATATAATGCAAATACTTTTGCCTCAACAAACTCTTTAATTCTCTTTGGAATATCTATTGGATTTCTCAAAGTTCCTATAGAGCCAGCTAAAATAACTCTTCTTTTATTTTTATCTAATAGGGGCAATAAGCTATTAATCTCCATAGAGACACTTAAAATTAAACTATCAACAGCTAACTTACAATTTTCATCATTAAAATAGTTATTAATTATCTCTTCTTTTGTGTTTTCAACACCTTTGTAAAGCTTAGCTATTTTAACTGCCCCTGCTTTAGAAAATGCTTCATTAGCAGTAATTTTTTTAGCATCTATTTCTCTAATCATCTCTAAATCTATTGGTCCGTGTAAGATACCAATAGCTCCAATGCAAGCGTCAAATCCTCCAAAGATTTTAGCATCTTTTATTAGTAAAGTTACAGTGTTTGAGGAAATATCGGATAAAACAAAATCATTAAATCCAAATAACTTGTAAGCATAATAAGCAATCGAAACTTTTTCTGGTGAGGCTATATGAGAATATAAAGCTCTAAACCTCTCATCTAAGCATTTAACATTTCTATGCAGCCCAGGGATAACAACTGCTGGTAAGCAATATTCTTTAATCTCATCATAAACCTTTGTTCCTCCTCCAACCTTCTCTCCAGCCCCTTCGATACTCAAAACTCCTCTATTTTTAACTTTCTCTATGGGAAGGATTTTGCTTATTCCATCCCCCATAGAGTAAGTTAAAGCAATCAAATCAATATCTTCCAATGGAATGTGCTTCTTTAATTCTTCCAAATAAGATTTCTCTTTAAGCTCTGACCTTTTTAGTTTAAATATTATCTTTTTATCATTATTTTTTATGCATGTGGTTATTCCAGAAGTACCATGGTCTATCCCAACGGTTATCATAATAACCACCAAATTGTTGTTGATACTAAGTTTATCATTTTGTTTTTTATAATAGGACTTTCGCATCCACATTTAAATACTTAGATTAACGATAAACCAATTTCTTCACACAAAGAGATTATGGCATTACCAACAGCTATTCGATTTAGTTTTCTTCTAAGTTCGTACCAACTGATATTTTTATCGATTCTAATTTTCTCTAAGAGGTAGAAGGCTCTCATAGAAAGGGAGATATGACCTAAAATTGGAAATTTTTTTCTAACGAAGAAATTGCCTGTATTACAGCACTGTTTAACACCCCTATGGAATTCCTCGATTCTCCAAGAGGCGTTTTTGACCTCTTGGAATTCTTCGAAACTCATAAATAGGTTATTAGTTATATAATATTTTGCCTTTCCGTTTTTGGAAAGGCAGAAGAGTCTGACATAGCCAACTTTTCGTAGATAAACGATTAATCCATTCTTAGGAATTTCCTTAATGTCTTCGATTGATACCCACTCTCTGTTTTTGGAGAGTTTTACCTTTCTATTCCTTTTAATTCTGCAGAGGTAGAATAAACCTAAACTATCGATAAGTTTTAAGTTATCTTTACTTGAATACCAACTATCGAAACAGATATATCTAATATTTAATCCTTTATCCACTAAAGACTTTATTATCTCCCTACATAAATTATTTTTCGTCTTTCCATCTCTTGGTCTGTCATATACTCTAAAATCGATTGGAATAATATGTTTTCCATTTGTAATTATGCAATCAACGATATGTATGCCTTTAATTACTCGTTTATGTAGATTACTCCAACAATAATAAGCAAATTCAGTCGATTTAGAGTAAATTTTATCTATAACAAAGTCATCTATAACGACAATATTATAATCAGGAGTGATAAAATCTTTAACGAAATTAAAAAGCTTTTCTTGTGGGAAGATTCCTTCTTCCCAAAGTATTCTATTTATTGTATCGTGAGATATGTCGATTCCGAAAATACGCAACGTTTTCGATAACTCTACACACGAATTAATCTCTGAAAGTAATATAAAAAGCATATAAAAGATAGTCCTCGACATTTTTAGCATATTTTCCCCAAAATAAACTTTTTGTTTCGAAAAATTATAATATCTAATAAAAATAGATTATCATGAAATGTTATAATAAAATATTTAAATATGCTTGCAAAAGTCCTATTATAAAATACATTTTTTACAATCTATTTGCTAATTTTATGGATATAGTCATTAAAATAATTTCTTCATAGCTAACTTTGATAATCACTTGCAAATTGTGATTTAACTCTCGCTATCTCCTTAGCAAACCATCATAATTTAGACTACAAATTTTTCCATCATATTAGTGGCTGTTTTTCTCCGAACTTGAAATCGATACCTTGCTTTTCTTTGAGATTTAGCCATGTGATTTTTAATTTCTGTAAAACTGCTTGTGCTGATTGCGAAGAGGTTTATAAAAAGATATAAAGATAAAAAATATAATAAATAATATATAAAAAAATATAATTAGGGTTTAAAACAGTTTCCTGGTTTTTGTAGCATATTGTGTAATATAAATAATTAAGAGGTAAATATTAATTTATTGGCTGATGAGAGGGCATTGCCTTCGAGGCTAACATACTATGATAAGCTATTGAAATGGAAAATGGTGATTAAACAATGACTATACATAAAGATGTAATAAAAGTGGGAGTAGGACAATCTGAAAATCCTAAAGAGGCTGTAAAAGAGGCTATAAAAATGTCTGGAGAACCTAACTTAACAATAGTATTTTCTTCATCTAATTTAAATCCTGAAGAAATTTACAATGCTATAAAAGAAGAAGTTGGTAATTCTGCAATAATTGGAGGCACAACTGCTGGGGAATTTTCAAGTGCTATAGATAAACCAAAAACCAATACTGTTGCTGTTATGACTATAAAAAGTCCATATTTAAAAGTTGGTATAGGTGTGGGAAAGAATATATCCGAAAAACCATTTGAAAGTGGAAAAGAGGCTATTAAAGAGGCATTTTCTTCATTAAAAAGTAATCCTACGGCTTCGGCAATATTATCAATATCATTCATGAAAAAAGATAGTTTAGATATTTTAAGAATGAAACCGTTTGTAAATATTGTAATACCTGATGGGTTATCAGGTCATGAAGAAGAGTTTTTAAGGGGAATAGTTTCAGAGATAGGTTGTAATGTGCCAATTATTGGAGGTTCTACAGGAGATGATTTAAAATTTGAAAGGACTTATCAATTTGCAAATGGAGTTTATACAAATGTAGGAGTTGTTACTACGTTAAGTAGTGCTTTAAAAATTGGAACCGGTTATGGACATCCATACATTCCGACAAAAAAGGGAGCTGTTGTTACAAAGGCTAAGGGTAGAGTTGTTTATGAACTAAACCATAGACCAGCAGTAGAAGTTATGAAAGAATTACTAAATGTTGATGAATTAACTCCAGAAATTTTTGCTCAGAATCCTTTAGGTGTTAAATCTTCAGATGTTTTTGGAGAATATACAATAAAAAGTGGAATGTGTGCTAATGATGATGGAAGTATAACCTTCTATGCTGAAGTTCAGGAAGGGGCTTATTTGACATTAATGGAAACTAATAGGGAATATGCAATACATTCTTTTAAAAATGCATTAAAAAATGCTATAATTAATGCAGGTAATCCTAAAAAAATAGGGGCAGTTATAATTTTCAATTGTATATTAAGGCATTTACTTAATGAACGATTAAATATTAACGATATGGAAATAATAAGGGAAATGCTTGGAGAAGTCCCAGTAATTGGATTTAATACTTATGGAGAGCAAGGAACTACTAAGGGTGGCTCTATAGGGCATTACAATCAAACAGCGACAATATTGGTAATAGGCAATGAAGCAATATCTGAATAATAAAAATATTAATACTTTATCTTTACTTATTATTTTTAATAGGTCTTTAAATATATTGTATTGAATATAGACACCTAAAGGTGTCAGAGTTCTAAATTTGATATATAAAGTGCGAAAGTCCTATACTCATTTTATAAGGTTTATTGAGTTATTAAAAAATTTTTGATATTTTTATATGTAAATTTATTGAAAGAAAAGGATGTTTCGAACATCGTTTTTTAGATTAAAATACTGTTAATAACAAAAGGTGATATTAATTATTAATTGCGAAATAATTTTAGGATAAAACACCAAACTTATATTTTAGTAAAAAATAAAAAGTAATATTTTAGTTGCTAATTATTTCTTTATATGTTTGTAAGTCAAATATTATGTTCTTAGCCTCTTCTGATGAAACATTTTTCAACTTACCATTTATTAACCCTTGAAGTCTCATAGCATCAACGAATTTTATAACTTTTGGAATTACTGGTTCTAATCTATAATCATATTTTATATGTTTTACTGAAGCTTCTTCTATAGTTATATTAGTTCCAAGCCATTTAGCTGATGATTTAATAGCCAACTCTTTGTTTTTGTTAATTTCGTCAGTTGCGTCTTTTAAGAGTTTAGCAAAAGTAATTACAGCATCTCTTTTATTATTTAAAGCATTTTCAGAAGCTACTAAACAGCAACATGGATGGTTTGCCCATGTCCCCCCTGTAGAGCTTGGTAATTCTTCACTGTAAGCAATAACTTTTCCGATTCCTCTACTTTTTATAATTTCAGGCATAGGCTCCCATGCTATAACTGCATCTAATTCCTTTTGAGCTAACATTTGAGGCATTGTTTTTTGACCTTTACAGTTAATTAATAAAACCATTGCACTTTTGTTATTAGGGTTTTCAGTGTATGTAATTCCTTCAGCTTTTAAAGCATCTTTAATCATGACATATTGGATTGATGTAGGAAGAGGATGCCCTATTTTTACTTGATATCCTTTTTTATGTTCCTCTTTTATCCAATTTATAAATTCTTCCCAATTATTTGCAGGAATATCATTTCTAACGACTACTGCTGAACCTTCTGTATGCAAATTCATTATAACCTTAGCTTTTGTACCCTTGTCAATGTAGAAGATTACAGGAGGATATCCTAATAAAGCAACATCAACCTGTCCCTGAGTCATTAAGTTCATGATACTTGCTCCACCCTCAGTAACTTCAACAAGTCTTATATTTGCAATCTTTTTATCTCCTTTGTATAATTCATACTCTTCTTTATCTTTAACTGCTTTTAAGTAAATTCCATATTTATTTTTAAACAAATCTGGGTAGTCACAGGCTACAAATAACGCTGCATGGTGGTCTGTTGGTAAATAAGCTACTGTTAATGTAGGAACTTCTGATGTTTGCTGGTTTTGGACACATCCCGCAAATAGAACTATAGATGAAATTAATAAAGCCATCACTGCATATATCTTTTTCATAATATCACCTTAAATTAATGTAGTAATTTTTATTTTTATGATTGATTATATGAACATAAGAAAATTTTGAATGAGTAGTATATAAAATTTTTTATTTTTTTGTAGATAATTTATCCTATAAGAAAACAATGATAGGATTAGAAATTAATTATAAAAGATTAAAAGAGGCATTAGAGTTTAATCTCTTTATTGCAAAATCTCCTAATTATTTCCTTCACAATATCAAAAGAGCTGTGAAATGGACACTTTTTATATCCTTCAAATCTAACAATCTCTGGATATAAATTATATTTAGCAAGTTCTTTTTTTAGTGTTTCTTCATCAAAAGTTGTTTGGTCAGGGCCAAGAACAATAACATCTGGTTTTAATTTCAATATTGGTTCTAATTTATTTTTTAAACTCCCCAATACTGCTTTATCAACAGGTTTTAATGCTTCAACCATTTCTCTTCTCTGTTCTTCTGGAATTATTGGTTTTCTACCTTTTATTTTTTTAACTGTTTCATCCCTTGCAACAATAACTATAAGTTCATCTCCTAAACTCTTAGCAAATTTTAAGGTCTCATAATGTCCGGGATGCAATATATCAAATGTTCCTGCAGTGACTACTCTTTTTTTCTTTTCCATACTCTACCTCTTTAAATCTTTCCATCTCTATATTTTGCCAAATAAAAAGCATTTAATGCTCCAACAACTAATGGACCTATAGCAAACCCACTAAATCCTAATGAGAGTGGAGCCATTAAGAATGCAATAATTACAAAAACTGGATGAATATCCACATCTTTTTTAACTAAATAAGGTCTTATTACGAAATCTGGAGCTATGGATAAAAAAATTTCTCCATAAATAAACATAAAAATTGCTTTTGTATAATCATGAGTTAAGAAATAATATATAGCTATTGAAATATATACCATCCATCCCCCTAATATAGGCAATAGGGCAAATATTCCTGTTATGAGTGCAAATAACTCCGCATATGGTACTCCAACAATAAGATACCCAATATAAGATAAAATTGCTATAATTACAGAAAGTGAAACACAGCTGATAAATAAATTTTTATATGACTCGTGAAGATATTCTAAATAAATTCTCATCCTTTCTTTATCCTCATTAGAAGATAATGATATTATTAAATTTTTAACTTTATCACCATCTTTTAAAAAGTAAAATGTTATGAATAATATCATAACAACTTTAATTATTAGATATCCCACATCAATAATCTTCCCAGAAAATTGATTAATTAAATATTTTACGAATTCATCAATATATTTTGTAAGGATTTGCTCATTAATTATTCCCTCCAAGATAGAGGTTTTATATAGCGCAAAAATTACTTCTGTATATTGCTCTATGGATTTAGTATTAAATGAGAATATGATTTCCATAAGTGCGATTAAAGCATAAGTGGTTATTATTATAATTGGAATTAAATATATGCTAATTGCCAATCCAGCTGAAATGGTTTTATTAAATTTTTTTCTTAATAGGTTATATATTGGTAAAGCCATATATGCAAATGCTACAGAATATGCTAAAACATCAATAAATGGCCAAATTATATATAACAACATTATCAACAATCCAATAATAATTCCTTTCCTAAATAATTTAAACTCATTAAATCTCATACTACCACGTGATAACAATGAAAGTTTTAATGCCAACTATATACTATCCTCATGTTGGAGGAATTACAATACATGTAGAAAATTTAGTTAGACATTTAAAAGATATTGAGTTTCATATACTAACTTATGATAGTTATGAAGAAAACGGATATAAAAATGTAATTATTCATGATGTCCCCTATTTAAAAAAATTTAGAGGGATTAGTTATCTAATAAATGCCTACAAAATAGGGAAAGATATTATTAAAAAAGAAGATATTGATTTAATCCATTCCCATTATGCCTTTCCACAAGGATGTGTTGGAGCTTTATTAAAAAATAAATTTCATATTTCACATATTCTAACTTTGCATGGTAGTGATGCTTTAATACTTAAAAATTCTTTAAAAGGAAAATATTTTTTCAAATACGCAGTAAAAAACTCTGATAAATTAATTTGTGTAAGTAAATATATAAAGAATCAACTATATGAAAATTTGAAAAATAAAGCAGTTGTTATATACAATGGAATAGATAGAGAGCTATTGTATGATGAAGGAGATTACAACTTTGGATTGTTTGTTGGAGCTTTTGTTCCACAAAAAGGAGTTGATATATTAATAGAAGCTATAAAAGATATTGATTTTAATTTTAAGCTCATAGGGGATGGAATGCTATATAAAAAGATAGAAAACTTTGTTATAAAAAATAACCTAAATCATATTGAACTCTTAGGAAAAAAGAGCTTTAATGAAACAGCCTCATTTATGAGAAAATGTAGCTTTTTAGTAGTTCCTTCAAGAAGTGAGGGCTTTGGAATGGTAGCTGTTGAAGCTATGGCTTGCTCTAAACCTGTAATTGCTACAAAAGTTGGGGGATTAAAAGAAATTGTTATTAATGAATACAATGGATTATTAGTTGAAAAAAATAATCCAAAATCATTAAAAGAAAAAATTTTAGAGCTAATAAATAATGAAGATTTAAGAAAAACCTTGGGAAAAAATGGGAAAGAATTTTCAAAAAAGTTTTCTTGGAAAAAATGTGCTGAGAATGTTAGAGAAATATATGAATACATAACCAAACATAAGATTTAAATATAAGAATTTTTATTATAATTCCATATGGTATATAAATGATAATTCATAATAAATAAAATGAAATGATTATAATAATTCATTCACTTAACTTAAATTTACTCGGTGATAATTATGGTTTTTGAAGAATTTATTTCATCTGAATTAAAAAAAGAAAAGAAGTCATTTACTGAAGAATTTAAAGAAGAAAAAGTTACTAATAAAGATAATTTGAATAATAGTGATTTACTTAGAGAAGAACTTCAAGAAAAAGCAAGAATTGCGGAATTAGAGAGTAGAATTTTAAAATTAGAATTGGAGAAAAAAGAGCTTGAAAGAGAGAATTTACAGTTAATGAAAGAAAATGAAATTTTAAGAAGAGAATTAGATAGAATGAGAATTCCGCCATTAATAGTTGGAACTGTAGTTGATAAAGTAGGAGAGAGAAAAGTTGTCGTTAAAAGCTCAACAGGTCCAAGTTTCTTAGTTAATGTCTCTCACTTTGTAAATCCAGAAGATTTAGCTCCTGGAAAGAGAGTCTGTTTAAATCAGCAAACATTGACAGTAGTTGATGTATTGCCAGAAAATAAAGATTACAGAGCTAAGGCTATGGAAGTTGATGAGAGACCAAATGTTAGATATAGTGATATTGGTGGATTAGATAAGCAGATACAAGAGATTAGAGAAGTCGTTGAGCTTCCATTGAAACATCCAGAATTATTTGAAAAAGTAGGAATTGAACCTCCAAAGGGAATATTGCTTTATGGTCCTCCAGGAACTGGTAAAACTTTGTTAGCTAAAGCAGTTGCTACAGAAACTAATGCAACATTCATAAGAGTTGTTGGTTCTGAATTAGTTAAGAAGTTTATTGGGGAAGGAGCTTCATTAGTTAAAGATATATTCAAATTAGCTAAAGAAAAAGCACCATCAATTATATTTATAGATGAGATTGATGCAATTGCAGCAAAGAGAACAGAGGCTTTAACTGGTGGAGATAGAGAAGTTCAGAGAACATTAATGCAATTATTAGCTGAAATGGATGGATTTGATGCAAGAGGTGATGTTAAAGTTATTGGAGCTACAAATAGGCCTGATATATTAGACCCTGCAATATTAAGACCTGGAAGATTTGACAGAATTATTGAAGTCCCAGCTCCAGATGAAAAAGGTAGATTGGAGATATTAAAGATTCATACAAGAAAGATGAACTTAGCAGAGGACGTTAATTTAGAGGAAATAGCTAAGATGACAGAAGGATGTGTAGGGGCTGAATTAAAGGCAATCTGCACAGAGGCAGGGATGAATGCAATTAGAGAGCTTAGAGATTATGTAACAATGGAAGATTTCAAAAAAGCTGTTGAGAAGATTATGGAGAAAAAGAGAGTTAAAGTTGAAGAACCAGCTCATTTAGAAGTTCTTTATAGATAAACTTTTTTTATTTTATAGCTATTTTATTTTTATTTTTTAAATAATTAAAAATTTTTGGTGACATTAATGAACACCTATGGGGATATGTTCAGAGTTACAGTTTTTGGAGAAAGTCATGGAAAAGCTGTTGGGGCAGTTATTGATGGTTGTCCAGCAAATCTACCTTTATCTGAAGAGGATATTCAAAAAGAGCTTGATAGAAGAAGACCCGGGCAGAGTATATTTTCAACACCAAGAAAAGAAGAAGATAAAGTAGAAATCTTATCAGGAATTTTTGAAGGAAAAACTACTGGAGCTCCTATTTGCTCTATAGTGTATAACAAAAATATGAGGTCTAAAGATTATTCAGCAATAAAAGATACCCCAAGACCAGGACATGCAGATTTAACCTATAGATTGAAATATAAAAATTATGATTATAGAGGAGGAGGAAGAGCAAGTGGAAGAGTAACTATAGGACATGTTATTGGAGGGGCTGTTGCTAAAAAACTTCTATCATACACTTACAACATAAAAATTGTTGGCTACACTATAAAAATTGGAAAGATTGTAGGAGATTTTAACTATTACAAAAATCCAAACATTTTTGAGAATGGAATATCTTTAGAGAGATTAATGGAGCTTATTGAAAGTAATCCACTAAGATGCCCTTCTATGAATGAAAAAGATATGGAAGAGTATGTTTTAAAAGCTATGAATGAGAAAGATAGCGTTGGAGGAGTTGTTGAAATAGTAGCTTTAAATGTTCCTGTTGGAGTTGGGAATCCAATATTTAATAAGTTAAATGGTGAATTGGCAAGAGCTTTGATGAGTATAAATGCTGTTAAAGGCGTTGAAATTGGTAGGGGTTTTGAATCTGCAGAGATGTATGGAAGTGAGATGAACGATGAGATATATTTTGACGATGAGAAAAATATAAGATTTAAGACAAATAATTGTGGAGGTATATTAGGAGGAATTAGTTGTGGAACTCCAATAGTTTTAAGAATTGCTGTAAAACCAACTCCTTCAATTGGTAAAAAGCAAAAAACTATAAATTTAAAAACATTAGAGAATACAGAAATTGAGATTTCTGGAAGGCATGACCCAATTATAGTTCCAAGAATTATTCCAGTAGCTGAGGCATTGGTTGCTATAACATTAGCTGATTTAATGATTAAAGGAGGGTTTATTCATCCATGTAGTTTATAAAGCATTAAATAATGCATTAATGAATATCTTCCTTTTTAATGTTATATTTTATTTTGCACATAACTATAAAAATATGGTGAAATTGTGAAGTTTATATTTATAACTGGAGGAGTTATATCATCGTTGGGTAAAGGGATTACAGCGGCTTCGTTAGGTAGATTATTGAAAGCAAGAGGATTCAAAGTTAATATGATAAAGATAGACCCATACTTGCAGATAGATGCTGGAACTATGTCACCTTATGAACATGGGGAAGTGTTTGTTACAGAAGATGGTGGAGAAACTGATTTAGATTTAGGTCATTATGAAAGATTTATTGATGAAAATTTAACTAAAAATAACAATATAACAACAGGAAAGATATATTGGAGTGTTCTAACAAAAGAGAGAAGGGGAGAGTATTTAGGAAAAACAGTTCAAGTAATACCTCACATAACCAATGAAATAAAGAATTGGATTAAAGAACTTGGAAAAGATTATGATATAACCATAGTTGAAATTGGAGGAACTGTTGGAGATATTGAAAGTTTGCCTTTCTTAGAGGCGATAAGGCAATTTAAAAAAGATGTAGGTAAAGAAAACGTCTTATATATTCATGTTTCTCTTTTGCCTTATATAAGAGTCGCTGGTGAGTTGAAGACAAAACCAACACAGCATAGTGTTAAGGAATTAAGAAGTATTGGGATTCAGCCAGATATTTTAATTTGTAGAACAGAAATGCCAATAAGTGATAAAATTAGAGAGAAATTGGCATTGTTTTGTGATGTTGATAAAGAGGCGGTTATTGAGGCAAGAGACGCGAGAACAATATATGAAGTTCCTCTTAATTTAGAAAAAGAAGGTTTGGGGAAATTAGTAACTAAAAAGCTAAATCTACCAGATAGAGAGCCAAATTTAAATGAATGGAGAAAGTTTGTTGATAGAGTTATAAACCCATTAAATGAGATAACTATTGGTATAGTTGGAAAGTATGTTGAGTTAAAAGATGCCTACTTAAGTATTACTGAAGCATTAATCCATGCTGGAGCTAAAAATGATACCAAAGTTAATATAAATTGGATACATTCTGAAAGATTGGAAAGTGAAGAATTTGAGGAAATATTAGATAGATATAGGGAGAACAACCAATTAGATGGAATCTTAGTGCCAGGAGGATTTGGAGATAGAGGAGTTGAAGGTAAAATCAATGCTATAAAATATGTAAGAGAACATGATATCCCTTTCTTAGGTATCTGTATGGGAATGCAATGTGCAGTTATAGAGTTTGCGAGACATGTTTGTGGTTTAGAAGGAGCTAATTCAACAGAATTTGATGAAAATACTAAATATCCTGTTGTTGATTTACTTCCCGAGCAAAAGGAGATTGATGCAAAAGGAGGAACTATGAGATTAGGAGCTTATCCAGCAATATTAAAAGAAGGAACCTTAGCTTATAAACTATATGGAAAGAAAGAAGTTTATGAAAGACATAGACATAGATATGAAGTTAATCCTGAATATCATGAAATATTAGAAAATTATGGTTTAACAATTTCTGGAAAATCTCCAGATGGAAGATTGGCAGAGTTTATAGAAATCAGCAAAAATAGGTACTTTATAGCCACACAAGCTCATCCAGAATTTAAATCAAGACCTAACAAACCACATCCATTGTTTGATGGGTTAGTTAAAGCTGCTTTAGGTAAATAATTATGAATAAAATTATAAATATTGAATATAAATTCTCTTTTTTAATTTATTTTGATATAATAAGAGAAAAATTTTATATTTAAATTAAATCTTGGTTGCTATCAACTGATATATATAATTGTCCTTTTGGTTTATTATAAACATAATCTCCTGAGAATTTATAGAATGTTCCTTCTATTGGAAATCCTTCATCTTTTTTACTTAATTTTATAACTGGATTTTCAACAATTCCTTCGAACTTAAATGATGGTAAAATTTCTTCAACCTTTCCATAAACTACTATAGCTCCTGCCTTCATTTCTCCTCCAACTCTTACATCAACATCTCCATCAATAATGATTATTCCTCCGTTTTGGTGAATTCCAGCCAACATTCCAACGTTTCCTTTTATATGTATGAGACCTTTACGCATAAACTCTCCAATCTCGTTTCCAGCGTTTCCTTCAACAATGATTGTTCCTCCACTCATACCTCTCCAATCTCCTCTATAAGCAGAACCTACATAATCTCTTGCATCTCCTTTAATTAACAACTCTCCTCCTTTCATATTCTGCCCAGCCCAGCTGTCAGCATTTCCATTAACAATTATCTTTCCTCCTTTCATTTCAGCTCCAACATACATTCCTATATCTCCTTCAACAATAATTTCTCCTTTTGTCATCTTTGAACCAACATATTTTAATTTTGGACATGAGTTTTTAATTACAATTCTTGGCTCTCCTTCGATATCGTTTAATTCAACATCAAAAATGTCTCCAACTTTAATTCTCTTTCTTCCTTGAACCAACTCAATGTTTTTTATTTCCTCTAAGCTCATCTTCTCAATAACTTCTGGCAAAACTTTATCCATCTCTACTGGAACTATTATCTCTTTTTGTAATGTTAATATCAACTCTTTCATACCATCACCGGCTTTATTATTTTTTATCATTAATTTTCTTAACTATAACAGCTGTTCCATAAGCATAGTAAGTTAATTCTGGAACTACATAATTTTCATCAGATATAATTTCAGTAGTTAATTCATTAGAAATCCTTATACCAATAACTGCATTAGCTCCCATATCTTCAGCTACATCTATTAAATCTTCTAAGGCATCGTCTGGGTCGTCTCCATAACCAATTACAACGCCTAAATACTTGATGATTTTAAAACCCTCTAAGTTGTCAGTTGTAGAAGTTATCATCAAAATCACGTATAAAAAATTAAATTTAAAGTAAAAAACTTAACTAATATCATTAACTAATATCAGTTGCATCTATCTTTATAACTTTCCAACTGTTTGCATATTCCTCTGAAACTGGATAGTTTTCTAAGTTAATTGAGTAGTATCTTGTGAATTTCTCCCTCAAGTCTTTCATAATTTCTTGTTCTAATGACTCATCTACCTTAACATCAACATAGATTGTGTCTCCAAAGATTTCTTTGACAACATTTCCATCTTTAACAACTAATTCTCCCTTCTTCAATACATACTTGGCATATCTAAATGCCTTCTCTATCTTCTTACCATCTTTTTCTTCTGGGTTTATTTCATAAATTGCTATATCAGCATCAGCTCCAACTCCTAAATGACCTTTCTCTTTACTTAATCCTAAAACCTTAGCTTGGTTAGCTCTTGTTATTTTTGCTATCTCATAAAGGTCGTATTCTTTATCGCTATCAGCTACCTGGCTTCTCTGCTGAGCCCACTTATGAACCTTGTTGTATAACCATTCATCTCTGTATTTTTTGCTCATTAACCATGCAATAACTCTTGGGTATCTTGTAAATGGTCCTGCGTTTGGATGGTCTGTTGTTAATAATACTTTATCTGTATTTGTGTATAGGAAGAGTTCTAAACCAATAGCCCATTGGACAGCATAAACAGGACCTTTTGGTGAGTAGATGAATGGAACTACTCCTGAACCTGTTTCAAGCTCAACATCACAGTTTGCCCATTTCAATCCATTTGTCATGTGTAAGTCATACTCCATTGGACCATCAGCAGTCATGGTTGTTGTTTCATCTAATGTAATTTGCCCAACATCAATCACTACATGGTCGTTTTTATTTACATATTCTGCAATTTCAACTCCTTTACTTTCAAAGTTTTTCCATGAGGTACCTCCATAAGAGTGGAATTGTACATGGGTGTTGTAATAGATATGTTCTCTTTCTCCATATCTTGGTTTTGCTTTTATACCTTTAACACATTCCATTGTTGCAAGTGTAGTTTCCCAGTTTCCAGGGTGCCCTAAGTTGTTTGGGTGAACGTGGATTGAGTGGGGAAGTCCAAGCATTTCATTAACTTCACAAAGCCCTCTAACGATTTCTCTTGGAGTTATGTCAAAGTATGGAACAGGGTCATCTATACTATGGACGTTTTTACCCCAACCCCAAGCTTCTGTTCCTCCTGGGTTAACTATCTTTATAGCAAAACCTTTCGTAGCTCTTAAAAGCCATGCTACATAAGCAGCACATTTTTTAATATCTCCTTCTTTTAAATACTCAAGAACAAACCAGTTGTTACCCATTAAGGTTAAAACTGCTTTATCTAATTGAGGTGTAGTCATAAACTCTTCATGTGTGTGTCTTGCTAATAATGGGGGCATTGCCGCTTCAAAAACTGTTGTGTATCCCATCTCTGAGTATTGATAACCAGCTTTGTATGTTGATGGAACTGAGAAACCTGTACCACTTCTTAATCCTTTCTTAGCAAAGATTTCTTTTTTACTATCTTCTGGTCTAAATATTCTACCAAGGTTAACTTTACCTCCAGCAACGTGGGTGTGGGAATCAATACCTCCAGGCATAACTACGCATCCAGAGGCATCAATAACTTTAGCATCATCAGAGACGCTTTCAACTATCTTACCATCTTTAACACAAATATCCATTTTTTCTCCGTTAATCCCATTTAATGGGTCATAGACAATTCCATTTTTTATTATATATTCCATTTTATCACCATTCATTTATATTTGATTTATTCTACTGATTCTATGTATTTTTTCCTCATTAAAGTCCTCATGTCTAAGACATCTTCATCAGTTTTCTCAATTTCTACATAAAATCCAGGATATCCTTTAAAACATGGCATTCCTGTGCTATGTGTATTTGGCTTAACTACACAGTTCGCCCATGGACCCATTGGTATGAAAACCATACCTTCTGGCATCCTTTGAGTAGCTTTTTTTACCTTAACTACAACTTCACCATACTCTGACTTAACTTTAACATTATCTCCTTCCTTAACTCCTAATTTTTCCATATCCTCCTCATTAATATATACAACTCCAGCAGCCTTAACATACAAATCAAGGTTTTTTCCTGCTTCTATAGCTTCCCCTTGCCAGATAGTTCTTCCAGTGTTTAACACAAATCTCATTATCTCACCAAATTATTTTCTTTTAAAAACTAACTCTATGGCATTTACAGGACATGCTTCTATACAAGCTCCACATCCACCACATAAATCTTGATTTACTATATTAACAACTCCATTCTCTACTCTAATAACTACTTCATCACTGTAAGGACCTTTTCCTCCCCATGTCTCTGGATGTTTTGCATTTACTGGGCAAGAAACAACACAGTTTCCACAACCATGACATCTTTCCGGATATACAACCAACTCATAAGCTTTCATTTCCTCACCTTTCAATGATTTTTAATTATTTTTTATTTATCCCATTAACTTTTCAAATGCTTTCTTCCAAGCTATTGCTTTTGGTTCTCTTTCAAAGTTAATTTCTGTTCTTTTAACTTTTATAGCGTTAACTGGACATGCCTTAGCACAAGCTCCACATAAAACACATAAGTTTTGATTAACAATTAATCTTGGAACTTTTTCAGCTTTATCTCTTGGTTTAGGGAATTCTAAAGCACTACATGGACATATAGCAACACAAGCTCCACAAGCGTTACATGCATCAACATCAATTATAACCTCTCCTTTGAATGGTTTCTCAACTTCAATAGCTTCTGCAGGACAAATGAAAGCACACCATCCACAGGTTACACAGGCATCTTTATCAACGACTGTTTTTCCATTTATATCTTCATATAATTTTGCTTGTGGAATTCTCTTCATCATTGGACACTTGTAACAAATAACTTCAATAGCATCATGTGGGCAGACAAACTCACAAACTTTACAGTAAACACACTTGTCTCTATCAACTTCAATGTCAGTTATTGGTTTTGGATTTGTTGGTGATGGATAGTTGTATTTTAAATCAATAGCCTCTGCTGGACAGTATTCAGCACAAACTCCACATAAAACACACTTCTCTTTGTTTATATTTATCTCACCAATAACAAACTTCTCTCTCTCAGCTAATGTTCTTTCAACTTCTATTGCTGATTGAGGACAAACTATTTCACACTGCTTACATAAAACACACTTATCTTGGTAGATTTTAATATCCCTCTTAATTTTTGGATATCTCTCATCCTCTTTTATTGATTTTCCATTGATTTTTAAATCTATAGCATCAAAAGGACATGCTGATGCACATAACCCACATAAAGCGCAGACATCTTTATCAATATCCAATTTTGGTGCTATTATATTCCCCTTAGCTATAGCCCCTAACGGACCCATAGCTATAGCACTTACTGGACAGATATCAGCACAGATTCCACAACCTACACAGAAGTCATCATTCCAAAACAGCTCTCTTTTTTCTACTGCTCCCTCTCTATATATAATAAATCCATTTTCATAAACTTCTTTTACTTGCTCAATCATAACTCTCCCTCACAAATTTTAGTGAATTAGTAGGACATCTAAATATGCAAGATGCACATAGACAGCAAGAATTTTCATCTATATTGATGGTGAAATCATCAAGTGTGAGTGCTACACACACCAAGCAAGAACCACAAGCTATGCAGGAATTTTCATCCCATAAAAGCTTTACATTGTATAATTCTTTTATTAAGCTCTTTGCAAGTTCTTTATCATCAGTTAAAGAATGAATTATTTTTGCCCCATATTTTGGAGGTAGTTCTTCAATAGTTTTCGCTATTTCTAAAATTTTCTTCTTTGGATATCTTCCAGAGAGATAATGAGAGACAATTGACCTATCACTCTTGATAATTTTTGCTATTTCTTTCTGTGTAAGTTTTTTTCTCCTTAATTTCATTACCACTATTGCCTTTATTCCTGATAGAATATGCTCTGGCATTCTCCCACATGGACATACTTTTAGTTAGATAATTTCATTTATAAATACTATGTATGAAGTTTAAGTAGAAAATCTTTTATATTACTGTGTGCTATGCTCACATTGTTAATTAATAGTTCACCATAGATGAATATAACTTCTATTTTTGGTAGAAAAACTTTATATTAGTAAAGTTGATAATATAAAAAATACTAACCGCAAAAAATAAATATTATATGGATTTAAATTAGAAAGTTTTATGGTGATGATTATGAGAGAAATTTTAATATCTGAATGTATAGAATTATTAAGAGCTCACAAATTTACAGTTTCAAAACCCTTAGGTAGAAGTTGCTTTGATATGGTTGCAAGTAGGGAGGATGTTAGATTAATTTTAAAGATTTTAAAAAATATTGATAGTTTGAGTAGAGAGCAGTCAAGAGAGTTGAAAAAGATTAGTAAAATACTACATGGTACTCCCCTAATAATTGGAATTAGAACAAGAAATGCCCCTATGGAGCCTGGGGTTGTTTATGATAGATACAATATAAAAGCAGTAACCTTTGAAACGTTTAGGGATTATTTAGAAGGAAGTCCTCCAGTAGTTTATGCAAATAGGGGGGGATTCTTTGTAAAGATAGATGGAAAGGTTTTAAAAGAAGTTAGAGAAGCTCTGGGAATATCTGTTGGAAAATTGGCTGAAATAGCTGGAGTTTCAAGAAAGGCAATATATAAATATGAAACTCAAATGGCTAATCCTTCCGTAGATGTAGCTATAAAGATTGAGGAATACTTAGATGTGCCTTTGGTTAAAGGTATTGATTTATTTGAACCTGTTAATGATGAAGATATTGACAATAAATTAGAGAATTTAGAAGATTTTAAGAAAGAAGCTATAAATTTTCTAAACGAGTTAGGATTTAAATCATTTGTTGTTGAAAAAGCTCCATTTGATGCTGTAGCTGAAAAAGATATGAATAACAATCTAAATATCCTATTAACAAATATTGAAGAAAAGAGTAATGAAGAAGTAAAAAGAAAAGCTTTATTTGTTAGAGAATTATCAAGGTTGTTAGATGGATATTCATTATTAATATTAGAAGAGAAAGAGAAAGAATATAAAAACCTACCGGTTGTTAGTATTGAAGAGCTAAAAAAGATGGATGATGCTCTTGAGTTAATTGAACACATAAAATCAATGTTAAAAAATATATAAATAATAAAAGCTTTTTTATATAGTTGTGTGCAAAATAAAATAAACTTTTATAAGGACAATTTGAATGCCTTCTTTAAGGAAGGCATTCACTAATTCCTTATTTTATTTAAGATAGTTTTGCACACAACTATAAATCTATTGGCTCACCAATCTTTGGAACTACTACCTCAACACCCAAAGCCTCTGCTTTTTTTACAAACTCATATACATCAACTTCAATCAATGGAAATGTGTTATAGTGCATTGGAATAACTATTTCTGGATATATTAGCTCAATAGCCACTAACGCCTCATCAATTCCCATTGTGTATCTTCCACCAATTGGTAATAAAGCTATCTGTGGAGCATATATTTCTCCAATCAACTCCATATCTCCAAATAAACCAGTATCTCCTGCATGATAAACTCTATCATTTATAATAAATCCCGCAGCCACACCTCCGCTTATAGTTGGAGATATGTCTGATGAATGCTCAGCTTTAACCATTGTTAATTTTGCTCCATTTATCTCTATAGTCCCTCCAATATTCATTCCTTCTGCATTAACTCCTCTCTCTGATAAATAAACACTAATCTCATGATTTGTAACCACTGGAACATTGTAGGTTTTAGATAACCCTTCAGCATTACCTAAATGGTCTGCATGTCCATGAGTTACTGCTATTACATCAACACCTTCCATTATCTCATCAAAAGGCAAATTACACAAAGGATTAGGAACAAATGGATCAATCAATACATTATCTACTTTAAAGCATGCATGACCATACCATGTTATCATCCTATCACCTCCACATAATAATTTTAATGTTAAGCTATTAAAATTTTATTGTGTCTTATATAATATAAATTGGTGAAAATTATGAAAATTGTAGGGATTACAGATTTGCATGGAAAACTTCCAGCAGTAGTTAAAAAGTTTAAGGATTTTGCAGATATTTTAGTTGTTTGTGGGGATATAACACACTTTGGTAAAGGAATTGAAGTTATAGAAAAGTTGGCTGAATTATCAGATTATATGGAAGTTCTTTGCGTTCCAGGAAATTGTGATACTAAAGAGGTTGTAGATGAGTTAAATAGCTTTAATTTAAACATAGATGGAAAAGTGAAAAAAATAGACAATATAAATTTTGTTGGAATAGGGGGGAGTAATAAAACCCCTTTTAACACTCCTAATGAATATACAGAAGAAGAGATATATAATAAGCTTATAAATGTGGTTAAAAATTTAAAAAATATATTTTTAGTTAGCCATGCTCCTCCATATAATACAATGGCGGATATTGTTGATTTAGACAATGATATTCATGTTGGATGCAAATCTATAAGAAAGATAATTGAAGATTTTAATGAAAATATAATATTCTGTGCCTGTGGGCATATACATGAAAGTAGATGTATAGACAAAATTAGAAAAACAATAGTTGTAAATCCTTCTCCAAAGAGTTATTTTGTTTATGATACAAAAAAGAATGTTGTAGTTTTAGAGGATTTTAAGGGGATTTAATTAATTAAGTTAAATTTTTGGTTTTTTAGATAGAATATATGTAAAGAAAGCTATTATTAGTAAATAAACATTTAATGGAATTGGGGCTTTTGTAGTATTTTTGTTAAAATTGTATTCTATTGGATATATATAAACTCCAATATTGTTAATAGTAACTATATTAGTATTCCTAGGACTTTGATGAAATATCCAATTATATCCTGAAGTACTCACTGAATTCCCACTATAATTTGGGTCAATTGTTATGTTGATGGTATATTTTCCAATATAAATTATCTTTTGGAAATATTCATTATTTGGAATTATTTTCTGATAAATAATTTCCCCACTACTCACATTTTTTATAGTTATATTTATAGCATTAATTTCTGCAAAACAATTCTGTAAAAACAATAAAGACGTTAAAATTAATAAAATAATTTTAATATCTTTCATATTCTTACCTCCTAAAAATTATTTAATAGATAGATATGTTATATAAAAAAAATTTATGTTTAATTCATAGTTATGACAGTGTGATTACAATAGTCTTTTCTTTATTTACACTACTACACTTTTTAATTACTTCATAAAATGATATGTTGTATTTATTGCTTAAATATTTATATTTTACTACTACACTTTTTAATTAATTGTGAATAATCGCTACAAATTTAATAAAACCGATATTACATTTGAGGTTAGATAATTACTTTCACATTGAATCAACTATCGCAACGATTTATGGTAAAATTAGGTGAAAATATGGAAAAGAAGAAAGAACTTTTAAAGAAAATCAGAGAATTTATGATTTTGAATTTAGAGATTAAAAAACTATCAAAAGAATTAGGAATTAATGAAATATATGATATTTATGAAGAGGTTACAAAACTTGTTAGAGAACCAAATAAAAGATTATATAAAATGCTTTATGATGTAGCAATGGAAATAGAATATGAAGAATTTGGTGGAAAGAAAAGGAAAGAAATTCCATGGTTTCCAAAGATTGATTATGAAAAATGCAAAAATTGTAAGAAATGTGTAGAATTTTGTCCTAAAGGTGTTTATGATATAGAAAACGGTAGAGTTATTGTTAAATACCCATATAATTGCATAATTAACTGCAACGCTTGCTCATATATGTGCTGTGAGAACAACGCCATAATTTTTCCAGAGAATAAAATAGAAAAATTATAAGTGATAGATTATGAAAATTGGTTATTTGAGTATTAGTGATAAAACAACAGTTATGTGTTACGGATGTAATTTTAAATGCAAAAATTGTTTTGTTAAGATGGAGAGTTTCAAAGATATACCCCCAAAAAAATTATGCAAAATAATTGATGATTTATGCACTAAAAAGAAAATAAATAATATCTTAATAGCCGGTGGTGAGCCTACTCTCCAGAAAGATTTGCCTGAATTTACAAGATTGTTAAAGAGTAAAAATAGAGAAGTGATTTTAACAACAAACGGTTATTATTTAAAAAATATTGTTGATGATTTATTTGTTGATGAAATACATGTTGATTTAAAAGCTTATGATGATGAAAAACATAAATATCTAACTGGAAAATCAAATAAAAATGTCCTAAAATGTATAGAATATTTAGCAAAGAAAAAATTTAATTTTGAGGTAGATACTGTTCTAATTCCAAATATTGTTGATATAGATGAGATTGAGAAGATTGCAAAATTTTTAAGTAAATGGGACGCTAAATATAGAATTATTGGATATACTCCATTTAACAATAATTTAAATGCACGAAAACCTACAAAGGAAGAACTTTTAAAGGCAAAAGAAATTGCAAAAAAATATTTAAGTAATGTAACTACCTCATTAGATTTTAGAAGGCATAAAAAAGTTAAAGAGATTATAAAATTTTGATGAATAAAGTTTTTAATTTTTAGATAAATTTTGATAGTATTTTAATAGTTGAGCCTCTAAATCTTTAATGCTTCCATTGAATTTGATAACTTTTTTTCCATTCTCTAAAAGTTTTAAGTTTAGTCTATTCATCTCACCAACTGGAAAGTTTGTATCTATAACTACATCACACATTTTTAAGTATTTTAGTGCCTTATTAAAACTATCTTCTGAAATTGGTTGATAAGCTTTCTCTTCAATAATCTCAACTTCCATAGTTTTAGCTATTACATAATCAATATCATTCTCATGTAAGACCCCACAATAAACCTTATATCCATTTTTAACCAAATATCTCAAAACATTGGCCCCACTTCCTCCTCCACAAACAACAAAAACTTTTTTATCACTTGTATTTTCATTTTTTAATTCAAAATAACCAATTTCTTTACTAAAATTTGCATTTTTTAAATCATAGAGGTTATTTACTGTTTCTTTGTCCATAACATCTTCTGGATGTCCATAAGCTATTATCCTACCATTTTTGATTAGTGCTATTTTGTCGGCAATCCTTAAGGCGAGTTCTATATCATGAATAGTCACAATTATAGCGAGATTTTTTTCTGTTGCCAATTTTCTCAACAACAAAGTAAGCTCTATCTTGTGCCTTGCATCTAAAAAGGATGTGGGTTCATCTAAAATTAAAACCTTTGGTTCTTGTGCTAATGCCCTTGCTATCATTATCTTCTGTCTTTCTCCATCACTCATTTCAAGGAAGTTTTTTTCTAATAAGTGAAGAGCATTAACAGCTTTCGCAGAATTTATAATAATTTCCTTATCCTTCTCAGATAATCTTCCAAATAAATCTGTATAGGGATGCCTTCCTATTGCAATTATATCAAATCCTGTTAAATTTCCTGGATTTACTCTTTCTGTTAAAACTACAGCCATTTTTTTAGCAAGTTGAGAAGGTTTTAGTTTATGTATTATATTTGAATCTAAATAAACTACTCCTTTTATAGGTTCTAAGTATGTCGCTATACACTTCAATAGTGTTGATTTTCCAACACCATTTGGTCCTATTATTGCCAAAATTTCTCCTTCTTTAACTTCTAAATTTACATTATCGACGACAACCCTCTTATGATAACCAACGGCAAGGTTCTCAGTTTTTAACATTTAATCACCTTAAGAATATTAAAAATTAAAACCATTAAAATCTTCTATTATATATTTTAATTAAAAATAGCCCTATTAAAAATCCAATTAAAGTAATTCCCGTATTAAAGCTATTGTTTGTATCTTCCTCGATTTCTACTCTTTTTGTGATTGTGTAATTTTTTACAATTTTATTAATCTTTATAATAACTTTTGATTGATTAATTGTTAAATTGTAGTAATAATCTTTGAATTTCATCTCTTTTGGCTTTATGATTTCAACAGACTCTTTAAAATTCCATATATAATCTTTTAATCTTTTATAAGGCATATAATATATAACATAACCTTTTATTTCTGTGCTTTGTGAAATATTTATTGGAATTGAAAATATTTTTGTTTCATTTGGCGGTAATTCAAATGAAATACTTGTTTTATTTGGTTTGTAGTTATCATAATCTACAAAGTAAATATATCCTCTAATCTTCTTATTGAATGGATTTTTAACTGTAATATTGCAATATATTGTTACATTTGTCTCATTAGTTCCATTAAGATATATTGTTTTATTACTAAGAGAAACATTGATAAGATTTAACTTTTTTATTTCTATTACACATTCATCAGATGTTGTATGACCAAAAGTATCATTAACTTTTAATTTTACAAGATAAACACCTTCTTTTTTATATTTATGAACAGGGTCTGGAGTTGTTGATGTTGAATTATCACCAAAATTCCAATAGTAGTAAAGTTCAGTACTACCCTGACATAAAGAATAGAAATGTACTTCGTAATTATCAACAATCTCAAAAGCAAAGTATGCTTTTGGTAATGATATATTTTCCTCTGATATCGGAATTATATGAACAATCATTGTGTCTTTCAATGGAACTTCTACAATTTTTCCATTTTCATCAAACAGGTAAATATAAGAAATTTTTATCTCTGTCGTTAGATTTTCATTCTTTAGTGGTTCTATCCAGAAAGACAAAATATTAAAGTTACCACTTTTTGTTCCATTTATTCTAATATCAAAATCTAATGTTCCATTTTCAACAGACCAATTTTTTTCAATAGTATTTAAACTTGTAGATATATCACTAATTTTTAGTATAGAAGAATTATATGTTATTTTTCCTTTAATTTCAGATATATTTGCATCAATATTTTTTGCTTCAATGTAACAAAGTTTAATATCTCCATAGGTAATATTTTCTTCAGTAGTATAAAAACCAACATACTTTTCTGTAGTAATGGTCTCATTCCCTATGGTAAAATTTGCGGGTTTTACAATAGTTTCATTACCATTTATTTTTATAGATGCATTAATTATATAATTTCCAGTTTTATTGGTAAAAAATGTTAATTTCATCAAATCAAAATCTTCTTTTGAGGTATTTAAATTTATAAAAAAAGATAAACTGTTATCATTATAATTCAAATTTACATTTGAAATGTTATCTTCTAAATAATAAAAGTTTAAATTTACTAAAGTTAAATTAGGGTAATATATTGTTCCTGTTATATTGGTTATATTTCCTTTTGCATTTTTTATTGAAACAATTGTATCAAAATTCTCATTTAACTTTGGATTTATAGGGGTTATTTCTACAATTGTTAAATTTAATCCAATAATAGTTATATTTACAGAATTATAGGTTACATTTTTTAATACATCCCCATTTTCATCAGAAAGTACAGGCTTTTGAAAAATTGTATATGTCCCATTATTTAATGTCCTAAATTTCAAAGTAGCGATTGTAATGTTCCCAGATGGATAATTACTAAACCATGCTAATTGTATATTTATTATGCCATTCTCAACAGAAATTTTCTTTAAATTTGCATTATTACTTATATCACTTAAAATTATATCATCTGGAGTTATATTTAGAGAGGTTGGGTAATATATAGTATCTTGAAATCCACCCAATTTTTCAGATGTATTAACGGTTAGGGTTAATGTAAAGGAGTCATATTCCTTGATAGTAATATTCTCTGGAATTAGTTTAACCTCATCACCGAAACTTGTATGAAAATATAATATAAATGGAATTAAAACTAATATTAAAAATTTCTGTCTCATTGTTATCCCCCATATTATTATTTAAATCTTGTTAATATAAATCCAAAAATAACTCCTACTATCACTCCAAATACTAAATAAAGAATATCCGTTTCTATATTATTAGAATTGACCTTTTTTTCAACAATTATCTTAACAACAGGCTGATATTCAGTTACATTAATCTCTTTAACAATAACTTCTGGCCCATTAACATTTGGGGTTATATATATTCTGTTTACTATGGTAGAAGGTGAGGTAGTTCCCAAAGATACATCTTCTTCTTTTAAATTTTGGATAGATATGTTTGTTAAACTTCCTATTCCTTTAATAATAACCTTTGCTCCAAAAAATTCAGTACTAGGATACTTTTTCCATTGAAGAGTTTGATACTCTTCATATGAATTTATGCCATTGTATGCATATCCTAATGCTGAACTAATAGACCCTGAAATATTTAATTGAGTTTCTCCTTCCTTAATTGGAACAAACATTATTTCTCCAATACTAAAATCTTCTTCAATAGGGTTTTTAAAAACGATTTTTAGTGAGAACGTCCCATTTTTGAAATCATAAGATTTTAGCATACCCTCTTTATTACATAAACTACTCCAATTGAACCCATATGGTTTTAGATAGTCAGGAGAATAGTTTATATTTATTTGAACACCTCTACATCCTCCATCTTCTTCCCCATCACTATATTTAATATCACCAACTTTGGGTATATTTTCAACAGTAATATTAAACTTAATTATACTACCATTTGTAATGACTTCATTAGGAACTAATTTAACATAAATATTGTCTCCATAGGAGATATTTAAAAGAAAAATAAAAGCTAAAAGAGAAAACACCAAATATTTACTCATTATTAATCACCTTTTTTTAACTATGTATGCTATGGCTCCGATTAATACAATTATAATTATTAAAATAGCTAATAAAGTGGAATTAAACGAAAATGTATTGTTTTTTTCAAGATTTTGAGAAGTATTTGATATATTTAACACATTTACTTCTAAAGTTTTGAGAGGAATTTTTATAGCATATCCCTCACTGTTCGACCCAACTGCCTTTACATCTATCCAAGCCTTTCCGGGCTTTATAGCTTTTATTATTACATCTCCTACTATAAAATCTCCATTTTTTGGATTATTTAAAAAAGCATACTCAATAAATGCACTATTGTTATTATTTTTTGTTAAGTTTAGATCTGCTCCTATATTATAGTTTATAACTTTTTCTATAACCAAATTATCTGAAACATAAATATTACACTGCAAACCACCACAATTTGAAACATTCTTTGCATAAATTTCTACAGTAAATATCTCCCCTTTTTTTACTTCAGAAGGAGCTTTTACTAAGATATCTAATGCCATACAGGAGGGTAGTATAAAAAAAATCAATAGTGCTATATATTTTCTCATCTTATTCATGATATCACCGAACTATAGTTTATTTTACTTATATTAAAAAATACCGTAAAATATATATAACTCTATATAGTAAACGACATTATGTTAACTTAAGATTTTTTTATACAATTTCACAATATCTTTAACATTACTAATAACAATACTAATATAAATATTAAATGGTGGTATGATGCCGAAAAATATTAATATTATTGGGTATATATTAATTACTGTTTTCTTACTATTAGTTCCAGCATATGGAGAAAGCGTAGATGACTATAAATATAGATTAGGTGACATCAACAAGGATGGCTCAGTAAATATCGCAGATGTCGTATACTTGTTTAAGCATTTAAATGATGTTCCAGTATATGATGGTGACTTAAACGCAGATGATAGCGTAGATATTGCAGATGTTGTGTATCTATTTGTTCATTTACAACAGTTGAGTGCACCAATTCACTACGCTAAACTATTAAAAATAACCTACTATGATAAAAATGGGAATATCGTTAACCCATACAATGGAGAGCCATACGCATATAAAATCGTTGTAGATGCCACAGGACAAAGATTCTTACTAAAAAATGAAAGTGAACCAATTCCAGCATGGGCTGAAGGAAAATACGATAAAGTAATCAATGTTCCATTAAAAAGAGTAGTAGTAATGAGTTCCACCCACATAGCATTAATGGAACCACTAAACAATGATGGTTCAGTAATTGCTTCAGTAAAGGGAATAATGTGGGGAGGAAAATACAAGTGGTACTTTAAAGATATAGAAGAGGGCTTAAATAATGGCTCAATAATTGATGTTGGTTCAACATACAATCCTAATTGGAACTTAATTCTTAATCTTTCACCACAAGTTATATTTGTCTATCCAGGATACAGTGGAGATGCAATAATTGAAAAATGTAAGGAATTAAACTTAACATATGTTGCAGATGCTGAATACTTAGAAGATTCCTACCTTGCAAGATGTGAATGGGTAAAGATGTTTGCAGCATTCTATAATAAAGAAGATGTAGCAAAAGAATACTTCACAAGAATCGAAAAGAACGCATTAAATGTTAAAAGAATTGTAAGTAAAAGTGATACAAGACCATTAGTAGCATGGGGTAAGAATTATCCTTCATTCGGAGGAACCTACGTCCCTAAAGGACAATCATACGTTGCTAAGGGAATCGAGTACTGTGGAGGAGACTATATATTCAAGGATATCCCAGGAACTGGCAGTGCATGCATAGATTATGAGACATTTGCAGAGAGGGCTAAAGATGCAGATGTGTGGGTAATACCATCAAGCACAACATGGTTAACAACATTTAAAGAAGATGATCCAGGGTATGAATACTTCAAAGCAGTTAAAAATGGGCGAGTATTCTGTATAAGTGATGATTACTGGCAACTTGGATTAATGAACACTGATCAAGTATTAGAAGATTTAGCAACAATAATTCATCCGGAACTATTCAAGGGAAGAACTACTCACTTCTTCCTAAAGTACTATCCGGATAATAATACAGCAGTGCCATATACTGCTAGTTAAGTGAAATTCCTTTTCCTTCTTTTTAAACTTTTAAAAATAAAGTTTTTGAAGGTGACGATTGATGAAATGGAAGATAATTATAATGTCAATAATGTCAATTTTAATGGCATTACTAATTGGTGTTAATGGAGAAAACGTAACTGTAGAATTAATTCCTAGTGATGTAAATGTATATGTTGGGGATACCTTTAACTTAGATTTAATTGTCGAAAATATCCCAAATGGAACAATATCTGATGGTTTTTATAACTACTCTGGATACTGTGGAGGATTCCAAACAGATATTTATTATGATCCATCTGTATTAAATATAAGCCAAAATGATGTGATTTTAAGTAATGTAAGTAATAGCGCGTCAATTAAAAATGTGGATGTCGAAAATGGAAAAATAAATATACAATTAGCATGGTTTAGTAATTATCCTTCTGGAAACTTTACAATCGCTACTTTGAAATTTAAAGCATTAAAGCCATCAAATGTTGTAGTTTCATTGAGTAATACTGTAATATCAAATAAAGATGGAAATTACACATGGAAAGTTAGTAATAACAATTTAATTTTAAAAGATTCAAATGTAACGATATTATTTAAACCAATTGCCGATTTAATAGTGCCTAAACTATTAAATGCTGAATATGGAGAGAACATAACTGTTCCAGTAACTATAGCTCCTAAAGAAAATGAAACTTTAAAATTAATCGAAGGGTATTTATCATACGATAAAAATATGTTAAAACCTGTAAATGTATCTTCAAATGTAGGGACAGTTTTCTTCAACAGTTCAAGTGGTTTCTTTAAAATAGATAATATAAATCAATCTAACAATTTCACAATTAACATTACCTACAATGTAATAAATGTTGGTAATACAACAGTAAAATTAGACAATGTCTATATGGAAGACACAAATGGAAGTTTTGTAAGTAATATTTCGTCTAATGCTACTGAAATAGTAATTCCTGGACCAGATTTAGTTTGTGAAATAGTTCCAGAGCTTTTAAAAGCTTATGAAAACAATACTATTTCAGTAGTTGTAAAGAATATAGGAGAAAGAAATGTAACAAACAACTTCACTGTTACCTTGTACGCAGATACATTTGAAATAGGGTCATGTGTAGTTAACGGATTAGATGTTGGTCAAACTAAGGAAGTAAACTTTACATTCATGCCTACCGAAGAGAAAAACTATACACTTGTTGCTGTAGTTGATACAAACAACAATGTAAAAGAGATTAATGAATATAATAATAAATATGTTTGTAATTTATATGCTGTAGAATTACCAATTAGTGTAAATTTAGAATCTTCAACAAATGTAACAAAAATAGAATATACCTTCGAAGTAAACCTTACATTAAACAATATAACTCCTGAAAGACCTGCAAAGGCTATACAAGGAGTTTTAACGTATAATCCAAATGTAGTAGAGTGTACAAACTTCACATTCTTGATAACGCCTTCTGAAGTAAATGGAACATTCTTAGAAAATATTACATACGAAAAAGGAAAGGTATTGTTCAAATTAATGGATGGAAATATTAACCATTCAATAGTCATAGCTACTGCTAAATTCATAGGAATAGATGTAGGTAATTCAAATATTGAATTATCTGATCTTGTAGTTTCTGACATAAATGGATACAAGTTTAACAAATTATTGACTAATAACGTAAGTATCATTGTACAAGGGCCAAATCTTAAAATAGTTAATCTAAGTGTACCAAATCCTTCAAAATATAGAGTTCCAACAACAATAAATGTTACAATAACTAACAATGGACACCAAGATGTAAATAAATCATTTAATGTTGCATTGTATGCAGATACAGAAGAAATTGGAGAAGTAACTGTTAATGGTCTAAATATTAGCCAAGTTAAAACAATAGTATTTAACTGGACTCCAGATGATACAAGGACATATACTATAGTAGCTGTTGTTGATCCAAATAATGTAATTAAAGAGGAAAATGAAAGTGATAACAAGGTTGTTAAAGAAGTAAAAGTTATTGAGATACCAGTATGGGTTTCAGTATATAACACAACCCCTGTAATAAATGGAACATTTAATGCTACAATAGAAGTTAAGGGTATTGAAGATAAAAGACCATGTGGTGGATATCAGGGAGTATTGATTCTCAAAAACTTAAAAATTGAAAATATAGAACTTCTTGGGCCAAAATCCTGCACAAACTATACTATAAACAATAATGAGTTAATGTTTATGGGATACAATTTCACAGAGACAGGTACATTTAAAATAGCAAATATAACCTTTAAAATTATTGATGAAAATAAAAACTATTCAGCAATATTAGAAAATATGGTATTATCTGATGAAGATGGTTATAAATTTAAAATAGTATTTATTAATAACACAATATTGCCTGAATACTTACAGAATATCTTTAAAGGATTATGTATTGAATCAGGAGTTCTTGATAAGTTAGATATTGAAAATGCAAAATTAGAAACTGCGGGAAACATTACTTTAGTAATATTACCACTGAAAATAGGAAATGTTGGAGATGAGTTAATAATTCCAAAAGTTAGTAATAATATAACAATTAATATTACAGATGACGTTATTACAAAAATAAATTCTACATTGACAGATGCAAAAATATTAGATGAAATTACTAAATCGATAAATGATGAAGAAGAACTAAATAAAACATTAGATATGATATTAGAAAAAATAGAACCGATACTTTGCGAAGGATTTAACATAACAAACAAAACTAAAGAAGAACCAAAGAAGATAAACAATAAATTAATAGCTACAATAAAGTTTAAGGCTGAAAACACATCAAACAAAGGATTTGCAATCGTTAGAATTCCAATTGGTGAATTAAAAGTTGAAAGTATTGTTGTAAATAACGGAACTACTAATATTACCCTAAAAGAAAATGATATTAACAGTAATGTAGGTTGGTATAGATATGTAGATACTGGAATTATTGAAATTACCTTAATAAATGACCCTGAAGTAAGTATAACTCTAGCTAAGACATTACCTGTAATTCAAACTACTACAACTACAACTTATTACTATATTGGAGGGGGTGGAGGAGTATCTTCAATAGTAAAAATGTATCCAAATGTAGCACCAGACATAAAATCAGAAAAAATAAGAGAATTTGTATATAGAGCAAAATTAATCGTCGGTTCAGAAATAGACTTAAACTTATCAGCAAAATGCCTTAAAAATGAATCAGAGTTAATAAAACAACCAATAGATATAACCGAAGACTGCATTTTAATTGGAGGACCAGTAGCAAATCCATTAGTTAAAAAATACATGTGGGTATTCCCAGTAAAAGTAACTAACGACTATCCAGGAAAACACAAAGGAGTTATAGAGAAACAAATAATAAACGGACACACAGTAATCTTATTAGCAGGTTCAGATAGATGGGGAACAAAAGCAGCTGTAGAATACTTCAAAACATTAGACGATATTCCATCAGAACCAATATTCGTAGAATGGATTAACGGAACTGCCATAAAGATTAATAAACCTTAAATATCCCTTCCCATTTATTTTTTTATTTTATTTTGGTAATAATATTTTTAAATATTTTCATACTTTTAACAATATTTAATTAAAATTATCATAAATTATATATATAAAATATGTTAAATTATTATCATATAACATTATTTGAAAAAAAATAATACGGATGGATATCATGTTTAAGAAAATAGTATTATTAATAATGGCTATTTTATTGACACCATTGGCATTTGGAGAAAACGTAGGAGATATAAATGGAGATGGGTCAATAAATATTGCAGATGTGGTATATCTATTTAAGCATCTTAATGATATCCCCTTAGATGTTGGAGATTTAAACTGTGATAACTCAGTTGATATTGCAGATGTTGTGTATCTATTTAACAACATTCAACATTGGAGTCAACCTGTAGTATTTGCTAAGAACTTTGAAATAGAATACTATGATGCTAATGGAATTCCTGTAAGTTATAATGATAATTGGTCATATGCAATTTTAACTACAAAATATGGAGATACTATTTATAATAAATACTGTATTGTAAAAGAGGGTGAAAAGCCTCCTAGTAATTTACCTTCAGATATAAAAGTTATATATGCGCCTGTAAAAAAAGTAGCAACATTAAGTGATTTCCAAGTAGCTATGCTTGAAGCGTTAGATGATGATAAAGTAAGAGAATCTATAAAGGGAGTATCCAAATACACATACATCAGAATAAAAGATTATGGGGTATTTTCTGATTTAAAACCATATGTTGATAGTGGAGATATTGTTCCAATAGGGTCTCCTTGGGGTACAATTGATAAAGAGGCATTATTAAATATAAGTCCAGATATTGTGTTTATCCCATGGTCACATGGCTATTTAGTCCAAGATATTAATACAGTAAAAGATTTAGGACTTAATTATCTTGTAACGGTCGAATCAAATGAACCAACATTCCTTGGAAAGGCTGAATGGATAAAAGTGTATGCTACGTTATATAATTTATGCAGTAAAGGAAATGATTTCTTCCAAAAAGTTTGGAAAAAGAGAAATGAACTTTTGAGAAAAACATATGATGTTGACTATAGACCAAAAGTAGGTATACTTTATTGGTCACCATATTCAGGACCTTGGGTATATTGTGGCCAAAACTGTTATGCAAAATTAGTTTCAGATTTTAGAGGAGATTATGCATTTAAAGATATTCCTGGAACTTCATATGCAAATCTTGATGAAGAAACAACCTTAGAACACTTACAAGGATGTGACGTGCTTATATATATGAACTGGAATTCATTAAACGAGCCAATAAATACACTTGAAGATTTAAAAAAAGATGTACCACAATTAGATCCAATAATAGACCATGCAAAGAGAGTGTATGTATCTAAATATAACTATGGATATGATGGATATGTACATATGGATTTATTAATGGAAGACTTCGCAAGAATGATTCATCCAGAATGCTTTGATGGTGGAGATAGTGAATTACATTACTTCAAAAAACTGAAATAATCACACTATTTTAATTTTGTCCTATTTTTATCTTCTAAATATTTAAATTTAAAGTTTATTAAAATATTTTTATATCTTATAAAGATAACTATAAATGATTTATAGTTGTGTTCAAAATAAAATAAACTTTTATAAGGACAGATAGTTTTGCACACAACTATAAACTCTCATAGAAGGTGGTTATTTTGAACATTAGGATTAAAGCTCTAACAGTATTTTTATTGTTAATGATATTTTCTTTGTCAATATTGAGTATAACTACTGGAACCATAAAAATAGAGCCAAAAAAATTTTATAACTATTTAATGGAAGGCACTACAGGTAATCCTATATATGACAAAATTATTGAAAAGTGCAGACTTCCAAGAACTGTTGGAGCAATATTTGCAGGAATGGGTTTAGCAGTAGCAGGCTTGTTGATGCAAAGTTTGTTTAGAAACCCTTTAGCTGACCCTTATCTAATAGGAGTCTCGAGTGGAGCTTCTTTAGGAGTAGCTCTTTATGTTTTTACATCATTACTATTTAAGTTTGGTATACCTCAATCTATATGGGGATTTATAATATCTGCATACTTAGGTTCACTATTATCTATGTTCATTATTTTAGCCCTTGCAAAGAAGGTTAAACAAATTACCACACTTTTAATTGTTGGACTTATGATTGGCTATATCTCATCTGGGTTAATCACAATAGTTATTACATTTAGTGATTTTCTTGGAGTTAATAACGATGTCTTGGCAAGTTTTATTATGTGGGGATATGGCTCTTTAAGTCAATTAACTATGAAGGAGTCAATAATTATGAGTATTTTTGTAGTTATATGTTGCTTTATAACTTACTTTTTGTCAAAATACCTTGATTCTTACTTACTTGGAGAAATGTATGCTAAGAGTGTTGGAGTTAATATAAAAAATTTGAGAATAGTTATAATTTTAATATCTTGTATGATTACAGCTAGTATTGTAGCATTTGCTGGACCAATAGGATTCGTTGGAATGGTTTGTCCAATTGTTACAAGGTTGTTATGTGGAACATCAAAACATCTCTATGTAATTCCTAATGCTATGTTAATAGGTGCAATTTTTTTAATGATAGCGGATATTCTTGTAAGACCTGGAGTAATAATTCCAACAACAAGCACAGAACTACCTTTAATGTGTCCTTTATCAATTATTGGAGCTCCAATAGCCATAATGATATATATCAAAAGAAAAAAGATGGGGATATAATGAGAAAAATATCCATAATTTTGCTAATGGTTTTGTTAATATTTTCTCTATTTGTTTTTGGAATATTTAAAGGAGGTAATGCAAAGTCAATAACTATGGATGATGTAAAAAATTTTTTAATTTATGGGACTACTGGAGATGAGTTTAAAGATACTATTATATGGGATGTTAGAATTCCTCCGTTAATAACTGCTTTAATTGTTGGAGCAGTTCTATCAGTTTCTGGATTAAAGCTACAGACACTTTTTAGAAATATTTTAGCTTCTCCATACACAACTGGAATATCCACTGGAGTTATATTGGGAGTAGCGATTACTATATTCTTAGGTTTTTCATTTTCAAATTTTTTAGAGATTCCTGATTATGTTATAGGAGGGTGGATAGGAGCAGCTATAGCTTTAATAATATTATTGGCTCTTGCTTCAAAAATTAAGGATGTTACTGGAGTTTTAATTTGTAGTATATTGTTTGGATACTTCTACTATGGAATTGAGAGCTATTTAATAAGTTTTGCTAACAATATCCAGATTCAAGAATTTTGGATGTTTTTACAGGGAAGTTTTTCAGGAGTAAGCTGGGATGATTTAAAATTACTTAGTATCTGCTCAATAATCTTTTTGATATCATCCTATATGCTTTCAAAGCATTTAAATGCCCTACTTTTTGGAGAAAAATATGCAAAAAGCTTTGGTTTAAGTATAAAATATGTGAGGTTATTAATTTTATTACTCTCGGGGTTTATTGTCGGGGTTGTAATTCCTTATGTAGGTTTAATCCCATTTATTGGTTTGGCAGCGCCATATATTGCAAGAATTCTAATGAAAACTTCAGACCACAGATGGACTATTCCTGCATCTATGTTAATTGGGATGAATATTGCTTTGATTTGTTATTTAATATCAATAAAATTATTTGCTCCAAGGGTAGTTCCTGTAAAATCAATTTTAGATTTATTAGGTGGAGCATTAGTAGTATATTTAATATACACATCTGAAAAAAAGGTTAAATTTGAATAATAAATCTCTTAGCTAACTATTTCTTTATTTTCAATAAACTTTTCATGTAATTTTCTTACACAATTTAATAAATCCTTTTCATCAATAACAAAAGAAATATTTACCTCAGAAGAACCCTGGGCTATCATTTTTATATTTGCTCCACTTTCAGAGACAGCTGTAAATATCTTCCCAGCTATGCCTTTAGCCCCTTTCATCCCTGCTCCTACAACTGAAACAACACACACATCCCTATCAACACTAACATCTCTAATTAAATTGTTGTTTAAAAAGCTCTTTTTTCCAAAGTCACCAAACTCATTTCTTAGAGCATTTAATGCTTTATCAACATCTTCTTCACTAACGACTATTGATATATTAGTTTCAGAAGAACCTTGAGTTGTTAAGATTACATTAACATTCTCTTCTCCTAAAGCTTTAAATATTCTTGCCGCTGTTCCACTAACCCCCACCATTCCAGCTCCAAATATGTTTATGAGGGCAACATTTTTTATTGTAGATATTGCTTTAACTATACTATTACTCATCTCTATATCGTTTGTTATTAATGTCCCTTCATTCTTTGGCTCAAATGAGTTCTTTACCAATATAGGAATACCCTTTTCCATTGCTGGTTCTATAGTTCTTGGATGTAAAACTTTAGCTCCAAAGTATGCTAATTCCATTGCCTCTATATAGCTAAGTTTTGGAATTCTCTTAGCAGTTGGCACCAACCTTGGGTCTGTTGTAAAAACTCCACTCACATCAGTCCATATTTCTATAATATCAGCATCTAAGCCATAACCAATTAAAGCAGCTGAGTAATCACTCCCCCCTCTACCCAAGGTTGTTATATAGCCCTCTTCAGTAGTTCCTATAAATCCTGTAACAACTGGAATAATTCCCTCTCTTAATAATGGAATTAATCTCTCCTTAACCTCTAATCTTTTAACCCTTGCATTACCAAAGTTGTTGTCTGTTATAATTCCTGCTTCTCCTCCTTCTAAAGCAATAGATTTTTCTCCCAAATCTCTAATAGCTCCACTTAATATTGGAGAAGATAACCTCTCTCCAAATGATAAAATGTAGTCTCTTGATTTTGGGGTTAATTCTCCTAAATAAGCAACACCAATTAAAACCTTCTCTAACTCTTCAATTCTACTATCAACTATTTTTTTAACTTCTTCTTTAATTTCTTCAGATTTTATTGCTTCTTCTATAGCTTTATAGTGTTTTTCCTTAATAAATTTTATAAAATCTCCTATTTTAGCTATATCTCTAACATCTAAAGCTTGTTGAGATATATCTACTAAAGCATTTGTTACTTCACTCATCGCTGAAACTACTACAACAACATCTTCTTCTTTTTTTCTATTCACCACTATTTTTGATACATTTCTAATCCTTTCTCCAGAACCTACAGAAGTCCCTCCAAATTTCATTACAGTTACCATAATTTACACCAAAAATGTTTTAGATTTTAATATTTTTAAAATTATATCTAATGGGACTTTTGCAAATCATTTTTTCATTGACACATATATAAAGTGCGGAAGTTCTATTATAATTACACAAGAAATTTTAAAACAAATATTTAAAATTTTCCTTTAAAATTTAAATTCCAATAATATCCTCATTTTTTTGTTATCTATCTTTTATAGTTATGTGCAAAACTATCTGTCCTTATAAAAGTTTATTTTATTTTGAACACAACTATAATTTATATTAAAATAGAACAATTTTAGCAAAAAAGAATTTAATATGTATAAAAAATCCATAATTAAACTTTCTTATATTTTTCTATACTGAAGGTCTAATTTTAATAAAGAAAAAGAAATTTTATGCTATTTTATACAAATGTTTCCACACGAATCGGTCTTATTTTAATTTTAATTGGTATATTGAATATATTAAATAAAAGTGATGTAAATAAAGTTTCCATACCGAATCGGTCTTATTTTAATTATTCTTTTTATAGTTGCTTATTATGACAGTTCCATCGTTTCCATACCGAATCGGTCTTATTTTAATACTCAACTGAAACACTTGCTAATCACACTTATAATGTTTCCATACCGAATCGGTCTTATTTTAATTATTAATAAATGTAATACTTTTTTTAAAATTTTTTGGTTTCCATACCGAATCGGTCTTATTTTAATAAATAATTAAACTTATTGAAAATGGAATCAACGAAGTTTCCATACCGAATCGGTCTTATTTTAATTATATGTGAAAAACCTTTTATTTGTAATCCAATAAGTTTCCATACCGAATCGGTCTTATTTTAATAGGAGGCATTTTTTGAATTAAACGAAATTAAGCATTTTTAAATCTTTATTTTATAGGGGTTATATTACGACCCCCCAATTACCTGATTTCTTTATATACCCTAACTCATATAAATACTTTACGGTATTGTATTAATTAGAACAATAAAAACCCCTTAACTAAAAAATCAAATTATCTATCGGGGAAATCTAAATATAAAAATAATTATCTAAAATCTCCTAAAAATCTTATTAATTTAATACATCTAAATAAGTAAAATATTAAAAATAAGCTACCCTTAGAAATTATCTAAAAATCTTTAAAATCAAAAAATAACCATTTAAAAAGATTTAAATTAAAAATAAAAAACTTTCAGCGTGATAAATATAAACCCATTGACAAACTTAAATTATAGTTGTGTGCGAATGAAAACAAAACTATCTTAAAATAAAATAAGGTATTAACGAATGCCTTCCTTATGGAAGGTGTTCAATATTTCCTTTTTAAAGTTTATTTCATTTTGCACACAACTATAAAATATAGAATGGTTACATTAAAATAACCCATCTTATTTTATTTATTACAAAAAATAGTGCTGGTGATAAAATGCCAACAATTAATGTAAAAAAAGCTGATTTGGAGAGATTGGTAAATATGCCCTTAGAAGATGAGTTTATTGAGGAAAAATTTCCAATGATTGGTGTTGAAGTTGAAGGAATCTTTGAAGAAGATGGAGAAAAGGTTATTCAATTCTCAATAAACCCAAATAGACCAGATTATTTAAGTGCTGAAGGTTTGGCAAGAGGATTTAGAGGATTTATAGGGATAGAAACAGGATTAAAAAAATATGATATTGAGAGTTCAGATGTAAAGCTATATGTTGAAAATGTTGAAACAAGGCCCTATATAGCAATGGCTTTAGTTAAAGGGGTTATTATTGATGATTATGTTTTAGAGAGTATAATTAATCTTCAAGAGAAATTACACTGGGTTATGGGAAGAGATAGGAAAAAAGTGGCAATAGGAATTCACGATGCGGATAAAGTTAAGCCTCCATTCTACTATAGGGAAGTTGGTAAAGAGGATATTAAATTTGTCCCATTGAACGCTGAAGAAGAAATGACTCCAAGAGAGATTTTAGAAAAACATGAAAAAGGAATAAAATATGCCCATTTGATTAAAGATGATAAGTTTCCAATAATATTGGATAGTGAAGATAATGTTTTATCTATGCCACCAATAATCAATGGAGAATTAACAAGAGTTACAACATCTACAAGAAATCTATTGATTGATGTTACTGGAACTGATAGGTATGCTGTTGAGAAGACATTAAATATTATTGTCACAGCATTGGCAGAGAGAAAATATGCCAAAATACATGCTGTTGAAGTAATTAAAAATAATGAAAAAACTGTATATCCAGATTTAAAAGAAGATGTTTTAGAAACAACTCCAGATTATATAAACAAAGTTTTAGGAACTAATTTAACTCCTGGAGCTATAATAAATTACTTAAGAAGATGTAGATTAGATGCTCAATTTGTAGATAATAAAATAAAGGTTTTCATTCCAGCTTATAGAGTTGATATATTTGGAGAGATTGATATTACTGAAGAAGTAGCTATCGCTTACGGTTATAATAAATTCTCTGGAGAATATCCAATTATTGGAACTATTGGTGAGCTTGATAAATTAGAAAAGAAGTGTGATTTTATAAGAGAAATTATGATAGGATTTGGGTTTTATGAGGTTATAAACTTAATGCTATCAAATGATGAGATTTTATTTAAAAAGATGAGGATTGAAGATAACAACTATATAGAAGTTTTAAAACCAGCATCAATTGAACATAGAATAGTTAGAAAAAGCATTCTACCATTATTAATGGAAACTTTGAGGATAAATAAGCATAAAGAGTTACCTCAAAAAATATTTGAGATTGGAGATTGTGTAGTTATTGATGAAAATGCTGAAACAAAATCAAGAGTCGTCAAAAAAATAGCTGGAGTTATTGTAGATAATGAAACAAACTTTAATGAGATAAAGAGCTATGTTGAAGGATTGCTAAGAGAGCTAAAAATTGAGTATGAGCTTGATAATTTTGAACATCCTTCATTTATTAAAGGTAGATGTGCTAAAATTTTAAAAGATGGAAAAATTATTGGCTACTTTGGAGAAATTCATCCAGAAGTTATTACAAACTTTGAATTAGAGTTTCCAGTTGTAGGATTTGAGTTAGAAATTAAATAAAACTTTTGTAATATTATAATATAAATTAAGTTGCTTGTACTTACAAAAAATTTTTTAAGTGAAAATATGCTTAAAAAACTCCTATATAAAATTGAAAAATTAAGGAACAATGAATTAGAAGGATTTGAAATTTTAAAAGAGCATATACAAAGCTTAGATGAGTTTCAATATCAACAGATAGTTGAAAGATTAAAGCTTCAAATTGAGATTGTTGAAAAATATAACCCAAAGGTTAGGCCTGCAATAGACCCAGTAGTTTCTACAGAACTTGGAATTTATAGAAGGTTGGATGATTTTGAGATAGGAAAACTTTTAGATTACCCAGAATGTTGTATAAAATCTTTTGTTGAGGATGTTAGAATATCAATAGACAGAGAACATTTAAAAGAAGTTGAAGAAATGAAAGATGAGTTAAAAAATGAAGGAATTTATGCTATTGTCTTACCTTCTGGTTTTATTCCTTGCAGTTTGAAATGTGAAGAAGCAATAAAAAGAGGATATATTGGATATTTAAATAAAGAAGAGTTTAATAAAATATTGGAGCTTGAGAAAGAACTTAAAGAAAAAATTAAGCATTGGCACTTTGGATATGACGAATATTATGAAAAAATAATTTTATAATTTTTTTTGGTGTTAGTTATGTACATCATAATAGCAGGGATAGGTAGAGTAGGATATACTTTAGCTAAATCTCTATCTGATAAAGGATATGATGTTGTTTTAATTGATATAGATAAAGAAGTATGTAAAAAAGCTTCTACAGAGATTGATGCTTTAGTGATAAATGGAGATTGCACAAAAACAAAAACTTTAGAAGAGGCAGGGATAGAAGATGCGGATATATATATAGCGGTTACTGGAAAGGAAGAAGTTAATTTAATGAGTTCATTATTGGCAAAGAGTTATGGAGTTGATAAAACTATTGCAAGAATTTCTGAAATAGAGTATAAAGACGTTTTTGAAAGGTTGGGTATAGATGTAGTTATCTCTCCAGAGCTAATAGCTGCTAACTATCTTGAAAAATTAATAGAAAGACCTGGAATCTTAGATTTAACTATTGTTGGTAGAGGAGAGGCTGAGATTTTAGAATTCATAATTCCAGAAAAATCTAAGGTGGTCAATAAAAAAATAAAAGAACTTGGAAGACCAAAGGATTATTTAATAATTGCCATTTATGATGGAGATGAGATAAAAATCCCAAGTGGAGATACTGAATTAAAAGCAGGAGATAGAGTTTTAGTTTTAGTTAAGAAAGATGCTGCTGATGCTATAAGAAAGATGTTTTTAGAAGAATAAGGAGGGAATATTATGGAAATTAAAGTAAAAGCTCCTTGTACCTCTGCTAATTTAGGAGTAGGATTTGATGTGTTTGGTTTATGTTTAAAAGAACCTTATGATATAGTTGAAGTTGAAGTAATAGATGATAAAGAAATTATTATTGAAGTTGATGATGAAAACATCCCTACAGACCCTGATAAAAATGTTGCTGGAATTGTAGCAAAAAAGATGATAAATGATTTTAATATTGATAAAGGAGTTAAAATTAAAATAAAGAAGGGAGTTAAAGCAGGTAGTGGATTAGGTAGCTCAGCAGCTTCATCAGCTGGAACTGCTTATGCTATAAATGAGCTGTTTAAACTAAATTTAGATAAGTTAAAGTTGGTAGATTATGCATCTTATGGAGAATTAGCATCTTCAAATGCAAAACATGCAGACAATGTAGCTCCAGCCATATTTGGAGATTTTACAATGGTAACAAATTATGAGCCTTTAGAGATTTTACATATTCCAATAGATTTTAGGCTTGATATTTTAATAGCTACCCCAAATATTTCAATAAATACAAAAGAAGCTAGGGAAATATTGCCAAAAAGTGTTGATTTAAAAGACTTAGTAAATAATGTTGGAAAAGCTTGTGGAATGGTTTATGCTCTCTATAATAAAGACAAATTATTGTTTGGAAGATACATGATGTCTGACAACATTATAGAGCCAGTTAGAGGAAAACTCATCCCTAATTACTTTAAAGTTAAAGAAGAAGTTAAAGATAAAGTTTATGGAATTACAATAAGTGGTTCTGGACCTTCAATAATTGCATTTCCAAAAGAAGAGTTTATTGATGAAGTAGAAGACATTTTAAGGGATTATTATGAAAATACCATAAGAACCGAAGTTGGTAAAGGAGTTAAATTGATTACTTAAATAAAAAATTAATTGAGTTTAGAGTAATATCGATATTTTATTTAATTATTTAAGGTATTTTATATACCTTAATATATATACATATACATAATAAGAAAAAAATATACAGGTTATTATTATATGGGAATGAGTAAAATTATGTACAGTTAATGTTATAAGGGCTGTTTCCTTAAAACATACGAAACAAATTTATACTTTTGTTTTTATAAAACACTATTCAAAAATCAAAAATTTTAAATTAATATTTTAATAATACTCCATAATATAGTAGTCTCGATATGTGGGGAAACTAAGCCTGAATGGGACTGCTATTAAGTCGAAGATGTGTGGATTTCCCTTACCCTTCAATTGCTAGTCGATGAAAATGGGAGGCTGGAAGGTTCTCCGCTACGATTCGTTCGGTATGTTCCATTTGTAGCAGAAACGGGTATTATAAGAAAATGTGAGTATATATGGCTGCCATTACATATAAAATAAAAAATAAAGAAATTTTTATAGATTCTGGGATACTTTATGTATTTACACTTTTTACAAATTTATTTGTTTTAAATTTTTTGTTTAATAATATAAATATTGAGTTATTTAATTTAATAATTATATTAATTATAATTAATTCCTTCTTTAATTCAATTTTTATAAAATTTTATTTTGATGCTATATTTACAAAATCAAAAAATTTAATATTATTTTCGATTTTATTCTTTTTTATTAGCATATTTGTATCTCCTTTATTGATATTGTTTTTACATCCAATTAATGATGTTAAGGAAATAATATTTTTATTTATAATATCGATATTTATAAATATTATATCTCCATTTTGGACTGTTAGAAAATGTATTCTAATATTTCTTATAAGTCTTTTAGTTTTATTTTTAATATTTCTTTTTAAATTAGCCTCACTAATATATATTTCATTTTTTATAATATGTTTTTTTGTTTTGTTTATAAAAGAAATACTCCAATTTAAATTTGAAAATAAATTTAACTTTTGTCTTTTTTATTTATTTGAAACTTTGGTAGTAGCAATTAATAATTTTATAATTAGTTTTTTAATATTTAATCCTTTGATAAGCTATAATACCAATATTTATTACTTATTGATTATGCAGGTTTCTTTTGTTTATTTATTTAAATTATATGTTGATATAGAGGAATATACAGTAAATATCCTTGAAGGTAAGTACGAAACAATTAAAAATAATGTTAAAATGATACTAAAGATATTCAAAAAATATTTACGTTATAACTTAATTACACTATTTGTAGTTGGGATTATTTTTTCAATTTTAAATCAAAATGATATTTTTTGGATAATCTACTTTTCAAGTATGGCATTGTTTGTATATATTATAAAGATTAATGAATGTTTTAATAAAATAGAAAATATAAAATTTTTAAAAATATTACTATTTTTTTATTTACTAAATTTATTAAGTTTAGTAGTAATTGCTACATTAATTTTTTCAATCTTAATCTATTATAAATATAAAAAGACTACATATGATGAGTTAATACGAAATCTATTTTATTATTATCTTGAGTACCTTTTTAGAAGGGGGTTAAAGTGAAAAAAGTAACAATTATAGCTGAGGGTTCCTATCCTCAAAAATTAGGTGGTGTGTCGATATGGACACATAATTTGGTTTCAAATTTATTAGATTTCGAATTTAACTGCATCAGTTTGACAAATGGGGAAAAAATTATTAGATACAAATCAAAAAATTTAAAAGAAATATTTTGGATAGATATTGGTAAACCAGAAAAAAATATTGATTTTGTAGATCATGAGATAACAAAAATCCTAACCTATAAAATGCTTAATGGAGAAGAATTAAATATAAAAGATTTAAAAAATTTAAATAGATTTTGTATATCTTCTCCAGAATATTTCAATGTTTTATTAGATATTTATATAAAAGATAAATTAGATATAGCTTTTAGTCATTATTTTTGGTCTATTTCAAATTATTTTATTATTGTTTCACAAATTGCAAGAAATATAAATAAAATGCTAAATAAACTATTTAATAATACAGACATATTATTTTCTTTGAATGTAGGTTTTTGTGGAATATTGGGTTGTTCTTTAAAATATAAGTTAGATAAGCCTTTGATAGTTAGTGAACATGGAATAATATTAGAAGAAATTAAAAATCTATTAAATAATAGCAAAATTAAAAAAGAAGTTCATAAATATATAATAAATATTTATAAATCTATGATGCTTACTACATATAAACATTGTGATCTTGTAACGTCTATTTCTGATTTTCATAAAGAACACTCCATTAGAAATGGATGTAATCCAAACAAAATAAAAGTAATATATACTGGAATTGATACAAAAAAATTTGTACCGCCAGATAAAAAAGATTATTCAAAGATTATTGTTGGAAATGTTTCTAGAATAGATTCAATAAAAGGAACGAAAGAATACGTTGAGATTGCAAATTATATTGTTAAAAGATTAAAAAACATAGAATTTTGGCATATTGGGCCAATAGAAGATATAAAATATGCTAAAGAAGTTTTTAATTTAAATAAAAAATATGGCTATCCTGTTAAATTTTTAGGACCTACAAATGATCCTTTGAAATTCTATCAAAGAATTCATTTATATTTAAATACTAGTCTATCTGAAGGATTACCATTATCTGTCCTTGAAGCACAGTCGTGTGGGGTTCCAGCAATCTGTTCTAATGTAGGAGCATGTAAGTATATCTGCTATATTTATTATAATATGAAACAAGATAAAGAAAAATATCTTGAAGATTTATTAAATATATTTAAAGGATTTACACCTGAAAAAATTAAAAAAGCTTCTAAAGACGTTAGAAAGATGGTTGTTGAAAAGTATGATATAAGAAAAATGGTAGAAGAATATAGAAAAGTGTTTAAAGAATTTTCTTAAGAGTATTATGGTTTTAGAATGACTTGTCATTGGGATATATCCGTATTTTTTAACATATTCAATACACTTTTTAGCCATTAATTACTATAATCCAATGTTAGAACAAATAGTTCATATTTTTCCTTTAAATTCTCTATTTTGGAGTATTATCATATTCGAATTTTCTTTTCTAATTCATTAGGATAAACTGGTTTAAATCCATTGGCTCCTAATATTATTTTATTAGTCTCAGGATTTAAGAATGACCTATATAGTTTTATGCAAAATATAAATGATTTAAAGCTTTATAAGAAAAATTTGAATGTCTTCTAAAAGTTAGATATTCATTAATACCTATATATCATATATTTTATACAAAACTATAAAACTAACCTATCACCCAGTCCAAGTTATTAATGGTAGGGTTCAGGTCAAAATCATAGATTTCGCTACCCAAAGCTTTCTCTTAAGTATCGAAAATCCTACAGCTGGAGACATCAAAAGAGTTTAGAGCATAGTTCTCTAATCCCAAATGGGATGAATAGTAACCTTTATGGAACTAGAAAAACTGCCATATATTAAAATATTTTTCTTTTATTTCCCTTTGTAAATGCCGTTATAAACGCCACAAACATCTTTACATTCAAAAAATACTATTTGTGCAATTCTCGCATATTTGTAAATTGTTATTGAGTTAAAAACCTGCAGTAAATATTCTGGTTTTCCTTCATATCCCGGGTCGTGAACTGCAGAGTATAAAGTTGCGCCCATTCTCAATAAAGAGCTTCTTGGATATGCAAAGCCAGCTACGTTATCTGGAATTTTTATATATTCTGCTACTTTTACAATGTAAATTCCCTTATCTAATCTTATAAATTCATCTTTTTCAGAGTTAAATATCTCAATATAATTTGGCAACTTTCTTTTTTCATTTGAAAAGTCAATTACTCCATCTCCATCTATTTTAAATATTTTCCAAACTTTTAAATCAATCCCACACTGTTGAATTTGCTCTTTCTTTAAATCTTTAAAAAAATTTTTTGATGTATTAGGACCAACAATCATTAATTCCACCAATTTAATTTTTTAATTTTCTTTTAATTTTTTAAAAATTAACTCATCCTTTTTATACACAAATGTATTGCTCTCAATGTCTCTGTCTATTAAGCAGCTTGCTCCTATCCAGCAATTGCTACCAACCTTAACTCCCGGCATAAAAGAGACTTGAATACCAGTTTTAACGTTATCTCCCATTATAACTCCAAGTTTTCTAACACTTTTAACCCTTTTACCTTTTATATTAACTTTAACAGGTTTATTATCAAATCTTAAGTTGGCCGTTATTGTATTACAACCAAAATTGCAATTCTCCCCTATAATACTATCTCCAACATAAGATAGATGAGGAATTTTTGTATTTTTCATTATTATGCTTGCCTTAACTTCAGATGAGTTTCCAACGAAAGTATTTTCCATTAAAACTGTGTATGGTCTTATATATGCTAACGGTCCAACTATAGAACCTTTTTTAATAATTGCTGGACCTTCAATAACTGAATTTGCTTTAATAACTGCTCCTTCTTCAATTACTACATTACCTTTAATAACTACATTTTCTTCAATTTTTCCTTTAACTTCTGTATTTATTTTATTTAGAATATGCTTATTTGCTTCTAAAACATCCCATGGCCTCCCAATATCGTTCCAATATCCATTTAATTTAATACCTTTAACATTTTCTTCTTTAATAATCTGTTTTATAGCATCTGTAATTTCTCTCTCTTCTCTTTCAGAGATTTCTGTTTTTTCAATTAAATCAAAAATCTTTTTATCAAATTTGTATATTCCAGCATTTATTAAATTTGATTTTGGATTTTTTGGTTTTTCTTGAAGTTCTATAATGTTATTTTCATCATCTAAAACTACTACACCAAAATTTTCAGGATTTTTTGTTTCTTTAACAGCAATGGCATATTTATATTTTAAAAATCTCCTTAAATCATCTTCAAAGATAATATCTCCATTTATAACTAAAAACTCATCACTCACAAAATCCTTAGCAGTTAAAACTGCCTCTCCAGTTCCATCTATTTCTCCCTGCTCTAAAAATTTAATGTTTGGATTATCTTTAAAGTAATCAATAATTTTTTCTTTTTTATACTTAACAACTATGTAAATGTTATCTACTAAATCTTCAACTTTCTCAATAATATGTTGTAAAATTGGCTTTCCAGCAATGGGAATCATTGGTTTTGGCCTATTTTCAGTTAATGGCCTCAATCTTTCCCCTTTTCCCGCACATAATATTATAGCATCCATTTATATCACCAAAATTTTATTAAGAAATTAAAGCGTCTTTAACTAACTTTAATCCTTTTTCCAACAATTCTTTAGCTAAACTTTTATCTTTAGCTTCAACTCTAATCCTTATGTATGGTTCAGTCCCTGAAGGTCTTATTAAAATCCACCCATTTTCTAAGTTAAACCTTGCTCCATCAACTGTTTCAGGAATTGTTTTAAATAAACTTTCCCCATTTTCAATAACATAATTCATTACTTTTTCTTTTTTGTCATTTTCACAGGGAATTTTCTCCCTCAAATTTATATAAGATGGAATTTCGTCTAATATCTCATATAATTTCTTATTGTAAAATTCTAACATCTCTAAAACTCTCAATCCACTTAAAATGCCATCTGGTGTTAAATGTATATCTGCATGAATCCAAGTACCTGACGGCTCCCCTCCAAAAACAGCAGAGTTTTTAATTATTTCTTCAGCAACAGCCACATCTCCAACTTTTGTTTTTATTATTTCAACATCTAAATCTTTTAAATATTCATCAATAATCATTGAAGCATCAACTGTTGTAACTATCTTTTTGTTGTTAGTTTTTTCAACAATATATCTTGAGAAAGCTGCTAACAACTTATCAAAATCAGCTAATCTTCCTTTTTCATCTATTGCTACCATCCTATCTGCATCACCATCATGTGCTATGCCAATATAACTCATTTCATTTGAATTTAATCCCTTAATCATATCCATTGTCTTTCTTAGGTTTTTTTCATCTGGTTCTGGCAATCTACCCACAAATCTCCCATCTATGTGGCTATTGACTGATATAACATGGCAGCCAATATCTGTAAATAAGTATGGAGAAACTAAGCAGGCAGAGGCGTTTGCACAATCAACAACAACATTAAATTTCTCATTTACTTCAACATTTTTAAGAATATATTCCATATAGTTTTTTATTGCTTTACAATCTTTCCAAATATCTCCTACTTTGTCCCATTCTACTTCCACAAAATTTTCATTAAATATAATTTCTTCTATTTCCTCTTCTTCTTTTTTATTAAAAGCTAAACCATTTTTATTGAAGAGCTTTATCCCATTATACTCTGGAGGATTATGAGAGGCAGTAATCATAACTCCAACATCATAATTTCTTGAATTAAAACCTAAAACTGGTGTGGGAACAATATCTATAGTTGTAACATCTCCCCCTCCATTTAAAATTCCTGCAATTAATGCTGATTCAATAACTTTTCCAGTAGTTCTTGTATCTCTTCCAACTACAACATTTTTATACTTTTTAGCTATAGCTAATCCTACTTTATAGGCAATTTTTGGGGATAAGTTTTTCATTCTTATTCCAGAAGTTCCAAATAATCTTCCCATAATATCACCATAAAAATGTTTTTATATTAAATATTGTTAGTAGTAAAAAGTATAAAACTATTAAAAGGCTACTGATTATAATTAATATCAATATCATAGGTGTAACGTTATGATACTATTGGTAAGTCCTATAGATGTTGAAGAAGCAAAAGAGGCTATAGCTGGAGGAGCAGATATCATAGATGTAAAGAATCCAAAAGAGGGTTCTTTAGGAGCTAACTTTCCATGGATGATTAAGGCTATTAGAGAGGTTACTCCAAAAGATTTGTTAGTTAGTGCTACAGTTGGAGATGTTCCTTATAAGCCAGGGACAATTTCTTTAGCTGCAGTTGGAGCGGCTATAAGTGGAGCTGATTATATAAAAGTTGGATTGTATGGAGTTAAAAATTATTATCAGGCAGTTGAGTTAATGAAAAATGTTGTTAAAGCTGTTAAAGATATTGATGAAGATAAGATAGTTGTTGCTGCAGGATATGCTGATGCTTATAGAGTAGGTGCTGTTGAACCTCTTATTATTCCAAAAATTGCAAGAGATGCTGGATGCGATGTTGCTATGCTTGACACAGCAATAAAAGATGGAAAAACATTGTTTGATTTCCAAAGTAAAGAAATTTTAGCAGAGTTTGTTGAAGAAGCTCATGATTATGGATTAAAGTGTGCTTTAGCAGGTTCAATAAAAAAAGAACACATACCAATATTAAAAGAGATAGGAACTGATATAGTAGGTGTTAGAGGAGCGGCTTGTAAAGGAGGAGACAGAAATAATGGTAGAATAGACAGAGAGTTAGTTAGAGAATTGAAAGAACTTTGTAAATAAATATTTTTTTATTAATATTTTATTTTCTTGCCCCGGTGGGGTAGCGGATATCCTTTGACACTGCGGATGTCAAGACCCGGGTTCGAATCCCGGCCGGGGCATATTTTTTATTCCATAGGGGGAAACCCCACGTCCAAGGGGCAATTAATGTCCATTATGAGGCATTGCTTCCTAAAGGAAGCAATGCATCCGTTTTGATGAAACTTTTTCTAAAAGTTTCAGGTGAAAATATGTTTTTGGGCAATGATACAGTAGAGATAAAGGATGGAAGATTCTTTATAGATGGTTATGATGCTATAGAATTGGCTAAGAAGTTTGGAACTCCTTTATATGTAATGTCAGAGGAGCAAATAAAGATAAACTATAACAAATATATTGAAGCTTTCAAAAGATGGAAAGAAGAGACAGGAAAGGAGTTTATTATTGCCTATGCATATAAAGCAAATGCAAACTTGGCAATTACAAGATTGTTAGCTAAGCTTGGTTGTGGGGCAGATGTTGTTAGTGGAGGAGAGCTATATATAGCAAAGTTGTCAAATGTACCTTCAGAAAAAATTGTTTTCAATGGAAACTGTAAAACAAAAGAAGAGATTATAATGGGAATTGAAGCAAATATAAGGGCTTTTAATGTTGATAGCATTAGTGAGTTAATTTTAATTAATAAGACAGCAAAAGAGCTTGGAGAAGTGGCAAATGTAGCTTTCAGAATAAACCCGAACGTTAATCCAAAAACACATCCAAAGATTTCAACAGGTTTAAAGAAGAATAAGTTTGGTTTAGATGTTGAGAGTGGTTTGGCTTTGAAGGCAATAAAAATGGCTTTAGAGATGGAGAATGTAAATGTTGTAGGAGTTCATTGCCATATTGGTTCTCAATTAACAGATGTAAGTCCATTTGTTGAAGAAACAAGAAAAGTTATGGATTTTGTTGTTGAGTTGAAGAAAGAAGGTATTGAGATTGAGGATGTTAATTTAGGAGGAGGTTTAGGAATCCCTTATGAAAAAGATAAAGAAATCCCTACCCAAAAAGATTTGGCTGATGCAATAATAAACACTATGTTAGAATATAAGGATAAAGTAGAGATGCCAAACCTCATCTTAGAACCTGGTAGAAGTTTGGTAGCTACTGCTGGTTATTTGTTGGGGAAGGTTCACCATGTAAAAGAAACACCAATAACAAAATGGGTTATGATTGATGCAGGAATGAACGATATGATGAGACCTGCTATGTATGAAGCATATCATCACATAATAAACTGCAAAGTTAAGGATAAAAAAGAAAAGGTAAGTGTTGCAGGAGGACTTTGTGAGAGTAGTGATGTCTTTGGTAGAGATAGAGAACTTGACAAAGTAGAGGTTGGAGATATATTGGCTATATTTGATGTTGGTGCATATGGAATAAGTATGGCTAACAATTACAACGCAAGAGGAAGGCCAAGAATGATTTTAACAAGTAAGAAGGGTGTGTTCTTAATTAGAGAAAAAGAGACATACGCTGATTTAATTGCTAAGGATATAATTCCTCCTCATTTGTTGTAAATACATTCTTCAATTTTATTTTTATTTATTCTTTTATTTTTTAAATTAAATATTTGTTGGTAGAAATAAAGATATTATAAAATATAAAAAGGATTGGAATACACATTGAATAATTGTTTTAAGCAACAACTCTTATGTAGAATTATCAGCCAAAAATATGAGTATTGAAGAAATCATCAAGATATAGTAGTGTGCAAAATAAAATAAAATTTTGGTGAGAGAATGAAAGAAGTGGCTATAATTGGAGCTACGGGATATACAGGGGCTGAGTTGTTAAGATTATTAGCAAATCATGAAAAAGTTAATGTAACATATATAACCTCAAGAAAAGAAGATGGAAATCATGTTTTTAAAGTTCATCCACATTTAAAAGGTATTGAAAAATATAAAGATTTGTATTTCACTGGAGATATTGATAAGGTTGAAGCAGATTTAATATTTACTGCAACACCACACGGAGCTTCAATGGACATAGTTCCAGATTTTATTGAGAAAGGAATGAAAGTTATAGATTTAAGTGGAGATTACAGATTTGAAGATTTAAGTTTGTATGAAAAATATTATAAAATAAAACATAAAGGATTGCCAGATGTAAAAATTGCTTATGGATTGCCAGAGTTGCATAGAGAGGATATAAAAAAAGCTCAACTTGTAGCAAATCCTGGATGTTTTCCTACTGGAGCTATTTTAGCAGTAGCACCATTAGTTAAAGATGGTATTATAGAGGAAAGAATTATATTTGACTCAAAAACTGGAGTTAGTGGAGCTGGAATAAATCCTACAGAAACTACTCACTTCCCAAATGTAAATGAGAACATAAATCCTTACAAAATAACTACTCACAGACACACTCCAGAGATTGAAAAAGAATTAAAAAAACTTGGAAAGGCTAAGGTTTCATTCACTCCACACTTAGCTCCAATAACAAGAGGAATTTTAACAACTGCACATACATTTTTAGCTAAGGATGTTGATAGGGAAGAGATAATTAAACTCTATGAAAAATATTATGATAATGAGATTTTTGTTAGAGTATTTTCAGATGAGATTCCAAAATTAACATGGGTTAGAGGAACAAACTTCTGTGATATTGGAGGGTTTGAGATAGATGAACATGGTAGATTGGTTGTTATCTCAGCAATAGATAATTTGGTTAAAGGGGCGAGTGGGCAGGCAATACAAAACATGAATATAATGTTTGGATTTGATGAAAAAGAAGGGTTATTTGGAATTGGATTATATCCATGAGTTTATCTTTTTATTTTTTATAGAGGTGATTGTATGAAAGTTGCTGTTTTGTATTCTGGAGGAAAAGATTCAAACTATGCTTTATATTGGGCATTAAAAGAAGGTTTTGATGTAAAATATCTTGTGAATGTTGAGAGTGAAAATAAAGAAAGTTATATGTTCCATATCCCAAATGTGCATTTAACTGAGTTGAGTGCCGAAGCTGTAGGCATTCCTTTAATAAAACTATATACAAAAGGAGAAAAAGAAAAAGAAGTAGAAGATTTAAAAAAAGGACTTAAAAAATTAGATGTTGAGGGTGTTGTTACTGGAGCAATAGCAAGTGTTTATCAAAAATCAAGAATTGATAGAGTTTGTGAGGAACTTGGGTTAAAATCTTTTTCTCCATTATGGCACAAAGACCCTGAATGGATTTTAAGAACTGTGAGTGAGCTTTTTGATGTTAGAATTGTTGGAGTTTATGCTTATGGGTTAGGTAAAGAATGGTTAGGAAAGAGAATAACAAAAGAAAATATTGATAGATTATTAAATATTTGCGAAAAGTATGGAATACATAAGGCATTTGAAGGAGGAGAAGCTGAGACTTTTGTTTTTGATTCTCCTGTTTTTAAAAAAAGAATTGAGGTTTTAGAAGCAGAGATAGAATGGCATGAAACTTGGGGAATCTACCATATTAAGAAAGCAAAATTAGTTGATAAGGAATAAAGGGATATAATGATTAGGATAGGAACAAGAGGTAGTAAGTTAGCATTATATCAAGCAAATAAGGTTGCTGAAAAATTAAAGAATTTAGGGTATGAGGTAGAGATAAAGATAATTAAAACAACTGGAGATAAAATTTTGAATAAAAAACTTTCTGATATTGGTATTGGTGTCTTTACAAAAGAATTGGATTTGGCTATGTTAAATAATGAGATAGATATAGCTGTTCATAGCTTAAAGGATATTCCAACTATCTGGAATGAAAACTTAATGGTTGGGGCAGTTTTGGAAAGAGATAGTTATTATGATTTGTTAATTTGGAATAAAGATATTGATTTTGATGAAAATAGCGAGATAGTTATAGGAACTTCAAGTTTAAGAAGAAGAGCTTTTTTAAAGTTTATTTATAAAAATGCAAAATTTGAACTGTTGAGGGGAAACGTAGATACAAGATTAAGAAAGCTTAAAGATGGGCTTTATGATGCTATTGTTTTATCTGAAGCTGGAATAATTAGATTAGGGATTAATTTAGATGATTTTAACTATAAGAGGCTAAATATTCTTCCAGCTCCTGCTCAAGGGATTATAGCTGTTGCATGTAAAAGAGATGATAAAGAGATGAGAAATATTTTAAAAGAAATTAACCATGAAAAAACGTATTTAGAATCAACTTGTGAAAGAACGGCATTAAATGAATTTGGGGGAGGTTGTAGTGTTCCATTTGGAGCTTTAGCAATTTATGATGAAAAAAATAAAACATTAAAATTAAATGCAGGAGTTGTTATAAATGATGAGCTAAAAAAAGCTTTTGGAGAAATAAAATGTAAAATTGATGATGTTGATAAAGCCATAGAGCTTGGAAAAAAGATTGGAATTAAGTTGAAAAATTAATTTTAAATTTTTAATTTTTATTTTTATATTTTTCTATAAAAATTTTTAATCTCTCCAAAACTTCATCAGACATTGCATGCTCTAGCTTACACGCCTCTTCAGATGCAGTTTTTTCATCTAAACCTAAAAACTCTACTAAAAATATTTTAATAGTTTTATGTTTATCTAATATTTTTTTAGCTTTTTCTATACCTTTTTCTGTTAAAGATAGTCCAATATATGGCTCATAGTTTATATATCCTAATTTATGCAACTTTTTTGCCATGTTTGTAACTGCTGATGGTTTTATATTTAATAATTTAGCTAATTCAGTTGTTTTTATTGGTCTATTGTTTTCTTTTGTAAATAGATAAATCCTCTCTAAGTAATCTTCAATACTTTGTGACATGATGCCACCGAAAGGTTTTTATACTCTGCATGTAATTATTTAACTACAGTTAAAAGTTTTAATTATAGTTAAATAATTTAATCATATATAAATATTGTGGTGGTTATGTATCCATTGGCTTTTGCTAAAGAGGGAGAGGAAGTTATTATAAAGAGTATTAACGCTGGATGTGGAGCTATGCAGAGATTGGCAAGTATGGGGATAAATATAGGGAGTAGAATAAAAGTTATAAGAAATCAAAATGGACCTGTAATTGTGTCAGCAAGAGGATGTAATATTGCAATAGGAAAGGGATTAGCAATGAGAATAATTGTTGAAAGGGCGTAAAAGTTTTGAAAAATGTTTTACAAAAAATTATAAGACAACTATAATTAGTTTATTTAGTTTATAATGTTATTTACCAAATGGTGGAGAAAATGGATAATAAATATAAAATAGCATTGATTGGTAATCCAAATGTTGGTAAATCTACACTATTTAATGTCCTAACTGGGGAAAACGTCTATATAGGAAATTGGCCGGGTGTTACAGTAGAAAAAAAAGAAGGGGAATTTGAATTTAATGGAGAGAAATTTAAAGTGGTTGATTTGCCTGGTGTTTATAGTTTAACGGCTAATTCTATTGATGAAGTTGTTGCAAGGGATTACATAATAAATGAAAAACCTGACTTAGTTGTTAATATTGTTGATGCCACCGCCTTAGAGAGAAATTTATATTTAACTTTGCAATTAATGGAGATGGGGGCTAATTTATTATTAGCTTTAAATAAAATGGATTTAGCAAAGAGTTTGGGAATAGAGATTGATGTGAATAAATTAGAAAAGATTTTAGGGGTTAAAGTAGTTCCATTGTCTGCAGTAAAAAAGAAGGGTATTGATGAATTAAAAAAGGCGATATTTGAAGCAGTTAATAATAAAAATAAAAAATCATCAGATATTATTAAATATCCACACTTTGAGTCATATATTAAGAAGATTGTATCAATTTTACAGAAAGATGAAAATTTAAAGAAATATAATTTAAGATACTTGGCTATAAAGTTACTTGAAAAAGATAATTATGTAGAAGAGATTGTAAAAAATAGCAAAGTTTGGAATGAATTAAATCCAGTTTTAGATAATATATTAAAAGAATTATCCAAAAAATATGGGGAGGCAGAGTTAGGAATAGTTGAAGAGAGGTATAAAGTTATTGATAAAATTGTTAAAGAAGTTGTTAAAAAGAAATCTGGTAAATTAACAACTACACAAATGCTTGATGATGTTTTAACTGATGAAAAAATAGGAACTTTATTGATGATTCCATTTTTATGGATGTTATTTAAATTTACATTTGATGTTTCTGCTCCATTTTCAGCTATGATAGAGCATATCTTTGGATTTTTGGCAGAGGTCGTGAAATCATCTATATCTAATAAATTAATAGCTTCATTATTAGCAGATGGTATTATATCAGGGGTTGGGGCGGTTTTAGTATTTTTTCCAATATTAGCATTTTTGTTCTTTGCTTTGTCTTTCTTAGAAGATAGTGGATATATGGCAAGAATTCCATTTATAGCAGATAGAGTTATGAATAAATTTGGTTTGCCAGGGAAAGCAGTAATTCCATTAGTTATGGGTTTTGGTTGTAATGTTCCAGCAATAATGGCTGCAAGAACTATAGAAGATGAGAAAGATAGAATTCTAACTATATTAATAAATCCATTAATATCCTGCTCTGCAAGATTACCTATCTATGCATTATTTGCTGGAGCATTGTTTTCAAAATATCAGGGAATTGTGATTATAAGCATGTATGCTCTTGGGTTAGTTTTAGCTTTAATCACAGCAGTTATATTTAGAAATTTTGTATTTAAAACCTCTCCTTCATACTTAATTGTTGAACTACCTCCCTACCATATCCCACATTTAAATATAGTCCTGAAAAATACTTGGGAGAGAGTTTATGACTTTTTAAGAAAGGCAGGAACTATAATAATCTTTGGAGTTATGTTAGTTTGGTTTCTCTCCATTTATGGACCTTCAGGATACTTAGGTGTGGAAGCTTTAGAGAATCCTCAAATAATAGCTAATTCATATGTTGCATTAATTGGAAAAACTTTAGCTCCAATATTTAGTCCAATGGGTTGGGATTGGAAAGCATGCTCTGCTTTGGTGTTTGGAATTATAGCTAAAGAGGTAGTAGTTGGAACTTTGGCTATGTTATATGGGGCTGGAAAGGAAAATTTAACTCATATTATTGTAAATGCCTTCACACCAATTTCTGCCTTGTCATTTATGGCATTCTCTTCACTATACCTCCCATGTATAGCAACATTGGCTGTAATTAAACAGGAACTTGGTTGGAAATGGGCATTATTTACTGTTGTTTATGGAATATCATTGGCTTATATTGTAGCTTTAATAATCTCGGTCGTTGGGATGGGACTTTTGCAATTTATATAAAATTTATAATATAGGCGGATGCCTTTAAATTCATTCCTGCGAAAGACCTTTGGAAATCTATTATAGGTGATTAGTTATGGATATAAAAAACATAAAGAATATTATAAGTTCTATATCTTTAGTATATGGAATTTTATTTTCAGTTTCTGGAATTATTGAGATAATAATTGGGACTTATTCAATATTAGGAGTTAAGATAAATTTACCTTTATTTGTAGGGGATGTATTTGGTGGTTTGGCATTATTGGCTGTAGGGATAACATACTTTTTGGGCGTAAAAAAAGCGATAGGTGAAGATATAAAGGCAGTTTCTTATTTATTTACTGCTTCAATCATTGGTTTGGGTATAGGAATAATTGCTTTTTTACTTTTAATATCTAATGCTATTGGATATTTGTTAGGTTTTGAGGATTGGGCAGATTGGAGTGTTTTTAATGATTTAACCATATATTTGATTTTAGGGGCGCTTGCAGTAATTCCATATAAAATTGTTAAAACATTATTATAATTATTTATTCAATAATCTCAATAGCTTTAAATGGACATGCTTTCATACAATTTTTACAACCAACACACTCTTCCTCTTTAAACACTACATTATATTCTTCATCATCCATATATATTGCATTTATTGGACATTGAGTGATACAGCAACCACAATGTACACACTTCTCTAAATCTCTTTTTATGACCTTAGAGATTTCTTCAACTTCTCCAAACTTTGATAAATAATCTAAAGCTTTCTCTATTGTTTCTTTATTTCCAAATAACTCTAATATTAAAAATGCTTCCTGTGGCTCTACCTTTGCCTTTAAAATGTTTATCTTAACTCCAGTATTCAATATAGTATCAGAAATAACTGGCTCATTTATATGCTCTGAGGCAGTCCAGTAGTATATTCTCTTCTTCATTTTTTCCCTCCGAATAATCTTGAGATATCTTCAGATGTTACAATACCTACAACTCTTCTATAGTCATCAACCACAGGAACTCCTGAAATGTTGTTTTTGCTCATCTTTCTTGCTACATGGTCAACTGGTTCATCTTCATGAGCTGTTATTACATTCCTTGTCATTATTTCTTCAATTGTTTTCTTATTTTGAGCAAGAGCTTTAGCTATATCCCATGATGTAATAATTCCAACTAATCTTCCATATTCATCAACAATTGGTAGGTGGTTTATGTTATGCATTATTAGAATCTTAGCAGCTTCCATAATGGATATATTGCTTTGAGCAGTTATTGGGGGCTTGCTTATAATATCTTTGACTAATGTTATTGGTGATTTCATTGGCTTACATTCTGCTCTTCCTAAGGTATCAACTCTTTCTGTTAATAAGAACTTTCCATCTAAAATCCACTGTTTGAGTGTTTCAGCAACTTCTCTTGCCATTTTATAGCTTGAGACAGAACCAGTTTTTACAGTTTTTTCTATCTCTTTTCCATCTATATTAACTCTTAAAGTTATTTTTCCACTTCTTAATACTTTATAGTTTGTTTTTGCTATCAATGGTCTATCTCTTCTTGGAGTTCCATAGTCATAGATTGGAACTTCTATGTCTTCATCTCTAATAGCACATCTTTCGGCTATCTTTTCATTCAAAACTGGAATTGGAATCCCTAAACCAACATATAATGTGCTTCCATACTTTGGCATTGTAGCAGCTCTTATAAATTTAGGGTCCATCTGCTTTAAATCTCCTTTAACCATCAATGTTCCAAATGGTGGGTTGTGTTGTGTTCCCTCCCCAATAACATAACCAATTCCTCCTCCTAAGAAAATTCTTGTCCCAATACCTATTGTGTTAAATGATTTTGTTTCTGGATTATAGTCGTTTTGTAAAGGGTTGAGTTGCCCAGCTCCTGAGTAATGGACATTATTATATTCTGGAAGAAGGATTCCCATATAGGTATAGATTTTTTCATCTCTACTGTTTGTTGCAGCTGCGTAGGTTTGATAACTGTTTCTTGGATTTACCATAATTGCCTGATTAACGTCATTCAATGTTATCTTAACATTAACATCTTTTCTTGGATAACAATCTGTTGTGTAACCTTCAGCATAAAGTTCAACTTCTTTCCCTCTAACTAAATCCTCTATAACATGAGCTCCTCCATAATCAATATCTACATCAGGGTCTTCATTTGGCTGTGTAGCCCCTATATATGCATCGACAGCTGCTAAACCACCATAAGCCTCAACATTGTTTAAATAAATCTTTAACATCTTTATTGGTGGGTCAGAATGTCCAAAGTTTATAAATACACCTGATGAACACATAGCTCCAAATGTTCCTGTAGTTACAACATCAACATAATCAGCTGCTCTCTTAGCTCCCTCTTCTTCAACAATTTTTATCATTTCTTCAGCAGTTACAACAACAGCTTCTCCTTTTTTAATCTTTTCATTAATTTCCTGAATTGTCTTCATAATCATAACCTCTAGTTAATTTTTGGGTAATAATGAATAATATTAGGCTTTTGCGGGAATAATCATTAAAATGTTAAATATATAAAGTGCAAAAGCTCTAATATATAAAAAGACATATAAAAATTTTAAAGTTTTAAACTATTAAAAAATTAAAATTAAATCATCAATTATGATATATGATAATAGAAATAAAAAAGAAAATGTTTTAAGTATCTTTATACATTAATTGTCTCAGTATTTGTCCTAACGGACCTCCAATTCTTAGCATTTTACCTTTTCTTAGCTTATCTATAGCATTTTTTGTAGTTTCATAGTATCTCAAAACCTCTCTAACGTCATTTTCTGTAGTTCCAGAACCTCTTGCAATCCTCCTTATCCTTGAAGCTTTAATAATCTTTGGATTTTCTCTTTCTTCCTTAGTCATTGAGCTTATAATTACCTTATACTTCTTTATTTTTGCTTCAGTTAGATGAGAAAGTTCTTTAGGCATTGCTCCTCCAAAACCAGGAATCATACTTAAAATTTTTTTCATTGAACCCATGTTTTCAATAGCTTCTAATTGGGTCATCAATTCATTTAAGGTAAATTTTCCTCTCATTATTGCATCTATACTTTCCTCTGTTTTTTCATCAACCATATCTTCAGCTTTTTCTAATAAGCTATCCAAATCACCCATTCCTAACAATCTGGATATAAATTTTTTGGGGTCAAATGGTTCTAAATCATCTATTCCTTCACCAATACCAATAAATTTTATAGGAGCTCCTGTTTCAGCAACTGCACTTAAAGCACCCCCTCCCTTAGCAGAACCATCTAACTTTGTAACTATAATACTTCCAATCTCTCCAACAGCTTCTTTAAATGCTTTAGCTTGAATTCCTGCTTGTTGTCCAATAGTTCCATCTATAACTAAAATAATTTCATCTGGATTTGTTATCTCTTTAATTTGCTTCATCTCCTCTAATAAGCCTTTTTCCTCTTTGTGTCTTCCAGCAGTATCTATAATTAAAACATCTGCTTTCTTAAATTTCTCCAATCCTTCTTTAACAATCTCTAATGGAGATTTTGTTCTTGTCTCATCACCATACAATGGCACATGAATTTTTTCAGCTAACTGTTTTAATTGTTCATAAGCCGCAGGTCTATAAGTGTCAGCAGCAATTAAAGCAGGTTTTAATCCTCTTTTTTGAATATATCTTGCTAATTTTGCTGCTGTTGTTGTTTTCCCACTACCTTGAATTCCAACTAATAAAATAATATTTTGTTTTTTTGGATTTAGCTCCAATTTTTTTGCTTCCTCTCCTAACAACTTAACCAATTCTTCATAAACAATCTTTATAATATGTTCTTTCTTAGATAATCCTTTTGGGGTTTTCTCTTCTAAAGCTCTTCTTTCTATCTCTTTACTCATCTTTAAAACTAATTTTACATTAACATCAGCTTGTATCAAAGCCCTTTGAATGTCTTTTATAACTTCCTTTATTAATTTTTTATCAACAAATGCAGCAGCTTTTAATTTATTTAATGCTTTGTTTAAGCCTTCTCCTAATTTATCGAGCATAATATCACCAAGTTAAACTCTATATATGGCATAATAAGAAATAAAGATAAAATATTTATTCTTGCAAAAGTTATAATTAAATTAAAATATGCTGTTTAATCAGCTCCCCATCTTTTAAATAGGTTGTTTTCTATTCCTAAGATGTCTAAAACCCTCCCAACAACAAAATCTACGATATCATCAACAGTTTTTGGTTTGTGGTAGAAGGCAGGAATTGGTGGCATTATAACAGCTCCTAAATTTGATAATTTGAGCATATTTTCTAAATGTATGCTGTTTAATGGCATTTCTCTTGGCATAATAATTAATTTCCTTCTTTCTTTTAGAGCAATATCGCAAACTCTAACTATTAAATTAGCTGAATATCCGTTAGCAATAGCTGAAAGAGTTTTCATTGAACAAGGTATAACTATGACGGCATCAAATTTGTTTGAGCCAGATGCTATTGGAGAGAAAAAATCATTATTTTCATAATAATTAGAAGCTAATTTTTTTAACTTTTCCCAATCTATATTTAACTCTTCTTTAATTATTTTCTTAGCTGAATTTGAGAGGATTAAAGTAACTTCAGCATTATCTTTTAAAACCTCTAATAATCTTTTTGCGTAAATAACTCCACTTGCTCCAGTTATACAAACAATAATTTTCATTTTATCACAGAACCTTTTAATAATTTTTACCATATATCTAAATATATGGATACACACAATTAAAAATAAATATTATAGAAAACAATAATAAAAAAATGGTGCCGAGGGAGGGATTCGAACCCTCGACCTCCCGGTTTCCCAGGACCCAGGCAAAAAGCCTGGGATATCCGTATGAGCCGGGCGCTATAACCAGCTAAGCCACCTCGGCACGCAACATCATTATAACTATAAACCCCTATATATACTTTTCGGCGTAAGATTTATATAGAGAGGTTTATAAATAACATTTGCCTATAAGAGCGGGGGTCGCCAAGCCAGGTCAAAGGCGCCAGATTGAGGGTCTGGTCCCGTAGGGGTTCGCGGGTTCAAATCCCGTCCCCCGCACCATTTATAGTTGTGTGTAAAACTATCTTAATTAAATAAGACATTCAAATTGTCCTTTTTAAAGTTTATTTCATTTTGCACACAACGATATTGAGCTATTTTTTAATGTCTTATTATAAAAGTTAAGATATAACCAAATTTTAAATTTATATAACTTCCCAAAATTTTTGGAATTATTAACATTATTTTAATTAATGTAAATATTTAAATTTGTGGGATTATGGTAACTTTAGATTTATCACAATATAGGATGATAACAGATGTTAAAAACAAAGATAATATGCTAATTCTCGAAATAAATAAAATTTATGAAGTTGAAGTAGAAATACCTTATGAAGAAGTTGAAATTGATGGCTCAATAATAAAAATTAATGCTCATCCAAAAAGGGCTGAAAATATAAAGGTTGGGATTTTAAACTTAATCTCTTACAGCATAGCCAACAATTTAAAGAGCAAGATAACAAAAAGAAGAACTATATATATAAATGAGCCAATTCCTTTGATTGGGCATACAGCTTTTGGTTTAATTGAGAGAGGGAGAAACATTATACAAGTTAGAGGGCATTGCGGTTGTAATTTAAATTGCATATTCTGCTCAGTGGATGAAGGAGAGTTCTCTAAAACAAGAAAAAACGATTACTATGTTGATTTAGATTATTTAATTGAGAATTACAAAAAGATTGTAGATTTTAAAGAGAATAAGTTTATTGAGGCTCACTTAGATGGACAGGGAGAGCCAGCCCTTTATTATCCATTAGTTGATTTGGTTCAAGAATTAGCTGAGATAAATAAAAAAGGTAATGGTATTGTTTCTATGCAAAGTAATGGGACAGTTTTAGATTATAAGTTAATTGATGAGCTTGAAGAAGCTGGATTACATAGAATAAATCTATCTATAAATGCTTTAGATGAAAGAATGGCTAAAATTCTCTCTGGTAGGAGAAATTATGATATTGAGAAGATTTTAGATATAGCAGAATATATAAAAAACTCTAAGATTCATCTGCTTGTAGCTCCTCTTTTATTACCAAACATAAATGATGAAGAATTTAAAAGAGTTATTGATTATACTATTAATTTAGAACAGAGAACTCCTCAAAATATTATAAACCCTATAACAGGAAAAAAGGACCCTATTTTAGGATGTCAATTGTGTAGAGTTTATCAATTAGGTAGAAGACCCAAAAAAATGAAGATTTGGGATTTTGAGAAGTTTTATAATTTGTTGAGGAAATATGAGTTGGAATATAAGAAGAATGGCATTGAAGTTAAGCTTATTCTATCTCCAAAAGATTTTGGAACGCATAAAAGGAAAAGATTACCTTATCCATTTAAAGTTGGTGAGATAACAAAGGTAAAAGTTGTTTTAGATGGAAGAGTTAAAGGAGAAGTTTTGGGAATAGCTAAAGATAGGGTTATCCAGATAATTAACTGCAATAATGAACATAGTTTAATTGGAAAAACAGTTAAAGTAAGAATTTTGAGAAATAAAGACAATATAATTGTTGCTGAAAAGTTATAAGGTGATATTTTGAATTTAGTTGATTTATACGTGAAGAAATTTATGGATTTGATTGAGATTGAAAGAAGATGTGAGATGGACTTTCATAAAAATGAGATTATAAAGTTGGGAAAAAAGAGAGAAAATGTAGGTAGAGCAATTTTAAATTTAAAAGGAAAATTTTTAGGAGAGAGCTTAGGATGTACAATTGTCAGATTTGGAAGGAAAAAGCCATTTAAAACAGAAATATCTCCAGGAGATGTTGTTTTAGTCAGCAAAGAAAACCCATTGCAGAGTGATTTATATGCTAATGTGATTTATGTGGGAAAAAACTTTATAGATGTGGCGTTTGATGTTGATGTTCCAAGATGGGTTTATAAGGAGAGAGTTAGGATTGATTTGTATGTAAATGATATAACATTTAAAAGGATGAAAGAAGCATTGAGGGAATTTGCAAGAAAAAAGGATAAATTAGCATACATTATTTTAGGAATTGAACATCCAGAAAAACCTTTGAGAGAAGATATTGAATTAGAATTTTATGATAAAAGTTTAAATGAATCTCAAAAATTAGCTGTTAAAAAAGCAGTTTTAAGTAAGGATTTGTATTTAATTCACGGACCTCCAGGAACTGGAAAAACAAGGACTATAACTGAGGTTATAGTTCAAGAGGTTAAATTTAATAAGCATAAAGTTTTAGCAACTGCTGATTCAAATATAGCAGCAGATAACATCTTAGAATATCTAATTAAAAAATATCCTGATTTAAAAGTTGTTAGAGTAGGGCATCCAACAAGGATTTCAAAGGATTTGATACAACACTCTTTACCATATTTAATTGAGAATCATGAAAAATATCAGGAAATTTTATCTTTAAGGGAAAAAATTAAAGAGATTAAGGAACAGAGAGATAAATTTTTAAAACCCTCTCCAAAATGGAGAAGAGGAATGAGTGATGAGCAAATTTTAAAAGTTGCTAAAAGAAAAAAATCTTATAGGGGAATCCCTAAAGAAAAAATTATCAGTATGGCAGAATGGATTATAAGAAATAAAAAGATTAAAAAAATCATTAGTAATTTAGATGAAATAATAGAAAAAATTATGAATGAAATTTTAAATGAGGCTGATGTAATTGTAGCAACAAATTCCATGGCTGGGTCAGAGATTTTAAAAGGGTGGGAGTTTGATGTTGTAGTAATAGATGAAGGAAGCCAGGCTATGGAACCATCATGCTTAATCCCAATTGTTAAAGGAAAAAAACTAATTATGGCTGGAGACCACAAGCAATTGCCTCCAACAGTATTGAGTGAAAATGAAGAGCTAAAAAAGACATTATTTGAGAGATTAATTAAAAAATATCCAGAATTTTCATCCATATTAGAAATTCAATATAGAATGAATGAAAGAATTATGGAATTTCCAAATAGAATGTTTTATGACAATAAATTAAAAGCTGATAAGAGCGTTAAAAACATCACCTTATTAGATTTGGTTAAAGAGGAAGAGATTGATGAAGCCGATAGAGACATTATAAACGAAATTCCAGTTCAGTTTATACATGTTGAAGGATTAGAAAGAAAAGATAAAGAATCACCATCTTATTATAATATAGAAGAGGCAGAGAAGGTTTTAGAGATAATTAAAAAACTTTTAAAGTATAAGATACCAACAAACGTCATAACTCCTTACGATGCTCAAGTTAGGTATTTAAGGAGGTTGTTTGAAGAGCACAATATAGATGTGGAAGTTAATACAGTAGATGGATTTCAAGGTAGAGAAAATGAGGCAATAATTATTTCATTTGTAAGAACATTGAACTTTGGATTTTTAAAAGATTTGAGAAGATTGAATGTTGCTATAACAAGAGCTAAGAGGAAATTGATTTTAATAGGTAATGAGAATTTGTTAAAGCAGGATAAAGTTTATAATGAGATGATAAAGTGGGCTAAATCAGTTGAATCGGAATATAAACAAAAAAGCTAAATAAAATTTAAAATTAATACATTCTGAATGTTATCTCTACATGAATAGATTCAATTTTAACACATTTAGCAAATCCTAACATCTCCAGTTGAACTCTTCCAGCTATAATCTCTTTTTCTTCAAAGCCATTTATCATTTGAGGAACTAATGAGACTTTAATAACTCTTCCTAAAACTCCTTCTGTTCCTGTTCTTAAATCTTCTCTAAGTGTTGATGTTATAAAAACTAAATCTCCATCTTTTAAATTTTTAACTGTCTCTAAGTTCAATGCATTAATTAAAGTGAAAGTTTTTACATGATTTTCAATAAAATCATTAATTGCATTTTCGCTAATCCCAAATAATCCATATACTTTCATAATTTCACCAATTAACTACAAATAGTGCCCTATTTTTAATATATAAACTGCGAAAGTCCTATTAAATACAAAGCTAAGAGGCACTGCCGAGCGAAGCGAGGCAGTGCATCCCGGGTATACCAATAGGGCAAAGCCCTATGGTTAAATATACATTGGATATTCCCTTCTACTCTTTGACAACATCTTCAAATGTTGTTCTGCCAATTCTTTGAGTTTGTTTTCAATAGCTTCAGCCTCTTTGATAAGATTTTCAATACTTATGTTTAGGTTGAACATTTTATTCAAAACTTCTAATAAGTTAGCTCCACCTCTTGGGTCTGGTCTAACTCCAACAGTCTCAGCTAACAAGCCAATAGCATTAAATCCATTATCTTGACATTTTATAAGTAAATTTCCACTAATTCCCCCCACAATTCCAAAATCAAATATTTCAACATAATTTTTTAAGTTCTCTATTAATTCTTCATTATTGGCAATTCCAAATACTTTTTCTGATTTTCCTGCCATTATTCCTCCAAGAGAAACAAATAACTTTGGATTTTTATTTGAGAAGGTTTTGGCTATAAACTCAGCCAATTCATTAATCTTAAGTGGAGGGATTATTACATCTGAAAATAAGACAATTAAATCATTTTTTGCATAAGCTCTCAGTGGAGGATAAGGAATGCCCTTCTCAACAGTTACAAGTGGAGGAATTCCCTCAATTTCAAAGTATCCAAAATATTTTAAGTTGAGCTCTTTTATTATTTGAAATGCAGCAATACTGCCAACTAATCCAGTGCCAGGAAATGCTTCAATAATTATTGGCTGTTCAAACTCTATTTTTGCTTTTTCAATAAATTTCATACTACCCACCAAATTTATAGTTGTGTGTAAAATAAAATAAACTTCAAAAAGGAAATTTTGAATGCCTTCTTTATGGAAATCATTCATTAATACCTTATTTTTAAGATAGTTTTGCACACAACTATAGCTAAATATAATAGGAGCAGGAATTTGTTAGATATATATACATAAATATGCCAAAGTTCTAAATTTAATATATAAACTGCGAAAGTCCTATTTAAAGAGCATTTAACTAATTATTTATTGGTATTTTATTCGTGCAAAATTCCTATTATAAAATAATTTTATTAACGTTAATTACATTTATAGTTTTCATTTTCTATTGACTATGAAAGTTTATGAGGGAAATTATGAAAATACTAATAATAACTGGAAAATTAGCTGAAAAGAAAGTTAAAAAAGCTGTAGAAAAATACGATTTTGTGGATGTTCATGTAGCAAATATTTCAGTAGCGGCTTTTTTAACACCAAATTTAATAATTAAAGAAATTAAAAAATTAGAAAACAAATTTGGAAAAAAATTAAAGGATATTTACGATTTTGTTTTAGTAACTGGATTGATAAGGCATGATTTAAAGAAGGTTGAGGAAGAGACTGGAATAAAATGCTTTAAATCTACGAGAGAGGCTTCTGATATTCCAATACTAATTGAAAATTTAGATAAAATAAAGCTATCCACTAAAGAATATGCTGATTTACAATTATTGGAGATTATTAGAGAGAGATGTGAAGAAGAGATTAAAAATGCAGAGGAACAGGAGTTAGGAGATGGTAATATAAAGATAGGTAATTTAAAGGTTGGTGATAAATTTCCTATGAGAGTTTTGGGAGAGATAGTTCATGCTCCATGGCTAAAGGAGAAAGAGTTGGAGGAGAAAATAATATACTACTTAGAAAGTGGGGCAGATATGATTGATTTAGGGATGGTTAGTAACGAAAACAATGCAGACAAAATTAAGGAAATGCTAAAAATAGCGAGAGATTTAACTGACAATCCAATTAGCGTAGATACTTTAAACACAAAAGAGTTGATTGAAGCAATAAATTTAGGAGCAGATATGATTTTGAGCGTTGATGCTGGAAATATGGATGAGATAATTCCTTATTTGAAAGATTCAGATACAGCAGTTGTTGTTTTACCAACAAATTATAAAATAAACTATATCCCAGAGACGATTGAAGGAAAGATTAAGTCTTTAGAGGAGAATATAAAAAAATTATTGGATACAGGAATTGAGAAAATAGTTGCTGACCCAATATTAGAGCCAATAAACAACAGTGGTTGTAGTTTTATAGAAAGTGTTATTGCATGTAAAGAATTTAAAAAAAGAAATAAAATTCCACTATTTTTTGGTGTTGGGAATGTTACTGAGCTTTTTGATGCTGATAGTAATGGAGTTAATGCTTTATTAGCAGCAATTGCTTCTGAGATTAATGCAAACATATTATTTACACCAGAAGCGAGTTCAAAATGTAAATTTTCAATAAAAGAGTTAAAGATTGCTTCAAAAATGATGTTTTTGGCTAAAAAAAGGAATTCTTTACCAAAAGATGTTGGTTATAATTTGATAAATTATAAGGATAAGAGATTTGATGAAGAAATAACATTTAAAAATTACAAAGTTCCAATAATTAAAGCTGAAGAAGATAAAAAACAAATATTGGATGAAGGAAGTTTTAAAATTGAAATTGACAGAAAAAATAAAGAAATTGTAGCAATATACTTTAATAAAAGAAGAGAACCAGTTTTAATTATTAAAGGTAAGAAACCAAAAGAAATTTATGAAACCGCAATAAGATTAAATTTAATAAAAAAGATTGACCATGCCGCATATTTTGGGAGAGAATTGGCTAAGGCAGAAATTGCCTTAAAAATAGGTAAAAAATATAATCAAGACTTTGATTTATTTTATAATGAATTTTGGTGGAGATTATGAGAAAAACTAAAATTTTAGTTACTTTAGGACCTTCATTAGAAAATAAATTAGATAAAGCAGTAAATTTAATAGATGGAGTTAGGTTTAATATGTCTCATGCTACAACAGATTATTGTGAAAAGTTTTTGAATATATTGGAAAAAAATAACATTGCCAAAGTTATGGATTTGAAAGGGATAAAAATTAGAGTAAAAAAAGTTAGATTAAAAGATAATATATTAAAAGAAGGGGAGAAAGTAGTTATTGGTAAAAATGGAGATATAGAGCTTAATTACAACATAGACACAATTGAAGAGGGTCATTATATTTTAATTAACGATGGAAAAATTAAGCTAAAAGTTTTAGAAAAAAATGATGATAAAATTATCGCTATTGTAGAAGTTGGTGGTGAAATTAGAGAAGGAATGGGAGTAAATCTTCCAGATACAAAAATTGAATTGCCAATAATTGATGAAATTGATTTAAAAAATATAAAATTTGCTATAGAAAAGGACTTTGAATATATTGCCTTATCATTTGTTAGAAATAAAGAAGATATTAAGGAATTAAAAGATATTATAGCAGAATATAAAGGAGATTGTGAGGTAATATCAAAAATAGAGACAAAAGAGGGGCTAAAGAATATAAAAGAGATAGCAAGAGAAAGTGATGGAGTGATGGTAGCAAGGGGAGATTTGGGTGTAGAGATTCCTATAGAAAATATTCCAATTGAACAAAAGAACATATTGAGAATAGCTAATAAATATGGGATTCTGTCAATAACTGCCACACAAATTTTGGATTCTATGGTATATAACCCATTTCCAACGAGAGCTGAAGTTACAGACATAGCTAACGCCATATACGATGGAACTGACTGTTTAATGCTGTCCAACGAAACAACTATTGGAAAATATCCAATAGAGGCAATAGAAGTATTAAATAAAGTTGCTGAAATGGCTGATAAACATTATGAGGAGTTTGGAGATATTGTTTGTTTAGAGGTTGAGAGTATTGATGAGGGTTTAGTATATGCTGTTTATGAACTCTATAAAAAGCTAAATAGTAAGTTAGTTATCACTCCCACATATTCTGGAAGGTCTGCAAAATTAATATCTAAATTAAGGATAAATAGTAAAATAATAGCACCTACACCAAATTTAAAAACTTTAAAAAAGTTGAGGTTAGTTTGGGGTGTTGAAAGCTGTTTGATGAAAGAATTTGACAATGTAGAGAGTATAATTAACACCTGTAGGGAAATTGCTAAAAAAGAAATTAATAAGGGGATTTATTTAATAACATTAGGACATCCAATAGGCAAAAAGAAAACAAATACTATAAAAGTTGAGAGTATCTAAATATGACTTTCACAGGAATAAAATTTTTTAAAGAATTTTTGATACCAAAATCATTATATTTTCATTGACTAAATAGTATAACTGCGAAAGTTATATTATAAAATGTCTAAAATTATATATAACATTTCTTTACTGTTTGCTACAATAATATTTAATCTATCTATTGCATTTAGCTCAAATTTCAGCTCATTTCCATTCTCATCAGTTACTAAAGCTCCAGCTTCTTTGCATATTATATATGATGAAGCAATATCCACAGCTCTAACTTTAGGGCGGATATCAAAAACAGCATCTAAAGTGCCTTTAGCTACATAGCACATTTCTAAGCCAAAGGCTCCAAATATTCTAACTCTTTTAATTTTTTCTCTTAATTTTTCTAAATTTACTTTTTTATTTGGATAATAACTTATAGTTATGTCATTAGGATTAAATTCTTTAACCTTAATTTTTTCTCCATTTAAATATGCTCCTTTTTTATAATAAGCTTCATAAAAGTTTTTAGTTAAAAATTCATAAGTTAAGCCATAATATGGTTTGTTATTTTTAAATACTCCAAAGCAGAATGCAAAAAATGGAATTCCGTTTATAAAATTAAATGAGCCATCTATTGGGTCTATAACTACAGTCCATTCACTTTCATTATCTATAACTCCAATTTCTTCACTTACAATATTTACATTTAAAGGTTGTAGATAATTTAAAGCAATATTTTCACTTAGTTTATCAAAAATTTCAGTTTTGTCTCCACTTGGCGACCTTCCAACAACATAGGATTTATCTTTTCTACCAAAATAACTCAATATATTTTTTTCAATTTCTTTTACTATATTTCTCCCAATTTCATCCCATTTCATTTTTTCATCTCATCTTTTATTTTTAAGATAGTTTAGTTTATTTTGCACACAAATCTATAATGGTCATTGATTGCTCAGTTATTGGTATCGCAAGCATAGAACATATTTTTATATCAATCTACTAAGATTTCTTCAATTCATCCTTTATTTTTAAGTAAGTTATTGGTATCCAAAACATTAAAGACAAAATGTTAAATACTATTATAGGGTAATCTCTCTTTAATATTCCATACACCAACCAGAGAGTTAATCCCGTAGTGAATGTTATAACAAAAGCTAATGAGATATTACTCATATCTCTCTCCTTCAACGACTTTATTAATTGAGGGAGAGATGCAAAGGTTGTTAAAGTTCCTGCAATATATCCAATAATAGTTACATCAAAATCCATATTTAATCACCAATTGTAAATTTTATAAGAAATTTTTAGAATTTTTTGACACATATTTATAATAGATATTAGGTGAGATAAATGGATATTCCAAAGCTGTTAAAAGATAAAAAGATACTAATTTTGATTATATCTCTCATCATATCAATATCTTTATTAATATTTAAAGGACTTGAGTTTGGAATTGATTTAAGCGGAGGAACAGTTATTGTTTTAAAGGCAGAGAGACCAATGACTGATAAAGAGATACAATTAACAGTAGATATTATTGAGAAAAGATTAAATGCAAATGGTTTGAGTGATATAACTGTTTATCCAAGAGGTAATGATGAAATTGTTGTTATTATTCCAAAGAGTTCAGACACGGATAGAATAATTAAAATTTTAAAACATCAAGGGGTTTTTGTAGCAAAGATTGATAATATAACTGTCTACACAGGAAAAGATGTTAAGCTTGTTGAACCTCCAACAAAGATTCCAGAGGGTAATAGATGGGTTTATGGAGTTCCTTTTGAGTTAACATTAGAAGGAGCCAAAAAATTTGCAGAAGTTGCTAAAGGTAAGGCATATCACAAAGTTGAGCTATATATGGACGGTAAGCTTATATCAGCCCCAGTCTTATCTCCAGATTTAGCAGATGGAAGGCCACATCCACAGCAAGTTATTACTGTTGGTAGCTACCCTCCCACTAAAGATGAGATTGATGAGGCAATGGCTATATATTCAGCTTTAAAATCTGGGGCATTACCTGTAAAATTAGATGTTGAATATACCTATGTAGTTTCACCAGAGTTTGGTAAAGAGTTTTTAAAAGGAACAGCTATTGCCTTACTATTAGCATTTATAGCTGTAGGAATAATTGTTAGTATAAGATACAAACAACCAAAAATAGCTATCCCAATTCTAATGACATGTTTATCAGAAATTATTATAATATTAGGATTTGCTTCTTTAATAAATTGGAAATTAGATTTACCTTCAATAGCTGGTATCATAGCGGCTGTGGGAACAGGGGTTGATAACCAAATTGTTATAACAGATGAGGCTTTGAAAAGAGGAGCTGGAAAAATAAGAGCAAGCATTAAAAGAGCCTTCTTTATAATATTTGCTTCAGCCTCTACATCTATAGCAGCTATGTTACCTTTATTTGTATTTGGGGTAGGAATGTTAAAAGGGTTTGCAATAACTACAATAGCAGGAGTTTTGATAGGTATATTTATAACAAGACCTGCATTTGCAAGAATTATAGAAGAAATGTTTAAGAAATACTAATGTCACCTTTTTTTATTTTTAATTTAAAAGAGAATTGAAAAATCTTTTTTATAAACAAATTTATAATCAAATTTAGATTATGATGAAAGTTTCCATACCGAATCGGTCTTATTTTAATGCAACAGATTGGAACAGGGGCATTATTAACAACACTGTTTTCATACCGAATCGGTCTTATTTTAATGCAAGTCAGAAATGAATACTGCAGGAGATGTGGAAAATGTATAATAGTTTCCATACCGAACCGGTCTTATTTTAATTTATGTTCAAATTTGGTTGATAGATTATAGTAGAAAGAGTTTCCATACCGAACCGGTCTTATTTTAATTTTTTATGTTGTAAAAACCATAAAAATAAAAATAAAGTTTCCATACCGAACCGGTCTTATTTTAATTTTTTATGTTGTAAAAACCATAAAAATAAAAATAAAGTTTCCATACCGAACCGGTCTTATTTTAATCTTACGAACATAAGCAATTAATATTAAATATTACAAGTTTCCATACCGAACCGGTCTTATTTTAATGTAGGAAAGAATATTATAGAATATGAAAGCTCATGGTTATGGTTTTCATACCGAACCGGTCTTATTTTAATTTTTGAGAATTGAATAGCTCTGGTAGATATGTAATAAGGTTTTCATACCGAACCGGTCTTATTTTAATAAAAGCGTTATAATATAAAAGTTTTTAAGATAAAAAAAGTTTTCATACCGAACCGGTCTTATTTTAATCAAAAGATACCGAAAACAATAAAGAATATAAATATAGTTTCAGGTTTTCATACCGAACCGGTCTTATTTTAATATAGATAATGATGAGGGGGTTAGGGAATTATTATTGTTTTCATACCGAACCGGTCTTATTTTAATCAAATTTATTAACTTTATTACTTCAACAGATTTCCGGTTTTCATACCGAACCGGTCTTATTTTAATAATATTAACGGGTTGATTGCCTTATATGTGGCATACGAAATAAGTTTTCATACCGAACCGGTCTTATTTTAATGAGGTGATAGGGCATGAAGACTGTAAACTATATATACGAGTTTTCATACCGAACCGGTCTTATTTTAATGATAAAATGAGTGATGAGGTTAAACAGATTAAAGAAGTTTTCATACCGAACCGGTCTTATTTTAATAGGAGGCATTTTTTGAATTAAACGAAATTAAGCATTTTTAAATCTTTATTTTATAGGGGTTATATTACAACCCCCCAATTACCTGATTTCTTTATATACCCTAACTAATATAAATACTTTACGGTATTGTATTAATTAGAACAATAAAACCCCTAAATCTAAAAAATCAAATTATCTATCGGGGAAATCTAAACATAAAAATAATTATCTAAAATCTCCTAAAAATCTTACTAATTTAATACATCTAAATAAGTAAAATATTAAAAATAAACTACCCTTAGAAATTAGCTAAAAATCCTCAAAATAAAAAAATATTCCTTTAAAAATTTCTAAATTAAAAATAAAAAACTTTTAGCGTGATAAATATCACTTAAATATTTAATAGAATCTTAAATACTTAAACCCATCTCCATTATCAAAGCTGTAATGTATCTCGGAATATTCTTTAGCAAATTCTATAACATCTTCTTTAACTTTTTCTGGTTTTTCTTTATCAATGGCTATTCTTTTCATAAACTCAGCTATTTCTTCCATTTCTTTTTCTTTCATTCCTAATCTTGTACATTCTTGCGTTCCTAATCTAATACCACTTGGATTATCTGAATTGTTGACATCATCCCATGGCAATAAGTTTTTATTTAAAATTATGTTTGCCTCTTCATACAGTTTAGCTAAATCACTTGCTGAAAATTCAATGTCTGGAGAGCTTTCTATATCAATAATTACTTGGTGGCTTTCTGTAAAGTCCTTATGCTCACATAAAACATTAAATCCTCTTTCATACAACGCCTGAGCTAATGCTTTTGCATTTTTAATTACTTGTTTAGCATAATCCTCTCCAAACTCTAACATTTCAGCTAAGGCAATAGCTAAACCTGCCTTATGATGCAAGTGATGATTACTAACAACCCCAGGGAATACGTGAGTGTCTATCTTATTAGCATTCTCTTTTGTAGTTAAGATAACTCCTCCCTGAGGTCCAAAGAATGTTTTGTGAGTACTACCCATTAAATACTCAGCTCCTTCTCTTAATGGGTCTTGGAATTGTTTTCCAGCAATTAAACCAAGGACGTGAGCTCCATCATAAGCAATTTTAGCTCCAACTTCTTGAGCAGCTTCATAAGCATCAGCTACTGGATGAGGAAATGGGAATAAAGAACCTCCAAATAATATTAGCTTTGGTTTCTCTTCTAAGATTTTCCTAACCATTGCATCAGCATCAATGTTCATCTCTTCTGGGTCAAATGGATGGTTTATAACTTTTAATCCTCTAATTCCGGCAGCACTAACTTTCCAGTGGCTTATATGCCCTCCATCTGGAACACTTAAAGCCATTAACTTATTTCCTGGCTTTGTTTCAGCAAAGAAAACAGCTAAATTAGCAACAACTCCACTTGTTGGCTGAACATTAGCATGTTCAGCTTTAAACAACTCTTTAGCTAATTCTATGCAGAGTGTTTCAACTTCATCTATATATTTACATCCTTGATATAATCTCTTTCCTGGCAATCCTTCAGCGTATCTATGCATAAAGTCAGTTGCACATGCCTCTCTAACAGCTAAACTTGTTATATTTTCACTTGCAATTAATTTTATACACTCTCTCATCCACTCGTGCTGTTTCATAGAAATTTCTCTAATAAATTTTGGAACATCTGAATATTTCATTATTATCCCTCCTGGTTATTTTTTAATGTTGATGAGTTATACTTTTATAGTATTTAAATATAATAAAGAACTTATTAGGATTTTATATCATACCTTTTAAAGTGAAATTTATAGTTGTGTGCAAAATAAAATAAACTTTAAAAAGGAAAGTTTGAATGCCTTCCTTATGGAGTATTCATTATTACCTTATTTTAATTAAGATAGTTTTGCACACAACTATATTTGATGGTTGACTATAAAAATATCTTCAAGGTATAAAAGTTTTTGGTGCTCTCTATGATTAAAGTGTGTGTCATAGAAGGAGATGGGATAGGAAAAGAAGTAATTCCAATAGCTGTGAAAATATTAAATGAGCTTGGAGATTTTGAAATAATTAAAGGAGAGGCAGGATTAGAATGTTTAAAAAAATATAACACAGCTTTACCAGAAGAAACTGTAGAGAAAGCTAAAGAAGCGGATGTTATTTTATTTGGTGCTATAACATCTCCAAAACCAGGTGAAGTTAAAAATTATAAAAGTCCAATAATAACATTAAGAAAGTTATTTGATTTATATGCCAATGTAAGGCCAATTAACAACTTTGGGATTGGGCAGTTAATTGGGAGGATTGCGGATTATGAATTCTTAAATGTTAGAAATATTGATATAGTTATTATTAGAGAAAATACAGAAGATTTATATGTTGGAAGAGAAAAGTTGGAAAATGGGATAGCAGTAGCCGAAAGGGTTATAACAAAAAAGGGTTGTGAAAGAATAATAAAATTTGCATTTGAATATGCAATAAAAAATAATAGGAAGAAAGTATCTTGCATACATAAAGCAAATGTTTTAAGAATCACTGATGGGTTATTCTTAGAAGTTTTTAATGAAATAAAAAAATATTATGAAATAGAGGCAGATGATTATTTAGTAGATTCAACAGCCATGAATTTAATAAAAAATCCTGAAAAGTTTGATGTTATTGTTACAACAAATATGTTTGGAGATATTTTATCAGATGAAGCTTCTGCATTGATTGGAGGTTTAGGATTAGCACCATCAGCAAATATTGGAGAAGATAAAGCATTATTTGAGCCAGTGCATGGTTCAGCTCCAGATATAGCTGGAAAAGGCATAGCAAATCCAATGGCATCTATCCTGAGTGTAGCTATGCTATTTGATTATATTGGAGAGAAAGAAAAAGGAGATTTAGTTAGAGAAGCAGTTAAATACTGCCTAATAAATAAAAAAGTTACACCTGATTTAGGAGGAAATTTAAAGACAAAAGATGTAGGAGATGAAATTCTAAATTACATTAGAAATAAATTAAAGGGATATGAATGAAAATAAAAATTACTAAATCTTCCATTCTTTTTATTCTTAGCATTGCTTTTATATTAATTTTAATGGCATACATTGGCATATATAAAATATTTCAAATATTAATTAGTGCAAATCCAATCTATATAATATTGGCAATTATTCTGCAAATAGTTATTTCAATATTATTGGCTTTAAGATGGAGATATATAACAAATATTTTAGGATACAAAGCATCTATGAAAAACCTATTTTTACTTGTTTTAATGGGGATGTTTATTAATAATATCACCCCATCCATGAGAGGAGGAGGAGAGGCGTTTAGAGCTTACTATTTATCAAAACTTGAAAAGATTCCAAAAGGTTTAGCATTTTCTACAGTGGTGGTTGAGAGAGTTTTAGACACCTCTATATTTTTATTTTTCACATTATTTGTGATTGGATACTTTGTAGTTACAGGATTTAAGTATCTTGAATATCTCATTCTTTCATGGATTTTTTTGTTTTCTCTAACTGCAGTAGTTATTTATTTAATAGCAAATAAAAAACTTCTAATTAAGACAGTTACAAAAATATCAAAGTTTATTTGCAAATACAGTTCATACAATTATGAGGAAGATAAAATACTAAAATCTATTGATGATTTCTACAATAGCATGAGATTTTTTAAAAATAAAAGAGGTAGAGATGTTTATATTGCTATAACTTTATCTGTAGGGTGGTATGTCCTTGATATCCTAAAGTTGTGGTTGTTATTCATATCCTTATCTTATATCGTCTCTATTGTGAGTGTAGCCGCGGTATATTTGATAACGCTTTTGTTTGGGATTTTATCCATAACTCCAAGTGGTTTTGGTACTGCTGATACGGTAATGATTCTTTCTTTTTCTGCATTTAAAATACCTCTCTCAGTATCTGCAGCAGTTACATTATTAGATAGATTTGTATCCTATGTATTCCCAACACTTCTTGGTTATATTGCTATGTTGATTATAAAAAAAGAGCTTGATAAGAAAAGAGTATAATGACTATTTAATTTTTATTTCAACCTGTAATCCTTTAAAAAGTTATTCTTGCTATTTAATATACTTTAAAATCTCTCTTAAGTCCCTCTTCTCTATACAAATATCTGCCTTCTCTTTTAAAATTGGCTTAGCACAAAAAGCAATTTTTAAGCCAGCTTTTTTAAACATACTTATGTCATTAGCTCCATCTCCTACAGCAACAGTATCTTCTAATTTTATTCCTTCAATTTTAGCAATTTTTTCTAAAATTTCTCCTTTAGCATCTTCTTTTAAAACTTCTCCTTCAACTTCTCCGGTTAGTTTTCCATCTTTAACAATTAACCTATTTGCAAAAGCATAATCTAACCCCAATTTTTCTTTAATTTTATTAACCGCAATATCAAAACCTCCACTAACAACAGCAACAACATAACCTCTATTTTTTAGCTCTTTTATAGTTTCTTCAGCTCCTTCAGTTGGTGTTATTCTTTCAATAGCTCTTTCAACCTTTTCAATTGGAAGGTCTTTTAATAAACTAACTCTTTTTTTTAATGATTGTTCAAAATTTAATTTCCCTTCCATCGCTTCTTTTGTTATCCTCTTAACCTCTTCCTCAACTCCAGCCTCTCTTGCAATCTCATCAATTGTCTCATTATTAACCAATGTGCTATCAAAATCAAATAAAATAAGCTTTTTTTTCTTCTCCATTCAATCACCAACTTTAAAAATTTTAAAATTAAGTAAATTTTAATAAAAAAGTTTAAAATAAAATTAATTATTCAATTTTCTCAACTTTTATCTCATAATCATGGATTACAGGGTTTGCTAAGAGCTTTTTACACATCTCTTCAACTTCTTCTTTAACTTTTTCTTCATTTTCTCCTTCCATTATTATATCTATCATCTTGTATGTTTGAACTTCTTTGACATTACTAAACCCTAAAAAGTTTAATGCCCTCTGTATTGTCCTACCTTCTGGGTTTAAAACTCCTTTTTTTAGTTTTATTATAACTGTTGCTTTAAACATAATATTTCACCATTTTAAATATTATAATAAACCTAACCTCTCAGCGACAATTCTATATTTAGCGATAACATCTCCTAAATCTTTCCTAAATACATCCTTATCTAACACATCTCTTGTTTCTTTGTCCCACAATCTCATAGTATCTGGGCTTATTTCATCAGCAACTAATAAATTGCCATCTTTATCTCTACCAATTTCAATTTTGAAATCAACTAATATTATGCCTTTCTTGTCAAATAATTCCTTTAAAACCTCATTAACTTTTAGAGCAATTTCTTTAATCTTGTCTAATTCCTCTCTTGTAGCTAAACCTAAAGCTACGGCAATGTCTTCATTTAACATTGGGTCTCCATACTCATCATTTTTGTAATCAAATTGAACAATTGGAAATGGTAGTTCTTTTCCTTCTTCAAAAGGATATCTTCTGCATAAGCTTCCTGCAGCTATATTTCTAACTATAACTTCTATTGGTATAATCTCAACTTTTTTGGCTACCATATATCTTGGTTCTATATACTTTATATAATGTGTTTTTATCCCATTATCTTCCAAAACTTCAAATAATTTTGATGAAATTAGGGCGTTTAAATACCCCTTATTCTCTTTAACATCATGCTTAGCTCCATTTCCAGCAGTTATATCATCTCTAAACTCAATTAAAACTTTATCATCATCAATCTCATAGATAGACTTTGCTTTTCCACTGTATAGTGGCTGCTTTTTTAATATTTCTTCCAATTTTATCTCCATACTTTCCCACCTAAGGAAGTTTATTGAGTTATAATCTTAAATTTAATTACTTTTATGGAAAAATAGTTTAACTTAATGTAATATAAATGTAATATAAAAATTTTAGCTTATAGTTGTGTGCAAAATAAAATAAACTTTAAAAAGGAAATTTTGAAAGCCTTCCTTAAAGAGGGCATTCATTAATACCTTATTTATTATAAACACTTTTGCACAATAATAGGAACAAAAAAGATATTAAAGATTTTCGATGTGCCTCCCTTAAACGGGTTCGGCACATCGACTAAAGACGTTTTTACATAGAATCTTTAATAGATATGAACTGCCCAGCACCGAGTTAGACTTCAACTATTTCAACATCTTTACTTAATATCGCTTTTCCTTCACCTTTTTTCTTTACTTTTCCAACTTCAAAAGCATAACATTTAGCTTTTTCTAATTCATTAATTAAATCATCTTTATATTCTTTTTTTGCAGATATTAGTAATCCTCCCGCAGTTTCTGCTCCATATCCTTCCAATAATGCATGGCCAAATAATTTACTCAACTCAGGAGTCTTTTTTATGCATGGTAAAGTATGGATTTCTATTAAAACATTGCTGTTCTTAGCCATTTCATTTGAATGTCCCAATATTCCAAATCCAGTAATATCAGTTAAGGCATTTGCTATTTTATCTCCAACTCTTTCTTCTGCTTTTCTTAAAGCCATTAATCCATATCTATTTGATGTTGTCATTATTTCTATTGCTTTATCTATAATGTACTTTTTTTCCTCATCAGTAATGTTGATTAAATCTTTAAATTCCTCGGGAATCCTTGATAATGCCATCGCTGTTTGAGTTCCTAAGGGTTTTGTTAATATTAAAATATCTCCCTCCTTAGCTCCACTTTTTGTTAGAACTTCTTCTTCTCTTCCAACGCCAGTAACTGCTCCTCCAATCAAAGGCCATGGGTTTAGTATAGTATGCCCACCAACAATTGAGGTCTTATTTTCTCTACAAAAGTCTTGAAATCCTTTTAACATCTCCCTAACTATTTGTATTGGAAGTTTTTCAGGAATTCCAACAATTGCTAAAACACCTACTATATCTAATAATCCCATAGCGTAGATATCGCTTGTTGAATTACAGGCAGCTATCTTTCCTTGTATATATGGATTATCTACAATCGGAGTGAAAACATCTACAGTCTTTGCAATGACTAATCCATTTCTTTTAATTACTGATGCATCATCACCTAATCCAACCAAAATATTTTTGTCTGATAAATCCTCTTCATTAACTATTCCTTTAACTAAAGACTCTAACTCGGTGCTGGGCAGTTTACAAGCTCATCCATGTAATTTAACCAATTCAGTTAATTTTATTTTTTCATCTACTTTTTCCATATTTTCACCAGTGAAAGTTATAAATTTATAAACCTAACCAATAACTAATTCTATTAATAAATTTGATGAGCTATAAAATACTACCAATTAGACTTTCTAATAACCTTTGAGTTATTAAAGTTTTATATTCTTCAAAATACCATAAAGATGTTAAGAAATAGCTCACAATTGCATTTGCCCAAGCTTATATATTTTGGAATCTTATTATCATGGTATTTTATGTTTAGATATAGGGGATTTTAAACCAAATTTTAACTTATTTAAACGCTTAGAGTGCTATGATAATGAGATTGTAAATTATTTGTTTGAATGCAAAATATTTATGAATTGGATTTATTATTGGATGAGAGTTATAAAAACTCCAATATAAGAAATGAGCTATCAAAAACTATAAAAATTAGAGCAATTGAGCTTTATAAAAGGATATATTAATTGAATATAGACACCTAATGGTGTCAAAGTTCTAAATTTAATATGTAATCTGCGAAAGTCCTATTTTAAGGATGTGAGAGAATGATAAGCAATAGATGTAAGAATATAAAACCATCAGCAATTAGAGAAGTATTTAATTTAGCAACCTCTGACTGTATAAATTTGGGAATTGGTGAGCCAGATTTTGATACTCCAAAACATATTATTGAGGAAGCAAAAAAAGCATTAGATGAAGGAAAAACTCACTACTCTCCAAATAATGGAATTCCAGAGCTTAGAGAAGAGATAAGTAACAAATTAAAGAAAGATTATAATTTAGATATTAATAAGGACAATATTATTGTAACCTGTGGAGCTTCAGAGGCGTTAATGCTTTCCATTATGACTTTGGTTGATAGAGGGGATGAGGTTTTAATCCCTAATCCATCTTTTGTGTCTTACTTTTCATTAACAGAGTTCGCTGAAGGGAAGATTAAGAGTATAAATTTAGATGATAATTTTGATATTGATTTAGAGCAAGTTAAGGAATCAATAACCAAAAAAACAAAATTAATAATCTTTAACTCTCCAGCAAACCCTACTGGAAAAGTTTATGATAAAGAAACTATTAAAGGATTGGCTGAGATAGCTGAAGATTACAATTTAATTATTGTTTCAGATGAAGTTTATGATAAAATTATTTATGAGAAAAAACATTTCTCACCAATGCAATTTACTGATAGATGTATATTAATTAATGGATTTTCTAAAACCTATGCTATGACTGGCTGGAGAATTGGTTATTTGGCTGTTTCTGATTCACTAAATAAGGAGTTGGATTTAATCAACAATATGATAAAAATACACCAATACAGCTTTGCCTGTGCTACAACTTTTGCTCAATATGGTGCTTTATCTGCCTTAAGAGGTAGTCAAAGATGTGTTGAAGAGATGGTTAATGATTTTAGAAAAAGGAGAGATTTAATTTATAAGGGGTTGAAGGATATTTTTAAAGTTAATAAACCTGATGGAGCTTTCTACATATTCCCAAATGTGTCTGAGTATGGTGATGGAGTAGAGGTTGCTAAAAAGTTAATTGAAAATAAAGTTCTATGTGTTCCAGGAATTGCGTTTGGTGAAAATGGAGCTAACTACATTAGGTTTAGTTATGCTACAAAATATGATGATATCGAAAAAGCTATTGAGATAATAAAAAAGATTTTTATTTAAATCTGAATAAGATTAAGATTTTTAGCATAATACTTTACATGAATTTATGCTGTTTGATGTTTCTCTTTCCACTCCTTTAATATCCTATCCCAGTTTTTCCTTAAGAAATCTCCAACTTGAGAAGAATCTCTTGTTCCAATAATACAAGTCCATCCAGTTTTATCCTCAATATCTCCTCTTGTTGATGCTGCTAATGCTGGTAAAATTATTATTCTGTGGCTAACTTTATCAGCAATTCCTGTCTCTTCAATTAGTTTCTTAGCGTTCTCTCCATTATATTGCCCTCCTGCAACTGAAACATCAACAGCCTTTCCTCCAGTATCCATTACTAATAACCAACAAGTGACATTGTCTTTTTCAAAATCTCCTGTAACTGTGTAGAATGTTAATGAGAAGTTTGTTGTTAATATAACTGGGCTATTTTCATCTGGATTGCCAATTGGATATAAGCCAGGTTCAACTGCCTGTGGTTTTCTTGGGTCTGTGTAAATACATTGTCTCAATGTTAATACTGGCATTAATTCCCAAATATCCATTCCATGCATAATTAAGGCATCAGCATATCTATTCATTAATGTAGCTGCAATAGTAGCTTCAAACATCTTAGCAACAACCTCTTTATCATCAAAGAATCCAGACATTGGGCAGTCATTATTTAAAGCGTAATAGTAGGCGTTAATTGGTAAATTCAATATTGGAAATCCTAAGTATTTATCTTCTTTCTCAATAGCACTTCTTCTAATCATTACATTTAAATCTAATGTTTCAGCAATATTTTCAGGATATGTATGAGGCTCCAAAACCAAATCCTCAATACCATTAGCTAAGCACTTTGCAGCCATGTTTTTTAAATCTTTAACGTTATTTGATGATAAAACCAAAACTATATCCTTTTCTTTTTTAAGCTCTTTAATAACTTTTATAAAATCATTCAGAGTATCTTTTGTTGCAGCATAAATCATAGGTTTTGATTTAACTACCTTTAAAGCTTCTTTTATAACCTCTGGATTTAATGAGGCAATACAAATAGGCATTTTTGTTTCTTTTTCCACAATCTCTATAGCTTTTTTGAATTTCTCAACATCTCCAGATGCATTTCTTATAACAATAAAGTCTAATTTTAATTGTTCTCCAGTTCTTTCAAATACAAAATTCTCTATTTCCTTAGCTTTATTCTTAATTTCCTCTTCACTTAACTCATCACTAATATCAATACCAATTGGTGTAGGGTTGAAGAATGACAATTGATATCTATACATTACTTCATCTCCACCCATAACAGCTTTTTTCTCATTATTTCCAAACCACACTTCCTTTACAGGTGGAGATATAAGCTCTATAATCTTTTTTCTATTTTTTTCAAACTTTGGAGTATTTAGAATAGGACATTGGTCAACACTTGCCTCTTTTTCTAACAATTTTGTAGCAAATGCCATACATGATGGTTGCCCACATTTTTTACAGTTTGTTTTTGGTAATAATTTATAAATATCCATTGCACTAACTTTTTTTGGCATTTAATCACCTCAGAATTAAATATTTTAAAATTACAATTTTATGATTTTGCTGTAATCCACTCATAATTGTTGGTATTTAATTTAACCTCTCCCGGCTTAGTAATTAGTGTTTTTCCAATCTCTTTTAATGTTTTTACAGCAATTGGGTTAAGCATCATGAATAAATCAACTCCACACATCATCATTGTGATTCCAGTAGTTATTTCCCATAATGGCAATCTATACTCTCTTGGTCCCCACTCTTTGTTAGCCATCCATGCTTCTCTTGCTCCATTAGCGTTTGTTGTTCCAGAGGACATTGGCATATTAACTAACTCATCCCCTTTTAACCCATTCAATCTTAGTCTTGTCATTGCATTGATTGAGAACTCAATTCCATATCCTAAAGCACATGTTGTAGGGTCCATAACTATTCTATTTGGGTCTAAGCCAGCTTCAATTAACTTTCTGTTTAAATCTCTCGCCATGTTTGGGTCCATAATACTCCATGCCAATACATTATGGTCATATTTCATAGCCGCATCAACTATCTTTTTATAATCCAATTCTAAGTTTGCTGAAGCTAATAAACATCTATCTCCTTCTGTAACTTCAGCACACGCTTCTAAAACTAACGGGTCTTTTTGAGGGTTTCCACTACCTCCAATAACAAATGGAACATCAACAGCTTGTAATAAATCTTCCATTAATTTTGCTGCCTCTTTAGGACTTTTATCTTTAATTTTTGGGTCTGTTGAGATATGGTGGATTGTTATCATATCTGCTCCAAATTCTTTAACACACTTCTTTGCCCATTCGCAAGGGTCTTCCATAACATCTTGGAAAAATTCTCTAATTGGTTTTGGCAATCCAGGCATTGGTATATCAAAAATATCAAATGTAACAACTGGTGGATTTGGTTGTGGTTCTTCAAATCTATATAAAGCTTTTTGCCCACCAATTTTTACAACAACACCTCTCCCTCCTTCTGATTTTGGTTTTCCAAATTGAACTTCTCTAATATAACCAGGGTATCTTTCAACTGGTGGTTGCCAATCTAATTCTGGGACATCTTTAATTTCGATTATTCCCTCATCAGCTAATTTTTCTTTTATTGATGGTGTTTGAGGAATAACTACTGGAGGGGCCGATGGAATGTTTATTATTAGCTCGTCGGTAGTAATTATTATATTTTCAATCTCTATCTTTCCAACTTTTTCAATAATTTTTATCAAAGTATTTAAATCCATATAATCACCTAATCTGTCATTATAAATCATTATAGATTAGATTGATACTCTATTAAATTTAATATATAAACGTTATTATTTCAGTTTTTTAAAGGAAAATTTTAAAAAAATACAAGAATATTTTACTTTCTTTAGCTATTAATTTAGTTAATATGTATATCATATCTTTACGTGAATAACCTTTAAATAGGACTTTTGCAGTTATAAATAATAACAATGAACTTTGAAGCCTTTGGTATCAATATTTTCCTTGATTGAATCTTCAAAATGCCTATTAATGTGGCGCGGGGTACCGGGCTTGGTAGCCCGGGGCGGACTTCAGATCCGTCGAGGGCGAATGCCCTCGGGGTTCGATTCCCCCCCTGCGCCGCCAATACTTTTTTTGTGAGATTATGGAAAAAGTATATTCAAAATTTGGGAGAGTTGATGATTTAAAAGAAATTATTTCTGGATTAGCTAATTTTACAGGAATTATTAGAATAGATAACGCCCTCTTATATTATATAAACTCAAAGCTAATCTCATCAAAGCTAAATGGTAGAGAAAAAAGTTTAGAAGAGATATTTTCACAAATTCCTGATGAATTTTTAATAGAGATTTATGTTGGAGACGAGAAGGAAATAAAATATGCTTTAAAAAATTTTAAACCAGATGAATCTATTGTAGAGGTTTCAAAATTAAGTTTGGTTTTTGATAACTCATTTATTCTAAATTCTTATAATGATATATATAAATATATAACTTCTATTGATAAAGTTGTTTTTATACCAAAAAGATTTAAAAACGAAAAAGCAGTAGTTATTTATAAAAATAAAAGAGAGATTTTTGCAGTATATTTTGGAAAGAAAATATTGTTTGGAAAAAAAGCTATTAGTAAATTAAAAACTACATTTGCTGTTAGTGAGATGATTGCAAAAATTGAAAAAATCTCTAACGAAGAATTGAACTCGTTAAAGAGGAAATATCCTGAAGGTGTTTTGTTATTTGGAGAATCTCTTAATGATGTGATTAAAAAAATAACGTCATCAAAAGAGGCAATTATTTTAGAAAATACATCATTAATGGATGCCTTATCTAATGGAACATGTTTAATTAGAATTGAGGGTAGTGAAGAAGGATATATAATTGCTAAAGAAGGAAAGCCAACATATGCATTTTTAAAAGATTTTGATGGAGAAAAAAGTTATAGATTACTAAAAAGTATGTGTATAGTTGAGGATGTTAAATATTATATTTATAAGTTATCAAAAGAAGAATATGATATGTTTAAAGCATTTCAAGAAAATAGGATTACATTTTAATCTTTGTCTATCATCTTTATAGCCATTTCATAAGCTTTCTTTAAATCTCCAGTTTCTAAGATACATTTTTCAGCAATGTCTTTTGGAATACCTTTTTTTACAAAAACATCTACTGCCTCTTTAAAGAACTGACTATTTTTTATAATTTCATTGGCAAGCTCTTTTTTTAGTTCCATATATTCATCTGGGGTTATATTATTTTTAGCAAGTTCATAATCTCTATAAGGACAGGGCTTTGTTATTTTGCAACACCACACTAAACTACCAAAGCAGGTATTTTTCCCTAATCCAAGCTTTGTTCTTTTTCCAAACTCTTCTTTTATTTTTATAAACTCTTCTGGAGTCATTTTTAATATAGCCAATGCTTTATGAATAGGACAGTATTTTATTGGGGGACAGCAAAAAGCTAATCCTCTCAAATCTCCTCCTCTACAAATATGAGATGGAGCATTATTCCAACCCATAATTTCACCATAAGATTTTGTTTAATTCTTTAAAAAAGTTTCTGTAATAATTTTTGAGTAGATACTTTAGGACTTTTACAATTTTTTATATTTTATTATTGGTATCAATAATGCTAAAAGCTTCAAAGTTCATTGTTATATATATCTCTGCGAAAGTCCTATTAAAACAAAAAAAGATTGTATAAGATATTATGAGATAATCTTGTCAATCATATCCAACTGCAAAGCCATTTTTATCTCTCTTGCTATTCTCTGCCCCATACTCAATGGCTCTCCATTGTATAAGAAAGAGTATGGGCTACCATTCATAAAGCTGTTTGTTCCTCCATCAGTTCTTGCACTCATCTCAAAGACAACTAATTCAAGATTTTCATTGCACAAGCTTTGTAAGCAGAATGGTCCAATCATTCCTGGTGGGACAAGCTCTTTAGCCTTAGCAACTAACTTATCTCCCATTTCAAAAACTTGTGGTAATAAACTCTCTCTAATAACAACTGGAATATTTCCAGTAATAACATAACTTGGATTTATTTCCATTTCTAATTGGTCTTTTGCTGGAATTCTAACTAAACCATCTATATTACTTTCATATCTCTTATCCATTCCTAATAACTCAACTTCATCTTTTAGTGGAGAGTAGAAGTAATGAATGCAAAAGTTAGTTCCTACAACATACTCTTCTATATGTGCATTTGCAATATCTTCATCAGTTAATATTCCCCTCTTTTTTAATTCTTCAGCCTTTTTGTAAAATTCTTCTGTTGATGAAGCTATAAAGTAACCTCTCCCACCTCTTGCTCCTGGGAATTTAACTATAACAGTTCCATCAATATCTTCTGGACTTTCATACTTTTTAGGAACTCTTATTCCTGCTTCTCTTAACAATTTTCCTTCTAAGCTTCTCTCTGATTCCCATCTTAATATTCTTCTGTTTCCAAACATTGGAACTAAAAAATTATTTTCTACATTGTTTAAACCACAGTAAGCTATAAAAGAGCCGTGAGGAACAACTATAGCGTTTAACTCTCTTAACTTCTCCTGAATCTCTTCATTTTTTATATCAGAGAAATTATCGACATATATAAATTTATCAGCAACTTTAAACCTCTTGTATGGAACATCTCTTCCTTTCATAGTTATACATACAGTAGAAAAGCCCTCTAACTTAGCTCCTTTTAAAATATGCAAAGAGGTATGGCTTCCTAATGTTGCAATTGTTATCTCATCTTTGTTGTATTTATCAAAAATCTCTAAAATCTCATCCTTTGAAATCATTTATTTCACCTAAATATAAGGTTTTTTGTAGTATCTTTAATATTTAAAATATAAAATGCTTACTGCTTAAACCAAGTAGAAATTAATAAATAAATATAAACTTATGAGGAGTTGAGGGATAATTATGATTATTATTGGTATTGATGAAGCTGGAAGAGGACCTGTTTTGGGTCCAATGGTTGTTTGTGCTTATGCTATTAAAAAAGATAAAGAAGAGGAGTTAAAAAAATTGGGAGTTAAAGATAGTAAGGAGCTAACTAAAAATAAAAGAGCTTATTTAAAAAAATTGCTTGAAAATTTGGGATGTGTGGAGAAATTAATTTTAGAGGCAGAGAAAATAAATGAGCTAATGAACTCTATCAACTTAAACGAGATTGAAATTAATGCTTTTTCTGAAGTTGCTAAAAATATAATAGAAAAGTTAGATATAAAAGATGAAGAAGTTGAGATTTATTTAGATGCATGTAGCACAAATGCTAAAAAATTTGAAGATAAATTTAAAGAAAAAATAGGAGATATAATTAAAGAAAGAAATTTAAAAGTAAAAATTATAGCTGAACATAAGGCAGATGCTAAATATCTTGTAGTTTCAGCCGCTTCAATAATAGCAAAGGCAGAGAGAGATGAGATAATAGATAACTACAAAAAAATTTATGGAGATATAGGAAGTGGCTACCCCTCAGACCCAAAGACCATAAAATTCCTCGAAGATTACTTTAAAAAACATAAAAAACTTCCTGATATTGCAAGAACTCATTGGAAAACCTGTCAAAGAATTTTAAACAAATTAAAACAGACAAAATTAGTAATAGAGTGATTATCATGTTTGCTTATAAATTATTGGTGGATGAAAGAGGAAAGAGATATTTATTAAAAAAGAATGTTGAGAAGTTTGGAACAGATTTAGGAATTGTAGATATGAAAGGAGTTGAGGAAGGTGTTGAATTAAAATCTCATAAAGGGTATAGATTTTATTTAGTAGAGCCAACAATGTTTGATATCTTAAAGAGAATGAAGAGGACAGTAACTACTTTATTACCAAAAGATATTGGGTTCATTATAGCAAGAGCTGGAATTAGAGAGGGAGAAACAGTCGTTGAGGCAGGAACTGGTTCGGGAGCTTTAACTATGTATCTATCAAATGCTGTTGGTAAAACAGGAAAAGTTATTACTTATGATATAAGACCAGAATTTGCCAAAGTTGCAAGAAAGAATTTGTTGCGAGTAGGAGCCATTAGAAAAGGGCAAAAAATTATAGGTTTAGATGAAGAGTTTGATGATGAAGATGAAATTGATGTTGAAGAAGGACTTTTCAATGTTATCCAAAAAATTGGTGATGTTAGAGAGAAGATAGATGAGAAAGATGTAGATGTAATTGTTTTAGATTTGCCAGACCCTTGGAATGTTGTAGAGAATGCAAAAAAGGCATTGAATAAAAAAAGAGGAAGGATAGTTACTTATCTTCCATATATAGAGCAGGTTAAAAAGACAGTAGAGAAGCTCAAAGAGGAAGGATTTTGGGATATATACACTTATGAAATAATTGAGAGAGAAATTGAGATTTCTGAAAAAGGTGTTAGACCTTCAACAAGGATGATTGGACATACAGGTTATATAACTGTTGCGAGAGTTCCTCCTAAATTAGTTGATGAAGAATAAAAGAGACACTACCGAGCATAAACGAGGTAGTGCATCGGGTATCCTAAACCATAGCTCTAGCACCTTATTGGTATATCCAAAATTTACCATTTATTGTCGCTAAGAAAGCACCGCCCTTTAGGGCGGTGATAAATTCAGATGAAATCTTTCAGATTTCATTACTCTCCTTGCGAAGCAAGGAGATAGGGGAGGTGGGTGAGACAAACATAACTTTTATATACTCGAATTAATAAACTAACTTATGTCCCCGGTCCAAGTTATTAATGGGTGGGGTTAAACCTAAACTATCGATAAGTTTTAAGTTATCTTTACTTGAATACCAACTATCGAAACAGATATATCTAATATTTAATCCTTTATCCACTAAAGACTTTATTATCTCCCTACATAAATTATTTTTCGTCTTTCCATCTCTTGGTCTGTCATATACTCTAAAATCGATTGGAATAATATGTTTTCCATTTGTAATTATGCAATCAACAATATGTATGCCTTTAATTACTCGTTTATGTAGATTACTCCAACAATAATAAGCAAATTCAGTCGATTTAGAGTAAATTTTATCTATAACAAAGTCATCTATAACGACAATATTATAATCAGGAGTGATAAAATCTTTAACGAAATTAAAAAGCTTTTCTTGTGGGAAGATTCCTTCTTCCCAAAGTATTCTATTTATTGTATCGTGAGATATGTCGATTCCGAAAATACGCAACGTTTTCGATAACTCTACACACGAATTAATCTCTGAAAGTAATATAAAAAGCATATAAACGATAGTCCTCGACATTTTTAGCATATTTTCCCCAAAATAAACTTTTGTTTCGAAAAATTATAATATCTGATAAAAATAGATTATCATGAAATATTATAATAAATATTTAAATATGCTTGCAAAAGTCCTAGAAGTAATTTAGTTTTTATGGCTCGAATAGTATTATAAACTATGACTTTACAGTATATTTCGTTTAATATTGCGTTGTAATTTTTACATGACTACGTATATTACCTCGATTTTGACTCTAAATCGATAAATATTCTTAGGATTTTCACACCATATATATTCCATAAAAAATATTATTTCTACATTCAAACAGTTATACCTTTTAATATTTATTTCTGAGAAAGTCCTACACTGTGAATCTCATTTCTTTTCCTATATATAGTTGATTTCAATGACATGTCGTTGGATTTCAAATATCTTATATATGCTCTATCTGTAAGATTTAAATATCTTTAATATAATTAATAAATATAATTAATATATAATTTAATATAATTAATACTGCTATTGCTCTTGGATTACAACATAGTCTCCTAGTCTTATTGTTCTTTAATCTATATAGAAGCTCTCCATGACTTCGTATTCGTTATAATAGTTCTCTTTCAATTTTTTTTTGCTTCATATTCATTTATCTCTTCCTTATTTTTGTTATTTATCATTTATACTCTTTTTGTCCAAACTCTAGATAATTTTAAATTTTATATATTTCCATTAGCATTATAAGGTTGAGTTTCAAAATAGGACTTTTGCACCTTATATATTTAATGCGGAAATAATATTTTTATGAAATATATGAAGCCATTGGCTTCAAAACTACATAAATATATATAAAAAGTGCATTCAAACCGTTATACCTTTTAATATTTATCCCTGCGAAATAATATCTACCTTAAAAGTTCTATTTGAAAACTAACTTTAGTGGTGATAAAATGAGTGAAACTCTATTTAAAGAATTTAAAGAACATTCAGTAGCTGAATTTTTTAGAAAAAATAAACACATGCTTGGATACAGTGGAAAGATTAAGAGTTTAACAACTATAATTCATGAATTGGTTACAAACAGCTTAGATGCTTGTGAAGAAGCAGGTATTTTACCAGATATAAAAGTTGAGATTGAGAAGTTGGGAGCTGACCACTATAAAGTGGCGGTTGAAGATAACGGTCCAGGAATACCTTTAGAATTTATTCCAAAGGTATTTGGGAAGATGTTAGCTGGTTCTAAGATGCATAGGTTTATTCAATCAAGAGGACAACAAGGAATTGGAGCTGCGGGAGTTTTGTTATTCTCTCAAATAACTACTGGAAAGCCATTGAAAATAATAACATCAACTGGAGATGGCAATATTTATGAAGTTGAAGTAAAAATGAATGTAGAGAAAAATGAAGGAGAAATTGTTTCAAAAAAAGTTAAAAAAGGAAAGTGGAGAGGAACAAGAGTAGAGGGTGAGTTTAAAGAAGTTAGCTACAATAGAGGAGAGTCTGGACCTTTTGAATATTTGAGGAGAATAAGTTTAGCTACACCACATGCAAAAATTATATTAAAAGACCCTTATGGAGAGGTTGTATTTGACAGGGTTGTTAATGAATTACCAAAAAAACCAGAGGAAATGAAACCCCATCCTTACGGTTTAACTACTGATGAACTTTTATACATTGCAAGAAAGACAAAATCAAAGAAAGTTTCTTCAATGCTTGTCTCTGAGCTTTCAAGGGTTACAACAAAAAGAATTAAGGAGCTTTCTACTTATATGCTTAGAGATTTGATATTAAAGAAATTTAAAGACAGTATATTTTGGAGCATGGTAGTTTCCTGTTATTTAGATATTGATATTGAGGGATATTTAAGTAAATTTAAAGATTATATTAGTAATGATGAGATAGATACAGTTAAAATGTTAATTAAAAATCTTCCAGAGAGCTTAGATGAGTTAAAGAGATATGCTTTAAAATATGTAACTATGGAGTATTTATTTAATAAGCTAAGTGAAGAAGAAATTAATAAAATAAAGAATCAGTTTAAAAAAATTCCAGAGAACTTTATGGAATGGGCTGAAAAGAACTATTTATCAGCTACAGTTGTTGATGAATTAAACAAAAAAGTTAAAAACATTGTAAAACCTCCAGAAAATTTTATTGCTGAAATAAAAAATAAAGGGTTAATATCAGATGAAGAACTAAGAAAATTTGAAGAAGAGGTTAAAAAAATTTTAAATAAAAATCCTAAGGAATTAACATGGGATGAGGCAGAGATGATTGTTAATTGCCTACAGAGTATGGAGTTCATGGCTCCACCAACAGCTGGCTTAAGACCAATAGGAGCAGAGAATATAGAAAAATCATTAAAAGAACTTTTACAGCCAGATTTTGTTAAGGCAATTACAAGAAATCCAAAAACCTATAAAGGAGGAATACCATTTGCTGTTGAAGTAGCAATAGCTTATGGTGGTAATGCAGGAAGGCAGAGTGATGAAGGAAGAAGAATGGAGATTATGAGATTTGCCAACCATGTTCCTTTGCTATATGATGCTTCTGCTTGTGGATTAACTAAAGCTGTGAAAAGCATAAACTGGAAGAGGTATGGGTTGAGGGGAGAAGATGCTCCAATAACAGTTTTTGTTAATTTAATATCCACCTTTATACCATATACTTCTGCAGGAAAGCAGGCAGTTGCTTGCAGTGAAAATGAAAATGAAGAGATTTATAATGAAATTAGACATGCATTAATGATTTGTGGTAGAGAATTAGAGAAATATTTATCAAGAATTAGAAGAGAAGCTGAAGAAGAGAAGAAAAGAAAGTATGTTATGAAGTATGCAAAAATATTTGCTGAGGCATTGGCTAATATACTAAATAAACCAGTTGATGAGATTGAGGAAAAAGTTGTTAAGTTGTTAGAATCTTAAAATAGATTTTTTCTTAATTTTATTTTTTATGTAAAAAATTGTAATAATTGGTTAATATCTGATTTTTATCTGATTTTAAAAAAGTTTAAGTATTGTTTTCAAACTCCGTATCAGTCTTATTTTAACCAAAATTCAAATTATTTCATACATGATTTTTTAAGTGAATGTTTCCATACCGAATCGGTCTTATTTTAATAATACTTGCGAATGAGATTAACAAGCTAAATGAGATACATACAGAACTCGTTTCCATACCGAATCGGTCTTATTTTAATTTGAGATATTAGCAACAAGAATTAGTTTTTTTTCGAGAATTTTACGAGGTTTCCATACCGAATCGGTCTTATTTTAATGGACTAATAATTGGTATAGATTACGATAGCGATATAGACGTTTCCATACCGAATCGGTCTTATTTTAATGAGGTGGATTTTAATATAGATTTAGATAACAAAATGATTAGAATGTTTCCATACCGAATCGGTCTTATTTTAATCAAAGGAAGAATATGAAGTCCTCAATGGATTGTTTAGTTTCCATACCGAATCGGTCTTATTTTAATTAAAATAAAAGAATTTTCGATTTTAAAAACAAATAATTATTTCATATTATGTTTCCATACCGAATCGGTCTTATTTTAATAGGAGGCATTTTTTGAATTAAACGAAATTAAGCATTTTTAAATCTTTATTTTATAGGGGTTATATTACAACCCCCCAATTACCTGATTTCTTTATATACCCTAACTAATATAAATACTTTACGGTATTGTATTAATTAGAACAATAAAACCCCTAAATCTAAAAAATCAAATTATCTATCGGGGAAATCTAAATATAAAAATAATTATCTAAAATCTCCTAAAAATCTTACTAATTTAATACATCTAAATAAGTAAAATGTTAAAAATAAACTACCCTTAGAAATTAGCTAAAAATCCTCAAAATAAAAAAATATTCCTTTAAAAATTTCTAAATTAAAAATAAAAAACTTTTAGCGTGATAACATTATACACTAAAAGTAATATAAATAAATCCATATAATTTATTTTACTTTAAGAAAATTTAAAGAGTGAAAATTTATGTTTAAACATAAAAAAAGATTGGGGCAATGTTTTTTAATAGATAAAAATTATGTGAATAAAGCAGTTAAGGCGGCAAATTTAACAAAGGATGACATAGTTTTAGAGATTGGATTAGGAAAAGGTATTTTAACAGAAGAGTTATCTAAAAATGCTAAAAAGGTCTATGTTATTGAGATTGATAAAAATTTGGAGCCTTATGCTAATAAATTAAAAGAAAATTATGATAATATTGAAATTATATGGGCAGATGCAGTAAAAGTTGATTTAAATAAGCTAAATTTTAATAAAGTTGTTGCAAATCTTCCTTATCAGATTTCATCACCAATAACATTTAAATTATTAAAAAGAGGTTTTGATTTAGCTGTTTTGATGTATCAGTATGAATTTGCCAAAAGGATGGTAGCAAAGGAAGGTACAAAAGATTACGGAAGGTTGAGTGTAGCAGTTCAAGCAAGAGCAGATGTTGAGATAATAGCTAAAATTCCTCCAAATGCCTTTTATCCAAAACCAAAGGTTTATTCAGCGATAGTTAAAATAAAGCCTAATAAAAATAAATATCATATAGAGAATGAGAATTTCTTTGATAATTTTTTGAGGGCGATATTTCAACACAGAAATAAATCTGTTAGGAAAGCTTTAATTGATTCATCTAAGGAATTAAACTACAGCAAAGATGAGATGAAAAAGATATTAGAAGAATTTTCCAATACTAACTTAGAACTAAAAAATTTAATAAATAAAAAGGTCTTTAAACTTTCAGTAGGAAGTATCGTTAAGCTTTCAAATGAATTTTATAAATTTTTGCAGAAAAGATTGGGTTAGATAGTTATGAAGGTTGTAGTTGGAGGAACATTTGATATTCTACATAAAGGTCATAAAGAACTTTTAAAATATGCAGCTTCTTTAGGAAAATTGACTGTAGGAATAACAAGTGATGAGTTTGCCAAAAAATATAAAACACATGAAATAAATGACTTAAAAACAAGAATAGAAAATTTGAAAGATTTTTTAGATAGCATAGGGGCTGATTATGAAATTAAGGTTATAGATGACGCTTATGGGGATGCAATAACTGAAGATTATGACGCTATAGTTGTTACTCAAGAAACATTAAAAAATGCTGAGAAAATAAATGAAATTAGAAAACTTAGGGGATTAAAACCATTAAAAATTATTGTTTTTAAGCATATAATAGCTGAGGATGGAAAACCAATATCTACAACAAGGATTAGGAAGGGAGAGATAGATGAAGATGGAAGGTTAAAGTGATATTATGGATGTCGTTCTAATTGTTTTAATTTTAGTTTTAGTAGGATATTTTTCAAAGGTATTTGAAATTTTAAGAGAAGAGCATGCAAAAATTTTAAACAATATAGTTATCTATATAGCTATGCCCTCAACGATATTTTTAACTATATTAAAAAATGTCTCTTCTTCTCAAATATTGGAGTTTTTAAAACTTCCAGTGGTTATTTTTCTATCTTGCTTATTTATTGGAATTTTAGCTTATTTTCTTGGAAAACATATTTTTAAACTAAAAGATGAAAAGCTTGGTGGGTTAATATTAGTTTCAATGCTTGGAAATACTGGATTTTTAGGATATCCTGTAACTTTGGGAATGTTTGGTGAAAGTGGTTTAGCAAGAGCAATATTTTGCGATTTGGGTGGAGTTTTTGCTACAATGCTATTGGGAACTTATGTTGGAATAAAGTTTGGAAAGAGTAAAAATAAAAATATTTTAAAAGAGATGGCTAAATTCCCTCCTTTAATAACTGGGATTTTTACAATATTATTAGTATTTTTTGGTTTTAGATTGGAATATATTCCTAATTTTCTCTTAAAATCTTTAAATTATCTGTCTTCAGCAACAGTTCCATTGATTATGATGTCTTTAGGTTTATCTCTCTCACCAAAAGCTTTAAAGTTTGGGGTTTTTTGGGGTATTGTAGCTTCTATATTTAGGTTTATTGTATCCCCAGCAACTGCCTTTACATTATCTGAACTAATCAATATAAAGGGATTAGATAAAAATGTTTTATTAGTTGAGAGTTCTATGCCTTCAGCAATGATGTGCCTTGTTTTAGGAACGTTGTATGAGTTAGATGTTAAGTTGATAGCTTCATCTATATTTATTACAACAACTTTATCTTTATTAGTAATTGCTATCTGGGGAGTGATATATGGATAGATTTAAGTTATATATAAAAAATCTAATTGCTTATTGTTTATATTGTGTGCAAACTATCTGCCCTTATAAAGGTTTATTTTATTTTGAAAACAACTATAGTTTGTTTATTAGTAGTTTTATAGTAATAATTGCTTAACTGAATTTCCATTGTTTATTAGTTGTTTATATTCTCAAAGTCTTTATTTGCTTGGTAGAGGGAGTAGAAATGCCAGAAGAAAAAGTAAAAAATTATCTTGTTCTTGTTGTTGATATTGATGACGATATTGGGAGAAAAGCTGGCTTAAATACACCAATTTTGGGAAGAGAAGAGAATATAAAGGCATTGATAAAATTGGGTTTGGCAGACCCTGGAGATAGTGATGTTAATGCAATTCTTGGGGGTGTTAAGATTTACGATGAGTTAAAAGCCAGTGGAAAAGATGTAGAAATAGCTATAATTTCAGGATATGTTGATGTTGAATCAGAGAAGTGTGCTTTAAGATTAAAGGAGCAAATAGACTTTCTACTATATTTGTATAATCCAGATTTTATTTATTTGGTATCTGATGGAAAAGAGGATGAAATGATTTTAAAATACTTAGAATCAAAAAATGTTTTTGTTTGGAAAAAGAGAGTTGTTGTTAAACAGAGTGAAACCTTAGAATCCACCTACTATTTGATTCAGGAATTTATAAAAAAGACTATGGAAGAATACATCCCTTTAATTTTAACATTTATAGGTTTTTCTTTGATACTGTATGCAATATTTGCAGATATTGGATGGAGGATTGTTGTTGGAATTATTGGATTGTATATATTATCAGAGGGTGTTGGTGTTAGAAAGTTATTAGTTGAGAAAATTAAAAATAAAGAAGAGTTTTCTGTGGGAAGAGTTTTCCCAATATCAGCAACTATATCTCTATTTATATTAATTATTGGATTTACATACTCAATAAGCTCAACGCATCAATTAACAACACTAAATGAGTTTATAGGAAAATTTTTACTACATTTCGTGGATTTTATGGTTTTAGCTTTGCTAATTTTAATGGTTGGGAAGTTTGTAGATAATGTTATACATTCTGAAGAAGAACTATTAAATATATTTAAAAAATATTTTTTCTATCTAATAGGTATATTCATTACAAGAGAACTAATCATTAATGGCGGAAACTATTTGTTGGGAAAAATTGGATTTATATCATTTGTTATATGTATTATACTCTACATCTCTATTACAATTATCCTTTCCGTCATATTATTTACTAAAAGTTCAAACAAGGATTAAATTTAATTAAACATTACAAAGGGCTAACATGATTACAGTAATTGCTATAACTAAGGATGGTAGTATTGTTGAGCCAAAATTTGATGATATTAATTTTGAAGATTATAAACTTATTTGGATTGATAGTTATGACCCAAAAGATGAAGAGCTATATAAGCTCTCTAAAAAAATTGGCATTCCAGTTTCTGATTTACAAATTGGTTTAGATGAACAGGAAATTCCAAGGGTAGAGGAAGATGAGGATTTTTATTTAATTATTTATAAAGCTCCATTATTTGAGGAAGATATTACTACCACATCTCTTGGAATCTATATCAAAGATAACGTATTGCTAACAATTCACACAGATAAAATAAAGGCAATTGGAAGATTACATAAATTGATATTATCAAAAAAACCAAGGATTATGTTTGAGAGAGGGATAGGCTTTTTGTTATATCATATACTAAATGAGATTACAAGAAGTTATTCAAGAATTTTAATTGGTTTAGAGGATGAATTAGAGGAGTTGGAGGATAAATTATTGATTGGATATGATAGAATAGTTATGGAAAATATATTAAGTTTAAGAAAAACTTTAGTTTATTTTCACAAATCTTTGATAGCTAATAGAGATGTTTTAGTTTTGTTAAAGAGGAAATATCTTCCAATAACTACAAGAGAAGATAGAGAAAACTTTGAAGACCTATACTATGACACTTTACAGTTGATTGATATGTCAGCAACTTATAGAGAGGTTTTGACATCAATGATGGATATAACTCTCTCATTAGAAAATATAAAAATGAACCAAATTATGAAAATTTTAACTATGGTTACTACGATTTTCGCTATTCCTATGTGGATTACAGGGATATATGGGATGAATTTCACTTATTTACCTTTAGCAAACAATCCTCAGGGTTTCTGGATTATACTGGCTTTTATGATAATTATTATCCTATCATTTGTCTATATATTCAGAAAGTCAGGATGGATTTAGAGGGAGATAATGATTATTTGGCCAGCATACATTGACAAAAATAAAAGTAGGAAAGAGGGTAGAAGAGTTCCAGAAGATTTAGCTATAGAAAATCCAAAATTGGAAGATATTGAGAAAGCATTAAAAAAACTTGGGTTAGAACCAATGATTCATAGAGAAAAGAGATATCCAAGACAACATTGGGAGATATGTGGATGTGTGGAAGTTGATTATAAAGAAAATAAACTGCAACTGTTAAAAGAGATTTGCAAAATCATAAAATCCTCAAGAAAAAATAGATAAATAAGAAATATTTTTTATTGTGGTTTCTCCATCAATGCTTTTTTACTTAATCTTTTTCCATCTCTACTGTGTGGTTTTCTGCTAACTGCATCCATTGCTTTCTCCAATTCTCTTGCTTCATCTACCAATTTGGCAGCATATCTAATCATTTCATGAGCAGAGGCAACAATTGGAATATATTTCTCTGCCTCTTTTGTCATAAAGCATCCTTTAACATCAACATCTCCAACTTTTTCAGCAATAACAAATGCCGCCATTGCCTTTGCCTTTGCGTAAGGGTTGGTAAATTCCATTGCCTCTACTGCTTTTTCTTCATTGATTACAATTCTTGGAAGCTCTGGCTCTTTACCTTCTTTAATTGCATCAATAACCTTATCTATAGCCTCCTGGACAATTCTTAAAGCTCCAGTACCTGCTACAACTCTTATAACATCTGCATTAAACATCGCCATTTCAACAGGGTCTAAAAACTCTCTTCTTGCACCTATCATTGGGTCACATTTTACAATTATATATCCTAATCCCTGCTGTTCCATCTCATCTTTAACTCTCAAACCTGGAGCATCACCAATAATTATTGTAGGAATTCCTGATTTACTTAAAATTTCTCTTGCCTTTTTTGGACCAGGTGCAGCTGGATTTGGGCCAATATATATAATAAAATCAGGTTTAATGTCTTCAACCATCTTTTTAGTAACTTCTTCAACTGACTCTGGGTCCATTTTAGCTCCACTACCTAAAACTCTAACTGCTATATCTTTCCTATCAGCTCTCTCATCTAATGCCAAATCAATAACTGGAGAGACACCTATGTTACCACATTTTATTATTCCTATTTTTACTACCAAAATATCACCTCTTTTAATAAAATTATGTATATTAGTATTATTAATACAAAGTCCAATAAATATTTTTTTATTTATGATATAAATATTTATTGAAGAATTATTATTAGAAATTATATATTAGTTTAATAAATATATGACATTAGAAAGTTTAATGTAGCAGATTAAAATAAAAATCTCTATAAGTTTTATATCACTTATTTACCAGCATTTATTACAATCTTAAGATTTTTATTGCTATGTATATTAGATAAATTTTAGCATATTTGCTCTGTATCTAAGGTTGTCGAAAAATTGAATTTGGTTGGATAATTAGAAAGAGTTTTAAAAATGCACTAAACAAAAACTATCTAAAATAGAAATAGGAGGACTTTATAGTTGTGTGCAAAATGCAATAAACTTTTATAATTATAAATACCTTATTATTTTATTTAAAATAGTTTTGCACACAACTATAATTTTTTACATACTTTTTTATATAAACAAACCAAAAAATAAAAATACGTTGGGCTTTTACATTTTTAAATAGGACTTTCGCACTTTAATATACTTAATAAGGAAAATATGATACCAAAAACATTAGACCTACCTTTAATATTTATTTCTGCGAAAGTTCTATTTAGTTAGCTGGTGGTTGTAATGGTTACTTTGGAAAAGATAGAATTAAAAAATTTCAAATCATTTAAAAAATTATCATTGGATATTCCAACGGGATTTACAGCTATAGTAGGGCCAAATGGTAGTGGGAAATCTAACATAGTTGATGCCATCTTATTTGTGCTTGGAAAAACTTCTGCTAAAAAGTTAAGAGCTAATAGGTTTAGTGGATTAATAACATATCATAATGGAAAGAGAGCAGATTTTGCTGAGGTTTGTTTATATTTCTCAAATGAAAATAATGTTTTCAATATTAACGCTGAGAGAGTAGGAATTTTAAGAAGGATAAAAAGTAGTGGAGAGACGGATTATTATTTAGTTTGGAAAGAAAATAATAAAGAAAAGAGAAAAAAGATGACTAAGCATGAAATTATTGATTTATTTAGAAGATTGGAACTTTTAGGAGATAATGTAATTTCACAAGGGGATTTATTGAAAATTATTAATATCTCACCTATTGAAAGAAGAAAGATTATTGATGAAATTAGTGGGATAGCAGAGTTTGATGAAAAAAAGAAGAAGGCAGAGGAAGAGTTAAAAAAAGCGAGAGAGTTAATTGAAATGATTGATATAAGAATTAGTGAGGTTGAGAACAATTTAAAGAAGCTTAAAAAAGAGAAAGAAGATGCAGAAAAATATATTAAATTAAATGAAGAGCTAAAATCAGCAAAATACGCTTTAATATTAAAGAAGGTTAATTATCTAAATATGCTCTTAGAAAATCTCCAAAATGACATTAAAAACTTAGAAAACCTTAAAAATGAATTTTTAGGAAAAGTTAAAGAAATAGATGGTGAAATAGGTAGTTTAAAATTGAGATTAAATAACATTATAAATGAACTCAATGAAAAAGGTAATGAAGAAGTTTTAGAGCTTCATAAATCAATTAAAGAGCTTGAAATTGAAATTGAAAACGATAAGAAGGTTTTGGAAAGCTCAATAAATGAATTAAATAAAATTGAGATTGAGATTGAAAATAAAAAGAATGAAATTGAAGAAACTCAGAAGAAGATTATTGAGAATAGAGATAGAATTATTGAAAAGGAAAATAAGATTAAAGAAATAGAGGAAAAAATTAAGGACTTAAATTATGAGAAAGAGAGATTAAAAGAGGTAATTTCTGAAAGTGAAAATATTATCAAAAATTTAAAAAAATCTGAAATGGAAATTGTAGATGAAATAGCTAAAAATCAAAATGAGCTTTACAAATTAAAAAAAGAATTAAATGAGTTAGAAAATCTAATAAACAGAAAGAATTTTGAAATTGAGAAGAATAACGAGATTATTAAAAAATTAAAAGAGGAGCTTGAATCTTTTGAAGATGTTGATACTAAATCATTGTATTTAGAGCTTGAAAACTTAAATGTTGAAATTGAGTTTTCAAAGAGAAAAATTAAAGAGCTTGAAGAAAAAAAGAAAAAATTGCAAGTTAAATTAGATGAGTTACATTCTGAATATGTTAAAGAAAACACGAGAATTAAAGCATTAAAAGAGATGGAAGAGCTATCTATGGATAGGGCTATCAAAGAAATCTTAAATGCTAACTTACCAGGAGTTATTGATATTGTTGGAAATTTAGGAAAAACAAAGATTGAATATAAAACAGCCGTTGAAGTAGCGGCTGGGAATAGGTTGAATCATATCGTGGTTAAGAGAATGGATGATGCTGTTAGAGCTATAAAGTATCTAAAAGAGAGAAAGCTTGGGAGAGCTACATTTTTGCCACTGGATAGGATTGAAGGTAAAGAGGCAGAATATATAGATGAGGAGGGAGTTATTGGGAGAGCTATTGATTTGGTGGAATTTGACACAAAATACAAAAAGATTTTTGAGTATGTGTTTGGAAATACTGTAGTTGTTGAAAATATAGATATAGCAAAAGAATTGGCCAAAAAATATAGAAAAGTAAGGTTTGTAACCTTGGATGGGGAGGTTATAGAGCCGAGTGGGGCAATGATTGGAGGAACTTTTAAGAGCAGAGCAAAGATAAAGGTCGATATTGATTTAAGTAAGCTAAATAGAATAGCAGATGAAATTATAGACATTGAGAGTGAGTTGAGGAATATAAAAGATGAGATTGAGAGATTAAATGAGATAATAAAGAAGAGCTCTGCCAAAAAAATGGAGATTGAAAATACCTTGGAAATAATTAAAAAGAATGAGATGAGAAGAAGAGAAATAGCTGAAAAGAACACTATGAAAATAAAAGAGTTAGAGCTAAAAAATAAAAAGATTTTAGATGAGTTGGAAGAGCTAAACCTTAAAAAAGAGGAAATTTTAGATAGAATTAATGGGATTGAGAATAAAATAAATGAGTTAATTGAAAGAAGGGAGAAGATAATTAATGAGCTGAAGGAATATGAAAGTGACGAAAACTTAAAGAGAATGAATGAAATTGAAGATGAATTAAAAATTTTAGAAAAAGAAAAAGCTAAATTAAAAAATGAAATTGACAAAGGATTAACTTTAGTTAAAGAGATATTAATCCCAAAGATTGAAGAATTAAATAAAAAGGTCTATGAGTTGATAAATAAAAAAGCCATATTAGAAAAGAATATCTCATTCTATAAAGAGAGTATTGAAAAAAATTTATCCATATTGGAGGAGAAGAGAAAAAAATATAATGAGTTAACTAAAAACCTAAAAGAACTTACTACAAAAAAAGAAGAACTTGAGAAAGAAATAGAAAGTTTAGAAAGAGAAAGAAAGGATTTATTAAGAAAAATTAGAGATATTGAAAATAAAATAAATGAACTCATGGTTGAAAAGGCAAAGTATGAGAGTAAGTTGGAGGAAGAGGAGAGAAAACTCTACCTATGTGAGAAAGTAGATATAAGTGAAGAACTTGAGAAAAAAGATATTGAAGAGCTTGAGATATACATAGGAGAGCTTGAAAATGAAATAAAAAAATTAGAACCAGTTAATATGAGGGCTATTGAAGATTATAATTATGTTGCTGAGAGATATAATGAGCTTATAGAAAAAAGAGAAGAATATGAGAGAGATGAGAAAAAATATATCCAATTGATGGAAGAACTTGAAAATAAAAAGAAAGAAGTATTTATGGAAGTTTTTAATAAGATAGCTAAGAACTTTGAGGAAGTGTATAAAGAGATTGGAGGAATTGGAAAACTAAGCTTAGAAAATGAGAAAAATCCATTTGAGGGAGGTATTTTAATAGATGCTTCTCCAAGAGGTAAAAAGCTTTTAAGTTTAGATGCTATGAGTGGAGGAGAAAAGAGTTTAACTGCCTTAGCATTTTTATTTGCCATTCAAAGGTTGAATCCTTCACCATTTTATGTATTGGATGAAGTTGATGCTGCCTTAGATGTAAAAAACGTCTCTTTAATTGCAGAAATGATTAAAAACGCCTCTAAGGACAGCCAATTTATAGTTATAAGTCATAGAGAGCAGATGGTTAGTAAGGCAGATGTTGTTTATGGAGTTTATATGGAAAATGGATTGAGTAAGGTTGTAGGTATTAGAATATAATTAACTATAGGGCTTCGCTTTTATGACGGCTCTCCGCCCTAAAGGGCGGAGTTTCGAGAGAGCGAGCCTAAGCTCGCCCTCTCCGGCCCCGCCAAAGCCACTATCCCTATCCCATTTGGGATTCGGGGCTACGCTTTAACCATTTCTATGTCCCCAGCGGTGGAGTTTTCGATAACCCCACCCATTAATAACTTGGACTGGGGACATAAGTTAGTTTATTAATTCGAGTATATAAAAGTTATGTTTGTCCCACCCACCTCCCCTATCTCCTTGCTTCGCAAGGAGAGTAATGAAATCTGAAAAATTTCATCTGAATTCATCACCGCCCTAAAGGGCGGTGCTTTCTTAGCGACAATAAATGGTAAAATCTCAGTGTTCATATAAGAACCGCCCATGGGTAAATCAAGAATTGATTTTAAAACACTTTTTCCTGGAAATTGATATCTTGATAATGCATATCCAATTGGTATTGATGACAAGAAACGTTGAGATTGAAGAGGTTACAATTGATAGCTTTAAAGAATAAATCATTTCTTCAGTTTTTAATGAACTAATAACTTCTGAAGGATTAGGAATTAGAAACAATGATGCAATCGCTAAAAATAATAAAAAAGCAAATAAAAATGATAATAAGATGCAAAAACCCTGAAAATAATATATTTCATTAACATCACCTTAAAACAATTTATTGATTACATGGGATAAAACCCCATTTTCTCCAAATTTCTTTTGGTTCATCACTTGAAATATAATTATTAAATGCCTCAGCAACCTCTAAGTTATTGTCTTTTTTGGCATAGATTGTTACAGCTGTTGGAATTGTTTTTATAATGTTTTTATCTTTTGGAATTCTAATAACATCAATTTTTCCTTTACCTTCTGCCCAAGTAACCATATTCTCCCATATAATTGACGCATCTGCTTGATTTGTTACTAAATAGATAAGAAGCTGATTAACTGTTGGTGTTTTAACAATAATATTTTTGCTAACAGTATGCTCCCGGAATGAAAACATCTCCTCCTGTTGTTGTTAAGATTCCAAACAATTCCGCACTACCTCCATAATGAACTTCCACTTTAGCCCCTGTTTTATTTTCAAAGTTCTGTATGAGTTCATTCATTGGCTTCATTAATCCAGCTCCACATAAAACAGTTATTGTCTTTCCTTCATAAGGTTTGTTTGTTGAAATTAGTTTATTTTCATTCAAACAACCACATAAAACTCCAAATATGAGCATTAAAGAAACAAAAAGGTAAATTTTACCATTCATATTTTCACATCCCCTAAGCCTTCTATTAATTATATATGGTTATTATTTATCCCCCATGTTAATTAAAATAGATTAACAAAAGATAATGATTTATACACTATAAAAATAAAATAAAAAGGATAGGTTGTATGAGGAAGAGATATTATGTTAATATTTGGCACTGCTGGAGTTCCAATATCTGCAGAGGACGAATTTAAAGGAGTAGATGTTTTAAGAAAGTTAAATTTGGGAGCTATGGAATTAGAATTTGTTAAAGGAGTTTATATGAAAGAGGATTATGCTAAAAAGTTGAAAGAGTATGGAAAAGATATTATTTTTTCTGCTCATGCACCCCATTTTATAAATCTTAATGCAAATGAAAATGAAAAAATAGAGAATAGTATAAGGAGAATTATCAAAACAGCTAAGGTTTTAAACAATTGTGGTAGAAATTTAGTTTTTCATCCTGGATATTATTTGAAAAGAAGTAAGGAAGTAACTTACAATAGAATAAAGTCAAATATTCAGAGAATTTTGGATAAATTAGAGATTTTAAATTTAAATATTATGTTAAGACCTGAAACTACTGGAAAAACTTCACAATTTGGTGATATTGACGAGATATTAAAACTTTGTTTTGAATTGGATATTTTGCCATGTATTGATTTTCCCCATATTTATGCAAGAAGTAGAGGGGCTATAAATGATTATAACTCTTTTTATAAAGTTCTTGAAAAGATTGAAAATACCTTAGGAAAAAATGCTATAAAGGATATGCACATTCATTTATCAGGAATAGAGTATGGAAAGGGAGGGGAAAGGAGGCATTTACCTTTAAATGAATCTAATTTTAATTATAAAGATGTTTTAAAAGTTTTAAGAGATTTTGAAGCCTCTGGAACTGTAATATGTGAGAGTCCAAGGTTGGAGTATGATGCTGTTTTGTTGATGAAATGCTATAATGACTTATAAAATCCTAAATTGATTATTTTATATAAAATGAAACAAAAATTAATTAAATTAATTATTAGTAAAATTGGTGTTTAAGATGATAGGTGAAATGGACATTATAAAAGAAACTTATGAAAAAATCAAAAATATGGAAATTAGAGGAGCTGGAAGGATAGGGAGGGCTGCAGCTAAGGCATTGAAGGAATATGCTCTAAAAATTTTTCATTTAAGTGAAGAAGAATTCAAAAATAAAATGAGAGAAGCTGGAGATTTATTGATATCTGCAAGACCTACAGCTGTTTCTCTACCAAATGCTGTAAAGTATGTATTAAAAGGATTAAATGAAGAAAATCCAAAAGAGAGGATTATAGAAAGGGCTGATGAATTTATAAGCTCTTCATTAAAGGCAATTGAAAATATAGGAAAGTTTGGGGCTAATAGAATAAGGAATGGAGACACTATATTAACTCACTGTAATTCTGAAGCTGCTATAAGTGTTATAAAAACTGCTTATGATAAAGGAAAAGATATTAAAGTTTTTTGCACAGAAACAAGACCAAGAAACCAAGGTTACATAACAGCAAAAACTCTCTATGACTACGGAATTGATGTAACTTTAATAGTTGATTCTGCAGTAAGATACTTTATAAAAGATGTTGATATTGTCATTGTGGGAGCTGATGCCATAACAGCAAATGGATGTCTTGTAAATAAAATAGGAACTTCTCAAATTGCTTTAATAGCTAATGAGAGTAGAGTTCCTTTTTTAACAGCCGCTGAAACTTATAAATTCCATCCAAAAACTATAGTTGGAGAACTAATTGAAATAGAAGAAAGAGACCCAGAAGAAGTTACAACATTTGAAGATAAATATAAAGGTATAAAGATAAGAAATCCAGCATTTGATGTAACTCCTGCTAAGTATATAGATGCCATAATAACAGAGATTGGATTAATTTCTCCACAAGTAGCGTGGTATATTATAGAAAAGTTCTTTGGTTGGGGCCGTTTCCTTAAATAGAACATACAAAACAAATCTATACTTTTGTTTTTATAAAATACCATCCAAAATTTTAAATAATAATTTTAACGATATATTATAACGTGGCAGTCCCGATATGTAGGGGAAACTAAGCCCAATGGGACTGCTATTAAGTCGAAGATGTGGGGAGTTCTTGTTCCCCCGATTGCCAGCCGATGAAGTTGGGAGGCTGGACTACGATTCGTTCGATATGTTCCATTTGTAGCGGAGAACCAGAACGGGTCTGTCCAATATGGACAAACATCCATATTGGACTTGGGCGTCATCAACCCTCTGGGTTCATTGGCTTAGGTCTCTGCCCCTGTCATGGACATAAAAACCTTACGGTTTTTAAGTTCTCGTCGCTTCGCTTTGAGAGACTACCTACCCCTCTCATTGGTTAAATTGATAATAACTGCCCTTCTTGACCCCTCATTTTCTCCCACATCTGGGGCAGTTATATTTTAGTAATGAAAATCTATAAATGTCTATATTTGCCTATGAAAAATTAAACAGTTTAAACGGCAGAATATACAACAGTTACATAGGAATTCCTAAAAATGATAAAACATAAGAAACAGATATGATATAAAACACCGTAATAAATTGTGTAGTTATTAAGTTCTCTTCATCTTTAATGTTAATAACAACCTCATTAGTATCTCTATATTTCTCTACCTCAATATATTATTTTTTGGTGTAAACAATGCTAAATCTTCCATATTTAATTTTAGGCATAATATGTGGTACTATTACAGGTTTATTTCCAGGAATTCATCCAAATAATATAGTAGCTTTGTCATTATTAATTTTGCCATATTTTGGAATAGATAATTACGTTCTATTTTTAATTGGTTTAGTTATAACACATTATTTTATAAATTTTATTCCTTCAGCTTTTTTAGGTGTGCCAGATGATGAAACTGCAACATCAGTTTTACCAATGCATAGATTAACATTAAATGGAAAAGGTTATGAAGCTGTTGTATTGGCTGGATTTGGAAGCTATTTAGGTGTTATTTTTTCAATAATTATTACTTTATTTTTAATTTTTATATTAAATATAGATATTAACTCTTTTTATTATTCAGCAAAGCCTTTTATTCCTTTTATTTTAATTACTTTAGTTCTATATCAAATTTTAACATCAAAATCAATCTGGGAAATTTTGGTCATATTTTTATCAGGAATTTTTGGAATAGCAGTTTTATATTGCAATGATGCTTACAATATAACATTAACAGCAATATTTACTGGAATGTTTGGAATTCCTTTACTTATAAATAATTTAAAAACCTACAAAATAAAAAGTCAAATAATAACGTTCCCTGATTTTGATATAAAGTTTTTAAAATCGTCTTTTTTTGCTTCTATTGTAGGATTTTTTAGAATATTTTTGCCAGGTATGAGTGGAGCTCAATTAAACTATATTTTGAGTAAAATTTTAAATGAAAAGGATTTGAAGAATTTTATTATTTCTCAGGGAAGTATTATTTTGTCTAATGAAGTTTTTTCTTTACTCTCTATAATATTTATAGGAATTGGTAGAAGTGGAGTTGCAAGAGCGATACAACATTTGCATGCAAATATTAATTTGAATATAGCAATATTTTCTATTCTAATTTCTTCTACAATTGCATTAGTTATTCTAATAAATTTATCCAAATACATCCTTCTTTTTATTAGAAAAGTTAATTTTAAATATCTATCTCTATTTTTTATAATGTTTTGTTCCTTTATTATAGTTATCGGAAGCTATAACACATATTTAAGTTATCATATTATTGTATATTTAACATCAATTTGTATAGGGCTTTTAGCATTAAAAAGTCAATCAAAGCTATCAAATATGATGAACGTCTTAATATTCCCAACGATATTGTATTTCTTATGGGGATAATATGGATTTAAAACGTCATATTTTTAATAAAAGGACGATACTTTCTTTTATAATATCTTTGGGAATAGTTCTATATATCTTTTCAAAGATAGATTTGGATAAATTAATATTAATTTTAAAACATACAAAAATTATTTATTATTTTTTTGCAATAGCAATGTTCTATATTTCAATATTAATTAGAAGCTATCGTTGGAGAATTTTCTTAAAAAATGTGAATATTATTTTAAAGTTAAAAGATGCTTTTATATTGTATTATCTTTCAATGTTTGTAAATTCATTAGTTCCTGCTAAGTTAGGAGATATTTATAGAGGATACTTATTAAAAAAGAAAACTAATAAGTCAATATCATTGGGATTTGGAACTGTTTTTATTGAAAGGGTTTTTGACTTGATAGCGATGATTAGTTTATTATTTATCTCTGCTTACTTATCATTTAAATCAGATATTCCAAAGGAAATTCTTTATTCAATAAAATGGGGAGCTATTATAATTCTATTTTTGATTTTTCTAATTTTTGGTTTTTTAGTGGTTAATAATAAGTTAAATTTAAAAAATAAAAAATTAGAGGCAATATTGATTAACTTTGAGAAAGGATTAAAAGCCGTAAAACTAAATACTTTCCCTTTATTGATTATTTTATCATTTATTGGGTGGTTTATTGAGGGATTAACTATTTATTTTATATTTTTAGCATTAAATCTAAATTTAGAAATATCATTTGGAGTATTTTCTGATTTAGCGTCTTCTTTATTAACTGCAATTCCTATAACACCATCAGGATTGGGTATTGTAGAGTATGCATTAATTTATATATTAAAACTAAAAAGTATAGATGAAAATAAGGCCTTTGCTGTTCTTATTTTATATCGTTTAATATCATATTTTTCAGTTGTTTTGTTTGGGGCGATAATGTTTTATATCGTTGAGGGAAATATTCTAAAAGAATCTAAATAGGACTTTTCTATATATATCATTCAATGAATAATAATAGGACTTTTGCAGTTTAATATAATTAAATTTAGAACATTGACACCTTTAGGTGTCTATATTTAATTAAAAAATTTATTCCTGCGAAAGTCCTATTTCAAAAATTTATCTTACCTTTTCAAAAACAATAAAATGTTATTGGTGATACAAAATGAAACTTACATTTGACTTAGATGGGAAAATAATATTTGGCAAGGAGTTAAGTGAGGATGCTAAAAAAGCAGTCGAAGAGATTTTAAAAAATGCTGACCAAATATTTTTAAGAGGAGTTCCAAAGGGTAAAGAAAATGAGGCTTCAAAAATAATAAGCTATGAGTTTGAAGGAAATACATTAAAATTAAAAATTGTATCTGGAACTTATACAAGAGCTCATGAAGGTTTAATGAGATTAAGAAAGCCGTTAGCTGAAAAATTAGGAAGAAACTTTAGAATTGGAGTTAGAGGAATTGAAATAGATAATTATGTAATAACTATTGAAACAGAAGATGATAAAGCTAAAAAATTAGAGGGCATTAAAGTTCCAGAGTGCGAAGCAAAAGTTGAAGGGAATAAAATTATATTAACATTTAAAGACATTGGAGAGAGTGAATTAAAGAGAAATATTATTGATAGAGCAATAAAGTTTGTAAAAACAGAGTTAGAGAAAGAAGAAGAGGATTTGACATTTAAAGTTTGTAAGATTCCACCAGGGACAATAGTTAGTAAATATAAAACTAAAAGGAAGATAACATTTGACAAAGACCCAACAGATGTTGCTGAAAAATTAGGATGGGTTAAAAAATTCCCTGGAAGAGGGCAGTGGTTCTATGCTCCACCAATAACCGCATTGTTTAGAGCTTTAGAGGAGTTGATAGTTGAAGAAGTCGTTAAAAAAATAGGCTTTGAAGAATGTTTATTCCCAAAACTCATTCCATTGGAAATTATGTATAAGATGAGATATTTAGAGGGTTTGCCAGAAGGAATGTATTATGTATGCCCACCTAAAAGAGAGCCTGAACTTTTCAAAGAGTTTGTAAATGAAATGATGATTAAAAAGGAGATTCCAATTGAAAAATTAAAAACTCTACTTAGAGACCCTGGCTATGTATTAGCTCCAGCTCAATGTGAGCCATTCTATCAATTCTTTGAAGGGGAGGTTATAGATGTTGATAAACCAATAATGTTCTTTGATAGAAGTGGATGGACATATAGATGGGAAGGAGGAGGAGCGAGAGGTTTAGATAGGGTTAATGAATTCTTGAGAATTGAGTGTGTTTGGATTGGAAGTCCAGAGTTTGTTGAAGAAACAAGAGATAAAACATTAAAATATGCTGAAAAATTAGCAGAAAAACTTGATTTAGAATATTGGGTTGAGGTTGGAGATGATCCATTCTATTTAGAAGGTAGAAAAAAAGAGGATAGAGGAATCGAATTCCCAGACGTGCCAAAGTATGAGATGAGGTTAGCTCTTCCATATATAAAAGATGAGAGAAAAGGAGTAGCTGTAACATCAGCAAATGTTCATGGAACACACTTTGTTGAGGGCTTTAGAATTAAGGATTACAAAGGTAGAAAAGTTTGGACAGGTTGTACTGGATATGGAATAACAAGATGGGTTGTTGGATATTTAGCCCAATATGGGTTTGATTTTGATGATTGGCATCCTATTATAAAGAAAAAGATAAAAAAATTGCCTGAAGTTCCACAATTAATAACGTGGCCTAAAAAAGATGAATAAACTTTTTTTACATTTTTTTAACTGTTTGGTGATAAAATGGAATTCTACTAACCATAGGGCTTCGCCCTATTGGGATACCCGGGATGCATTATCTCGCTTCGCTCGATAATGCCTCTTCTTTATCAAGAAATAAAAAATATAAAACTTCAGGGGTATACCAATAGGGGGCTCTGCCCCCTATGGATGTATTGCCTCGCTTCGCTCGGCAATGCCTCTTAATATGTAAAAGGTGAAACTATGAGATTTTTCGATAGAGAAAAAGAACTCAACTATCTAAAAACCTACTGTCAATTAGAGCCGAACTCCATATTATTCGTTTATGGACCAAAATCATCAGGTAAAACTAGAGTAATGCTCAAAGTTATAGAGGAGTTAAATAAAAGAGACAATATAGTATTTTTCTATTATGACTTAAGAAGGTATGCAACACCTACAAAGGAAGAGTTTTTAAAAATATTTTTTAAAAAAGGAGATAAGAAATATATTTTAAATAAATTTGAAATAAATTTAAAAATCTTTAGATTTGGTATAGAAGAGAATTTTGACTTTAATAATTTATCTTTAAATGATGTTTTTGACAAAATCTATGAAAGTATTGAAGCAGTTATAAAAGAAGGTAAAAAACCAGTTTTAATTATTGATGAGTTGCAGAAATTGAAAAATATCTATTTTAACACTGAAAATCAAAGATTTTCAGCGTCTCCTTCGCTTCGCTTCGGAGATGGAGGTAAATCCTTATTAAATGAGCTATTTAATTTATTTGTTCATTTAACAAAGGTAAGGCATTTATGTCATGTTATCTGCTTAACCTCTGATACTTTATTTATTGAAGAGATTTATAGGAATTCTACATTAGAAAATGCTGCAAAATATTATTTGATTGATTGGTTGGAGAAAAATAGCATTAGAGAGATTTTAAAAGAAGATGGTTTTAGTGAGGAGGAAATTAATTATTGCTTAAAATATCTTTCTTTGCCTTATGAAATAGTTGATTTGATTGAGAATAAAAAATTAGGAATTTCCGTTGAAGAAACTATAAGGCAGTGGATTAATATAGATGCGGATAAGATAAAATATTTAATAGATACTTCCGATTTAAATGAAGAAGAGATTTATAAAGTTCTTTCTAAGTTTAAGGATAAAATAAAAATTAACTATAAAACAGATGTAAAAAAAGAGGAAACGAAATATATAAAATTTTTAATTGAGAATGAGATTTTGTTTTATGATGTTGTTAATGGGATAATTAAACCGACATCAATAAAAAAATGGTATGCCATAAAAGAAATTTTAGAAAAATAGGTGATTTAATGATAATTAAAAAAATAAAAATGGATATCTCTCCATTAGATGTTTATGAGCAAATTAGAGGAGAGAATACATTTTTGTTGGAATCAGCTGAAGGAGTTCCAAAGGTTGCGAGATATTCAATATTAGGAAAAGCTGAAGGAAAAGTAATATTTAAAAATAATAGGTTAAAAGTTGAAAGCTTTACAGAATTTGGAGATAAAGTTAAAGATTTAGAAGGTAAATATGATTGCCCATTAGAAGCTTTAAGGGATGTTAGAAATAAATATCTCAAATATATAAATATAGAGAACATTGAGCCAATACCAAGATTTAAGGGAGGTTTGGTTGGGTATTTAAGCTATGACATTATCAGATATTGGATTGATTTATCTAATATTAATCTAAAGCCAATTAATGATTTAAAATTCCCAGATGCAGAGTTTTTTATTGTTAAAGACTTTATTTCATTTGATTTAAAAGAAAAAGTAATCAATTTAATAGCAGAAAATAGAGAAGGAATTAAAGAACTTGAAAAAATTATTGAGAATGCAAAAATCAATAATAACGAGAAGAAAAAAGAAAAAACTGAAGAAAAAGAAAATAAAGAATTAAAAATAAAATCTAATATGAGTAAGGAAAAATTTATTGAAGCCGTTAAAAAAGCTAAGGAGTATATTTTTGCAGGAGATATATTCCAGGTAGTTTTATCAAGAAGAATAGAGATAGATTTAGACAACTTAGATTATTTAGAAATATATAAAAAAGTTAGAGTGATAAATCCCTCTCCATATATGTATTACTTAGATTTTGGTGATAGGAAGATTATTGGTTCATCTCCAGAGATTTTGGTAAGAACAGATTACAAAGATGGAAAAAGATTAGTTATAACAAGACCTATAGCTGGGACAATCAAAAGGGGAAGAACAGAAGAAGAAGATAAAGAGTTAGAGAAAAAGCTATTAGGAGATGAGAAAGAAAGAGCTGAGCACGTTATGCTTGTAGATTTGGCAAGGAATGATATTGGAAAGATATCAAAATTTGGAACTGTCAAAGTAACTGATTTCATGGTAATAGAGAAATATTCTCATGTTCAGCATATTGTAAGTAATGTTGTTGGAGAGTTAAAAGATAATTATGACTCTTTCTTAGCTGTAAAAGCTACTTTCCCAGCGGGAACTTTGAGTGGAGCTCCAAAAGTTAGGGCTATGGAGATAATTGAAGAACTTGAAAAAACATATAGAGGACCTTATGGAGGAGGAGTAGGCTATTTTGGATGGGATGATTTAATGGACTTAGCAATAACAATCAGAACCTTTGTAATCTCAAAAAATAAAGGCTATATTCAAGTAGGAGCAGGAATTGTAGCTGATTCAATCCCAGAAAATGAATGGGAAGAGACAGAGAGAAAGGGAATGGCTAATGTTAAAACCATTGAGAGTTTAATTAGAGAAAAAACATAAGATTTAATTAAAATTAAAAATTAAACATAAATACCTTTGGTGAATAAAATGAAATTTTTTAACAGAGAAAAAGAGATAAAAGAAATTTTGTCCATTATAGAGGGGGAACCTAATTTTATTTATTTTATTTTTGGTCCTATAAACAGTGGAAAATCGACATTGATAAGAGAGATAGTAACAAATAGATTAAATAAATCCAAATACATTCCATTTTTTATTGATTTTAGGACGAGAAATATAGTAAATGTCGATAACTTTATTGAATGTTTATTTGAAGTGGATGAGAAATCGAAGATAGATGATTTTAGAGAGTATGCAAAAAGTTTGGCAGAGATGTTAGCTAAAGGTTCGGAAGAGATTAGTAAGTATTATTTAGGTATGCCAATAATGATTCCTAAATCATTTTTTGATAAGATATTTAATAAGAATGGTAAATCAGGAGACGTTTATCAATATATAGAATACTTATTTGCTAAATTAAATGAAAAAGGTAAAAAACCTATATTAATTTTTGATGAACTCCAAATGATTAAAGAAATTACATTAAACGGTAATAGATTATTGTTATGGAGTCTATTCCAATTCTTAGTAGCATTAACTAAAGTCCAACATCTCTGTCATGTTTTTTGTATAAGCTCTGATAGTTTATTTATTGAATATGTTTATAACGCTGGGGAATTAGAAGAGAGGGCAGATTATATATTAGTAGATGATTTTAATAAAGAAACGGCCTTTAGTTTTATGGACTTTTTAGCTAATGAGATATTAAATAAAAGTCTCTCTAATGAAGAAAAAGAATTAATTTACTCTTACGTTGGTGGGAAACCAGTATCAATTTATAAAATTATTGACAAAATGAGGTATAAAAAATTAAATAAAATCCTAAATGAAATGTTAAAAATAGAAACTTCAAAATTGAAATACTTTTTAGAAGAGGTTAAAGAGGATGACAATGAATTATATAATGAAGTAGTTAAGGCATTGTCTCTATTTAAGGAAAGTTATATAATTGAGTGTGATAAAATACCTAAAAAAATTAGGGAGTTCCTAATTAAAAGAAATATTTTATTTTTAAATCCAATAGAAGATACTCTAAAACCTCAATCTTTCTTAGTTTGGAATGCTATAAAAAAAGTCTTATAAATTATTATTGTTATATTTATAAACTTAATATAAAAGGAGGGGATAAACATAATTAAAAAACTAATTGAAAGTTTAAAACAAGCGCAAGAGGAAGATTTTAAAATATTAAAAATTATAGAACTGTCAATGAGATATCATGAGTGGGTGCCATTAGATGAGATTGTTAGAAAAGCAAAGATGCCAGAAAAGGATGTGTTATATAGATTAAAAAGATTAAATAAATTTGGATTTGTTGTTAGAAGCACTTATGGTTATGCAGTCTCAATGGGAGGTTATGATGCCTTAGCTGTAAATGCATTTTTTAAAAAAGGTATCTTAAAAGCTATAGGCAATAAGTTGGGAGTTGGTAAGGAGGGGGATGTTTATAACGTATTGTTAGAGGATGGTAGAGAGGCGGTTTTAAAATTCCATAAACATGGTAGGACGTGCTTTACAAGAGGAAAAAGATATAGGGGATATTTAGCTGATAAACATCATATAAGCTGGCTCTATGTTTCAAGATTAACAGCTCAACAAGAATTTGAGATATTAAATGAGCTCTTTCCAACAGTTAAAGTTCCTGAGCCAATAGAATGGAATAGGCATGCTATAATTATGGGAAAAGTTGTTGGTGAAGAGCTAAAGAGATTAGATTTATCAGAATTTATGAGTAAAGAGGAAATTAAAGATATATTCTGGAAGATTATTGAAGAGGTTAAAAAAGCTTATAAAATTGGCTATATACATGGTGATTTGAGTGAATTCAATATCTTATTAGATGAGAGTGGAGATTTTGTTATTATAGATTGGCCTCAAGCAATACCTACATATCATCCAGATGCTGAATTCTACTTAAAGAGAGACATTTGGAATGTTATAAGATACTTCAAAAAGTATAAGATTGATAAAGAGGATGAGAGAATTGATGTTGATAAAATTTTTAAATATATAACTGAAAAATAAAGTATTAAAAAAGAGTGATTTCTATGAATGTTAGAGAAATTAAAATAAAAATTATTCCATTTTATTAAAGCATAGAGTTAAGAGGGCATCTTCAAAAGACCAAACAGGTTCATAACCTAAATATTTTTTAGCGTTATTTAAATCTGCCTGTGTAAAGTCTTGATACAGTATCTACGAATATGCATAGGTATACACAACCAAGTATTACGCATAACCATGATTGAATAATCAAACTCATCTAATAACTTAGTAATTTCGACGATGGAGAATTTTAAAGAAATACATTCTTTTTTATTACGAATTTTAATCCATAAGTTATGAATAACGCATTTAAGCATAAAAAGGAACAACCTAACTTTTAAAGAGGTTGATTTCGTTTTTATAACTGCATCTTTAAGCATTCTAAATTGTGTTTCAATATTCCATCGTTTTTTATACATTTTTATGTAAGATTCTTGATTTTCAAAGTTGATATTAGTTAAAAAGGTATATTATACCTTTTTTCTTTCGTTGTTTGTAATTATTTCGTCCTCAGCAATAACTAATTTAGGAATAGTATTTTTATCAATAACATAATCAAATTTCCATTTTTCTTCTTTTTTATATTCATCCTCAAGATAGTATTTAACTTTATCATTTTTCGGAATAAAGCTTATGTAATTACATCCGTATTTTTCAAAAATTTTTATTATTTCAAAATTTTTAAACTCTCTATCGGTAAGTACTACAATATTAGATGGATTTATTTCTAAATCGTTAATAGTAAAGTCCATAAATTCCTTCACATGATTAAGCAACGAATATTCCTTAAAAAGAATATCACAATAGATTATTAACGAAAAATCTTCTGTATGTAAAGTAGCAGCTATATATTTATACGAACCAGTACTGCCCCTCTCTTTTCTATATTCGTGAATTAATTCTAAATCTAAATTATTACCATAATAATGCGTATCTATCGATAGGCAAAAATTTCTATTATTTTTTTTAAATCATTGAATATATTTTTAACAAAAGATTTATAAATTTCTTTAAACATAGAATTACCTGCCTTATTTATATATCGATAGTAAAAGTCTGCCGATGGATAATTTAGCTTGCTAATGGTCTCTAAATATGTATTATATTATTCGACATCGCCTCTATAAATCCTCTTGTATAATCTTCAACTCGATAAATCCTTGGACAAATTTGAAGAACATTGTTTATGAATTCGTTAAATTCATTAAATGATTTTATAGCCAACAATCTTATGTCGTTCATTGTTCTACATCCTCCTATTTTTTTAATAACTATTCGATATTATGAAATATTAACTTTTTTATTTATTTTATGATGTTCGGAGATACTGTAAATAATTGAATAATCGAGCTCATCTAATAATAGGACTTTCGCACTTTATGTATTAGTTTGGAATTTAGACACCTTTAAGGTGTCCATGTTCAATAAAAAATTTATTCTTACGAAAGTCCTATAAAAAAGAATGTATTTCTTTAAAATTCTTCATCGTCGAAATATGTAAGTTATTAAATGAGTTCGATTATTCAATCATGGTTATGCGTAATACTCCGTTGTGTATACCTATGCATATTCGTAGATACTGTTTTATGTTCTAAGGGATAATATGAAGATAGTTTGGTGCATATCTGGAGCGGGACATTTATTAAGAGAGAGCTTTCAAGTAATGAAAAAATTGAAAGAAAATATTGAGGGCTTAAAAGTTACTACTCTAATCTCAAGGGCTGGAGAGGAAGTTGTAAAAATGTATGGTTTATTTGAAGAATTAAAATATATCTCTAATGGAAATTATTATGAAGAGTTAATTTTAGAGAGAGAGCATCCTTATTCATCTCCAATTACTGGTAGGTTAAGTTTAGGGAAATATGATTATTTAATATCCTCTCCAACATCTGGAAATACTGTTGCTAAAGTAGTTAATGGCATAGCCGACAGTTTAGTAACAAATGCTATAGCTCAGGCTGGAAAAGGTTTTGTTAAATCAATAATTGTTCCGGTTGATTACAAAGAGGGAATTGTTATTACTAAACTTCCATACTCAATAGATAGGGAAAAATGCAAACTATGTTTAAAATGCATAAAAGTTTGTCCTAATGGAGCTATAATTAAAAGAGATAACTTTGTTGAAATCTACTTATCAAAATGTGTTGGCTGTGGAAAATGTAAAGAAATTTGCCAATATAATGCAATAATTGAAGGAAAAGAGATTAAAATGAGAGTTAGAAAAATAGATGCTGAAAATACTAAAAAATTAAAAGAATTAGAAGATGTCATTGTGTTAAAACATCCTTATGAGATTTTAGACTTTTTTGGAATTTATAAGTGAAAAATTATTGCTTTTTCTTTAATTTAATAATACAAGTTTCAGCAGGTTTTAGATTTATTTGATATCCTAAATTATACTTTAAAGTTTCATTTATAAATCCTATCAACAACCCTCCCCAGGGGCATGCAGTCCCTTCAAATTCATAGCCACAAATCCTTTTTGGGCAGATATTGCATTTTAATATCTTCACAATAATCTCATCACCCTCTTCATTTATTTCAATATTTGCAAAATCTAACATGTTAAAATATCTTTCAACATCATTAATATCTTTAAATTCATGGCCATTATTCATTGCATAAATTGCCAATTCCTTTCCAGCATAAGATCCTGCTATGTTACTTAAGCTTTGAGCTCCAGATCCAGTAATTAATTTTAACCCCACTGAATATCCTATAATTATGGCAGAGGCTATAGAAGGGCATGGAGTATTTTTTGTTCTTATAATCTTATGTAGATCCATCATATCACTTTATTTATAGTTGTGTGCAAAACTATCTTAAATAAAATAAGGAATTAGTGAATGCCTTCCTTATGGAAGGCTTTCAAATTGTCCTTATAAAAGTTTATTTTATTTTGCACACAACTATAATATTTATAAACATTATATTAATTATTTTCTATTACATATTTTTTTGAACAATATAAAGAATTTTAAAATATTTTATTTATAAAATTAGATTATTGAGGGATTTTCATGGAAATTGTTATCAAAGCTAAGGGACATAAAAATGTCTCAGCAACTCATAAAACAACCTTAGAGATTACAAAAGAAAACTATCTAACTCCTACTGGACATTGCATTATAGGAATAGGGGCAGATAAATCTATGGCTGATTTTAGTGAAGAATTTAAAGAAAAACTTAGAAATGCTAAAAAAATAATTGTAGAGATTGAAGTTGAAAGAATAAAAGAGGTTATAGTTGGAGAAGGACATAAAGATTTAATTTTAAACCATCCAACAGACATTGTTATTAGAAAGAGTAATTATATATGTCCAAGAACGTTAATGATTAATGCAAATAAATCAGCAAAAGATATTAATAAAGAGATAGTAAAAAAATTAAAAAAAGGGAAAGAGTTAATTTTTAAAATAATTGTATAAGGTGAAAAGATGAAAATAAACGTTGGTGTCTTAGGAGCTACTGGAAGCGTGGGGCAGAGATTCGTTCAATTATTGGCAGAGCATCCAATGTTTGAATTAACTGCCTTAGCTGCATCAGAGAGAAGTGCTGGAAAAAAGTATAAAGACGCATGCTACTGGTTCCAAGATAGAGATATTCCTGAAAATGTAAAAGATATGGTTGTTATTCCAACAGACCCTAAGCATGAAGCATTTGAAGATGTTGATATTGTCTTCTCAGCTTTACCATCAGATTTAGCTAAAAAGTTTGAACCAGAATTTGCTAAAGAAGGAAAGTTAGTTTTCTCTAACGCATCAGCTTACAGAATGGAAGAAGATGTTCCTCTTGTTATCCCAGAAGTTAATGCAGACCATCTTGCTTTAATAGAAATTCAGAGAGAAAAGAGAGGATGGGATGGAGCTATAATAACAAACCCTAACTGTTCAACTATCTGTGCTGTCATAACATTAAAACCAATAATGGATAAATTTGGTTTAGATTCAGTAATTATAACAACATTGCAGGCAGTTAGTGGAGCAGGTTATAATGGCGTTCCTTCAATGGCAATCTTAGATAATTTAATTCCATTTATTAAAAATGAAGAAGAAAAAATGCAAACAGAGAGTTTAAAGTTATTAGGAACTTTAAAAGATGGAAAAGTTGAATTTGCTAACTTTAAGTTAAGTGCTTCATGTAACAGAGTGCCAGTTATTGATGGACATACTGAAAGCATATTTGTCAAAACAATTGAAGGAGCTGAGCCAGAGGAAATAAAAGAGGCTATGGATAAATTTGACCCTTTAAAAGATTTAAACCTCCCAACTTATGCTAAACCAATTGTTATTAGGGAAGAGATAGATAGACCTCAACCAAGATTAGATAGAAATGAAGGTAATGGAATGAGTATTGTTGTAGGTAGAATCAGAAAAGACCCAATATTTGATGTAAAATATACCGCATTAGAGCATAACACAATTAGAGGAGCTGCTGGAGCGAGTATATTAAATGCTGAATACTTCGTTAAAAAGTATTTATAATGTGTTTATTCTCTTTCCAATATCTTTTCAAAATTAATTTCTGTTGGATATTTTCCAGTTACACAAGCTAAACACAAATCTTTTCTACCTATTGCTTTAATCAATCCTTTCAATGATAAATATCCAATAGAATCTACTCCAATAGCCTTTTTAATCTCTTTTTCTGTTTTGTTTGAAGCAATAAGCTCCTTTTTAGTGGCCATATCTATACCATAATAGCAAGGAGATATAATTTTAGGACTACCTATTCTTAAATGCACTTTTTTAGCTCCTGCTTTTCTAACAATATTTACAATTCTTCTTGAAGTAGTTCCTCTAACAATACTATCATCAACTAAAACTACTCTCTTTCCTTCTAAAACACTTTTTACTGGGCTTAATTTTAATCTAACAGCTAATTCCCTCTCATTTTGAGAAGGTAAAATAAAAGTTCTTCCTACATATCTATTTTTTATTAAACCTTCATAATAAGGAATTCCTGATTCCTCAGAAAACCCTAAAGCAAATGCAACTCCTGAATCTGGGATTGGGGATACTACATCAGCATCTACTGGATGTTCTTTAGCTAAAATTTTTCCAATTCTCTTTCTAACCTTATAGACGCTAATACCATCAATTGTTGAATCAGGTCTTGCAAAATACACATACTCAAACATACACGTTGTAGCTCCTTTATATATTGAAGGCATATCATTATTCACAGGATTGTATTCAGGAATTTCATAATCCAATTTATGAGATATCATTTCTCCATTTTTAATTTCTATAATCTCTCCTGGCTCAATATCTTTAACAAATTCAGCATCTAAGGTAGTTAATGCACAATCCTCAGATGATATGTAAATATTGCTATCATCTCTTCCAATACACAATGGTTTAAATCCCCAAGGGTCTCTAACAGCAATTAAAGAATCATTAAACATTATTAAAAGTGAATAAGCTCCAACAAGTTTTTTCAATGTATTTTTTATTGCTTCAATCTTATCAGATGTTTTCAACAACTCTCTAACTAAAAGTTGAGCTATAACTTCAGAATCTGTTGAGGATGTGAATATATGCCCTTTCATCTCTAATTCTCTTCTTAATTCATTTGAATTTACTAAATCTCCATTATGGGCTATGGCTATATTGCCAAATGAACTTTTAACAACAAACGGCTGACAGTTTTCAACAGCCTTTCCTCCAGTTGTTGAATATCTTACATGTCCAATTCCTATATATCCAAATAAATTTTGCAATGTCTCATTTTTAAAGACATCTGTAACCAATCCAATATTTTTATAGTAGTGTATGTTTTTTCCATCACTTGTAGCAATTCCAGCACCTTCTTGCCCTCTATGTTGTAAAGCAAACAATCCATAATAAATTCTCTTAGCAACGTTCATTTTTTCGTAAGAATATACGCCGAATATCCCGCACATATTAAAAACCCAATTTATTTTTGTTTTTTAATTTAGTAAATATATGCAGGAATAAATGTTTTAAGGCATCTAAATACAGAGAATATATAAAAAGAAACTAAGAAAAAATTAAGAAAACTAAAAAGTTAAAATCTATCCTCGATTTACTCTAATATAATGAACTTATCGTTGTATTTAACAACTGATTTACCTACAACTTTTTTTCCATTAACTTCTAAGCTATCTACAACTCTACCTATTATCTGAGCTGGGATATTATATTTATTAGCTATTTTTATAACTTTGTTAGCATCTTCTTCATCAACAATTACACAGAATCCAATACCCATATTAAATGTTCTAAACATCTCTTCATCTGGAACATTTCCTAATCTCTGGATTTCTTTAAATATTGGTAATGGTTCTGGAAGGTTATTAATATAGTAAATTACTTTATCATTCAACCTCTTAAGTTTTCTAAAGCTACCTCCAGTTATGTGGGCTAAACCTTTAACATTAATATCCTTATCTCTAACCATCTCTAAAACTGGTTTTACATAAATCTTTGTTGGTGTTAATAGCTCTTCGGCAACGGTCTTTCCATAAGAGAGCTTGTCATTAATATCTAACTTAGCTATGTCAAAAAATACCTTCCTTGCTAAAGATAACCCATTACTGTGTATTCCTGAGCTTCTTAATCCAACAATTACATCTCCTGATTTAACATCTTTTCCACTTATAATTTCATCTTTTTTAATTATTGCTAAAACAGTTCCTGCCAAATCAATTCCTTTAATCATGTCTGGTAAAGTGGCTGTTTCTCCACCAACAATATTTATATTTGCCTCCTTAGCTCCTTCATTTAATCCCTTTCCAATTTGCTCAGCTATCTCTTCAGTTATATGCCCAACTGCTAAGTAATCAACCAATGCTATTGGTTCTGCTCCTATACAGATAGCATCATTTACATTCATAGCTATCATATCTATTCCAACTGTATCAAACTTATTAGCCATCTCTGCAACTATCATCTTACTTCCAACACCATCAGTAGATAAAACTAAATAATAATCTCCAAACTCAACAGCTCCTGCATAATGCAATCCTAACTCAGCGGGCTTTATATCTTCCCTTTTAAATGTTATCTGTGAAACTAATGCCTTAATTACTCTATCTTCATGTGATATATCTACTCCTGCATCTTTGTAAGTAACCATAATAATCTCCTCAAATTATTTTTTTTCTAAGAGATTTTTACCTTTTTAACAATACATTATCTCCTACATTAACACCAATGTTCTCAGCAACTGGCTTACATTTTGCCTTCAATATATAATAAACTGGCTTGTCTATCCTATTTTCATATTCTGTTAAACTTTCATAATTGCCCATTCCTTTTGCTATAATTAAATCAGCACTTTCAAACTCTTTTAAAAATTCTTCTGAACACTCTTCTAAAATAATTCCTATAATATCTGAGCCTGTTGTTATTACTTTAGCTATCTCATCAATCTTTGCTATTTTTGCATCCTCTAATGTAGCATCATTTAGAATTGGTTTTCCTTTAACAACTGCAACAATATCTTTGTTATATTTTTTAATCTCTTCCATTAAAATCCTATCAAAAATAATCTCTCCAGCGTTATCACATATATATAAAATCTTTTTTATGTTTTTATCTTTTAAATCATTTAAAAGCTCTTTGCTATTATCTATCTTTAACTCCCCATTTAATGTATCTTCAATTAACTTTTCAATATTTATCCCTGTGCTGTAAGCCCCAAAGTCAATAACATTCCCTGCTATTGTTGCTAAAACCTTCTTTCTCAATCTCTCAATTTCATCTTCTATATTACTCATTTCTCTAACTTTATCTAAATACTGCAAAGCTATTTTGTTTGCTTTATCTTTTAAATTTTTATAAGGGTCGTTGTTATTGCTAATTTTCTTTAAATATCTATGAACTATAGTTCCCATCCATGCTGGAACTGCACTCTCACCATAAACATCTTTAATAACTTCCATAGTACTTTTTATTAATCTAAATTGCTCTTTCTCATCAGCGGTTATTTCATTGACAGCATCAACAACCTGCCTTATTATACATATAGCACATTCTGGCTTTAGTTTCATAATTATCCCTCCACGACATAAGTTTTGTGTAAAGGTGATTATAATTAAATTAAGTAATAAAATTATATCATAAGGCGATAGATATGATTAACCTCGAAATATTTAAAGAATTTCTACTAAACCTTATAAAGGATTATGGATATTTTGGCATTTTCTTAGTGGGATTTTCTGAACCAATATTTCAACCTTTTCCAACAGAGATATTTATTGCCGCTGGATTATTAGCTGGATTAGATTGGAGGTTGGTTTGGATTATTTCAACAGTTGCTTGCAACTTTGGGGCTGCAGTTACCTATTATCTTGCAATGACTTATGGAGAAAAATTAATGTTAAAGTTATTTGAAAAGGAAAAAATAGAAAAAAGTAGATATTATATAAAAAAGTGGGGTATTTTAGGCGTTATTATTCTAAGTTTTACCCCTATACCTTTTGAAGTAATTTGTTGGGTGTGTGGAAGTTTAAGGATGCCATTTGATGAATATATGGTAGCAGTATTTTTAAGTAGGCTAATTAGGCATGGGATGGTTATTCTACCATTTGTTTTAAAAAATCACATTCATTTTTGAGTATAGCTTTGTGTAAAAGTTTTTATGAAAAAACGGCATTAATGAATATCTTTTCAAAAGGAAGGCATTTAAATTGTCCTTATAAAGTTTAATTTATTTTGCACAAAGCTATAATACTATAAACAAAAAATTTCATAAACAGAATTTTATATTAAAAACTATTATCTATAGTTTTGTGCAAAAGTATTTATAATGAATAAGGCATTAATGAATGTCTTCCTTTTAGAAGACATTTAAATTTTCATTATAAAGTTTATTTTGTTTTGCACACAACTATATTTTTGGTGATGAAATATGTGTTTGGCTATTCCATGTAAAGTTGTTGAGATTATAGAGGAAGATGGAGAAAAATATGCAATAGCAGAATATAAAGGAGTTAAACAAAAGGCAAAATTAACACTCTTAGATAAAGAGGTTAAAATAGGAGATTATATATTAATCCACACTGGTTATGCTTTAGAGGTTTTAAGTGAAGAAGATGCCAAATTAAGTTTAGAAGCTTGGGAAGAGCTATTTAAAGCATTAGAAGAAATGGAACAATAAAAAAGCAAATTTTACAGAAAAGAATTGAAATTTTTACTCTTTTATTCTGGTTCAACTTTTACAGCTCCTGTTGGGCAGACATCTTCACAAACTCCACAATAAGTGCAATCCTCTTCTCTTGCAACAACTACTTTATCCCCATCAATTTCAAAAACTTCCATTGGGCAGTTATTTACACACTCTGCACACTCAGCTCCTTTGCATATATTGTAATCAATTGTTACAGCCATTATTACCACCTCTAACACTTAATAATAGATTTAAATTATGGTTTCTATTTTCAGTATAAATAATTATCGGAAAAAATGTTAAAAAAATAAAAAAATTAAAACCTTCTAATATTTGGATTAACTATCGTTCTCTCTATATTCCAAACTTCATTTAGCACATTTGAAGACATGGCAGTTCTTAAAAAAGGAACTTTGAAACTAACAGATACATGTGCAAATGATGAGTTGTTTCCAAATATTACTGGATAAAGCCCTTTGTCCATAATGTAATTTATATAATAATACATCTCAGTTATTGTTCCCATCTCATAAGGGTAAATTTTAACAAAATCGCCTTCTTCATAAATGCTATCTGTGCATAGGAATCCATCAAATTCTACAGGCTCTTCAACCTCTAAATAGTCAATTTGAGATAAATCCTTATCTTTAACAATCTCTTTTTTAGAGCTAAGTCCTAATAAAATATCTAAATCTTCATCTTCTTTGATTTCATCTATTAAATCTCTAATCTTTGGAATCTCATTAAATATATCTTTGCAAATATATGAACCATTAATATTTATAATGTCATAATCTTCTGATAAAATATCTGTAAGTTTTAAATACAAATTAACAATATCCTCTATAGATTCTGCCATAACTATTGGAATTAATTCATTGTTATTTTTATCAACCAATATTCCAGAGGCAACTATAGGTAAGTCAGTTGTTAAAGCCCCTCCTAAGAATTTAAACAAAGGAATATCTAAGCTGTTTGAAGCTGCTCTTGCTACGCTAATAGAGATACCCATTGCTACAGTAGGATTATCAACTGATGTTTCACAAATTAATGTATCGATGAAATCAATATCTGTTGCTGGATAACCTATAAGTTCTGGGGCTATGACATTTTCAACATCCGCTATTGCTTCCTCTGGATTATTCACTTCAATGATGTCATAGCCAATAGATATGTTTGTCATTGTTGTAATCATTACCTTAATTTTAGCTCCTTTAAAAACTTCTTTTGCACTTATTTTTTCAATAATAACATTTGTCAATTACATCCACCTCAATTAAAAAATAATTATAATTTTACGCTTTTGCAGGTCTTATTGGCTTTAATGGCATAGAAGCAAAGCTTCTATTGCTATACTTCAGAGCAGGGTTCACTACATTCAGCCCCACTTTTTAGTTAAAAGAGTTTATACCTTCATAGGTCTTATCGGCTTTAATGGAACTTTTCCTTGTTTAATTTCTTCATATGCTATTTTTAATGAAGTATCACATTTTATTTCTATTGTTGCATAAGCCCCATTAGATATTTGCAAACTCCTCGCCCCCAATATTCTCGCAATCTCAAATTTTGTTAATTTCAATCTCTCACCTCTAAAAATAATATAATATTAGAACTTTCGCAGAAATAAATGTTGTTTATACGGAATATGGATGCTCTATCAATATATAAAAATGCGAAAGACGTATAAAAATTAAATGGTGGGGCCGCCGGGACTTGAACCCGGGTCGCACGCCCCCCAAGCGCACAGGATGTCCAGGCTACCCCACGGCCCCATCTAAAAATTAATAAGTTATAAAAGCTTTTCATCGTGAGCTATTATCTCGTCAATAATCTCTTTTCCATCCTCGCTTATTCTATAGGAGATAAACATCCTCCTACAGCAATATTTTTTAATTCCCAAATCATCTAAAACATCTTTTGGACTCTCTCCTTTTAAAATTCTTTCTTTATACTCTTCAAAAACCTCAGCAATAACATTACCACAGGAAAAACATCTAATAGGAAACATCATATTTCTCACCCAAATAGAAAGAAAAAATAATATTTTTTCCAAAAAATAAAAATGGATTTATCTGTATGACTTTTGTCTCTTTGCTCTTGGCCCTTTTGTAGATCTACTTGGTTTGTGAGGCTCTGTTCTTCTTGCATCGCTAACTAATAATGTTCTATCGTAAGCTAAGAATTTATCTCTCAACTCTTTGCTACCTGTAAATTCAACAATTGCCTTACCAATAGCTGTTCTTGCAGCATCCATTTGACCCATTACTCCTCCGCCTTTAACTGTAACATCAATATCCATTTGGCTAATAACTTCTTCTCCAGCTAATAAAATTGGTTCCATTAACTTCATTCTTTTATATTTAGGCTCAATTAACTCAATAGGTATTTTATTTATTCTTATTCTTCCCTTCCCTTCTCTTGCAACTGCTCTCGCAATAGCTCTCTTTCTTTTACCAACTGTCATGACAATTTTTCCCATTTAATCACCTCAGAACTTCGCTCCTAAGTGTTTGCTTAACTCAGCTAATGTTATATATTTTGTAGTGTTTAATTTGTGGCTTATTTTTTCATCAACTGTTAAGTTTTTAGGGTTTCCTACATAAACTTTAACTCTCTTAAATGCTTCTCTTCCTTTTGGTTTTTTGTAAGGTAGCATTTTTCTGATAGTTCTTCTTAATATGTCATCTGGCCTTCTTGGGAATTTAGGTCCAAATCTTCTTGGGTTAGCAACGTTTTTCTTTTCCCTCTCTTCTTGGTAAGTTTTTATAATCCAATCTCTATTTCCAGTTATAACTACCTTCTCAGCATTTACTATAACAATTTCTTCTCCTCTCAAAACTCTCTTAGCAACTTCTGAAGCCAATCTTCCTAATATCGCTCCTTCAGCATCTATTACTGTCATTATTATCACCGTGTTTTATGCCATAATTTTTACATTTGAACCTTTTGGATTTCTTTTTATTAATTCTTCTATTGTTATTGCTTCTCCACCAGCTTCTTCAATCAATTTTTTAGCCGTTTCACTAAATGCAAATGCTGCAACAACAACTTTATGCTCTAACTTCCCAGCCCCCAAAACTTTACCAGGAACTAAAACAACATCTCCTTCTTTTGTGTATCTGTTTATCTTACTTAAATTTACTTCTGCTCTCCTTCTTCTTGGTTTTGCTAACCTTCTTGCAATATCCTTCCAAATCTTTGCCTGATTTTTATAACTTTCTTGCTTTAATATCTCAATTAACTTAATTAATCTTGGGTTTGTAGCTGCTATTTTTCTCATAATCTCACCGTGTTTTCCTCCAAACCTTTTATAATTAAAGGTTTGATTGATAATTTAAAATAAAAGAATATTTCATTACTCAATTAGTTCAAGCTGTTGTAAGAAACTTTCAGTTTTATTTTTTAGTATCTTAACAGCTTCTTCTAATATTTCTTCTGCTTCCATCTGTCCAAATGTTTCAACAAAAAACTCAACTTCATCTTCAGCAATTTGTTTATAGACAGCATTGCATGGTTGCCATTTTGCATGAATCTTTCCAATGCCTGGAATTGCTTCACATTCAATCTGTATTCTCTGCCCATTTCCTAATCTAACAATTGGGATGTTTTTGAAAGCAACCTCCCCATTATCAGATTTTAAATCTGATGAATAAACTGTGCAAGGACCCTCTTTTTCTAAGGTGAATGTTATAACTTCATTCTCTAAAAGTGGTTTTCCTTTAATAGGTATTAAACCTAATCTGTGTGCTAAAATCTCATCATCCATTGATGATGAGTTCTCATATATATAAACATCTTCAATAGCATAGGTTGGAACTTCAGAAATCATGATTCTTCTAATGGCATTAGAAAACGAAATTGGGGCTTTTAAAGAAAAAATAAATTCTTCCCCAATTCTTGTCTTTTTCTTCTCTTTGATTGTAATCAAAGATTATCACCTTATTTTTTGAACCTCTTCTTAGGTGTTGTTCCATCATGTGGAACTGGGGTAACGTCCTCAATTCTCCCAATTCTTAATCCTGCTCTTGCTAATGCTCTAATAGCTGCCTGAGCTCCAGGTCCAGGGTTTTTCTGCCCACTACCTCCTGGAGCTCTAACTTTTATGTGTATATTTTCAATTCCCCTTTCTTTTAAAACTTCTGCCAATTTGAATGCTGCCTGCATTGCTGCATAAGGAGAGCCCTCATCTCTCTGATTTTTTGTAACCATACCTCCAGAAACTCTTGCAATAGTCTCTGCTCCCGTAATGTCTGTTGCATGGATTATTGTATTGTTGTATGATGAATATATATGAACTATTCCCCATTTTTCCTTTTTTTGTTCTGCCATAGTGTTTCACCTTTAATTATTATTTCTCTTGCACCTGTGTTTCTTCTGAGACTAATCCAATGATTTTTGCTCTTTCTGGATGGTTTTCATCGTTGAATGGGGAGTTTTTAGCATAGCTGATTTTGTCTTCTTCTTCAACAGTTACCAGGTAGCTTGGAGCAGTAACAACTCTACCATTAACTGCTATATGTCCATGAATTATTAACTGTCTTGCCTGTCTTGGAGTTCTTGCCAATCCTTTTCTAAATACAAGTGTTTGTAATCTTCTTTCTAAGACGTCCTCAACAGTTAATGATAAGACATCATCAAGTGTTGGGTTTTCAATTCTTAAAATACCATATTTTTTCAATACGTTAAATAACTGAACAGCCTCTTTAGCTCCCTGCTCTGTTCTATCGCCAATTAACCTTCTTGCTTGTCTTCTGTATTTTCTTAAAATTGTCTCCGCTTTCCAAACTTCTCTTTTTCTTCTTAAACCATACTTTCTACATAATTCTTTTTCTCTTTCAATTCTCTCTTTAATCCATGGATGGTTTGGTGTTTCATATGTCTTTTTAAATCTTCTCCTTGGATCTCCCATCTAATCACCTTCAATAATTTTTTAACTGTTATATTGGGTGTTTTATATAATAATTTATTTCCTTCTTCTTGAAACCCCAACTGTTTGTCCTCTTCTAAATGTACTTCTTGTTCTCTGTCCTCTACATGGTAATCCAAGTTCGTGTCTAATTCCTCTATAACATCTAATTCTCTTCAATCTGTTGATGTCTTCTTGTTTTATAATAATTAACTCACTTTCAATAACGTGTTTATCTTCTCCAGTAGTATAATCTTTTCTTCTATTGAACATCCATGATGGAATTCCAAATTTAGCCGGATCTGCTAATATCTCTTCAATTTTCTTAACTTCTTCATCTGTTAGGTAACCAGCTAATTTGTTAGGGTCTAATTTAGCAACTCTTACAATAGCTCTTGCCATGGCTTCTCCAACACCATAAATGTCTTGAAGAGCCATTACTAACTTTTTATTTCCGTCTAAATCTGTCCTTGAAACTCTAATTAAGTATTTAAATTCAGAATTTTGCATATTCTCGGTCAAGATTGCACCTCCATATTCGTGTTTTATAAAATAATATTAAAAAATAAAAAAATAAGTGACGCGGAGGGGGGGATTTGAACCCCCGCGGGGCAAAGCCCCATGGGATCTCCAGTCCCACGCCGTAGCCGGGCTTGGCTACCTCCGCACTAAAACGTGTTTTATCATTCCATATACTCAATGTTATGATTAATTGTAGGTATAGTTATATATTATTTTCGGTTTTAACCACATGTTTGATATCAACTATAAATTTATAAATATATTGATTAAGTAGAATTATGTAGCATATTCATAATAATATTAAGCAATAATTATTCCAAAGTCATATTTAAAAAATTTTATGAGGAGGATGACATTATGTCAGTAAAAGTTTCTGAATACATGACAAAAAAGGTTGTTACAGTTTCAAAGAATAATACTGTTAAGGATGTTATTAAATTACTGAAAGAGACAGGGCATAACTCATTTCCAGTTGTAGAAAATGGAAAATTAATTGGAATTGTCTCAGTTCATGATATTGTAGGAAAAGATGAAAATGAAAGAGTAGAAAATGTGATGACTAAAAGAGAAGATATGGTTGTTACAACACCTGATGCTAATATAATGGATGTTGGAAGGATTATGTTTAGAACAGGTTTTTCAAAATTGCCTGTAGTTGATGAAGAAAATAATTTAGTTGGTATTATATCAAATATGGATGTTATTAGGTCTCAAATAGAAAAAACTACTCCTAAAAAGTTAGAAAATATTATTAATACCTATAAAAATTTAGGATATAATTTAAAAGTTAAGAAAGAAGAGATTGATGTTAATAAGTTAATGCCTACTCAAAACAAAATCCACGCTGATGAATTAGTTGGGAGAATGTATGAACTAAAGAAGGGTTTAGCTGAACCAATAATTGCAATAAAAACAAAAAGAGGAGATTATTATATATTAGTAGATGGGCATCATAGGGCAGTTGCTGCATATAAGATGGGAGTGCCAAAGTTAGATGCTTATGTTATTTACTTAGATACTGATAAAAAGCTTGGGATAGAGAAGACAGCTGAGATTATGAATTTAAAATCATTGAAAGATGTTAAGATTGTTGATAGCGATGATGAGAATAGTGTTAAAGTAATAAAATACAACAAAAATGGAGTGTTGGGATAATTATGATAATTAGAGGAATAAGAGATGCAAAGATAAATAATGATATCTTTAATTTGGGTTTAAAGTTTCAAATTTTAAATGCTGATTTAATAGCCACAAAGAAACATGTTTTACATGCTATAAATCAAGCAAAGACAAAAAAACCTATAGCAAGGAATTTCTGGATGGAAATTTTAGTTAGAGCCTCTGGACAGAGGCAGATAAATGAGGCTATAAAGATTATTGGAGCAAAAGATGGAAATGTATGTTTAGTTTGTGAGGATGAAGAGACATTTAAAAAAGTTCATAAATTAATTGGTGGAGAGATTGATGATTCTGTTTTAGAGATTAATGAAGAAAAAGAAAAATTGATTAGAAAAGTTTTTGATATCAAAGGTTTTGGAAATGTTATTGAAAGAGTTTTAGAGAAAATTGCTCTAATTGAACTAAAAAAAGAATAATTGGTGAAACAATGAAAATTATTGATGGTGGAGTTGTAGCTCCAAAGGGTTTTAAAGCTAATGGGTATAAAGAGGGCAAATATGGAGTAGCAATAATTATCTCTGAAAAAGAGGCAGTAGGTTCTGGAGTTTTTACAACTAACAAAGTTGTGGCTCATCCAGTAGTTTTATCAAGAGAATTAATAAAAAATAGGGATAAATTTAGAGCAATAGTAGCAAATAGTGGGAATGCAAACTGCTTTACAAAAGATGGTATGGAAAATGCTAAAGAGATGCAAAGATTAGTAGCAGAGCTTTTTAATATTAAAGAGGAGGAAGTTTTAGTAGCATCAACTGGAGTTATCGGAAGGAAGATGGATATGGATATCATCAGGAGTAGAATAAATAAGGTCTATAATTTGATGAAAGAAGGAAACAGTTCAATAAATGCCGCTAAAGCTATAATGACAACAGATACAAAACCAAAAGAAATAGCTGTAGAGTTTGAAGTTGATGGAAAGACAGTTAGAGTAGGTGGAATAGCAAAAGGAGCAGGAATGATTGCTCCAAACATGTTACATGCTACTATGCTTTGCTTTATAACAACGGATATTGAGATTGATAAAAAAAGCTTAACAGAAGTTTTGCAGAGAGTTGTGGATAAAACTTTCAACAATATATCTGTTGACGGTGACACTTCAACAAATGATACTGTCTTTATTTTAGCTAATGGATTGAGTGGAGTTTATTATGATAAATGCAAAGAAGAGTTTGAAAATGCTCTATTGTATGTTTGCAGAGAACTTGCTAAGATGATTGTTAAGGATGGGGAAGGAGCTACAAAGTTTATGGAAGTTGTTGTTAAAGGAGCTAAAAGTGAGGAAGATGCTATTAAAGCATCAAAGGCAATAGTTAATTCTTTATTGGTAAAAACTGCAGTGTTTGGAGGAGACCCAAATTGGGGAAGGATTGTTGCAGCAGTTGGATACAGTGGAGCTGATTTTAACCCAAATATTGTTGATGTTATATTGAGCAATTATGAAGATGAAGTTTATTTAGTTAAAAAGGGGATTCCATTGGCTGATGAAGGTTCTAAAGAATTAAAAAAAGCTGAAAAGATTATGAAATCTGATGAGATAAAGATAGTTGTTGATTTAAAAATGGGAGAGTTTGAAAATGTTTGTTATGGATGTGATTTAAGCTATGAGTATGTAAGGATAAATGCTGAATATACCACTTAAATTTTAAAATTTTAAAAAATTTTATTTTATAAATTTATTTTTTTCTGTATTTTGGATGGTATTTCTCAATTAATTCTCTATCAACTCTTTTCAACTCTTCTTCTGGTAATATAGCTAACAACTCCCACAACAAGTCAAGAGTTTCTTCAATACTTCTGTCTTCATCTTTACCTTGTCTAACAAACTTATCTTCAAACTCATCTGCAAATCTTAAGTATGCTCTATCTCTATCTGTCAATGCCTCTTCCCCAACGACAGCAACTAAATCTCTTAAACTTCTACCTTCTGCATATGCAGCATAAGCCTGATTAATAACTTTCTTGTGGTCTTCTCTTGTTTTTCCTGGACCCTGTCCGTTTCCAGCCAATCTTGATAATGATGGAAGGACATCAACTGGTGGATAAATCCCCTTTCTGTGCAATTCTCTTGAGAGAACAATCTGTCCCTCTGTAATATAACCAGTTAAGTCAGGAATTGGGTGGGTAATATCGTCATCTGGCATTGTTAAGATTGGAATTTGGGTGATTGTTCCAACTCTTCCCTTAACTCTACCAGCTCTTTCGTATAAAGTTGCCAAGTCAGTATACATGTAACCTGGGTAACCCCTTCTTCCTGGAACCTCGTTTCTTGCTGCTGAAATTTCTCTTAAAGCCTCACAGTAGTTTGTCATATCTGTTAATATAACGAGAACGTGCATATCTTTCTCATAAGCTAAGTATTCAGCAACAGTTAAAGCAATTCTTGGTGTTAGAATTCTTTCAATTGCAGGGTCGTTTGCCAAGTTAATAAAGACGACTGCTCTTTCTAAAGCTCCAGTTTTTCTAAATTCTTCCATGAAGAAGTTAGCTTCCTCTGATGTAATACCCATAGCTGCGAAAACTACTGCGAATTTCTCTCCTTCTCCTCTAACTTTTGCCTGCCTTGCAATCTGAGCTGCTAATTGGTTGTGTGGCAAACCAGAACCTGAGAATATCGGTAATTTCTGCCCTCTAACTAATGTGTTCATTCCATCGATTGTTGAAATACCTGTTTGGATGAAATCACTTGGAACCTTTCTTGAAACCGGGTTTAATGGATAACCGTTAATATCTAACTCTTTCTCAGGAACTATTTCTGGTCCTCCATCAATTGGTTTTCCTCTACCATTAAATATTCTTCCAAGCATTTCCATTGAAACTCCAATCTTAGCAGTTTTTCCTGTAAATCTTACTTTTGTTTGGTTTGTACTCAACCCAGTTGTCCCCTCAAATACCTGAACAACTGCCAAGCCTTCTCTTGCCTCTAAAACTTGCCCCATTCTCTTCTCTCCATCTGGAGTAATAACTTCAACAATCTCCCCATAAGCTGCTCCTTCAACACCTTCAACAATTAACAAAGGTCCTGCGATACTCTTAACTGATGAATATTCTATTGCTGATGTAGTTGCTGCCACTTTCATCACCTCAATAAAAAGTTTGTAAAGTTATATGGGAGGATGTTAAAAGGAAATTTAGTTTTTAGTTAATTGGTATTAGCAAATTTAGTTTAATGAACCTAATTCATTCTTAACTTTCTCCATTATCTCTTTTGATTTAATATTTATGAATTCATCGTGTGGGATATATTTCATTCTTGCAATATCTTGCTTAACTGAAACTTTCAATATTTTAGCTGGGTCTACTCCTCTTTCCACAGCTTTCAATGCCTCTTGGTAGAATGTCATAATTATCTTTAACATTAAGTATTGCTTCATTGGAGGGCAGTATGTATCTACTTCATCAAATGCATCTTGCTGTAAGAAATCTTCTCTTAGCATTCTTGCTACTTCTAAGATAACTCTCTCCCTATCTGGCAATGCATCTGGCCCAACCAACTGAACAATCTCTTGCAACTCTGCTTCTTTCTGCAATAATCCCATTGCTTCATCTCTTAACTGTCTCCAATCTGGTCCAGTATTTGTGTTCCACCACTCTGTGACATCATCAATATATAATGAATAACTCTGCAACCAGTTAATAGCTGGGAAGTGTCTTCTTCTTGCTAAGTTAGCATCTAACGCCCAGAATACCTTAACAATTCTTAGTGTGTTTGATGTAACTGGTTCTGAGAAGTCTCCTCCTGGTGGTGAGACTGCCCCAACAATTGAAACGAACCCCTCTCTATTATCTTTTCCTAAACAGATAACTCTTCCAGCTCTTTCATAGAACTGAGCCAATCTTGAAGCTAAGTATGCTGGATATCCTTCTTCCCCTGGCATCTCTTCCAATCTACCAGAAATTTCTCTCATAGCCTCTGCCCATCTTGATGTTGAATCTGCTGTCAATAACACCCCATAACCCATATCTCTAAAGTACTCTGCAATTGTAATTCCTGTATAGACAGAAGCTTCCCTTGCAGCGACAGGCATGTTTGATGTGTTTGCAATTAATACAGTTCTATCCATCAATTTGTTTCCTGTTTTAATATCCTCTAAGTGTGGGAATTCTTCAATAACCTCTGTCATCTCGTTTCCTCTTTCTCCACATCCAATATAAACGACAACGTCAGCATCACTCCACTTAGCTAATTGATGCTGAGTAACTGTTTTTCCAGAACCGAATGGACCAGGAATTGCTGCTGTTCCTCCCTTAGCTAAGGTGAAAAAGGTATCTTCAACTCTCTGTCCTGTAATCATTGGGATTTTTGGAGGTAACTTCTCTTTATATGGTCTTCCTTTTCTTACAGGCCATTTTTGCATCATTGTTAATTCTTTTCTTTCTCCATTCTCTAATTCAACAACTGCAACAGTCTCCTCAACAGTGAATTTTCCTTTTTTTATTTCAACAATTTTTCCTTTAACTCCAACTGGAACTAATATTTTATGAACTATTGAAGGGGTTTCATCAACAGTACCAATGATGTCTCCTTCTTCAACATAGTCCCCTTCATTTACAACTGGCTTAAATTCCCATTTTATATCTCTTGGTAATGCAGGGACATCAACACCTCTTGGGATAAAGATTGAACCAGTTTTCTCTTCAATTGCTGTCAAAGGTCTTTGTATACCATCATACATCGCTCTTAACATTCCCGGACCCAATTCAACTGATAATGGAGCACCAGTCCCAACAACAGGCTCTCCTGGACTAATTCCAGAAGTTTCCTCATAAACCTGAATGACAGCCCTATCATCTTGCAACTGAATGATTTCTCCAGTTAATTTCTCTTCTCCTACCTTAACAACCTCATACATCTGAGCTCCTTTCATTCCTTCTGCAACTACAACAGGTCCAGCAATTTTGATAATCTTACCAACAACTGGCATACTCTCTACCTCACAGTCTATGTTTTATCCAACATTAAGATTTAAAGTATTATTTATAAGTTATTAAAGTTTGTTATTTCGATTATTTCATTGAAACTCCAACAGCTTTTCTTATTAACTCCCTAACTGGGTCTATTCTATCGAGTTTACCATATTTATCTGGAATTTCAACAATAACTTTATCTATATTTTTTATTTTATCTTTTATACTTTCAGCAATCCTTTCTGTGATAATTATAAAGGCAATATTTTCATTGTTTGCAAGCTCATTAACGGCTTTAACTGCTTCTTCATCATTCTTAACTTCATAAACATCAGTTAAACCAGCCAATCTGAAACCAATGGCTGTTTCTCTATCGCCAACAACACCTATTTTCATTTACCTCACCTATAAAGATATGAGCAAGCTTCTAATTTCTTCTGGCTTTAAGTTTTCTATTTTACCTTTAATTATTGCTTTAAGGTTTTTAACTTCAAGCTCTTTGCTAACAATTAAACCAATAATTGGTCCTACACCAAATGGTTTTCTTGTTGATAACTTTTTACCTTTTTCTAATACAAATTTATCCAACGCCCTTTCAAATGCATAAATTGATTTGGTTTTTTCAAATTCTTCCATAGCTTCAGATAAAACTTCAGCATAGCTTGTTCCTTCTAAACCACTTAAAACTCCCTCTATTCCACCAGCACTCATTAAATCTTTTAACTTCCACTCAGCCAATTCATAGCCAGTTAGAAATACATATTTACTGAGCTCATCTGCTGACAAACCATCTGCTTTACCTTTTAATATAACTTTTAAGTTTTCTACATCAATTAATGTCCCTATAAATTCTCTAAATAAGTCCTCTTCCTTACCTTCAGTCATTATTGTTTTTCTTAAGCTATCTAAGTAGTATTTATCTAATGCCAACTCAAATCCTATTATGTTAGATGTTTGTTCATAGTTTGACAGTTCCTCTTGCAATACCTTAAAGTATTCTGTTCCATCTAAACCTCTAACAACTTCCTCAACTGTTTTAACTTCACTAAGCTCTTTTAATTTTTCGACTGGTATGTTTCCTAATGGAATTAATAAGCTGTATGTTTCTTCAGCATTTAAACCTACAAACTTAGCTCTTATTAATGTTTTTATATTTTTAATGTCAAACTTCTTAGTAAAGGCTTTTAAAACTTTCTTTGCCCCATCTGGTGATATTCTGAATATTAAAGCATACAAGTCAGCCAAATACATGTCTAATGCCTTTTCAACAGCAACAGGGTCTTTTAATTCATTCATAACCTCTGCAACATACTGCCCATAATCAGTATCTTCTAACAATCCAACTAACTCCTCTAAGCTCCCAGATTCAATTAATTCATTTAACTTGGCATCATCAAGTAATCTAGCTTCTCTGCTTCTTATTCTCGCATTGACATAAGCGTAAGGAGCTAAATCAATAACCATCTTTGTAATCCATACAATTACAATAAGAACAATGATGACCGTTGTTATAACAATGAGCAATGTTAAAGGATTATCGAAATATGTCATTAATGTTGAATACAATGTTTTTAAATTCAATAAAGTCTCTATATTTATCGCCATCAGGCATCACCTTTAGAATAACTTCTCTGTGATTCTCGCCCTAATTACATTTAAATTCCTATTAAATATAGCTTCTAAACTGTTGTCTAATGATTTTAATCCATCAATAGTTTCTATTATACATCCTCCAATAATATCCACAGGTTCTCCCTTTTTCAGTACAGTTACTTTTTTTGTCATATTTTCAACTTCTTTTTCTAAATTCCATAATGTCACATCATCAATAATTTCCATATCTCTTTTATTTAATCTTACAACTAATTCGCCTCCTCCTAATGAGATAGCCCCCTCTTTTATTAATTTTATTAATTTATTTTTATAATCTGGCTGTTCAGGCAATTTAACAAGTTCTTCTTTTAATTTTTCTATTGCTTTTTCTATAATTTCTTCTTTAGCTTTCAATAACTTTTTCTTTGCTTCTAATTTTGCCTCTGAAATAATTCTACTTTTAGTTAGTTCTGCTTCTTTTTCTCCTTTCTTTAATATCTCTGCTTTTCTTTTCTCTGCCTCTTCTCTTGCTTTCTCTAATATTTTAGCTTTTTCTTCTTCTGCCTGTGCAATTATTTTATTAGCTTCTGCTTTAGCATCTTCCAATATCTTTGATTTTATTTTATCAACTCCCATCTATTTCACCTAATTAAAATTAAATTTAAAAATTTTTTATAAAGTTCAAAAAAAGGCTTGCTTGGTTAATTTAGTTAATTTAGACCATGAGCATGATTAAGATTGCTATCAACAAACCAAAGATAGCGAAGGTCTCTGGCATAACTGCTAAAACTAAACCTTTACCCATTGCTTCTGGGTCCCTTGCAGTAGCTCCAATAGCTCCTGCAGCAGTAATACCCTGCCCAATACCTGAGAGACCAGCAAACCCAACTGCAAACCCTGCCCCTAAAGCTGCTATTTCAGTAGCTCCTGCTCCTTTAAAGACACCAACTAACAACAAGATAGCGATTAACAAACCATAGATAGCCTGGGTCTCTGGAAGGACAGAGAAAACCATTGCTTTACCGAATATACTATTATCTTCAGCAACAGCACCTAAACCAGCTGAAGCAGCTATTCCCTGACCAATAGCTGATAAACCAGCTAAACCAACAGCCAAACCGGCTGCGAACATTGCCCAAGGTGAAGCATTCTTAAATACAAATAAGATAAGAATTGCTACTAAGAACCCATACAAACCCTGTGTCTGTGGAAGTGCTTGGAAAACAATAGCTGTACCAAATTTGTTGGGGTCTTCTGCAACAACTCCTGCTCCACTAGCTCCAGTAATTCCTGCCCCAATTCCTGAACCTAAACCAGCAATACCTACTGCTAAACCTGCACCAATAGCTCCTAAGATTAAAGAATCTACCATAATATCACCTCAATTTTATTAAGTTTTTAGTTGTATTTTTTGTTTTTATATTTTATTATTGAATATTCAATACCCACAGGTGTTAAAGTTCTTCATTAACGATATAGAAAGAGAAGACATTAAAAAGATTTAAATAATCTTAAGAGGAATTAAGCGATGGTATATTCCCTATTTGCCTTAAATGGCCTAAACTTTTTACCTCCACCTTCATAGAACTGACTGAAGAACTCTACATAGTGTAATCTTAGAGAGTGTATAAAAGCTCCTAATCCATTCATTACAAAGTTGAATATGTGACCTCCTAATAGGACAATTATCATCAAAATTATCCCAACTACTGGAATGGATTCTCCAACAATCTTAGCCATAATATTTACAGCCATTGCTAAACCTCCAGTAGCCAAACAGAGAGCTAACAATCTTGCGTAAGATAACACGTTTCCTAAGAATCCTGTTATATCCATAGCTCCTAAAATAGAACCCATAAATCCATTTTCTTTGAATCCTTTAATTGCACAGACAACTATTGCAATTAACGCAGCTACTCCTATTATAGCTCCAGTTATTATCATATTTGATGTTGTTATGTAGAGAATTACTCCTACTATTATTGATAAGATTAATAAAATCCAAATTCCTTGGTTTATTATAGCATCTCCTGTATTTCCTTTTTCGATATTCTCTTTAAATCCTACAATTAATCCAATTAATAAATGCAATAAACCAACAGCTATAGAAAACCCTAATATCGCTATTGGACCATTAGCTAAGTATTTACTCTCACCTAATGGATTAACTAATGCCAACCCATATTTATAGATGTTAATTTTTAGGAATTCCCATAAGAAATCTCCCAAGTAACCCCCTGTTATAATACCCATTATAATTGTTGATATTCCTGCTAATGTTAAGATATAACCAAGCTTGTTAGCCCCTTCACTAACTTTACCTATCTTTTTCCACATACATAAACCAACTATAGTCAACAATAAACCATAAACTGCATCTGTTAGCATAATTCCATAGAACAACAAGAAACCAGGAACTAACAATAATGTTGGGTCAACTTCATTGTATTTTGGTAGTGCATACATCTCTGTAAGCATCTCAAATGGTTTAATTGCTTTTGGATTATCTAACAATACTGGAATCTTCTCCTCAGGTTCATCTGGTTCACTTATTTCAACAAATGCAAAACCATCTGCTGCATTTACAATTAAATTCTTTGCTTTTTCAGCATCTCTTGCAGGAACCCATGCTTCTATATAGTAGGTTCTATTTGTTCTACCAAATTGTGAGTATGCATCCCCTCTTGCCTTCTCTATACTCAGGAGTTCATAGACAGCCAATAACTCTTTCTCCCATTTTTCTGCTAAAGCTTTTAATTTCTCTACTAAGCTATTTCTTTCTGATTCTATTGATTTTAATTCACTCTCTATCTTTGATAAAGCTTCACTTGGAGTCCCTTCCACACCACTGATATCATATCTCTCAAATTCGAACTTTCTAATCTCTGATAAAACATTTTCAAGTTTCTCTTTCAATGTAATAAATACAATTGGGACTCTAATCTTCTTATCTTTTTCAAATTCATTTCCAGTAAATACTTCAATATATCCATCTGCTACTTTATCGAGCTCTGCTTTTAATTCAGCAACTTTTTCTTTAGGTACACTTCCAGCTCCAATAAACACATACTCTCCAGAACCAAGATATTTTAAGTCAAACTCTAAACCTTTTAAGTAAGATATTTGCTCTTTTAGTTGCAATAACTTAGATTTTTTATTATCTAACTCTGATAATTTTTCAGCTGGTCCATCGACATCTTTGCTAATATCACTTAATACCTTTTCGGCATATTCAATAACTTCTTTATAAGAGTTGAATGAAACTTTTTTCTTTTCAATAGGTTTTGGATTCAAAATATCTTTTATACTTGTCTCTTTCTGGCTAACACTTGAAAACATATCTAATAATCTACCAGCTTTTATCATCAATGATGTAACATTTCTAACATAATCAGCTGATGATGATTGTGACAACAGTGTTTTCCATTCTACATCTTCCAATTTTTCAGATAAATCACAAAGTTCAACAATTCCTGCTTCATGTAGACTTCTTACAACATTATCAATTTTTTCATCCAATATCACCGCTTTTAATTTCTTCATTCTTACAGGTCTCACTAAAATCACCCTGTTAATTTAGATTTCAAGAATCTCTGATAACTTCAACGAGAGTATCTTAACCTTAGCAATTGATATAATCTCTTTAATCTCTTTTTCTGTTTTTTCAATAATCTTCTCAGCTTCTTTTTTAGCCTCTTCCTCAGCTTTTTTAATCATTTCTTCAACAAGTTTTTTTGCTTCTTTTTCAGTTTCAGCAATTAATTTTTTTGCCTCTTCAATTGCTTCTGCCTTTATTTGCTCGGCTCTATGTTTTGCTTCTTCTATTTCTTTAACTGCCTGCTCTTCAGCCAACTTTACCTCTTTTATTGCATCCATAACACTAACACTCATACTTCCACCTGCAGTTATTGGTAATATTTTAAAAATAGAGCAGGTATATAAAATTTTTTATCTTCAGTTCTATCACTATTTTTAGATATCAGAGAAATTTGGTATAAGTGTGTATGATAGCTGGAATACAGCCAATGGCTGTGCAAGTTTCTAAAGACACTCTCTTTTCGGTTATATCTAAATGGTAAGAGCATGATTCCATTATATCCTTTGGCAAACCATGTCTACCTAAACCAACATAAATTCCAATTGGCTTCTTTTTTAATAAATAGACAGTGTTTAATGGAGTTATTACCTTTTTCTCATCTGGCTTAGATGTTGAAGCAATTGGAATTCCAAATTGAGGAAGAAATTTATCAACAATGAAAAATCTATTTTTTTCAATTAATTTTTCTAAGTATTCCCCAGAATTACCAATGGTTGTTTTTATATTTAAAATATCTTCCATCTCACATGGAAAGTCCATTATAGCCAAGTTGCAATCAAACGCATAACATATTGGAGCAGCTCTTGCAATAGCCCTCTTATGAGCTTCATGCCACCTTATTTTATCATAGGAATTATATAAAATCATTGTCATTCTCTTTAACTTTTTCATACTTTACCTCAACTATTTCTATTTAAAGTTGAAAAATTAAATTAGGAGGATGTCTATGTAGCATTATTATATGATAACACTCCGCTTAAAGTAGAGAATTAAAAAACATCAACATCCAGGGTTGCTTCACAGTTATTTTATATCTTTCTATTCTTTCGCTAAATGTAAAATCTATTCTTATCTTTTATCTTTCTTAAAACATAACAAGTCCCTGCCTATCTCGCTCTATTTGTGTTTATATATATGAATTTTGTAGAAATAAATATATATTTTTATGAAGAACTTCTGAAAGTGATAATGTTCTAAATTTATTAATATAACCTATAAAAGTTTTATTAAAATCTATTTTTCTATTTTCTTCCTTTCAGTTATTTTTTCATTAACAATATCTAAATACTCTTTTAACCTTTCTTTACTCTTCACAGCATCTCTAACATTCTTATTTTCTATACTTATTATTCCATCATATTTAATATCTTTTAACTTGTTAAGAACTTCAACAAAGTTGATATTTCCATCTCCTATTTTTAAATGTTCATCATCATAGCCATTGTTGTCATGGGCATGGACATGAATTATACCAATTCCAATATTCTGAAGTTTTTCAACAAATTCAGCAGGATTTCCTACAGTATTTGCATGCCCAATATCAAATGTTATTCCTAAATTCTTTGAGTCAATGTCTTTAACAATCTCCAATAATGATTCTGGAGTTATTCCCAATAATCCTCTAAAGTTTGGCATATTCTCTAAACCAATCTTTATTCCATAATCTTCAGCTATCTCTACAATCTCAGATAGTGTTGAAAAATTGTTATCCAATATATCATTTACATAGTTACTCCAAAGCTCTGGAATATAGCCGGGATGCACTACAACAACTTCAGAATCAAGTTCAAAAGCTCCCTCTATAGCATCTCTAATACATTCAACCGTTAATCTTCTAACTCTCTCATTCATTGATGCTGGGTTTAAATCTGAAAAAGGTGCATGCACTATAATATCTACATCATCATACTTATCTCTCAATTCCATAAGATACTTTATATTCTTTGGAGATAGATAATGAGTTCCTTCACAAACAATTTCCCATGCATCAAAGTAGAGCTTAGCTATTTTTTCCATTGAAGAAGTTAAACATTCTGGTAAGAAAACTAATGATGAAACTCCAAATTTCATATTTAACACCCATTTGATTCTTTGTCCTAATTTAATTTATAATATATTATTCTCTTCCCCAATCGTCATTAAATCTAACGATATCATCCTCCTCCAAATACTCTCCAACTTGAATTTCAATAACTTCCAAAGGAATTTTTCCAGGATTTTCTAATCTATGCTTTAAACCACTTCTAACAAAAATACTTTCTCCACTTCTAACGAACTTTTCTTCTCCTTCAATAGTTACTTTTGCCATTCCCTTCACAACTACCCAGTGCTCACTTCTGTGATAATGCAATTGATAGCTTAACTTTTTTCCCGGCAATACAGTTATCTTTTTGACCTTATAAAACTTCCCTATTTCTAAAACCTCATACCATCCCCAAGGTCTATACACTTTTTTATGATATAGAATTCTTTCATCATTTTTTTGTTTTAAATATTTAACTATATTCTTAACCTTCTGACTATCTCCTTTATTACAAATTAATAAAGCATCTTTTGTATCAACAACAATTAAATCATTTATACCAATTAAAGAGACTAACTTTCCATTATATGAATATATTAAATTATCTTTTGAATTTAATAAAATAGTTTCTCCATAAATAACATTTCCATTATTATCTTTATCAAAAACATCATATATAGCATCAAAACTACCTAAATCACTCCATTTTATACTTAATGGAATTACAGCTACTCTATTAGATTTCTCCATGATACCATAATCTATAGAGATGTCAGGGACTTTTTTATAAATTTCATTAATATCCTCTTCTTTAAAAGCTTCATAAACTTCAGGGCAATATTTTTTAACTTCTTCTTCAAAAATATCTGTATTAAATAGAAACATTCCACTGTTCCATAAATAACCTCTTTCAATATATTTTTTAGCAGTTTTTAAATCTGGCTTTTCTTTAAATTCATCAACTTTATAACCAATATTTAGCTTCTCTCCAGGTTTTATATATCCATAACCAGTGTGTGGTTTATTTGGCTTTATTCCAAATGTTATTAAATAATTATCAGCTAATTTTTCTCCTTCTTTAACCGTTTTTATAAATTCATCTACATTCTCAATTAAATGGTCTGATGGAAATACAGCTATATTATCATCTCCATATCTCTCTTTTATAACCTTAACTCCATAATAGATTGCTGGTAATGTATTTTTTCCTATAGGTTCCACTAATATATTACTTTCTTTAAAATTATAACCCAATTCCTCTATTTGCCCTAAAACCAAAAACTTATGATTTTCATTGGTTATTATGTATATATCCTCTATATCTGATACTTTTAAAGCTCTCTCAAAAGTTAATTGGAAGAGAGATTTTTCAAATGCCTTGAATTTTATAAACTGTTTTGGATAATATTCTCTACTTAATGGAAATAATCTACTCCCAACCCCTCCAGCTAAGATTAGTGTTTTCATTTTCTCACCTTAAAAATTATATTCACAAATATTATGGTATAAATTATAAATAATTAATCTCTCTAAAACCATTCATTCTTTTTTAAACAAGAACATAAAGAATGAAACCAATCCAACTCCAATTAAAACCATAACTTGACTCAAATAATCATAACTCAACAAATTAAAGTATTGCCAAAAGATAAAAATTCCCAATATAACAAACCCTATGGGAATAATAACTCCTCTTATATCTAATTCTTTATAAAAAGCATTAAATAATAGGTATAAAACTAAAATAAAAAACAAATACTTATAAAAATAACTCAACAGTAACATAAATGCAACAATAGTATTTTGATGATTTTCATCCTCTTTCAAAATATCTCCTAAAAAAAGTAGATGTGGAATTACTACAAAAAATATTACTTCCCAATTTGTATATAAGGATTTAAAACTAACTAAAAACCCAATAGATAAAAGATACAAAACAAAAACAAATAAAGATAGATTTTTATTAAAATTCTTTAAAACATAAACACATACAAGAAAAATTGGAGCATAAAAGTTAATAAACAATCCTCCAACAATTGCACTAATTAAAGAGGTTAAGTTTATCTTTATTTTCATTTTATGTCCTCCAATATATTATCAATTAAATCTCCAGGACCTATATCTAAAATAGGGCAGAGAGTGCTGATTTTTCTAAGTGACTTTTCCCTCTCAACAAATCTCTTGTAGAGTTTTGGGATATTATATTCATCCAATCTATCCTCATCAATAAACAGTATAGGATTTAGGGATAAAATATATATTTTAACATTTTTCTTTTTAAGATTATTAATAACTCCTACCAATTCTCTCCATCTTAACCCAATATCAGTTATTATTATAACTGAACTATTTGGTTTTACTTTATTAGATGCTAATGTAATTCCACTAATGGAACCCCTCAACAATGGAGATATAGATTTTAAAAATTTTAAATTTATTTTATTCTCAAAAGAAATTTTTAAACTTGGAATTCCCTTTGAAGACTTAAGTTCTTCAATAAAATTTTTTATAACTCCATTTTTAGGATTACTTATTGTCTTTTTAACTCCAACATTATCAAAGAATATTATCTCAAAGTTTATATTTTTTGATGTGATGAAATAAGTTAGTTGAGATATAAGCAAACTCAAATAATCAATCTTTGATTTTTTTGAATTAATTTCTTTTAGAAATTCCCTACTGACATCAACAAGAATATAAATATTTCCCTCAAATTCTCTTAAAAACTCTTTTATTATCAATCTCCCAGTTCTTGCAGTTGCCTTCCAATCAATATACTTAGCGTCATCTCCTATTTGATATTCCCTTAAAGTATCAAACTCTAAACTTCTTATACCCATTTTTAGTGAAGTTAATGTATCTTTGCTAAGTTTTATATTTCTATCTCTTATAAGACCATTTTTAATACTATCGATAGATGGATATACATTTACAGTAAATTCCTTTTTTATAAAAATGTCTTTGCAGTATATTTCATAAACATCATAAACCCTCAAGATAAATTCTTTAATTTTAAAACTACCCTTTTTCTTAGGTTTTAATTTAACCTCAATCTCTTTACTCTCCCCAGCATTTAACAACAAATCTGGAACCTCCCAAAAAAAGTTATCATCACTCTCTAAGATCCTAATTTTTAGAGGAATTTTTGACTTATTCTTTATTTTAAAGATAAACTTTATTTCCTCATTTTCAACAACATCAGTATTTAGAATTTCAATATCACAACTAACCAATGGGTTAAATGAAAATCTCACTGCCAATAAATATAAAATAATCCCAAGTCCAAGTAATGGCGGAATTATATTAATAAATAAATATCCCTGCACAAAGAGCAAAATACTCGTAAAAATTAACAAATCCTCCTTATTCATAATATCAACATCACTTTGGAACTTCAGTGTTTTTTAATATATCCTCAATAACTTCTTTTACACTAACACCCTCCATCACATACTCTGCCTTAACCTTAATTCTATGATTTAAGATATACAATGCAAGTTCTTTAACATCATCTGGAATAACATAGTCCCTTCTATTTAAAAAAGCCAAAGCCTTAGAGGCATAGAGAAGATGTTCAGATGCCCTCGGGGAAGCACCATAAAGCAATCTATCATCAGTCCTCGTTGCATTAACAATATTAACTATATATTCCAAAATCTCATCACTTACATGTACCCCCTTAACTCCAATATAGGCATACTTTAAATCAATCTCCGATATTACAGAATTTACTTTCCAAAAATTATCTAAATGTTTCTTTTTTAACATTTCAATTTCTTCATCCTTCTTAGGATACTCTAAATTAATCTTAAACATAAACCTATCCATCTGTGCCTCTGGGAGCTCATAAACCCCTTCATGCTCTATTGGATTTTTTGTTGCTATTAGCATAAATGGCTTTGGGATTTCAAAAACTTTTCCTTCAATAGTAACTTGTCTTTCTTGCATAGCCTCCAACAATGCAGATTGTGTTTTTGGGGAGGTTCTATTTATTTCATCTGCTAACACAATGTTTGCAAAAATTGGGCCTTTTTTAACTTCAAAACTCCCTGTTTTTTGGTTGTAATAATATATTCCAATAATATCACTTGCCATTGTATCTGGAGTTAGTTGTATTCTTGAAAATTTTAAGCCAAATACCTTTGCGAAGTTTTTAGCTATTGTTGTTTTTGCTATTCCAGGAAAACCTTCCAATAAAACATGTCCATTGGATAATAAAGCTATTGTTAAAAGTTTTATAACATCCTTTTTTCCAACAACACATTTTTCCATTTCTTTCTCTATTTTTTTAAGAAATACTTTTCCTTCCATATTTTCTACCTGCTCTAACCATTTCAATGAACTCTTTTAATTTCTCATATTCAATATTGTTTTCTTCAGCAATTTTTTTAATATCTATCTTATTATTCTTTCTATTTAAAACCCTAACTAATCTATTAAATATCTTAACATATAATCCACTTTCATTTAAAAATCCCAAAACTATTATAACAAAGAATATTAGAAACATTTTGTTTTTTGATACCGAACTATGTAAATAAACTACTCCAATATCATATGGACTGAATCCAGCATGATGAACCTCATCAAAATAATAAGTCCCAGCGTTTATATGTTCTAAAAAATATTTCCAAAATTTACTATTAAATTTATACATCCCATTTATAAAAATGTCTGGATCTGAAATTATAACAATCTTTCCGTTTGAATAGTTTGTTTCAACCATTATTGGATAAGCCTTTTGCTTTCCATTGCTAACAGAAACGGAACTTGTTAATATTATTCCATTATTTGAGTTAATATATGCTGGAACATTCAATGTAACATTTCCATTGAAATTTTTAACTTTGCATGTTACTATTAAATTATCATTTTTATAATAAAAGAGGTCATTAACCTTAGAATTTGATATTCTCATTGACAAATTTAAACCTTTAAGGATTTCATTTGCAGTACCAAAATCATCCGCTATAACCACTGTATTTCCATTATTTAAAAATTCTTTTATTTTTTCAATCTCATACGTAGAAAAATCAAGATTTGGCCCAATAATAAACAAAACTCCATTCATTTTTGAAAAATCATACGTGTTGTAGGGAGAGATTAAAGGAACTATATCTCCCCTCTTATAAACCATCTTAGCAAATTCTGAACATCCATTCCATTTTGTATTAAATATACTATAATCAGAGAATGTTTTTATTGTAGGGACCCCAATAGGTAAAGATAACAAAGCCACACCAATACATGCTAAAACCACATATTTCAAATACTTATTCATTAATTTCCCCCAAGATTTTATTTATTCTTTTAAAAAACTCTTCTCTTAAATGGGCATTAATTTCAATTCCTTTATAAACATAATTTTCATGAATTTTAGTTATAATATTTAAATCATCATATAAATCAGGTTTTTTCTCTTTTATAATGTTGAGAAGTTCTCTTGGAGTTAGATTTTTTGGTAAATTATATTTTGAAGTAATTTTGTTGAAAATAAATTTATAGGCTTCTTTAATATCATTAGGTATTTCTTCATCTTTTTCATTTACTTCTTTAGTTTCTACAATATTCTCTTCACTCACTTCAACAACGATTTTCTCTTTATCATACTTAGACTGTTTAAATACTTTATTTTTATAAAGATAACCAATTATTAATCCCAATGCTACAATCCCCAATATAATAAATATTATAGGAGAATTTTCTTTAACATGAATTTTTATAATATTAGATTTACAACCTTCATGATATTCATCTCCTCTATAAATTGCATAAACTACATAATCTCCCGAGGAGTTAAAGAATATGTTTGTTTTGAAAGTTCCATTGGTTTTTATTATTTTATATAAATTGTCATTAACAAATATACAAACGTCAGAAGTTCTATTTAATCCCTCAACATTTCCATAAATGATTAAAGGTTCATTAACAGAGACGTTGGTTTTATCAGTATAGATAGTTATTTTTACAGGATACTTTAAAAACTCAACATCTACTGTTTTATTAGCAGGTTTATAAATTTCATTTCCTTTATATACTAAATTAATGAGTTTCAATAATGATTTTGGGGAAAACTCAACTATAGTAAATGTTCCATTATCATCTACATGTATAATTTTATTATTAGCAAAGATTGTAGTATTTTTTATAGGATTTCCATAGTAATCAATTAACTTTCCATTAATCTTTATTTCCTCACCAACATAAGCTGTGTAGTTATTATCTACAACCATGTAACTTGGAATCCTTGATACATTAACATAAACTATGTTAGATGTCTTACCATTCTGTGTGGCATATATTTTATAGATTCCTGTCCTATTAAAGCTATACTTCATTAGAAATAAATTATTTTTTACTGTTAGATTGTAGGTTTTATTTTCTTCATTATTTATATGTATTATAACGTATCCATTCTCTCCAATTCCATATATTGTTATATTTTCAAATAATATAGGATTTTTATTTGATACATCTATTGTTAAATTTGTTATTGTTATGTTTCCATATTTTGAAAACTTTTTCTTATATAATTCCAAATATTTTCTAACATCTGAGGTATTAAACTTTAACGTTTCATTTCCTTTTTTTAATATAGAGATATTATCTATTTCATCCAGCAGTGTTTCCATATTATTTATTGTTTCATTTATTTCAACAATCCTTAACCTTGCATTATACAAACTGTAAGTTGTATTTTTAGCTAAATCATCCTTTAACTCTTTATTCAACTCACATAAATGCATAAGCTCTTTTGAAAATTCATAAAAAGGATTTATGATATATTCTGAAGGACTCTCTATATTTTTTGACTTATATATTAATATTACCGTCCTTGTTTTCTCAACTTTTTTAAAAACATATATTGAATCATTAAAATAGTCTGGATTGTCAAAAACCATCTCATTCAAAACATCTGCAAATTCTTTAATAATATCATTAAAATATTTGTAGGTAAATTCATCATCATCCACTAACTCTTCTGGATTTATATGATTTTGGGCATTGGCTATAGATAAAGATAAAGCAACAAAAATGATGAAATAATATTTCAACCTATTCAGCATCACTTCCACCTTCACATTTTTTGAAAGTGTGGTATCCCGAAAATATTTCGCATCTATAAATAATAAAAAAGAGGTTGATATAACTATAATCCCTAATTTTTTATATATACTTTCATATAAATCTTTCTGTAATGAAAATCTATAAATGTCTAATCTGTTTATGAAAAATTAATCTGTTTCAAACGGAATTTAAATAATGTAATAACTACAGGTATCGTTAAGAAGGAAAAAATTGAAAGAGAACATTTCTTTAAAATTAAAAATCCTAAAAATATTGTTAAATAATAATCTACAGAGAGAAAAGTCTAAAAATTATTTCAAGATGATTTACCTTCGTAGTTATATTGGGGATTTTTATGGATTTATATGCAATAGTTGAACAAATAGTAATGAATTATGGATACTTAGGAATATTCATAGTATCATTTACAGAGGCGTTTATACAGCCAATTCCACCGGATGTATTTATAATAGGAGCATCTTATTTTGGTTTGAATCCAATAATTTCTGCGATAGTTGCTACCATTGGTTCAACCTTAGGAGGATTGTTTGGCTATTTTTTGGGGGATAGATTGGGGCATCCAATATTTATAAAACTTTTTGGGGAGAAATATCTATATAAAGGAGAGAAGTTTTTTAACAAGTATGGTGTTTTTGGAGTAATTATAGCAGGTATCTCTCCATTACCCTATAAAGTTATTGCATGGCTTTCAGGAATTTTTGAAATGCATAGGCTATTATTTACAATTGGGACAATAATTGGAAGATTACCAAGATTTTTAGCTGTAGCTTATTTTGGAGATATTTTAGGAAATGTAAATAAATTGTATGAGTTTAATATTTGGCTATTTTATTTAATAAACTCTCACTACAATTCTATCCTTGATACAATTATGATATTAATCTCTAAAACTGTATATCCAATAATTGCCATTTCAATTCTAATAATCTTAATAAAAAATAGAAAATTTGGTATAAAACTAATTTTTGTTTTATTTTTAGCTACCGTGATTGCATTCTCTTTAAAATATTTAATAAATGAACCAAGGCCTTATTTGGTTTTAGGGAATGTCCATTTGTTGTGCTACGAAGGATATGAATCAAGTTTTCCAAGTGGGCATACTACTTTAGCATTTACATTAGCAACATCTTTCTTATATTACTCAAGAAAAATAGGATTATTGTTTTTAATTTGGGCAATTCTTGTAGCTTATAGCAGAGTTTATGTAGGGGTGCATTATCCTTTTGATATTATTGCAGGCATGATTATTGGAGTCCTTTGCGGATTCCTAATAAAAATTGATAAATCTAAAGTAAGAAAATTCATAAATAAGCTAAGGTTAAAAATTAAGCTTTAGAAATATTATAGTTGTGTGCAAAATGAAATCAACTTTTATAAGGACAATTTGAATGCCTTCCTTAAAGAAGGCATTCACTAATTCCTTATTTTAATAGAAATTTCTTCGTAGATTTATATTTTTATAATGGCACTATTATTTACAATTTTCTGTTTAAATTTTCTAATAACACTAATTAAAAAAGTTAATAACAAAGAATAAAAAAGAAAATAAAATCTATATCTCAAATTTATTTCTCCAACAAATTAGCAATTCTATCTAAATTCTCTGAGATTTTAATTAATATCTCACTTTGTTTATCGATTTTAACATTCAACTCTTCTAATGAACCAAAGATTAATTTTATATACTTAACACCCTCATCCAACTTTTTATTTAACTCTAACAAATCATCTGCTGATATTCTATTAATCCCATCTGGAAACTCAATGTATGTATTTAGTTCTCTCTCTTCAATCCTTTCTATTTTTATAAGGTTATCAACCTCTTCTAATTCTTTAATTAATTCTTTAAACAATCTTTTTTTTCTTTCTGAATCAAAGTTTGCTAAAATTCTAACAGTCCCATCTTTGTAGTTATAAATAATTCCATTAATGCCTAAGCCCCTACCTATGTGTTCAATCCTATCTATAAATCCAACATGTTGAACCTTCCCATAAATGATTATCTCATAAGTCGTTGCCATAACAATCACCACAAATTATACTATAATCTAAATATCCATAATTTGGTTCTTAAGTATATTCTTTAGCAATTTTTTCAAGTTTGTTTTTAATTTGTTCTTTATAATCTTCTTCTGTAGGTCTAAATGCAAATATCTCTAACATACTGGATGATTCAATACACTTATCTAAGTCATTTTCATGTATTTTGAATTCTAAATATTCAGCTAAAGTTTGTTCCTCTTTATTATCCGTTATAACTTTAATATCTGCTTGAACATCTCTTGTAAATACTGGAGGCAACATATTCTTAAAAATTATAAAGGTAAATTCTGGATTTATGCTCTCAAGTTCTTCCTTAATTTTAAGAAATAATTGCTTATCATATTTAAGTATTCCAAATTCTTCTAATTTAAGTTCATAGTATCTTTTTGGTAAGCTTCTTTTCAAAAAATTCTCAATCCAAAATTTAACATTTAAATCTTTATATTTATTGTCTTCCAGTTCTAATATCTCTTTAAGAAACAAATTATCTGTCCAAAATGAAAAATTAAGTAAAATTTCATCAGTTAATCTCTTGGAAGAATCATCATCTATTGGAAGAATTTTTTTGATATCTTCCTCATCTAATTTATCAAATGCTTCAGATAGTATTCTAATTAACATAGCATCAGTAATGTTTCGAACATGATGCGTATAAACATTCTTATACATTTTATATCTGGCTATTCTTAAACTCCATGTTTCAATCGCTCCTTTTGGTGATACACCTAATGTAAAATCTTCACTTATTCTAACGTTTCTCCACAACCTTTCTAAATCATAGTATCCATACATAACACCACAATGATACGAATCTCGCAATAAATAGTCCCCCTTATCAACATCTAATGAACTATCTATTATACTTCTTAGTATTTTTTGGAGAAAAGTTAAATCTTCTATCTTGTAATCTTTATTAAGAACACGTAAAACAGTATTTGCTACAGCCTCTTTAACTTTTTTATAATCTCCAGAATCTGGACCTGAAAGATAACATTCTCTTATTATATGTTTTGCTATCTCAAAACCTACTCTTTCATGATTGTAATTTAAGTCTTTTTTTGTGTAATTTAGAGAATCCTCTAACGTATGGCTAAATGGTGCATGACCAACATCATGTAACAATCCAATTAATCCTGCTGAAGCTACAAAGAATTGATTTTTCATCTCATCAGATTTTAGATTTTCAGTATTAGGGTCATCATCAATAGCATTGTATATCCTTTCCTTAGAGATATCATCATTCAGCAAGGTTATTGCTATCAACATTGAAAGATACATCGTGCCTATTGAATGCTCAAATCTTGAGTGTTGGGCAGAAGGATAAACAAGCTGTTCAAGTGGTAGTTGGCTAACCCATCGTAACCTTTGAAGATATTTAATATCAATTACCTGAACAAATTCATAAGGAACTTCGATAAATTTATATATTGGGTCCCTAATTAGCTTAACATTATTTGATGGGAAATATTTAGATACAATATACATTTATCCTCCCCCACAATAACTAATTTAAGTATTTTTAATTATTTCCTCAATTTTTTTCATTTTTTCTATTAATGATTGAATTTTATTATCATTTAATGAACTTAATTCCGTCCAGCCCAATATTTTACTCTTTAATTTCATTAATTCGATATCTTCCTTTGAAAGTGCCTCATCTCCTTTGTCTTTTTTTATCGTATATAATATATAGTTAATTTTAGCTAATAGTGATATTTCCTTAACTGAAATGTTCTCATTCTTTATGAACTCTATTAGTTTGTCAATTTTACTTTTGTATTCATTACTACTTTCAATTTCTTTTTCCCAAATAGAAACTAATTTTGGATTCACCTCTAAATATTGTATAACCCTCTGTATATTCGGACTGTATGGTCCATATAAATAAGGAATATATAGCTCCTTACGTAGTTCTGGAAATATAAAATATGTAATTTTTTGCACGTATGTTCTCCCATACATTCCGTTTTCTTTTAATTTGTTAATTATATATGCAATTACACCCCTTATCATGAATATCCCTCTTTCGTGCTCTTAATTTATTATTTTAAATTATAATAGAATATAATAAGAAATATATACAATATTCGGTTATTTAGTATTTCTTTTTTTCGATTTTTTTCTCTTTGCATATTTTATCACCTCTTTTTTATTTGTGTTATATTTTGTTTATAATATTTATAGCCAAACCTTATTTGGTATCTTCTACATCTACGAAAGTTGCCCTAACTACGTAATAAAATAAAACTCAACAAATTGGCTTTATTTTTGTGAGATATGGTTTAATATTTTTAGTTGCACTAAGTTGCAAATAGTTGCAAAATATTTCACGAAGTTGCAGGCAAGTTGCAGAGTTTTTCGCTATAAATAAATATATTAAATATATATAATATAAATAAAAAAATATAACTTGTTATTATATTATATTTTTATATATATTATATAAGTGCAACTTTTGCAACTTTTCTCTTTTTTCCGAGTTTTTTGCAACTTGTTTGCAACTTACTGCAACTATGCCTTAAAATCAATAAATTGCAATAATAAAGAATTATAGGCAATTGTTCAAAAAAATAAGGATTTTTAGGACTTTTAGAAAATTGAACATTATCAGACATTATTGTTGAGTATTCTACATATTTTTAATAAATTATTCTGATTTTACAAAGTTACAAGAAAGTTGCAAAAGTTACAAAGAAATATTTAATTATTTTTGTTATTTTGTTAATTTGTATATTTGGATTAAATATTAGATGATATTAGATTAATTAATAATGATTGTTTTTTAGGAGTAAGTTCTGGAATAACCTCTTCAAGCATATACAATAAAACTGCTTTTTTACCTAACTCGGTTAGTTTGCACATTCTTTGAGGTAACCTATATCTTGATTCTTCTTCCCATGTATTTATTAACCCTTCTTCTTCCAGTTCATTTAACCTCCTCGTTAATGAGCCATCAGGAATGTGCGTTAATTTTTTGAGAGTCCCATAATTCATTGTTCCATGTTTATAAAGCGTTAATAAAATTTCTTTAACATACTTTTTTCCTAAAATTGATATTAACCCCATAAAAATCACTAATTTACTTTATTTTTTAGATATATAACAGAACTTAACAACTACTTTCTATAACTTTATCTCCATAAATAATCTTAATTGGTTTTTTATCATCTTTCTTTAAAATATTACAAAGTTCATAAACTATTAAGACTCTTTTACCAAAATCAGTTAGTGAATAGTAAGTTTTTGGTAATAAATTTCCAGCATCTTCTCTTCTTTTATTAAGTATTCCAGCATTTACTAATTCTTCTAACACATTTCCTAAGGTTCCCTTGTGAATTTGTAAATCCTTATGAAGTTGCCCAAAATGAACTTCGCCATGAATTGCCAAATATTGAAGGATTTCTTTAACATGTTTTTTTGCAAGTAGTTTTATAAGGTCCATAAAAAATCACCAAGCATCATTGTATTTATATACTTGCATGTGCATTATTTGTATTAACATCAAATGTAATTTTATTCTCCCCAGCAATTTCTAAACTGACTGTGCTTATTAAAGACTCTTTTTCTAATTTATCAACAATGTCTTCAATTTTATAGAGAATTAAAGCACTTCTACCTTTTGGAGTAATCCCGTAATAGGATTTTGGTAATTTTTGTCCAGTATCAACTTCCCATTTTTCAACAAGACCAGCTTCTATAAGTTCATTTAAAATATTTGTTAATATTTTCGAATTTATCTTTAATGTTTTTTGAATTTCACTAAAATACATATTCTTTTTGTTTAGCAGTTCTAAAATCTCTCTTGCATGTTTTTTTGCCAATATTTTAATTATCATTTCTCTCACCCTTTATTTTTTTATTTTTTTAACCCTTTTGTTAAAAGATAACTAATTTCAATTTAGGTAGTAATTGTTATATATTGACAAACTATCATTTTCTACGGTTATTTCGAAAAGTTTATATAGTATAATTATACAATAACTTACCATTAGGTAATAACTGTATGAAGGTGAGATGTTGAAAGTCCAAAAAGAAACTTGGAAAAAACCAAGAAATGTAAGAATAGCTTTAGTAGGGTACATCAAAGAGCAAGGAAACTCTGCAGGATTTTATCCTTACATTCCTAAAGAATACATTGGAAAAAGAGCATTATTAATCATAGATTCAGACGATGAAGAAGAATTTGAAAAAATTAAAAATTAAGGTGATAACATGGATGAAGTTAGCGAAAAAATCTTATCATATTTATCAAAAGTAAATAAAGCATCCAATAGAGAATTGGCTGAGGAACTTGGGATTAATAAAGGGACCATATCAAAAGTTTTAAGAGACCTCCAAGATAGGGGAATAATCAAAGTTGTAGGACAAGAAAGTAAGACCAAATACTACGCCCTTGTTAGACCCTTCCAACAAGCCAGTAGTGATGATAACCAAATTCAACACATCCAAATCCCAAAGGATATTAACACAATAACAGGTATTAGAGCTATTATTAGGAATGCTTTAAGTCAGAATAATTGGCATTCTACATCTTATAGTCTCCCATTAACAGCACTCTTAATTAGCAAATACACAAATTTGAGGTTAATTATCTTTGGCTCTCAGTATGTAGGAAAAACAACATGTATAAAGGCAGTTTATCCTGACTTAGAAAATAATCCAAAAATATTGGTAGATATGCATAGGAAAGACATGTATCAATACATAGACATGGTTAAAGACAATATCAAAATTATAGAGCAACAATATTTGCACGATTGGAGGTTTGAAGACACTAAGATATTTGATAGGTTTGATGTTGTGCCAAAGTCAAGAATTGCCCCAAGTGAGTTTTTATTTCGATTCCTTCCTTTAAGAATAAAAATGCCTTCAGAGTTTGATAATGACTTTAAATTCTTTACTTTAGATTTAGATGACTTTAAGATAATAAAAACAATTCCTAAAGACATAAAAGATAAATTTATTGAAAAACTCAACCACTTAAAGTTCTTTACAATTGATGTTGGAGCTTGTAGGACGTATTTAGAGATTTTAAAAGAGAAAGAAATTGCCAATCTCTACCATGTAGATAGAGAAGGAAACATGGACCAACAGCTTTCAGCAAGGCAGTGGAGGATTGAGAGAGAGTATAGTGCAGTATTAAAAAATGACTTCTTAACTGTAAATCATAGAAAATTAAAGGGAATAAACGAGCTTTGGCAACCTGTATCTATGGATAATGGGCTTTTACACCATGCATTTGAGATTTTAAGGTTTAGTTACTCATTAAATAAAAATCCAGATGTGGCTGTGGATGATGCCTATAGGTTCATGAAATACATTCTCAAAACTTTCACTTTGGTTAAAGAGGATTCCTCAAAGAATAATGTATCATATCCTACTCGAAATGTAGAAAGTGGGGAGGGAGTTTTCAGCATTCCTACTGTTGGAAGTAGTTATTTCATCCCTGCTAATAAGATGGTAATTCCTTAATTATCAAAGGAGGAGGGGTAAATCTGGATAAAATATTGTATCACTTACAGCTTGACATTAAGAGAACATACGAGCTATATAAAATATTAGTCTTTTGGTGAGAGGTATGAAAGCTGCTTTTAGTTTATGTAAGAATATAGATAGTAGGATGCTGAGATATTATATCCATAAGCTGGAACATCTTGGACATATAGACCCTTTGAAACTTAAGGAGGTTATTGAGGCTAAGAAGAAGTATAGAAAAATTATAACATTATCTAACAAAGAGGCTGAGATTTTGAGTAAATATGGAAAAGCATCAAATCTTTACATAAATTATTTAATGTTGGTGGATGGGGATGAGGAATGAGAATGAAAATTTCAATTTTAATCTTTTGCTTATAAAAAAGCCGAGAGGAGAAGAATTTGAGGAAACTGATGAAATTAGACATTGGTTAGAAAAATTTAAAGAGGAAAGGGAATTCGATGGGATAAAGCCAGAGACTATAAAAGGAGATTTAGCGAGGTTAAAAGTTTTTTTAGGTTTCTGTTATCACAGATTAAACAAATCTCCTGATAAGCTTAAAACTCATGATTTTGTTAAGTTTTTCAATTATTTAGAAAAAGAGAGGGGAGTGTCTAAGAATACACAGAGAAAATACTATCTTTTGTTAAAAGTGTTTTACAAAGTTATGAGGATGCAGCATGTTATAAAAGAGTTTGTTGAAGAGAGTAGGGAAAGAAAGAGGTTTGCTAAGATTGAGATTAAGAAGAGAGACCCTGCAGATGCTGAAATAATTAACATGGTCCTACAGAAAATAATGGAGTCAAGGAGTAGAACTAAAATTAGAGATGCTTTGATTATCAGGTTTAAGTGGGATACTGGTTGTAGAATTTCTGAGATATTAAATCTTAGGTTGAAAGATTGTGATTTAGAGAAAGGAGTTTTTAGAATAACTGATACTAAATCTCATGAGGAGAGAATTGTAGCATGTAGAGAGGACACATTAGAATTTTTGAGGCAGTATGTTCAATTCAATATTAAGAAAGGACCTAATGATTATTTGTTCCAGAACCATAAAGGAGAACAAGTTGATAGAAACTGGATTAGTTATGTGTTTAGGAAAGCTGTTAATGAACTAAAAGAAGAGGGCAAGATACCAAAGAATAAGAGAATTGTTTTACACTCAGTTAGGAGTGGGAGAATTATGGATTTGTTGGAAAAACTGCCGATTGATGTTGTGAGTGAGATAGTGGGTCATCACAGCATAGAGGTAACTATGAGGTATGTGGATGAGAAAAAGAGATTGAGGGATTATATCAAAATACTTAAAAAAATTTAACTCTACTATGCATTGGACTTTTTTACTATGCGGGATTTATCCTGCATAGTGAATTAACATTAATGTAAAAAAATTTAACAGGAATGTTTAGAAAATAGACATTAATGTATGGCGCGGGGGCCGGGACTTGAACCCGGGCTGGGCGAAGCCCAACGGGATTAGCAGTCCCGCGCCGTACCAGGCTGGGCCACCCCCGCTCTAAAAGCCAACAAACATTAATTGAACATAAGAGATATATAAACTTTTCGGGTTGGTGGGGGAGGTTGTCGAAAAATATTAAACTAATTGATAGTAGATAATACGAAATATGAAGCAGGAAGAAAATAAGAAAAGGAGAGAGAAAAAGAAAAGTTCCAAGAAGCGGGAGGGATATTGGAAAGCTTACGACCTTAGATATAAGAAATACGACATAGTGGAGAGATATACATTTATTTTACGTATTATAAATAAGTTAAATCACCCCTCGATAGAAAGACGAAGGGTAGGTCGAGCTCTAGCTATATCCCATAATGAATATATGGCTGTTCAAATATTAAAACATATCTACACACTTAGTTTGAGAGACTTAGAGACCATATCGAATATCCTACCAGTAAAGCATTCAAACGAATAGATTATACCTCTTTGTCAGCCTTACTTACCTTTACGTATGTAATTATAGACAATTTACTGAAACAGCCCACCAATAAAATATATATCGCTGACTCCACGGGTGTTTCCATAAATAGATTATATATTGAATGTATTTATCGAGGAAAACGGACTAAACGACGAGTGTTTGATAAATTGCATATTTTAGCATGCTATTATCCTAACTATGGCTATATTCCAGTAGTTGCTGCCCGTTGGGGCACTAATTATAGTTCCGATAGTGCAAACTTATTAGAAATGCTTAAACAAATCGATTTTTTAGATATTGAATATCTATTGGCTGATAGTGGATACGATTGCTGTGAACTGTTCGAATACTCACTAAATCACAACATCTCCCCCATAGTTAAAACTAAAGAGTTTAAATGGGATTATAAAACCAATAAGGTTAGAAAACGAATCAAAGGTATGTTTAATCAAAATTTATATAGATACCGTGGAGTCGTGGAATCCATTTTTGGTGGGCTGGAAACTAAAAACCGTCTAAAATTAAACGATAGATTGCTAAATATTAGACGAAACAGCACTATCGCTGTTGCAATAGTACATAATAATATTAATATTAATGAGATTATTCGGTATTAATACATAATACTTCATGCTCTTCCTAATTCAATTTTTCGACAACCTCTGGGTAATCATAAACCTTAAATATCTTTTCCCTATATAGAAATAATAAATAATTATGTAATATTTCCTTGTAAAGGATGAAAGAATGGATGAAAGAGATATCATAAAGCGATTATTAAAGAATATCAACAAAGAGAAATATATCTGATTCCAAGAGACATAAAATTACCAAAAACTAATAAAGCAATATCTATTGTTGGAGTTAGAAGGTCTGGAAAAACATCATTACTTTTTGATTTATTTAAAAAAACAGAAAAATCCATATTCTTCCCATTAGATGATGATAGAATTTTTCCACCAACTATGAAATTGTAAAGGTTGGTAAAGAAATGTATCCAAATGAAAAGATAACATTTTTTTTGATGAAATACAAGAAGTTGAAAATTGGGAAATTGTTATAAAAAGATTAGTTGAGAGGGAAGGACATAATGTTTATTTAACTGGTTCATCTTCTAAATTATTATCAAAGGAAATTGCTACACAATTAAGAGGAAGAAATTTAAGCGTAGAGTTATATCCATTATCATTTAAGGAATATTTAAGATTTAAGGGTTTTGAGTTTGATGAAATATTGACAGAGCAAGAGAAGGTGTTAATTTTAAAGTATTTGGATGATTATTTAACTTATGGGGGTTTTCCAGAGGTTGTTCTGGAAGAAGAAAATAGAGAAGAAATTCTGAGGGAATATTTAAGGACAATCATATTTAGGGATATTGTGGAGAGACATAAAATAAAAAATATCCAAATATTGAAACTTTTTATTAAATTTTTAATCAACTATCATACAAAAAAGGTCTCTATAAATAAGTTAGTTAATTATTTCAAGTCATTAGGAATAAAAGTCCGTAAAAATACGTTATATGAGTATTTAGAGTATCTCAATGATTGTTATTTTGTTTTTCCATTAAAAAAGTTCTCTTACAGTTTGAAGGAGATAAATCAAAGTTTATCTAAACCATATATTATTGATAATGGATTTATTAGAATTTTTGACATTAAACATTCGATGGATAAGGGAAAGTATTTGGAAAATGCTGTTTTCGTTGAACTGAGAAGAAGGGTTATGTTGAAAATGAAAACATATTTTATTACGAAGACACAATAGGAGAGGTTGATTTTTTAATTAAAGAGGATGAAGAAATAAAATGTTTAATAAATGTTTGTTATGATTTAAACTTTGATAATTATAATAGAGAAGTTAAAAAATTTGTTAAAATTGGAAAAAAGTTAAATTGTAATAACTTAATTTTAATAACTTTTGATTATGAAGATGTTAATGAAGAAGATTTTAAAGTTAAAGTTATTCCATTTTGGAAATGGTGTCTGTTAAATAACTTATAATTTAAAGTTTACAATTTATTAAATATTTAAATAATAACTATAAAAAATATATTTGCAAAACTCCTAAATAAATTTATTTGAAGAACGCATCTAAAGTTAGTTGTTTTCCTTTTTCTTCTTTTTTCTTAGTTTTCTTTTTCTCTTTTTTATTTTCTTTTTCTTCTTCAGATTTTAGTTTTTCATCTATCTTTTCTTTACTTTCTTCTTTAACATCTTTCTCTACTTCTTTTATCTCTTCTTTTTCTTTAACTTCCTTAGGTTGTATAATTAGCTGCTCTTCTTTAACTTTTTCTTCTTTTTTCTTTTCTTTATCTAATTTATCTTTCTCTTTTTTCTTTTTTCCTTCTAATTTTTTCTTTTCTTTCAATATTTTTAATATTTCAGAAGCTAACTTATCTCCAACTAAAACTTTTAGCTCATCCTCCTTTATATCAAAGTAATCAATTAAATCAGCAGCTACAGATGGATTTTCTTTAGCTAAAATTTTGAGCATTTGCAAATCAAATTTTGCCCTTTTTGATGATGTATGTGTTTTTTCACCAATTTTCTTTAATATTTTATTTAATATCTCCCTCTCTGCCTTTGTTTGTGTCAATAGCCTAAAAATCTTTGGATAACTATATGGAGTCCATTTTCTATACTTTTCATCTTTTGAGAGAGCAACACCAGCAGTCATTAATGTCGTTGCATACTTCCAAAAGCTGTAGTTTTGTCTTCTCATCACTCTACCTAAATATCTATCCGCCTTTGAGAGATATTCAAAAGCTCTCTCCACCTCATCTAATTTTTCATACTCTTTTGGAACATTTTCAGCTATCCATTCAATTATAACATCTGGTGTTTCATCTACATTCATCAATGCAGTTGTAGCTATCCCATAGTGCGTAGTTTTTAAAATAATCCTCAAAGCATCAAATATATTTGCCTCTCTTTTCCTATCTGGAAGTTTTTGTGCCGCTTCATAACTCAAATCTCCAGACAAAGCTAAAGCCTCTAAGTCATTTATTGCACTTCTCAAATCTCCAGCTGAATGTTGGGCAATCATTTTTAATGTCTTATCATCCACATCAAGCCCCTCTTTTTCAGCTATCTTTTTTAGAACTTTATAGACAGAAGTTTTATTTAACGGGTTTAATTGGATTATCTCAACATAAGGTAAAAGATTCCTTATTGATGTGGCATAGGCATCATTCGCAGTTAAAATTATTGGATTCTTTGCCTTCTTTATAATCTTTATTAGCTCAGAGACTCCTCCAGCATCCTCTTTTCCTGAAATACCATCAACCTCATCTAATACAATTAAAAATCTCTTTCCAAGGACTGAAGATGAATTAGCCGCATGCCCTACAACCTTTTTTATAATTGAAGCATTTCTCTTATCACTCGCGTTCAATTCAATAACTTCAAATCCATAATCATTAGCTAAGGCATAAGCTAAAGTTGTTTTTCCACATCCTGGAGGTCCTACCAACAAAATCGGTTTTGGATGCTCTCCTCTCAAATAGCTTTCAATCCATGTTTTTAGCTTTTCTTTAACTTTATCATGTCCTGCAACATCTTTCAATGATTTTGGTCTATATTTCTCCACCCAACTTAACATAAACTATCCCTAACTAAATTATTTTTTATTATTTTTTATTAATTTTAAAATCCAGAGCTAATATATATTCTCTTGGTGCATAGCTCTTAACTATCCTCTTTTCCAAAACCTCACAATCACATTTCTTTTCAAATAATTTTATTGCTTCATCAAAATCTTTTCCAATTGTATAATAGTGTATAACTCCTCCCTCCTCTACAATATCCAATGCCTTATCAACAAATTCATAAGCAAATTTTGGTAAATTCATTATAACTCTATTTCCTTTAACATCAACCTCTCTAACATCACTCAATATAGGTATTATTTTATGTTCCAATTTATTTAACTTTATATTCATTTTTAAAAGCTCTATTGCATGTGGATTTATATCTATAGCATAGATTTTTTTAGCGTTTCTGCAAGCGATTGAAAACGGCCCAACTCCTGCAAACATATCAACAACCACATCATCTAAAGAAACTTTTTTCATTATTCTTGCCCTCTCCCCTCCTAATCTTGGTGAAAAATAAACTTTTGCAATATCAACATACAATCTATAACCATTCTCTTTGTGGATTGTTAGAGTTCTATTCTCTCCCGCTAAATGCTCTAACTCTCTAACTCTAAACTCCCCCTTAACTTCACTTTTTCTTCTAAAAACTCCTTTACATGGAATTAATTTATAAGCTAATTCACCAATCTCCTTTCTTATTTTTTCATCAACTTCATCAGAAATTTGTAGAATTACCAAATCTCCAATCATATCATAAGATAAAGAAATTAATCCTTCATCAATCTCTTTTCTATATTTTTTTGATATTATTTCTCTAAAACTTGGTTTTCTTTTAATTTCTTTTTTCTTTAAATCTTTTTCAACTACCTCGAACTCAATATCTAAAATGTCTTTTAAAATCTCTTCATCAACATCTTTTATTGGTAAATAAAGATAATTCACATCAGAATTTATTTTATAGTCCTTGTTTAATAAGTTATTTTCTATCAATATTCTTCTTATTCTCTCTCCATGTTTTTTGTTTATTTTTAGGCAGATTGGCATAGAATCACCAAATAAAATTAAATTATTTAAATTTTATTTTTATTTTTTTACAGACTTTAGAACTCTATAACCTCCTTTTATTGTAACAGTCTCAACATTTCCAAAGACTTCTTCCATAAATTTTGCTAATGATTTGGCTCCTTGTTTTGTCTGTATAACTACCCAAATCTCACCATTATCCTTTAAAAGTTCTTTCCCTTCCTCAATAATCTTATGTAAAACTTCTTTTCCAGCCCTTATTGGAGGATTTGTTATAATTTTATCATACATTCTATCCCTAACATTTTCATATAAATCGCTATGAATTACCCTAATATCATAACTTTCTAAATTATTTAATTTTATATTCTCTTTAGCCAATTTTATAGCTCTTCTATTTATATCAGTCATTGTTACTGATTTTACTTCATCAGCTAAAGCTATTCCAATAACACCATAGCCACATCCCAAATCTAATATGTTATCTCCATTATTAACAACCACATTCTCGACTAAAATCTTAGTTCCTTTATCAATCTTTCCATAAGAAAAAACTCCACTATCTGTTTTAAATTTTAATTTTTTTCCTCTTAAAATGTCTTCAACAATTTTTATATCTGATTTGGTTGTGGGCTTTTCTGAGAAATAGTGCATTTTATCACCAAAATCTTTATAACTAACTTTAAATTAAAATAATACTCTTAATTATAAAAATTGTTTTTTAAATTTCATCAATAATATTTATTTCATAATAGGTGATAAAATGCATCTCTTAGATTTGGATGTGCTAAGTAGAGAAGACATTTTAAAGATTATTGAATATGGAATATACTTCAAAAAAAATAGAAGAAAACATGAGAAAATTTTAGAGGGGAAGAGTATAGCAATATTATTTGAAAAGCCCTCAACAAGAACAAGAATGAGTTTTGATATTGCTGTGTATGAATTAGGAGGCCATCCTTTAATAATGAACCAGAATGAGATACATTTAGGAAAGAAAGAGTCTATAAAAGATACTGCAAGGGTTATGAGTAGATACGTAGATGCAATAGTTGCAAGAGTTTATAAACATAGACACTTAGAAGAGATGGCTAAATACTCATCAGTCCCTATTATAAATGCGTTGAGTGATTTAGCTCATCCTTGCCAAATATTAGCTGATTTAATGACAATAAAGGAATTTAAAGGAAAATTTAATGGATTAAAAATAGCTTATTTAGGAGATGGAAACAACGTCTGTAATTCTTTAATCTTAGGTTCTGCTTTAGTAGGAATGGATATCTATGTAGGAACACCAAGGGGTTATGAACCAAACGCTAAAACAATATTAAAAGCTAAAGAAATCATTGAAGAATATGGCGAAGGTTCTTTAACATTAACAAATAATCCAATAGAGGCTGTTGAAGATGCAGATATTATATATACTGATGTATGGATAAGTATGGGTGATGAAAAAGATAAGGAGGAGGTTTTAAAAATCTTTCCACAATTTCAAGTTAATAATAAGCTCTTAGAACATGCTAAAGATGATGTTATTGTTATGCACTGCCTACCAGCAAATAGAGGATATGAGATAACTGATGATGTTATTGATGGAGAACATTCAGTAGTTTATGATGAGGCAGAAAATAGATTGCATGCTCAAAAAGGACTGTTTAAGTTTATATTTGAGAAATTATAACTTTCATTTTTTAATTTTTAATTTAGGACTGGAATTAACCAGATAATCTTTCAATTTCTTCTGCCAATGATTTCATCCTTTCAGAAATTTCCTTAGCTTCTTTAGCGAATTTTTGCAATTCTGGTGGAGCTATTCCGATGAATAGGTCTTTCAAGTGTTTAGCAATTATTTCATAGATTTCTCTTGCGTTATTTGATGTAGCCTTCTCTTCTAACTCAATTGTAATGAAACCATCAGCTAAAGCCGTTTGTCTTGCAGGGTCAGTCAATCTCTTGGCTATGAAGATTTTGATGTGTGGAATTAGATTTAGTTGTTGAGTTCTTCCAAATTCTTCATCTATTACCCTTCTATCTACTTCTCTTTTCCAATTCTTGCATGAAGCATAAACATAAAATTTTGTGTTTCCTATTCTTTTCCAAGACCATACATCTACTTCTATAGTTCCTCCACCTCTTGCTGGTAATCTCTTTCCTATTTCAACATAATCAAATCCCATAGATTTTAAAACATTTGCAACTATTTCCTCTAAAACTTTCCAATCAGGCGTTTTATCGTCAAATTTGAATTTTATTTCATTTACTTCTTTATTTTTTGTTTCTGTAGTAGTTTTTTTAATGTCTTCATTTTCTTCATTTTTTTCTAATATATCCTCTGGTGGAGATAATTTCTTTATAAATTCATCCTCAAGAAATGGTGCTGGTATTATTTCCTTAAACCATAAAATTCCTGAATAAATTAACGCATAAATAATATTCTCCATTCTTTTTTCTTGCTCTTTCTTTTCATCTCCTTTTAGACTATAAATATTCTCTCCCGTTGCAAGTTTGTAAGCGTCAGAAGTAGTGTATAGTGAGTATAATATTGATCCTAAGGAGGTATATCCAGAAGCTTCTAATTTTATACTTTCTAAGATTTTCCTTAAATCTTCTTTATCTTCATCTTTGAGTTCGTTAATATATTTTTTCTTAAAATATTTATAGCAAGCTTTTCTAAATTTATCATAATACTCTCCTTCTATATTCTCTAATTGAGTTTTTACTTTTTTATAATTCTCAAATCTTCTACCTTCAGAAGAGTATTCATTAGAATATAGATTTTCTATAAATATTTCAGCAGATTTCCAAGCCACATATCCTTCCTTTCCTGATAAAAATCTGGCTAATTCCTTTTTCACAGAATTCATAGTACTTTCTTTACTCCAATCTTCTATTACTGCTCTAAATCTCGCATATAACAAAGCTATATAAACTCCAAGAGACTTTGCATCAGTGTCTATCCATTTCTCATTAAACCATTGGGGAATTTCCATGAGTTTACACCTCTTAACATTTGGACATGTCCTACTTGTTCTTATTATTCTGTCTCAATAATATATTCCTTAGAATATCTACTTGGATTTAATGTCATTGTTGTATTTTTTTCTATATTTAAGTATTTTCTTAATCTTTTTATGGTAAAATATCCATAATATCCCAAAAAATAAAAATTATCTAACATTCCCTTTTAAAAGAATATCAATCTTCTCAGTAATTTTATCCAATTCATCTTCTGACAATGGATTAGGAATTACTTTATTTTTATTTTCATAAATTGCCTTTGCTATCTCTCTAAAAATATTGGCTATCTCACTATCTGGATACATCTCAATAATTGTCTTTTTGTAAATTTCTGCCTTTGTTATAAGATTACTCATTGGTATTTTTCCAATAACTTGAGTTCCAATTTTTTTAGCAAACTCTTCAACAATCTCTGGAGCATTTATAACACTCCTTTCATTATAAATAATCCCTCCTAATGCTATCTTTCCCCTATTTGCATATCTCTTTATTCCCTTACATATATTGTTTGCCGCATAAATTGCCATTGGGTCACATGTTGTTACGATATAAACATCATCAGCTAAGTGTTTTTGTAAAGGCATTGCAAATCCTCCACAAACAACATCCCCTAAAATATCATAAATAATTACATCTGGCTTTAATGTTTCAAAAACTCCCAATCTATTTAGCATATCAACTGCTGTAATAACCCCTCTCCCAGCACATCCAACTCCAGGCTCTGGCCCTCCAGATTCAACACAATAAACTCCTCCAAAACCTTCAAAGACTATATCTTCCAATTCCATATTATCTGGGCCTTTTTTTCTAAAAACATCTAAAACTGTAGGTATTTTTTTACCAACTAAATTCCTTGTTGTGTCAGCCTTTGGGTCACAACCAACAACTAAAACCTTTTTTCCTTCTTCTGCTAAAGCTGCAGCTATATTGCTTACTGTTGTAGATTTTCCAATTCCTCCCTTCCCATAGACACAAAATTTTCTCATAAAAATTCACCTAATATTAATAATTGTTGAGATTAATAGTCAAATTAATAGTAATGCAACTATTATAAAGATATCTAAAATTAAAGTAATAGCCGCATTAACCATAACTATTTTAGTTCCCAACTTAGCTCCAAAAAGAGAGACTTGCAATGGTAGAGAATGTTTAACATATCTACTTGAAAAAGTTAAAACATTTCCAATAATTAATCCAATCAAAACTTCTTTTGAATTTAAAATTCCCTCATTTAAAAATCCCCCAGCCATAACTATCGCTGCTTGAACATTCATAATTTCTGTCAATGCTAAAATTCCAACATTAGGGTTTAATTTTAATAAGGTGGTTATTGGTTGGACAAATTTCTCAACATAATCAAAAAATCCCACTTTAGAAAGATAGATAACTAAAGTCATCATAAAGAACATTGTTGGAATCAACCTTTTAGCAAATCTAAGAGTGCTTTTAAATGATTTCTTTACATTCTCTTTTTTATCCATTTTATTTATATTAGGCATTTCAAAAGAATAATTTTTCGATATAATTGACAAATATAAAAATCCAATTATTGTCTTTATTAAAGCTACTCCTAATCTTATTAAAACAAATAAAACCCCTGTCCAACCTAAGATTGGCACAACAATTGGAATAAAAAATGTGAATGTATGTGACAAGACAGAAGGGAAAGAATTTGCTAAAGAAGTTCCTATAATCTCTTTTTCATTAATTTTATTTTCTTTCAAACCTTCAGCTAAAATTGAATATCCAACAGTTGGGCTAAAAAAGCATGTCAAAATTGATGAAATTGATATAGGATTTATCTTTAATCTTTTTAGAATTGGAGATAACTTCTCACTAAATTTTTTCATAATTCCTATGTTCATAATGTAATTTACAATAAAAACCGTAATTAAAACAATAATAGATATTTTTATTGAGTAATATGCCGAGATTATAAAGCTCTCTACTAACAAAGCAATATAATCCACAATAATCACCTATATTATTAAAACTTATAACATATAAATTATAAATCTAAAAAATGAAATTCAAAATGAAAATCAAATACTATCATTAAAAATCAACATCTTTTATTATTTGTGTGTAATTCATACACACATATTAATTAGTTTAATTAGTAAGCTTTATATTAAGCGTTTATATATATCTAAGTTATAGTTGTGTGCAAAAGTGTTTAATTATAAGGCATTAATGAATGTTTTTCAAAAGGAAAACGTTCTTTCATTCTTAAAGTTTATTTTATTTTGCACACAACTATAAATAAACTAAAGTATTAGTAATATAATCACATGTTTCGGGTGAAAAAATGTATGAGTGGAAGTTAAACCAAATAGTTGATAGTGGAATATGTGCAAGATGTGGGACATGTACTATAGTATGTCCTAATAGTATATTAACTTTTGATGAGAGACCAAAATTAATAGATGAGTGTTTAAGAAAAGGTCATGGAATGTGTTATGATGTTTGTCCAAGGGTATCATCAGGAAAATACCAAATAAAAATCAGAGAGAAGTTTAAGGAAGAATATTACTATGGAAAAAGTGACATTGAAGGACAAGATGGAGGGGTTGTAACAGCATTCCTAAAATACTTATTAGAAAATGGAAAAATTGATGGAGCAATTGTTGTTGGAGATGAGTGCTGGAAACCAGTTTCATTAGTTGTTCAAAATGCAGAGGATTTATTAAAAACTGCAAAATCAAAATATGCTATCTCAACTTTAGATGCATTAAGAAAAGCTGGAGAAATGGGACTAAAGAAAGTTGCAGTTGTTGGGTTACCATGCCAAATTAATGGTTTGAGAAAACTACAATACTTCCCATACTTAGCAAAGCACGATGGAGAACTCGGTAAGAATGGAAAACCAGCTAAGTTACCAAAAATTGAATATCTCATAGGATTATTCTGTACTGAGAAATTTGAATATAACAACATGAAAGAAGTTTTAGCAAAGCATGGAATAGACATTGAAAATGTTGAGAAGTTTGATATTAAGAAAGGAAAATTACTTGTTTATATAAATGGAGAGAAAAAAGAAATTGACTTAAAAGAGTTTGAAATCTGCCCAGGATGTAAAATTTGTAGAGATTTTGATGCAAGCATGGCTGATGTTTCAGTTGGATGTGTTGGAAGTCCAGATGGTTATTCAACAGTCATAATAAGAACTAAGAAAGGGGAAGAGATTAAAAATGCTGTTGAATTAAAAGAAGGGGTTAATTTAGAAGAAATTGAGAAATTAAGGCAGCTGAAATTAAAGAGATTTAAGAAAGAAGTTGAGAGAAGAAAGGAAAATAATGAATTCATTTCATTCTACTGGACAGCTGATTATGGTGGAATCGGAAAGAGAGCTGATGGAACTTACTTCATAAGAATTAGAGCAAAGCCTGCTGGATGGTACACTGTTGAAGAAATAAAAGAAATCTTAGATATTGCTGAAAAATACAATGCTAAGATAAAGATAACTGATAGAGGAGCTTATGAACTCCACGGCATTAGTGGATTTGATGTTGAAGATATAGTATTAAGGTTGAGGGAAAAAGGATTAATAACTGGTTCAGAAGGGCCATTAGTTAGAGCTACATTGGCATGTCCTGGAGCTGGAAACTGTAGTAGTGGTTTAATAGATACAACAGAACTATGTAAAATCATTGAAGATAACTTCAAAGAAAGACCAGCTCCATACAAATTCAAGATTGCAATTAGTGGATGTCCAAACAAGTGTGTAAGACCACAAGTACATGATATTGGTATAGCAGGAGTTAAATTCCCAGATGTTGATGAGGAAAAATGTAACGGTTGTGGAAGATGCTTTGAAGTTTGTAAAGTTGAAGCAATTTATATAAGAGGAGAAACTTCCTACACTAACTACAATATCTGTGTTGGATGCGGAAAATGTATAAAAGCATGTCCTAATGAGGCAAGAATCGTTAAAGAAGAAGGATTTATGGTCTATGTTGGTGGTAAAACAGGAAGAGAAGTTGTTGAAGGAATCAGCATGAAGATGAACAGTGTTGATGAAATACTTAACTTAATAGATAAAGTGTTGGTTGTTTATGACAAATACGCTAAGAAACCACAGAGAGAAAGATTAGCTGCAGTTATGAAAAGAGTAGGACAAGAAACGTTCTTAGAGGAGGTTATGGAATTAATGAAAAAAGAATCTGCCTAAATTTTTTATATTTTTATTTTATTTTTTATTTTTAAATTTAGATTTTTAGATTATTTTATATAAATAAAAATAGAAAAAATTTAATTAATCGTGAATCCCTTTCTCTGTTATTCTAAACATTGCCTCAGCATCTGGTAAGTGTGGAGAGTCATATAACTTAGCTACTCTTTTATCTCCTTTTGCCTTTCTTAAGAATATTCTAAATGTTGCTGCGTGTCCTACTATATGCCCTCCAATTGCCTGTTCTGAAGCTCCAAATATAGCGTCTGGTCTTGCAGCTACCTGGTTTGTTACTATAACAACACAGTTGTATAAATCAGCTAATTTATTGAGTGTAGCCATATGTCTACCTAATTTTTGCTGCCTCTCAGCTAATTTTCCTCTTCCTATATACTCAGTTCTAAATTTTGATGTCAATGAATCTACTATAATTAACTTTATGTTGTGCCCTTCTCTTATCAAGTTCTCAACGTTTTCTGCATAAAGCATCTGCATATCTGAGTTATAAGCTCTTGCAACTAAAATATTGTTTAAAACTTCATTTCCATCTAATCCTAAAGCCTCTGCCATTTGGATAATTCTTTCTGGTCTAAATGTCCCTTCTGTATCAATATAAACTGCTTTTGGTTCATTTAAAATTTCTTCCTTTATAGCATCATCAGCAACTATTCTATCTGGACATTGTAAATTAACACATGCTTGATGAGCAATCTGGGTTTTACCAGAACCAAACATCCCTGCAAATTCAGTGATAGACTGACTTTCTAAACCTCCTACTAAAATTTCATCTAAGTTTTTACTTCCAGTTGAGAGCTTCCATATATTTTTTCTTTGAGTTAAAACTTCACTACCACTTTTAAATCCTAAATTACACAGTTCTCTCGCGGCTTCTATAATTCTTGCGGCGGCTTTTTCACTAATTCCATCTATTTCTGTTAATTCACCAATTGTTGCAGTTGCAATTTTCATAAAATCAGTGTAACCAGCTTCTTTTAATTTCTCTGCTGTTGAAGGTCCTACGCCAGGTAGTTGAGTTAAATCATCCATTATATCACCATGAGCATAAATTTATAGTTGTTAATATATAGATAAATTTGATGACAATAGATGATATTGCTAAAGAACTATATGAAACTTGTTATATATAATCTCTTATATTTAACTATATAGAAATTTTTATATTGTAGTTAAATAGGAATTATAGTTATGTGCAAAATAAACTAAACTTTAAAAAGGAAATTTTGAATGCCTTCCTTGGAGCATTCATTAATTCCTTATTTTATTTAAAATAGTTTTGCACACAACTATAATTAAAAGTCCTAAAAGAATAAAAACCTAAAGAAATAACTATAATTATGGGGGGTGTAAGTATGATATCAAAATATTTGGTTAGAGATGTTATGAAAAAAGGTGTAGTTGAAGTAACCTTAGATACAAAGTTATGCGATGTTATTAAAACAATGGCAAAATATGACATATCATCTGTTGTAGTTTCTGATGGAGAAAGATTTTGGGGAATTATAACTGACACAGATATATTAAAACATTATCATGAACTAAATAAAACTGCTGAAGAAATAATGACAGTAAATCCTATAACAGTTAGTCCCGGAGCTCCATTGGAAAAAGCTATTGAGATTATGGCTGAGAAAGGAATACATCACTTATATGTTAAATCACCATGTGAAGACAAAATTGTTGGTGTTTTAAGCTCAAAAGATATTATAAAACTATTTTCAGATTTGATTGAATAAACTTACTAAACTTAATTTTGCAATAATACTATTTTATTTTTCTAAATCTTATTAATGTTTATAAACAATATATGGCCATATATTTAAATATGTGGCTATATAGTTTATATTACGGTGATAACTATGAGGGTTTATGTTGAAGGTTATGGTTGCGTATTAAATACTGCGGACACTGAAATTATAAAGAATTCTTTAAAAGAATATGGCTTTGAATTAGTTAATAGCTTAGATGAAGCAGATATTGTAATAATAAACACATGTGTCGTCAGATTAGAAACTGAAAATAGAATGATTTACAGAATAAATGAGATTAAAAATTTAGGAAAAGACGTTGTAGTTGCAGGATGTTTGCCAAAAGCTTTAAAGAATAAGGTTAATGGATTTTTACACATATATCCAAGAGAATCCCATAGAGCTGGAGAAATATTGAGAGATTATATTGAAAAGAACAAAAGAACAATATATGCTGAAGAAGAAATTAACAAAACACTCTATAGAAAGTTAGATTACTTAAAGCCTTCTTTAATTACACCACTACCAATATGCGAGGGCTGTTTAGGAAATTGCTCTTATTGTATTGTAAAAATAGCGAGAGGAAATTTAATATCCTACCCAAGGGAAAAAATCGTTAATAAAGCCAAAGAATTGATAAGTAAAGGAGTTAAATGCTTATTTATAACCGCCCAAGATACTGCATGTTATGGTTTTGATATTGGAGATAACTTAGCTAATTTGTTAAATGAGTTATCCCAAATAGACGGAGAATTTATAATGAGAGTTGGAATGATGCATGCAAAAAATGTCCAGCCAATATTGGATGAGCTTATAGAAGCTTATCAAAATGAGAAAGTTGGAAAATTTTTACATCTCCCTTTACAAAGTGGAGATGATGAAATTCTAAATAAAATGAAGAGAGGATATACAGTAGATGAATTTAAAGAAATTGTTAATGAATTTAGAAGAAAAGTTAAAAATCTTTGCTTTACAACAGATATAATTGTTGGATTCCCTGGAGAAACAGAAGAGCAGTTTCAAAATACATTAGAAATCTTAAAAGAATTAAAGCCAGATTATATCCATGGAGCTAAGTATTCCCAAAGGAGAGGAACAGAAGCTGCAAAAATGAAACAGGTAGATACAAAAATTAGGAAAAGAAGAAGTGAAATATTGGATAAATTGAGAAGAGAATTGAGCTATTTAAACAATAAAAAGTACATTGGAAAAACTCTGAGAGTTTTAGTTTTAAATGAAGGAAAAGGTTATACTGACAATTTCAAAGTCGTTAAGTTTGAAGGAGGAGATGTTGGAGAGTTTAGAAAAGTAAAAATTACAGATGCTAAGACATTTGGATTGAGAGGGGAAATTGTTTCCTAATTATGCTTTTCTATTACTTCTTTAATTCATTTAAAACTTCATCTAAATCAACTTTTTTAATTTCACCAAATTTAACCACATCTCCATCTCCTTCATATCTTGGGATGATATGGAAATGAACATGATTAACCTCTTGCCCAGCAGCTTTTCCATTGTTATTAACTATGTTATATCCATCAAAACCTAATTTTTTTAATACCTCAATTGTCTTCTTAACTCCTTTTATAAAATTGCAAAGCTCATCATCTGGCATTTCATCAAATCTTTCATAATGCTTTTTTGGAATAACTAAAGTATGCCCTCTATTTCTTGGATTTATATCTAAGAAAGCTAAGACATTATCATCTTCATAAACAATCTTTGCTGGAATTTCTCCATTAACTATTTTGCAGAATATGCACATCTTTTCACCTTATTTAATTAACACGTCTTTATACTTAAATAGTAATTCAATTCCATAGGACTCCGTCCTATTGGGATACTCGGGATGCACTACCTCGCTTACGCTCGGTAGTGCCTCTTTGCTGTTATTTAATTAACACGTCTTTATACTTAAATAGTAATTCAATTATAGCTCTTATATCTTTTCCCTGCATCTTTGCTTCATTTAAATATATATTATACAATTGAGGAGTTAATGGTCTCGGCATAGATTTCCACATTTCAGCATGAATCAATAAATCAAAACATCTTGCTTCTGCTTCACTCAATCCAAGTTTTTTATATTCACCTTCATGAATCTTATAAAGTAAATTTTCTTCCTTTGGCATAGATAAAACTAAATTACACAGCTCTGTTGTAGGAATTGGCTCAGCAATGGATACAAAAACGTCATCGAGTTCAGCATCTACAATGAAATCTTTAGTTAATAGATAATCCATCTCTGTCTCTGTTGGATATGCAACTATAAAGCTTCCTGCAACTTTAACTCCACAGTCCTTTGCTAATTTTATTGCATCTAAATTTTTTTCCCTATTAGTTCCTTTTTTCATATCTTTTAAAATTTTATTACTTCCACTTTCAATTCCATAAAACACCCATCCAATTGTGTAATTCTTTATAGCCTCTAATATATCCTCATCAACATAATCAACTCTCATATCTGGAACTGATAAATTGTTTTTACCAACAATCTCAGATATCTTTTCCAAAAGTTCAAAAAACTTATTTCTATTTACTGATTTTTTGAAGCCATATAAACTTCCAGTTCCTCCACTTATTGCTATTCTTTTTGCTCCATATCTTTTGAATGCCTTAACTTCTTCAACAACATCCTCAACATCTCTACTCCTAATATTCTTTCCAAAAAACTTTGGAACTTGACAAAATGTGCAATTTCCTAAACATCCTCTGTGCGTTTCAATATAAACATTAGCCCCCCTAACTGATTGTTGCCCTATGTCTTTTGGTATCAATGGGAGAGGATGATTTAGCTCAGGTTTTTCTTTTGGGTAATTTATTACAATCTCTTCTCCATCTCTATAAGCTAAGCCCTCCTTATCTCCTTCAATAATTTTTGGTGTTGTTATCTCTCCCTCTCCAACTATAACTCCATCTACATTTAGTTCATTTAAAATAATCTCTGGATAAGCTGAAACACATCCAGCAACATAAACTTTGGTTTTATTTTTTCTTACTTTTTTTATAAAATCTATTGTTTCTCTAATCCTTTTATCCAATATATGCAAAGTTGAATATAGGCTAAATATAACAACATCTGACTTTAAAAATAATGTTTTATCTATTTTTCTAACTAAATAAACACTATAACCCATATTTTTTAAAATTCCGCCAATAAGCATAGAGCCATAGGTATAAACATCTGGACTGTAAATTGTGATTTTCATCCAATCCCCTTTAATTTTATTAAAAATTATCTAAACAAAGTTAATCTTAATTTTTTTCTATTTTTTTAATTTTAAAAATTTATTTATAACAAAGTATTTTACAACTGTCTAATATCAACATTCGAAGTTTCTAACTATATATATAATATTCCCAAACCAATAATGTGAGGTGATACTATGGCAGTGATAAAATTGGATAAAGTAAATAAAAACTTTGTAAATGAAGTTATTGAAGCAGGGAAGTTGGTTTTAGGAGAAGATGTCGTAAAATCAATTAAAGCATGTTATCAATGTGGAACTTGCACTGGTAGCTGCCCAAGTGGAAGAAGAACAGCTTACAGAACAAGAAAAGTTTTAAGAAAGGTTTTGTTAGGTTTAGATGATGTTTTAGATACTGATGATATTTGGTATTGCACAACTTGTTATACATGCTACGAAAGATGTCCAAGAGAAGTTAAAATAACTGAAATAATAAAGACATTAAGAAATATTGCAACTCAAAAAGGAAACATGGCTTTAGCACATAGAAAAACAGCTTCTTATGTTTTAAGATTTGGACATGCAGTTCCTGCAAACAAACAGATTGTTGAATTGAGAGGAAAACTTGGATTACCAGCAAAGTCTCCAACAGCTCAATTCAGTGAAAAAGACTTAGAAGAAGTTAGAACATTAATTAAAGAGTTAGAATTTGATAAATTAATTGGATTTGACTGGGAAAAAATGGACTTAAAGGAATAAAATAAATAAAATAATAAAATTTGGTGATAAGATGAAATATGCATTCTTCTTAGGATGTATCATGCCACACAGATACCCTGGAGTTGAGTTGGCTACAAAAAAGGTTATGGAAGAGTTAGGAGTTGAGTTAGAATACATGCCTGGAGCATCATGCTGTCCTGCTCCTGGTGTTTTTGGTTCATTCGACCAAAAAACATGGCTAACTTTAGCAGCAAGGAACTTATGCATTGCTGAAGAGATGGGGTTAGATATTGTAACCGTATGTAATGGATGTTATGGTTCTTTGTTTGAGGCAGCTCATATCTTACATGAAAATAAAGAGGCATTGGACTTTGTAAATGAAAAGTTAGACAAGATTGGTAAGCAATATAAGGGAACTGTCAAAGTTTTACATCTTGCTGAATTACTCTATAAAGAGATTGGTACTGAAAAGATTAAAGAGAAAGTTGTAAAACCATTAAACAATTTAAATGTCGCTATTCACTACGGATGCCACTTATTAAAACCATGTGATGTTAAGCATCTTGACAGTCCAGAAAGACCAACATTATTAGAGGATATTGTTACTGCAACAGGAGCTAAGCCAGTTATCTATAAAGATTATTTAATGTGCTGTGGAGCTGGAGGAGGTGTTAGAGCAAGATTCTTACAAATAGCATTAGACATGACAAGAGAAAAAATAAGAAATATGTTAGAGGTTAATGCTGACTGTATAGTTAATGTCTGTCCATTCTGTCACTTACAGTTTGATAGAGGACAAATCGAAATTAAGGAGAAGTTTGGTGAAGAATACAAGTTGCCAGTTTTACATTTAAGCCAGTTGTTAGGTTTAGCATTTGGAATGAAACCAGAAGAGTTAGCTGTTAGCGTTCATGCAATCCCAGTAGACCCAGTTTTAAAGAAATTAGGAATAGAATAAATCATTAGATTAAAATCAATTTTTTTATTTTTATTTTTTATTTTATCTCTTTTTTTTAGATTTTTTATAAGGTCAATACTAACTTTTTTAAATGTTTATTTTCAATTTGTATTAAAAATTTTCAACAGAGTGGAGAAAATATTTATATAGTAATTGGTGAAATTATGGTTAATAATAGAAATGAGATTGAAGTTAGAAAATTAGAACATATATTTTTATGTAGTTACTGCAATGTTGAATATGAAAAAACAACCTTATTAGAGGATATTGAGCTAATACATAAAGGAATCTGTGGGATTAATTTTGATGACATAGATACAGAAATAGAATTATTTGGAAAACATTTATCTGCTCCAATTATTGTTTCTGGTATGACTGGAGGACATAGCAAGGCAAAGGAAATAAATAAAAATATTGCTAAGGCAGTTGAAGAACTTGGCTTAGGAATGGGCGTAGGTTCTCAAAGGGCAGCCATTGTTAATGAAGATTTGATAGATACATATAGCATTGTTAGAGATTATACAAACAATTTAATTATAGGTAATTTAGGAGCAGTTAACTTTATAGTTGATGATTGGGATGAAGAGATAATTGACAAAGCTGTTGAGATGATAGATGCCGATGCTATTGCCATTCATTTCAACCCATTACAAGAAGTTATACAGCCAGAAGGTGATTTAAACTTTAAAAACATCTATAAGCTTAAAGAAGTTATTTCAAATTACAAAAAAGGCTATAAAAACATTCCATTTATTGCTAAACAAGTTGGAGAAGGATTTTCAAAAGAAGATGCATTAATTTTAAAAAATATTGGCTTTGATGCAATTGACATCCAAGGAAGCGGAGGCTCTTCATGGGCAAAGGTTGAATATTACAGAGTTAAAGATGAAAACATTAAAAATTTAGTAAAAAAATTTACTAATTGGGGAATTCCTACAGCTGCTTCAATATTTGAAGTAAAAAGTGTTTATAATGGCATAGTTATTGGTTCTGGAGGCTTAAGATGTGGTTTAGATATGGCTAAGTGCATAGCAATTGGCTGTGATTGTTGTGCTGTTGCTCTGCCTATATTGAAAGCTTCTCTAAAGGGATGGGAAGAAGTTGTTAAAGTTTTAGAAAATTACATAAAAGAATTAAAGATAACTATGTTTTTAGTTGGAGCTGAGAATATTGAAGAGCTTAAAAAAACACCTTATGTAGTTAAAGGAACTTTAAAAGAATGGATTTCTCAGAGATGAAATAAAGTTTTATTGTTAATCCTGTTATCACATTGATTTTATTTGAATAGGATTTTCGTAGGAATAACCATAGTTTTGTGCAAAAGGATATGAATTGAGTAATGAATATCTTCCTTTGGAAGAATTTCAAATTTTTAACATCATAAATATTTTAAATGAAATATAAATTGCGAAAGTCTCAATATATGATACCTTTAGATTCAAAATTACCATAATACCTCACCATATTAAAGTGAATTCAAACAGTTAATTCTTTAATTGGCATATAAACTGCGAAAATTCTATTTATCTTAGATGTTCGTTTATAAATTTATTTAAAACAATTAAATATTTGCAGATACAAATACAAAAAATTAAAGAATTTATAAAATTAAAATAAAAATTAAAGGATGTGAGAGTGTGAAATTAGAAATTATTGCAATTGGTGGTTATGAAGAAGTTGGAAGAAATATGACTGCTGTTAATGTAGATGGAGAAATTATAATATTAGATATGGGAATTAGATTAGATAGAGTTTTAATCCACGAAGATACTGATATATCAAAACTTCATAGCTTAGAGTTAATTGAAAAGGGAATAATCCCAAACGATACAGTTATGAAAAATATAGAAGGGGAAGTTAAAGCCATTGTTTTATCTCATGGCCACTTAGACCACATTGGGGCTGTTCCTAAATTAGCTCATAGATATAATGCTCCAATCATTGGAACTCCATACACAATTGAGTTAATTAAGAGAGAAATCTTAAGTGAAAAAAAATTTGACGTTAGAAATCCTTTAATTGTTTTAAATGCTGGAGAATCTATTGATTTAACTCCAAACATAACATTAGAGTTTATTAGAATAACTCACAGTATTCCTGACTCTGTTTTGCCTGTTTTACATACTCCTTACGGAGCTATAGTATATGGAAATGACTTTAAATTTGATAATTTTCCTGTTGTTGGAGAGAGACCTGATTATAGAGCTATAAAAAAAGTTGGTAAGAATGGGGTTTTATGCTTTATATCAGAAACAACAAGAATAAACCACGAAGGAAAAACTCCGCCAGAGATTATTGCTTCTGGTTTATTGAAAAATGATTTATTAGCTGCTGACAATGATAAAAATGGTATTATTGTAACTACTTTCTCTTCTCACATTGCAAGGATAAAATCTATAACTGATATAGCTGAAAAAATGGATAGAACTCCTGTTTTATTAGGAAGAAGTATGATAAGATATTGTGGAATAGCCCAAGATATTGGAATAGTTAAATTTCCAGATAATTTAAGAATTTATGGAGACCCAAGTTCCATAGAAATGGCTTTAAAGAATATAGCTAAAGAAGGTAAGGAAAAATATCTAATAATAGCAACAGGACATCAAGGAGAAGATGGCGCTGTGCTATCAAGAATGGCTACTAACAAAACACCATACAAGTTTGATAAATATGATTGTGTTGTATTTTCAGCAGACCCTATTCCAAACCCAATAAACGCTGCCCAAAGGTATATGCTAGAATCAAGATTAAAATTGTTAGGAGTTAGAATATTTAAAGGGGCTCACGTCTCTGGACACGCCGCAAAAGAAGACCATAGAGATATGTTGAGATGGTTGAATCCTGAACACATAATCCCTTCACATGGTGACTTCAATTTAACTGCTGAATATACAAAATTAGCTGAAGAAGAGGGATATAGATTAGGAGAAGATGTCCATTTATTAAGAAATGGACAATGCTTAAGCTTTGAAAGAATTATATAAATAATATAACTTTTTAATAATTTAATAAATGAGGTGGAATGATGCTATTTGATAAAAACATATTACAAAAAATAGATGAGGAATTAAAAACTTATGTAAATAAGGATGATAAGTTATATAATGCATCAAAACATCTTTTGTTTGCTGGAGGAAAAAGGATTAGACCATATTTAGCCGTTGCCACTTATAAGCTAAAGAAAGATGATATTGACGAAGTGTTACCTGCTGCTGTAAGTGTTGAACTCATACACAACTATACATTAATACACGACGACATTATGGATAACGATGATGAAAGAAGAGGAAAGAAAACAGTTCATGTAGTTTATGGGGAACCAATGGCAATATTGGCTGGAGATTTATTATATGCAAAAGCTTTTGAAGCTATTTCAAGAATAAAAGATGCTAAAAAAGCTCATGAAGTTTTAAAAATCTTATCAAAAGCGTGTGTTGATGTTTGTGAAGGTCAAGCAATGGATATGGAGTTTGAAAACTATTATCCTACAATGGAGGAATACTTAATAATGATTAGAAAAAAGACAGGAGCTTTATTAGAAGCTTCTGTAGAGATTGGGGCAATAATGTCAGATTGTAATGAAGAAGAAAAAAAAGCGTTGAAAGAATATGCAACAAGGATTGGATTAACTTTCCAAATACAGGATGATATATTAGATTTAATTGGAGATAAAAAGAAGATAGGTAAGCCAGTTGGTAGTGATATAAGGGAAGGTAAGAAAACTATAATTGTAATTCATGCTTTAAAAACATTAGATGAAGATAAAAAGAAAAGGTTATTAGAAATTTTAGGAAATAAAGATATTGGAGATGAAGAGATTAAAGAGGCTATTGATATATTGAAGCCTTCAATAGAATATGCAAAAGAGCTTATGAAACAAACAACAGAAGAAGCAAAGAACTATTTAAAGATATTTGATAAAGATAGAAGAAAAGTTTTAGAAGATTTAGCAGATTTTATAATGGATAGGATTTATTAATGTTAAGGTAAGAAATTATTTAATAGACAGTTAGTTGGTTCTTTCAATATTTTTAAAATCTTATTTTGTATGGAATAATATAGAAACTAAAAACGAATAAATAAAAGAAAAAATGGAAATCTCCTATATATTATTATCAAATTAATCACCTTAATAGAAAATATTATATTTTTATTCCTTTATTATTTTCAAAATCAATTTCTAAGTGGTTTTTATGGAATTTAAAAGATATATTATAGAAAAGTTTCCATATCCCAAAATTAGAGAGCCTCAAAAAAAAATGATGCTAAAAATTTACGAATGTATAAAAAACAGGAGAAATTTGATAATTGAAGCTCCTACAGGTGTTGGAAAAACCCTCGGCTACTTAATTCCAGCATTATATTTTGCAGAAAGAGGGAAAAGAGTTTTAATATTAACTGAAACAATAGACCAGCAGGTTAGGATATATGAGGACTTAAGCTCTCTAAAGCATAATTTAAAAATTGGGTTTCTTATGGGAAAAAGTAACTTTATTTGCAAGTCAAAAGGAGGTAAAGCTAATAGATTATATTGCCAATTGAATAAAAAATGCAAATATAGGCCCAATAGAAGACCCATCTGCTATTGTGGTACAAAAAAACAGCAAATAAATTTAGGAGATAAAGTAATTTATTACTGTCCATTTTGCACGTGTGATTATCAAAAGGCAAAAATTGAAAGTATCTTAGCTGATATTATTGTAATGAATAACAGCATGTTTTACTATGCAAAGGAAGATATTGAGGTAAAAAGAGATATTGATATAATTATTTGTGACGAAGCTCACAAATTAGAGAATAGCATAAGAAATGCATCAACAATAACCATTAATCCAGATTTAGCAATTAATAGATTAAAATATATGGCTATCTATTATGCCCCAAATATTTTAAAAAAGAGATTAAATACTGAAGATGAAAATTTTTGGGAAATTATTGAGATGTATTTAATAAGTAGAGGTATAGATATAGATATTTGCAAAGATACTATTATTTATACTGGAGAAGATTTAAATTCTTGGAAATATAAAACTGAATTGGCTGTATTAGGGGCTATTTTAGATGGGTATTATCAAATAAATAATATAAAGAACAAAATATTAAGATTTAGTGAAAATGAAGAGATTAGATATGAGGAGCTTAGATTTGAAATTGATAATAAGGCGTTAATTGCTATAGAGCTTGATTTTATCCATAAAAAGAGATTATCAGATTTATATCTCTTAGAATTTATAGAAAATATCAAAAATTTAAGATATATTAATGAAAACTATGTGATTTATAGAAGCGGAAATTCCTTATTATGTGAGCCAGTTTTTGTTAGCTCTCATTTAAAAGAGCTTTATGGCAATTCGGTAGTTATTCACTGCTCAGCAACTATTGGAAATTTAAAAATGCATGCCTTAAAAACAGGAGTTGAAAATCCAGAATTTTTAATTTTAGAAAGCCCTTTTCCAAAAAATAGGAAGAAAATTATAGCTCTAAAAGATGGCGTTGATATGAAGTATGAAAAAAAAGATAGAGAAAAAGCAAATAAAAATTTATTAAAAATATTGGAAGCAATAAATGGAAATTCATTGGTCCTATTTAAGAGCTTTGAGGATTTAGATAGCTTTTACAAATTCTTAAAAAAAGAAATAACAAAAACAAATATTAAAAATAAAAATATTCACGTGTATGAACAGGGAATGGATGGAAAGGAAGCTAAAGAGCTAAAAGAAAGATTTGAAAAAATTGGAGGGATTTTATTAGCAACTGGAAGATTTGCTGAGGGTGTTGATATCCCTGGAGAAGCATTGGTTGGTGTTGTTATAGATGCTTTACCTTTCCCTGTTCCTACACCTTTAATATTAAGAGAACAAAAAATATTAGAAGAGAAATTTAAAAGTAGATGTCTTAGAGATGCCCATTGGAGAGCTTTTTTAATGACATCATTTGATAGAATGGCAAGAACATTAGTGCAAATGATTGGAAGATTAATAAGAACAGAGAATGATTATGGAGTTGTAGTTATACAAGATAAGAGGTTTGCAGATTGGGCTGGGAGAGTTATGAAAGAAAAAGGTTATTTAAAAGATAATTATGAGGTTATGAGCTTAGATATTGCCATAAACTATATTTCTAAGTTTATGAGCCAATTTGAAAAATAATAACTTTTAATTTATACATTTAAATTAATTAATATAACATCTAAAAATAAAAAATGGTAGGGCGGCGGGGATTCGAACCCCGGACCACTCGGTTATCAGCCGAGCACTCTAACCAGGCTGAGCCACCGCCCTACAAGTGAAAGCAGAAATTAAATAATAATAACTAATATATATACTTTTCGTTTATTAATTAATTTTAATTTATTGTTTCTCTTTATTAGCTTTATACATTGCTTCTGTGGTATCCTAAAAATATTTCGCATCTATAAATAATAAAAAAGATAACATAAATAATATGGGCGGTGTAAAACTTGAGGATAAAAAGATTAAGGAAATTATTAGATGGAAGGAGAAGGGATTTAGAACGAGAGATATTGCTAAGAAGTTGGAAATATCCACTCGTAGAGTTCAACAGATATGGAAAGAATATCGATAGACTGGAGAAATCCCAAATATAAAGCGTAGAGGTTGAAAGCCGAGAGAAATTACTCAGGAAGAGATAGATATTGTCCTTAAAGCAGTCGAAGAATATAAGGGAACAAGCCCAGTCCATTTGGAGCATTTTATCGAACGTAGGTATAATATACATATTCCACATAATCGTATATATACTATACTGAAACAATATGGTAAAATACAACCTAAATAGGAAAAGTTGAACGGATAAATAGAGAGATTGAATATCGACTAAATAGATTTGATAGTTTAGAAGAGTTCGTAGATTGAATGAAATCACTAATGTGGTTTCATAGCTCTTCACTACTCTCCGATTGGCATAATAAAATAAAACCACATCGTTCTTTAGATTAGACGAAAACCTAAGGTTTTCATTGCTCGCTTACTACGTAATCGATTTTAAAACTCCTTATGAAGTTTATTTCGGAAATAATATAGTTAATAATATGGAAGTGATTTCAGGAATTATAATTGCGAAATAATTTCAGGATACCACACCATAATTATAATAACCGTAAAATTTATATATTTCCTTTTACTTTTTATATGTGTCGTTAATGCGGGGGTGTGGTGTAGCCAGGTCTATCATCGGGGACTCCAGTTGCCTATAGGGCACTGGACCACGGCAGGAGAAATCCCTGGACCTGGGTTCAAATCCCAGCACCCCCACCATTTTTTGCTAAGTAATAATTATTTTTTATGTTTTATTTTTTAATAATTAATTTGTAGATTTGGATATATTTATGAAAATAGCTTCGATAGGTGTCGAAATTGGATGAACTAAAAGTTATATCCTACAACTTATCACTATTAAAAAGATTCTATACTGACGATGAATATAAATGTAAGATGAACGCTTTAATAAATAAAATTTTAAAAGCTAAAAAAATCTTTGTTTTTGGTGTAGGAAGGAGTGGATATATTGGAAGATGTTTTGCTATGAGATTAATGCATCTTGGCTTTAATTCCTATTTTATTGGAGAAACAACTACCCCATCCTATGAAAAAGATGATTTACTAATTTTAATATCAGGTAGTGGAAAAACAGAGACTGCTTTAACAGTTGCTAAAAAGGCACAGAAAATAAATAATAATATTGTTGCAATTGTATGCGAATGTGGGACTATAGTAGAATTTGCTGAAGTAATAATCCAATTAGATGTTAAAAAATCAAAATATTTACCAATGGGGACTACTTTTGAAGAAACGGCTTTAATATTCTTAGATTTAGTTATAGCAGAAGTTATGAAGAAATTAAATTTAGATGAAAGTGAAATAATAAAAAGACATTGTAATCTGTTGTAATTTATTGATAGAACTTTCACATTTCATATATTGACTAACGAGTTTTTATACCGTTTCCCATTTCCATATATTATCATAGTATTTAACAAATTTGTATGATAATTTGTTAATATTTTCCTAATTTCTTATACAAAATTTCACCAGTCTTTTTATTTCTAATCTCTAATATTCTATGTAGTGGAATATAGGTATCAAAATATATCAGATAGTTCCCTTTAAGTTCAACATCATCCAAAGGAATGATTTTTTTATTTTCTTCAGCCCCTCTATGTAGTATAATAACTTCAAAATCTTCTTTTTTATATTTAGGATGCCAAAAGATTTTATTTAATATTTCTTTAAGCATATATCTCACATTTTATTTATTATAATTATTTTTTATATTAAATCTCTATCTAATAAACCAAGTTCTTCCCCATTTTCATTAATTTTTATTCTCCCAAACCTTATTTCTTTAAGATTTTTAATTTCATCATCATTTATTGGTGATAATATCTCTAATCTTTCATTCTCAAAATCAATAGTTTTTAAAATACCTAATCCAATGCATAATCCCTCTTCATCAATCAATCCAACTATTAAGTTGTTAAATCTTTCTGGCTCAATGTAGTATAGAATGTTTTTATCAACCTGTCTTGGCATATTTATCAAATCTCTTTTTACTATTGTATATCTTCCCTCACATTTACTTCCATAGAGTATTTTCCATTTAAAAAGTGATTCTAATAAGTATTTTTCATCTTCCAAAATTTTCTCTCCTTGAAATATTTTAGTTCCACTAATAATTACATCATTAAAACCAATATTATAAATTTTTGAGTTTTTGAAGTATTCTTTCCATTTTTCTACTCTAATTTCTTTCCTCTCTTCTCTGCTAAATGACTTTGCATTTTCATAGACTTTTAAGTAAAAAATTCTAATTTTATTTTTAAAGGGCTTTAATATCTGTCTAAGTTCATTTCTTTTTTGCAATGCTATTATAATATCTGGCTTAATCATCTCTATTTTCATCCTCTTTAAATCAGCTCCAGAACCATGGATTAATCCTGTAGTATCAACTATAACAACATCAGCTTTATCTTTGGCATAATCACACAGCAACTTAGTTCCTACCACCATCTCTCCAAAAAATTGAATTGGAGCTGTTGAACCAATAAAATAACTTTTATAAGGTTTAATTTCATACAAATTGCTAAAATTTGTTTCTGGAAAGGCTAAGCTTATAGTTGCTGGAGGTAAAATGCTCTTTTGTCCAATATCACAATCAATTATTGCCGCTTTAAATCCAGAGCTTAAAAGTTCATTAGCTAAAAAAGTAGTTAGAGTAGTTTTGCCACTATCCACTCCTCCAAGTAATAGAATTTTAATAGGCTTTTGACAATCTTTAAGATTATTTAAAACCTCAAATCTATCATCTGGAACTTCTGATGGATAATGAGATTTGTTCATCATAATACCCACCAGATTAAACTGTAAATTATTAAAAATAAAATTACTACATAATCAACTGCTTTAAATGCATTTAAAGATTTTTCTACATTTATTTTTCCACTACCAAGTTTATAATATCCAATCTTTTCTAAGGTTATATTTAAAGCATTTGCTAATGTAGCCATTGTATAGCCAGAATTTGGTGAAGGAACTCTATTAGCTTCCTTTAGAAATCCATATATTGCTTTCTTGATATTTCCTTTATAAAATGGGGAAGCAATAATTAGCAAAATCCCTGCTATCCTTGATGGAATAAAATTGACAATATCATCTAATCTCGCAGCTAACTTTCCATACCACAAATATTTTTCATTTTTATATCCAATCATTGCATCTAAGGTATTTATTGCTCTATATACAAAAGCTCCAGGCAATCCAAAAATAATGGCATAGAATAAAGCTCCTATTATGCTATCAGTTATGTTTTCAGACAAACTCTCTACTGCTGCTGAGAGTATATGCTCTTCATCCAATTTTGATGCATCTCTGCTAACAATGTGTTGAACAGCTTCCCTCGCTTTCTCTATATCTTTATTTTTTATATATTCAATTGGCTTTCTGCAGAACTCAAATAATGATTTATATCCAATGGTTGTTGATAAAACAAAGGCATAGGTAAGATAATTTAATGGAAATGGTAATGATAAAATAAATTTTTCTAAAAAAATTGCTATAATCCCTACAACTCCTATTGTTATATTTGTAGTTAAGAAGCCAAATAAAAAATCTCTATATTTATTTTTACATTTTGTAGATTTAAATATATTCTCTAAAAAATCTATTAAATTCCCTATCCAAACCGTTGGATGAATTTTCTCTGGCAATTCTCCAATAATTCTATCAAATATAACAGTTAAAAATAGAATTATCGGATTTAGCATAATTTCACACTTATAAAACTATCTAAGGTGATTTTGATGAACCTTTTTCTAAAAGCATAGAGGGAAACCCTCTATTGCTATACACCACGTCCATTATGTTGCCCCTAAAAGGGGCAATTAATGTCCAATATTATTATGAGGCATTGCCGAGCGAAGCGAGGCAATGCATCCGTTTTGATGAAACCTTTTCTAAAAGGTTCAAATAAAATTATCGGATTTAACATTATCTCCACTCTTTCCACGTCCTATAATAGGAGAATCTCTATACATGTATATTTCCTAATTTTTTTACTATTCTCACTTTTAATTACTTTTAATTATTTTACATTATTTTTAACTATCTCAACAATATTTCCAAAAATTACCTCACTTTTGCAAAAATTAGGCAAATATACTGCAGCTTTTCCAGAATTTGTTGCTACTTTTTTATATCCTAAATCTTCTATTGGTGAAACTACCATACAAGTATCTTTAATTATTTTTCCTCCAGCTTTTTCAATGATTTTAGAATATCCCATTCTATCTGCTATTGCTTTAATATGTAAAGAGCAACAAACCCATAAATCAGCATCTAATTTTTTATCTTTTAAAATCTCTGCTATTTTTTTAATTTCCATTAAACTGCAGTGAGGACAGCCAACACAAATTAAATCAGGTTCTTCATTTGTTGTATTTAATGTTTCATAAGCCTCTTTAATATCCTTAATATCAATAGATATTTTCTCAACTTTATCATCAATAACTTCTTTAACCTTACACTCAGCTGTTAAATGTTTAGCATGGTATAAAGCTACTCCTCCACTTGCTGCCATTGCAGCCCCTAAGGATTTTAAATCATCGTTATTTGGAAGTAATTTGTATAGGTTTTCAAAATAAGGAATGCCATTTTTTACAATCTTTCCAACTAAATAACCTAAAGCTCCATAAAAACTCTCTCCAAATTTAAAGTTAGATATTAATTGATTATCTAATTCAATGATATGTGTTGCTTTTCTATTTTCATCTAAGTGGTAGCCATAATATGGTGTTTTTCCTATAATTGCTGATGCCAATGCAGAAGGTCCTCCTTCTCTATTTGTCTTAGCTCCTAAAACAGAGTTTGCAAAACTCACAGCTGAACTTTCAGCCCAACTTATATGCTCTCCAAATTTTGGAAGATTTCCAACTAAGTAAGGTGTGCAAGTACATCCAATCTCAACTCCCATTTTTTTAAATGCCTCTATTATTTTTAACTGCTTTTTGGCAAATTCCTCATCTATTCTAAGCTCTTTCCATATATCTAAATCCATTCCAGCAGGATTTAGAGTAGAATAAACTTTAACTTTAACATTTTCTTTAGCAAAATCTTCTAAAAATTCTAATCCAATATCTCCAATGGTTTTGTATGAAACTCCCGAAATTTGAGCTGAGTTTATTAGTATTAGCTTCTCAGCTCCATAAATATCTCCCAAAGAAACCAACAAATTCATACATCTTCTTAAAACCTCTCCATATTCTCCATCTAATATTTTCTCTTCTTCTTTAGTTAGATACATAATTCCACCACTTAACCAACATAGTTTAATAGCATCTTACCTTTATCACTAATTTTTATATATCTTGACCTACCTATTTTTTCAGGTTTTTCAATTAATTCAAGTTCTAATAATTTTTCAACAACATTTTTATTAATCCAAACTAAATTATTATGTTTTGAGGATTTATTTGAGCTTTTGCTAATTTTTCTCCAATTGATAATCTTTTTTAAATCTTCAATATCATTACCAACAAGTTCTTTTAGTTCTATAACTAAATTTTTCATATTTTTAACACTTTGAGGGCTAACTTCTTTTTCATTTTTTCCTTCTACAACCATAACTAACTGCTTTACACTTTCATCATTATTTAAATCTACATTTAAAAACTCCTCATTTATTAGAATACTAAGCTCTTTTATAGTTAAACCTCTATTTCCTGCTCTTCCAATAAATTTTAAGAATATTAATAACTATTCTCTTGGTAAAGTTTCAAATAGAAAAAAAAGGTTCCAATAATCTTAGAGACTGGAGAAGAAATATAAGCGTGTAGCGAAGCAATAATGTTTTTTGTGAGAGATTATTTTTTTCTTAATTTTAACTTCTTTTGTAAATTTTTTTAAAATATTTATATACCATATTTAAAAATATCGGCATAATATAAAAAACACTAACAAAGCCTGCAATAAAGCCAGTTATAAATCTTAACTCATTAAAGCTTTCTCTCAATCCAATTAGTTGAGTGGTTCCATCAATTGCCATGGGAGTTAAAGCAAATATTAAATACCATTTATTGGGAATTTTAAAATCATTTAGTTTTTTTATAAAGGGATAAATCAGCATTCCTACTAAATATCCAGTATATATACCAAAACATCTTGCACAAACAGCCATTTTATATCCAAATATAAAATAGCTTCTTTTTGGAAGTTGGTGGCATATTAAAGAATATGCAGTATAGATATAAAAAGATATTAACTTAAAAATTTCTGAATGCTCACCTAAATATGCAGTATAAGGTGCTAAAAAAATTCCAATGTAAAAAATTATAAAAGAAATCAACATTAAGGCACTCAAGACCATTATTACAAACTGCTATCTGTGTTTTATAGAATATTATTCCTACCTAATAGAGACGAATACGAGAAATTCAGAGAATACTGCAAAGAGTTGGGAAAGTTCAAAAGGAAGGAAGTAGAACACTTTGACGAACTTACTCCAGAAGAAGTAAATGAAATTATAAGACATATACTTCATTCCAACAGTGCAACAAAAATAAGGGATGCATTGATAATAAGATTAACCTATGACACAGGAGCAAGAATTGGAGAAATATTAAACTTAAAACTTAAAGATTGCGACTTCAAAAAAGGAATATTCAAATTTAGAGACACAAAAGGTAGAGAAGTAAGATTAACTGTCTGTGCTCTCGATACTTTGAAAGCATTGAAACATTATATGAATTATTACATGAAATCAAAAAAGAGTGAAGATTATTTATTCCAAAATAAAAATGGTGGCAAAGTTGGATACTATTGGATTAGGAAGGTGTTCAATAGGACTGTAAATGAGTTAGTAGGTAAGGGGATTATCCCAAAAAATAAACGGATTACATTACATTCACTCCGACATGGACGGGTAGTAGATTTGCTAAATAAGGGTTATGGTTTGGATATAGTTGGTAGTTACGTTGGACATAAAGATATAAAGACAACTATGGTTTATGCACATTCTAATAGTCGAAAAATGAAATTATTAAAACAGATACAGAAAGACTTAGACAAGGGGACTAAGTGAGGTTAGGGGACTAATTCTTGATAAAAAAATAAATATAAAAAAGACCGAATAATCCTTAAAATTGCTAAAAATAAAAGAGGGCCGGGACCGGGAATTGAACCCGGGTCAGGGGATCCACAGTCCCCCAGGATGGCCACTACCCCACCCCGGCCACTTTACCTATGGTGCAGGGGCAGGGATTTGAACCCTGGAACCCCTACGGGACTGGGTCCTAGGCCCAGCGCCTTTGGCCAGGCTTGGCGACCCCTGCACATATAACACTTAATTAACTCCAAAATAGAAAATAGAGCAAATGATGCTCCGGCCGGGATTTGAACCCGGGTCGCGGGCTCGAAAGGCCCGCATGATTGGCCGGACTACACCACCGGAGCTAATTATTAGTTATATGGTGGGCCCGAAGGGATTTGAACCCTTGACCACTCGGTTATGAGCCGAGCGCTCTGACCAGGCTGAGCTACGGGCCCATATCTAACATAAAAAAATAAAAAATTAATGGCGCCCCCAGCAGGACTCGAACCTGCGACCTACGGATTAACAGTCCGTCGCTCTACCATCTGAGCTATGGGGGCACATAAAATGGTGCCGCGGGGGTGATTTGAACACCCGACAACTGGATCTTCAGTCCAGCGTTCTCCCAGGCTGAACTACCGCGGCACTTAATGTTTGCATAATTATGCATTACATTTCAAGTATATAAACTTTTCGGTTAGGAGTGTGTCTAAAATCGAGTAATATTTATATATTAATATAACTACAAAATAAAAAAATATGGTAACGAAAAGACGGAACTCTAAGATATATGATATAAACGAGATATTAGAAGTTTTTGATGATATTATATAGAGGATATTAAATTACCCAAAGGATTGAAGCCAAGAAAATATTCTATCGAACTTTACTTAAAGTTTCTGTTGTTAAGGAATTTTTAGAAATATCGTTAAGAGCTATGGAAAACTTGACAAAGATGTTTTTTGGAGTAAGAATTGACCATTCAGTAATCCATTACTGGGAGAAGAAATTAAATAACTATATCATATCGATAGTAAATCAAATCCCCAAGAAATTTTGAAATTTAGATTATGAAAAGACATTTATCGACTCAAAAAAGTTTTCGAATAAAAGTTGATAAAAATACATCCTATAACTCGATACGATTCAGAAAATAAAACATTATTTCCAATATCTATAGGATTAGATAAATCTGGCTTAGAGTTTGCTTATGGAGAGGGATATTTTTATGGTGATGAGGAATACGATGACAAGAATACATTATTCGGAGCTTTAACCAACAGATTCGGAGATAAATTGAATACTTTCTTAACTTTGGCTTCTATTACTCGAATCGCTATTTAGGTTTGCATATATTCTTTAATCATGTTGCTGAGGTATCGTATGTAAGTCTTATCTTAGGGTCTGTTCAACATGGACAAATATAGATAAGAGTCCATATTGAACTTGGGCGTCATTAATCTCGCCTCTCTCTGGGTTCATTGGGAGACATGGGTCTCTGCCCCTGTCGAGAACATAAAAACCTTATGGTTTTTAAGTTCTCGCGCTTCGCTCCGAGAGAACCCCAACTCTTCCCACCAATTAAAATTAATCGAAAACTGCCCCTTTTAGGACTCTATTTTACTCCAGCATCTGAAGTAGTTATAATCTTTATTTCTTATAATATAGCACACATATATAGTTATGTGCAAAACTATCTTAAATAAAATAAGGAGTTAGTGAATGCCTTCCTTTTGAAAAGCATTCAAAATTTCCTTTTTAAAGTTTATTTCATTTTGCACACAACTATAAATACTATCTTGAGGAGGAATATAAAAAGAATTTAAAAAAAGAAGAAAAATGGAAATTCGATTTTAAATTCCAAACTAATACATAAAATGCGAAAGTCCTATTATTAGATGAGTTCGATTATTCAATCATGGTTATGCGTAATACTCGGTTGTGTATGCTTAATGTATATATTTATATATTCGTAGATACTGGTATTATATCATTCTGAGTAGTAGTTAAATATTTTGTTATATAATTCAATGGCCTTCTCTAAATTTCCCATTTTTTCATAAGCTATAGCCTTACCAAATTGGGCACCTAAATGATATGGATTCTTTTTTAAAATTTTGTCAAATACCTTAATAGCTTCTTCAAACTCTTTTAGTCTCAAATGGATAATACCTAAAATATGTAAAGCCCTAATATCGTCGGGTCTTATCTCAAGTGCTTTTTCTATTGTCATTATTGCTTCTGTAAGTTTATTTAATGATAATAATATTTCAGATTTTAGTATAAGTGCTGATAAAAAATTAGGATTAATCTCTAAAGCTTTGTTTAGATGATATAAAGCTTTCTCAAATTCCCCCAATTTATATAAAACCAAACCTTTTCCAAAAAGGGCTGTTAGATTTAAAGAACTTTCTAAAACTTTGTTATAACATTTTAATGATTCTTCATATTTTCCAAATTTTCTAAGAACTTCAGCTTTCTTAAGCCATGCTAAGACACATTGAGGATTAATTTCTAAAATCTCATCGTATTCTTTTAAACATTTATCTACCATATTCATAAGTTCGTAATCAAGAGCTTTAAGAAATCTTATTAAAGTATTTTTAGGATTATATTCCAATCCATTATTAAAAAATTTTAACGCACATTCAAAATTACCCGTTAAAGTTAGTAAAAGACCTTTTAAAAAATTAGCTAATGGATGCTTTGGATTTATGTTTAATATTTCATCACATATTCTATTTAGGCTTTCTAAAGTTATAGGTCCATTAAGAGTTTTATTTAAAATCTTTAGACATTTAGCTATATTTTCCTTATCATTTATATTATCAAAATTACAATTACTATTAAATTGTTTGTTATCTATCATAATTCCACCGTCCCATAGTAAATCTTTTAAACAGTTAAATTGATATTATTTATTATGTTCCTTATCTTTCCTATATATTTATTAACTATATATTTATTAATTTATAGCATTGTATATATTAAGCTTTACCTAAATAACACTAACTAATACATTTCTTTTGGAATTTTTTTAGAGATATTCTTGAACAAAACATTATATTTATATTATTTTCATAACATTTTCATAAACTTCTTTTATACGACTTTATTTTTTATTAGTTTTATTACCAAAATATATTAAATTAAAATATATATTAAAATATATTTAGTATCAAATATTCTTATATACCTAATCTTAAAATTCGGTGATATCATGAAAAAGCCTTATGTTATATCAAATGTAGGAATGAGCTTAGATGGGAAGTTAGCTACTATAAATAATGATTCAAGGATTTCCTGTGAAGAGGATTTAATTAGAGTTCATAAAATTAGGGCAAATGTGGATGGAATTATGGTTGGTATTGGAACTGTTTTAAAAGATAACCCAAGATTAACAGTCCATAAAATTAAAAGTGATAGAAATCCTGTTAGAATAGTTGTTGATAGTAAGTTAAGAGTTCCATTAAATGCAATGGTCTTAAATAAAGATGCAAAGACAATTATAGCAACAACAGAAGATAGCGATGAAGAGAAAGAAAAGAAAATAAAAATATTAAAAGAGAGGGGAGTTGAAGTGGTTAGATGTGGAAAAGGAAAAGTTGATTTAAAAAAATTGATGGAAATTCTTTACAATAAAGGAATAAAGAGTATTTTGCTGGAAGGAGGGGGAACTTTAAATTGGAGTATGTTTAAAGAGGGTTTAGTTGATGAAGTCTCTGTCTATATAGCTCCAAAAATATTTGGTGGGAAAGAAGCTCCAACATATGTAGATGGAGAGGGATTTAAATCAGTTGATGAATGTGTTAAATTGGAGTTAAAAAACATTTATAGGTTAGGAGAAGGAATTGTTTTAGAGTTTAAGGTAAAGAAATAATAAAAAAATAATAAAAAATAAATATGTGGTTTTTATGCTTCCAAACAAAAAAGCTTTAGAAATTATTAGAAAGTATATGAAAATTTACAATGGAAATAATGAAGAGAACATTAAAGAGAATATAATTAGAAAGTTAAAAGAAGAAAAGGTTTTAGTAGAAACTGAAGATGGAACTTATACATTAAAGGCAGATGATGATGAAGAGATGATGCATTCAAAGGTTGGAGCTTTAAAAGAAGCAATCTATAAGTTTGCAAAGCCCTCAAAAATTGAAAATTTAAAAAATCCGAGAGTTTTAGATTTATGTAGCGGTTTAGGATATAATGCTATAGCCGCTTTACATCATAATAAAAATGCAGAGATTGATATGGTTGAAATCTGTGAAGAAGCTTTATTTTTAACTTTATTTTTAGATATCCCATATAAAGAGCATGAGATTATAAAAGATAAGGTTAGAGAATATTTTTTAAACAAAATTGGCATTGAATATAATTCTCCTTATAATAACATCAATCTATATGTTGGAGATGCGAGAAAATATATAATAAAAGGTGATAAAAAATACAACATAGTTTTTCACGATGCATTTTCACCAAAGAGAGACCCTACTCTCTATACTTACGATTTTTTGAAAGAAATTTATAAAAGAATGGAAGATAATGGAGTTTTGGTATCTTACTCTTCATCTATTCCTTTTAGAAGTGCTTTAGTAGATTGTGGTTTTGTAATTTCAGAAAAAGAAAGCATAGGAAGAAAGAGAGGAATAACATTAGCATATAAAAACCTAAATTTTAAACCAGATAGAATTAATGAGATTGATGAAAGAATTATAGCTTTATCAGTTATAGCACTACCTTATAGGGATAAAAACTTAAATTTAACTAAAGATAAAATAATAGAGGATAGAGAGAAAAGGAGAAAAAAGTTAAAAGAAAATTTAATTAAAATAGGAAAATATCTATCAACAAAACAAATAAAAAAAGGAAATATTCCAGAAGAAATTTTAAATATCCAAAAGGAAGATTTAAACTCATCAGAGATTATTAAAAAGATGAGAAGAGAATTTTTCAAAGATGCAAACATTTTTATACTATAAACCCATAGTTGTTGAGGATGCTAAAATCTCTTTTTAGCATCTTTAAAAATGAATTTTATAAGGAAGTGGAATATATGAATTTTAGTGAATTAAATTTATCAGAGAATATTTTAACAGCCATTAAAAATAAAGGTTTTGAAAATCCAACAGATATCCAAATGAAAGTTATCCCACTATTTTTAAATGATGAAGGTAATATTGTAGCTCAAGCAAGAACTGGAAGTGGTAAAACTGCAGCATTTGCAATTCCATTAATTGAACTCATCAATGATAGGACTTTTGCACATTATATATGTAGTAATGAAAATATGATGCCAAAGGCATCAAATATGCCTTCTAATATTTATACCTACGAAAGTCCTATCAATGAAAACAATGGAATAGAGGCAATAATTTTAACCCCAACAAGAGAGTTAGCTATACAAGTGGCTGATGAAATAGAATCATTAAAAGGTAACAAAAATTTAAAGATTGCCAAAATTTATGGAGGAAAAGCCATTTATCCACAAATTAAAGCTTTAAAAAATGCTAATATAGTTGTTGGAACACCTGGAAGGATTTTAGACCATATAAACAGAGGAACTTTAAACCTAAAAAATGTTAAATACTTTATATTGGATGAAGCTGATGAAATGCTCAATATGGGATTTGTTGAAGATATAGAGAAGATTTTAAATGCTTGTAATAAAAATAAGAGAATTTTGTTGTTCTCTGCAACTATGCCAAAGGAGATATTAAACTTAGCTAAAAAATATATGGGAGATTATAAGTTTGTAAGAGCTAAAATATATGCAAATATTGAGCAAAGCTATATAGAAGTTAATGAACATGAGAGATTTGAAGCTTTATGTAGATTATTAAAAAATAAAGAATTTTATGGATTGGTTTTTTGTAAAACTAAGAGAGATACGAAAGAATTGGCAAATATGTTGAGAGATATTGGATTTAAAGCTGGGGCAATTCATGGAGATTTAAGTCAATCCCAAAGAGAGAAGGTTATAAGGCTTTTTAAACAAAAAAGAATTAAAATTTTAATTGCTACTGATGTTATGAGTAGAGGTATAGATGTTAATGATTTAAACTGTGTAATTAACTATCATCTCCCACAAAATCCTGAATCTTATATGCATAGGATTGGAAGAACTGGAAGAGCGGGAAAAAAAGGAACGGCAATATCAATTATCAATAGAAAAGAGTACAAAAAATTAAAATATATAGAGAGAACTATGAAGTTAAAAATTAGAAAATTAAAATTTAAATAAAATTTGTTATATTGTTAGCTTACCGTTTGAAACTGTTTAATTTTTCATAGACAAAGATAGACATTTATAGATTTCCATTACTGAGGTAAAACTATCAAGATAACTTCTACCCTTTATGCTTTTAGAATAGGTTTCATCAAAATTTAAAATTTTTATCTTAAAATTAACAAACTCTTGGTATAGGGTCTCCTATTGGCATATCGACTATTCTCCTTCCTACAATTGTTTCCATTACAACCCCTTTATGTTCTTTTGTAGCATAGCCAATAATTTCAGCATTTCTACCTAATGGATGTTCTCTCAAAATCTCTAAACATCTTTCAGCATCTTCCTTTTTAACAGCCATAACTACCTTTCCCTCATTAGCTATTGTTAAAGGGTCTAGACCAAGGATATCACAAATTGACTGAACTTCATCACTTATTGGAATGTTGTCCTCAAAGATAGTTATCCCTATATTGCTCTTTTCAGCCATCTCATTTAACGCATCTGCTAAACCTCCCCTTGTAGGGTCTTTCATTGCATTTATTTGAATTCCTTCTTCTAAAACCTTCTCAATCATTTTATTTATTGGGGCCACATCTGACTTTATATTTGTTTCAAAATCAAATCCTTCCCTTGATAATAGAATAGCTAATCCATGCTCTCCTATATTTCCAGAGACAATTATTGCATCTCCCTCTTGAACATTACAATCTCTAATAGCTTTACCTCTATCAACAATCCCTATTCCAGCAGTTGAAATAATGATATCATCTACTCCATCAGATACTTTTGTATCTCCTGTTACTATTGCTACTTCTGCCTCTTTAGATGTCTCATTTATTGATTTAATTATTTTCTCTAAATCCTCTAAGTTAAAACCCTCTGGAATGATTAAAGATAGAGATAGAGCTAATGGCTTAGCTCCCATAACTGCTAAATCATTTACAGTCCCACTAACAGCCAATCTGCCAATATCTCCGCCTGGAAAAAAAATAGGTTTTACAGTATGTCCATCAACGGTAAAGACAATCTCTTTATCTCCTATTGGGATAGTTGCTGAATCATCTAAGCTTTCTAACCCAATTCCTCCATTAACTGATGTTATCTCTAAATTTTTCAATATTACATCTTTTATAAGTTCCTGCATTACCTTTCCTCCAGCTCCATGCATTCTTGTGATTTTCATAATATATCCCTAACTTTATACTTTTAATCATTTTAATAATCATTTTAATCATGTTATATCATAGGGTGTGCATAATTAAAGAGTTAAATATAATGAAATAAAGAATAGAGTAAGATGCGAGAAAAAACTAAGGAGGTGAAATAAAATTGACCACATTGAAATAGATATAACTACCATAGATAAATATCTTACTGATAAAATCGAACAACTGAGGTTCTCCCAACGTGGTCATATATAGACAAAGATAGACATTTAGGAAATTTTAATTAGATATTTTCCGTTATAATTGACTTTATAGACCATCAGAGGGAAATCTGCGATTTGAACAAAATCCGAAGGATTTTGTAGCTCGAACCTTCGGTTCGATTCCCTTACTGGAAGCTTCGCTTCCACGTTGGGATTGGGCGTCATCAGTTTCCTAATGGAAACCTCTGCCCCTGTCGTGGTAACCCCAGAGCCACCCATAATCTCTTTAACTTTTCCTAAACCTCTTTTAAAGATATTAAAGCAACTAACTAACTGTCGATTAAAAGAGTTCTTACAATTAGAGCAAAAAACAACCAGTCCTTCTTGGGACTCCATTTTACTCCCGCATATAGGACAAGTTGTCGATGTATAAGCAGGATTAACTAAAATCGTTATCGCTTTATAGCTAATTTTATGTATTATGCTATTCCAATTACTCCTATCTAACTTTCGATTAAAATATCTATTTTTATACATCTTTCGTTTATTCAAATCTTCAAAAATAAAAATCGCATTTGGGAATAATCGGGATAGTTGAGTAGTTAATTTATGTAAAAAGTCATTAACTCTATTCTTCCTTCTTTCGAACAACCTTTTTATCTTTCTCATAACTCTTAAAGGACACTTTTTAATTAACTTTTTAAGCAAATCGATTTTTCTATCATAAATCTCTTTAATTCTATGCAGTTCTGATATGTCAATCCTTATCCATCCCTCTGTTGGATGATATAAATCGAGAGATTTTAAGTTACTATCTACTCCAACGATTATATCTCTATCTGAATAGTTTAGAGCATCTTTAAACGTTAAAAATGCTTCATTTTCTTTTAGAATAATTTCTCCTATGGATAAATCCTTAACTTTATCAAAAAACCATTCGTTTTTAATATCTAAAATTAAATATTCTTTTCTTGGTTTTATGGTTATTCTTATTTCTCCTTTATCTTTATTGTATTTTATTAATGTTGTTTTAACTCTAACAAATAATCTTTTAACTATCGGTTTTGTTTTTGTCCTATAACCCTTTTTATAATTCGAAGCCCAACTACCTAAGATAGAATAGGCAGTTTTAATAACTCCATCTATATAATGAGAGGCATAATTCCAATTTTCCAATAGTTTGTTCCTTAAATTTCTTTTAAATTCATTAGATTTCGGTAGTTTTGGTTTGTCTTTTTTAGTCCATTCGATATTATTCCAAATTATGTCTATGCATTCGTTTAGTTTATTTCTACATTCGGTTAAAAAGGTATTAAGTGGATAGTTATGGCTAACTTTATATGATAAGACGATTTGATAATCTAATTCTTGGTCGTTTTTTAATTTTATTTCGTTTGGCATAGTAATCGTTTAATTGTTTTTAGATTGTTATGGTTTTATATATTTTAACTCATATTTAAAGATTATCCGGAATATTTGTCTATAAATGTCTATCTTTGTCTATAGATAATTAAACAGTTTCAAACGGCGTTATGTTAGCACCAGGGTATAATCCTAGAAAATTAGATGATAATAAAAGAAAAATGGATAAGAAGTTTGCAGAGATGAGAAAACGAATAGAACATCTAAATTCAATAATAAAAAATTAGATTATGAATCGATTCTGGACGAATATAAAAGGTTTCAATAAAAAATACGTTTTCTTATGTTATCGGTTGTAACTGCACAGATATTAGCTATCTATAACCTAAAAACTCGTGGTTACCATTCCATAAGGATTAAAGACGTTAGAGCATAAATTTAAATGTTTGAATTATGCACCACACTCTATACTAATAGAATTTATATGCTCAAAGAGCATAAACTTTCATAGTAGTACTGCAAAAGTCTTAATTATAAAAACTTTTGTCAAATATGTTTATAAAATTTTAAAATTTCTAATTGTAATTACTATTTATTGAGTGATAGAAATGCTTAAAACTCTACCACCAACTTTAAGAGAGAAAAAAAGATATATCGCCTTTAAAATATTGTATGATGAAGAATTAAAAGAGGGAGACGTTGTTAATTTAATTAGAAAAGCTGTTTTAGAACATTATGGAATTTGGGGAACATCCAAGGCAAATCCATGGCTTGTTTATTATGATTTTCCCTATGGAATTTTGAGATGTCAGAGAGAGAATGTTGATTATGTAAAAAGCTCTTTAATTTTAGTTAGTGAATTTAAAGAGAAGCCAATAAATATTATCTGCTTAGGAGTTTCTGGAACAATAAGAAAAGCAAAAATTAAATTTTTAAAAATAAAGAATCCAAAGAGATGGTATATAATTAGAAAAGAAAGATTGAGAGCTAAAAAGCAAAAATAATTTAGGTGGAGTTTTATGGAAATGAAAAATGTAAATGTAGGATTATTTGGACATATAGACCATGGAAAAACACAATTAGCAAAACAGCTAACAGAGATTGTCTCAACATCCGCATTAGATAAACCAAAAGAATCTCAAAAAAGAGGGATAACTATTGATTTAGGATTTTCTTCTTTTATTTTAGATAGATATAGAATTACTTTAGTTGATGCCCCTGGACATTCTGAGTTAATAAGAACTGCTATTGGGGCAGGGAATATAATAGATGCTGCTTTATTAGTTGTAGATGCTAAAGAAGGACCGAAAACGCAAACAGGAGAACATCTATTGGTGTTAGACTTATTAAACATCCCAACAATTGTTGTTATAAATAAGATAGATATTGCAAGTGATGAGGAAATTAAAAGAACTGAAATGTTTATGAAACAAATATTAAGCTCAACTATGAATTTAAAGAACTCCAAAATTGTTAAAATCTCAGCAAAAACTGGAGAGGGAATAGAAGAATTAAAGAAAGAGCTTAAAAATTTATTAGATAGCATAAATATTGAAAGAGAGATAAATAGCTATTTAAAAATGCCTATTGACCATGCATTTAAAATAAAAGGGGTTGGGACTGTAGTAACTGGAACTATACATAAAGGAAAAGTAGAGATTGGAGATACTCTAAGAATTCTACCAATAAACCATGAGGTTAAAGTTAAAAGCATACAGTGCTTTAAACAAGATGTTGAAAAAGCTTATGCTGGAGATAGGGTAGGAATGGCTTTAATGGGAATTGAGCCAGATAGTTTGTTTAGGGGTTGTATCTTAACTTCAGAAGATACAAAATTAAGGGTTGTAGATAAGTTTATAGCAAAGATAAAGATTCTTAATTTATTTAAATACAATTTGACTCCAAAAATGAAGGTTCATATAAATATTGGGCTTTTAACAGTCCCAGCTACGATAATTCCATATAAAATAGAGAAAATTAACGATAAAGAAGAGCCAATAATTTTAGAAGAAATTACAGGAGGAAATTCTTGCTACTGTATCTTTAAATTAGAAGAGAAGGTTGTTGTTGAGGAAGGAGATAAAGTTTTGATAATGAGATTGGACTTGCCTCCAACAACTTTGAGAATTTGTGGTTTTGGAGAGGTTGTAGGATTTGAAGATGTAGAAGTTAAAAAGATAGTTGTTAGAGAAGGAAAAATCGTTAAGAAAAAAGATAAAATCTATATTGAAGGATTGGCTACATCTAAATCATCTGGAGAAAAACTTATTGGAGAAAAAGTTTATGTTCCGGATAAGGATGTGTGGGGAATTATAAAAGGAACATTTGGAACTAAGGGAGCTTTAATTGCTGAATTTGATGGGGATATTAGTGGAGGAGAGAAAGTAGTATTGAAGAGAGTTAAAAAATGGGGGTAATATAGTTTTTAGCAAAATTTGTTAAAACCAAAATGAAGATTTAATGTGTCCATTATGTGCCTTATTTATTCTAAAAAGTTTTGCACACAACTATTATATATCCAACATAACAAAAATAATTTTATCTCAAGGTTGTCTCAATGAACTTTGGTGAGAACTGTGTATGTGGTTGATTTACCATACAAGAAGTTAGGTGTAGAGTGTGATGGAAAACAGTTAATATTTAAGATGAAATCTAAGGATGTAGAAGAAAGTATAAGAATGAATTTTGAATCAGCCGCTTTATTAAAAATTTTAATGGAACAGAGTGCAGTAGTAGCAGAAAAAATAAACAAGAGTTTTAAAAAAGACAATATTAAAGATTATCACATTCATGATATTGGAACAGTTTTTGGTGTTGATGGAAGGGTTTCAATAGGTGTTTTGCCAGCAGATGAAAATAGAGTATCTTCAATTCTCATTGGATTTCATAAAAATGATAAGCATATATCAGTTGTAGTAAAACCAAAGAAAATTGCTTTGTTAAGCGTTATAATAACAAAAATTATAAGCGAAAATCTAAGATTAGATTAAATCATAATATTATCTATTTTTAACTGCTTTCCTTTACCAACTACTTCATAAAAATCAATAGCAATAACTTTCATCTTTTCATCAATTACATAGTTTTTTCCATTAGTTGATAAAAGGTGGGGATTTATAAATAACATCTCTCCGTTAAATTTTACTGCTAAATAAGGTTTTCCTCCGAATGTTTTAGAGAAGTTAATGAGTTTTTCAACATCTTCTCTGTTTATATAAAATTTACTTTTTGAAGAGGATTTGCATTCAAATATTAAAATCTCTCCATTTCTTCCAGCTATTAAATCAACACCCTTACTTCCAGCACTTCTAATTACTGCAAATCCTTCCTTTTCTAAAAGTTTTTTTAATTCTCTCTCAAAAGTACTTCCTTTTCTATATTTATGCCTCATTTTTGCTCCCTAATATTTTCTCAACTATATTTTTAAACTCTTCTACTGATATTTTTTTCTCTTTCTTTATCATTTCATTTTCTTTAGTTAAAACGTCTTCCATTGGTTTTACTCCTTCTTTTTCAAGTTTATCTAATGCTAAACCAATTTTGTCTAAAACCGCTTGTTCAGCCTCTAATTGGTGAAAACCTTCTCTTGGCCCTCCTCCTCTAAATGCTCTACACCTCCTCTTATCCCAAATTGGATAGCCTCTATCTTTACAAAATATCCTATTCTTTTCATAATTTCTAATCTCTTGAGCTAATTTATCTACTAACTCTTCCTCTCCTTCAATATATGCTCCAAAACATGTTTCTTTTACAACAACAGGTAGATTTAATGAATTTAAATACCTAACTAATTTACCTGGAGTCGTTAGGGAGTTTTCAGCTAAAACTATAACCTTTGTCTTTTTCATTATTTCACCATAAATTTTAATATTAATTTAAATTTACTTTTTATATTTTATAAATTTTATTGTTAATAAACTAAATCAAAGCTTTAAAAAAGAAAAAATTCTTTTAAATATATTTTGAGCATAAAGATGTTAAAAAGAAAAAAATTAAAATAAAAATAAAATTTAAAAATAAGAATTATAAATCTCTTGGGTCTACAAGTTCTCCTTTAACAGCACATGCAGCAGCAGTTATTGGTGATGCTAAGTAAATCTCTGCCTCTAATGAACCTTGTCTTCCTCTGAAATTTCTGTTTGATGTTGAGACACAAACTTCTCCTTTTCCAAGAACTCCATACAATGAACCCATACAAGCAGAGCATGAAGGGTTTGTAACAACACATCCATACCTTAAGAACTTCTCAATTATTCCTTCTTTTAAAGCTTTTAAATACTCTTCTCTTGAAGCTGGAGTTACAACAACTCTAACATCATCTGCTATACCACCATGCTTCTCAATGATTTCAATAGCCATTCTTAAATCTTCTAATCTTCCGTTTGTACAGCTTCCTATGAATACTTGGTCTATTGGTTTTCCTGCAACTTCCCTTGCCTGTTTAACATTATCTACATTGTGTGGGCAAGCAAAAACAGGCTCTATCTTATCAGCTTCAATCTCATAAACTTCAGCAAATTCAGCATCTTCATCTCCTTTTATTATTTCAAATGGTCTTTCAGTTCCATGTTTTTTCATAGCCTCTTTTACATATTGTATTGTTTTTTCATCTGGTTCAATAATTCCAGTTTTTCCTCCCATCTCAATAGCCATGTTTGTCATAGTCATTCTTGAAGCAATACTCATTTTTTTGACAGTTTCTCCTCCAAATTGGCATGCTTTATATGTAGCTCCATCCACTCCTACCTCTCCTATAATTGATAAAATAACATCCTTTGAAGTAACATAAGGTTGTAAATCTCCTGTAATGTTGAAGTAAATAGTTTCAGGAACTTTAAACCATAATTTACCAGTAGCAAATACGTGAGCCATGTCTGTTGAACCTATTCCAGTAGAAAATGCTCCTAAAGCTCCATGTGTGCATGTATGACTATCAGCACCAACAACAACCTCTCCAGGAGCTATATGCCCTTTTTCTGGCAATACTTGATGACAAACTCCTTCTCTAATATCATAAAAGTATTTAATACCTTGTTCTTTAACAAATTTTCTCATTAATATATGATTTTCAGCTGCTTTTATACTATCGGCAGGAACTTGGTGGTCAAATAAAATAACAATTTTTTCAGGATTCCAAACTTTTTCAATTCCATACTCTTTTAATGTATTGACTGTTAAAGGTCCTGTAATATCATGAACCATTGCCACATCAATGTTTGCCATTACAATATCTCCTGGGCTAACATTTTTCTTTCCAGAAGCTTTTGCTAATATTTTCTCTACAATTGTCATTCCCATACTTTCACCATTGATATCATGTCTTTATAAGAATAAGTGTGGATATACTTTTAGATTCTAAGTGATATAAAAAAGTTAAAGTTTATAAAAATTTGAGTTTGGACAGAGTGTATCTAAAATCGAGTAATATCTATATATTAATATAATAACAAAATAAAAAATATTGTAGCGAAAAGATGGTACTCTAAGATATATGATATAAACGATATATTAGAAGTTTTTGGATGAGATTATAGAGGATATTAAAATACCCAAAGAATTGAAGCCAAGAAAATATTCTATCGAACTATTTTAAAATTTCTGTTGTTAAGGAGTTTTTAGGAATATCGTTAAGAGCGATGGAAAAATTGACAGAGATGTTTTTTGGAGTTAGAATTGACCATTCAGTAATCCATTACTGGGAAAAGAAACTAAATAACTATATTATATCGATAGTAAATCAAACTCTTAGGAGATTATAGAGTCTCGATTATGAGAAGACATTTATCGACTCAAAAAAGTTTTCGAATAAAAGTTGATAAAAATACATCCTATAACTCGTTAAGATTCAGAAAATAAAACATTGTTTCCAATATCTATAAGATTAGACAAATCTGGCTTAGAGTTTGCTTATGGAGAGAGATATTTTTATAATTATGGATACTCTAAGATACTCTAAATAAAATAGTTAAATTCAACTACAAGCCAATAATAAAGAAAATGAAAAGAGATAAAAGAGCTATGGTAAAGAGGAATATGCAAGGGTTTCTTCGGAGCTTTAACCAACAGATTCGGAGATAAATTGAATACTTTCTTAACTTCGACTTCTATTACTCGAATCGCTATTTAAGTTTGCATATATTCTTTAATGAGGTATCGTATGTAAGTCCTATTTTAGACACACTCACATTTCGTAACATTTACCTTTTTAATAATCATCTCTCTTTGGGTAAGGATGGGTTATATAATTCACTATTGGAATTAAACCACATTGGTCTATTGTAATAAAGATGGAGACAAATTCATAGATTTAGATGTTGATAACATCCATATCATCTACTAAAAATTTTAGTTAGAGGATTTACCACATTGAATATAATATACTCCCAAGAATAATCCACCAAACTAAAAGGGTTATTGAGCTCAAAGTTCTCTCATTTATAAATAACTCCAATATCTCTCCAATTTTAGAAATAAATATATTTTTTCTCTCTTTTAATAATTCTGGGAAAGCATTCCATACGTGAAAGCCGTCTAAAGGCATAGCTGGAAGTAGATTAAATAAAGCTAATAGGAAGTTAAACCAGTAAGTCCAGTATATTGTATTTATTAATAGTGCTGTGTTCTCTGTTGGGGAAACCATAACCCCAATCTTTCCTTCATCAGAACTAATGATTTTATACGTCAGTATTTTATTATCCCTCAAAACTTTTATTTCATACTCTTTGTTTGGTTCTATAGTTTTAGCAAATTCTTTAAAATCTTCTAATGAATTTATTTTTTTACCATTAATTTCTAAAATTATATCTCCTTTTTGCAAAAACTCTGATGCAGGTTCTTTAACATCAACAATTTTTAACTCTGTTGGTAATGTATAACTAAACGATAATAATGGGATAGATATTAAAAAAATCAATAAATTTGCTAAAGGTCCGGCTGAAGCAATAGCTCCTTTAATTTTTTTATCTGCATTTTTAAATTCATCTCCCAATTCAACAAAAGCTCCTAATGGAAGTCCCAATAACAATAAAATTCCAGAGCTCTTAACCTTAATTCCAAATGATTTGGCAAATATACCATGTGCTAATTCATGCACAGAGATTGCTATTAATAGAGCTATAATCCCAGGAATCCATGGAATTACATCTCCAAACAAAAACACAACTGGTTTTGCAGCTTCTTTTGGAAGAGTTCCTGATATCAACTTTATACTCATAACTATTATATTGAAAAGCATAACAAATCCAAGTATTACACATATAGGTATTGATATAATCCCTATTTTCTGCCAAATTTTATACTTCCCTAATTTTTCAACTGTTTTCATCCCAATTTTAGTTCTTAAAATTCCAAAAATTCCTCCATAAGTTTTTAAGTTTATTGAATCCCTAATAGCATATAGAATCAGCCAAATTATTATTGCCACAATTAAGATGAATTTAGATTCCATAAACTACTCCTCCATAATTTGATTTTAACTAAATTCATAAATAAAAAAAATAAAAAAAATATATATAATAGTTGGTATGAATCCTACTACATAAAAATAAAATAATAATGGTGAGATTATGGAAGCTTTAGTATTGGTAGGGCATGGTAGTAGATTACCATACAGCAAAGAACTTTTAGTAAAATTAGCTGAAAAGGTTAAAGAAAAAAATATATTTCCAATTGTTGAAATTGGATTAATGGAATTTAATGAACCAACAATCCCTCAAGCTGTTAAAAAAGCAATTGAGCAAGGGGCTAAAAAAATCATTGTAGTTCCTGTTTTCTTAGCTCATGGTATTCACACAACAAGAGATATTCCCAAAATGTTAGGGTTAATTGAAGATAACCACGAACATCATCATCACGAGCATGAACATGGGCATCATCACCACCATCACCATCATGAACATGAAAAGTTAGAAATTCCAGAGGATATTGAAATTATTTATAGAGAACCTATTGGAGCAGATGATAGAATTGTTGATATTATAATTGATAGAGCATTTGGAAGATAAATTTAAATAGGACTTTCGCGGGTATAGATATTAGGAGTTTTGCATCATTTCTTCCTTATTTACCTTAATATAATTAAATAATGTGCGAGAGTTCTATTTTAAAAATTATAAAACATAAAATTATATATTTTATTTTATTGATACTAAAAACACCAAAACTTTTAAACTATTTTTTATCTATTTTTTACAAAATTTTTTGATTTTTATGGAGGTTGTATTATGTTTGCTCCAGGACATATTACAGGATTTTTCTCAATATATAAACATTATGATAAATTAAAAACAGGTTCTACAGGAGTTGGAATTACTGTAGATAAAGGAGTAACTTTGGAATTAAAGGAAGGTAATGGAAATGTATTTTACAATGGTGAGAGAGTAGAAATTTGTGTAGTAGAAAAAGTTGTAGAATATTATAAAAAATATGGATATAATGGGAACTATGATATAATCTTCTCATCTGATTTTCCTTTAGGTAGTGGTTTGGGAATGTCTGGAGGATGTGCTTTAATATTAGCTAAAAAATTAAATGAAACACTAAATTTAAATGAAAATTATGTAGAGATAGCCCATATAAGTGAAGTAGAGTGCGGAACTGGATTAGGAGATGTTATAGCCCAATATACAAAAGGATTTGTTATAAGAAAATCTCCAGGATTTCCTATAAATGTTGAAAAAATTGCTGTTGATTATGATTATTATGTCATAATTGAGATTTTTGGAAAAAAAGAGACAAAGGAGATTATAAATAATAAAGAATGGATTAAAAAGATAAACAAATATGGAAAAATATGTTTGAATGAACTTTTAAAAAATCCTACGTTGGAAAATTTCGTTAAACTTTCATACAAATTTGCAGTAAATACTGAACTAATAGACGAAAAAATTTTAGAAATCTGTGAGGATTTAAAATTTACAGTTGGAGCTTCTCAATCAATGTTAGGAAATACTTTATTTTGCATTTCAAAAAAAGAAACATTAGATGATGCTCTATCTATTTTAAAAAATCCAATAGTTTGTAAAATATATTATTAAATTTTATTTAATACTAATTTTTAATATTCAAATATGCTAACATTTAAGTATTCATGGACAAACAGGTATAATAATTGTAATAGAAACTTTTAAATATAATAGGACTTTCGCATCCACATTTAAATACTTAGATTAACGATAAACCAATTTCTTCACACAAAGAGATTATGGCATTACCAACAGCTATTCGATTTAGTTTTCTTCTAAGTTCGTACCAACTGATATTTTTATCGATTCTAATTTTCTCTAAGAGGTAGAAGGCTCTCATAGAAAGGGAGATATGACCTAAAATTGGAAATTTTTTTCTAACGAAGAAATTGCCAGTATTACAGCACTGTTTAACACCCCTATGGAATTCCTCGATTCTCCAAGAGGCGTTTTTGACCTCTTGGAATTCTTCGAAACTCATAAATAGGTTATTAGTTATATAATATTTTGCCTTTCCGTTTTTGGAAAGGCAGAAGAGTCTGACATAGCCAACTTTTCGTAGATAAACGATTAATCCATTCTTAGGAATTTCCTTAAGGTCTTCGATTGATACCCACTTTCCGTTTTTGGAGAGTTTTATCTTTCTATTCTTTTTAATTCTGCAGAGGTAGAATAAACCTAAACTATCGATAAGTTTTAAGTTATCTTTACTTGAATACCAACTATCGAAACAGATATATCTAATATTTAATCCTTTATCCACTAAAGACTTTATTATCTCCCTACATAAATTATTTTTCGTCTTTCCATCTCTTGGTCTGTCATATACTCTAAAATCGATTGGAATAATATGTTTTCCATTTGTAATTATGCAATCAACGATATGTATGCCTTTAATTACTCGTTTATGTAGATTACTCCAACAATAATAAGCAAATTCAGTCGATTTAGAGTAAATTTTATCTATAACAAAGTCATCTATAACGACAATATTATAATCAGGAGTGATTAAATCTTTAACGAAATTAAAAAGCTTTTCTTGTGGGAAGATTCCTTCTTCCCAAAGTATTCTATTTATTGTATCGTGAGATATGTCGATTCCGAAAATACGCAACGTTTTCGATAACTCTACACACGAATTAATCTCTGAAAGTAATATAAAAAGCATATAAACGATAGTCCTCGACATTTTTAGCATATTTTCCCCAAAATAAACTTTTGTTTCGAAAAATTATAATATCTAATAAAAATAGATTATCATAAAATATTATAATAAAATATTTAAATATGCTTGCAAAAGTCCTATAATAAAAAAGAATTTAATTTTAATTTGGAAAAAATTGAGTATAGAGGAACATATTGTAGTGTGTGGTTTAAAAAAGATGTGGAAAGTGAATGGCTTGTGGTAGCTAATGAAGATAACTGCATAAATAGTAGATTAGCTGGGTATAAGTTTATTGATTTTACTTGGTGGGATAAAATATCATTATTAGAAGAAACCAAAAATAGAGTATTTAATGAGATAAAAAAGTTAATAGGTAGTGATTTTGAGGATAAGTTATATAGATTTGATAAAACCATTCATGTAAAAAATTTTTACCAAGGAACTTTAAAGAACATAGAAGGAATCTCGGAAGATATGAAAGGTAAAATATGTGAGATTTGGTGTGAAGCAAATTGGAATGGAAATACAAAAGAATGGATAATGCTCAATGGAAATATGGAAATAAAATTTCATCAACATGTTAGTGCAGGTGGTGCCTATTATAGTGGTGGTAGATATGGAATATCAAGTAGATGGGTAGGTTCAGAAGCTTGTGCTCAAAATTGGAGATTAACTATGTATTTATATCCATACTGCCTCCCATTTAGTATATCTTCTAATTTTGTTCATCAATATCTTGCAATAAAATAAATTATTTTTTTATTTTTAAGAGGGAGATTTATGAGCCAAACAATTAAAAAACTTATTGTAGGACCATTAATTTATCCATTTTGTAAGGAAAATCTTAAGAATTTTATTATTATTGAGTTAGTTTTAACATTTTTTGCTTATTGTTATTTAGCAATCCATTTATTTTGGAATACTTTTTACATTTTTTTTATAATGCTAATCTGTTCTTTTTTAATATATTGCATTGAGTTGGGTTATGCTACAATGGTTTTTGAGGATTCTTTAAATGGTAAAAATGTCCTTCCAAATGTGAAAAATGTTAAAAGATTACTTATTTATGGATTAAAAGGTTATGGCTATTCTATATTATTTACAACTATTGTATGGTTTTTAGCAATTGTGATATATTTTATTAAATTTGGTAAAATACTCCCTATATTTAGTATTTTAGATAGGGTTGAGATTTGGAATTCACTCTATAATATTATTTTAAATGTTGTTTATTTAGTTGGAGTGTTTTTATTTAGCAGTTTAATCTTTGCAGTAAGTTGGAATACGATAAACCTTCCAAATCTTTCCGTAAGTTTTTGGAATTATATTTTTATGGACTATATGTATATTTCGATATTTCTATCTTGTTATATATTTCCACTAATAATTTTTAAAATTTACTCAAAAATACGTTTTAAAAATTTAATTAATATTGTATCTTCAAAATATATCTTAATTTCTACAATTTGCGGATTATATCTTATGTTAATTTTTAAATATATTGTATGGGCGGATATTTTTATTAAGGTTCCTTTAATAGCCTATTTATTTATAACAATAGCAAAGATGTTTGGAGTTTATTTTAAAGAGTTAAAAAAAATAATAAGGTGATATTATTAAATTTTTCCAATATTATTTTTTATTTTTTATATGGAATTTTATTCATCATATCATTAAGATTTTGGAAGATTAAAAAAGATAATTCCTTCTTAATATTGTCTATATTGTGTTTTATAGCATTAATTTTACAATTCTTAAATATAAATTTATATTTGTATATATTTGAATTATTTTTAATTATGGGAATTATTATAACAACTCTGTATATTTTGAGAAAAGATAAATTTTTGTTATTTTTGGCAGTATTTGGGTTAATAATCCCATTCTTACAATTTGATATTCCAAACTGGTTATTTAATATTTTATTACTGCCTTTATTTATCTATATTAAATTATTTGTTCCTAAAAATATGGGTGGAAGTTATTATTACAGTCCTTTTATAATCATTCCTCTATCCATGTATGGTTATATACTAATTGGCTTAATAATAAGAACAATTTATGGTTATTTAAATAATTATAAATTTTAAATTTTATTTTTATTTTCAATTCTAAAAACAACTACTGGAATATTAACAACTTTCTTTTTATGAAATTCATATATTGCAGGAATTCTAAAAAATGCCTTATATATATGAGTTATTTTTCCTCCTTTATCTTCAACATACTTCATAACAAAATCTTTTGTTGGATAGTTGTGTATGGTATAAATTACATCCCCAATCTCCAAAGCTTTATCTAAAAATATCCTATCAGCGTGTTTTTTCTGAGCTCCAAAAGGAGGGTTTTGAATAATAACCTTCTTTAAATTTCTATCCTCTCTAAGCACGTAATCTAAAAATTTATTATCAACATCTCTAATATCCATGCAATAAAAATCTACATCAACATTCAGCTTTTTAGCATTTTCTTTCGCTACTTCTATACTCTCTCTATCAATATCTACACCAATAACTCTCTTAGCTCCCAAAATTTTACTACCTATGGCTAATCTTCCAGTTCCACAGCCTAAATCAATAACAACATTGTTATAAAAATCATTCATAGCAAAAAATAAAATATCACTTGCTAATTTTCCATCTATTGTATATTGTTCTAAATCTACTTTTGGATTTGGATGCCTTTTTAAGGAATCTAATATCATCTCTAAATGCTTTTTCTTTATCATTTCTTCACCTAATTAAATATATAGTTTCATGGATATCATTTAATATAAAAAAATATAAAAAAATAAAATTAATTTAATTATTCAATGTTAATTCCTTTCTTAATTGATGATTCTGCTTTTGGTAATATAATTGATAAAACACCATTTTCAAATTTTGCAGATGCATTTTCTTCTTTAACAGTTGCAGGAAGTTTTATAGTTCTATAAATCTCTTCTTCTTCAGGTATCTCTGAGTAAATAATTCTTTCACTTTCAGTAATCATCAATGGACTTCTTTTAGCCCTAATCTCTAATGTATCTCCAATTGCATTTAAAACTATATCCTCTTTATTAACTCCTGGCAACCATGCAATAACTTTTATGTGCTTGTCTCCCTCAATAATTGAGATAGGCATAAATCCTTTTCCTGATATTTGAATCCCTGTTGAGCTTTGAATTATTGTTGAGCCTGTTATAGGTGTTGCAAAGAATTCTTTTAACATTCTTTCAAACAATGTGTCAAATGGGTCTCTTCCAAACATGTCTCCCACCTCTATTTTTTATTCGTCATATAAATTATGTTTTTGAAGTTCTATATAAACTTTTTGTTAATCTATAAATTTATATAAACCAATTAAATGTTTATAAATAGGTTTAACATAATTAACAAATTAACATAAAATCAGATTGAGGGATTACTGATGTTTGGGAAATTAAAAGAAAAGCTTATAAAAACAGCATCAAAAATTACTGAAAAAATATATAGTAAAGGAGAAGCTGAAGAAGTTAGAGAAGAAAAAAAAGAAAAACCAAAAATTTCACTAACAAATTTATTTAAGAAAGAAGATAAAAAAGAAAAAATAGAAACAGAAATTAAAGAACCTGAATCTGAAGTTGTAAAAACAGAAACTTCTAAAGTAGAAGGAGTTAAAGAAATTAAAGAAGAAGAAAAAGAAGAGATTAAAACTATATCCGAAAGTAAAACAGAAGAGAAAAAAATAAGTTTCTTTGATAGATTTATATTAACAAGGACTATTAAGAAAGTTCTTAAAAAAGAAGTAGTTATCTTAGAAGAAGACATAGAAGATGTGTTAGAAGAGTTAGAGATTGAACTATTAGAGGCAGATGTTGCTTTAGAAGTCGTAGAAAAGTTAATTGAAAATATCAAAAATGAATTAGTTGGTAGAAAGATTTCTCCAGATGATAGTGTAGAAGAGATTACAATAAATGCTGTAAAGAATGCTATAAAAAACATCTTATCCCAAGATAAGATTGATATTGAAGAGATAATCAAAAAGAATAAAGCAAAAGGAAAACCAACAGTTATTGTATTTGTTGGAATTAATGGAACTGGAAAAACTACCACTATAGCTAAATTAGCATATAAATTAAAGCAAAAAGGATATAGTGTTGTTTTAGCTGCTGGAGATACTTTCAGAGCTGGAGCTATTGAGCAGTTAGAGCAGCATGCTAAAAATGTTGGAGTTAAAGTTATTAAGCATAAAAAAGGGGCGGATTCTGCGGCAGTTATCTATGATGCTATACAGCATGCTAAAGCAAGAGGAATTGATGTAGTTTTAGCAGATACCGCAGGAAGACAGGCAACAAACACCAACTTAATGGAGGAAATCAAAAAAGTTGTTAGAGTTACAAAGCCGGATTTGGTTATATTCGTTGGAGATGCTTTAACTGGGAATGATGCTATATATCAAGCAGAAGAGTTTAATAATGCAGTAAATATTGATGGAATTGTCTTAACAAAAGTAGATGCTGATGCTAAAGGAGGAGCAGCTTTATCAATAGGTTATGCTATTGGAAAACCAATTTTATATTTAGGTGTTGGGCAGAGATATTCAGATTTAATTGAGTTTGATGCTGACTGGATGGTTAAAAAATTGTTTGGAGAAGAAGAGTTTGAATTTTCAACTGAAAGAGAATTTTAATAATATATTTTTTATTATTTTTTATTCAGAATATTTATCTCTATATGCAGCATTTGCAATTGCATGAGCTAAGAAGGGTGCTAAAATTAGATAAACAAATGCCAAAAGTGGCTCACCTAAAGCTATAAAAATTAAAAAGCATGCACAATCTATAACACCCAAAATATGTATTCTTGCATAAATGATATTTTCTCTATCTTTTTCTATCCATAATCTATAGGAAGCTAATAAAATACCTAATGAAGCTATAAAAACAAGAATGTCATTAACAATCTCAATAAATAGTTCCATAAACATCACCAATTTATAAGGACATTTATAATGATTAATAATGATAAATTAAGAGAAGATTTATTTATATGTTTTGGTGAAAGAAATGTTCATAGTGTTTGAAGGTATAGATGGAAGTGGAAAAACAACACAATCAAAAATTTTAGCTGGAAAGTTAAATGCATTTTGGACATATGAGCCATCAAACAGTGAGGTAGGTAGATTTATAAGAGAAATTTTATCTGGAAAAATAAAGGTTGATAATAAGAGCTTAGCTTTATTGTTTGCGGCTGATAGAGTAGAGCACACCAAATTAATAAAAGAAGAGCTAAAAAGAAGAGATGTAGTTTGTGATAGGTATTTGTATTCTTCAATCGCATATCAAAGTGTTGCAGGAGTTGATGAGAACTTTATAAAATCAATAAATAGATATGCTTTAAAGCCAGATATTGTTTTTTTGTTAGTTGTGGATATTGAAATTGCATTAAAGAGGGTTAAAACAAAAGATATATTTGAAAAAAAAGAGTTTTTAGAAAATGTGCAGAAAAAGTATTTAGAGTTGGCTGAAGAAAACAACTTTATAGTTATCGATACTACAAATAAGTCAATAAATGACACTCATGAAGAAATTTTAGATTATCTAATAGATAAGATAATATAAAAAAGTATATAAATTATAATACTGTTGAGTTATTTGTTAGATAGACTTGTGGGTGGAGATTATGGAAATTACTTATAACATTCCTGTTTCAGAGGTTATGAGTTTTCCTGTAATTACTGCTACAAAAGACATGACAATCTATGATGTAGCAAATATAATGTCTGAAAAAAATATTGGAGCAGTTGTTATTGTAGAGAATAATAAGCCAATTGGCATATTAACAGAAAGAGATATCGTAAAAAGAGTAGTTTCAAAAAATTTAAAGCCAAAAGATGTTTTAGTAGAAGAAGTGATGAGCAAAAAAATAATTACAATTCCTCAAAATGTTTCAATCACTGAAGCGGCTAAAATAATGGCAACTCATGGAATTAAAAGATTGCCAGTTGTAAAAGATGGAGAATTGGTAGGGATAATTACTCAAAGTGACATAGTTAAAGTTTCACCAGAGTTATTAGCAATAGCTGAAGAATATGCATCAATAATACCAGAAGAAAATGACACAATTTCATTAGATACTGATGAGTTTACAGAAGAATACATTAATGGAATATGTGAAAATTGTGGATATCAGGGAAGAGTTAGGTTATATCATGGAAGATATTTATGTGATGAGTGTATAGAGGAATTTGAAGAAAAAGAAGAATAAAAATAAAATTTATCATAATTATAAATATTATAATATTATAATTTTATCATTCATGAGCAATTCCAATAATATCCTTCAATGTTAAATTTTCCTCTTTTAAAAAGCTAATTATCTCATCACAAACTTTTTTGAATATATCATATCCTCTATAGTAAACTCCACTTCCTATTTGAACAGCTGAAGCTCCAGCCATCATATATTCAATAGCATCCTCTCCGCTCATTATTCCTCCAACACCTATTATAGGAACATCAAAATTTTCATACAAATCCCAAACAACTTTTATGCCTATTGGTTTTATTGCTCTTCCACTTAAACCACCAAACTTATTTCCTAAAATTGGTTTTTTTGCTCTAATATCTATTACCATTCCTCTAACTGTGTTTATAGCCACAAGTCCATCAACTCCCGCATCCACAACTGCCTGAGCTATTTCAACAATATCTGTAACATTTGGTGTTAATTTAGCAAAAACTGGGATTTTGACAGCTTTTTTAACAGCTTTACAAATACTATAAGATAAATCTGGATTCTGTCCTATTGTAGCCCCATAACCCTTAGCATGAGGGCAGGAAATATTTAGCTCAATAATATCAACATATTTTTCCATCTTTTTAGCTACTTCAGCAAACTCTTCTTCATCCTTTCCATAAACTGAGCCAATAATTCTGACATCCATTCTATTTAATTCATCTCTAACTCTCTCTATTTCCTCCAAATACTCATCAACTCCTGGATTTGGCAGTCCCATGGCATTTAAAAAGCCACCATAAACCTCTACAATAGTTGGATTTCTATGTCCTGGATTTGAATTTAAACCAATAGATTTTGTTGTTACAGCTCCTGCCCCACCTTTAGCAATTCTTTTTAATGCACTTCCAGTCTCTCCCATTATCCCGCTTGCTAAAAAAACAGGATTTTTAAACTCTATTCCACATAAATTTGTTCTTAGCATACATTCCCACCTAACCAAAAGTTTTAAATACTAATTCTTATGGTATAATGATATTAAATTTTTGATGATAAATTGTAGTTTCTATAGAGAATAAACTAAAAAATTTATTATAGTTTTAAAAATATACTGCGATTTTTTGTAATGATAAAACAGTCAATTCTAATACTATCAAAATTCAATATTATTAAAAGGTGAGCTAAACATGCCAGCACCAAGATACAGGTCAAGGTCATATAGAAGAATTTATAGAAGAACCCCAGGAGGAAGAATAGTTATCCATTATAAGAGAAGAAAACCAAACAAAGCAAAATGTGCAGTATGTGGAGCTGAATTACACGGAGTTCCAAGAGGAAGACCAGTTGAGATAAGAAAATTACCAAAATCACAGAGAAGACCTGAGAGACCTTATGGAGGCTACTTATGCCCAAGATGCTTAAAGAGATTAATGATTCAGAAAGCAAGAAACATAAAGTAAAATTTATATAATAAAAGATTGTATAATGGTTAATCCATTTTGAATGGGTGAATAAATGATAATCACTATTGGGGGGCTACCAGGGACAGGGACTACAACAATTGCAAAGATGATAGCAGAGAAATACAACCTTAAACATGTATGTGCAGGATTTATTTTTAGGGAAATGGCAAAAGAAATGGGCATGGACTTGCAAGAATTTAGTAAGTATGCAGAACAGCATAAAGAAGTTGATGAAGAGATTGATAGGAGGCAAGTAGAAATAGCAAAGCAGGGAAATGTTGTATTAGAAGGTAGATTGGCAGCATGGATGCTTTTAAAAAATGGAATTAGGCCAGATTTGACAATCTGGTTTAAAGCCCCCCTTGAAGTTAGAGCTGAAAGAATTAGCATGAGAGAAAGTGTAGATAAAGACATTGCTTTAAAAAAGATGATTGAGAGAGAAAAAAGTGAGAAAAAAAGATATAAAGAAATTTATAATATAGATTTAGATGACTTATCCATTTATGATTTAGTTATTGATACTTCAAAATGGGATGTAGAGGGAGTGTTTAATATTGTCTCCTCAGCCATCGATAATTTAGCTAAAAAACAAATTTAAAGAGGAGCAATATTAAACCTCCCTCATTGGAGGATGAGTTGTGATTCGCGAGAGTCACAACAACAAAAATGAGGTGAGGTAAATGCCAGCTATTGAGGTAGGAAGAGTCTGTATAAAAACAGCAGGAAGAGAAGCAGGAAAAGTTTGTGTTATTGTAGATATCTTAGACAAAAACTTTGTTATAGTTGATGGATTAGTTAAGAGGAGAAGATGCAATATAAAACACTTAGAACCTACAGAGAAAAAAGTTGATATTAAGCCAGGAGCTTCAACAGAAGAGGTTAAATTAGCTTTAGATACTGCTGGATTGTTAAAAGAAGAATAAATCTATTTATCTTTTTTTTATTTATTGAACATTACATTAGTTAATATGAATTTATAAATGTAGAATTCTTAAATAGCATGGAATAAAAATTTTTATAGTAAAATATAGTAAAATAATTTTTTAGGTGGACTTTTATGCTATTCAATATCTTTAAAAAATCTAAAAAGAGATTGGATGAATTTTTAGATGAAAATAAAGACAAAGTTTTAACATTAGAGTTAAATAGCAAAGTTGATTGTTTATGTGACTTCACTTACAACTTTATATGGCAAAGTAAATTTAATCCAGAAACCAAAATAAAAGATAATATCTCTTTCAAAACCCTTGTAGAGCATTTAAAAAATAAAGGAATAGTATATATAAAAGGAGATGTAGGGAAGAGATTTTGCTCTTCCATGGGTGTTGATTTAAAATATTTTGGTGGAAGTGGAGGAAGGATAAATGTAGGGACGGTTATTGTAGATGGAGACGTTGATACGAGATTTGGAATAAGTATGTTATCTGGAACTGTCTATATCAATGAAAAAAATAATATAAAAGAACCTATGGGGAATATTATTGAAGTTGAGAGTGATATAAAAGGCTATAGAAAATTTATATCTATAACGGAGTTTGTTGAATATAGATATAGAGATGAAAAACTCTTAAAGCCAAATAAATTTGATAAAAATAAGGGAATTTTAGAAATTAATGATAAAATAAAAAGAGATACTGTTGGAGCAAGATTGAATGAAGATAAAACAATAGTAGTTAATGGAGATGTTGATTTATCCACAGGAATTTTAATGAAAAATGGTAAAGTTATTGTAAATGGAAATGCTGGAAAAAATACTGGGGCTGTTTTAAATGGTGGAACTGTTATAATTAATGGAGATACTAATGATTTTACAGGTTTTGAAATGAAAGAGGGAGTAATAGTTGTTGATGGATATGCTGGAAAGTATTTAGGTGCCAAAAAGAAAGGTGGAATTATATATGCAAGAGATGGAAAAGAAGTTCCTCCAACAAAAAAATATAATTTAGATAGTGAAGATATTAAGTTCTTAAAAAGTTTAGGTTATACAGGAAAGTTTTACAAATTTATATAAATTCTTTAAATTTTTCTAAAAGGAGTAAAAAGAGTATTAAAAGGTTTAGCTAAACCTTAATATTTGTGTTTTAAATTTTCTCTGCAAATGCAAACTTGCTTTTTACCGCTGTTATTCTTATATTAACTTTATCTCCTTTTTGAGTTTCAGGGACAAAGACAACAAATCCTTCAACTCTTGCTATTCCGTCTCCGCCTCTACCCATATCTTCAATTGTAACACTGTAGGTTTCGCCTTCTTTAACTGGAACATTTTTTCTAATTTCATTATTTCTTACATTTCTTCTTCCTTTATTATTAAATCCTTTATTATTATTAAACATTCAATTCACCAAATTTCAAAGTAGTATTCATCGCATTTCGCTCAATATCAATGTTGTCAAAAGGGGTATAAATACTTATGGATGTGTAAATATTTTTATATTTTTACACAACTAATGGAAAATTATATTTTTTAATTATTAGATTTTTTAATTTTACTTTCTTGCTTTTATATACCCCTGCCTTAATTTTGATACTAGAAAATTGATAAAAAGTATTACTAATTTTTTCTAAGGAAAATTTTTGTTTTAATTAAATATCATTTATTTACTTTTATTTTGTATGTTTTAGAGTTAGATAAAACATATTTTATATGAAACAAGGTTTTATTATTGAGATTTTTATTTATGGTTGTGCATTTTATTTATAAAGAGTTTGCACAATCTTTCTTACTCTTATAAAGGTTTCAATAATTGGGCAGTCAGAAAAATCGATGTTAAAAAGAAAGATTTATATAGGAGTTTGTGTATTAAATAGGTGATAGTTGGTAGGGTTTGAATCGTTAGTCCATTAAAACAAGGATGGAAACTATGTCCAATTGTGGTTGATTAATTACATAATGAAAAGTTTGAATCGTTAGTCCATTAAAACAAGGATGGAAACTTTAAATACACTTCGTAATCTACTTTGATGTCATTAATTGAAGTATCGTTTGAATCGTTAGTCCATTAAAACAAGGATGGAAACACGATTAATAAAATTGCTTTTCTGATATAAAAATTTGTTTGAATCGTTAGTCCATTAAAATAAGGATGGAAACAAACTAATAAATGAAAACTATTTTATCCTATATTTTAAAGATATTTCCAATAACCTCTCTTTAGCTTTTTTAAACTCTTCTTCATCAACACTCTCCTCAAATCCTAAATACTTCAAAACAAGCTCAGCGTATTTAAAATATTCATCATCAACTCTATCCTCTCCCAAATAAAGTCCCCTACAATTTCTTAAAAACCATATATCATAGGTTAATGTTAATTTCCCATTTTTTAGTTGAACAGAATATGGCCTAAGCCTACAAATTAAAGGTCTGGCTTCATAAATTTTACATTTTTTGGTTTTTTTGTCTAAAAATATACATTTTCCTCCAACCTCTTTAAGTTCTCCAATATATCCATTAAAAAATCCAACATATTTTTTAAAAACTTCAGAAAGAGGAATTTTTAAATATCCAGCTATTTTTGCTAAATCCTTTTTTGTAACTGTTGGTGCATCACAACAAAACCCACATTTTATGCAGTGATAAGCTATTCCTCCTAAATAAACATCAAACTTTATTTTGTCTTTCTTATTATTTTTCATGTTTATCACACTTCCCACATAATATACATGGCTTTATATCTCCAGCTAAAAAATCTAATGCTCTACTAATCTCTAAATGAATAGTTTTAGGGAATTTATATATAGCATAGCCATATAAAATTCCTGTAATAATATCAACAATCCAGTGCATTCCCATAATTAATGTTGAAATTGGAATTAAAACTGCTAATGCAAAGTAAATATAATTTAAAAATTTTTCATCTTTAAAATGTAGTGCCAATAAAAAAGAATATGCTGTATGTAGTGAAGGAATTTCATAAGTGGGCTTAGTAAATATCCAAAAAAAATGATTATCTATTAAATCCTTAGCAACACCAACCTGAAAAGGAGATTGAACAACAATAATTGTATAAATTAATCCTGCAAATAGCCATCCTAAAGCTAAATCAACTAAAATAATATCACTCTTTAAAAAATTTTTCTTTATAAACAAATAATAAGCAATTCCTCCAACAATCATAAAAGAGAATCCATATAAATAAATAATTTTAAAAAACTCAATAATAATTGGTGGTAATGACTGTAAAACTATGTAAAATTCTTTATTGCATAATGGGAGTTTTAATAACAAATTGGTTACATCAATTGGTTCTATAATTTGGGAATACCACATTAATCCTCCCCACATAATATAAGCGATAGGATAAACAGCTAATCTAACTAAAATTCTTTTATCCACACTATCACCATATTGAGGTGGTATTATTAAATTCTTAGAAGTAATTACTGATTTTTTAGAGAAAAACGTAAAAACCATATTTTCCTATCCAGGAGAGCAAATATTGCCGTTGTATAATGAAATAAATGGAAGTAATATAAAAAATATTATGGTTAGAGATGAGAGAGGAGCTGGCTTCATGGCTGACGGTTATGCAAGAATAACCAACTATATTGGAGTTTGCTTAGTAACTGCTGGTCCTGGAAGCACAAATTTAACAACACCAATAGCTAATGCATATAAAGATAACTCCTCAGTATTGGCAATTACTGGAAGATGCCAAAAAAAATATATTGGAAAAAATTACTTCCAAGAAATAAATATGGATTTTTTAAACTTTTACAAGGGATATTTTGTTGATAATGCAGATATAAACTATATTGTTGATGCATTCAATAATTGCTTAACTAATAAAAAACCTGTTCAGCTAAATATCCCAGTTGACTTATATAAAGAAGAAACAAAAGATATAAATACAAATGCATATATAGATATAAATAAGGACGATAATGAAGATACCTTAAATAATATAAATGAGATTAATGCTAAAAAACCACTATTTTTAATTGGACAAGGGATATTTGGAACTTTAAGTTATAAAGAAATGTTAAAAATATCAAAAATACTGCAGAAAATAAATTGTCCTATAGCCACAACATTTCCTGCAAGAGGTGTAATTGACGAAACATACAATAATTGCATTGGTTTAGTTGGTAGGAGAGGAGATTTAAAATCTTTATTAGGGGCAGATAAGATAATAAATATTGGTTCTTCATTATCTTACAATACCTATGTAGAGAGTGTTAGGAAAAAACTTTTAAGTAAAACCTTAACTATAAATCTGAAACCAAAAAATATCAAAGAGTTAAAAGAATTTTTTGATAATTTGAATGTAGAAAATAACAATTTTATAAATAAAAATAGCAACAAATTTTCTCCCTGTGGAGATTATTCAAGTAAAATTAATGAAATTATTAAAAATATTCCAGAAGATTCTATAATAGTAACAGATGCTGGCAAACATACGGTATTTACATGTTTATTAAAAACCTGTGTTATTCCAAGAAATATTATTTCCTCTCACTCATTTGGAGCTATGGGTTTTGGCTTGCCTGCAACTATTGGAGTTAAATTTGGAACTATTGATTTTAACATTGATAGAGAAGTTGTGTTAATTAGTGGGGATGGAGGATTTTTGATGAATATAGAGGAGCTTCAAGTAGTTTCTGAATATAATTTAAAAATCTTAATGGCTGTGTTTAAAAATAACAGCTTGGCTGAGTTTTGTAAAATAAAGAATCCTAACTTTAACAAAATAGCTGATGCCTTTGGAATTGATAATTGTTACATTGAAAAAGCTGATGAAATTAGCTCAACAATTAAAGATTATCTAAAAAAGGATAAGCCTTTGTTAATGGTTGTTGAGACAAAAAACGAACCATTACCAAAACCAAATATATAATTAATAATTTAGCACATATGGTTTTAAAAATTTAAATTTCGGAGGGATAGTATGGAAGAAACTTTAAATGAGTTATTTAAAATTTTATCAAAAGATTTACACTTTAATGCTACTAAATTAAACTCTGAAACTTATGAACAAAATTGGAAAGTCCCAGAAGGATTTATTTCAATAATAGGACTTGAAAATGCTAAAATGCCTGTATTTTATTATGGAATAACAAACACATATAAAAAAGAGTTTGAAATTAAAAAAATAGTTACACCAAAAGGGCAAAAACAAGTTTTTTCAAGAATCTACTATATTTTTGATAGAAGAGATATTATTGAAAAAGAAAAATATGTCGTTGCAAATGCATTTAATGGGCTCTTATTAGTTATAGAATTTAATAAAAAGGAGTTCATTGAAAAAGCTATTGATATGCTAACAAAAGGTTATGAAGAAGATAAATTCATTAGAGAAGTTATTAATAATATAAAAGAAAAGAATATGTTCGACACTATTGAAGAAACTATAAGATTTATAGCCAATAGAGATTACAATTGGTTAATTGGAAGAATAAAATACAATATGGGAATTTTAAAATATTCTGGGCAAGGTTACTATTTGCTTCCAATAAAAACAAATATGCAAATAACTCCAGGAATAAAAATCAATAATGGGAAAGTTATAATCGATTTAGAAAACTCTCATCTATTTAAAAACTTTATTGTGTATGTAGATACTATAAACAATAAAATAATTTACAACAAAGAGAGACTTTGTAATAAAAACCCAGCTATATTGGATATAATGTCAAAGATAGATGATAACACTTGTCCATGGTGTGGAGCTAAGTTGAGAGTAGTTAGAACAAGAAAAGGAGAATTCTTAGGATGTACAAATTATCCAAAGTGTTTGTATAGGAGATTTCCAAAGAAATAATTTAATATTATCTCTTTAAATAACTGTAAACTTTTTCAAACATCAAATCAGTTGGGTCTTCTAACTCAATAACTTCAAGTTTTTTTCCTAAGTTATCTTCAACATAATTTATAATTTCCTTAACATCATTTGTATGAATCATTCTATTTTTTTCAATTAGATATTTATCAACTCCAAGCAACTCTTGAGGATAACAGGATATTGTAGGGACTCCAAGAATAGCACTCTCCCTATTCATTGTTCCTCCAGCACCAATCATGAAATCAGAGTTATACAATAAAGAGAGAGCATCTATTGTTTCATTTGGAACAATAACATTAAGCTCTTTATATATATATTTTTGATTTTCATTTCTTGGAAATACAACTATATTACAATCAATTCTCTTTTGAAGCTCTTTAATAATCACTGGCAAAATACCCTTATGCCCATTACAATAGGAAGAGTTTGGGCAAGGTCTCATAACTATTGTTGGATTATTATTTAAAATTCCCAATTTTTTTAAAATTTCATTGTCTATTGGATAATATCCCTTTAACCTTGAATTTACATTTGCCATCTCACATGTTCCATCAAAATTTACAAAATTTCTTCCTCCAATATCTCTCAACTTATTTTCATCTGTTGCTATTGGCTTAATAATCTCATCTACCAATGGAAGAGTTA
>CP187541.2:0-3896 GCA_049852185.2 Methanocaldococcus abyssi
TTGAGGATATTATAGATGCAATTTTAGGAGAGGGCGAAAAAGATAAGGTAGATGATGATGTTTTAAGAAGATATATTTTGTATGCGAGAACCTTTAATCCGAAGATACCTAAAGAAATTAGGAAAGAAATTGCCAAATACTATCATCAATTACAAGGGAAGAGTTACTTAATGGATGCGAGAGTCGTAAAATCATTGTTAAAGCTAGTTAGGGCTATTGCAAAAGCACACTTAAGAAATGAAGTTATGAAAGAAGATTTTGAACTTGCAAAGAAAATATACCAAATGTATTTAGACACTGTCTTATACGACCCGGAAAGTGGAGTATATGACTTTGGAAAATTAGGAAAAGCTACGAAATCAGAAAGAGAAAAAATGGATAAAATAGTTGAGATAATAAAAGAGATTGCTAAAGATAGGGCTGACAACTTAGTTCCACAAACAGAGATTGAAGAGAAAGCTAAAGAGATGTTAGGAATTGATGAGAATGAAGTGGAAAGATTATTAAAGAAACTTGAAAAGATTGGCGAAATTCATGAGCCAAGAGCTGGCATATGGGGAGTATTATAATATTGGCTTATTACAAAAATATTAATCAAGGTGAAACTATGGCAACGACTTATGAGATAATCATTTATGGGAGGGTCCAACATGTTGGGTTTAGGGATAGGATAGAAAATATAGGCAGAGGTTTAGGTATTAGTGGAATAATATATAACTATAAGGATGGGACAGTTAGGATATTAGCAAACTTTGATTCAGAAAGGAAGAAAAAACTATTCAAGGAATTTATTAAGGAACTTGAAGATGTAGATAACCTTATAAAAATAGAGAGGATTGAAGAGAGAGAACTAAATACATACATTGAATTTCCAGAGGGGATTAATAGAATATCAGCAGATGATTTAATAGAGCTAAATAAAAAGTTGGATGAAGGAGTGAAGTATATTAAGTTTATATTTGGGGAGTTAGAGGAACATAAAAAGATTTTAATTGAGATAAAAGACACGCTATATGAAATAAAGGAAATTCTTAAAAATAACAGCAATGCACAAAAATAATACTTGTATGGTAATCAAACTGGATATAAGTTTCTTTTCTTGCTTAAGCAAATTTTCTCTCAAAACTTGTTAAAAAATCGCTTAATATCAGTTGTAGATAGTGATGTAATTAAATCAATTGATATTGATAGTATAATTATGATATCACACAATTTTAGAAACTTAAGTTTCCAAAGAAATTTTGTTTTAAAAAAGCTAAAACGGTTCTAGTTGTTTTTTTTGATGTAAATCTTAAAGTAAACTACTTTAAATTGATTATTATAATTTTTCCAGCTCTGCCTTTCAATTTCTTAATTAATTTAATCCCTCTTTTAAAGATATTAAAACAACCAACTAACTGTCTATTAAAATACTTTTTACAATTAGAGCAATATCTTACTTATATTATAAACCTTTTGGGTTAATAAAAACCTATAAATGTATGTAACTGTCAATAGCATTAAGTTGGGAAAGGTAGGGGGTGCCTCTAAGAGGCCAGCCCCCTACCTCTAACTAAAAACAAAGTATTGGAGGTGTAAGGCAATGAATAATATTAGTCCAAATAATATAAATACTTCACTAAATATCAGTTCCAAATACTCAAATGTAGAAATAAATCCAATATTGAAAGCAAACATTAAAGCTCTTTTGGAATTCCTAAAAGCTAAATTTAACAATTCCATTGACTTAGAGAAAGCTGAAAAATTTGCATATAACAGAGGTTTAATAGATGAAAAAGGACACCTCACTGAAAAAGGTATGGAAATTTTAACAGTCTTATTCAGGTTGTTTCCAGACATTGATTTTACAAATAGTGATGTAATTAAATCAATTGATATTGATAGCATACTTAGAAAGTTAGAGACCCTATCCCAAAATTCCACTTCTGGAAATGAGTGTTGCCAACAGGAGCCAACAGTTGCCAACTTTGAAACTGAGTATAAATCGTTTGCCAACTTTGAAAAAGACGTGCCAACTTTTGCCAACTTTGAAAATAAGATGCCAATAGTTGCCAACAACGAATTGGCAAAAGTTGGCATTGCCAACAACGAATTGGCAAAAGTTGGCATTGCCAACAATACTATGATAAATATGACAAATATGGATGATGTGTTATGTGTTATACTCAATAAGTTCGATATCTTAAAAGAAGATATTAGAAAATTAGCAAATGAAATTAGAAAAGAAAAGAAAATTAGTAAGACTTTCGGCAAATCTTCCTTTTATGACATAATGAAATGGTTATTAACAGATAAATGCGTTGATACTCGATATATTGCTGAGAATATAAAGAATCTAAACGCTTCATTGGGTTCCTACAAAGCAGATTTAGCATACCTCAACAAAATAGGATGGATATATGAGGATTTAGATGGGTTATATAAGTTGAATGTTGAGAAATTTTTATCAGATTTAGAGAGAGCAGGATTGATAAACAAGTTGCATTATGAAAGGGAGTTAGAGAATGCTTCATATAATGAGATATGGGACCTTGACCAAAAGTATTACAGTTTAAATGTTGATGAGAATGGGGTTTTTAAGTTTGAATTTGGAGATAAAACACTGGAACAATATTATTTGTCCTCAATGATATTAAATGAAACAAAAGTATTGATTAATAGGCTACAAAAAGAGTATTTTAAGAATTGGAGAAAAGAAAATTTAAAAGAAATTGTTGATTGTGAAGATGATACTTTATTGTTTCCGTTAATAAAGTGTCACTTTACGAATATTCCAATATCTGCGACTGAATGTATCCAATATCCAGACCCTTCAAAGGTTGGAAAACTTGTGGTTGTAGAGGCGGAGATATTAGAGGCAACACCAATAAAGAACATAGTAATTTGTGGAGAGTATTCAGAATATTTAGATGATGACGAGCCACATATAGAATATTTTGACTTGAACACCAAGAAAATTCCAGAAACAATAAAGATTAAGACAGAAGATGGAGTAAAAGAGCTAAAATTAATTAGAAAATACATTCATACTGTTCAAGAGTTCCTACTACAACAGCCAATCGATGAATTAAACCCTAAAGAAGAGCCTAAGCCAATAAAGGGAGTGTGGATAGGAGCTGAAGGATTGTTTGATATAGGGGCCAAGGTAAGAATTGTTGGAATTTTGGACATCGATAAAAGTGATAGACCTATATCTCCTTATGTAATAAGAATTTTGCGAATTGAGGAGATAGAAGAGTTTTCTTATGGTCTTAGTGAGGAAGATATTAAAATAGCCAAAGAGTACTATGAGAGCAGAGGCGGAGATTTATTTAAGATAGCAGATGATTTGCTCCCTAACATTATAGGTAATAAGCTGTTGAAAGTTGCTATATTGTTGCAGTTATGTAATGTGGAATCAGAGCCGAGAGATGGCTTTAATTGGAATCTACATATATTACTTGTCGGGGACCCTTCAACAGGAAAATCAAGAATTCTGAAGAGAGTTTATAATCTCTTCCCAAATAACCAATATGTTGATTTAACTAATGCGACACAAGCGGGTTTAGTTGGAGCAATGGAGGCAGTAAAAGGATACTTGGGGGAAGTGTATACCTTCAAAAGAGGAGCAATGCCAAAGGCTAATGGAGCAGTGTTATGCTTAGATGAGAAAGGAAATAAGGACACTTACAAATATTTTAACACATCTATGGAGGATGGATTTACAACGGTCAAGAAAAGAGGAAGAGATATAAAATTAAAAACAAATTGTGCTTATTTGTGGGCGTGCAATCCAAAGAAGGAAAAATTTGATTTGGATAAAACGATAACAGAGCAAATAGATATTCCAGAGTCAATATTATCAAGGTTTGATATTGTGGTTGCATTATTCAACCAATCGAAGGAACTAAATGAGA